>NZ_CP075566.1:2900000-4100000 GCF_018502625.1 Pseudomonas hormoni
GGTGGCCAAGGCGCCTTCAGCATTGGCGTCGGCACCCCGAATGCGCGCCCGTACGCTGCCCAGGTCAAATGCCGCCCAGGTAATGCTCGGTCCCAACCCCCAGGCTCTGGCCGCGCTGGCGCCAATCTGCGAACCGCGGCCAGCGGTGAAACCAAGGAATCCGCTCAAGCTCACCCTCGGGAACAGGTCGGCGGTGGCCACGCCAATATCTGCCGTCGCAGAAGCCAGTCTGCGCTCGGCGGCTAGCACATCGGGACGCCGGCGCAACAACTCGGCGGGATCACCGATCGGCAGTGCTTTGGCGATAGCGGGCAACTCGGCGGGAGTCAACGACACGCTCAATGTATCCGGGCGTTCACCCAGGAGTGTGGCGATGCGGTTTTTCTGCCGCACCTGCTCCGCTTGCAGTTGCGGAACAGTCGCCTCGACAGCCGCCAAACGTGCGTCGGCACGCACCACGTCGAGTTCGTTGCCCACGCCCGCGTCGCGCAGGCTGACCGTCACGGTGCGCGAGTCCTGCTGATTCTTCAGGTTTGCCAGGGCGATTTTTTCCCGCAGCTGCGCGCCGCGCAATTGGCCGTAGGCATCCACCAGCTCGGCGATCATCGTCACGCGAAGCTGATACAGGTCTGCCGCCGCAGCATCTTCCTGGGCGTTGCTGGATTCCAGTTGGCGCTGGATCCGGCCAAACAGATCGACTTCCCACGCCATGTCCAGGCCCAGATCGTAACGCTCGATATTGACTCGGGTGTCGGTCTGGCCCGGCACTTGCGACTTGCCCTGCTGACTGCTGACGCGGGTGGTGACGACCGGCAGATTGTCGTTGCTGATGTCGTCACGAATCGCCCGGGCCGCTTTCCAGCGGGCAAACGCGACGCGCAAGTCGCGGTTGCCTTCCAGGGATTTGCTCACCAACTGGTTGAGCGTGGGGTCATCGAACTGCTGCCACCACACCGTTTCAAAACGCGATTGATCGTAGTTGGCCGCCTGGGCCGAGACGATATGGGCCGGCGCTGTATCCGGGGACTTGTAATCCGGTCCCACCGTGCAGGCGGCTAGCGCAGTCACCAGAAGGCTGGGTATAAAAAGCTTCAAGGCGTTCATGGTTGCACCTCCAGGTTCAGCGCGCTGGCTTGCTTGCGCGATTGTTTGCGCTCGATGTAGCGACGGATCAAAACGAAGAACACTGGCGTCAGCAGCAACCCGAAGAAGGTCACACCGAGCATTCCGGAGAACACCGCGACACCCATCGCACGACGCATTTCCGAGCCCGCGCCCGTGGACGTCACCAATGGAATCACACCCATGATGAACGCGAAGGACGTCATCAGAATCGGCCGCAGACGCATGCGGCAGGCTTCCAGTACTGCCTCCAGCGGCGACAGACCCTGGTCCTGTTTGTCCTTGGCGAACTCGACGATCAGGATCGCGTTCTTGCAAGCCAGGCCGACCAGCACGATCAGGCCGATCTGGGTAAAGATGTTGTTGTCGCCCTTGGAAATGATCACCCCGGCAATCGCCGACAGCAGGGTCATCGGCACGATCAAGATCACCGCCAATGGCAGGCTCCAGCTTTCATACAGCGCAGCCAGCACCAGGAACGCCAACAGCACGCAGAGCGGGAATACCAGCAGGGCTGTGTTGCCGGACAAGATCTGCTGGTAGGTCAGGTCGGTCCACTCGTAGGTCATGCCGTTGGGCAATTCTGCCTTCAGCAGTTTTTCGATGGCGGCCTGTGCCTGGCCGGAGCTGTAGCCGGGGGCGGCACTGCCGTTGATTTCTGCGGTGAGGAAACCGTTGTAGTGCGAGACCCGGTCAGGGCCTGATGTCGGGCTGACCTTGACGAACGTGGCCAGCGGAATCATCTCGCCGCGATCATTGCGCACCTTCAACTGGCCGATCTGTTCAGGCTCCTGGCGGAACTGTTGCTCGGCCTGCACGTTGACCTGATAGGTCCGGCCGAAACGGTTGAAGTCGTTGGCGTACAGCGAGCCCAGGTACACCTGCAAGGTGTCGAAGATATCGTTGATCTTCACCCCGTGAGTCTTGGCTTTTTCCCGGTCAATTGCAGCTTCGACTTGTGGCACGTTGACGGTGTAACTGGTGAACAGGTTGGCCAGTTCCGGAACGCTACGGCTCTTGGCGATGATGTTCATCGTCTCTTTATACAGCTCGTCATAACCCAGGTTGCCGCGGTCTTCGATCTGCAGACGGAAGCCGCCGATGGTGCCCAGGCCTTGCACCGGCGGTGGCGGGAATACGGCGATGTAGGCGTCCTGAATGCCACCAAACTTGGCGTTGAGCGAGGCGGAAATCGCGCGGGCCGAGAGGCTCGGGTCTTTACGCTCATCGAAAGAACTCAAGCCGATGAACGCGATGCCGGCGTTCGGGCTGTTGGTGAAACCGTTGATCGACAGCCCGGGGAATGCGACGGCGCTGTCGAAGCCCGGCTCGTTCATGGCGATGGTGCTCATGCGGCGAATCACCGATTCCGTGCGATCAAGGCTCGCGGCATCCGGCAGTTGCGCGAAGGTCACCAGGTACTTTTTGTCCTGGGTCGGCACGAAACCGGTCGGCGTGGTGCTGAACCCCATGTAGGTCATGGCTATCAGACCGGCGTACACCAACAAGGCCACACTGCTGCCGCGAATGATTTTGGCCACGCCAATCACATAGCCATGGCTGGCCTTTTCGAAGACACGGTTGAACGGCTTGAACAGCCAACCGCCGAGC
The DNA here is from genome assembly GCF_018502625.1 of Pseudomonas hormoni. Taxonomy (NCBI): domain Bacteria; kingdom Pseudomonadati; phylum Pseudomonadota; class Gammaproteobacteria; order Pseudomonadales; family Pseudomonadaceae; genus Pseudomonas; species Pseudomonas hormoni. The sequence goes on from NZ_CP075566.1 coordinate 2,902,734, forward strand.
ATGCGGTCCAGCACTTTGGAGAAACGGTCTTTCGGGGCGCCATGGGCCTTGAGCAACACCGCCGCCAACGCCGGTGACAAGGTCAGGGAGTTGAACGCCGAGATCACCGTGGAGATGGCAATGGTCAACGCGAACTGTTTATAGAACTGTCCTGTCAGCCCGGAGATGAACGCCGCCGGCACGAACACCGCACACAACACCAGCGCCGTGGCGATGATCGGTCCGGTCACTTCGCCCATGGCTTTTTTGGTGGCCTCCATCGGATCGAGGCCCAACTCGATGTTTCGCTCGACGTTCTCCACCACCACAATCGCATCGTCGACCACGATACCGATGGCCAGCACCAGGCCGAACAGCGACAAGGCATTCAGCGAGAAGCCGAACAAATGCATCACCGCAAACGTACCGATCAGTGACACCGGCACCGCCACCAACGGAATAATCGAGGCGCGCCAGGTTTGCAGGAACAGGATCACCACCAGCACCACCAGGACCAGCGCTTCGAACAGCGTATGGACCACCGCTTCAATCGAACTGCGGACGAAGATGGTCGGGTCATAGACGATCTCGTAGTCCATGCCTTCCGGGAAGTTATGCTTGAGCCTGACCATCGTCTCCCGTACCTGGTCGGAGACGTCGATCGCATTCGAACCGGGGCGCTGGAAGATCGGCATCGCTACCGCTTCCTGGTTGTTGAGCAAGGCGCGCAAAGCGTATTGGTTGGAACCCAGTTCAATCCGGGCAATGTCTTTGAGGCGGGTGATCTCACCGTCCGGGCCACTGCGGACGATCACGTTTTCAAACTCTTCCTCGCTGACCAGCCGCCCTTGAGAGTTGATCGACATCTGAAAACTCGTGGCATTGGGCGCAGGGGGCGAACCCAGCTGCCCGGCCGCGACTTGACGGTTCTGTTCACGCACCGCGTTGACGACGTCTGTCGCGGTCAGGTTGCGTGAAGCGGTCTTGTTCGGATCGAGCCAGATACGCAGCGAGTAGTCGCCGATACCGAACATCTTTACGTCGCCGATCCCGTTCAGGCGAGTCAGCTCATCCTTGACGTTGAGGATCGCGTAGTTGGACAGGTACAGCATGTCATAGCGCTTGTCCGGCGAGGTCAAGTGCACAACCATCGTCAGCTCGGGTGACGCCTTGTCGACGGTGATGCCGATGCGCGTCACTTCTTCGGGAAGTTTTGGCTCGGTGCGGGTCACGCGGTTCTGGACTTGAACCTGGGCGTTGTCCAGATCGGTGCCCAAGGCGAACGTCACCGTAAGGGTGAGCCGGCCGTCAGCCGTGGATTGCGAGGACATGTACAGCATGTTCTCGACGCCGGTGATGGCTTGCTCCAGCGGAGCGGCCACGGTTTCACCGATGACTTTCGGGTTGGCGCCCGGATAGTTTGCGTGGACCACAACGGTCGGCGGCACGACTTCCGGGTATTCGCTGATCGGCAACTGGAACAGCGAGATGGCGCCGGCGATCAGGATCAGCAGCGACAGCACCGCTGCGAAGATCGGTCGCGTGATAAAGAACTGGGAGAACTTCATGTCGAGGCTCCTTATCCGCGAGGCGCAGCGGCGGTTTCCGCTTTCACCAGAGCAGGTGATTTAGCGGAAGCCGGCTGATTGGAGGCATCGATGGCCTGACGCTGGCGGGCCAGTGTGGCGACCGTTTCCGGGCTGGCCATCGGCGCATCCTGAGGATCGATGACCGCGCCGGGCCGCACGCGCTGCAGGCCGTTGATGACGATACGATCTTCTTTCTGCAAGCCGCTGCGCACGATGCGCAAGCCTTCAAGCTTCGGTCCCAGATCGACGCTGCGATAGACGGCTTTGTTGTCCTGATCGACCACCAGCACGAATTTTTTGCCGAGGTCGGTGCCCACCGCTTCATCCTTGATCAGCAGGCCGGGATAGGCGGCGCTGCCCACCAGTTTCAATCGGGCATACAGACCGGGGGTGTACTGACCGTCCGCGTTATCAAACACCGCGCGGCCACGGATGGTGCCGGTTTTCGGGTTGACCTGGTTGTCGACAAAGTTCATTTGCCCGAGGTGGCTGTTACCCTCCTCGTTCGACAGGCCCATGTACACCGGGGTGGCTTGACCGCGCTGGCCCTGGCGGGAAAGCAGGCTGTATTTGAGGAACATGCGCTCGTCCGCATCGAAATAGGCGTAGACCTTGTCGGTGGAGACCACGCTGGTCAGCGCTGTGGTGTCGGCGGTCACGATGTTGCCGGCGGTGATTTCCGCACGGCTGACGCGGCCAGTGATCGGCGCGGTGACGCGGGTGAAGCTGAGGTTCAAACGCGCGAGATCCAGCTGCGCCTGAATGGCATCGACGCCGGCCCTGGCTTCTTGCGCGGTGGTGGTACGGGTGTCGGCCAGCTCGGCGGAGATCGCGTTGCTGCTCAACAACCGCTGGCCGCGCTGCGCTTCGTTGCCGGTACGAACCAGCGTGGCGCGAGCCTGTTGCAGCTGCGCTTCGATGCGATGCACCTCATGTTCGAACGGACGTGGATCAATCTGGAACAGCAAGTCGCCCTTCTTCACCAGTGCGCCATCGGTAAAGGCAACGCGTTCGATCTGGCCCGAAACCCGTGGACGAACCTCTACTGTTTCCGGCGCTTCCAGGCGAGCGGTGACTTCATCCCACTCGGTAATAGGCTGCTCAAGCACTTTGGCGACGGTGACGTGCGGCGCCCCTGGAGCCGGCGCGGCACTGGGCGCGCGTTCACACGCGGCAAGCGCCACCAGCGCCAACGCGACAAGGGGATAACGCAAAGGTTTGAGTGACTGTTCCATGGGGTGTGTCCGCCAGACGATTTATGAATTTTCCGGATTCTCGGCCTCGCGCGAGGTCACGACGAATCGAATGGAGTGAAGTTGGCTATCATCAATAATGATGACTATCATGTTTAAGGGCAAAAAAAGGGATCGGCCCGGTTAAACCTTGGTATTGGTGATCGCATTACGAACGGAATCCAGCGCCGGCCCCAGCGTCTGTGCCGCACTCAATGCCCGTGCGGTGGGCACCATGCGGCGACCGATGCGCTCGAACAAAGGATCGTTGAACAGCTTTCTCAGTCGCACCAGTGCCGCGCTGACAGCGGGCTGGCCCAGCGATAACTGCTCAGCAGCGCGAGTGAGGTTGCGTTCCTGGATGAGCGCTTCGAATACCACCAGCAAATTCAGATCGATACTGCGCAGATCATTACGTTTCATGGGTCAGGTCCACGTATAGATTTTTGACTTGAGCCACCGGCCCGGGATCGCCAGACTGGCGTCGATGCCGACAAAGCCATTGCAGCAACTTTATATGACGCGCATCATCAATGCCAGCCTCTCAGCGAAGCCAAACGGGCTACAGGAGCAGTCTCATGAAAGTCACGAAAGACCAGGCCGCCGCGAACAAAGAGGCAATCCTCACGGCCGCGTCCCGGCTGTACCGGGAAAAAGGAATCGACGGCATCGGCATTGGCGAACTGTCGCGTTCCGTTGGCCTGACCCATGGCGGTTTTTACGGGCAGTTTCCGGGCGGCAAGGAACAGCTGGCTTCAGAGGCCGTCACCCGGACGTTCGAGTCCAACATCCAGGACTGGCAAGACGCCAAATCCATTCCCGAACTCATTAAGGGTTACCTGACGTTAGGACATCTGAACAACTGGACCGAGGGCTGCCCCATTCCGGCATTGGCCGCCGATGTTGCCCGCACGGGCGGTGCCGTCAGCAGTTCCTTTACCCAAGGCGTGGACCGTTTGATCGACACATTGATGGCACTGGTCGAGGGGGAAAACCATGACGAGAAGTACCAGGAATCGCTGCGCATCCTGTCATCCATAGCGGGGGCGATACTGATTGCCAGGGCGCTGGACAACCCTGAGTTGTCCGAGCAATTCCTGCAGTCGGTCATCAATGCCTGGCCAGCCGCTCCTGCGAAAAAAGAGCAGGCTATTGAGCGCAGTTTGGAGGGTGAGGACTGATAGTACTTCCAGTGGGGCGGAGAAGGATTGCCCAGCGGGATCTGGTGTTCAACGGATCAGCAGCGGCCAAAGCTCTGGATTACAGCGTTAAACGCTGCATTTCATTGGACTGACGCCAAGCGTCTGCTTTAAGACTATTGCGGTCTATTAGTCAGCAATCGGCCATATGCAACAAAATCAAGCCCCGAAAGAAATCGGGACTTGATCAGGGTCACACTGCATCAGGGTTTGCGTCCTCCGCCTCCGCTCACCCCACCACCTTCGCGTCCCATTTCAGATTTTTTGTCGCTGTCATCAGTCACATTGGTGCCGCGTCCGCTTCCCTGCCCACCGCTGGTCGATTTATCAGCCGGAGTGGATTGCCGTCCGCCCGACGCCTGGCCACCTTTTTGGCCTGGCTTGGAAGTACCTTCCTTATCGTCGGCGAATTCGCCTCCTCGATTGGTACCCTGCCCGCCTCCGGACATGCGGTCCTTATCGCGGTTTTGTTGTCCGCCCGAAGCTTGGCCGCCTTTCTGGCCGGCTTCAGACGCCCGTTGTGGATCGTTGGCAAAATTTCCGCCGGAGGCTTCTCCACCTTTCTTGCCGGCTTCAGAAGCCTTGTCCCGGTCATTAGAAAAATTGCCTGGATGGTTGTTTCCTGTATTGGCCATTTCTGTTCACCTCTACATCGTTAGTACGAGCATGGGCTCGTCTAATTCGGAGGACGCTGAAAATCGAAAGTTTGAAATGAAACACGGGCTCGCGACGAGTGGACCCGGGTATTTGGTTCCATTGAAAATGCGCGAATTCGACTGGCGGTTGTGAAGCCATAGAGATAGCCCGGCGCCGGTTTTCTCGAACACAGTGTCAATGTTTACTAGAATGAATAATCCAGTATGAAGCCCTCCAAACATCACGCTCGGGAGGCCAGTCGATGACAGAACACATCGTGCATTTTCACTGCCAGATCGATCAGGCAACGACTGAGCGCTTCAGGGATTGCTGCCTTGAAGCCATTGATCAGGGCGCCACATCACTGCTCTTGAACCTGTCTACGTGTGGAGGCAGCACCAACTTTGGTTTCACCCTCTATACGTTCCTGAAGTCATTGCCGATACCGCTGTGCGCCATCAACGCCGGCAATATCGAGTCAATGGGGATCATCATGTTCCTGGCGGCGGGCCGTCGCATCACCTCGCCTCATGCCAGATTTCTGATTCATCCGATGAACTGGTACTTCAGCCAGAAATCAGTCGACCATCAGCGACTTCGAGAATACCTGTCCAGCCTCGACAATGACCTCGCGCGCTACGTACAAATCTTCACACTCGAAACCGCCGAAGCGGCGACCAAACTGGATATTTTCCATTGCCTGTCTGCGGAGGAAAAAGTCATCGCTGCACATGAGTCACTGGCCTATGGCATTGCTCATGAGATGAAGCAGATGGTCTTCGCCGATGATGTGAAACACTGGAAAGTCAGTGGCGGATAATTGCATCGCCGCATAATCGGTTTCTTCTCTACTCATGACCTAAAGCTTGAACTGCGTCACCAGGGTATTGAAGGAAACGGCCAGCCGCGACAGTTCCTGGCTGGAAGCGCTGGTCTGATTGGCACCCGCAGCGGTCTGGGTCGAGAGGTCCTGGATGTTCAACAGATTACGGTCCACCTCACGGGCGACCTGGGCCTGTTCTTCGGATGCCGAAGCGATCACCAGATTGCGCTCGTTGATGGTGACGACACTGTCTGTAATCTTCTGCAGCGCCGCCCCGGCGTTCCGGGCCAGTTCCTGAGTGCTGGAGGCCAGCGACAGGCTTTTGCCCATGGCAGTGACGGCCCCGTTAGCGCCCGATTGCACGGTGCTGATCATGCTTTCGATTTCTACAGTCGAGGCTTGGGTGCGGTGAGCCAGCGCGCGCACTTCATCGGCCACCACCGCAAACCCGCGCCCCTGCTCGCCCGCACGGGCGGCTTCGATGGCAGCGTTGAGCGCCAGCAGATTGGTCTGTTCAGCGATGCTGCGGATCACGTCCAGTACCTTGCTGACTTCACGAATTTGCCCGGCCAGTTCGGTGACCGTCTCGGTTGACTCGGTGATCTCTTCCACCATGGTGCTGATGCCCACGAGCGTGTGGTCGACCTGGCTGCGGCCATGAGCAGCGTCCTCGGTTGCGGCCTTAGAGGCCTCGGAGGTTGACAGGGCGTTGCGTGCCACGTCCTCGACTGCCGCAGTCATTTCATTGACAGCGGTGGCCGCCTGCTCGATTTCGTGATTCTGCTGCGTCAGGCCTCGGGTACTTTCATCGGTCACGGCGCTCAGTTCTTCGGCCGCCGAGGCCAACTGGTTCGAGGCATCGGCGATCTGCTGAAGGGTGCGTTTCAAGCCGCCCTGCATGTCCGCCAAAGCGTTGAGCAGTTGCCCCGCTTCATCGCCACGGGTCGTTGAAATGCTTTGGGTGAGATCGCCACTGGCAATGCGCTGGGCACTCGCGACAGCTACTGCCAACGGGCGCGTGATCATGCGCGTAATCAAAATGCCCAGAGCGACAGCCACCAGAAAGGCGATCACGATCCCGAGCAACAGGATCAGCGTGGAGCTTGTTTCAAGTTCCTGCGCAACCTCGGCACTTTCTTTGATCTGCCGCTTGTTCGAGTCGATCATGGCCCGCAAGTAATCGCGGGCATGAATGAACACGTCAACCGACAGCGCGTTCAAGCGAAGGCGTGCCTGCGCAAGATCGCCGGCGTCCACTGATTCAATGACCTTTCGTGAACCTGCCACATAACCGGGCCAGATATCTTTGTACTTGTCCCCCGCTATCCGCTCATCAACCGCCAGAGGTGTGGCACGGTAGGTCGCGAAGGCATCTTCTGCCCGAGCCAGATCGGTCGCCAGGTTCTGGCGAACACGCGCCTTGTCCGCTTCGGACACATCGCCGGCGTGAGCGTCAAGCAACCGGTATAGCCCGCGGTTGTGAGCGACCAGGCTGGTCATGGTCTCGTTGATGTTGCCCACCGAGACCAGGCTTTTGGAAAAGGTCAAAGACAGCGCCGTGGCCAAACGGCTGATCCCCACCATCCCCAACCCACCCACGGCGAGGGTGATCAGGGCGCAGATGACGAACGAGGTCAAAAGCTTGGTGGAGAATTTGGACTGATTCAGAAGGTTCACGGGGCAAACTCCATGGATTGGAGGTAGTTAATTGGAAAACGACCACTACCGCGAAAGTATTCACGGTAGTGGGTGCTGATAGACAAACAGAAGTGCATCACCCCCATTGGGATAGTTGATTGACGATTTAAGGTGAACCTTGTGGAATGCTCGCAAAAAACAATTTTATTAAAGAATGAAGTCGTATCGCTTAGTACCGATAGGTAGCCTGCACTGAAACTCCATTCGCACTATTGTCGTAGTTAGCGCTGTATTCAGGCTGAAGACCGGAGTTGTCCGCCTGCTTTACCGAAACTTTGGAATCCCAGAGATAACCATAAGCAAAGTCTATGGTCAGATCGGAATTCGGCGAATAAGCACCACCCAGGGTCACGGCCTGACGATTGCCAACTGGAATGCGCACGCTGCGATCGGCATTTCTGATTGGCGAAGGATCATAGGCGTAGCCTGCGCGCAGGAGCCATTGCTGGTTCACTTGATAGGAGGCGCCCACTGCGGTGGACCAAGTGTCGCGCCAGTTCATTTCTTCGATCACCGTGCTCATGCCAGCCGCCTGGCCCACGGGGGAAAGACCGCTGTTGACTGCCTCGACCTTTTGGATCCGGCTCCAACGTTTCCAGGTGGTTCCCAGGTATCCCGTCCAGCGATCATTGAAATGATGGGTGATAGACGTGTCCACGGATTCGGGCATCGTGAGGTCTATCTTGTTGTCATAATTTCCGTCCAGCGGGATAACGCTCGGGGAGCCAGAAACCTGAGTATGCCCCTTGAGTTCATAGTCCACCTTCGAGTGATAGTTAATCCCCCAACTGGTTGCCTCAGTAAAATCAACCAGGATGCCGACGTTGTAGCCGAGTGCCGTGTCATCGCCTTTGATGGTGACCAGTGTGTCCTCGCCGTTGTTCAAGGCGCCGGTGGCCAGGTAATTCTGAAGTTTTGCATTGAAACGGTTTATGGTCGGTCCGCCACCAATGGACACGTAATCATTGATCCGATAAGCAATGGTCGGCTGCAGGGTTACTTCCTTGGTCGTGCTATAGGAGCCATGGTAGCGGCCCTGAAAAGAGCTCTCGTAATCATTGATCAGACCACTCGGCGCATAGAGGCCAAGACCAATCGAAAAACGATCATCAAGGGGCGTCGACATATAAACGAAGGGCACGACGCCCAAAGGTACCGAGTCCCCCTTATTGGTGCCCGGGACATTGCTTTGCGCATCACTGATGTCGTCGCTCACCGAGACGACCGCGGCCCCGCCGGAAATCTCAGTGCGTTTCAACTTGGTCAAGCCTGCGGGATTTCCAAAGATAGTGCTGGCGTCCAGCGCGGAAGACGACCTTCCCGCATAGGCAGTTCCCGCACTGCTTGCACTTTGTTCGTTGAGGGCAATGCCATTGGCGCTTGCAATGGTAGAGGCGCTGAGTAGTGCGATGGCACTGCTGAATTCAATCCAGACTGCACACTTACGCTGAGTAGAAACACTCGGGATCACACGGCTATTCAGTTTCATTTTCCACCTCATGTTTATTGTTTTTGTTGATTGCACCAGGCAAGGCTTCGCCTTTCCGTGCACTTTTCAGTGCCGGTTGGAGTGGATCGATGTTGTGTAAAGCGCCCTGGCTAAACAGCGCCAGGGCATGACTGCCGGACTTACAGATTGCGAATCAGGAACTCAATTAAATCCACTCGACTTGAAAGCTGTAACGCCCCAAGAGCGGAGCCAGGACTTCCTGGCCCGTTCCGGCCCTGACACAGGCCACCTGCCCGCGACGATTGTCCTGCACAACTTCAACGGCAATATCCGAAAGCCCCAGACGTTCCACTTCCTGCTGGACTACTTTGGCAATCTCCCGCTGCTGCAACGCGGGCTTGAATATCTTGCCCACGGCAGTCAGTGGCAATGCATCGAGGATTTCAATGCGCTTGGGAACGGCTGCCCGCTCGCTGATGTTCTGATGAGCGAACGCCTCAAGTTCTTCGGCGCTGCAAACCTGCCCGGGGCGCAGCTGAACATAGGCGACCGGCACCTCGCCCGAGTAAGCATCGGGGCTGCCGATTGCAGCGGCCAGGGCGACAGCGGGATGCGCCTGAAGCGCCTCCTCGATTTGCTTGGGATCGATGTTGTGGCCGCCGCGGATGATCAACTCCTTCTTGCGTCCGGTCAGCCAGAAATAACCCTGTGCATCCTGGCGACCCAAATCGCCCGTATTCAGCCAGCGCTGACCGTCGATATCGATCCAGAGGCCCTGGTTATGACGCTCCTCCAGATAACCCTCGAAGAGGTTCGGTCCACTGATCGTGATGAGGCCGATCTCATCCACGTTGGCGTCGCGCAGGTACTCTCCGGAATCATTGAGCACGACCGCGCGCATATTCTGGTAGGCGAGCCGTATCCCAATGGAGCCGATACGACGCTCGCCATAGGGTGGATTGATTGAGGAAACGCAGGTGCCCTCGGTAAGACCATAACCTTCAAGAATCTTTACCCCGGTACGGCGCTCGAATTCCCGGAAAAGCTCAGCCGGCATGGGTGCGGCGCCACAGATTGCATAGCGAAGACTGGACAGGTCACGGCCCTGCCATTCATTTTGCAGAAGCGCGGCATAGACAGTTGGCACGCCGGAAAAGAGGTTGATACCGAAGTGCTCGACCATCTCCCAGAATCGTGGGATCACGCCCTCGCCACGATAGCCCTGAGGCGTCCCGAGGATCACATGGTCGCCTTGAGTCCAAGGCATCAGTCCAGTCACCAGTTGGCCATTGACATGAAATAGCGGCAGGCCACAAAACATAACCTGGACACCACTGCGTGGCTGCATGTGAGCGTCGATGGCCCATGCGTCGAATACTTCAGAGCCATGGGTACGCGCGGCAATCTTGGGGAGCCCGGTTGTGCCGCCCGTACAGATGTAGGAGGAGCACTCATCCTGGCGGATTTGCCGACCGCTCTTGAGGTGTAGGTGCGGCTGCGTATTCATCAGCGATTGCCAATCGTGGATCGCGATACCGCTGTGTAAGTCTCGCTCCTTCAGTGCCACGGCTTTAAGAGCCCCACGCACAGATTCGGCGACATAGGGTTCCATGCTGACCCAGACAACAGACTTGACCTTGGGTAACTGATCCAGCTGCGAAGCCAGTTTGGGCCACAGATCGCTGCCTGGAGTCGGCGCGAGTGTCACCACCACGGATACCTTCGCGGCATTCAGCAAGCCAGCCATCTGCTTGGCCTCAAGCAGAGGGTTGATCGCCATGACGATCCCCGCCGCCTCCCCGCCCCATATCGTGAAATGGGTTTCCGGCAGATTGGGCAAAATAAAGGCGATCACCTCACCCGGCTTTATGCCCAGGTCATGGAAGGCATTTGCCGCGCGGGTGATATCAGCGAAGAGCTGGGAGTAATTCCACTCGTGGGTGTGCTTGAAATCGGCGGCATCGGCGAAGAAACTCAGCGCCGGTGCCTGGGGGGTGCGCTCGGTCGCCTGACGCAGCGCTTCATAAGTGCTGCAAGCCAGACCTCGCTCCGACAAGGGGACTCGTTCGAGACTTTCGATGTCATTCAGGGTCTGCACAACCATTAAACTTCTCCCACGACCCGGTTGCGTTGCACGCCAAGGTCGATCACGCCATCGGCGCTGCGAATACGCGCCTCGACCACGTCACCGGCTTTGAGGTACTGCGTCCGGCCCTCTTGTGCCTTGAGGAAAAGTTTCCACTTGGTGGCTTCGGGCAGCAGGGCTGCTATGCGCATTTTGGCGGGCGAAGGGATCGTCAGGGCGCAGCCGGCAGGCGTACCCGTGGCGATCAGGTCTCCAACGGCGAGATCTTGCAAGGCGGAGAGTTCGGTCAGGGTTTCAGCGGGGCCGTATACCAGATTGGCCGTGCTGTCGTTCTGTCGCACCTCGTCGTTCACCGTCAGGCGCAGCTGCAGTTCTTTCAGGTAATGAATGTTCGAGGCATCCAGAAGGCACAGGTATGGGCCGACCGGGCCGAAAGTGCGGTAGCTCTTGCCCTTGTAGAACTGCATCTGGGGAATCTGAATGTCACGAGCCGAGTAGTCGTTGACAATGACGACGCCTGCAATGAACTCATGCAGATTGGCGTCGGTGACAGCAATAGCGCCGGTGATCGAGCGCTTCATCACGAGGCCCAGCTCGATCTCGTAGTCAAGGAAGCGCACGTGGCGCGGCTTGATCAGGTCGCTGTCAGCCGCCACCAGGCAACTCGTCGCCTTGGTGAAGATCATGTTGAATTTCTTCGCATCAGGGTCCATGCCTGACTCGATCATGTGCTGACGGTAATTGGCACCCTGGCAGACAAACTGCTGGTTACGGGTGACCGGCGACAGCAGTTTTACGTCGCCCGCCTCCAACTCCGAACCTTTCAGTTGAGCGAGGTCGTCGAGACTGTTCTGGCTAATGAATTCACCGGTGGTTTCAAAAACACCGGGGACAACTGTGATACGGCCCTGGCGAAGCACGCCCCAGTGGATACCGTTCTCAAATTCAAAGCGGACTACGTGTACAGCAGACATTGAAGGTACTCCTGGAGCGGCGTTTGTCTCGCTTTCGGTGGCGCGAGAACTGTGGTGTTGTTCTGAAACGGGGCTGGCAACGGTGTAGATCCATGCACTGCCAGCAATCAAAGCGCCGGCTTTAAGCACGTCCCGCCGGCCAAACCGGGTTGAGTTGTCCGACATGGCGGCAGCTCTACCCGAACATCCGCATGAGTGTTACCAACTTGCGAATAGTCAGGTCCGGGCTGCGTCGCAGGTTGCGGATCAGCAGAAGCACATTGGTCAGGGTCAACTTGGGTTTGGTAAAACTCTTGGGCATGCGCTGCCCCCACTGCGCCATTGCCTCGGGACTCACCGGATGAATGCCCGTAGGCCGGGTGACCGTGAAAATATCCCCGTCGCAGTAATGCTCGTGCTTGTCGCCCCAAGGGTCTTGCCAGTAATCGAAGATCTGACTGCCCAGAATGTGTCGGCCGATGCCCCATGAGTGTTCCCAACCCCGCTCCCGCAGGACGCGCTGGCCCATACCCACGGCGTCCGCATCGACGACTTCATAGGCGCTATGGCTGTAGGTGGCCATGAACCCTTGCGCAATCGCGAGCGTGTGGTGATCCGCGGGAGTGTCACCGAGATCAAGGCGCATGAAAGTGACGATAGGCGTGCCGTCGGGGAGTACCTGCACATCGCTGGGAATAAACCCGAAGTGCTGCGTATACCAGGCGCAGGTCGCTTGATAGTCGGCCACTTCAATGACGATGTGACCCAGCTTGAGTACTTCAGGGGGTGTGGTCGGCGGGCGCTGCGTGGCGTTGATTCGTGGTTGCTCGTGCGCCAGATTCCAGTTGAGAGGTGCTCTATGTGCCAGCGTCTTGCCTGGCGTCTGGTCGCAGACGGCTTCCACTATGAAACCGGACGGATCCGTCAGTCTGACGCAATACCCTTTGCCGGGATGTTCCGATTTCTCGACCGATGACGCACCCGGGATTTGAGTGAGCTTTTCCAGTTCATCCAGGGACTGTACGGCAAGTCCGAACCCGATGAATCGGGCATGTTCGGCCCGTTGGACACGGTAACAATAGGCAGTGGCATCGGTGGCCCGCATATAGAGCGTATCGGCCTCCTGCCGACTGACCGTCAGGCCGAAGTCAGTCAGGAAACGCGCTGCCTCATTCAAGTCCGGCCGCTGGAAGATCAGGTGAGTCAGATCCTGGGCCTTTACCGTCGGCTGCGGATGCCGCGCGGGGTGTGGTGTCGCCAACCGGTGCAATTCGTTTTTGTTGTTCATTTTTCTTGTTTTCCGGGTTTTTAGGGCAAAGCTGTCCCGAACCCCTGAAAATTCAGGGGTTTATCCAGTCAAATCAATTACGAGCTCAGTCGAGAGATGGAAGTGCCGGCAACTCCATGGTCGCCAACGCACGCGCCTCCTCTGACGGCACACCCAATGCGCGCAATACCAGCTCGGCGGTATCAGAGCCCGACACGCGCCACGTTCGGTGCCCTTCCAGCACCAGGAAAATCGAGCCAAGTACGCTGCTCGATATCAGCGTCAGTACCGAGAGCAATTGCTCCTGCGCAAACGTGTAGCGCCCAGTGGCAAGCCCGCTCAGAAGATCCTTGGTCGCCTGGCTGCTGAACATTTCGCGCAACGCCGAATTGCTCATGGCGAATTTATGGATGAACGCGCCCCACTGGGAGTCTTCGTGCGCTCGGCGAATGAAGAATCGAATGCCATTGGCCAGGCGATGAGCGGGATCCGAGAGGGTGTCGAAGCTTTTGTTGACGCGCTCATGCATCTCCCTCGCGAGATGGCTGGCGACCGCCTCGAACAGGCTTTCCATGCTTTCGATGTTGCTATAGACCGTTCCGCGCGCCACGCCTGCCTCTTGCGCAAGGTCGAGGATGTTCACTTGCGAGGTGCCTCTCTCGGCGAACAGGCGAAAGGCAGCTTGATGAATACGGCGCTGTGTTGGATTCAGGGATTCCACGGCTCTCTCTCCAGGATTACCTATGGACCGATTGAACACTCGTGTTCATTTCACGTCAACCATATTTTTAAGAACTTTGGTTTATCTGTCTGAAAAACTGCCTGAAACCTAATAATCCGGCTACCAGGATGGAGGTCGCCGGGACCAATAAAAGCCCTGTACATTGACATAATTGAACACGCGTGTTCAATTATGCTAGCCGACTTTTTATCAGCTGAAGGACAGAACATGACCGGCTCAAACCTCTTCAAACCGCTTCGTTTGCCCAACGGCACGGTGATTCCAAACCGGATCGCCAAGGCTGCCATGGAGGAGAACCTTGCCAATGAGGATCACGCTCCAGGGGAAGCGTTGGTCAAGCTCTATCGGAGTTGGGCGGAGGGTGGTGCCGGTCTGATCATTACTGGCAACGTCATGGTTGACCGTCACGCCTTGACCGGACCCGCCGGCGTCGTGCTTGAGGATGATCGGAACCTGGGCATGTTCAAACTATGGGCCGATGCTTGCCGCAGCCGCGGAGCCCAGGCCTGGATGCAAATCAATCATCCCGGACGGCAGCTATTGGCTTCGCTGGGGCAATCCGCAAGGGGCCCCTCCGCAGTGGCGGTCGATATCCCCGGCCTTTCAAAAGCGTTTGTGCCGCCCAGGGCTTTGGAGGAACAGGAGATCGAAGAGCTGATCGGGCGCTATACCCAAGCGGCGGTGCTGGCTGAGCGTGCCGGATTCACCGGCGTGGAGATTCATGCCGCGCATGGCTACCTGTTCAGCCAGTTCCTTTCACCCTTGACCAATCGGCGTGACGACCGCTGGGGCGGTAGCCTCGAAAATCGCGCGCAAATTCTATTGAAAACCATCGACGCAATTCGCCAGCGAGTGGCACCGATCTTTTGCGTCGCTGTGAAGCTTAATTCCGCGGACTTTCAACGCGGCGGTTTCGATGCCGCGGATGCGGCTCGCGTGGTGGAAATGCTTAATACCAAGGCGGTCGACCTGGTGGAGTTGTCGGGTGGCAGCTACGAAAGCCCGGCCATGCAGGGACAGACCCGCGATGGCAGCAGCCTGGCTCGAGAAGCCTACTTTCTCGAGCTCGCGGAAAAAATAGGAGAAATAGCGCGCATGCCGTTGATGGTCACCGGCGGCGTGCGCAGAAAGGAGGTCGCGGAGCGAGTGGTGAGCGGCTCGGTGTCGATGGTCGGACTCGCCACTGCACTGGCAATCGAGCCAGCCTTGCCCAGGCAGTGGATAGCAGGTCGGGACACCAAAGTGGAGCCCATCATCGTCCGATGGAAGAACAAGACACTGGCATCGCTGGCAGTAGCGTCGGTGATCAAGAAGCAGCTCGGATTGCTGAGTCAGGGGAAACGGACAAATCCCGGGACGTCGCCACTTATGGCATTGATCGGCAATCAACTGAAGGCTCGTCGCCAGGCGAAGAGCTATCGGCAATGGATTGATCAAGCCAGGTAGAGGATCAGGCCGGTAGCGGTTTGCCGGCGATTTTCCTGGCTCTGGCAGGCGTGACGCCCAGAGCCTGGAGAATCATTTCGGCAACCCGCAGATCGTGCTCTGCCACTGCACGCCCTTCGACAACCGAGCGCATTGCTCCGGTTGTGCACGACAGAACGATATCCAGGGCGACCCCTTCGTCCTCGTAGGCAAACATCCCCGCACGCAACCCCTCACGCAGATCGCCCAGTACATGGTCAGCCAGACGCGAGCGCATTGCCTGGTCGAAATGGATGATGCGCAGCAGCGCATTCGCCCATTGATGGTCGGCCGCGGCCCGGCACACAAACATGCGCACGCCGATCGAAAGCCGCTGTGCGCCGCAGTGCACGTCCCTGCTCATGGCGGAAATGGCATCGGAGAACTCGGCGGCCATGGCGATGCCCACCGCCTCCAATACTTCGTCGCGAGTTCGAAAATAGTTGTAGATGGTGCCGTTGGATACCGCGGCTTCTGCTGCCACCTCGAGCAATGCGATCTCCCCCACTTCCTTGCGCGCGATAAGGCGCAATGCCGCGTCCACCAGGCCGCGACGGGTGCGCTCACGCTTCTTGTGACCTCTCGTGAGAGGTTCTGGCGCATCAGCTTCTAAAGGAAGTGTGGGGGAATGCATGATCAAGCTCGTAATCGAATGGGCTCGTTGATGGTAATGGAAACGCTGTCCTCAGTGGCGTCTTCGCTAGCCAGCAGTTTCCTGCAGTCTCGAAGAAGGCTGCCGGCCTCTGAGCCAGGGGCGTGGTGCATGATGATACGGTCGGGGCGAACCGCGACGAGTGTTCCCTTGGCAGCCAGTGGCAGGATCTCATGGTTCATGTCTTCGATGAAGTCACAGCTGCCGCCGGAGCGTTGGCCACGTGCTCTGATCTCTAAAAAGTGGCCGCCCAGTTTTTCCCAGGAAACGATCTGCTCAGGGGTGAGCAGTGACAACGGGTCCACACCGAATCCAACCAGGGTCAGGCTATCTCCCAGAGCATCGTCGCTCAGTTTGATCTGCTTGTGCAGGTTGCGCGTCCAGGCCTGGGAAAACAGGCTGCCACGTACCAGCTTGTCGCCCCGGCGATGCTGCACGAACAAGCCGTGTTTGAAGGTGTTCTTCGGCTTGATGTCCAACTGTTCGAAGTACCTCCGCGTAGTGGGCGTCAACGCCAGCGTGCGCATCAGGCCGTGGACAAAGAAAGCGGCGATCTTGTTCTTGGGCATCACCAGACGGCCCATGAGTTTCGCCAGCTTGATCATCGCCCGGGCATGGGGGCGGCGCTCTACATCATAGGTATCGAGTATCGCTGGCGTGGCATGGCCGCGAAGGACCCAGGCCAGTTTCCAGGCAAGGTTGGCGCCATCTCGAAGTCCCGCGACGAGGCCCTGCCCGACAAAAGGAGGGGTGATGTGCGCTGCGTCGCCGGCGAGAAAGACGCGCCCCTTGCTGAATCTGTTGCAGCACCGCGCGTGGAATCGATACACCGCCTTGCGCTCGATTTCCAGCTCCTGCGGGTTGATCCAAGGCGCGATCAACCGGGCTATGCTTTCCGGGCTTTCCAACTCTTCCCGGGACTCGCCGGGTTGCAGCATGAACTCCCAACGTTCCCTGCCGCCGGGTGCAGGCATGTGCGGCGTCGGGCGGCGCGGATTACAGAGAAACTCAACGTGATCAATCGCTGACTGATGCCGGTTCTTAACATCGACAATCAGCCAATCCTCCGCATAGGTCTGCCCTTCGAATTCCTCGCCAATCAGCCCTCTGACCCTGGAGCTGGCGCCATCCGCTCCGATCAGGTACTGGGCGCGAATGGAATGCGACTGCCCATTCTCATCCCGTACGGAAGCGAAGACGCCGTCTGACACCTCAACCAGGCTTTCCAGCTCGAAGCCACCCAGGCTGGTGACGGTTTTAAGCCGGGAAACCTGGCCGCGCATCGCGCGTTCGAGGTCGGGTTGATAGAACGTCACGAGTTTCGGATGGCCGTCGACGCACCCTTCGGTATTGGCTCGACCGAACTGCCCGAGTACCGGGGAGTGCATCTTCACTTCAGGAATAACGATCTTCTCGAAAGCGTCTTCCGACAAACCGGCTTGTTGCAGGATGCGCAGCGCCTCGTTGTCCAGAGCAATGGCACGCGGCATCAGGACGACGTCATGGACCTTGTCCAGTACCAGGGTCGTGACCCCATAGCGGCCCAGGAGCGCCGCGATGGTCGCACCTACCGGACCATAACCGATAACCAGCACGTCGACGGTGGCGGGAGGCAATTCGCAAACTTTCTTGTTGTTGTTCATCTCGAGCCCTTGTTGTGATTGAAGTCGTGAGACGCGAGGTCTCATCGTCAGGCTAGGTCAAGGTATTCAATATTGAGAGATATTTCAATATTGATGTTTTTGTCATTATTTTTTGGGATCATGCTCCAGCCGCGATGGGGACAAGGGGCGAGCCGAATTGCGCGGCGTGAAACGAGTTTGCGCGTGTGCCAGTTTCCGACCGGCGACGCTTGGCTTCAGCGTCGATCAGCGGTGTCATTGGAGCATTGGCTCACGACTACCGAGGCTGGAGAGCCGTTGATTCAAAAGGCTGGTCGACAGGGAAGTCAGGCACACCGATTTTCAGTATCGAACCCCTGTGAAGCTTCGCAGCGCACAACCCTGTTTTAGTCTTTAGGAATCAACCGTGGCACGTCCGCAGCTCCATCCGAACCCAGTCTTGCTCTGCTTCTTCGAATTCGAGCTCGACGAGTCCAACGCCTGCTTGGTGCGTAATGGGGAAGCCGTTGCAGTGGCACCAACGCCTTTTACGTTGTTATGCGTGCTGGCACGCCAGCCAGGGTCGCTGGTGACCAAGGATGCCTTGCTTGATGCCGTGTGGGGGCATCGGTTCGTCAGCGATTCGGTCCTGAAAACGGCCATCAGCGATCTGCGCAAGGTGCTGGGCGACGACCCCAGGCATCCTCGTTTCATCGAGACGGTGTCGCGACGCGGCTATCGTTTCATCGCCCCACCCTCCTCCGCACTTTCGATGCCGCCTGCATCTGCGCCGGTTACAGCTGTCGCCACACCCTCGTCACCGTCATTCATCGGTCGCACTGACGAGGTCGCGAAGCTGCAAAGGGCCTGGGAGCGGGCGAATGGCGGCCAGCGCGCGGTGGTCTGGCTCGCCGGAGAGCCGGGGATCGGCAAGACCACGTTGATCGAACATTTCCTCACTGGCCTTGGCGACATCGCCTGCGCACGCGGTCATTGCGTGGAGCACTACGGCGCCGGCGAGCCGTATCTGCCAGTGCTGGAGGCGTTAGCCGATCTGTGCCGCAGCGACCCGACTCTGCCGGCGCTGCTGCGCGATGTAGCGCCGACCTGGTTACTGCAACTCCCGTGGTTGAGTACCGCGCAGGAGAAAGACGCGTTGCGGCGCGAGCTTGCGGGCGTCGGTCCGGATCGCATGCTGAGGGAAATGGGCGAATTGCTCGACCGCTACACAGAGCAGCGCCCGCTGATGCTGGTGACCGAAGACCTGCACTGGAGCGATCGGGCGACGGTCCAGCTCATCAACTATGTGGCACGGCGACGTGGCCGCACGCGGTTGATGTGGCTGTCGAGCTTCCGCCTCGCCGAGGTGGTTGCGCTCGATCATCCCCTCAGCTCGTTGCGCCACGAACTGCGCCTGCAACGTTTGTGCGAGGAAGTGGTGCTCGACCCATTCTCGGAAACCGAGGTCGCTGACTATGTTGCGTTGCGTTCGACCTCGCTGGCACGTGATGAAACCTTCGTACGCGCCCTGCACGAGCGCACTGACGGTGTGCCGTTGTTCGTTTCATCAATCACCAGTGAAGTGATGGACCCAAAGGACGACAAAGCCACCATCGAGGCTCGACTTGCGGATCTGGCGGTTCCCGAAAACCTCGCAGCCATCATTGATCACTACATCGCCAGGCTGGGTCCGGAGCAACGTACCCTCCTCTCGGCCGCAGCGGTGTGCGGGGTTGAATTCCGCATCGAGACGGTTTCGCTGGCCCTCGAGCGCGACCTCGCTTCGGTGGCCCACACCTGTGAAGAACTGATACGCGAACAGGTATGGCTCATACGATCACGGGCCACAGAAGTTGAAGAGACGCTAGAGCCACCCCACTCTTTCCGACATGCTCTCTTCCGCCAGGTGCTGTACGACCGCACGCCTCGCTCATTGCGCACCCAACTCCATCGCCACGTCGGCGCTGCCCTCGAACGCGAGCGCACGACCGGCGTGCCGGTTGCTGCCTCGGAGCTGGCGATGCACTTCGACCGCGCTCGGCAGCCGATGATTGCGCTGCATTACTACGCCGAGGCCGCGGAAGCCGCGCTGCTGCACTTCAGCCCGGACTTGTGCATTAGCCTCACTGAGCGCGCCTTGGTCCTGTTGATGCAGGCTCACGAAGGAACGGAGCGCAATGCGCTCGAAATTACCCTGGCTACGCTGCAAGGGGTTTCGGCTTTCCACATGTTCGGTGTCGGCAGCGAAGCAAAAAGCGCCTTCGAACGTGCATACAGGCTGCTGGCGGATGTACCCGAGCACCCCATGCGTGGTCGCCTGCTGCATGGATTCGGCTATTTGCTTGGTCTGCGCGGCGACTATGCGTTGGCGCTCGAAGTGGCGGAGCGGGCCGAAGCCCTCTCCTGCGACGCAAATGATCAAGAGCTCATGCTGGCGGCGTGCATCGTCCAGGGCGAGGTGCATCACCTCCAGGGACGCACGAAAACGACTCGCCGCTGGCTCGAACGCGCCCTCGCGATCGCTGAACCGCTGGACATCGGGACGAACGAGGTTTTTGCGGCTGATCCTCAGGTCATGCTGCACGGCATGCTGGCTATAGAACTCGTGCGTTCTGGTCTGGTTGAGCAAGCCCGAGCCCACATGCAGCAGGCGCGGGCACGCGCGCAGGCGCTGCGCCAACCCATGACCTGGCTGGTCGCCGCCTGGCTGGAGGTGTTGATCGAGGTGCGGATGGGAAACCACATGCGTGTGGCTGCGCTGGCTGACGACATGCAGAAGTTGGTCGATGAGTATTCACTCGCACTGGGGCGTACGGCTTGCCGCTGGTGGCGCGGCTGGGCCGACGCGCGCAACGGTGCACCGCGCGACGGCTACCGTCGCATCCGCGAGGCCTATGAAGAACACACCGGGCTTGGAATGCGCTCCGGTGCCAGCGAAGTGCTCGGCTACGCCACCGAGGCGCTGCTGCTCGCAGGTGATTGCAACGCAGCGCAAGTCGAGCTGCAGGAAGCATTTCGGGTGGGCGAGGAACTGGGCGAGCGCGTCTACCTGCCGCAGCTATTGCTGCTGGAGGCAGCGATCTCGCGAGCACAGGGTCAGCCCGACGCCTGCATCGCTGCGGTGCGACGCGCGGTTGAAGAAGCTCGCGCCCAGGAAGCACCGTGGCTGGAGCTGCAAGCGCTGGTCGAACTGTGCGAGCACTTTGACGCTACGGCCGAGGACCAACAGGCATTGGCCACGCTGATTGACCAGTCGTCCGAAGCTGCCGGAACCGAGCTGGCGAAACGTGCGCGCTCGCTGCTTCACGCTGCGACTTGAAGAGTTAAGGTCGAAAACTTGTGGGAGCGAGACCGGCTTGCCGGCGATGACGGCGGTACATTCAGCATCAATATTGGCTGACCCGCCGCTATCGCGAGCACGCCCGCTCCCACAGGGGCTGCGGTGTTCAAGGCCTTAACCTGTCCCGACCGAAGTCTGACCTTTCGCTTACGACTCGCCCCAGGGGGACGATTACGCTGTCGTCGAACTTTCTCGATCCCCTGGTCTTCCATGAGCCTGAACCCCGAATCCAAATACCCGAGCCGCCGCTCTTACGTAGTGAAGCTGCGCAGCGACGCCGCGCCGGGGGCCCTGGTGGGCCGCCTCGAAAACCTGGTCACCGGACGTCAGCGCGAGTTTTCCTGCGCCGAAGAGCTGCTGGAGTCGATTGCTTCGGACCTCGCGTTGGCAACCGGCGAGCACACGGCCGATGCCGGCGACGAGTGACGCCTCCACCACCAACGAGCGCTCGATATGGCGACCGAACGGCGACCCTTCGCTGACGACTTCGCGCACACCGAGCCCTACGCTGATGCCACCTCGAATCTTCACGAGTCCAATCCGATGCCGCGACTTCAAACTTTCCATCTGTTGACCCGCAACGGGCAGACGCCCCTGCAATATGCCGAACGCGTGGTCAGCATCGTCATGGGGGCAGCGCTCGCCGCGTCTGTTGCCCTGGTCTTGACAGGTTGCTCCACGGAGGTGCTCACGCCGTCGGTAGACCTGCCGAGCAACTTCTCCGCGAGCACGGCCTCCGAAATGGAACCCGAGGCGGCATGGTGGGAGGTTTACCACGACCCGGTGCTGACGGATCTGGTGCGCCGAGCAGCGCGCGAGAATCGCGACGTCAAGATTGCCGCCGAGCGCCTGCAAGCCGCGCGTGCTGGCGAAACGGTCAGCCGTTCATGGCTGTTCCCGAGTGTCGGCGCATCCGCCTCCGGCAGCGATCGCAGCAGCGGTTACAGCTCAGCCACGAAACAGGGTTATCCGGACACCAAAACCACCAGTGCGGGCCTGGACGTCTCGTGGGAGCTCGACCTGAGCGGCCGCCTGCGCGCCGGCGCCGCGGCGGCCGACGCCGATGCGCTGGCTGCGGAGCACAGCATGCGCGGCGTACGCCTTCTGGTGATGAGCGACGTCGTCAGCAACTACTTCACACTGATCGGCGCGCAACGCCAGGTCGCGACGCTACGTGCCATCTCGGCGATGCAGGACGAGACGCTGCGTTTGGTCGTTGCGCGCCAGCAGGCGGGGCTGGCATCAGCCTTCGACGTCGAACGCGCGCAGACCGACGCCTTGTCGGCGCGGGCGCAGATTCCGCCGCTGGAAACGCAGGTGGCTGTGTCGCGCCATCGTATCGCGGTGCTGATTGCCGACCAGTCCTTCAATACCGCGAACATCCAGACTTCGATCAGCGATGTGACAGTGGTGCCCGAGGCCAAGCCGGGCCAGCCCGCCGAACTGCTGCAACGCCGACCTGACGTGCTGGCGCTGATGGCGCAACTCGATGCAGCCAATGCGCGCCGCAAGCAGGCAGCGGCCGAGTGGTTTCCGCGGCTGTTCCTCGATGCCTCCTTCGGCCGCCAGGGCTTGAGCCTGAACGGCGCCGATCTCGGCGTTGCACGCTTCACCAACGTGGCGGGCCTGCTGGCGATGCCGCTCTTTAACGCCGGGCGCACGCAAGCCATCAACGATGCTGCCGAAAGCGCTCAAAAAGAGGCGTTGCTACGCGCCGAAGACGGCATCGTACGGGCGCTCGAGGATGTGGAGAACGCCCTCGTCACGCTAACGCAGGAGCGGCGCCGCGCCGGGTCGCTGCAATTGGCCGCCGCGTCCGCCGAGGCTGCGCAGAACCGCGCCCAATCGCTCTATAACCGCGGGCAGATCGACCTGTTGCCACTGCTGGATTCGCAGCGGGCGCGCCTGGCGGCACGCCTGAACTCCAATGAAAGCAACACCCGCCTGCTGATCGATAGCGTGCAGCTTTATAAGGCACTGGGCGGGGGCTGGCAGGTGTTCGAACAACCCGTCACCCCCACCGCAGCCACCAAAGCCGACCTGCCACCACTTTCTTAAGAATCTGCCGTTTACTAGAGGAACCGCCTTGAAAACCTCCCTTACTGCGGCCGGCGCCCTGGCTGTAGCCGTCATGCTTTGCGCGTGCAGCCCGGATCAGACTGCCGTGCAGGCACCCCGACCGGTGCGTACCGCTGAAATCAGCTACGACAATGCTCGCGACATCAATCGCTACGTGGGCACCGTGCAATCGCGGCACGAAGTCGACCAAGCCTTCCGCGTGGGCGGCAAGATCGCCCTGCGCAAGGTCGAGGTAGGCCAGTTTGTGCGCGAAGGCGACATACTGGCTGTACTTGATGACGCCGACTACCGCCTCGCCGAAGAAGCGTCGCGACAACAGTGGACGGTTGCCGCCGAGCAGACGCGCCAGGCCGACTCGGACCGCCAGCGGCTGACCGCACTGAAGGCTGACGGCTCGGTCAGTGCGGCCGACGCCGAGCGCGCGCAGACCAATGCCCAAACCGCGCATGCGACCGCCGAGGCCGAGGCACGCAAGCTCGAACTCGCGCGCAACCGGCTCAAGTACACCGTGCTGCGCGCCTCGCGTAGCGGCGTCGTCACGGCTGTGCGCTTTGAGGCCGGGCAGGTCGTGCCGGAGGGTCAAGCGGTTGTCTCGATCGCGAATCCGGATGAATCCGAGATCGTCATCGACGTGCCCGAGGACCAACTGGCCGTCTTCAAGGACGCGCGTTTCAAGGCGTCGCTGGCCAGTGCGCCGAGCGAAGCCTTCGCTGTCACGCTGCGCGAGCTATCGCCGCAAGCCGCAGCGCAGACGCGCACCTATCGCGCGCGGCTGAAGCCGGTCCAGGCGTTGCCGCTGGGCGCCACCGCCACGGTAATGGCCGAGCGAGTCATGACAAGTGTCTCTGTAGCAGCAGTGCCAGCCACTGCGTTGACGCAGAGCGGCGGTCAACCGGCGCTGTGGGTGGTCACGCCCACGGACAAGGATCCGGTAGGCATCGTCGATCTGGAGCATGTGACCGTTTGGGGCTATCGCAACGACGAAGTGCTCGTCTCCGGGCCGCAGGCTGGCGCATTGGTCGTCACCGCCGGCGTCCAGAAGATGACGTCCGGATTGAAGGTCGCGCTCTCCGGTGCGGCGATCGTTGACGCCAATACCACGCAGCAGGCCGCCCGATGAACAACTTCAACCTCACCGACTGGGCGCTGCGTCACCGCGCCATCGTTCTGTTCATGCTCCTCATTGTCGCGGTGGCTGGCGCCTTCAGCTTCACCCGGCTCGGCCAGCTCGAGGATCCGAACTTTTCCGTGCCTTCCATGACCGCCATGGTCATCTGGCCGGGCGCCACTGCCCAGCAGCTGCAGGACCAGGTCCTCAACCGCATGGAGAAGAAATTCGAGCAGATCGACAACTTCGAGAAGGTGGTCACCTACGCGCGGCAAGGCTACGCAGGTATGACGCTCACCGTGCGCGGCGGCACGTCCAAGGCTGACCAGCGCGAAGCCTGGTACCAGGCGCGCAAGAAACTCAACGACCTGAGCCTCGAGATGCCTGACGGCGTGATCGGCCCGATCCTGAACGACGAGTATGGCGACGTGTATGGCCTGATGTACGCGGTCAAGGGCGACGGCGTCGGTCACGCCGACCTGTCGCACGCGGCCGAAGACATCAAGCGCCAGATGCTGAAGGTGCCGATGGTCAAGAAGATCGATCTCATCGGCAAGCAGGCCGAGCGTGTCTATGTCGAGTTCTCTCACGAGCGCCTGGCCGCGCTGGGCATCACACCGCTGGCCATCGCCGAAAGCCTCAAAAGCCAGAACGCCATGGTCCCCGCAGGCCAGATCGACACCCGCGGCGACCGCGTCATGGTGCGCGTGAGCGGCCAGTTCGCCAGCGAAGAGGCTATCCGCAACGTGCCCATCTCTGCGGGCGGCCGACAGATCAAGCTCGGTGACATTGCGACCGTTACACGTGGGTTCGAAGATCCGCCCACCTACACGGTCCGCCACAACGGCCAGCCCGTGTTGATGCTCGGCATCACGATGACCAGCGACGGCAACATCGTGGACCTTGGCAAAGCGATGGACACGGCCGTCGCCAAGATCCAGTCGGAGCTGCCGCATGGCGTGGAACTGGAACTCGTAGCCGACCAGCCCACCACGGTGAGGGATGCAATCCTGGACTTCGGCCGCGCGCTGGCCGAGGCGTTGATCATCGTGATCGCGGTGAGCCTCGCCAGCCTGGGCTGGCGCGCAGGGCTCGTGGTCGCGGCCACAGTGCCGCTGGTGCTGGGCGGCGTGGCGCTGGTGATGCTGGCGATGGGCTGGAACCTCGAGCGTATTTCGCTCGGCTCACTGATTATCGCGTTGGGGTTGCTGGTGGATGACGCCATCATCGCCATCGAGATGATGGTGGCGAAGATGGAAACCGGCATGGACCGCGTGAAGGCGGCCGCCTTCTCCTATCAGTCCACCGCCATGCCGCGCCTGACCGGCGCACTGATCACGGTCGTGGGCTTCCTGCCGATCGGCCTCTCGAAGTCCACCACCGGCGAATACGCGGGTGGCATTTTCTGGATCGTCGGTGCCGCTGTGCTGTTCTCGTGGATCTGCTCCGGCATCTTCACGCCGTACCTGGCGGTCAAGATGCTGCCCAACGACTTGGGCACCCACCAGCACGGTGATCCGCACGACACCAAGTTCTACCGCAACCTGCGCCGCCTGATCGACGCCGCCATCGAGCGCCGTTGGGTGGTCATCGGTGCAACGGTTGGCGCTCTGGTGCTTGCTCTGGCCTGTATCAAGCTGGTGCCGCAGCAATTCTTCCCCAACAGTTCGCGTCCTGAACTGGTCATTGACCTGCGCGTGAAGGAAGGTTCCTCGTTCGCCGCGACGACCGAGCAGGTCAAGCACATGGAGGAGATCCTGGCGAAGGACGAAGACGTGCGTTTCTATACCGCCTACACCGGCGCCGGCGCACCGCGTTTCTATCTCTCGCTCAACCCCGAACTGCCGAACCCGGGATTTGCCCAGTTCGTTGTGATGACCAAGGACCTGGATGCACGCGAGCGGGTACGTGCGCGGCTGGTGGCCTCGGCGGACCAACAATTCCCCCAGGCGTGGGTGCGCGTGACCCGGCTCGAGTTGGGGCCACCTGTCGGCTACCCGGTGCAGTTCCGCGTCGTCGGGCCTGATACCCAGAAGGTGCGGCAGATCGCTCGCGAGGTGGAGAACGTGATTGCGTCCAACCCGAAGGTGCGCGACCTCCAGCTCGACTGGAACGACCCGGTGCGCACGCTGAAGGTCGAGCTTGATCAAGACAAGGCAAGCGCGCTCGGCCTCACGCCGTCCGACGTGTCGCTGGCAACCCAGACTGTGATGAACGGCGCAACCCTGTCGCAACTGCGTGAGCACGAGGAACTGATCGACATCGTCGCCCGTGCCGTGCCCGCTGAGCGCTTGAGCCTCGACACACTGAAAGACATCAACCTCTACACGCGCCAGGGAACTGTTGTGCCACTGTCGCAAGTCGCACAGGTGCGCTCTGAACTGGAAGAGCCAGTGCTTTGGCGCCGCAACCGCGATATGGCAATCACGGTGCGTGCCGACGTGAAGGATGGCGAACAAGGTGTATCGGTGACTCAGGAGATCCAGCCGTTGCTCAAGGACATCGAAGCGAAGCTGCCCTCGGGCTACCGCATCGACACGGGCGGAGCCGTCGAGGAAAGTGACAAGGCCAACAAGGCGCTGATCGCGGTGGCCCCGCTGATGATGATCACCATCCTGCTGTTGCTCATGCTGCAACTGCAGAATTTCTCCCGCATGTGGATGGTAGTGCTCACCGCCCCGCTGGGCCTGATCGGTGTGGTGCCGGCGCTGCTGGTGTTCCAGTCGCCGCTGGGCTTCGTTGCGATCCTGGGCATCATCGCACTGGGCGGCATGATCATGCGCAACGCAGTGATCCTGATCGATCAAGTGCAGATCGAGATCACCGAAGGGCGCGACCCGTGGAATGCTGTGCTGGATGCCGCCATTCACCGGGCCCGCCCGGTGATGCTGACGGCGCTGGCCACCGTGCTTGCGATGATCCCGCTGACGCGCAGTGTGTTCTGGGGGCCGATGGCAATTGCAATCATGGGCGGCCTTACCGTGGCGACGCTGCTGACGATCTTCTTTGTCCCTGCGTTGTACGCCGCATGGTTCAAAGTGGGTCGCCAGTCGGCCGCCGATACCCAACAGGTACAGGGAAACGCCGCGCTCGCTTCTGAATGACGCGTGCCGTTCTGAAAACAACCGCGATCAGCCGCGAGGTCGTGCGAAGGTCATGTGCTTTCGCTCCCTCGCGGCTCAAAGGCTGATGGCCGCAGGATTACTCAAGCGCCCTCACTTTGCTCGCGCATGCTCCAACACCACTTCCAGCGGATGGCGCAGCTGCCTGTTGGCGAGACGTTTTACCTGACTGCGGCACGAGTACCCCGTCGCCAGCGCTTCGCCCGCCTTGTCCAGCTTGCCGGCCCATGACTGCTCGAAAATGGTCCGCGAAGTGTCCTGGTTTCGCGCTTCATGGCCGTAGGTGCCGGACATGCCGCAACAGCCGGTCGCCTCAGTCACCAGCTTGAGCCCAAGCCGCGCAAATACCGCTTCCCATTGCGAAGTGCTGGCCGGGACGTTGGTCTTCTCGGTGCAGTGCGCCAGCAAACGGAATGTTTGCGTGGCGGGATGAGGCTTTTCAGGCAGCACATCGAAGAGCCACTCCTGGGGCAGCAAAACCTTCGGGCACGCATTGAGCCCCGGCACTTTCTGATACTCCTGGCGGTAGACCAGCGTCATCGCCGGGTCCAGCCCCACCAGCGGTACTTCGCAGTCAGCCAGCGCCTTGAGCTGACTGGCATTGCGGATCGCCGCCCTGGCGAATGCGCCGAGGAAGCCCTGTACATGCAAAGGCTTGCCGTTGGCACTGTAGGGCGCCAAGAACACCCGATAACCCAATTGGTGCGCCAACTCGATAAAGCGCGCCAACAACGGGGTTTCGAAGTAACGGGTGAAGGCATCCTGCACCAACACCACGCTACGCTGACGTTGCTCGACGGTCAGTGAGCGCAGGGCTGGCACGCTGGCGACAGCGACGTTGCAGCGGGTCAATGTCGCCTGCAAGTCGTAGCGATTGATCAGCGGACTGTCGAGCATGCCGACACGTCGTTCAAGCAAGCGGCTCATCCATTTCGCACCCATCACTGCGTTGTACAGGCCCGGCGCGTAGGCCATATAGGGAATGGTGAACTCCAGCGAACCGATCAGGTAATCGCGAAGCGGACGTTGATAGCGACCGTGATACAGCTCCAGAAAACGTGAGCGGAATTCCGGGACGTTGACCTTGACCGGGCATTGCCCCGCACAGGATTTACAGGCCAGACAACCCGCCATCGCGTCGTACACCTCGTGGGAGAAATCCGCCTCGCCCCGCGAACGCGCCAGGTTATTGCGCAAGCGCGCTGGCAACCCGCTCAACCACGACAACTTGCCTCGGGCTGCTTCCAATACGTCGATATTGGCCGCACCTTGCAGGCGCAACCATTCGCGAATCAATGACGCCCTGCCCTTTGGCGAATGCTGACGTTCACGGGTGGCTTTCCACGACGGGCACATCGCATCGTTGGGGTCGTAGTTGTAGCAGGCGCCGTTACCGTTGCAGTGCACCGCGGTACCGAAACTTTGCCAGACACGCTCGTCGATTTGCCGATCCAGATCACCGCGCAGCGTGACTTCGTTGACCTTGAGCAAGCCCTGGGCAGCATCCGGCGGGGTGCAGATCTTGCCGGGGTTGAGCTGATTGTGCGGGTCGAACGCACCCTTAAGCGATTGCAGCGCCGGGTACAGTTCGCCAAAAAATTCGGGGACATATTCCGAACGCAAACCCTTGCCGTGCTCGCCCCACAGCAGGCCACCATAACGCTGCGTCAGCTCGGCCACAGCATCGGAAATCGGTTTGACCAGCGCGGCCTGGGCCGGGTCTTTCATGTCCAGCGCCGGGCGCACATGCAACACGCCGGCATCGACGTGACCGAACATGCCGTAGGCCAGGCCGTAGTTGTCGAGCAATGCACGAAACTCAGTGATGTAGTCGGCCAGTTTCTCCGGCGGCACGGCGGTGTCTTCAACAAAAGGCTGCGGCCGAACCTCGCCGTCGACGTTGCCCAATAGCCCGACGGAGCGTTTACGCATGGCGTACACGCGGGTCACCGCCTCGGCACCTTCGGCCAGCGTGTGGCCCAGCCGCTCGATCGTCGTGTCGGCCTGCAGATGCTCGACGAATGACGTCACTCGAGCGTTCACGTCCGTCAGGTCTTCCCCGCTGAACTCCACCAGATTGATGCCCAGCGTCGGGCGCTCGGCGTCCGCCGGGAAATACTCGGCGACGCTGTGCCAGACGATGTCTTTCATCGCCAGCATCAACACCTTGGAATCTACGGTTTCGATGGACAGTGGCTTGTGCGCCAGCAACGCATTGGCGTCGCGCAGAGCATCCATGAAGCTGCTGTAGCGCACGTTCACCAGCACCGAATACTTGGGAATCGGCAACACGTTGAGCTTGGCCTCGACGATGTAGCCCAACGAACCTTCCGCACCGCAAAGCACACTATTAAGGTTGAAACGCCCGTGCTCGTCGCGCAGGTGCGCCAGGTCGTAACCGGTCAGGCAGCGGTTGAGCTTGGGGAACACCGACTCGATCAGGTCGGCCTGGGTTTCCTGTATCTGTCGCGCTGTACGGTACACCTCGCCGATGCGGCCGGGCTGTGCGCATGCTGCCTCCAACTCAGCGTCGGACAGCGGATGGCTGTGCAGACGCTCACCACCGAGCAGCACGCTGTGCAGTTCCAGCACATGATCGCGGGTCTTGCCGTAGGTGCAACTGCCCTGGCCGCTGGCGTCAGTGTTGATCATGCCGCCCACGGTGGCACGGTTGGACGTCGACAGCTCCGGCGCGAAGAACAGCCCATGGGGCTTGAGCGCGGCATTGAGCTGGTCCTTGACCACGCCCGCCTGCACCCGCACCCAACGCTCGGCGACGTTGATTTCGAGAATCGTGTTCATGTGTCGCGACAGGTCGACCACGATGCCATCGGTCAATGACTGGCCGTTGGTGCCGGTGCCGCCACCGCGCGGGGTCAGCTTGATCTGGCGAAAGCGCGGTTCGGCCATCAATGCAGCGATGCGCACGATGTCGTCGGCGTCCAGCGGGAACACCGCCGCTTGCGGCAGGCGCTGGTAAATCGAGTTGTCGGTCGCGAGTACGGTGCGGGTGGCGTAGTCGGCACTGAGCTGGCCGCGGAAGCCGCTGGCGCGCAGGGCTTGAAGAAATTCCGGGTACTGTGCCGCGAGTGCATCAGTAGGCAGCTGGGCGATCATCGCAAAATGTTCTCTTGTAGGTCTAATCACGGAAAAATCAAAACACTTGTCGCCTGGGCATTAATCGGTCAGCCTCAGGTCGTCGGCTGCGCCAATGATCCTGCAGGTTGTGGCGCCGGACAAACGGATAATCCTGCCGCTATCGATGACTTTTACGAATGAATTACCGCCACCTCACTCCCTCCATGTCGTTGCTGCTGGCCTTTGAAGCCGCCGCCCGGCATGAAAGCTACACCCGTGCCGCGATGGAGCTCTCCCTGACCCAAAGCGCCGTCAGCCGACAAGTCCAGGCGCTGGAGCAGCAACTGGGCCTGACGCTGTTTCGCCGTGAAGGCCGGCAGGTGCAGTTGACCGATGTCGGTCGTCTTTATCAGCGGGAAATGAGTGAAGCGCTCGGACGCATCCGCAGCGCCACGTTGCAGGCGATGGCTTATCAATCAGGCAGTGGGACCTTGCGCCTGGCCACACTGCCAACGTTCGGCTCGAAGTGGTTATTGCCGCGTCTTCACGATTTCTACAAAACCCATCCCGGCATGCTGGTGCACATCAATTCCCGGATCGACGCCATCGACTTCGAAACCAGCGGCATCGATGCCGCGATCGTCGTCGGCAATGCCGACCTGCCGGGCCTGATCAGCCATCGTCTGCACACGGAAGAATTGATGGTGATCATGTCTCCACAAGCGGCCGAGGCCCATGACACCTGGACCCCGGAGCACATCGGCGGACAGACGCTGCTCAACGTCGCGAACAATGCCAACGTCTGGGGCGAGTGGTTCAGCCACCATGGCCTGCCCCATCGAATGATGCGCCTGGGACCGAGTTTCGAACTAACCTCACACTTGATCCAGGCCGTCAGGGCCGGCATCGGCATCGGTCTGGTGCCGCGCATTCTGGTGACCGACGAGCTGGCCAACGCCGAGCTGATCAGTCTCGGCCAGCCCTTCGCCAGTCAACGCAGTTATTACCTGACCTACCCGCCGCGCAACGAAAGGCTGCCATCGCTGATCGCCTTCCGTAGCTGGTTGCTGGAACAAATCTGAACGGCCCGCCCCACTGATCAGCGCTCGAGGAACGCGTAACCAAAACCCACGACCTTGGCGTCATCGCCGTAGCCGCCCAGGAACGAAACGCCGACCGGCAGGTTGCCCTTGATGGTGCCTGCCGGAACCGTTATCTCGGGAAACCCAGTCGCGGAGGCAATGTACGACGATGCCGCTATGTATCACTGTGTATCTGTCTATCCTCTTGATACATGAGTTTTCACCCGGCCTGCGATTCGACACAGCCCAGATACGTCACCGCGTTCAAATGCACTCAAGGTTTCAAGGGGATCAGCCAGACCCCCTGGCCAACGGCTTGCAACGGAGACATCACCTATGAAGATGGCACTGCAGAACAAAAACGGTAAAACCCACCGCCGTCTGGTCGGCTCATCGATACTCGCGTTCGCCCTGCTTGGCGCTATCGGTGCAGCCAACGCCCAATCGACTACCGCTGCACAGCCAGCCGAAATCAAGGCTGATGCCACTTACACAACACCGTCCCCGTTCGGTCCGCTGAAGCACGTCAAGGCCGGCCTGCTGGATGTGGCCTACGCCGAAACCGGCCCGGCCGATGGGCCGGTAGTGATTCTCCTGCACGGCTGGCCGTACGACATTCACAGTTATGACGAGGTCGCACCGCTGCTGGCCGCGAAGGGCTATCGAGTGCTGATGCCGTATGCCCGTGGTTACGGCGATACGCATTTCCTGTCCGAGAAAACCGTGCGCAATGGCCAACCGGCTGCGCTGGCCAGCGACGTCATCGACTTCATGGATGCGCTGAAGATCAAGCAAGCCGTGCTCGGTGGCTATGACTGGGGCGCGCGCTCAGCCGACATCGTCTCGGCGCTGTGGCCAGAACGGGTCAAGGCACTGGTCTCGGTCAGCGGTTATCTGATCGGTAACCAGGCGGCCGGCAAGAACCCGCTGCCACCCAAGGCAGAATTGCAGTGGTGGTATCAGTTCTACTTCGCCACCGACCGCGGTCGTGCCGGGTACGAGAAAAACACCCACGACTTCGCCAAGCTGATCTGGCAGCTGGCTTCGCCGAAATGGGCGTTCGATGACGCTACGTTCGACCGCAGCGCCAAGGCGTTGGAAAACCCCGACCATGTCGAGATCACCGTGTTCAACTACCGCTGGCGTCTGGGCATGGTTCAGGGCGAGCCTCAATACGAAGCGCTGGAGCAGAAGCTGGCCACGGCGCCGTCGATCAGCGTGCCGACCATCACGCTTGAAGGCGATGCCAACGGCGCGCCGCACCCTAATCCCGAGGACTACGCCAAGCGCTTCACCGGCAAATACGAGTTCCGGCTGATCAACGGCGGCATCGGCCACAACCTGCCGCAGGAAGATCCAAAGGCGTTCGCCAAAGCGGTGATTGATGCGGATCACCTGTGAGGTTGATCTGACCTTTCCCCGCTAAGCATCTTCACAACGACGGCTCGTTTAACGAGCCGTTTTTTTGCGAAAATCATTCCAGCAGCGAGACCAGACGCGGCTCAATTGAGGCCTCAAGCACCTCCAGCAGCGCCAGCGTCACCGGCAATTTGAAGCGCCTGCGCCCCGCACTGCCCGGATTGAGGTAAAGCCGTTCGCCACGCCATTCGATGAGTGGCTTGTGCGAATGGCCGGTGACCACCAGCTTGATGGCGGCATCGAGCACAACCGGGACATCGGCGATGTCATGCACCAGCAACGTCTGCCACCCGTTGAGATCGAAACACAAACTGTCTGCGAGATGTTCGGCCCAAGGAGCGTCCAGGTCATTGTTCCCGCGTACGACATGCAGCGGGGCGATCAACGCCAGTTGATCGAGAACATCGACGTGGCCGATGTCGCCCGCGTGAATGATCCGCTCACACCCCCGCAAAGCAGCAACGGCTTCCGGGCGGAGCAAGCCATGGGTATCGGAAATCACGCCAACTTTCATGCAAGGCTCCAGGTCAGGCTCCAGCAGTGGAACATCGATGGATTCCAGTCTAAACCGGAATTTGAACTCATTTCGCCGTGGCCGTCTTGAACTTGGTCCAGGTGCGCATCCGCGCGCGCATGTCGGATTGGGGAATATCCTTGCCCGCTATCAGCCGCGCGTAAGTGGCTTCATCAAGATAGATGTCCGGGTTGTTGCGCATCGTCGCATTGACGCTCGGGCGTGCCTTGGCATTGGAAGTCGGGTAGCCGGTGGAGTTACTGATGGCCGCCATGTTCTCCGGGCGCATGACGAAGTTGATGAACGCGTAGGCGTATTCCGGATGT
Source organism: Pseudomonas hormoni (assembly GCF_018502625.1). NCBI lineage: Bacteria > Pseudomonadati > Pseudomonadota > Gammaproteobacteria > Pseudomonadales > Pseudomonadaceae > Pseudomonas > Pseudomonas hormoni. Next base: position 2,936,173 of record NZ_CP075566.1, read on the forward strand.
CTGGCGTCGACGGGTATGGCCATGGTGTCCATCCACACCGTGGTGCCTTCACGGGGAATGCGGTACTCGAATTTCGTGTGCTTGCCAGCACTGTCAGACGTCCTTTGCGCCTGGGTCATGTCGCCGCTGTAACCGAGCGACACGCACAGGTTGCCGTTCACCAGATCGGTCACCGGTTGCGACTGAAACTTGCGGATGTGTGGCCGCAGTTTCATCAGCAGTTCACTCGCCGCCGCGAGATCTTCGGGTTTGGCACTGCGCGGTTCCCGGCCCAGATAATTGAGCACGACGGCAAGCACTTCATCCGGGGAGTCGATCATCGAGATACCGCAGTCGGCAAATTTGCCAGTGGTTGCTGGACAACCTCACCTTCGCCAATGAAACCGCGTAGAACGTCCCGACGTCTTCGCGAGCAAGCTTTGCTCCTACGGATTCGACTCGTGTTCGATGCAGCCCTTGCAGGAGCTGAGCTTGCTCGCGAAGGCGGCGTGTCAGGCGACATCGATGCTGGATGTGCCGGCCTCTTCGCGAACAAGCTTTGCTCCTACGGATTCGGCTCGTGCTCGATGCAGCCCTTGTAGGAGCTGAGCTTGCTCGCGAAGGCGGTGTGTCAGGCTACGTCGATGTGGGATGTGCCGGCCTCTTCGCGAGCAAGCTTCGCTCCTACGGTCTGGTGGTGGGCTCAGCCCTTGGCCGCCATCGCGGTCACTTCCACACGCATGCCTTCAACCGCCAGCGAAGCCACGCCAACCGCGGCGCGAACCGGCCACGGCTTGGCGAAGAAACGCTTGTAAACCTCATTGAACGCGGCGCGGTCGGCCATGTCGGTGAGGTAGATGGTCAGGTGCATGACGCGGTCCATGGAACTGCCGGCGCGCTCCAGCGCAACCTTCAATGCCTGCAACGTGCACTCGCTCTGCAGGGTGATGTCGCCCAGTTCCAGACTGCCGTCGGCGCGGGTCGGGATCTGCGTGGAGACCAGGATGCCGTTGAAACCGGCAACGTCGGAGGAGATGGAATCCGCGTCGGGATCGGGGGTGAAGGTAATGTCTTGGTTGGCCATGGGGTTCTCTTGTTCGAGGTGTTAAAAGAGGCGGCCAGTTTACAGCCCTGCTGAGTCAAACGCTCTGCCTCAGTTATTTATACTCAAATGCCAGCTTAATAATATTTTACCGATACCAGGGTCATCCCTAGTCTTGAGCCCAAGAAATGGCAGGCCGTTCGCGACCTGACTCCAACGTCGAAGGGTATTGAGATGACCACTGAGAAAATAAAAACAGATACGCTGATTGTTGGCGCCGGTCAGGCTGGCGTGGCCATGAGTGAACACCTGAGCAAACTGGGCGTGCCGCACCTGGTGCTGGAGCGCAACCGCATTGCCGAGCGCTGGCGCACCGGGCGTTGGGATTCGCTGGTGGCGAATGGTCCGGCGTGGCATGACCGTTTTCCGGGTCTTGATTTTGACGACCTCAGCCCCGACGCGTTTGCGCCGAAAGAACGTGTCGCCGACTACTTCGAAGCCTATGCGAAGAAATTCAACGCGCCGATCCGCACGGGTGTGGAAGTGCTGAAGGTTGAACGCAACGTCGGTCGTCCGGGGTTCACCATTGAAACCTCTGAAGGTGTGATCGAAGCCAACCGCGTGGTCGCCGCCACCGGACCTTTCCAGCGTCCAGTCATCCCGCCGATAGCACCGCAAGATCAGCCGTTCCTGCAGATCCACTCCGCCGGTTACCGCAACCCGCAGCAATTGCCTGAAGGCGCTGTTCTGGTGGTCGGTGCCGGCTCATCAGGCGTGCAGATAGCCGATGAATTGCAGCGCTCCGGCAAGCAGGTTTATCTCTCCGTCGGCGCCCACGACCGCCCTCCTCGCGCCTATCGCAATCGCGATTTCTGCTGGTGGCTGGGCGTGCTCGGCGAATGGGACCAGGCGGCGATGAAGCCAGGCCGTGAACACGTCACCATCGCCGTGAGTGGCGCACATGGCGGCCGCACCGTGGACTTCCGTGGCCTCGCTCATCGCGGAATGACGCTGGTCGGTCTGACTCAATCATTCAATGGCGGCGTGGCGACTTTCCAGCCCAATCTGGCCGAAAACCTGGCCCGTGGCGACGAGAACTATCTGGCGCTGCTCAACGCCGCCGACGCCTACATCGAACGCAATGGCCTGGACTTGCCGGAAGAACCTGAAGCGCGCATTACCTTCCCCGACCCGGAATGCGTGACCCACCCGATTCTTGAACTCGACCTGGCCAAGGCCGGCGTGACCTCGATCATCTGGGCCACCGGGTTTGCCACGGATTACAGCTGGCTCAACGTTGACGCCTTCGACGACAAGGGCAAACCGCAGCATCAGCGCGGCGTGTCGAGCGAACCGGGTGTGTATTTCCTCGGGCTGCCATGGCAATCGCGTCGCGGGTCTTCGTTCATCTGGGGCGTTTGGCACGATGCCAAATATGTGGCTGATCACATCGCCATTCAGCGTTCCTATCTCGACTACCACGATGCGGCGCAACGCGAGGCTGAAAAAGCCCCGGCCGCCCATAAAACCACGGTCAGTGCTTAAGCCTTTTTCTGTCAGGAGCTTCAAATGTCCACGCCAACCCATACCCGTATTCGTATGTTCAACACCAAGGAAACCTACCCGAACCAGAGCCTGGACAATGACCTGTGCCAAGCCGTCCGCGCGGGCAACACGGTTTATGTTCGTGGCCAGGTCGGGACTGATTTCGAAGGCAATCTTGTGGGTCTCGGTGACCCGCGAGCCCAGGCCGAGCAGGCCATGCGCAACGTCAAGCAGTTGCTGGAAGAGGCTGGCAGCGATCTCAGTCACATCGTTAAAACCACGACTTACCTGATCGATCCGCGGTATCGCGAGCCGGTGTATCAGGAAGTCGGCAAGTGGTTGAAAAGCGTGTTTCCGATTTCTACCGGGTTGGTGGTGTCGGCGCTGGGGCAACCGCAGTGGTTGATGGAGATTGATGTGATTGCGGTGATTCCTGAGTAAGGAACCAGACCGAGTCGCGGCCATCACCGGCAAGCCAGCTCCCACAGGTTAGTCGTCGTACACAAATTTTTTGGCCACCGAAGATCCCTGTGGGAGCGGGCTTGCCCGCGATGGCGTTAGATCAGACAACCACTTTGCCAAGGCAAACCAAGGAGCAAAAACATGACCTTCTCCATCGCCGCCCGTTGCCCCGAAACCGGTCAGTTCGGCATTGCGATCAGTTCCTCCAGCATCGCCGTCGGCGCCCGCTGCCCCTGGCTGCTGCCGGGTGTCGGTGCCGTTTCCACACAGAACATCACCCTCCCGTCCCTCGGCCCGGACGTCCTCGCTCTCCTGGAGCAGGGCCTCGCCCCAGCCGAAGCGCTGGACAAAGTCCTCACTCGTAACGGCTACAGCCAATACCGGCAGATCACTGCAATTGACCACCTCGGCCAGACCGCCCATTTCAGCGGCGCGCAAACCCTGGGCAACCACAACGCCGTGTCCGGCGAACAATGCGTCGCCGCCGGCAACATGCTTGCGGACCGTTCGGTGATCGAAGCCATGGTTGAAGCCTTCGAACACGGTGAAGGGCAACTGGCCGACCGCTTGCTCGCCGCGATGAAAGCCGCCATTGCCGCCGGTGGCGAAGCCGGGCCGGTGCATTCGGCGGCGATGGTGGTGGTCGGCGAACTGACCTGGCCGATCATCAACCTGCGGGTCGACTGGGCGGACAATGATCCCATCGGCCACTTGGAAAAACTCTGGGACGCCTACCGTCCACAAGTCCAGGACTACATCGACCGCGCCCTCGCCCCGGACAAATCCCCCGGCTACGGTGTCGCCGGAGACGATCGATGAGCACCAGCCGCGATTTGCTGAAGACGTTGGTGGCATTCGACACCACGAGCCGCGAATCAAACCTGCACCTCATCGAGTTTGTCCGTGACTACCTCGCGGCCTTCGATGTGCCTAGTGAGCTGGTCTACAACGAGCAGCGCAGCAAGGCCAATCTGTTCGCCACTATCGGCCCGGCGGAGTTGCCCGGCATCGTGCTCTCGGGACATACCGATGTGGTGCCCGTCGACGGCCAGCCGTGGACCGTGGCGCCGTTCGAACTGACCGAGCGCGATGGCAAGTTGTTCGGTCGTGGCACGGCGGACATGAAGGGCTACATTGCTTGCGTGCTTGCCCTCGTTCCCTCCTTGGTGAGCGCGCAGCTGCGACTGCCCGTGCACATCGCGCTCTCCTACGATGAAGAAGTCGGTTGCCTCGGCGTGCGTTCGTTGCTGGCGGAGCTGGAGCAACGGCCAGTCAAACCGATGCTGTGCATTATCGGCGAGCCGACCGAACTGAAACCGGTGCTCGGGCACAAAGGCAAACTGGCGATGCGCTGTGATGTTCACGGTGAAGCGTGCCATTCGGCGTACGCGCCGCTTGGGGTCAATGCCATTGAATACGCCGCCGAATTGATCGGAGAGCTGGGACGGATTGGCAACCGGCTCAAAGCGCCCGAGCATCACGACGCACGGTTTGATCCGCCTTTCAGCACCGTACAAACCGGCGTGATTTGCGGCGGCAAAGCCTTGAACATCGTCCCCGCCGATTGCCGCTTCGACTTCGAAATCCGCGCCCTGCCCTCGCATGATCCGAGCGACGTCGCCCGGGAACTGAAAACCTATGCCGAACAGCACGTACTGCCGCGAATGCGTGCGGTGAGTGAACAGAGTGAGATTCGCTTCAGTGAACTCTCGGCATATCCCGGATTAGCGACCGATGCACACAGCGAAGCGGCTGAGTTGATCGCTGCATTCTCCGGCTCCCGAGCGTTCGGCACGGTAGCGTTCGGCACCGAGGGCGGCCTGTTCGACGCCGCAGGAATCCCCACCGTTGTGTGCGGCCCTGGCAGCATGGATCAGGGCCACAAGCCGGACGAATTCGTCAGCCTCGAACAACTGAACGGCTGCGATGAAATGCTGCGACGAATGCTGCTATCGATCAGCTAACCAACATCAAATTCGGCACACGATCCTGTGGCGAGGGAGCTTGCTCCCCCTTGAGTGCGCAGCACTCACAAAACGGGTAGTTGCCACCCTATTTGGGGGCCGCTGCGCAGCCCAGCGCGAGCAAGCTCGCTCGCCACAGGACCGCGTTCGCCCCCAATAAACCCCATCCCCGGCGACCTACATTTTTTAACGTCTATACCAACAATCTTTGTAATTTATCTATCCCCATCCACCGCACATCATCAACTCCAACAAGAAAAGCGTCGCCCCCGCGCGGCGCTCACCGAAGTACGTCCACGTACTCAAACTGCCTTGGAGTCCGTCATGGTTACCGCAGCAACAACCTCCGCCCCGCTCATCGAAAAACACACCATTGGCTATGTGCCGCCCGAAGATCGCCACGGCAAAACCCGTGACCTGTTCACCCTCTGGTTCGGCGGCAACATCGCTCCGCTGCCCATCGTCACCGGCGCCCTCGGCGTGCAGATGTTCCACCTCAACCTGGTGTGGGGCATCGTCGCGATCCTCGTCGGGCACCTGGTCGGCGGCGTGCTGATGGCGTTGCACTCGGCCCAAGGCCCGCAGATGGGCATTCCGCAGATGATCCAGAGCCGCGCCCAGTTCGGCTCCCTCGGCGCCCTGCTGGTGGTGCTGATCGCCGGCATCATGTACATCGGTTTCTTCGCCTCCAATATCGTCCTCGCCGGCAAGTCCCTGCACGGCGTGGTCGACAGCGTGCCGGTGCCGGTGGGCATCGTCATCGGCGCCCTCGGTTCCGGCATCATCGGCATCATCGGCTACCGCTTCATCCACGTGCTCAACCGCATCGGCACCTGGGTGCTCGGCGCCGGTATCGTGCTCGGCTTCGGCTACATCTTCACCCACGTGCAGACCGCCGACTTCCTCACCCGTGGCAGCTTCAACATTTCCGGCTGGCTCGCCACCGTCTCTCTCGCCGCGCTCTGGCAAATCGCCTTTGCGCCGTACGTCTCCGACTACTCGCGCTACCTGCCGGCCAACGTGCCCGTGGCCGCCACGTTCTGGACGACTTATCTGGGCACCGTGCTCGGCTCCAGCCTCTCGTTCATCTTCGGCGCCGTCGCCGTGCTCGCCACACCCGTCGGCATGGACACCATGGACGCCGTCAAACTCGCCACCGGCTCCATCGGACCGTTGATGCTCGTGCTGTTCCTGCTCAGCGTCATCAGCCACAACGCCCTCAACCTCTACGGCGCCGTGCTGTCGCTGATCACCCTGGTGCAGACCTTCGCCTACCGCTGGATCCCCACCGCGAAAAGCCGCGCCATCCTCTCGATCATCATCCTCGCCGCCTGCTGCTTCGCCGCCGTCGGCGCTTCCGCCAACTTCATCGGCCACTTCGTCGACATGGTGCTGGTGCTGCTCGTGGTGCTCGTGCCGTGGACCGCGATCAACCTGATCGACTTCTACGCCATTCACAAAGGTCAGTACGACATCAACTCGATCTTCAAGGTCGATGGCGGGATCTATGGCCGATACAACCCGCAGGCGTTGCTGGCGTATGCGATCGGAATTGCGGTGCAGATTCCGTTCATGAACACGCCGCTGTATGTCGGGCCGATTTCGGAGCACATCAATGGGGCCGACTTGTCCTGGTTGGTGGGCCTGATCATCACCTCGCCGCTCTACTACTGGCTGGCCAACCGCGACACCGCTTACAAACGCCGCCTCTCCACCGGAAAACTCGCCAACAGCCTCTAAGCCCCCCCAATCCCTTGTGGGAGCGAGCCGGCTCGCGAAGGGGCGCTGTCACTCAATATGGAGTTAACAGACACGGCCCCAACGCGAGTAAATCCAAAACCATCTCTCCCTATCGACTGGTTCGTGTAATTGAGCAACGTGTATATGGAAAACCGCATTCATGCGGTTTTTTGCTGTTTGATCATAACCTGCAATTCCAAAATATTTTCTATGGCGTGCAATACAAGCGCCAATAAAACAGTTATTAAAAATTTGACATGTCTCAGCAACTTTACACTTCCAAAGGAATTCAATTGGCGTGATAAAAAAGTTGTAACGCTGATGTTGCACCGCGTCAGTGCCAGTTCGAAAATCGATGTAATCCACCCGCCTGATTTTGGTGCATAAACACCGCTTCTAATCATATAAATAATCGAAATAACTTCTTTATCCATTTGTTTCTATTGATATTTTTTTAACGAGCAAAATTTTTCGCTTTCGCACCGAATTATTGGATCCTAATAATTATATTGTCGGCGCTAAGTGTTCGAAATTTCTGTTAAAAAAAATGACAGTGCTTCTGCGATGTTTGTCTACACTCTTAATTCTGCAAGTGCGGGCCGAAAATCAAGTTATACAAAACAGCCACTTAGTTGGTCCGATAGAGTATCTGTCGGCCTGAGCGGCATGCCAATGGCCTTCCGGAATCCGGGTATACGGGGAACTCACCGATGCGTATCAGCATATTTGGTTTGGGGTATGTGGGCGCTGTATGCGCGGGCTGTCTCTGTGCTCGCGGTCATGACGTAATCGGGGTGGATATCTCGCAGGTAAAAATCGACCTGATCAATCAGGGCAAGTCGCCCATCGTTGAGCCAGGCCTGGAGGCTCTGCTCGAGCAGGGGGTGCATTTTGGGCGGCTGCGGGGTACTGGTGATGTAAAGACGGCCGTGATGGACACGGATATGTCGTTCATCGCCGTCGCTACGCCCTGCAAGAAGAACGGCGATCTGGATCTGGTCTACATAGAGTCGGTCTGCCGCGAGATCGGCGAAGCCCTGCACGCCAAGGACGGTTGGCATACGGTGGTGGTGCGTAGCACCGTGCTGCCGGGCACCGTGAAGAACGTGGTGATCCCGATCCTTGAAGACTGTTCCGGCAAGAAGGCCGGTGTCGACTTCGGCGTCGCGATCAACCCGGAGTTCCTGCGCGAAAGTACCGCGATCAAGGATTACAACTGTCCGCCCATGACGGTGATCGGTGAACTCGACCAGCGCAGCGGTGACATGCTCGTCGCGCTCTATCAAGAGCTGGACGCGCCGCTCCTGCGCAGGAGCATCGAAGTGGCGGAGATGATCAAGTACACCTGCAACGTCTGGCACGCGACCAAAGTGACCTTCGCCAATGAGATCGGCAACATCGCGAAGGCCGTCGGCGTGGACGGTCGCGATGTGATGGATGTGGTCTGCCAGGACACCAAACTCAACCTGTCGCGTTATTACATGCGCCCCGGTTTCGCGTTCGGCGGTTCCTGCCTGCCCAAGGATGTGCGTGCGCTGAACTATCGCGCCGGGCAACTGGATGTCGAACACCCGCTGCTGGCCTCGATCATGCGCAGCAATGCGGCGCAGGTACAGAGAGCCTTCGACATCATCACCAGCTACGGCAAGCGGCGGATCGCCCTGCTCGGCCTGAGCTTCAAGGCGGGCACCGATGACCTGCGCGAAAGCCCATTGGTGGAGTTGGCCGAAATGTTGATCGGCAAGGGCTACGACCTGCATATCTTCGACCGCAACGTTGAATACGCGCGTATCTACGGGGCCAACAAGGACTACATCGAGTCGAAGATCCCGCACCTGGCTTCGCTGTTACGCGCTGACCTTACGAAGGTGATCGAGGAGGCGGATGTGATTGTGCTGGGTAACGGTGACGAGTCCTTCAAAGCCTTCGCACTTGATGTACCCGAAGGCAAGCAGGTGGTCGACCTGGTGGGTTTCATGCCAAACGCCAGTGACGATCGGCTCGAAGGTATCTGCTGGTAAGAGCGGCACCGAACTGCAACCCGAGCGATACGGGTTTATCGAACAGGAGTCACAGCTATGGCTGATTCCAGGGATTACTTGCGCGAAGCTGCGGGGTGGCTGCTCTACGTCACCGCGCTGATGGGGCTTGCACTGTTGCTGCCGCGCTCAGTGTTCGATCCCCAATCCAGGGACTTTCTCCTGTTGCTGGGGGCGGTCGGTATCTGGCGCTATACGATGGGCGCGATCCATTACCTTCGCGGATTGCTGTTCCTTTATCTGGTGTTCCCGTACTACCGGCGCAGGGTCACCCGGCTCGGCAGCAGTGCCGATCCGTCCCACGTGTTTTTGCTGGTCACCAGTTTTCGTATCGATGCGTTGACCACGGCGCAGGTTTACCGCTCGGTGATCGAAGAGGCCATCGGTTGTGGTTACCCGACCACGGTGGTCTGTTCCATCGTAGAGCTGGCCGATGAGCTGCTGATCAAGGCACTCTGGGACAGCTATACCCCACCGAATCAGGTCAAGTTGAGCTTTGTGCGGATTCCCGGCACGGGCAAGCGCGATGGCCTGGCCCACGGTTTTCGGGCGATCTCCCGACACGTGCCGGACGCCGATGCGGTGGTGGCGGTGGTCGATGGCGACACCGTGCTCTCCGCCGGACTGGTGCGTCAGACCGTCTGCTGGTTCAAGCTGTTTCCGAACGTCGGCGGGCTGACCACCAATGAGTTCTGCGAGGTACGCGGTAGCTACCTGATGAGCCAATGGCACAAGCTGCGGTTCGCCCAACGGCACATCAATATGTGTTCGATGGCACTGGGCAAGCGCGTGCTGACGATGACCGGGCGGATGTCGGTGTTCCGCGCCCAGGTGGTGACCAACCCCGGCTTTATCCAGGACGTTGAGCGCGATTATCTGCAGCACTGGCGTCTGGGACGATTCCGCTTTTTGACCGGTGATGACAAGTCCAGTTGGTACAGCCTGATGCGGCTGGGCTACGACACCTTTTATGTGCCCGATGCAGCGATCAACACCGTCGAGCATCCCCCGGAAAAAAACTTCTTCAAGGCCAGCCGCAAGCTGATGTTCCGCTGGTATGGCAATAACCTGCGGCAGAACTCACGGGCCCTGCACCTGGGCGTGCGGCGGTTGGGCTGGTTCACCTCGCTGGTGCTGCTGGACCAACGCGTATCGATGTGGGCCAGCCTGCTCGGGCCTTCAGTGGCGATCATTGCCAGCCTCAAATACACCTTTGCCTACCTGATGATCTATGTGCTCTGGATCGGCGTGACGCGCTTGATCCTGAGTCTTCTGTTGCTGGCATCGGGGCATCCGGTCGGACCGGCTTACCCACTGATTCTCTATTACAACCAGCTGGTCGGGGCCATGGTGAAAATCTATGTGTTCTTCCGTCTCGACCAGCAATCGTGGACGCGCCAGAAAACCAAACTCGACCGCGGCCTGGCCAGCTATCAGCGCTGGTTCAATACCTGGTCGTCGCGGGCCATGACGTTTTCGGCCGGCAGTGTGTTTTGCGCACTGCTGATGTGGATTGTGTAGCACAGGTGTCAGGGCTCGGCAGGCCGTGCCGGATCGGTATCCATCGATGGGAAGGAACGCGTTATGAACTCAGCTTTTGTTGCTGTTGATGACAATGTCGTGCATGAGTCGGAGGTGCAGCGTCAGCATGCGCGGCTGAGTCTACCGGCGAGGATCAAGTTCCACGGGCCCGACCGGGAGGCGTTCGATTGCGAGCTGATCGACTTGTCGGCCGGTGGCTTCAGCCTGAGTCAGCCGGGCACATCGCTGATCGTGGGCCGGCAACACAAAGGCAAACTGGTGTTCCAGGTCGATGCGCTTGGGTTTGCCATCGACGTGGAGTTTGTCGTGCGCTCGATCAACGACGATGGGCAGCGGATAGGTTGCGAGTTTCATAACCTGCGCCCTCGTGCGATTTCCGCCTTGCGCTACGTGATCACCTCTTACCTCTCGGGAGGGGTGATCAGCCTGGGGGACATGCTCGCGACCCAGCAACGCGAAAACTTCACCAAGCCGCGCAAGCACGAAAGCGGCAACGGCATGGGCGTTTTCGCACGCTTGCGGGCCACCACGATAAGCCTGCTGATGTTCCTGGTGGGCCTGGCTGCCTTTGGGTATGTGGTGCACCAGTTGTATGGCATTTACTACGTCACTCATGCCGAATCGGCGCGGGTCAATGTCCCCGGTCAGTTGATTGGCCTGCCGCGCGACGGCAGCGTCAACTCCCTGGTCAAGGTCGGGTCGGTGGTGTCCAAGGGCGCCCCGCTGGCGACCTTTTCGGCCTCGCTGCTGGATGTGATGAGAGGCAACCTGCCGCCCGGGCAGGCGACCCCGGAGAACCTTGAGCGCCTGTTCAGCCGAACCCTGCAGGGCTCGCTGACCAGCCCTTGCGATTGCCGGGTGGTGTCGCAGCTGGTGCCGGACGGCCAGGTCGTCGGCAAGGGCACCACGGTGTACGAATTGATGCCGATCGACGGTGTCGCAACCATCGAGGCGCGCTTCCCCTACAAGAATTTTGCCAAGATCCAGCCTGGCAAAGTGGTGAATTTCCAGCTGATCGGTGAAGAACAGCCACGCATGGGCAAAATCACCGCGGTGGCGCTGGACAACGGCGGCCTGGCCTCCGACCTGCGGGTCACCATCGAACCGGACAGCCCGTTGCAGACCGATCAGGCCGGGCGTCCGGTGGAGGTCAGTATCGAAGAGCTGCAGGGCAATGTCTGGGTGCAGAACGCCTCGGCAGCCAATACCTGGGTGAAAAACGCCTGGGTGAATAAAGTCATGGCGGCCGGAAAATGAACGGCGCATGGCGATCGGGGCTGTGGCTTTCTGCGTTGGCCGCTGCGCTGATGATGATCCACGGCTGCGGCACCCTGCCTGATCAAGGGTTGGCGCGCGAGGCCATGGAGCGCGGCGATTATGAAACGGCGCGCAAGAACTACGCGGCGCTGGCCGAAGACGGCTATGCCGATGCCCAGGCCGGGATGGGCGACTTGACCGCCTCGGCGGGCGACCCGGCGAGCCTGAAAGAGGCGGAAGTCTTGTACCGGCAGGCCGCGCCGGAATCGGTCAAGGCGCAGTCACGCCTGGGCCGCTTGTTGCTGCGTCAGAGCCCGGGTGATCCCCAGAAAGTGCAAGAGTCCCGCCAATTGCTGGAAGGCGCGCTGGATAAAGGCGAGTTCAGTGCGGTGGTGCCGCTGACGTTGTTGTACCTGGGCTACCCGCGAATGGCGCCTGTGGTGGATCCGCAGCAGAAAGTCGACAGCTGGCGTGCCCAGGGCATTGCCGAGGCGGACCTGGCGCAGATTCTGATTTACCGCAATCAAGGCACCTATAACGCTCACCTGCCGCAGATCGAACAGTTGTGCCGGGCTCGGCTGGCGGTACTCGATGCCTGTTATGTGGAGCTGGCGACCATCAACCGGATGCGTGCCCAGCCCAAGGCGCAAGCGGACCTGCTGGTGCAGTTGCGCCAGGGTTTGCGCGAAGGACGAGTAGCGCCCTTGCGAGTCGAGTCAGTGGCGCGCGTGCTGTCGTCGCCCGCCCTCGAAGGCCCGCCCGACCCGCAAAGCGCCCAGCGTCTGCTCGAGGAACTGGCGCCGGTCTATCCGCCGGCCTGGACCAGCCTGGCACGGTTGATCGACGACTACCCCGCGCAAGGCGATGCGCCGCAATTGCTCTCGGCCTTGCAGCGCGGGCGCGAAGCGGGCGACCCACGGGCGGAACTGCTGACCGGGCGGCTGTATTACCTCGGCAAATGGTTACCGCAGGATCCGCGCCTGGCGGAGGAGCATTTGCTCAAGGCGGCCGCGGCCGGTGAAGTCGGCGCGCATTACTACCTGGGCCAATTGTACCGACGCGGTTATCTCGGCCAGGTCGAACCACAGAAAGCCCTGCTACATTTGTTGCTGGCAGCCCGTAATGGCTCGCCCAACGCCGATTTGGCCCTGGCCCACATGTTTTCCGACTCCCGCGGGGTCAAGGTCAATCGGATCAACGCTTTTGTCTTTGCGCAACTCGCGCAACGCCAGGGCACGGTAGATGCAGGGCCAGTACTGTCGGCCCTGCAGTCGGGGATGACCCCGGCAGAAAGGAAAATCGCGCAGCCCTTGCTTGAGGAAGAAGCCCAGGCTCGTCTGACGGGCGCGACTCTAGCCAGACTGCAAACTCCGGAAAATGGACAGGACTTACTATGAAGCAAGCATTATTGGCTGGTTGTGGTCTGGGAGTTTCGCTGTTGTGCAGCGCCGGTCTGGTGCTGGCAGCGGAAGTGGCGCCGAAGAACTTCGGCCTGGATGTGAAGATTACCGGTGAGTCGCAGGACGACCGGGACCTTGGCACGGCATCCGGCGGCACTCTCAACGATATAGGCATCGACTTGCGGCCCTGGGCCTTTGGCCAATGGGGCAACTGGAGTGCCTATACGATGGCGCAGGCGGTGGCGGCGACCGACACCATCGACACCGATACGGTGAACAACGGCGCCGACCAAAACAACACCCGTGAAGCGGATGACAGCTACCTCGCGCTTCGCGAGTTCTGGGTTGATTACCAAGGCATCACGGCCTATCCGGGCGAGCATCTGCGCTTGGGACGCCAGCGTCTGCGTGAGGACAGTGGCCAATGGATGGACACCAACATCGAAGCGCTCAACTGGACCTTCGAAACCACGTTGCTGCGCACCCACATCGGCGCCGCCCAACGCTTTTCCGACTATCGCACCGATTTCGACGACCTGGCGCCCGAAGATGAAGACCGTTCCCATGTCTTCGCCGACATCTCTACGCAATGGACGCCCAATAACTGGGTAGGCCTGCGTGTCCATCACTCGGAGGACAGCGGCAGCCTGCCCGATCCCGGCGAGCAGGTCGATACACTCGACAAGACCAACACCGGCAGCCTGACCTGGGTCGGTCTCGAAGCGAACGGCGACGGCTACAACTATCGCTCGACGATGCCGCTCAATTATTGGGCCTCCGCGACCTGGCTGACCGGTGATCGCGAAAACCTCACCAGCGAGATCGACCCCGTCGGCGATCGAATCGCGACGGGCCATACCAGTGGCGACGTCAACGCCTGGGCCGCGGACCTGGGCTTGCGCTGGAACATCGATGAAAGCTGGCGCGTCGGTGCTGCTGCCGCCCGCGGCGACGGCGGCGGTCACGACCAGGAGAATCAGTACCAGCAAACCGGCCTGGAGAGCAACCGCTCCAACTTCACCGGTACGCGTTCGCGCGTACACCGCTTCGGTGAAGCCTTTCGCGGTGAACTGAGCAACCTCCAGACGGCGACGCTGTTCGGCTCCTGGCAGATGCGCGAGGACTACGACGCCAGCCTCGTCTACCACCGCTTCTGGCGGGTCGACGATGAGCAACAAACCGGCGACGACGGGATCGTCAATGCGGCGCTGGTGGACGGCGAGAAGGACCTGGGCCAGGAAGTCGATCTGGTCATGACCAAGTACTTCAAGCAAGGCCTTTTGCCCGCGAGCATGGTGGATTGGGTCGACGAACCTTCGGCGCTGATCCGCTTGCGCCTGGGCGTGTTCTTCCCGGGTGATGCCTACGCCAACGACACCGACTCGAGCATGCATCGAGCGTTCATTGATTTTGTCTGGAAAATCTAGGACCGGTGGTTGCCCACGGTGATGCCACCGTGGGCAACGGCGCATTGATCACACCAGGCTGCATTTTTGATGAGTGAGACTTATGGACCGTGTCGTCAAGATAGGACTGTTGCTCGCCGCAATGCTGTTGATGCAGACGGCAGGTGCCACAGCGGGTGACGTCCTGATACCGCGCTACTCCATCACCGAGGCTCCGGGAAAGCCGTTGCTGATCAAGGAACCGAAAATTCCCGACCTGTCCGGCTATACCGCCGAGGCAGTCGCAGCGAAGATTTCCTACAAGCCCGCCGGCCGCGCCTTGATCCAGCCAATGCTCAAGGAAAACGCGCTCGACGAGTTCATCGGCGGCCAGGATCGCTTCAAGGAATGGGTGGTGCGCCAGAAGCAAATGCCCGTGGCAATCTTCATCGACCGTGGCTACATGAGCCTGACGCAACTGGCGCGCAGCCTGCCACAGACCGCCTTGCGCGAAACCGCGCCGGGGGTGTTTCTGGCGCGCTTGCCGATCGTCATTCGTCCCGGCGCAACCCTGCATATCGACAAGTCGGTCAAGGAGCTGCGCTTGTCCCAGGACGGCGGTTCCTTTCTGGTCAATGACGGCAAACTGTTTATTACCGATACCAAAGTCACCGCCTGGAGCGAGAAAGACAACAGCCCGGCCTGGTTCAAAAAAGACGACGTGTTTCGGCCGTTTCTCATCTCCTGGGGCGGCACCGAGACCTACATCGTCAACAGCACCATCACCAGCTTCGGCTATACCGAGAGCAAGAGCTATGGGGTGAGTATTTCCCAGTACAGCCCGAGCATGGCGCCGAAAATGAAGCGCAAAAAACCGACCGGCTGGCTGATCAATTCGCAGTTCGTCGACAACTATTTCGGCTTCTATTGCTACGAAGCCGACGACGTGGTGATTCTGCGCAACACCTATCGCGCGAACATCGTGTACGGCATCGACCCGCACGACCGTTCGCGTCGGCTGATCATTGCCCATAACGACGTCTTCGATACCCACAAGAAGCACGGCATCATCCTCTCGCGCGAGGTCAACGACAGCTGGATCATCTACAACCGCACCTACAACAATCAGCTGTCCGGCATTGTCCTGGACCGTTCCAGCGTCAACAACCTGCTGGCCTACAACGAGACCTACAAAAACCGCTCCGACGGCATCACCTTGTATGAGAGCGGTAATAACCTGATGTGGCGCAACCGCGCGGCTGACAATGACCGACACGGGATCCGGGTGCGCAACAGCACCGGCGTGCGGCTGTATGAAAACGAGCTGATGGCCAATGCCCTGACCGGGATCTACGGCCACATCAAGGATTTGCGTGGCAGCGACCGCGATCTGAAGGAAGACCCCTACGAAGAAAAACTGTCGCTCACCGTGGTCGGCGGCAAGCTGATCGGCAACGGTTCCAGCCCCATCGCCGTGTTTTCACCCACGCGCCTGGAACTCTATGACTTGACCTTTCTGGCGCCACAGAAACAGGACGGCCTGGCTTTCACCGGCTTGCTGGGGGACTTTCAGGGCGACTTGATGGACATCCTCCTGCGCCGCCATGCCGCCGCGCTGATTCTGCCCGAGACACTGTGAGGAGCCTGCCGATGAACACCCTTCATGGATTTGCCGCTGTGTACCTGCTGTCCATGTCGATGGGGGCACAGGCGCAGCCGGTGTACACGGCCGAGGCCTGCTGCAAGCTGTGCCCGCAAGCGGCGCAGGCGACATTTTACGAGCCACCGGAGCTGAAAAATTACGCGACGCTGGTGGAGGCCAAAGACCAGTGGCTGTTTCGCACCCGTAGCGATTTCCGCACTGACTTCGGCCTCGATGACAGCGGTTACAGAGCCCTCAAGCGCCTGCGCGACGGGCTCGCCCAGCGCGGGGTCGAACTGGTGCTGGTGATGCCGCCCAGCCGCGGCTTGCTGCACGCCGACCGCCTGACGCCGCTGGAACTGGCCACCTTCGATCCGGCCCGGGCACGGCAGAACTACGTGCAAACGCTGGACCGGGTGCGCGACCTGGGCATTCAGGTCGCCGACTTCAGCGACCTGTTGGGTGCGCCCCAGCCAGCCGGGCAGCCCTTCTACTTCAAGGGCGACCACAACTGGACACCCTATGGCGCCGACCGCAGTGCCCAGTTGGTGGCGCAGACGCTCGAGGGCAGCGATGTGCTCAAGGCGTTGCCGCATCAGACCTTCACCAGCCAGACGGCCGGCCTGCTGGGACGCTCGGGTACGTTGCAAAAAGCCGCCGCGCAAATCTGTGGCAACGGCTATCCGGCGCAGTATGTCAGCCGTTATCAAACCCGGGCCCAGGGCAACGCCAAAGGCCCTGCCAAGGTCGCCTTGATCGGTACCAGTGCCAGCGGCGAACTGTTCAACTTTGCCGGTTTCCTCGAACAATACCTGGAGACTCCGGTGCGCAACTTCAGTGTACCGGGCGGTGGCTACGATGATTCGTTGATCGCCTACCTGCTCGGCGACGACTTCCAGAAAGACCCGCCGGCGGTGCTGGTTTGGGAAACCGATAATCTCGACAGCCTCGGCAAATCCAGCTTCTACCGGCAGGCGATGGCGGCGCTGAGCGATGGCTGCGAAAACCAGACGCCGCTGCTCAGAAGCCAGGCGAACCTGCACAGCGGGCGCAATCAGGTGTTGTTCAACGGCGGTGGCGGCAATGTGTATCCGATCAAGGGCAGTCGTTATCAGGTCGACCTCAGGTTCGCCGACCCAGGCGTACACATGATGAACGCGACCCTGACCTACATGAACGGTCGCCAGGAAAACATCAGCTTGAGCCGTTCGCCGACGGTCAATACCCAGGGCCGCTTCGCCTTCGAGTTGCGCGGCGACGGGGACTGGGACGATCAGACGTTTCTGTCCATGGACGTGCAGCCACCGCCGGGAATGAACGCCACGTCGCTCTCGACCCGCTTGTGTGTCAAACCCGCCATCACGGCGGCACCTTCCCTGCGCACCGCGCAGACGGAGGAAAACTGATGCGTCAGGCGCGCTGGGCCGCCGTTGGCGTGGCCCTCATTCTGATGGGGCCGATCATGCAGGCGTGCGCTCAACTTCGCCCGCCCCAGGGTTATTACGCGCCGGCCGTAGACAAAAAAGGCGACACGCCGAGCTGCCCGGCGACACCCAAACCCTATACCGGTGACCTGTTGATCCCCAGCAAGTACGAAGGCTCGGGCAAGGCACGGGATCAGCTCAACGCCGAATCCAACAAACGCTACAAGGAAATGTCGGGCGATATCAACGAACTGGAAAAAGGCGTCAACAAACAAGTCGCCGCCTATTTACGACAAGGCCGCGCCGGTCATGTGGACTGCACCCTGAGCTGGCTCGGCGAGTGGGCCAAGGCGCAGGCGCTGCTGAGTACCACCTACACCCATACCGGCAAGTCGATGCGCAAATGGGCGCTGGGCAGTATTTCTTCGGCGTATCTGCGGCTCAAGTTTTCGCGTTCGCAGCCATTGAGGGGCCGCGAGGCGCAGACCCGGCCTATCGAGGCCTGGATCGGCAAGGTTGCCGAACAGGTGGTGCGCGATTGGCGTGACCAGCCGCTGGACCGGCTCAACAACCACCAATATTGGGCGGCATGGTCCGTCATGGCGGCCTCGGTGGTGGTTGATCGACGCGATCTGTTCGACTGGTCGGTTGCGCAGTTTCGCATCGGCGCGTCCCAGGTTAATGCAGACGGCTATCTGCCCAACGAACTGGGCCGCGACACCCGCGCTCTGGCTTACCACAACTACGCGATGGGGCCGCTGATGATGATCGCGTCCTTCGCCCAGGCCAACGGCGTCGACCTGCGCGAAGAAAACAACGGCGCCATGCGGCGTCTGGCAGCGCGGGTGGAAGAAGGCATCAAGGACCCAGGTTTGTTTGAACGCAAAACCGGCTACAAGCAGGCACTTGAGGACCTCAACGAGGACGGCAAGTTTGCCTGGCTGGAACCTTACTGCGCGCTGTACGACTGCTCGGCGGAAACCAACCGCTGGCGCCAGTCAGTCGAACCGATGAAAAACTACCGCCTGGGCGGCGACATCACCCAGCTCTTTGCTGACCAGAAGGAATAACTGCATCAGCCGATGCGGCCATTCTGAATCGGGCTTGTGTTTTGAATAATGGAAGGCAGTCCTTCGCTGTGCGAAGCGCCTTCATGTCGATTGATGAAGGTGCGGGAGGTAAGAGAAATGATTCCAGTCATTCTGTCCGGCGGCAGTGGTTCGCGGTTGTGGCCGCTGTCGCGCAAGTTGTACCCAAAACAATTCCTGAGTCTGGCCGGCGAAGGATCGCTGTTTCAGCAAACCCTGCAACGCCTGGCGTTCGATGGCATCGGTAAGCCGATCGTGGTCTGTAATCAGGAGCATCGCTTCCTCGTCAATGAGCAGCTCGCCGCCATCGGCTGTACGCCGCAGGCGATCCTGCTCGAACCCTTCGGCCGCAACACCGCGCCGGCGGTGGCACTGGCGGCCCTCAAACTGATCGCCGAAGGCCGCGACGAGCTCATGTTGGTGCTGCCTGCCGACCATGTGATCAGCGACGTTCCCGCCTTGCGCGCCACACTGGCAAACGCGCAGGAGGAAGCGCTCAGAGGCAACCTCGTGCTGTTCGGCATTCCGGCAACGCGTCCGGAAACCGGCTTCGGCTACATCAAGGCCGACTGCGGTGATGCCGGCGCCAGTGCTTTCAAGGTCGAAAAATTTATCGAGAAACCCGACGCGCAAACCGCCGCCGAATTTGTCCGCTCCGGCGAGTACTTCTGGAACAGCGGCATGTTCCTGTTCCGTGCCAGCCGCTATCTCGAAGAGCTGCGCACTCACGAACCGGACATGTACGAGAACTGCGTGCTCGCCCTGGAGCGTAGCCCCAGCAGCGAAGGCGTGACCAGCATCGATCGGGCCACCTTCGAATGCTGCCCGGACAACTCCATCGACTACGCGGTAATGGAGCACACCAACCGTGCCTGGGTTGTCCCGCTGAGCGCTGGCTGGAGTGATGTCGGTTGCTGGTCTTCGCTATGGGATGTGCACGACAAGGACGGCGATGGAAATGTGCTCAAGGGCGATGTCGTCAGCTACAACAGCCGCAGTTGCTACGTACATGGCAGTAGCAAACTGGTGACCCTGCTCGGGGTGGAAAATCTGGTCGTGATAGAAACCGAGGATGCACTGATGGTCGCGCACCGCGACACCGTGCAAGACGTGAAAAAACTGGTGAATGCGCTCGACGCCCAAAATCGCTCGGAAACCCAGAACAACTGCGCGGTGTATCGTCCCTGGGGCAGTTACCACTCGGTGGACAACGGCATCCGCCACCAGGTCAAGCACATCACCGTGAAACCCGGCGCTCAACTGTCCCTGCAAATGCATCACCACCGCGCCGAGCACTGGATCGTGGTCTCCGGCACCGCCCAGGTGACGTGCAACGACAAGGTCTTCCTGCTCACTGAAAACCAGTCCACCTACCTCCCGATCGCATCGGTACATCGCCTGGCCAACCCCGGAAAAATCCCGTTGGAAGTCATCGAAGTGCAGACCGGCAGCTACCTGGGCGAGGACGATATCAAGCGTCTGGAAGATGTGTACGGCAGGAACCAGGAGGTCAAGAGCTGAGCCAGCTTTGACGTGTATACCGGACGAGGAAGAAACGCGGGCCTGGAGACACACGTGGACTACATTGCGCAGCGAATCATCGAGGTGATTCATAGCGCTGTGTAATCTGAGGACAGGCGGATACGAGGTTGTGTCCGCCTACATCACATCCTGTGGGAGCGAGCCTGCTCGCGATGACGCCCTGACATACACAATCGATGTCGACCATCACAACTCTCCCGAGCAAACCGCTAACGCCTCGCCCTCCCCCACAAAACCTCAAAATTTAATGAACCCCACCTACGCCCACCCACCTAACTGAATGACTATCAGGAGGTGACTCATGCAAACCGAAACCATCTGGATCGTACTCGCAGCAGTTCTTGTGCTGGTCGAGCTATGGGCAATCAACAAAGTACGCAAAGCCGAAGGCAAATCCAGCAACAAACTCGTATGGATGGTGGTCATCGTGTTTGTGCCGCTGTTCGGGCTGATCGCATGGGCATTGGCCGGCCCCAAACACACCGATCCGAATCCGCATTCGCCGCAGGCTCGCCAATGACGCCGGACAATCCGCGCCAACGATTTAGAAACCGCACAATTTGAAACGACAAAGCCCCGATGATTCGGGGCTTTGTCATTTCTGGCCGGATAGCTTGAATGATCAGCCGCCACTCAATCCGCGTAGGAGCTGCCGAAGGCTGCGATCTTTCAATCTTCAGCTCCGAAAATCTCGTAGGAAACCGCCTTTTGTGGCGAGGGAGCTTGCTCCCGCTGGGCTGCGCAGCAGCCCCAAACCTTGCCGTACTTTTAAACATCAACGCATCCCCTGTAGCAGCTAGCGAAGCCTGCGTTTGGCTGCGCAGCAACCGTAAATCCAGGGTGCAAGGCTCATCTGTCACACCGCGACTTCTGATCATGTAACTGATAAGCAGCCAAACGCAGGCTCCGCCAGCTACTACAGAAAACCGACTGTCGTCCTACACACCCGTTTGCAGACAGCAAAGCCGCCACTTATAGTTTGCTCCGTCGCTAACAGCAGTTAGCGGCAGGGATTCGCAGCCCTAAAAAGAAGACACCAAATACCGCCAGCCACGCCACTGACAATTTCCCTCTGTGATTGGTATGACGGATGTAATTCATCTTTCTAGGACTGAAACCATGACAACCCAACACCCGCCTCGCCGCTTCACCCCCATGTCCCAATTCGCCACCGACTACCCCGTCCTCCTCATCGACAGCGACGCCCCCATCCGCGAACTGCACAACTGCGTCAGCGAACGCCTCAACGCCGTCCTCAAATATCTCAACCTCATGGCCTGCACCAGCCTGCCGGACTACGCCGAAAACGACATCAACACCGTCACCAACATCGCCCGGATCATGGTGCAGGACGTGAGCGATGTGTTTCGGGTGATTGAGCAGCGGGGATTTGATACATCCAAAGGTCAATGAACGAACTTCACACAAAAACCCGCGTTAATGCGGGTTTTTGTTAGTCCTGGCTACAGAATCTACTTTGTGCGCACCGGGATGACCGACTACACGATGCTTACTGGAAGCGAAAAAACGGATCAGGCGCGGGGCATCAAACGAGCTAAACAGATCCTCGATGCCATGAAGGGTAAATGACATGAGCGAAACGAAATTCAATCCCGAGGATATGCCTATCCTCAATCTCGACATTTCTGGCACAAGTCGTCACGAAGCTTCCCGCTTCCTCGACAGCCCGGAAATAATGGCGGCTTACATTGCTGAAAGTATGAAGGCAGGTGACACGGCGCTGGTTCATGCGCTGGGTGAGGTTGCAAAAGCTATAGGCGTAAATAAAGTCGCCCAGCAAGCTGGGGTCAACCGCGAAAGCCTTTATAAGGTGCTTAAAGGCGGAACGAAAACGCGTTTTGAGACAATCAGGAAGCTGATGACAGCGATAGGCCTGGAACTCACCGTACGCCCAATGGCGACGCCAGCCGCAGCCCCAAGCAAGCCCAGACCTGCTCCAGGAAAATCCGCCGCCCGGCCTGCTGCTGGCAAACCGAAGTCCAAAGTTGCTACCAAACCTGTCCCAGCCTGAACCGGCTGGTTGTTCCCAGGTTTCGATAAAAAAGGTGACAGTTCTATTTATTCAAATAGATCTGTCACCTTTTTTCCGTCACAAACCCCACGAACAGAATATTTCATCACCTCAGGATCGCTCAGAATATCCGTCAATGCGGGCAGATCTTGCCGCGATATTGGCCGTCCGATTAGCCTCAGTGTTTCAAATAAGTGCACCCGCTCCTCCTTGTGCATAACGTTAAATTAAGGGGTGCGCTACTTCTGGCTAAGTGCCGCGATGGACAGGCCCGACACGACAAAAGTCAAACCGGCCCCCACATTCAGGCCGTTGACCAGCCGCGGCCGTTGCCGAATATGGCTCGACAGGCCGGTAGCAAATATTCCCATCAGCGCGAAACCCACGGTCGTCAGTGCGGCAAACCATACCCCATACACCAGCATCTGAAGGGTGACGGAGCCCAATTGCGGGTTGACGAACTGGGGAATGAACGCCAGGACGAACAACCCCGGTTTCGGATTGAGCGCCGCAGAAAGAAAGCCGGTGAGGAAGATGCTGCGCAGCGACTGATTGGCTGTTGGGATGAAGTTGATCAGGCTGCGGGTACGTAAAACCTTGATGCCCAGCCAAAGCAGATAACCCGCCCCGATCACCTTGACGATCCAGAACGCGACTACCGACGTTTGCATAAGCAGAGTCAATCCCAAGGAGGCGGTCGTCACGTGAAACAGGATCCCTGTGCCCGAAGCCAGTCCTGACACGAAAGCGGCCATACGACCCTGGCTGAGCCCTCTGCCAATCGCCAGCAGGTTGTCCGGCCCGGGTGATACAACCAGCAAGATGCAGGCTGCGGTATAGGCAAACCAGGTATTCATTGGGAACACGGTCACTCTCCTTATGCGCGATAGCGGAATCCATCCTCATGTCGACCGCAACTCTAGCCTGGATGTCGCAGACAGCGCTATTCGAGACATCGATATCAACCAGACGAGATAAACGGTCGCTTTCTGGCAATGATTGAATCGCCCACGTTTCTGTAGACAGCTTTGAGCGGCTGCTTTTGGCCGTTTTCTGCCTGTTTGGGTCGAAAGCTGCTTGCTCCGCTATTGCAGCGGAACATACACATCTGTTTGCCATTGATCCTGTGGTGTCTCAGGATGGACGCTCAGGTAATTGAAGAATAGCGGCTGGTCACGAAGTTCCTCACCACTGGCAGGAAGCCAATCGCGGTAAATCGGATAGATCGTTTCACCGATGTGATCCGGTGACCCTGCGTGTCGCACCACGACGTAGCGACCGGCAGGAATGATGATCTCGTGCACGCCGAACTCATTCGGCGCCACGGCCTCGTGAATCTCGCCGCAGATTGCGAAGCGGAATGCTTGTGGAGGTGTCGTATCGGGGTTGCTATAGGGAATGCCAAAGGTGCGACTCGATGCCACCGGCGACTGTCCGCTCTGCATACGCCACTCGATGAACGTGCGCACGCTCTCATTGACGAGCCCGGCTGGTCCGCAGTGGTCAAGCGCTGCTACCTTGACTTCAGGGAAATCTATGATTCGTACTTGCATGATGATAGTCCTGGAAAAGTGAGGGATTGCGAATACCGCATTCCAGACCTGCCAGTTCGGTTCCTTCCTGAACGCACTCGGCGTCATACCGAACGCCCGCCTGAACGCCCTGCAAAATGCCTCGGGACTTTCAAAGCCGGCACCGAGTGCGGCGTCCAGTACCGAGTGATCAGCGAGGGCGGCTAGCCTATGTGCCGCGCGTCGTAGTCGCATCAGTTGCACATAACGTGAGACAGGCACTCCTACGAACGCGGTGAATTGTCGATGGAAGTGAAACGCCGAAAAGTTCGCCACATGGCTCAACGTCTTCACCGACAGGTCACCTTCAAGATTGGCATCAATGTAGGCGAGTACGGCGTTGAAGCGTTTTGTGTAAGCGAAATGGGTCGGCATGTCAGACACTGGAAAAAGCTCCTGGAAGTACGGTCGGCAATAGAGTCGACTATAGCGGCGTGAACGCGCCTAGCCGCGTTTGCTCAAGGCACGTTTTGGGTTAGCCAATACGATCTCTTCCAAGGCGCTGTAAAGGTCGGGGGCATTTCAGGTGTCCACTTCTGGCCGTTCTCTGCTGGTCATGGTTACGAAGTGTGCTGGTCAAGTCCGATGCAAATGACTGGTCAGGTCGAATGCAAACGGGTGGTCAAGTCAGTGCAATTACCCAGACTTGGCGCTGGTTGATCCGCTGGGGGAAGTTGCGAAAGCTATAGACGTAAAACAAAGTCGCC
Source organism: Pseudomonas hormoni (assembly GCF_018502625.1). Taxonomy (NCBI): domain Bacteria; kingdom Pseudomonadati; phylum Pseudomonadota; class Gammaproteobacteria; order Pseudomonadales; family Pseudomonadaceae; genus Pseudomonas; species Pseudomonas hormoni. The sequence continues at coordinate 2,960,534 of NZ_CP075566.1, forward strand.
CAGCAAGCTGGGGTCAACCGCGAACGCCTTTATAAGGTGCTTAAAGGAGGGGCTCAATCCAATATTGAGACTTTCTTTAGCAGCTCGTGAAGTCCATCAGGAACCAACGGCGCTTCATCGGTAAAGCCTGTCCACGGGAGCCACTTCGCAACGAAGGCCGCGCCATCGCTTTCTTGAGCATTCAAGTGCGACACCTCATAGACACTGGCATCTACAAACTTCGCGTCGTAAACCTGCACGATTTCGTGCCCTGGTGTGCCGTTATACGTAAAGATGCTTTCAAGAGTGCCAAGCAAGCGAACATCGGTGATGGGCAAACCGAGTTCTTCATGCACCTCTCGCACAATGGCTTGGGCACTGGTTTCGCCGAATTCGATTCCGCCACCGATCGGACGGAAGAATGGCTTTTCAGTGATGGGGTCGCGAGCTTCGTTGACCAGTATCTTGCCATCGTGATGGAAGATGCAGAGTGCCAGGGCGCGGATGCGATGAGTGGTCATGATGTGAAGTCCATTTACTTTGAAAAATGCCTGTAGCAGCAGTTGGTTGCTACAGGTCAGCGTCCATTCTAGATATCAGAAGTTAGCCGGGGTGTTGGCGCTGATGATTTCAGCCTCATCCTGGCCAATATTGCGGAATTTGTGCGGCAGCGTTGTCGGGAAATAGTAGCCATCGCCAGCATTCAGCACACTAATCTGCCCATCAACCGTCAACTCAACCGTCCCCCGCGTAACCAACCCACACTCCTCCCCTTCCGAGTGCACAATCGGCTCTTCCCCCGAGCTCGCCCCCGGCGCGTACTGCTCACGCAATAAACGCATCTGCCGGCTCGGCACCGAAGCGCCAATCAACAGCAACCGCAACCCATGACGCCCAAGATCGGGCTGTTCATTGGCGCGGAACACGTATTGGTGCTCACGCGGCGGTTGGTCGAAGGTGAAGAAGTCCGCCAAGGACATGGGGATGCCTTCGAGCAGTTTTTTCAGGGAGCTGACGGAGGGACTGACGCGATTCTGTTCGATCAGGGAGATGGTGGCATTGGTGACGCCGCTACGCCGGGCCAGCTCGCGCTGGGAGAGTTTGTAGCTTTCGCGTACTAATTTGAGTCGTGAGCCCGTGTCCATGACAGCCTTATGCGAGAAATACTTAAGGGTTATGGGGGTGGATGGCGGGCGACTTTTGGCCGCGAAAGTACCGCTTCCCTGTCCCGTAATTGTGAAAGGCGGGTATTAAATCACGTTTGATGGTGTTGCTCAGCAGGTTCGATGAATGGGTGGGTGAAAAGGCTGTTTAGGCCGGAAGTCAGGCGGTTCAGCGGTGAAAAGTATAGGTACGACTGCTGTGTGTCAGCCGGTATTGATAGCGACTGGTATGGCGTCATCGCGAGCAAGCTCGGCTCCTACAGGGGTTGCGGTGTGTCAGGTGGCATTGATGGTGGCCGTTATGGCCTCTTCGCGAGCAGGCTCGCTCCCACATTTGATCGGCGGTGTTTGCAGGGTCTGAGCACACCGCCAATCCCCTGTAGGAGCAGAGCTTGCTCGCGAAGGCGGTGTGTCAGGCGGCATTGATGTTGGCTGTGCCGCCGTCTTCGCGAGCAAGCTCTGCTCCTACAGGGATTTGCGTTGGGCTTAGATGCCGAACCGATCGCGCAGCGCGTAATACGCGGCGCCCATGGCGGTGAGTGGGGCCTGGAAGGTGCGGCCACCGATCATGGGCATGTGCGGCAAGGATGCGAAAGCATCGAAGCGTTCGGCGTCGCCGCGGATCATTTCCGAGATCAATTTGCCGGCCAGGTGTGAACAGGTGACGCCGTGGCCGCTGTAGCCTTGCATGTAGTAGGCGTTTTTCTCGATGCGGCCGAATTGCGGCATGCGTGACATGGTCAGCAGGAAGTTGCCGGTCCAGCGGTAGTCGATCTTCACGTCCTTCAGTTGCGGGAAGGTCTTGAGGATTTTCGGCTTGATCAGTTGCTCGATGTCGTCCGGCTCACGCGCACCATACACCACACCGCCGCCATACAGCAGGCGGTTGTCTGCGGTGAGGCGGTAGTAATCGAGCAGGTAGTTGCAGTCTTCGACGCAGTAGTTGTTTTTGATCAGGCTGCGCGCAACCTTCTCGGACAACGGTTCGGTGACGACGATTTGCGAGCCGCAGGGCATGCTTTTGCGCGTGACGCGGTTGTCGAGGTCTTGCGGCAGGTAGGCGTTGCCGGCGATCAGCAGGTACTTGGCGCGGACCAGGCCTTTGGCGGTGCGTACGGTGATCGGTTCGCCGTAGGTAATTTCCACGGCGGCCGATTGTTCGTAGATTTTGCCGCCCAGGCCGATGATGGCCGAGGCTTCGCCGAGGGCCAGGTTCAGCGGGTGGATGTGGCCGCCCTGCATGTCGAGCAGGCCACCGACGTAGTTGTCGCATCCGACTTCGCGCTTGATGTCGGCCGCGTCGAGCATTTTCAGGTTCTTGTTGCCGTAACGTTCCCAACTGCTCTTCTGTTCGGCCAGGCCTTTGAGTTGCTTTTTATTCAGCGCGGCGAAGATGCCGCCCGGCTTGTAGTCGCACTGGATGTCGTAGTGTTGTATGCGCTGACGGATGATGTCGGCGCCTTCGAAGATCATGCTACCGAGGACTTCGGCGGTCTTGTCGCCGTAGCGTTCTTCGATGACATCGACGTCGCGGCTGTAGGAGTTGACCAGTTGGCCGCCGTTGCGACCGCTGGCGCCGAAACCAACTTTCGCGGCTTCGAGCACGGTCACGCTGTAGCCGGCTTCGGCAAGGAACAGGGCCGAGGACAAACCGGTGTAGCCGGCGCCGATCACGCAGACGTCGCAGTCCACCGCTTGCTCAAGCACCGGGAAATCGCCGATGCGGTTGGTGGTTGCGGCGTAGTAGCTGTTTACATGTGCTTGTTTCATAGGTTTCTCCGATGGCCGCTGGAATGTGCCCGCGACCGCCGTTGTAGAAGTGTTAGAGCTTGATCCAGGTCGCTTTGAGTTCGGTGTATTTGTCGAACGCGTGCAGCGATTTGTCCCGACCATTACCCGACTGCTTGTACCCGCCGAACGGCGCGGTCATGTCGCCGCCGTCGTACTGGTTGACCCAGACGCTGCCGGCGCGCAAGCCGCGGGCGAAGGTGTGGGCCTTGCTCAGGTTGCTGGTCCAGACGCCGGCGGCCAGGCCGAAGATGCTGTCGTTGGCGATGGCCAGTGCTTCTTCAGCGCTGTCGAAGGTGATCAGCGAGAGCACCGGGCCAAAGATTTCTTCCCGGGCGATAGTCATGGCGTTGGTCACGCCGTCGAAGATCGCCGGCTCCACGTACAGGCCGCCGGTGGCTTCAAGGGTGCGGCTGCCGCCGGCGATCAATTGCGCGCCCTGGTCTTTGCCGACCTGGATGTAACGCAACACGTTGTCCAGTTGACGCTGATCGACGACCGCGCCGACGGTGGTTTTTGGATCGAGGGCGTGCCCCGGTTTCCAGGCTTGCAGCGCTTCCACCAGCAGCGGGATGAACTCCTCGCGAATCGAACGCTCGACCAGCAATCGCGAACCGGCGGTGCAGACTTCGCCCTGGTTGAAGGCAATGCCGCTGGCCGCTGCTTGTGCTGCCGCGCGCAGGTCCGGCGCGTCGGCGAACACCACGTTCGGGCTCTTCCCCCCCGCTTCGAGCCAGACGCGTTTCATGTTGCTTTGGCCGGCGTAGATCAGCAGTTGCTTGGCAATCGCGGTCGAGCCGGTGAAGGCCAGCACGTCAACGTCCATGTGCAACGCCAGCGCCTTGCCGACGGTGTGGCCGTAGCCCGGCAGGACGTTGAACACGCCTTTCGGGATGCCGGCGTCCAGCGCTATCTGGGCGATGCGGATCGCGGTGAGTGGCGACTTTTCCGAAGGCTTCAAGATGAACGAGTTGCCCGCCGCGAGCGCCGGGGCGAACTTCCAGCTGGCCATGATCAGCGGGAAATTCCACGGCACGATGGCGGCGACAACACCGGCAGGTTCGCGGGTGATGAGGCCGAGTTGATCGTGGGGCGTGGCGGCGACTTCGTCGTAGATCTTGTCGATGGCTTCGGCGGTCCAGCGGATCGCGTTGGCGGTCGCTGGAATGTCGATGCTCATCGAGTCGCTGATCGGCTTGCCCATGTCGAGGGTTTCGAGCAGGGCGAGTTCTTCCTGGTTGGCCAGGATCAAGTCGGCGAAGCGGATCAGGATGCGCTTGCGCTCGGCCGGGGCAAGGTTGGCCCAGATGCCGGAATCGAAGGTGCGACGCGCGACGGCCACGGCTTCGTTGGCGTCGAATTCGTCGGTGCTGGCGACGTTGGCCAGGAAGCGGCCGTCGACCGGGCTGACGCATTCGAAGGTGTCACCGCAGAGGGCGGTGCGGTATTGGCCATCGATGAAGGCGCGGCCTTCGATGGTTAGGGACTGGAAGCGTTGTTCCCAGTCGCTGCGAGTGTTTGTCATTGTTGTGACTCGACGCAGAGGAAAGTTGATCGTGTTAACCGATGGGATGAGCGATGAGTACCCTGTGGCGAGGGAGCTTGCTCCCGCTGGACTGCGCAGCAGTCCCCTTCTTTTCAGGTAGAAAGAGGGGGTCGCTTCGCGCCCCGGCGGGAGCAAGCTCCCTCGCCACAGGTTGAGTGTCAGCCCGTTAAACGGTGTGCAGGTACCAGTTGTACTCAAGGTCCGAGATGGAGTTCTCGAACTCGGCCAGCTCGCTTTCCTTGCACGCCACGAACACGTCGATGTACAGCGGGTCGATGTATTTGGCCATGACTTCGCTGTCGTCCAGCTCGCGCAGTGCATCGCGCAGGTTGTTCGGCAGGCTCTGCTCGTTCTGCTCGTAGCTGTTGCCTTCGACCGGCGCACCCGGTTCGATCTGGTTGGTCAAGCCGTGGTGGATACCGGCCAGCACCGAGGCCATCAACAAGTACGGGTTGGCATCCGCACCGGCAACGCGGTGTTCGATGCGCACCGAGTCCGGCGAACCGGTCGGCACACGCACCGCCACGGTGCGGTTGTCGATGCCCCAGCTCGGCGAGTTCGGTACGTAGAACTGCGCGCCGAAACGACGGTACGAGTTGACGTTCGGGCAGAGGAACGCCATCTGCGCCGGCAGGGTCTCGAGCACACCGCCGATCGCGTGTCGCAGCGCGGCGTTCTGCTCGGGATCCTCGCTGGCAAAGATGTTGTTGCCTTCTTTGTCGAGAATCGAAATGTGCACGTGCAAACCATTGCCCGCCTGGCCCGGATACGGCTTGGCCATGAAGGTGGTGTCCATCTCGTGGTCGTAGGCGATGTTCTTCACCAGACGCTTGAGCAACACCGCGTAGTCGCAGGCCTTGATCGGGTCGTTGACGTGGTGCAGGTTCACTTCGAACTGCGCCGGGGCGCTTTCCTTGACGATGGCGTCGGCAGGGATGCCCTGCTCTTTCGCGCCTTCGAGGATGTCTTGCAGGCAATCGACGTATTCATCGAGGTCGTCGATCAGGTACACCTGAGTCGACACCGGACGCTTGCCCGATACCGGCGAACGCGGCGACTGCGGACGACCGTTCACGTTGTCCTGGTCGATCAGGTAGAACTCCAGCTCGAATGCCGCGCAGATGGTCAGGCCCAGTGCGTCGAACTTGCGCACCACATTGGCCAGCACTTCACGCGGATCGGCGAAGAACGGCTGGCCTTCCAGTTCGTGCATGGTCATCAGCAACTGAGCGGTTGGGCGCTTCTGCCACGGCTCGATGCTCAGGGTGCCAGGGATGGGGAAGCAGATCCGGTCAGAGTCGCCGATGTCCAGACCCAGGCCGGTGCTTTCCACCGTGGAGCCATTGATGTCCAGGGCAAACAGAGACGCCGGGAGGTTGATGCCTTTTTCGTAGACCTTATGAAGACTGGTGCGCTCGATGCGCTTGCCGCGCACCACACCGTTCATATCCGCAATCAGAAGGTCGACGTACAAAACCTCAGGATATTTCTTAAGGAATGCGTTTGCTTCGTTGAGTTGAACGGCACGCAGAGGGACCGACATGATGCACCTATTAGCTGTTAATTATTATGTTCACTACCTTGTTGCGAGACCAGTCAACCCGAACGGCAAAGTGAAGTCAATAGCGAACACTTGGCCTTTCATCCTTTATTTTAGGGGCTTTTATGGGCACGAGAGTGCCAGATGAGCCTTGAACGCCGCGCAAAGACTGGCAATCGGACGTGCGGCGTTTAGAATTTTTTACATGAGAGTTGTTAATTAAAATCAACAAGGCTAAGCTCCGGAAAAGCTCGTTCAAGTGTGAAACTTCGAGGTGATAAAAATGGCATTCAAGCCATTGATCGGCGTTACAGCGTGCGTCAAACAGATTGGCCTGCACCCCTACCACATCAGCGGCGACAAGTACTTGCGTGCTGTCAGCGTCGCGGCTCTGGGGCTGCCCGTCGTCATTCCTTCCTTAGGCGAACTGACCGACATCGAGGATGTGCTCGCGCACCTTGACGGTCTGTTGCTGACCGGCTCGCCGTCGAATGTGGAGCCTTTCCACTATCAAGGCCCGGCCAGCGCTCCCGGCACGGATCACGATCCGGCGCGGGACGCCACGACCCTTCCTTTATTGCGTGCGGCCATTGCGGCGGGCGTTCCGGTGCTCGGCATCTGCCGCGGCTTTCAGGAAATGAACGTGGCATTCGGCGGCAGCCTGCACCAGAAGGTGCATGAACTGCCGGGCGTGCTCGATCACCGTGAAGCGGACAGTCCCGAGCTGGCGGTGCAATACGCCCCGGCGCATGCGGTGACGGTGCAACCGGGTGGCGTGTTCGAAGCGCTGGAGCTGCCGGCCGAATTCATGGTCAATTCGATTCACAGCCAGGGCATCGACCGCCTCGCGCCCGGCCTGCGCGCCGAAGCGATTGCGCCGGACGGACTGATCGAGGCGATTTCGGTGGATCACAGCCCGACCTTCGCCGTCGGCGTGCAATGGCACCCGGAATGGCAGGTGCTTTCGAATCCGCCCTATTTGAGTATTTTCCAGGCGTTCGGCGATGCATGCCGGCGACGGGCCGCGCTACGTAAAACCCGCTGACCTGAAACACGAAAAACCAATTTACTGCCCCCGCGAGTCAGGCGGGCGTGCCTTTGCGCGCCCGTGACTCGCGACAACAACACACTGCAATAACAACAAGTACGACCCAGGCAGCCAGGACGGCGGCGCCGAATAAGCCGGACCGGTATGGATAACCCTGTAGGAGCCGAGCTTGCTCGCGATGAGGCCCTCACAGTCAACATCAATGTTGCCTGCCCAGCCGCCATCGCGAGCAAGCTCGGCTCCTACAAGGGCCATGCTGGCAAAGGCTTGCAATCCACTCTTAAGTCAGGCCGCGTTGGCCCGACGACTGAAACCTGTTGGGAGTTTCACATGGCAAACGCCTCCAGCATTTACAGGAAGGCTCTTGAAGGTCACCCGTCACCGAAAAAGGTGCTGGTGAAAGTCGACCGCGTCACCAAGAAATTCGACGAAACCACGGCAGTGGACGATGTTTCGCTTGAGATTCATCAAGGGGAAATCTTCGCCCTGCTCGGCGGTTCCGGTTCCGGCAAATCGACGCTGCTGCGCATGCTCGCCGGCTTCGAGCGCCCGACCGAAGGGCGGATTCTGCTCGATGGCGTCGACATCACCGACATGCCGCCGTACGAACGGCCGATCAACATGATGTTCCAGTCGTACGCCCTGTTCCCGCACATGACCGTGGCGCAAAACATCGCGTTCGGCCTCAAGCAGGACCGTTTGCCCGCCAGTGAAATCGACGCCCGCGTGGAAGAAATGCTGCGCCTGGTGCACATGACCCAATACGCCAAACGCAAACCCCATCAGTTGTCCGGCGGTCAGCGTCAACGTGTGGCCCTCGCCCGCTCCCTGGCCAAGCGGCCGAAGCTGTTGCTGCTCGATGAACCGATGGGCGCGCTGGATAAGAAACTGCGTTCGCAGATGCAGCTCGAGCTTGTGGAAATCATCGAGCGCGTCGGCGTGACCTGCGTGATGGTGACCCACGACCAGGAAGAGGCCATGACCATGGCCCAGCGCATCGCGATCATGCACCTCGGCTGGATCGCCCAGATCGGCAGCCCGGTCGACATTTATGAAGCTCCGGTCAGTCGCATGGTTTGCGAGTTCATCGGCAACGTGAACGCCTTCGAAGGCACGGTCGTGGAAGACCTTGAAGGTCACGCGATCATTCACAGCAAGGATCTGGAACAGAAGATCTACGTCGGTCACGGCGTCAGCACTTCAGTGCAGGACAAGTCGATCACCTACGCGATCCGTCCGGAGAAAATGCTGGTCAGCACCACCCAGCCCGAGAGCCGCTACAACTGGTCCCAGGGCAAGGTGCATGACATCGCCTACCTCGGCGGTCACTCGGTGTTCTACGTGGAATTGCCTGGCGGCAAAGTCGTGCAGTCGTTCATGGCCAACGCCGAACGCCGTGGCGCGCGTCCGACCTGGGACGACAAGGTCTACGTGTGGTGGGAAGACGACAGCGGCGTGGTACTGCGCTCATGAAAACACTCAATCAGCAGTTCATGCGGCTGATGCCGAGTGGTCGAAAGCTCGTCATCGGGATTCCATTCCTGTGGCTGTGTCTGTTTTTCCTGTTGCCGTTCTTCCTGGTGATGAAGATCAGCTTCTCGGAAGCGGCGCTGGCCATTCCTCCTTACTCCGAGATCTACACCTTCGCCGAACAGAAATTCCAGCTGTTCCTGAACGTCGGCAACTACCTCCTGCTGACCGAAGATGAGCTGTACATCTCGGCTTACTTCGGCTCGTTGAAGGTCGCTTTTTTCAGCACGCTGATGTGTCTTGTGATCGGCTTCCCGATGGCCTACGCAATCACCAAAGCGAGCAAGGAAGCGCAAAACGTCTTGCTGCTGTTGATCATGATGCCGACCTGGACCGCGATCCTGATCCGCGTGTATGCGTGGATGGGCATCCTCAGCAACAACGGTTTGCTCAACGCGTTTTTGATGTGGACCGGGCTGACCGATCACCCGATCGAGATCCTCAACACCAACACGGCCGTGTACATCGGCGTGGTTTACGCCTACCTGCCGTTCATGGTGTTGCCGCTGTACGCCAACCTGGTCAAGCACGATCAAAGCTTGCTGGAAGCGGGTTCGGACCTAGGTTCGAGCAACTTCAACAACTTCTGGAAAATCACCGTGCCGCTGGCCAAGAACGGGATCATCGCCGGCTGCATGCTGGTGTTCATTCCGGTGGTCGGTGAGTTCGTGATTCCGGAACTGTTGGGCGGCCCGGAAACCCTGATGATCGGCCGTGTGCTGTGGCAAGAGTTCTTCAACAACCGCGACTGGCCGGTGGCTTCTGCCCTGGCGGTGGTGATGCTGTTGATCCTGATTGTGCCGATCCTGTTGTTCAACCGTAGCCAGGCCAAAGAGATGGAGGGTCGGGGATGAAACGCTTCGGATTTTCAAAGTTCATGCTGATTTTCGGCCTGTCGTTTATCTACCTGCCGATGCTGATCCTGGTGATCTACTCGTTCAACGCCTCGAAACTGGTGACGGTGTGGGGCGGCTGGTCGGTGAAGTGGTACGTCGGTTTGCTCGACAACACGCAACTGATGGGCTCGGTGGTGCGCTCACTGGAGATTGCCTGCTACACCGCGATTGCCGCTGTGGCGCTGGGGACGCTGGCGGCGTTTGTACTGACCCGCGTGACGCGCTTCAAGGGTCGTACGCTGTTTGGTGGCCTGGTCACCGCGCCGCTGGTGATGCCGGAAGTAATCACCGGTCTGTCGCTGTTGCTGCTGTTCGTGGCCATGGCGCAACTGATCGGCTGGCCGATGGAGCGTGGCATTGTCACCATCTGGATTGCCCACACCACGTTCTGTGCGGCGTATGTGGCGGTGGTGGTGTCGGCGCGTTTGCGTGAGCTGGACCTGTCCATCGAAGAAGCGGCCATGGACCTCGGGGCGAAGCCATTCAAGGTGTTTTTCCTGATCACCATCCCGATGATCGCACCCTCACTGGCGGCCGGCGGCATGATGTCGTTTGCCCTGTCGCTGGATGACTTGGTGCTGGCGAGTTTCGTATCGGGCCCGGGTTCGACGACCTTGCCGATGGAAGTGTTCTCCGCGGTGCGTCTGGGTGTGAAGCCTGAGATCAACGCCGTGGCCAGCCTGATTCTGCTTGCCGTTTCAATCGTGACGTTCATGGTCTGGTACTTCAGCCGCCGCGCCGAAGCTACCCGTAAACGTGCGATCCAGGAAGCGATGGACCAGACCGCCAACGAATCCTGGCAACAGCCGAAAAAGCAAATGGCCGCAGCAACCGCCTGAGGCCGATGAGTCAACTGTGGCGAGGGAGCTTGCTCCCGCTTGAGTGCGCAGCACTCACAAAATTGGCAGGGTTGCCGAAATTTTTGGGGTCGCTTCGCAACCCAGCGGGAGCAAGCTCCCTCGCCACAGGATTTTTGTTTACTTCACAGGATTTTTGTTCACTCCAGAGGTTTTGTGTTTGCTCCACAGGGTTTTGTGTTCACTGCATTTTTGCCGTGTGATTTTGAATAAAAAGAGAATTGGAGTTGTACCGATGAAAATGTTTGGCAGGACTCTGCTGACACTGTCCTTAGTGGGCGCGATCGCCACGGTTGCCCAGGCCAATGACAAGGTTCTGCGCGTCTACAACTGGTCGGATTACATCGCCCCGGACACCGTCAAGAAGTTCGAAGACGAGACCGGCATTCGCGTGACCTACGATGTGTTCGACAGCAATGAAACCCTTGAGGCACGCCTGCTCGCGGGCAAATCCGGCTACGACATCGTCGTGCCGTCCAACAGCTTTTTGGCCAAGCAGATCAAGGCCGGCGTCTATCAGGAACTGGACAAGTCGAAGCTGCCGAACTGGAAAAACCTCAACCCGGTGCTGCTGAAAAACGCTTCCGCCAGCGACCCGGATAACGGTCACGCCTTCCCGTACATGTGGGGTTCGATCGGCATTGGTTTCAACCCGCAGAAGGTCAAGGAAGTGCTCGGCGCCAACGCCCCGACCAACTCCTGGGATTTGCTGTTCAAACCGGAAAACGCGGAAAAACTGAAAGCCTGCGGCATCAGTTTCCTCGATTCGCCGACCGAGATGCTGCCCGCGGCCCTGCACTATCTGGGCTACCCGGTGAACTCCCAGGACAAGGCGCAGATCGCCGAAGCGGAAGCGCTGTTCATGAAGATTCGGCCGTCGGTGGCGTACTTCCATTCGTCGAAGTACATCTCCGACCTGGCCAACGGCAACATTTGCGTGGCGGTCGGTTACTCCGGCGACGTGCTGCAAGCCAAGGCCCGCGCTCAGGAAGCGGGCGACAAGGTGAAGATCGACTACAGCATTCCGAAAGAAGGCGCCGGCAGTTTCTACGACATGGTTGCGATCCCGCGAGACGCGGCGAACGTCGAGAACGCTTACCTGTTCATGAACTTCCTGATGCGTGCGGACATCATCGCCGAGATCACCAACAACATCGGCTACAGCAACGCCAACGCGGCGGCGACGCCCTTGGTGGATGAGGCGATTCGGAATGATCCGGGGTCGTATCCGCCTTTGGCCGTGATGGCGACGTTGTATGCGATTCCGGACATGCCGATTGGGGTTCAGCGGGTGATGACGCGGGGCTGGACGCGAGTCAAGCTCGGGAAGTAGTCGCTGAATCCGAAATCGCCATCGCTGCCAACACAAAATTCAACTGTTTCCGTTCACGCAGCGCCTTACCACCGCTGCACTCCTCTCTGACGAACGGCCTCACCTGGCTTCCTCGGTTAAGGTGAATTTGGCGCCCTCCTCGGGCGCCTTTTTTTATGCCGGAACCAGCGGCCATTCGGCCAGCGCGCGATAGCGGCCCTTGTGCGATTCGAACAACGCAAATCGGTCAGCCCGCAGAAAAAACCCGGGCGGCGTCGCCGACTCAGGCACCGGCGCCCGATAGTCGCGCATCAACGTCAGGTGTGGCCGGAACTCCTTGGGCGTCTCCTCAAAACCAAAGGGCAACATCGCCTGCTCAAGCGCATACACCAGCCGCAACAACTCCGGCGGCGCCTGCTCCGGCGCGAGGACCAGCACCCCTGCCCTGCGCCAGACATCCAGCCGATCCAGCGCCACCCGCAACGCCACACCCGGCACACGAACCTTTGCGGCCGCCGTGCAGATCTCGGCAATCTGCGCTACGCCCACCGCGCCCAGAAACAGCAACGTCAGATGAAAGTTCTCCGCCGGCACCGGGCGCCCATTGCGCGATTGCAGCGCGCTGCGCCATTGGGCGATGGCCTTGCGTTGCTCGGGCGGGCAGTTCAACGCGAAAAACAGCCGTTTGACCGGCTCCGGGGTTTCGTCGCTCACGCCTGGCACCTCCTGACATGCACGTTATAGTTGAACCAACCGAATCTACGGGAGGGGGCCATGCGAGAGATCATCAGCAAAGAGCCATGGTGGGCCATGCCACCGCAACCGGGTCAGGATGAGTCAGAGCTGGAATGGGGCTGGCTGGTTCACTATAGCGAAGGTGAGCCGCGTTTCGAATTCGTCAGGGAGCGACCGACGGACAGCGAGATCCGTAATCGAAAAAGTTGCAGGATCACCCCGGCGTCGGAGTGATCCCGTGGTTGATATTCAAGCCTTCACGATCATTTCAAAACCACCGAACACCAGGCGCTGCCCATCGAACGGCATCGGATTGACGTCCGGCTGCATGCGCGGATCGTTCATGAGTTTTTCCATCCCGGCGTCGCGGGTCGCCTTGTCCGGCCAGATAATCCAGGAAAACACGACTGTTTCGTCTTCCTTGAGTTTCACCGCCATCGGAAACGAAGTCACCTTGCCGTCGGGCACATCGTCACCCCAGCACTCGGCGAGGCTCAGCGCGCCGCTTTCCTTGAAAATGGCCGCGGCGGTTTCGGCGTGTTTTTTGAATTTTTCGCGATTGGCGGTGGGTACGGCTGCGAGGAAGCCATCAACATAGGACATGGTCGTTCTCCTTGGGTTATGGGTCGATCTGCGGGTTAGTCGGTTCGGGCGGACTCCAATCGACGGCGCCACTGCCCGAACTGACCGACGGTATCTCGGCACTCCCCGCCAAATTGGCCTCGATCTGCCCTGCCATGTACAACGTCCCCGCCATCACTCCGGTCGTCGGGTTCTGCACCAGTTTTATCCAGGCCTTGTCGAACGTGTTGCCCAGACTGCTGCGAATCAGCGCCTCGCTGTCCGGCCGGTCGCTGGCCTGAATCATTGCGCGAATCCCCGCCACACCCAAGGTAATCAAGCCTCCGGCGAATTTCCCCGCCACTGCGGACACCGCACTGGCGGCACCGCGCGGGGCCATTTCGGCTTCCATCCGCTTGCTGGCGCGCCTGGCCACGGGTGCCATGGCGGTGTCGGTCGAATCAACCCCCTTGCTACCGCCGGCCTTGTGGATCTTGTCGATCAGCGCCGCGTACGCCGGCAGTGTGTTCAGCGGTTGGGTGTGCACGACCTGGTACAGCGTAGCGTCCCGTGCGGGCGGCGGTCCGAGGGCGATGGCCGGGATTTTCTGGATACGGCCATTGAGCTGGGCCATGGGTACGCCGTGGCGCTGGGAGATTTTTTGAAGTTCCTCCTGAAGAATATCCACGTAAAACGCAGTGGCCAGACCGAGGATCTGCTCGGGATCAATCTCTACCGCGACCGGGGCCAGCACGCGCTGCTGATATTGCTCCAGCAGATAGGCCGCCAGGCGTTTCTCCGAAGCATCCTGCTCGCCCTTGGCACTGAGGGAGTACCAGCTGACCTTCATCGACAGCCATTCCTGAGTCCAGTAGCTACTGAACCAGGGAATGAAGTTTTCTTCGGTCAGTTGATAGACCCGGGTTCGCCAGTAATCCATGGCGCCGCGCGAGTAGATTCTTGCCTGTTCGGTGGCGGACTGGGACGCGGCGACGATGTCCCGGTCCACTTGCTGCCAGGTGATAGGGGAAATGATCACCGGCGGCGCTGGTGCCGGGGCGCGCACAGGCATGGCGCATCCCGCCAACACCAGCAGCACGGCAACGATCAGCGAACGCAGGCTCAAGATCGCATGTCCTACAGTCTTTCCCCGAACAGGATATTCGGGGGTTAAAGCACCCTGATTTCAGTATAGGCGGCGGTGGGTGCCTGGTCTGGGTGTTGAGGGTGTTGCTGAGGGCCTCATCGCGGGCAAGCCCGCTCCCACAGGATCAGCGGTGGAACACGGATTTGCACAACGACGCTGGCCCCTGTGGGAGCGGGCTTGCCCGCGATGAGGCACTCAAGAACACCACAAACCCCGACCATCACTCACATCGATATTCACCATCGCCGCGAATGCCTTCCGCTCATGAATCGTCAGCGTAGGATCAACCTCAACCCGACACAAAACCCCGATCCGGAGGGGCAAATCATGTTGATCCATCTGCTGACCTGCCTGGCCCTGACAGCCTTCACGCTGACCGTTTTTTCGTGGTACGTCCTGACCGAGGAGCGCACATCATGATCCACACCGTCACCCTCGCCGTGAGCTTTCCGGTGTTCGGCAACAACTACTACTCGCAGCAGGCCGTCTCGCGCAAAGTGCTGTCGCTGGTGTTTGACAAGAATTTCGAAGCGCTGCTGATGCCGGCCGCCGCCAACCACTTCAGCAACGAAGTGGTCGGGCTCAACGATCAGTTCCGCTTTTTGAATGATGTGCTGGCCGAACACCTGCTGGATGCCGAACTGGCACAGCATTCGGCCCGTTCGTTCACTTTTTGAGGCTGCCCGTCAACGCCATTCCGTGACATAGGGCGGCGCGACCCTACAGGCGTCCTCCGGCACCGGTGGCAGCGGTGCCGATGTGATCGGCAACACACCCGCCCAGATGGGCAAATCCAGATCAGCGTCTGCGTCCTTCGGCCCGCCCGTGCGGATCTTGCAGGAAAATTCGTTCATCAAGACACGCAACACCGTGGTCGCAGCCATTTCCTGCGCGTTGCCACGACGTGCTTCCCGAGAGCGCCCCGGCGCGATCTTCTCCACCAAAGCATCCAGCGACTCCGCTTTGTGCTCCCCCTCCACCGCCTCACACACGCCATAAATGACGGCCGAACGGAAGTTCATCGAGTGGCTGAATGCCGAGCGCGCCAATACCAGGCCGTCGAGGTGAGTGACGGTGATGCATACCTGTGCGCCCTCGGCGGCGGCCTTGAGCAACTGGCTGCCGTTGGAGCCATGGATATACAAGTAGTCGCCCTCACGCCAGCAGGCGGTTGGAATGCAATGGGTTCCGCGCTGATCAGCGAATGCCAGATGACAGATGTACGCTGCATCGACGATGGCATTGAGCGTACTGCGGTCGTAATCCGCCCGTGCGGGTGCCCGGCGTATACGAGAACGATCCGACAACGGGCCTGTTTTTTCAGTCATGGGAAGTTCTGCTTGAGGGGCGTTCAGGCAGCATAGGGAACAAATGGCTCTATCCATAGAGCCACTTACAGACCATTTTACAGGTCCATTCGCCGAATGGTTTATTGAAACACTCGCTATTGCGCGCAGACCTCACGAACACAAGCTCGTAACCAGCGATGGGCCGGATCGGCATCCAATCGCGGATGCCAGAGCATCGCTACGGTGAACTCCGGCAAGGAAAATGGCAGCGCAAAGCTGTGCATGCCCGCCCGCAGGTTTTCGGTGTGGCGCTCAGGAACGGTAGCGATCAGGTCAGTGGCGCGGGCGAGCGCCAACGCGGTCGAGAAACCGGCAACGATGGTCACGACCTGCCGTTCTAGTTGCAGCGTCGCCAGCGCTTCATCGACAGGCCCCTTGTCGAGCCCACGCCGCGAGACGCTGATGTGGCCGCCCGCCGCAAATCGTTCCGGGGTGATCTCGCCCTGGCTCAGCGGGTGCCCCCTGCGCACCACGCCAATAAAGCGGTCGCGAAACAAACCCTGCGTCCGCAGCTCAGGCCCGGCGGCCCTCCCCACCACACCGGTTTCCAGATCAACGGTTCCGTCACGAAGCGATGTGCTGTCCTTGTCGGGTTTGTGCATGAAGCGCAGGCGCACGCCGGGAGCTTGTTCGGCGAGGCGTGCAATGAGCGGCGCGCCGAAGTTCTCCACAAAACCTTCGCTGGTGCGCAACGTGAAGGTGCGGACCAGTTGTTTCAAGTCAGGCTGCTGCGCCGGACGCAACACCGCTTCGGCGTCTTGCACCAGCTGGCTGACCCGCTCGCACAGTTCCAGCGCCCGAGGAGTGGCGACGAGTCCACGCCCGGCCCGGACCAGCAATGGGTCGCCCGTGGTCTCACGCAACCGCGCCAACGCCCGACTCATCGCTGAAGGGCTCAACCGCAAGCGTTTGGCTGCACGCGCCACGCTGCCCTCGGCGAGCAGCACATCGAGGGTAACCAGCAGATTGAAATCGGGATTGGACATGGATCGCCCCGCGGCAAAGTGAGATGGCGTTGAACGCACGAGTAAAGTGCAAACCGTGCGACTTCCGCCATGTTAGGCGCCGGCGTAGATTTCTGACAGCTCCGCTTCGGGAGTGGCCAGATCAAGAGAGACAGCATGAAGCCGACTATTGCCCTCGTAGACAGCGCACCACAAACACCTTCCGTACGCTGGGCGCTGGTCAGCCTGTCACTGGCGATGCTGCTGTCGTCGCTCGGCACCAGCATCGCCAATGTGGGGTTGCCGACGCTGGCGCAGGTGTTCAACGCGACGTTTCAGGAAGTGCAGTGGATTGTCATTGCTTATCTGCTGGCGATCACCACCCTGATCGTCAGCGTCGGTCGTCTCGGTGACCTTTTCGGGCGTCGACGGCTGCTGCTCGGCGGCATCGGCGTGTTCACCGTGGCCTCGGCGCTGTGCGCTTGGGCACCGACACTGGGGATGTTGATTGGCGCCCGGGCACTGCAAGGGCTCGGCGCGGCGATCATGATGGCGCTGACCATGGCCTTCGTTGGCGAAACGGTGGCGAAGGCCAAGACCGGCAGTGCCATGGGTTTACTTGGGACGATGTCGGCGATTGGCACCGCGATGGGGCCGTCGCTCGGTGGTCTGCTGATTACCGGATTCGGCTGGCGGGCGCTCTTCCTTGTCACCGTGCCCTTGGGCCTGATGACGTTGCTGCTCGCGCATCTTTATCTGCCCGCCGACCGCCAGAAGCCAGCAACCGGGAGTGCCCGTTTCGACACGTGGGGTACGCTGGTGTTGGCGCTGACGTTGGCGGCGTATGCGCTGGCCATGACCCTCGGTCGCGGTCATTTCGGGCTGTTCAATATGGGTTTGCTGCTGGCGGCGGGGGTCGGCATGGGGCTCTTCGCATTCGTCGAGACGCGAGTTGCCTCCCCGCTGATTCGACTGGCGATGTTTCGCAACCCGGTGCTGAGCGGCAGCCTGGCGATGAGCACGCTGGTGGCGACGGTGATGATGGCGACGCTGGTAGTCGGGCCGTTTTACCTGGCCCATGGACTTGGACTGGAAGCGGTTGTGGTGGGACTGGTGCTGGCGGTCGGGCCGTGTGTCGCGGCGTTGACGGGTGTGCCCGCCGGCCGGATCGCCGACCGTTTCGGTGCCGGGCGTATGACCATTGCCGGGCTGATCGCGATGGCCGTCGGTTGCCTCACGCTGTCGGTGTTGCCGCTGACAGTCGGCATCGGCGGTTACGTTGCGCCGATGGTGTTGATCACACTCGGTTATGCGGTCTTCCAGACGGCCAACAACACCTCGGTCATGACCGATGTTGCGCCAGACCAGCGCGGTGTTGTCTCGGGCATGCTCAACCTGTCGCGCAATCTCGGACTCATCACCGGGGCCTCGGCGTTGGGCGCCGTGTTCGCCCTCGCCTCGCAGGCAGCCGACATCGCCACCGCGCAGCCCGAAGCCGTGGCCCACGGCATGCGGGTCACCTTCGCGGTAGCGCTGGGGTTGATCGTTGCTGCACTAGGCGTCGTGCTAGCCGCCAAGCGCTGAAACCCCTGTAGGAGCCGCCCGCAGCAATGCTGCTCACTTAAGAGAGTCTTGAATCAGAGAAACCTGTGGCGAGGGAGCTTGTCGGATCGCCGCACCGCCCGCTTGAGTGCGCAGCACTCACAAAAATCGGCAATGATTGTCAGATTTTTGGGGCCGCTACGCAGCCCAGCGCGAGCAAGCTCGCTCGCCACAAATGTATGCATGATCCAAGAGCGCGCTTAAGTGGACAGCATTACCTGTAGGAGCCGGCTCCTACAGGAGATTTGCGGTGCCTTTGACTTACTGTTTGATCACAACCAGCGGTTCGCCTTTCTTCACGATGTACGTCGCCAGCTCCGAACCGGTTTTCGTCCCGATGTTCTTCGCGATATGCGCAACGCCGGCCGGGATGTACAGCGAGTCACCGGTCTTCAGCGTTACCGGCGGTTGCCCTTCCAGTTGATATTCGAACGTGCCGTCGATGACATAAGCCACTTCCACGCCTGGATGGGAGTGGTTGGGCGACGAGACGCCCGGATCGATATCAACCCGTACCTGGATCACTTCGCGACCGTCGACGTCGAGGTCCTTTTTCAGGAGATCGGTGCGATGAATCCCTGTCTGCCAGCTTTTTGCAGGGGCCTTCACTTCTTCGGCCTGAGACACGCCGGAGAACGCGGCGAGCGCGGCAGTGGTGACAACAGCGACACCGAGCATTTTGACGGTGTGACGAGCATTGATGCGGAACATGGCGTTTCTCCGGTTATACCGTTGTGGTGCCTCATTAGGCCGCCGCCGTGTATCCCGTACGTGTCGCGGATGCCATGGATTTGTAAGCGAAGATAGCTGTGGGCACGGCGGATACGTAGGGATACAAACGGGCCCATTCACTTGGAGGTGTTGAGCACCACCGCCGCACGAATGAGCGCCTGCAGCGCCTTCTCGTCAATCGCTTCGCCCTCATGCACATCTATCGCCCGTCGGGTGTTGCCCTCAAGGCTGGCGTTGAACAACCCCGAAGGATCGTCCAGCGAGGCACCCTTGGCGAAGGTCATTTTCACCGCCGCTTTGTATGTCTCGCCGGTGCAGATGATCCCGGCATGCGACCACACCGGCACGCCTCGCCACTTCCATTCCTCGACCACGTCGGGGTCTGCCTGTTTGATGATCGCCCGGACACGCGCGAGCGTCTCGCCCCGCCAGTCATTCAATTCCTTGATTCGTGTGTCGATCAGCGCAGACGCCGATTCGCCCCCGCTGCTTTCCTTCTTCATGGTGTTCGCTCCTGCGGAATAATTGTCGCTTCAGTATTGCCGACTTGCGCAATCTCTCCAGCCGTAACGTGACCGGCTGGCCGCACAAGGTTGCGAGTGAGGCAATCGCGGCCTATGGTCCAAGCGATGCATTGTTGGCAACGGACGCGCGAGGACGTGCTGCCGGTTGCCGTCCTTCAGTGCGAATACCCGCGAAGAGGTGACAACATGCCGAATGATTCCCGCCCTGCCGTGCTTGAACTGATTGGCAACACGCCGCTGGTGCGCGTCAGCCGTTTTGATACCGGCCCGTGCACGCTGTTTCTCAAGCTCGAATCGCAGAACCCCGGCGGCTCGATCAAGGACCGCATCGGCCTGGCGATGATTGACGCCGCCGAGCGCGACGGTCGGCTCAAGCCCGGTGGCACCATCGTCGAAGCCACCGCCGGCAACACCGGACTCGGCCTGGCGCTGGTCGGCCGCGCCAAGGGTTATCGGGTGGTGTTGGTGGTGCCGGACAAGATGTCCACCGAGAAAGTCCTCCACCTCAAGGCCATGGGCGCCGAGGTGCACATCACCCGCTCCGACGTCGGCAAGGGCCATCCCGATTATTACCAGGACGTCGCGGCGCGGCTGGCACTGGAAATTCCCGACGCGTTCTTCGCGGACCAATTCAACAACCCGGCCAACCCGCTCGCCCATGAGTGCAGCACTGCGCCGGAGATCTGGGCGCAGACCCAGCATGACGTGGATGCCATCGTCGTCGGTGTCGGTTCGGCCGGCACGCTGACCGGGTTGACCCGTTTCTTCAAGCGCGTGCAGCCAGATCTGGAAATGGTGCTGGCCGATCCGGTCGGTTCGGTGATGGCCGAATACAGCCGCAGCGGCATCATGACCACACCCGGTTCGTGGGCGGTGGAAGGTATCGGCGAAGACTTCATTCCATCAATTGCTGACCTGTCCAGCGTGCGCCACGCCTATTCGATCAGCGACGAGGAAAGCTTCGACCACGCCCGCCAGCTGCTGCGCGCCGAAGGCATTCTCGGCGGTTCTTCGACCGGCACCTTGCTGGCGGCGGCGCTGCGTTATTGCCGTGAGCAAACCGAGCCGAAGCGCGTGGTCAGCTTCGTCTGCGACACCGGCACCCGCTACCTGTCGAAGGTCTACAACGACCAGTGGATGAACGATCAGGGGTTGCTGGCACGCAAGCCCTATGGCGATCTGCGCGACGTGATCGCACGGCGTTTCGAGGATGGCCGGGTAATCAGCGTTGGCCCGAACGACACCTTGCTCACGGCATTCCAGCGCATGCGTCTGGCCGATGTCTCGCAATTGCCAGTGCTGGTCGACGGACAGAAACTGGTCGGGGTGATCGACGAGTCCGACATTCTGCTGGGCATGCAGGAAGATGCTTCACACTTCCGCTTGACCGTGGCCAGCGCAATGACCGACAAAGTGGAAACTCTGCCAGCCAGCGCCAGCATGGCCCAGCTGCAGACAGAACTCGATCGCGGGCTGGTGGCGATCATCGCCGACGCGTCGGGCTTCCACGGCCTGATTACCCGCGTCGATCTGCTCAATCATTTGCGGAGATCCCTTGCATGAGTCAACACGATGAAAACGCCGCGCCACGCGCCTTCGCCACTCGGGTGATCCATGCCGGGCAGGCGCCGGACCCGACCACCGGCGCGTTGATGCCGCCGATTTATGCCAACTCCACCTACCTGCAGCAGAGCCCCGGCGTACACAAGGGCTTCGACTACGGCCGTTCGCATAACCCGACGCGCTTTGCCCTGGAGCGTTGCGTCGCCGACCTTGAAAGCGGCACCCAGGCCTTCGCGTTCGCCTCGGGGTTGGCGGCGATCTCCACCGTGCTGGAACTGCTCGACGCCGGCTCGCACATCGTCTCCGGCAATGATCTGTACGGCGGCACCTTCCGGCTGTTCGACAAGGTGCGTAAGCGCAGCGCCGGCCATCGCTTCAGTTTCGTCGACCTGACTGACCTGGCAGCCTTCGAAGCGTCCTTGCAGGACGACACGCGGATGGTCTGGGTCGAGTCGCCGAGCAACCCGTTGCTGAGCCTCACGGACCTTGCCGCCGTCGCACGCATCTGCCGCGCGCGCGGCATCATTTGCGTGGCCGACAACACCTTTGCCAGCCCGTGGATCCAGCGGCCGCTGGAGCTGGGTTTCGACATCGTGCTGCACTCGACCACCAAGTACCTCAACGGCCACTCCGACGTGATCGGTGGCATCGCGGTGGTGGGGCAGAACCCTGAACTGGCGGAACGCCTGGGCTTTTTGCAGAACTCGGTGGGTGCCATTTCCGGGCCGTTCGACGCCTTCCTGACCCTGCGCGGCGTGAAGACCCTGGCGCTGCGCATGGAGCGTCACTGCAGCAACGCGCTGGAACTGGCGCAATGGCTGGAACGTCAGCCGCAGGTAGCACGCGTCTACTACCCAGGCCTGCCGTCACACCCCCAGCATGAATTGGCGAAGCGGCAGATGCGCGGTTTCGGCGGGATGATTTCTGTCGATCTGAAAACTGATCTGGCCGGCGCCACGCGCTTCCTCGAGAGCGTGCGCATCTTCGCCCTGGCCGAGAGCCTGGGCGGCGTGGAAAGCCTGATCGAGCACCCGGCGATCATGACCCACGCCACCATCCCCGCCGACACCCGCGCACAACTGGGGATCGGCGATGGGTTGGTGCGATTGTCGGTGGGGGTTGAGGATGTCGAGGATTTGCGTGCGGACCTGGCTCAGGCGTTGGAGCGGATCTAACCCTAAAAACGTTACCTATGTAGGAGCGAGCTTGCTCGCGATGGACGTTAACGATAACGCGTGCCGCCTGAATGAACGCGTTGTCCGAACGTTTTTCGCGAGCAAGCTCGCTCCTACAAAAAAGCCTCTACTCGCCGGACTTGATGCTGGTCCAGACCCGCGTACGCACCCGTTCCATTTTTTGCGGCAGCGGTTGCACCACATAAAGTGTTTTCAACGCTTCGCTGGTCGGCGTCAGGTTCGGGTTGCCGGTGATCTCTTTGTTGATCAGCGCGATCGAGTCTTTGTTGGCGTTGGGGTAGCCGAGGAAGTCACTGATCGGGGCGATGACTGTCGGGTCCAGCAAGGTGTTGAGGAACGCGTGGGCCTCTTCAACGTTCTTCGCACTTTTGGGAATCGCGAAGGTGTCGAACCAGATCGGCGCACCCTCCTTCGGCAAACGCCAATCGACCACCACGCCATTGCCCGCCTCCTTGGCGCGATTGCCGAACTGGTAGAAGCTGCCGGAATAGCCGATGGCGACGCAGATATCGCCGTTGGCGATGTCGGTCATGTACTTGGCGGAGTTGAAGTAGGTAACGTAAGGGCGAATCTTCAGCATCAACGCCTTGGCTTTTTCGTAGTCGCCCGGGTTCTGGCTGTTAGGGTCCAATCCCAGGTAGTGCAACGCCAGCGGCAGGATTTCCGAAGGTGAGTCGAGCATGGCCACGCCGCAGGATTTGAGCTTCTCCATGTTCTCGGGCTTGAACACCAGATCCCAACTGTCCACCGGCGCATTCTCGCCCAGCGCGGCCTTGACCTTGGCCGGGTTGAAGCCGATCAGCACGGTCCCGTACATGTAAGGCACGCCGTACTGATTGCCGGGGTCGTTCTTGTCCAGCAGCTTAAGTAATGCCGGGTCCTGGTGCGACCAGTTGGGTAGCTTGGACTTGTCGAGTTTCTGGAACACACCGGCCTTGATCTGGGTTTCGATGAATTGATTCGATGGCACTACCAGGTCATACCCCGAGTTGCCGGTGAGCAACTTGGCTTCCAGCGACTCGTTGGTGTCGAAGGTGTCCCAGGTCACTTTGATGCCGCTTTTCTCGGCGAAGTCCTTGGGCACGGACGGCAGGATGTAATCCGCCCAGTTGTACACCCGCAGTTCCCGCTGTTCGGCGTGCACGGCGCTGGCCAGCAGCGTCAGCCCACACACGGTGGCGCCCAGTATGCGTTTCATCGTGACCATGAATGAATTCCCCAATTGTGTCGCTCGTTGGTTTTTATGTTCTGTACACGGCAGGACTTGAAAATTGCCAAGGGCAAGGAAAACAGGATTCTTGTTGTGGTGTCGCGAGCGTGCTGGAAGAGCAGTGCTGCTTCGATTCTTGCTGACGAACTGGACAGTTCATAGAGTGATGTCGGCCAAAAGGGGATTGAAATGGCCAATATCGGTGTCCCGGTTGATCTGGTCATCATTGGGGGCGTTGTTCTCACGTTTGGGGGTATATCCGTTTATGCGGCAACGGCCGCTAATAGTTTCGCCCTTACGGCGAGTCACTTTCGAAAAGCCTGCGCGGCCCGGCGGAAAGTAACCAAAGCGCTTTTGCCCCTTTCGTTCGGTGCCTCGCTAAGGCTCGCCATGCCCTCGCTCCGGTCCTGCTCCGTGGGCCCGCCGCCATCGGCCATCCATGGCCGGGGGCGGCTACCGCGGCATCCTTGCCGCGGTGCCCACTACGCAGAACCGGAACGAAGCCTCTCGATATAGGTTGTCCGTTCCTTTCCTCTTCCATCCTTCGGTGTCTGGAAGTCAGTTTTAATCAAGGAAGGAACATGCACCTGTGGGCTACGAATATGCCTCTCAAGCACGCGATGATTACCTCCTCACCTTCGAGCCCACAGGTGTGCTTGCGCCCTCTAACGAATCCTCAGGGAAAGCCCGACACGGCTCTCTATATCGCTTTCGCTGGACGTAAGCATGCATGTCCCTGCATGTACTTTAGCGCCTGTGGAGGTTGTTGATGGAAACGCTCCTGTCTCAGAAATTTACTGCTTATATCGGAATAGATTGGGCAGATACCAAGCACGACGTGTGTTTGCAGGTCGGTGGGGAAACCCAGCGGCACTTCTCTGTCATCGATCACACGCCCCAATCGATTGATCGTTGGGCAAAATCGATGTTTGAGCGCTACGGCGCTCCGATTGCGATTGCTCTTGAACTCAACAAGGGTCCGTTGGTGGCAGCCCTGCAAAAATACGAGTTCTTCTGCCTGTTTCCGATTAATCCGAGCACCTTGGCCAGACACCGTAAAACCTTTGTCGGCAGCGGTGCCAAGGATGATCCGAGCGATGCTCAATGGGCGCTTGAGCTGTTGCTCACTCATCCCCTACGATTTCCCCAGTTGATGCCGCAAAGTCCAGCCATGCGTATTTTGGCCAGCCTGACAGAACATCGACGTGCACTGGTTGATGAGCGAGTGAAGGTCAGCAACCGCTTGATCTGCACGCTCAAACAGTATTATCCATTGGCCCTGGAGCTGTTTGGCAATCATGACACCGTGGTGTTCTGTGACTTTCTAATGCGCTGGCCCACGCTTGAGCACATCAAGCGTTCTCGCCAGAGTACTTTTCTCAAGTTCTTTAATGAGCACAACGCTCGTCATGCTCAACTCAATCAAACGCGCTGGGAAATCATCACCAAAGCGATGCCTTTGACGCAGGATCCGGGGTGATACGTCCTTCGCAGCTGTACGCGACAGCCTTGGCGTCGCAACTCAAAGGGCTCATTTCCACCATCAAGGATTTTGATCGCGAGATCGAAGAAACGGCCAACACCTTGGCCGATTACCCGATCTTTAAGGCGCTCCCTGGCGCCGGCCAGCATCTTGCGCCGCGCCTGATGGTGGCTTTTGGTGAACAACGTGATCGATTTAGCGACGCCAATGCGATGCAGCGATATGCCGGGATCGCACCGGTTACACAGCGCAGTGGGAAGAAAAAAGTGGTGCATTGGCGCTACCAATGCTCAACGTTCTTGCGCCAGACTTTTGTCGAATGGGCCGCTCACAGCATCACTCAATCAACGTGGGCCGAGGCTTACTATCGGCAGCAGCGGGCAAAAGGATGCTCATACCAAGCGGCGCTGAGAGCACTTGCTTTTAAGTGGATCAGAATCGTCTATCAGTGCTGGAAAACCAGCACTGTCTATGACGAGATGGCTTACTTGCAGGCTTTAACGCGGCGCAGATCAACGTTGGTAGAGGCGCCGATGGAGGTAGTCACAGGTTGACGGACAGGCTCAGGGCGTGAGGTGGCGATCACCGCCACAGCACCGCGAGGCGGCCTACCGGCCGGCCTGGCTCTTCAAGCGTTTCGCATTCCCCTGTGGGAGCTGGCTTGCCAGCGATGGTCGTTAACGATGATGCGTGCTGTCTGAATGAACGCGGTGTCTGGGCGTCCATCGCTGGCAAGCCAGCTCCCACAGGGTACCGGGCTCATCCGCAAGAACACGTCGCCTGATACACCGCTATCGCTAGCAGGCTAGCTCCCACAAACGACAAAGCCCGCACAAGGCGGGCTTTGGGATTCGAGTAGGTGGCCGGCGCTGGTCTCCGGCTTACAAGGTTTATCAGGACTCTCACAGAACAGTTTTGTGCTCTTCTGCTTCACACGGCATAAGGGCTGGATCTCAGCGCGGAGATCTTTCTAACCGTGTACCCTTCGGAACGCGCCCCACGTGTCCTTGCCATCCGCTTGCGCATCAGTCTGCGTCTTCACCTACATGTTCAATATTAGACCACCGTCAGCAAAGCGAAACGGCATTTTTAGACCGATTTGATCCGCAACAAAGCCCCACAGGAAGCAAAGAAAATAACCATCCCGAAGCGGCACTCCCTGCATACCTGCGCAATCTGGCAACAGTGTTTGTCCAGCGGACCGCTGTTTGAGGAAAGAGTAAACTCCTAGCATCGACTTCACCCGGTGAACAAGTGAATCAAGCAGCCACTTACTCACCGGGACCTACCGAAACTCGATGCGAAGGTGAACACCATGAAAACTTTAAAGATCGCGATGTTTCTGGCACTTGCCGGTGTAGCCGCACAGGCATACTCGGATGAAACCTCTACCAATGCAGCCAGCCAGATTCCGGTTCAAAGTTACTCTTACGGCATGAAACTCGATATCCAGAAAATCATCACCGTGACGGATACGGGAGACGAGTGCGCCCCAGTGCCGAAGCAAATGACCTATGAAGACTCGAAGGGTCAACGCCATATCCTGCAGTACCAGGTGATGGGAACCGGCTGTTCAAACGGTTGAGGACCGTGCGGACGATGGGGGGTCGACACTCCATGCCTGCCGCC
Source organism: Pseudomonas hormoni (assembly GCF_018502625.1). Lineage (NCBI taxonomy): Bacteria > Pseudomonadati > Pseudomonadota > Gammaproteobacteria > Pseudomonadales > Pseudomonadaceae > Pseudomonas > Pseudomonas hormoni. Next base: position 2,986,868 of record NZ_CP075566.1, read on the forward strand.
CCCCTGCATTATCGTCCTGCGGCCGAACCGGCGATCGCTTCATCGGATGCCAACAGCACCGGTATGTAATCCTTCAGAAATTCCACCCATGTCTTTATTTTTGCGTCCACGAACTTTCGTGACGGGTAGATCGCAAACAAGTTGAACTCTTCAAAGTGATACTCCGGCAATACACGCACTAACGTGCCTGCCCTCAGGCCGTCAACTGCAGATGCAATCGGCTGAATGCCGATCCCCATTCCGTTGGTTATCGCCACCGTCATCGCGTCGGCGGTGTTCACGTGAAACGGCGAGATTGGAATGTTCACCGTCTCCACGCCATCAGGCCCCTCGAATGCCCAGTTTTCAACCGGCATGACTGTATTCACGATCCGCAAACAATCATGTTCGCCAAGCGCCGTTGGAGACTCGGGATAGCCGCGTTTGTGCAAGTACGCCGGCGAGGCGCAGAGAATGCTGTAGGTGATGCCAAGCCTTTGCGCGACAAACCCTGAATCGGGCAGATCCCGCGCCAGCACAATCGACATGTCATAGCCCTCCTCCAGCAAGTCCGGCAGTCGATTGGTCACGGTCAGGTCGAACATCACCGACGGATGCGTCTCCCTGTATTTTGCAATGGCATCGATCACGTAATGATTGCCGATGGCGGACATCGCGTGAATCTTCAGCCTGCCCACCGGTGTGGTGTGGGCGGTCCCCGCTTCCTCATCGGCTTCACGCATCTCATCCAGAATTTTCTCGCAGCGCTGCAAGTAGCGAATCCCGGCTTCGGTCAACGCCAGGCGCCGGGTGGTCCGGTTGATCAGGCGGGTTTTCAGCCTGCCCTCCAGACTGGTCACCGCTTTGGACACGTTGGTCGTGGTGGTGTCCAGTGTCTGCGCCGCCGCCGTGAAGCTGCCGGTTTGAGCGACGGCGACGAAACAACGCATGGTCTGGAAAATGTCCATCGCAGGGCCTCGGAAAAGGGATAAAAAAAGGCGACCTTACAGAAGGCCGCCCTTCTCGTCTCGGGTTACTTCTTGCGCGGAATAAAGCCGGGCACGCCGGTTTCCACCACCGAGTTGAAGCGTATTCGGGTTGTAATCTCTTCCTTGATTTCCAGCATTGCCCGGTGCGGCAGGGTGGAAATATCGAAATTTTCCCGGATGTGGCTTGGCGTAGCCGACGTCGTCAGGAACGCGACGCCGCGCTGAACCGCCCAGGCCAGTGCCACTTGCGCCGGGGTCTTTTGCACACGCCGGGCGATCCAGGTAATCACTTCGTCTTCCAGGACATTCGGCTCCATACCATGCCCGAGTGGCGCAAACGCCAGGACGATAATTCCATGTTGCTTGCAAAACTCAAGCAGTTCCCATTCCGGCAAATAAGGATGGGACTCGACTTGCACGACAGCGGGCTTGATCCGCGCTTCGGCCACAATCGCCTGCAACGCCGGCAACGTGACATCCGACAAGCCGATGGACCTGCATCGCCCTTCATCCACCAGGCGCTCAAGCGCTCTCCACGTTTCGATCAGCGTGACGCCTGAATCGTAGATGACGTTGCCTTGCTCATCACGCGGGTCCTGATTGTCACCCGGTTGAAAGGCAAACGGCGTATGGATCAGGTAGCAGTCAATGTAGTCGACCTGAAGGCGACGGCAACTGGCCTCAAAGGCCGGTTGAACCCGCTCGGGACGATGGTTGGTGTTCCACAGTTTGGTGGTGATGAACAGGTCTTCCCGGCGGATCTTTCCGCCCTCCAGCGTTTCCTTGATCGCCACGCCGACGCTGTCTTCATTGCGATAGCGCTCGGCACAGTCAAAATGGCGAAAACCGGCGTCCAAGGCGTCCTTGACCGCTTGGGTGGTGACACTGAGATCGCGGAACAATGTGCCAAATCCAACCGCCGGCATTTCCACAGCGCCGTGATTCAGCGCAAATCGTGTATCGCGAAGGTCATCGTAAAAAGATTCGTAAGACATATCTCTACTCCAATGCTCAGGGCCGCAGCCTCTATTGATACGAAGGTTTCTGGCCTTCGCGATAAGCAACCCGCTGCTCGAACGTACCGACGGAATTGCCGCCGAGCGCCACGTACAGCCGCACCGTGTCGAGGTACTGCGCAGTCTTCACGCGGATTCGACCCAGCAACGCCTGCTGATAGGCGCGTTCCGCTTCCAGCACCTGAAGAATGCTGTTCTCGCCCTGAGTGAAGGCTTGCCGGTTCAACTGCAAGCTGGTTTCAGCGGCGCGCAAGGCGTCTTCCTGCGCGAGGTTTTCCTCGGCGTCATGGTTGATGGCTTGCAGCGTGTCGGCGACCTGGCCGAACGAAGTGATGACGGTCTGCTGGTAACCGGCGAGCGTCGCGTTGTAGCCCTCGACCGCCGCCTGACGTTCAGCCTTGAGCGTGCCGCCATCGAAAATCGGCCCCGCCAGCCCCGCCGCGAACCCCCAGAGTGCGGCACCGCCGTTGCCGGAAGCGGCCTGCGCCAGCGACGCAGACAGGGTGACGTGCGGATAGAGATTCGCGGTTGCGACACCAACCGCCGCGCTGGCCATGTGCAGTTCCGCCTCGGCCTGAAGGACATCCGGCCGGTCGTGAGCCATTTCCGAAGGCACGCTGACGGGCACGTTGGCCGGCAAGACAAACTCGGCCAGATCGAAGTCCGGCGCGATCCAGTCGCCCGGGCCTTTGCCGGTCAGAATCGACAGCGCATGGCGTGCCGAATCCCGCTGCTGAGCGAGAGGCGGCAACAACGTGCGGTCCTGCGCGAGCCGCGTTTCAGCCAGCGAGACATCGATCTGCGTGGTGGTGCCGTTGGCGTGGGCCATGCGCACCAGCTCGAGGTTCTTTTGGTCATTGGCCAGCAGTTTCTCGACGGCTTGCATCTGTGCATTGGCAGAAGCCACCAACAACGCCTGGCTGGCAACACTGCCAGTCAACGTCAGGTACGCCGCTTCGTAACGATGTTTCTGCAGATCGGTAAACGCTTCCTGCTGTTCGACCAGGCGTTTGTTGCCACCGAATGCATCAAGGTCAAAACCGACCCGTGGCCCGATCGCATAGAAGTTGGAAACGGACGGTTCTTTGGCGGTGTGCACCCGTTGCCGGCCGGCCTGGGCGCCAAAATCGACTTGCGGATACAGTGCGCCTTCCGCCGCCGCCACCGAGGACGCCGCTTGCCGAATCGTGGCGTCCGCCGCGACGAGCTCCAGGTTGCCGTCAATGGCGCGACGGACCACCTTGTCGAGCTTCGGCGATTGAAAAGCGGTCCACCAGTCACCGTTCACTTTACGGCCAAGCTGGATGCGTTTTTCACCGTTCTGGCCGAGGCGCTGCTCGGCCTGTTGATCGTAGTGCTGCGACGTGCTCGGTGGTTGCATCTGATAATCAGGGCCAACGGTGCAGGCGGTCAGGAATACCAGCGCCGCAATCGCACCGAAGGTGTTTTTGAACTGAGGTCCATTGATGAAGCGTGCATGGGATTTCATTGGGCAAACTCCACGTTAACTAGTTGGTCGGAACGGGCTTGCGAAGAAAGACAACCAGTGGACTGACCACCAGCATCGCCACCATCAAAATCTTGAACTGGTCGATCACGGCGATAAAAGCAGCCTGGCCGGTGATCATTTCGTTGAGCCCCTCCAGCGCTTGAAGCGACGTCGGCACAGCGGCGTGATACGGCGTCAAGTTGCTGACCAGAGCCATGTGCATCGCCTGCGTATTGTTGAAAAAGAACAACTGCACGATCGCCACACCGAGGGTGCTGCCGTACACCCGGGACAAATTGAACAGGCCGGTGCCTTCCGGACGCAGCGCGGGATCGAGTGTGCTGAACGCGACCTTGGTCAGCGACGGCATCAGGATGCCGATGCCGATCCCCTGGATCGCACCCGCCACTGCCACCGGCGACCAGTCCATCAACGGCGAATAGCCGAGCATCAGCCAGTTGGCGTAAATCACCACGGCCACCCCGGCCGCGACGAACCATCGACGGTCGAAACGCTCGGGAACCCGGTTCATCAGCAGAAACGCACCGACCAGTCCGATGCCACGCGGAATTGTCAACGATCCCGTAGTGTCCGGCGGGTAGCCAAGGATCTCGTCGAGCATCGGCGAGGTCAGGGCCATGGTCGACAGCAGCACAAAACCCACGGCGAAGAAGATGATCGTCGACAGCACGAAATTGCGATCATCGAACAAACGCTTGTTGAGGAAATGCACCTTCTTCGTCAGCACATGCACCGCAAACAGGTAGGTCCCCAGTGCACAGCCCAGCGCTTCCAGCCAGATCTCGGTGGAGGCAAACCAGTCCAGGCGTTCACCGCGGTCGAGCAGCATTTGCAGGCTGATCAACCCCAGCGTGAAGGTGCCGAAGCCGAAGAAGTCGAACGCCGGGGCTTTCTCGGCCTTTTTTTCCTTCAGCAACAGCGCCATCACCAGGAAGATGTACGCCGCCAGCGGCAGGCTGATGTAGAAGATCGGCCGCCATCCGTAATGCTCGCCGATCCAGCCACCGATGCTCGGGCCGCTGACGATGCCGAACAGCACGATGGCCGTCCAGGTCGCGCCAAACTTCGCACGCTTCTCGGCAGGCAACGTCTCCAGTGCAATCGCCATCGACAGCGGCGCGAGCACGCCGCTCGCCAGGCCCTGCATGATCCTCGCACCGATGAATTCCAGCGGTGTCGTTGCCATCGTGACCAGCACCAGTCCGAGCACGAAAAACGCCAGCGCCGCCTGATACACCCGCTTCAAGCCATAACGCGCAGCGAGACATTGCGCGATCGGCAAGGTGATGGCGCTCGCCGCGAGGTACGAGGTGAAGATCCAGCCGGCCTGATCGTCGGTCATCGACAGGCTGCCCTGAATCAACCTGAGTACCGCGTTTGGAACAGGCAGGTTCGCCGACTGCATGTAAGTCGCCAGCAGCGCGACGAACCTCAACGCACGGGCGCCCTCTCCCGCTGGGGCGTTCATGACTCGGTGCCCGCGGACAACAGCGCCTTGAGCGGATGCCACCACGGCGTGCGGTAACCGGTGTCGACCTTGACCGTGGCGCTGGTGCCCGAGTACAGCGGCAGCGCCGGGCTCATTTCGTCGAGTTCAAGACGCACCGGCACCCGCTGCACGACCTTGACCCAGTTGCCGGTCGCGTTTTCCGGCGGCAGCAAGGCGAAGTCCGAACCGGCGCCAGGGCTCATGCTGATCACATGGGCTTTGAAAACGTGATCGGGATAGGTATCGATACGGATGGTCGCTTCCTGGCCGGGGCGCATGTGCGTTACCTCCGTTTCACGGAAGTTGGCCTCGATCCAGATCTCGCGCTCGGACAGCAGCGCAAAGGCTGGCGCGCCGTTATTGACGTAGTTGCCCACCTGCAAATCGTCGACCTTGGCGACGATGCCATCGTCCGGCGCGTACACCGTGGCATACGAGAGGTAAAGCTGCGCCTCGTCGAGCTGCGCCCTGGCTTCGCGCACCGTCGGGTGGCTGTCGGCGTTGATGTCGGGATTGCCGTTCAACGCAACGACGGTGTTGGCGATCTGTTGCTCGATGGACGCAATGCGCTGCCGTGCCACTTTAAGGTCGGTGTCCGCACGGTCGTAAACGGCACGGGAGACAAATTCGGAAGCCACCAGTGCCTTCTTGCGGGCGAACTCTTTCTGGTCGAAACCCGCCGACTCTCTGGCCGATTGCAGCTCGGCCTGTTGCTGCCGATAGCTGGCCTTGAGCCCGTCGATGCGTAACCGCGCCACGCTCAACTGCGCTTCTGCGCGGTCAACCGCGATCTGCAAGGGTTTCGGATCGATGCGGAACAGCACCTGGCCCTTGTGAACGAGCTGGTTGTCCTCGACTGCGATGTCCACAACCTGCCCGGAAATTCGCGCGTTGATCGACGCTTTCGCCACCCGGGCGTAAGCGTTATCGGTGGAAACAAACGGAACCCCCGCCAAATAGTGCGCGTACCCGTACGCCGCGAAGAGCACCGGAACGCCCACCATCAGCAGTGGCCGCAGTTTTTCCTTGAGCGGTTTTTTGGGCGCGTCTGGATAGGCCGGCCCTGGATGCTCGAAGGTCTGTGTTGCTGGAATATCGAACTGTTTGGTCATGATCAAATGCACCTTTAACCGGGAAATAGAGCTAATACCCACTAAAACAGCCTTACCGTGCGCAAAAAGGAGGATCGCTCCGCCGCACCTGTTTCGTAGCCGCTTCACCCCGTTCGAGCTCCGCTACAACAAACCTGCAATCAAGGAATTTCTGGTTCCTTAATTTTGTGCGATGGTGTAAGAATATCCCCACACAAACCTCCATTCAAGGATTTTGTACGACATGGCACAAAATAAAACCACAGAGGGAAAAGGCCGCGGCCGCCCTCGCGCGTATGACCCGCAGACAGCGCTGCAGCAGGCGCTGGGAGTTTTCTGGAGCACCGGCTATTCCGGCGCCTCGCTGGACAGCATCGCCACGGCGGCCGGCATGAATCGTCCGAGCCTCTACGCCGCATTCGGTGACAAGCACGCGCTCTATATAAAAGCGCTTGAGCAGTACTGGGAATTTGCTGCTGCGGCCATGCAAGCCGCGCTGACAGACAATGAGCTGACCTTGCGCGAGGCGTTGACGCAGTTATATGAAGGGCAGCTGGCGATCTACTTCTCGGGAGCTGGACAGGCCCGAGGCTGCTTTGCGATCGGCACGGCGACCACTGAAGCCGTCGAGGATCCGGAAATCCGCGAGGTGTTGTCGGATCGGCTCAGCCGCCTTGATGCCGATCTGGAAACGCGGCTGCGTGTGGCCATCGACAAGAGCGAGTTGAACAACGATGTCGACCCGGCCGCCCTCGCCGTTCTCGCGTCATCGTTGCTGCACAGCATTTCGATCCGGGCGCGGGCAGGCAAACCCCGTGATGAGTTGACCGAAATGGCACGCAACGCGGTCAACGTGATTTGCGGTTGAGGAGTTCTTGAAGTGGGCGAAGGACTCGAAGACATTCTGGCCGAGCAGCTGGCGGTTATTTTTTGCGGGATCAATCCGGGCGTGATGGCCGCGGCGCAGGGGCATCACTTTGCCGGCAGGGGCAATCGCTTCTGGCGCACGCTGCATCTTGCCGGTTTCACGCCGCGGGAAGTGCGCCCGGAAAACGACTGGCAGATTTTGCAGTATCAGTGTGGCTTGACCGCCGTGGTGGATCGGCCGACGGCGCGAGCGGATCAGCTCTCGGTAGATGAATTCACCGCCGCCGCTGCGAATTTCGAACAGAAAATCGCACGCCATGCGCCACGCTTCGTAGCGTTTCTCGGTAAAGCGGCGTATTGCGCATTATCCCGCCAGCGAGACATTGCCTGGGGACTGCAACCAACAACGTTTGGCAATGCCGCGGTGTGGGTGCTGCCCAATCCGAGCGGCCGCAATCTCGCCTTCAGCCAGGAACAGCTGGTTGCCGCTTACCGCCAACTATATCTGGCCACCCACGAGGGCTCGCCATCGACCGCTTGAATACTCCGCCATAAGCAGCGCTTCAGACGCATTGCGATACAGTCGTTGGCACCGCTTTCAGAACAACAAAACAGGAGTTGAAGATGTCCGAACTGAAACTGCACCCCAACGCCGCTGCATCCTTGGCCCAATGGCACGACATGATCCGCCAGGGTGACTTGCAAGCCCTGCCCCGGTTGCTGGACCCGAACGCGGTGTTCCGCTCACCGATGGCGCACACACCGTACCCGGGCGCCAAGGTGGTCACGATGATTCTGACCACGGTGTTTAACGTCTTTGAAAATTTCACCTACCACCGCGAATTGGCGACTGCAGACGGTTTGAATGTCGTACTCGAATTCAGCGCCAAGGTCGGCGGAAAAGAGCTCAAGGGCATCGACATGATCCGCTTCGACGAGCAAGGCAAAATCGTTGAATTCGAGGTTATGGTTCGTCCGATGAGCGGTTTACAGGCTCTGGGCGAAGAAATGGGCCGCCGCCTCGGCGCTTACCTGGCCGCCAGCAAAGCCTGACAACCCTTGGGTCACCGATCGGATTGACCCAACCACCTCCCGTCTGCGGACTACGCTCAACGTGAGCGCTGCATAAATGCCTATTTCGTTGCATTATCGCAGCGCTCAACGCATCGCCTGCCCTCGTGCTCCCCTGTTCGCAGCGCCTTTCAGTTGGCATGCGATATGCCCCGCTTTGACTGCCTGAGTGATTTCAGCCAGGTCCCATTAGCCAAATCGAGCCGATCCACCGATGGATATCCTGAATTTACTGACCAACAAGGCGCAGCCTCTGACCAGCACCCTCAGCGCTGACGGGCAACTGATCAGCCTGTCCGCCAGCCTGAGCGATCAACTGGGCTATGACCCCGAAGCGCTGCTGAACCAGCCGATCGAGCGCATCTTCAGCGTCGAATCGCTACGCGCCGTGCAGTCGTTGTTTGCCAATCCGCCCGCCGACGAGCAAGTCCACAGCCTGGAACTGACCCTGATTCGCCACAACGGCGGCTTGCTGCCGGTGGTCGCTTGCGGCTTGCTGGAATGGCGCTCGGTCCACCCGGCGCGCCTGTATCTGCTGAAAATCCCCCTCGGCGCGCTGGGCCATCGACTGCGGGAAATGCACAACGCCAATGAAGTCATGAGTCAGATGCTGCAGAGCGCCAAGGTCGCGTACTGGTGCATCGAGTTTGCCGAGGCGGTGGACATCAACACCTCGCCGGACGAAATCGTGCGCCAGGTGTTCGAAAACGACTCCCACTGGCGACTGTGCAATCGCGCCATGGCCGAGGTGTACGAGATGCCTTCGGATGTCGATTTCAACCAGCAACCGGTGCGCCTGTACTGGCCGCGCAGCCCCGCCAACGAAGAGTTTGTGCGGCGCCTGATCGAAGCCGGTTTCCACGTGGACTGCGCGCTGTCGGTGGATCGCCGTCACGACGGCTCGCCGGCCTACGTCGAGAACGATGTGCGCGCAACCATCGTCAACGGCCATCTGTTGCGTATGTGGGGCAGCATTCGCGATGTCAGTCAGGAACTGCGCATGCAGCACGACGCCGAGCAGCGCATCGACGCGTTGCGCCGGGTGTTCGATGCGGTGCCCGACGCGGTGCTGGTGATCGATGAGCACCTGCAACCGCAATGGCGCAACTCAGCCTTCGAAGAAACCTTCGGCATCACCCATGGCGCCGGCATCGCTCGGCTGCTGCTGGACAACGCCCTGCCCGAGCGCACCTGGCACAGCCTGCCCCTGCCGGACTTGAGCGGACGCCAGCTGAATTTCAATGTGCATTGCTCGCGCATCCTGATTCGTGAAGGCGTGGCCTGGCGAGTCGCGGTGTTTCGCGAAAGCCAGGGCGTGCGCCGTGCCGAAGAGTTGCACCCATGAAAGACAAGAACCTGCCACCCACGCTGCAGATGGGCATGCGCTCTTCGGTCAACGTCAGCAGCGAAGTGCTCGGCGCGTTGCTGGAAACACCCGCACTGCACGCCTTGCTCGACAGCTTCAGTGACGCGCTGATCGTGACGGACGGTGAAGGCCGGGTGCGCTTTCTCAACCTCGCCGCCGAGCGCGTCAACCGTTTGTCCCGACAGCAAGCCAGCGGTTTGTCCGACAGTGAGTTTTTCCAGCGCTCGGCGCTGAATTACGAAGATTTTCAGGCCGCGCTGAATCGCGGCGGCAACAGCGCGTTGACCCGTTCGCGGGAAGGTCGGGTTCTGCTCAGCAGCACCCACGCCATTCCCACCGGAGCCTACGAAAAACCGTTCAGGATGCTGACCCAGAAAGACTTCGACGGCAGCCAGCCGCAGCGTCGCGCCTCGCTGGGTAACCGGCCGGTGGAAACCCAGGGCCTGCGCGATCCGCAGGACAACGCCTTGCACCTGTCACCGCAGCTCTCGAGCATCGCCGACACCGGCGTCCGCGCGTTCCGGCGGCGTGCGCGATTGTTGCTGCTGGGCGAACCGGGCGTCGGCAAGACCGCCATCGCACGCCACATCCACCGCGCCGCCGGTTGGGGCGACCGGCCATTCATTCACGTCAACTGCGGGAGCATTCCGGAGAGCCTGTTCGAGTCGGAGATGTTCGGCTATGAACGCGGCGCCTTCACCGGCGCGTTGCAGGGCGGCAAGCAAGGCTATATCGAGGCGGCTTCCGGCGGAACATTGTTCCTCGACGAGATCGGTGAAATCCCCCTGCACGTGCAGGCCAAGCTACTGAAGTTCCTGGAGGACAGCACCATCCAGTCGGTCGGCTCACCGTTGAGCAAAACGGTGCAGGTGCAGGTCATTGCCGCCACCAACAAAGACTTGCGTCATCTGGTGAGCATCGGTGAGTTTCGCGCCGACCTCTACTATCGCCTGGCGGTCCTGCCGGTGGAAATTCCGCCGCTGCGCCAGCACCGGGATGACTTGCCGTTTCTCATCGACATCCTGCTGAGCCGCATCAACGGCGATCGCGAACCGTCGCTGAGCCTGTCCGCCGGTTGCCGCAAGCGCCTGTTGGGTTATGACTACCCCGGCAACATCCGCGAACTGGTGAACATCTTCGAACGGCTGGCGGTGCTCGCCGACGATGAAGCCCAGGAGCATCATCTGCCGGCCGAACTGCTCGAACCGGCGCGACCTCAGGAGCGGGTGAACCCAGTGGCGGCCGACGAAGAGGATGCGGAGCAAAACCTCAAGCTGCAGGTTCAGCATTTCGAACGCCAGATCATCCTCAAGGCCGTGCATGTGTGCGGCAGCAAACGTAAAGCGGCGGTACATCTGGGTATCGACATCGGGACGTTGATTCGCAAACTCCAGCGGGACTGAAACCCTGCAATGTCAGTGAGCACGGCGCGGTCCCTGTGGGAGCGGGCTTGCCCGCGATTGCGGTGGCTCAGTCAATGAAGATGTTGGATGTTACTCCGCTATCGCGGGCAAGCCCGCTCACACAGGGTTCTGTGTTTTCCTGGATTACACCTAACCGCTGCGAAAACGCATACATATCTAGTTACTTCTGCCTGCACCTCACCTCTCAAAAAACAATAAACCCTTAATTTTCAACAAGTTAAATAACTGGCACGACCTGTGCTCCTGCTACCTGCAACCCACCATCGTTGGGCTTTGCATCAGGGCCGGCTTTCATCAGCCGCGCCGGTAGCCAGGAGGAATAATAAAAATGTTGATCACCGGGATCAAAAGCCGACCGGTCTATGACCGGTTGCAACCGCTGCCGGGAGGTATCCGGCACATCATTGCCGGGCAAGGCAGCGGCGGTCGCGCCATGTTGCGCTTGCTGGAAGAAATGGCCGGCCAGGATCGGCCGATTACCTTGCTGTACTCCCTGGAATCCTTTTCCGGCCAGGATTTCCTCACGCAGTTGCAGCAGCACCCCGAGCACCCGCTGCATGTGCATGCGACCAACCAGTCGTTGATCGACGCGCTGAAAACCCTGCTCGGCGAAGCCCGCATGGGCACCCGCCTCTATCTCGCCGGTTCGGAAAGTTTCCTCGGCAGCGCCATGCAGGTGGCTACGCATTTCGACCTGAACCGCGACGAAGTGCTGCGCGAGCACTCCGGCACGTTGGTTCGCCGCGTCTGGTGCGTGCACTGCGACACCTACACCGAAAACGTGACTCGACGCGTCTATGACTGCCCCGGCTGTGGCCTGACGCTGGTGGTGCGCGATCACTATTCCCGGCGGTTGGCAGCCTTTCAGGCGGTCAAGGCCGATGCCGAAGTCCCGGGTGAATTGCCCGAAGCCGAGGAGCTCGACACATGAGCCAGAACAATGGCACGTTGAACCTGCGGGTGGCCCGAATCGAAGCGGTGACCCCGGAAATCAAGCGCTTCACCCTGGTGTCGCCGACCGGCGCGCACTTGCCGGCCTTCTCCGGCGGCAGCCACGTCGTGGTGCTGATCGCCAACCAGCAGAACACTTTGCGCAACCCGTATTCGCTGCTGAGTTCACCGTACGACACCAGCAGTTATCAGATTGCCGTGCGCCGCGTGGACAGCGGACGCGGTGGTTCGGCGTCGCTGCACGACAACGTCAGTGAAGGTGACCTGATCGAGGTCACCCCACCGGTCAACCTGTTCCCGCTGATCAAACAGGCGCGCCTGCACCTGTTCATCGCCGGTGGTGTCGGCATCACGCCGGTGATTTCCCAGCTTGAAGAGTTGCGCCTGAGCAAGGTGCCTTTCGAGCTGCATTACGCAGTGCGCGGTGAAGAACATGCGCAGCTCGGCAAGGAGTTGCAGGCCACCTACGGCGAGCAGGTTCACCTGTACCGCAAGGGCATTGAATCGCGCATGGAAATCGGTCGGGTACTCGCCGACCGCCCGTTGGGCAGCCACGTCTATGTGTGCGGCCCGGACAGCATGATCGACGCCACACTGGCCTGCACCCGTGACCTTGGCTGGACCGACAGCCACGTGCACTTCGAGCGGTTCCTCGAACAAAGCAGCGGCGGCGAAGCCTTCAGTTTCACCCTCGGCCGCAGCGGCGCAACGATTGAGGTCTCGCCCGACCAGACCATGCTCGAAGCGGTCGAAGCGGCCGGCTACAGCATGCCGTACCTGTGTCGCGGCGGTGCCTGCGGGCATTGCGAAACCGAAGTGCTGGAACTCGACGGCGAGCTGCTGCACAGCGATGACTGGCTGTCCGACGAAGACAAGGTCGGCCGCAAGAAAATCATGCCCTGCGTATCCCGCGCCAAGTGCAATCGCCTGGTCATCGACCTCTGATCGACGGAGAAAAAAAACAATGAATATCCAATTCAATCCCGACGAAACCTATCGCGACGACTACACCTTCGCCAACAGCCCGGAAACCATCGCCCGCGCGCCCTTCCCGTTCCCCGATGACGACTACATGTATTCGATGAACCTCGAACCGCATGTGTCCGTGGGCGACGGTGCGTTTCGCGCCGCGTTCGATATCGACGAGCACTACATCAGCGAATGCCGGGACCGCGCGATCACCCTGGAGAAAGATCCGGGCATGCACTACGTCTCGGCGCCGCACATGATGGAGGCGCAATGGGATTTGCTGGAGCTGATCATGGAGTCCTACGCCCGGGACTATCCGCAGTACTTCAGCCTGGCGCGTGAAGGTCGGCAGTGGCACTGGACCAACCGCCTGCTGAACATCGACGACCACTTCACCTTCGGCGATCCGGCCACCCTGCCCTACGAGCCGATGGAGTACGTGACCCGTCAGGCCCAGGGCGATTGGGTGTTGCAGGAGGAGCGTGACGGCACGCTGTACTGGGGCGCGGGGATCGCCACCCAGCGCGCGGATTACTCGCTGCGTTTCAACCTCGGCATGAGCTGGGAGGAGTTCCACGGGCCGGTGCCGCTGGTCAAGGAAATCGGCATGCTCGACCGCGCCTTGAAGTTCCTGCTGCGCCTGCGCACTGGCCATCCGGTGCGTCGCCTGAACTGGTCGCTGACGGTCAACCCGCGCCTCGAAGTCTCGGCCGAAAGCCTGCCGGAATGGGCGCCGGACCGGACCATCGTCACCGCGCAAAACGCCGGCAAACTGGTTTACCTGCGCATCGAGTTGCAACCGCTGCATCGCCTGCCGCGCAGTAACGCCATCGTCTTTCCGATCCGCACTTATCTGCTCAGCCTCGAAGACATCGCGACCAACCCGGCGTGGGCCCGGCGCATGCATCGGGTGCTGCGGGACTTGAATCAGCAATTGGTTGATTACAAGGGTTTCAGTCGCTATCGCGATGCGGCGGTCGAGTGGTTGTCGCAGTACGACGACGGGCGCGACAACGAATCAAAAAAACAGGCGTGACCCTGTGGCGAGCGAGCTTGCTCGCGCTGGGCTGCGTAGCGGCCCCTATTTGTGAGTGCTGCGCACTCAAGCGGGAGCAAGCTCCCTCGCCACACCAACCCCGCCAGCACCAATCCACTGCCATTGATAATGAGGAAATAAAATGAGTGGCTCATCCAACACGCGTGCAAGCGTCAGCGCCGATCAGGACGCGGAACAACTCCGCGCCCTCGGCTACAGTTCGGATTTCAACCGCAGCATGAGCCTGTGGGAGAACTTCTCCCTGGGATTTACCTACCTGTCGCCGGTCGTCGGCGTCTACACCCTGTTCGGTTTGTGCCTGGCCGCCGGCGGCCCGCCGATGTTCTGGTCCTACCTGCTGATCGGCGCCGGGCAATTGCTGGTGTGCCTGATCTTCGGTGAAATCGTCTCGCAGTTCCCGATTTCCGGGGGTGTCTATCCGTGGGCCCGTCGTCTGGTGGGCAAGCGCTGGGCGTGGATGGTCGGCTGGGTGTATGCCTGGGCGTTGTGCGCCACCATCGCCGGCGTCGCCGTGGGTGCCGGGCCGTACCTGGCGATCATGCTGGGCTTCAATCCCGGTCCCGAAGCCAACATCTACATTGCCCTGACGATCATCCTGCTCTCGACCGCCCTCAACCTGGTGGGCACCAAACTGCTGGCGCGGGTAGCGATGTTCGGCTTTCTCTGCGAGCTGGTCGGGGCGATTCTGGTCGGCGGCTATCTGCTGATTTTCGAGCGTCATCAGCCGTTCAGCGTGCTGTTCGACACCTTCAACCTTGAGGTCAACGGTTCGTACCTGCCGGCGTTCCTCGCGGCCTCGCTGGCGGGCCTGTTCCAGTACTACGGTTTCGAGGCCTGCGGCGATGTCGCCGAAGAAACCCCGAACCCGGGCAAGCGCATTCCGAAGGCCATGCGCATGACCATTTACATCGGTGGCGCGGCGGCGATGTTCGCCTGCCTGGCGCTGATCCTCTCGGTGCCGGACATGGCCAAGGTCCTGGCCGGTGAAGACACCGACCCGGTGGCCACCATCCTCGCCACTGCTTTCGGCCCGGTGGGTTCGCGACTGGTGATGGCGGTGGTGATGGTGTCGTTCATCTCTTGCGTGCTGAGCCTGCAAGCGGCGGCCAGTCGCCTGCTGTTCGCCTACGCCCGTGACGAAATGATCATCGGCAGCTCGCTGCTCAAACGCCTCTCGGGCAACCACGTGCCGTCGTTCGCGTTGCTGATCAGCGGCCTCGTGCCAGCGGCGATTGTTTGCCTGGGCATGTTCATGGCCGATGCCGTGGCGACCATCGTTGGTTTTGCGGCGATTGGTATTTACGTGGCGTTCCAGTTGATTGTCGTCGCTGCATTGATCGCCCGCGCCAAGGGCTGGCGCCCGAACGGGCAGTTCACGCTGGGTGCGTGGGGCTTGTGGGTGAACCTTGCCGCGTTGATCTATGGCGTCTGCGCCATCGTCAACATGGTCTGGCCGCGCTCGCCGGATGCGCCGTGGTACATCAACTATTCGATGATCCTGACCACGCTGGTGGTGATGGGTGCGGGGCTGGTTTACATGCTGCTGGGCAAGCCGTACGACAAAGGCACGGCGCCGGCGGGTGATGCGTGGAAGTTTTCGAAACCGCTGGTTAAGGCGGCTGATATTTCCAGTGCGCCGGTAAACAGATCGGCTATTTGATAACAGCCATCCCTGTACTGTAGGAGCGAGGCTTGCCCGCGAAAGCGGTGTGTCAGCCAACATCAATGCTGAATGTGATGGCCTCTTCGCGGGCAAGCCTTGCTCCTACAGGGATCCGGTTCCGACAGAAAAATAAAAGCTGCAATGAGGACAACGCCATGCAAACCAAGTTACTGATCAACGGCCAACTGCTCGACGGCGAAGGCCCCGCCCAACCGGTGTTCAACCCGGCCCTCGGTCGCGTGCTGGTGGAAATCAACGAAGCCAGCGAAGCCCAGGTCGACGCCGCCGTGCGGGCCGCCGACGCCGCATTCGACAGCTGGTCGCACACCCCGCCGAAAGAGCGTTCGCTGCTCTTGCTCAAACTCGCCGACGCCATCGAAGCCCACGGCGAAGAACTGGCCAAACTCGAATCCGACAACTGCGGCAAACCCTACAGCGCTGCGCTGAACGACGAGATTCCGGCGATTGCCGACGTGTTCCGTTTCTTCGCCGGCGCCAGCCGCTGCATGAGCGGGTCCGCCGGCGGTGAATACCTGGCCGGGCACACCTCGATGATCCGCCGCGATCCGGTGGGCGTGATCGCTTCGATCGCACCGTGGAACTACCCGCTAATGATGGTCGCCTGGAAAATCGCCCCGGCCCTCGCTGCCGGTAATACCGTGGTGCTCAAGCCGTCGGAACAAACCCCGCTGACCGCGCTGCGTTTGGCGCAACTGGCGTCGGAAATCTTCCCGGCCGGCGTGCTAAACCTGGTGTTTGGTCGTGGTCCTACCGTCGGCAGCCCGCTGGTTACCCACCCGAAAGTGCGCATGGTGTCGCTGACCGGTTCGATCGCCACCGGTTCGAACATCATTTCCAGCACCGCCGACAGCGTCAAACGCATGCACATGGAACTGGGCGGCAAGGCCCCGGTGATCATCTTCGACGATGCCGACATCGACGCCGCTGTCGAAGGCATTCGCACCTTCGGTTTCTACAACGCCGGGCAGGACTGCACCGCCGCCTGCCGCATCTACGCGCAGGAAGCCATCTACGACACATTCGTCGAGAAGCTCGGCGCGGCGGTCAGCAGCATCAAGTACGGGCTGCAGGATGACCCGGCGACCGAACTCGGGCCGCTGATCACCGCGCAGCACCGTGACCGGGTGGCCGGGTTTGTCGAGCGCGCCGTGGCGCAACCGCACATCCGTTTGATCACGGGCGGCAAGACCGTCGAAGGTAACGGCTTCTTCTTCGAACCGACGGTGCTGGCCGACGCGCAGCAGGACGACGAGATCGTCCGTCGCGAGGTGTTCGGGCCGGTGGTGTCGGTGACCAAATTCACCGATGAAGCGCAGGTGCTCGGCTGGGCCAACGACTCGGACTACGGCCTGGCGTCGTCGGTGTGGACTTCGGACGTCGGTCGCGCGCATCGCCTGTCGGCCCGCTTGCAGTACGGCTGCACCTGGGTGAACACGCACTTCATGCTGGTCAGCGAAATGCCCCATGGCGGTCAGAAATTGTCCGGGTACGGGAAGGACATGTCGATGTATGGGTTGGAGGATTACACCGTTGTGCGGCATGTGATGTTCAAGCACTAACAGCTTCGCGGGCAAGCTTCGCTCCTACAGGTTTTGCGTCGTACGCAATTTTTGCGAATACCCTCCGACCTGTAGGAGCGAGGCTTGCCCGCGAAGGCCTCACCGCTAATCCAACGCCGGGCCCTACAACGTCCTCTGCCCGTTGCCGATGTCCTTGGCTTTCTCGATCCCCCACTCCATCGCCGCTTCCATGTCGAGGAAATGCAGCGCTGGATGGTCGTTTTCCTCAATGGCCGTGCCATCAGGTCGGTAGACACCTATGAACATTCCCAACGAACCGTCCCGCAGAATCTCGGCCTTGACCTTGATGCTGCATCCGTTCGACAGCGTTTCCGTGTGGAGCAAATGGCGTTCAGTCATCGTTGCGTTCCTCCGGGTAGTGAAGTCGGTTAACGCGTACCGCAGCCCTTATTTTTAGTTCAACAAAACCGCCAAAAGGCTTGATTTACGGGGGTACAAGACAGCGGCGCAATGCCACCTATACTACAAGCCACCGCCCCCTCGGGGTCTGCACTCCCAACAATAAAAAGCAGAGGTGGAACATGGTCTGGCAGCAAATCTACGATCCGTTCGGCAACCCGGTCATTTCAACCATCATGGCAGCAGTGCCGGTCGTGGTGATGCTTGCAGCCCTGGCGTTCTTTCACATCAAAGCACATCTGGCGGCATTGCTCGCCCTCGCCTCGGCCCTGGTCATCGCGATTTTCGCCTTCGGCATGCCGGCGAACATGGCGGGCTCGGCCGCCCTGTATGGCGCCGCCAACGGCTTGCTGCCGATTGGCTGGATTGTGCTCAACATCATCTTCCTGCACCGACTGACCACCGAGAACGGCTCGTTCAAAGTGCTGCAAGACTCGCTGGCGCGTATTACCGACGATCGTCGCCTGCAATTGTTGCTGATTGCCTTCTGCTTCGGCGCCTTTTTCGAAGGCGCTGCCGGTTTCGGTACGCCGGTGGCGGTGACCGGGGCGATTCTGATCGGTCTGGGTTTCTCGCCGCTGGCCGCGTCCGGCCTGGCATTGATCGCCAACACCGCGCCCGTGGCGTTCGGCGCGCTGGGTACGCCGATCATTACGCTGGCCAAGGTCACCGGCCTGGATGAAATGGAGCTGTCGATGATGGTCGGTCGGCAGTTGCCGTTTTTCTCGGTGATCGTACCGTTCTGGTTGATCTGGGCCTTCGCCGGTTGGCGCAAGATGCTGGAAATCTGGCCGGCCATCCTGGTCGCCGGCGTCAGTTTTGCCGTGCCGCAGTTCCTCGTGTCCAACTACCACGGGCCGATGCTGGTGGACGTGATCGCCGCGCTGATTTCCATGGCCTGCCTGACCGGTTTCCTCAGGGTGTGGAAACCCGCGACTGTGCACACCTCTGCCGCGCTGTCCGGGCGCGTCGACAACTCCAAAATAGCCGAGGAGCATGACGAAAAACCCGTCGCCAGCGCGACCTTCGCCAGCGACGCCAAGCCTGCTGTCATGCGCGCCTGGATGCCGTGGATCATCCTCACGGTGTTCGTTTTCGCCTGGGGCACCCAGGGCTTCAAGAACATGTTCGATACCCGCCCGGCGATTGATCCGGTCACGAACTCGGCCAAACTTGATCCCCAAGGCAAACCGCTGCGCGAAGCGAACCCGATCTTTGCTCCGGTCGTCACCTTCGGCACGATCCACCAGCAAATCGAAAAGGTTCCGCCGGTAGTGCCTGCGCCTAAAACCGAGGACGCGGTCTACAAATTCACCTGGCTGACCAGCACTGGCAGCGGCATCTTGCTGGCGGCGATCCTGGGCGGGCTGTTGATGGGCTATTCCATCCCGCAGTTGATCAAGCAATACCTGCGAACGATCTGGGTCGTGCGTTACTCGCTGATTACGATTGTTGCGATGCTCGCTCTCGGCTTCCTCACACGCTATTCGGGGCTGGACGCCACCATGGGCCTGGCCTTCGCGGCGACGGGGATTTTCTACCCGATGTTTGGCACCCTGCTCGGCTGGCTCGGCGTGGCGCTGACGGGTTCTGACACGGCGTCCAACGTGCTGTTCGGGGGGCTGCAACGGGTGACCGCCGAACAACTGGGTCTTAGTCCGGTGTTGATGGCGGCGGCCAACAGTTCCGGTGGGGTCATGGGCAAGATGGTTGACGCTCAGTCGATCGTGGTGGCCTCGACCGCCACGCGCTGGTACGGGCACGAAGGGGAAATCCTGCGTTATGTGTTCTTCCATTCCATCATTCTGGCGATTCTGGTGGGGGGGTTGGTGACGTTGCAGGCTTATGTGTCGCCGTTTACGCAGATGGTTGTGGGTGGGCATTGAGCTAAGTGGGCATATCCGGCTTTTCGGTAATGGCGGCTATTGGTTCCGCCCTTGCGGCGGGTCCTTTGGCAGAGCGCCAAGAGCTGAGTGGGCATATCCGTTTTTTCGGTAACGGCGGCTATTGGTTCCGCCCTTACGGCGGGTTACTTGGAAGAGCGCCAAGTAACCAAGCGCCTGCGCCCCTGACGTACGGTGCCTCGCTATGGCTCGCCATGCCCTCGCTCCGGTCCTGCTCCGTGGGCCCGCCGCCATCGGCCATCCATGGCCGGGGGCGGCTAACCCGGCATCCATGCCGGGTTACCCACTGCGCAGAACCTGCGCTCGGCCTTCCGACGGGGCAGATCAAGATCAAAAGCTGGATCAAAAGCCAAAGCAAAAGCAAAAGCCAGATCAACAACTGGAGCGAACTCATACCTGCTAGCGATGGACGTCCAGACACCGAAGGATGGAAGAGGAAAGGAACGGACAACCTATATCGAGAGGCCTAATGGAGGTTCTGCGCAGTGGGCACCGCGGCAGGGATGCCGCGGTAGCCGCCCCCGGCCATGGATGGCCGATGGCGGCGGGCCCACGGAGCAGGACCGGAGCGAGGGCATGCCGAGCATTAGCGAGGCACCGAACGAAAGGGGCAAAAGCGCTTGGTTACTTTGCGCTTTTCAAAGTGACCCGCCGTAAGGGCGGAACCGCCAGCAGCCATCACCAAAACAATGGATATACACCCAAACGCTTGAACACCAAGCCAAGGTAAAGAGCATCAGAGACCGCTGCCCGGGCTTTCATGAACGGAGTATCGTAAAACCACTATGAACATTCTCTACGATGAACGCGTTGATGGTGTGCTGCCGGACGTCGACAAGGCCGCCTTACTGCGGGCCCTGCAAACCCGCTTGCCGAAGCTGGAAGTGCTGCATCAGCAGGAAGAGCTGAAACCGTACGAATGCGACGGCCTCTCGGCTTATCGCACCACGCCCCTGCTGGTGGTGCTGCCACGCCACCTCGACGAGGTGCAAGGCGTGCTCCGGCTGTGTCATGAGTTACAGGTCCCGGTGGTCGCCCGTGGCGCCGGTACCGGTTTGTCCGGCGGCGCGTTGCCTCTGGAAAAAGGCGTGCTCCTGGTGATGGCACGTTTCAACAACATTTTGCACATCGACCCTGCCGCCCGCACCGCACGGGTCCAGCCCGGTGTGCGCAACCTGGCGATTTCCCAAGCCGCAGCGCCGTTCGGCCTCTACTACGCGCCGGACCCGTCTTCGCAAATTGCCTGTTCAATCGGCGGCAATGTCGCTGAAAACGCCGGCGGCGTGCATTGCCTGAAATACGGCCTGACCGTGCACAACCTGCTCAAGGTCGACATTCTGACGGTCGACGGCGAACACCTGACATTGGGCTCCGATGCCCTCGACTCACCCGGCTTCGACCTGCTGGCGCTGTTCACCGGTTCTGAAGGCATGCTCGGGGTGATCACCGAAGTCACGGTCAAACTGCTGCCCAAACCGCAGACCGCGAAGGTGCTGCTGGCGGCGTTCGATTCCGTCGAAAAGGCCGGTCGCGCAGTCGGTGACATCATCGCCGCCGGCATCATTCCCGGTGGACTGGAAATGATGGACAACCTGGCGATTCGCGCCGCCGAAGACTTTATCCACGCCGGTTATCCGGTGGACGCCGAAGCCATTCTGCTGTGCGAACTCGATGGGGTCGAAGCCGATGTCCATGACGACTGCGACCGCGTGCGCCAGGTGCTGGAAAACGCGGGCGCCACCGAAGTGCGTCAGGCCAAGGATGAAGCGGAACGCGTGCGTTTCTGGGCCGGGCGCAAGAATGCCTTCCCGGCAGTGGGTCGCCTTTCGCCCGATTACTACTGCATGGACGGCACGATCCCGCGCCGCGAGTTGCCGGGTGTGCTGCGTGCGATTGCGGCACTGTCGGCCGAGTATGACTTGCGCGTCGCCAACGTTTTCCACGCCGGTGACGGCAACATGCACCCGCTGATTCTGTTCGACGCCAATCAACCGGGCGAGCTCGACCGCGCCGAAAACCTGGGCGGCAAGATCCTCGAATTGTGCGTGAAGGTCGGCGGCAGCATTACCGGGGAGCACGGTGTGGGCCGCGAGAAAATCAATCAGATGTGCGCGCAGTTCAACAGCGATGAGCTGACCGTGTTCCATGCCGTCAAAGCCGCGTTCGATCCGAGTGGTTTGCTCAATCCGGGCAAGAACATTCCGACCTTGCACCGCTGTGCCGAGTTTGGCGCCATGCACGTGCACATGGGGCAGCTGCCCTTCCCTGAGCTGGAGCGTTTCTGATGCGCAGCGAACGGAATATCGATGACAGCGCCGTGCTGCTGGAGCAGGTCAACCAGGCACTGGAAAACGCCACGCCGCTGCGCATTCAGGGCTCCAACAGCAAGGCGTTTCTGGGACGTATCGTTGCGGGTGAAGTCCTCGACACGCGCACGCACCGTGGCATCGTCAGTTATGACCCGACCGAACTGGTGATCACCGCCCGCTGCGGCACACCCTTATCAGAACTGACCGAAGTGCTGGATGAGGCGCAACAGATGCTGCCCTGCGAACCGCCCTCCTTCGGTGACGACGCCACGGTCGGCGGGATGATCGCCTGCGGACTGTCCGGGCCACGACGGCCATGGTCAGGCTCGGTGCGCGACTTCGTCCTCGGCACGCGGGTCATCACCGGGCATGGCAAGCACCTGCGGTTCGGCGGCGAAGTGATGAAGAACGTCGCCGGCTACGACCTGTCGCGCCTGATGGCTGGCAGCTTCGGCTCCGTTGGCGTGATCACCGAAGTCTCGCTCAAGGTGCTGCCCAAACCACGGCAGTGCTTGAGCATCAGTCTGGAAATGGACAGCGAACGCGCCTTGCTGCGCCTCGCGGAATGGGGCCAGCAACCGCTGCCGATCAGCGCCGCGTGCCACGACGGAGCGCGCCTGCACCTGCGGTTGGAAGGTGGCGAAGGTTCGGTGACGGCCGCCCATGACCGGTTGGGTGGCGAGTTGTTGGACAGTGCTTACTGGACGGATCTCAACGAACAGCGGCTGAGCTTCTTCGACGAGGATCAACCGCTTTGGCGCTTGTCCGTGCCGCACAACACCCCTCGGCTGTCCCTGCCCGGCCGGCAATTGATCGACTGGGGCGGTGCCCAGCGCTGGCTCAAGTCTGACGCTGAAGCGCCGTTCATTCGCAAGGTCGTCGAAGAGGTGGGCGGCCACGTCACCTGCTATAGCCATGGCCTGATCGACAGCCCGTTCCAGCCGTTGCCTGCCGCGTTGATGCGCTATCACCGCAGCCTGAAGCAACAACTCGACCCACGGGGCATCTTCAACCCCGCACGCCTGTACGCGGAGCTTTGAATCATGCAGACCACCCTGAGCGAAACCGCCCGGCACCTGCCCCGCGCCGAAGAAGCCGAAAGCATCTTGCGCACCTGTGTGCACTGCGGATTCTGCAACGCCACGTGCCCGACTTATCAATTGCTTGGCGATGAACTCGATGGGCCACGGGGCCGAATCTACCTGATCAAACAGGTGCTGGAAGGCAACGAAGTCACGCAGAAAACCCAGCAGCATCTGGACCGTTGCCTGTCCTGCCGCAATTGCGAAACCACCTGCCCCTCCGGGGTCGATTATCACAACTTGCTCGACATCGGCCGCGCAGTGGTCGATGCCGCGGTGCCGCGTTCCATCGACCAACGCCTGTTGCGTGAAGGATTGCGCAGCGTCGTGCCCAACCCGGGACTGTTCAAGGCGCTGGTCAGCAGCGGTCAGGTGTTTCGGGCGCTGCTGCCCAACACCTTGCAGGCCAAGTTGCCTCGCCACGTTTTTCCCTCCAGGCCTCGTCCCGTCACGCGCCACGCGCGCCAGGTGCTGATGCTCGAAGGTTGCGTGCAACCGAGCCTGTCGCCGAACACCAATGCGGCGGCTGCGCGGGTGCTGGATCGCCTGGGCATCAGTGTCACCTCGTCCAGTGGGGCGGGCTGCTGCGGTGCCGTGGATTATCACCTGGACGCGCAGGCCGCCGGCCTCGACCGCGCCCGGCGCAACATCGATGCCTGGTGGCCGAGCATCGAGAACGGCGCCGAGGCCATCGTGCAAACCGCCAGTGGCTGCGGCGCCTTCATCAAGGACTATGGCCATCTGCTGGAACGCGATCCGGCCTATGCCGAGAAGGCGAAAAGGGTCAGTGCGCTGGCCAGGGACCTGGTGGAAGTGCTGAGCGACGAACCGCTGGAAACACTCGGCGTCCACAGCGACCAGCGCCTGGCCTTCCATTGCCCCTGCACCTTGCAACACGCGCAAAAACTCGGCGGCGCGGTGGAAGCAATGCTGATTCGCCTTGGTTTCAACCTCACGGCCGTACCCGACAGCCACTTGTGTTGCGGTTCGGCAGGCACCTATTCGATCACCCAACCCGAACTGTCCCGGCAACTGCGCGACAACAAACTGAACGCGCTGGAAAGCGGACATCCCGACGTCATTGTCACGGCCAATATCGGCTGTCAGTCGCACCTCGACGGTGCCGGCCGAACCCCGGTCCGGCACTGGATCGAACTGGTCGAAGCCGCGCTGCCCTCAACCATCCCCGGAGAAACTCCATGAAGAGCAAAGCCATCCTCAGCCAGGCGGAAGTCAGCCAGATCCTCGCGGCCGCACGCACCGAGGCGCAGAACAACCAATGGGCGGTGACCATCGTGGTTGTCGACGACGGCGGCCATCCGCTCGCCCTCGAACGCCTCGACGGTTGCGCGCCCATCAGCGCCTACATCGCTACCGAAAAGGCCCGCACCTCGGCGCTCGGGCGGCGTGAATCCAAAGGTTATGAAGAGATGGTGAACGGTGGGCGCTACGCGTTTTTGTCCGCACCGTTGCTAACGTCACTGGAAGGCGGCGTGCCGATCATCGTTGATGATCAGGTGGTCGGTGCGGTCGGGGTGTCCGGCGTAAAAGCCGAGCACGATGCGCAGGTGGCGAGGGTCGGCGCGCAATGCCTGCATTGATGATCCTTCCCCCGCTCCGCGTCATTAGTGTCCGGTAAAAGTCTACTGCGCAGGTCGGTTGAAAACGATGTAAAGCGGGTCAAGCCCTGACTCGACCGGGAATACCAGGATGTAGTCGTCAAACCGGTCATGCGCCTGCTCTGCATTGGTCTCAAATGCCGGCACTCGCGCGGACTGAACAAACCCCACACGACGCTGTTGGGTGGGTGTTGCATCCGGACCGGTTTCAAGGGAAATCGGCGCAGTCCAGTGGACAGCGACGGCAGAAGATCCCTCAGGAGAAAAACTGAAACTGTTCCAGTGCCGATCCTGCTTTACCGCTCTGACCCTGACACCAGAGATCGAACGACAGCCTCCGCAAGCCGTGACGTAAACCTGCAACAACGTTTTGATCTCGCGCAAACCCTGGAACATTTTGCCGGGTTTGTCGGGGACTGCCGCAGTGCTCATGCGAAAAGGTACATCGACCTCGGCCTGGTTCGCCGCCCAGTGTTGCCAATCCTGCCCTTCGATGGGCAGAAGTTCGGACAACGGCACGCTGACACCGAAAAGCTGAGTGTCTGCCCGACTGGAAAAGGCGAAGTTCAATACGGCGGCACGCTGGTTCCCTGTGTCCGGTTCGCTTGAGCTGTTCTGCCAGGAAAACTCGGCAACAGCCGAGCGTATCGCTTTAAGCAGATCCGTCTGCTGAGATGGCTGCAGCGCCGGCGAACCGCCAGTCAGTAAAAGATCGGGATGTTTATCGGCAGAATAGAGAGAAGCGCTGATCCTGTGCACCGTTTGGGTAGTACTGCGCGAATCAATCAAGCGTTGATGCGCCGCTATCAACAATGCTTCCGCTTCATCATGCAGAGTGCGATGTCGTTGGGAAACGCTTGCCAGCTGTGAGGTGTAGCGATCATGGGTGGCGTTGATCTGCTGCACAAGGCTCTGCCATTGCACTTGCTCGGATTGCGCATAAGTCAGGCTTCGCTGAGCGCCGCTTTGGACAAACGCCACTCTCATATTCCAGAACTCATACTTTCTGACGGCCATCAGTGCTTCATGCTGAGCATCTTCCAGGGTGCGCATGCCGGTTTCCTGATTGGGAATGTCCAGACGGGTGTTCTTTTGACTTTGAAGGTTTCTGATCTGTAGCTCGAAATGACCGAAAGCCTCTTCAACAACCTGTCCTGAGACAGCCACATCCGCCGCGATTTTTTCGACCTCGGCCTGGCTCCTGGCCAAAGGGGTTAGCGGCGCAACGGGTGGTTTGGCAACAGGAATGGCCTCGCCTTTGAATGCGGGCATTCCTTGTTGGTGATGCCATGTCCTGACGTGGTGGACAACGGCTTCCGGACTGTTGGTGTTCGACTTGTCCGTGGGGTAGAACAGCAAATCGGCCCCTCGGGGATGACCCACGATCCGGTCGAAATGCTTGATCAGTCGGTCATGGTCCGGTTTCGGTAGGTCAACGGCCCAGATTTTGTTGACCAGCATCTGGAATTCTGGCGCGGTGTAATCCTTGAGT
Source organism: Pseudomonas hormoni (assembly GCF_018502625.1). Taxonomy (NCBI): domain Bacteria; kingdom Pseudomonadati; phylum Pseudomonadota; class Gammaproteobacteria; order Pseudomonadales; family Pseudomonadaceae; genus Pseudomonas; species Pseudomonas hormoni. Next base: position 3,012,716 of record NZ_CP075566.1, read on the forward strand.
GTGTTTTTAAGTTCCATCTTGGGTTCTTCCTTGTTCTTTCGCACGACGAAGACGGTGCACCTGCTCACTCTTATGAGCAGGTGCGAATCTAATACGGCAGGTCTTGGCTATTCCTGTTTGAATCCTGGTTTGTTATTGGCTGCACGCCATTCCTTTACTTCTTTCAGGATGCCTTCGGGACTGTCTTCCTGGCCTTCCTTTGGGTAGAAGATGACGTCGGAACCATCCGGGTGCTCCGTAACGACCAAAAAATGTTCAAGAAGACGATCCAGGTGAGCCTCCAAGGCTTTACCGTGAAGCCCCTCGGGAAAGATGCTAAATCCTTGCAGGAAAGCCAAAAACTCCGCTTCGGTGTAGTCCTCTAATCGCTCTTTAAAGATCATGATTTTTTCGTTCCTTGTGTAGCTGTATATGGCGCCGTGGCGTCATGACTGAAATGTTATCAATCCCGTAGACATCGCCTCCCATCGCAACTTCGAGGTCATGATGGAGTTCGAAAGTTTTGCGTCCGCCACTTTGGTCGCTAAGTTTAGGATATGGAGCCAGCCCCTCGCGCATTCGGCTTAGGTTATGGGAATTGAACTGTTTTCGTAGTTCCGCATCCATTTCTACCGCCTTCCAGAACGCTCTCCTGAATTGATGAAAATTAGCAAACTCCTTCCACCGTAACTGTTCTGCGATTTCCCATGGCACCGGTGCCCCATCTCCCCTCGCATCGTCTCCAAGCCAAACCTCCGAGACGTCGGATCCCCAACCTGTAGCAATGCCGGGGTCATCACGTCGGTCTCGGAACAGCACATCCGACGAAGGCAGTTCCATATCCCCCGGAAACCCGGGAATACTCGCACCAATCTCCCCTTCATCAACCGCCGGAAATGTCTCGTTTTGCGGAAGGACCGGGATGGCCGGGTTGCCGGGATAAACCACGGGTGGAATGAACGGGATTGGCGATGTCGTCGAACCCAGATGCTCATTGCCCGGCGGCACCAACGGTGTCCAGGTGCCAACCGGCGGAATCGGCCAAGGCACAACCGCCGGTACGATTCCCAACCACCCTTCAGCACTTTGCGGCGTTTTGATGCTGATTTTGTCGAGGTTGAATGGATCGGCCCAGAACTCCGGCCGCTCCTGATATCGCAGTTCGAACTCGCGGTTTTCACCCACCCAAGTGCTTTTCGGCGCGTACGGGGCGAAGCCTTGTTCGACTCGTTTTTTGTTCACCTCATCGAGTGGCTGAGTCAGGGCAGAGTGTTCACCGAGCGTTCGCCACAACGCCTCATCGAACGCCCCGAACGACTTGAATTCCCTGCCCCGGACCTGATCACCAATCTGACTCGGGATCGCTGCGCCGGCTGTTTGACTGGCGCCTTTCCACCAATCAGTCGTCGGCGGTTGACCGGCTCCGGTTACAACGCCAGTGCCCATGGCCGGAACGTTGAAAGACAGGTAAGTCGGTGGCAGACCAGGCACGCAGACAATGCAATCCTGGATGCGCCAATCAACACCCGTCGGGATGTCCTGAATCTGCGGCTCCGTGACGGTCAGCCGAGCCTGACTGGCAATGTCCGCCGTGGCGTCAGGGGTGAACTGCACATGCCGGGTGGGTGACCCGGGGATTTCGGCGGTATAGATGCCTGTCTGCGGGTCGAGCACGGCATTCACGACCGGGACGCGAGAGTCGATATCGCCCCCCGTCGCGGCGACAACGATCGCGGTTCCTTCCGGTGTCACTACGGGTTTAAGCCGGTATTCCACCTCCACCGAACCGCCTGCGTCAGCAGCGGCCCGCATCTCTTGAGGGTCATGAAGTTCCAGGGCTTGAGCCGGAACGGCGACGGCATCGGACAATCGAAGTCGTTGTTCAGGTGTCAACTCGCCGTTGCCCAGTTCGCTGGGATAGGCGATCCCCGCCATGAAGATTGCGGTTTGCCCTACCGTGAGCGTCGCGGCGACGGAACCCAATGCGGTGACTGCACGGGAAACGGCTATTACCAGTTTGTCGGTATCAACCCATTCACCGCCGTGACTGGGCAATACCCCGGCAGATAGCGCTGACGATGTGGCAGGTAATTGAAAGGTGTTGGCCTGCCTGACCCGTTCGAGGCGAGCGTCCTCATCAACCTGTTGCTTGAACCGAATGCGCGCGTCTCGCTGCTCGGCGTGTTGTCGATGACGTTCCCAAAGTGCCTCCCGCTCACGCCAGACGATGGTCTGCTCGGCATGGTGATTGGCCAGCACGTTGGATTTTTCGTTAAGCGCGTCGATTTGCGCTGGCAGCAGTCGGGCTTCATGAGCCGCGTTGTAAGCGCTCTCCCAGAGTTGATGGCCACCCGTCAGCGCATCGCCGAACTGCCCGAGTCGGGCCTGATAGTCGTCGGCGGTACGCGCGAGTGGATCGTGCCCGTCGAATGACCGGGCAAGTGCATTTTTGTCGTTGAGCTCCGCAGTTTTTCGGGCGATCAACCCATCGATTTCGTTCTTGTCTTTGGTGATGAGATAGAGCTGCCAGCGCTCACTCAAGTCGCCAGCATGGTGCCGTTTTGCTGCCGATATTTCGTTTTCGAGTGACGAAGCGGATTGCTCGGCTCTGGCGGCAAAACTTCGGTCAATTTCAGCTCTGGTTACGTTTTGAAGCTGGGTGAATTGTGCGAGTAATTGATTGCGCGCATAGATGCGTGCCTGCTCCCGGGCTTGCGCAGCGGCGGCCAGTGCCTGCGCAGCCTGCTCCGCCTGAGCCCGCTGGAGCTCTTCCTTGGCTCGCTTTCGGGCCTCTTTCGTGTTTTTGCTGGGACCACTGGTTACGCCGGAGGCTCCTACACGGTTGCCTCCAGAACCTCCACCACCGCCCCAGCCACCACCGCCGCCCGAAGCAGGCGGCCCGGACCTGATGACAACGTCTCCTGACGTCCCATCGTTGAATCGTTGTGCCATACAGTCTCTCCTTGTCTGTAGGGCACAGCTTGTCGATAGAGAAATGGCGAGGTGCGGTACATATGTATCGCGGGGGGTTATTTCGGAGATTGACGCTTTCTGAACCGCTGAGTCGCGAGCCTACAGAAACCCTGTTCATGCGCTTAACTGACAGGGATTCGTCAATGTCCAAGAGGAAGCGCCCCGATGACCCGTCTCACTGCGAAAGACTTCGCCCCGGAACTGCTCGAACTCTACGACTACTACGCCCACGGCAAGATCAACCGGCGCGAATTCCTGGACCGCGCGGCGTTGTTCACCCTGGGTGGTTTGACGGCCAGTGCCTTGCTTGCCGCGCTGAGTCCCAACTACGCGCTGGCCGAGCAGGTGGAGTTCACCGACCCGGACATCATCGCCGAATACATCACCTACCCCTCCCCAAAAGGCAACGGGCCGGTTCGCGGTTATCTGGTGCGCCCTGCCAAAGCCACCGGCAAGGTGGCGGCCGTGGTGGTCGTGCATGAAAATCGCGGGCTCAACCCGTACATCGAGGATGTCGCACGGCGGTTGGCCAAGGCCGGTTTCATCGCGCTCGCGCCCGATGGACTGACCTCGGTGGGCGGCTATCCCGGCAACGATGACAAAGGTCGGGAGCTGCAAGCGACCGTTGACCCTGAAAAGCTCATGAATGATTTTTTCGCCGCCATCGAGTGGCTGATGAAACACGACGCGAGCAGCGGAAAAGTCGGCATCACCGGCTTCTGCTACGGCGGTGGCGTGGTCAATGCCGCGGCGGTGGCCTATCCGGAGCTGGGCGCCGCCGTGTCCTTTTATGGCCGACAGGCAGACGCCAAGGATGTCCCTCGAATCAAGGCACCGTTGATGCTTCATTACGGTGAACTGGACACGCGTATCAACGAAGGATGGCCCGCTTACGAGCAAGCTTTAAAAGCGGCAGGCAAGACTTATGAAGCCTATATCTACCCCGGCGCCAACCACGGTTTCCATAACGACTCCACGCCTCGATACGATGACGCCGCGGCGACACTGGCCTGGGACAGGACGCTGGGGTGGTTTCGGCGTTATCTGGTTTAGCGTGAGACCGATGAGTGTCATTAGTTTTTATAGCTGCTCCCAAACCTTTACAAAGAATCGATTCCCATGAGCGACACTGATTTTTTTTCGACAGAGACTCCACCCTTCAGCATTGTTCTGGTCAATTACAAAACCATCGAAATCACCAGAATTTGCCTGGACTTGTTGCGTCAGCACCTGGGCGGCAGCAACATCCCGGTCTGGGTGGTAGATAACTATTCCGCCGATGAAAGCACCGAGTATCTGCGCACACAAGACTGGATCAACCTGATCGAGCGAACCACTCCCGGACCAGAGCACGGTCATATAGCGCATGGCAAAGCACTCGACATGGCGCTGGAACGAGTTGAAACCGACTATTTATTTCTACTGCACACGGATACGTTTATTTTCGACAAAAATGTATTTTCGATGATGTTGAACAAATGCATTAAAGACTCGAAGGTCGTCGCCGTCGGTTGTGTAGAGCAGCTCAACCGCGGCACAACGAGAACTCTCTGGCGCTTTAGCTCACGACTGGTAAAACACCATGTCAGACGCCTGAAACTGTCCCTTGGATTACGTTCAAGAGAGCCAAAGCCCTACAGGGAAGTTTATTTGAAAAGCTTCTGTACCCTATGGAACTGCAGGCTGATGAAGAAGCATGGCATGCATTTCCTGATGGATGATCGCGTACCCGGTTATACCCTTCAGGATCGAATGAACGAGTTGGGCTATGTTGTTGAACTGCTGTCGGCGCGTAAAATATTCAAATACCTCGACCATATCCAGGCCGGCACCGTCGCCGCCGCTGGCGGTTACGCAACGACACATAGACGTACGAAAATGTACAACGACATTCTTGAACGCTTGAACAACGGCGCCGGCAACGTTTCATCATCACACAACAAGTAATGGGCGCAACGCTGCCTAGAGGTATCCCCGGTCGTTATGAATAGTTTATTGGAGTGGTAATGACACCTATTACGCAGACGCTGCCCATCGCCGTTACCCCGGAGCTTGATTTCGACCAGCACGCCGCCAGCTCGTTGGGTCAGTCACTGGCCAGTTCCTACACTCAGGCCACCCCCTTTCCACATATCGTCATCGACGACTTCTTGCCTCAAGATTTGATTGCCAGTATCTGCTCGCACTTTCCCGTCGAGCCGACTACCAACGAAATGCTCTACGAACGCGGCTACAAGGGGCAGCACAAACGGCAAATCAGCCCCAACGAATGTGATCCCTATTTGAAGACGATTTTCAACGCCTTCAACTCGGCACCCATGTTGCAGTTTCTTGAAAAACTCACAGGCATCGACGGCTTGATACCCGACCCCTACTTTACTGGCGGCGGCCTGCATGAAACGAAAAAAGGCGGTTTTCTGGGGGTACATTCGGATTTCAGGCTCAACAAAAAGCTGAATATCGAGCGCAGACTGAATGCCATTATTTACTTGAACAAGGATTGGCAGGAGGCGTATGGCGGCAACCTGGAACTATGGGATGTCGAGATGAAAACCTGCCTTAAAAAAGTCCTGCCTGTTTACAACCGCTGCGTCATTTTCAACACGGACAAAGACAGCAACCACGGCCACCCGGAGCCTTTAACGACGCCGGACCACGTTACGCGCCGGTCCATCGCGCTTTACTATTACACCGCGGCCACCGTGGTGGCCGACCCCACGCAAAGAAACAAGACGCACTACAAGCCAAGGCCCAAGGATCGTTTGAGCCTCAAGTACTACCTCAACAAACTCATCAGGAAAAAGAACTGACAACCGCTGTTCTACCCCACCACATCAATCAACTGCTCGCGCTGCGCCCCCGTGAGCATCGGACCGAACCCCGCACCGGCATTCTCCGTCATGTAGCGCGGGTTGCCGGTGCCGGGGATGACGCAGGTCACCGCCGAATGCGTCAGCAAAAACTTGAGCGCCAGTTGTGGCCAACTGGTGACGCCCACTTGCGCGGCCCAGCCCGGTAGCGGCTTGCCCTTCAAGCGAGCGAGCAAGTCACCGCCGCCAAACGGCCGATTACAGATCACCGCGACACCGCGTTCGCGACACAGCGGCAGGATGCGTTTCTCGACACCGCGATCGTCCAGCGCATAGTTGATCTGCAAAAAATCCAGTGGCTCGGCTTTCAGCACCGCTTCCACTTCGTCATACGCCGACGCGGTGTAATGGGTGATGCCGATGTAGCGAATGCGCCCTTCTTCCTTCCATTTGCGCAACGTTGGCAAATGGGTTTTCCAGTCCAGCAGGTTGTGAATCTGCATCAGGTCGATCCGGTCGGTCTGCAGCAGTTTGAACGACTGCTCCATCTGCGCGATGCCTTCTTCGCGGCCACGGGTCCACACCTTGGTCGCCAGAAACGCCGGTGAGCGCGGCTTGTGGATCGACAATAGTTCGCCGGTGGTCTGCTCGGCGCGGCCATACATGGGCGAGCTGTCGATCACCGTCCCGCCCTTTTCGAACAGCGCGCTGAGGACGGAGGGCAGGTTCTTGTAGGCCGGATCGGCAGGCGCGACATCAAAACCGCGATAGGTGCCCACGCCGACAATGGGCAGTGGCTCGTTGCTGGAAGGTATGGCGCGGGTCAGCATGTTCTTGCCTCCTGTTTCCTTCGACGGCGCGGTGGCTGCAAAGGCCGGATCGAAAGTGAGCACCGCCGTGGCACCGGCAGCCAGCGTGAGTATTTGTCGACGCGTGTATCCATCAGTGTGGCTCATGGTTTCGTCCTTTCACTTCTTTACTGTCTGCCTGTTGCGCGGTCAGCCACACTCATGACCCGCCTTACAGTCCGGTAAACGGCACGATCACCGGCGCCACCAGGCTCCTGCTGGCTACAACAGAATAGCTGTCGGCGACAATTCGTCCCGGCTTGGAATACAACAAGGTTGTAAGGGCTGGTATGCAGCAACGATCGGTTGGGTGAATATCCGTTACTTCGGTGAAGGCAGCTATTGGTTCCGCCCTTACGGCGGGTTACTTGGAGAGGCGCCAAGTAACCAAGCGCTTTTGCCCCTTTCGTTCGGTGCCTCGCTGTGGCTCGCCATGCCCTCCTTCCGGTCCTGCTCCGTGGGCCCGCCGCCACAGCACCGCGAGGCGGCTTACCGGCCGGCCTGGCTCTTCAAGCGTTTCGCATTCCCCTGTGGGAGCTGGCTTGCCAGCGATGGTCGTTAACGATGATGCGTGCTGTCTGAATGAATGCGGTGTCTGGGCGTCCATCGCTGGCAAGCCAGCTCCCACAGGGATTGTGGCGGGCATGACATGGGTGTTCACCACCGATGACCTGACGGAATCAGGTCGGCTATCAGGCCGCCTCGCTTTGGCTTTTGATCTTGATCTGCCCCGTCGGAAGGCCGAGCGCAGGTTCTGCGCAGTGGGCAACCCGGCATGGATGCCGGGTTAGCCGCCCCCGGCCATGGATGGCCGATGGCGGCGGGCCCACGGAGCAGGACCGGAGCGAGGGAACCCTGAGCTTAAGCGAAGGGCCGTACGTCAGGGGCAAAGCCTTTTGGTTCCTTTTCGGCGTTTGGAAAAGGGACTCGCCGTAAGGGCGAAACCATAAGTCGCCGTTACCGCAGCAACGGATATGTACACCATCAAAAATCCCGGTCGGCTATCAGGCCGCCATCGCTGGCAAGCCAGCTCCCACAAGGGTCCCGAGAACTATCGCAAATCCAGGCCGCGAACACTTTCTCAAGTGAACAGCATTAACCACCAGGACAGCCGCACTCCGCTGTCGTTCAACTACACTCTGACAGCGATCAAGCCGTCGCGGTCGTCACGCCCAGAGCAGTCAATGCCACCCACTAACGCCAACCGAATGTCCCGCACCCTGATGTATATCGTCGTCATCGTTGCCGCGCTGTACCTGGCGCTGTGTGTCGCGCTGTTCATGTTCCAGCGCGCCCTGATCTACTTCCCGCAACCCGCCGCGCTCAGCACGCCCGAAACGCTGCTCACGCTGACAGTGGCAGACGCACAGCTGCAGGTCACCGTCAGACCGCACGCCGGGCCCAATGCATTGGTTTATTTTGGTGGCAACGCCGAGGACGTTTCGCGAAACCTGCCGGAATTCTCCCAGGCGTTCCCCGACCACGCCCTCTATTTGCTGCACTACCGGGGTTTTGGCGGCAGCACCGGGTCGCCTTCCGAGGAGGCGATTTCACGCGATGCCATGACCTTGTTCGACAAGGTCTACGACACCCACCCGCACATTGCAGTGGTGGGTCGCAGCCTCGGTTCGGGCGTCGCCGTGCGCCTCGCGAGCCAGCGTCCGGCCGCGCGGTTGATCCTGATCACGCCCTACAACAGCCTTGAGGATCTCGCCATCCGCCAGTACCCGATTTTCCCGGTGAAATGGCTGCTGCAGGACAAGTTCGAATCGTGGAAATACGCCGCGCATATCTCGATACCGACGCTGATGCTGGCGGCCGAACAGGACGAAGTCATCCCGCGCTCAAGCACGGAAAAGCTCTACGAACATTTCGCCAAAGGTGTGGCCACCCTGAAAGTAATTCCGGGCGTGGGGCACAATTCGATCTCCGACAGCCCCGAGTACTTGAAGCTGCTGGAGAACGGGTTGTAAGCCTCGAGATCATTTGCGCGCCAGCTTAAAACGCACGCAATCTTCGTAGAAACTCTGCCGCAGCGCCGCGGGCTTTATCCGCGAAGGGCTGTCGTAGGTTTGCTCAGTGATACCCATCGCCGTCATGCGCATCCATGGCTTGGTGAACTTGTAGGTCTGTAATTTCTGCCGGGCGGCGTACAGCGAAACGCCCGCCAGTTTGAGTTCCTGGGCTCTTGCTGCGGTGCCCGCGCCCCAGCTGCACATGTACCGGTCATTGCTTTGAAGCTCTTTGGCCTGGGTCGAGACGGCGACGCCTGCCAGGCCCAACGAAATCAGTGCGATCCATACATTGCGCATTTAAAGCCAGCCCTAACCACCTGAAATTAAAGTGATTCTGTCTGTAACTTTCGGGCTTCGGGGCCAGCAAAATGCCTTGATTCAAACCGCCTCAGTTTCCCGAGACCAGTTTGAGGCCGATAACGCCGCCCAGGATGACAACAATGCACAACACCCGCAGCAGTGTGGTGGAGTCGCCCAACACCGCCATCCCCAAAATGGCGGTGCCGGCCGCGCCAATCCCGGTCCACACCGCATAGGCAGTGCCCACCGGCAGGGTTCGCAGCGACAGTGAAAGCAAAAACACACTCGACAGGCCGGTCGCGGCCGCCAGCAGTCCGGGGGTCAATCGGGTAAATCCGTCTGAGCCCTTCATGAAGAAGGCGAAGGCGATTTCGAGAATGCCTGCGATGCCAAGCAGTGACCAAGCCATGATAGGGGTTCCATTGGTTGACCCGCCGAGCGTGACTGCCCGGCGGGTTCTACTGATTCAAGGGGAGGTTCAGGCGTTGTTGGCAGCGGCGGGTTTCGCACGGAATGTCACGCCGAACCGGTTGAAGGCGTTCATCAGGCCGATCGCATAGGTCAGGTCCGCCAGCTCCTTGTCGCTGAATTCGGCAGCGGCGGCGGCATAGTCGGCATCGGGAACGCCTGTTTCCGCCACGCGGGTCACCGATTCAGCCCAGCTCAGCGCGACACGTTCGCGGGCAGTGAAAACGCCACCGGCGTCACGCCATACCGGCACCAGGACCAGTTTTTCCACGCTGACGCCGAGCTTGATCAGATCGCGGGAATGCATGTCGATGCAAAAGGCGCAGCCGTTGATTTGTGATACCCGCAGGTAGACCAGGTCGATCAGTTCGTGGGAAAGACCGCTGTTCTGCAGGTAGACATAAACCCCGCCGAAAGCCTTGTAACCTTCAGGTGAAGCCTTGGCGTAGTCGAGACGATTGCTCATGATGAGTCCTTGTGTTGGCTGGTTGAGAGACGCCATCGTGTCGCTTCTTGGCCTTGTTGATAAGGTCCATGATCGGCCTTGAGTGTTGGGCCATGATCCAGCAAACATGGCCCAGTCATTAACCCGATTCATGGACCTTTGGCATGGGTCATGGGCTTCATAGAATGATTCCCCTCTCACACTGCAAACCGGGTGAATCATGAAAATCCTCCACGTGACCTGCAGCCCTCGCGGCGAAGCGTCAGAAAGTTATCGACTGTCGAAAAACATCATTGGTTTTCTGCTGAAGGCCCATCCAGCTGCAACTGTGATCAATCGGGTGGTGGGCGGTGACGTGCTATCCGCTATCGATGAGCCTTACGCGATATCCCAACAGGCGTCCGCCGACGTCACTGAGGCAGGCTCGATCGCCCGATCAGACGCACTGATCGAGGAATTGCAACAGGCCGATGTGCTGGTGATCGGGACGCCGATGCATAACTTCACCGTGCCCTCGACGCTGAAGCTCTGGATTGATCATGTCGCTCGCGTCCGGCGCACCTTCAATGTCGGTGCGCAAGGCAAAACCAGCCTGCTGCAGGATCGTCCGGTGTATGTTGCGGTGTCCTCGGGCGGCAGATTTTCCGGGGTGACGCCGCGTCAACCGGATTTTCTGACGCCCTACCTCAAAGCCGTGCTGGGTATGATCGGACTGCACGACGTGAATTTTTTCTCTGTAGAGGGGACCGCCATGGGGCCGGATGCCGTTGCCGCCGCGAGGCACAAGACCGGTCAGGCACTACAGGACCATTTCTCTGCGTACCCGTCGGTTGAGGCTGATGACCCTTCAAATCAAACACTTCTCACCCCTTGATCCGGCTTCCACGGAGCCGATCTACCGGCAAATCTACTGGCGCTTTCGCGGTGCGATCAGCGACGGACTGCTGGCACCCGGGGACCGGATTCCGGCGGCCCGGGCGCTGGCGAAAGAACTTGGCCTGGCGCGCGGCACCATCGACACCGCGTATTCACTCCTGACCGCGGAAGGTTATTTGCTGTCGCGGGGTCAGGCCGGCACCGTGGTGGCCCCGGGGATCAGTGTCAGAAAGCCTTCCGCGCCCATGGAACAACCCTTCAACGCTGCCGCCAGCAGCTCGATCAGGCACAAGGCACCGGTGCTGCCCTTTCAAATGGCGCTGCCCGCACTGGACGCCTTTCCGAGAAAAATCTGGTCGCAGATCGGAGCCCGATGCGTGCGCGCCACGCGCATTCCGGACATGGCCAATCCGTCGGTATTGGGGCTGGATTCGTTGCGTACCGCGATTGCCACTTACCTGCAGGTCGCACGGGGAATTACCTGCTCGCCCGCGCAAGTGTTCATCACCTCGGGCTACCGCAACACACTCGCGCTGATCGCGCACGCACTGCTCAAACCAGGGGACCGTGTGCTCGTCGAAGACCCCGGCTACCTGCCCACCCGACAGTTGCTGGCGCACCTTCAGATCGAAGTGGCCCCGGTGCCGGTCGATCAGGACGGCATGCAGGTCGCACAAGGGGTGAACAGCGCGATGGATGCGCGGGCAGCGGTCGTCACACCGGCGCATCAAAGCCCTCTGTGCGTGTCGCTATCGTTGACGCGAAGGCTGGAATTGCTTGAGTGGGCGGCCCGACAACAGGCCTGGATTGTCGAGGACGATTACGACGGCGAGTACCGCTACGTCAGCCGGCCGTTGCCCGCGCTGAAAAGCCTGGACCGCGATGGCCGGGTGCTCTACGCCGGCACGTTCAGCAAGGTGTTGTTTCCGGGCATCCGCCTTTCGTACCTGGTGGTGCCGCCGGCGCAGGTCGAACGCTTCGAACACGTCAGTGAAACCTTCCTCGGCGGCTGCCCGGAGCTGACGCAAGCCATCGTCGCCACGTTCCTGACCGAGGGTCATTTCGCTCGCCATATCCAGCGCATGCGCAAACTCTATGGCGAACGCCGGGAAGCCACCGCACGCGGATTGAAGAAAGCCCTGGGCGATCGCATCCGCATCGACCCACAGCCCGGTGGCATGCACCTGATCCTGCGATTGACGGCACCACAGTCTGACCGCGCGCTGGTCGAGCGCCTGCTGGCGGCCGGCATCTACGCCGAGGCGCTGACCGACTGGCGTGTCCGTGGCGAGACCGATGCCGCGCTGCTGCTCGGGTTTGCCAATATCGATTCGGAAGATACTGCTGAACAGTTGGGGAAACGGATTCTGGCGTTGATGTGAGGGCGGTGACGGGATCATGGCCCAATCAGACAGCCCGATCTTGGACCTGTCTGCCCCCGCCGGGGCACCGCATCATGGGCGTTTACCCTCACCGGAAGAAAACCGATGCCCACACCTCCTCCACTTCGCAGCATTGCCGTGTTCTCTGGCTCCAACTACGGCTTCAACCCCGACTACATGGCAGGTGCCCAGGCCTTGGGTCTCGAGATCGCCAAACGCGGCATACGACTGGTCTACGGCGGCACCGACAAGGGTTTGATGAGCGTCATGGCCGACACCGTGCTCGCCGAGGGCGGTGAAGTGGTAGGCATCATCACTCGCCTGCTGTTCGACCTCGGGCATCTTCACCGCGGCCTGACCCGCCACGAAGTGACGCCAGACATGCGCAGCCGCAAGACGCGCATGAGTGAATCGGCGGACGCGTTCATCGCACTGCCCGGCGGGCTGGGAACGTTTGAAGAGTTGTTTGAGGCAGCAACCCTGACTCAACTGGGCGAACACCACAAAGGCATTGCCTGCCTGAACATCGGCGATTTTTTCAACCCGGTGCGCACCCTGCTCGACCATGCGGTGAAAGAAGGCTTCATGAAAACCGAGCACAGCCAGATGCTGATTCTCGACAACGACCCGGCGGCACTGATCGACTCGCTTGAGCAGTGGCAAGCGCCGACCGTCACCAAATGGATCGGGCCTGCGGCTTGAAAATGCGCGGCTAGCTGTTTACCCGGTTACGCCCATCGCGCTTGGCCTGGTAGAGCGCGTCATCGGCGCGGGTCACCAGGCTGTCCAGACTCTCACCGGATTGCGCGAAGGCCACACCGAAGGACGCCGTGATCGTATCGAGCACCTTGCCGTCGACACGCGCCTTGATCCGCAATGACTGGATTTTCACTCGCAGTTGTTCGGCAAACACCCCGGCACCCGCCAGGTCGGCGCAGTGTTCCAGAATGACGCAGAACTCTTCGCCACCGTAGCGCGCCGCCGTGGCGTGGGGTGGCAGCGAACTGCGCAGCACTTGCCCGACATGTTGCAGGACGCGGTCACCCAACGGGTGGCCGTACTGGTCATTGAATTGCTTGAAGTGATCGATATCCAGCATGACCAGCGCCACGCCCTGGTCAGTATTGCTCAGCGCCTGCTCCAGCAAACGGGTGAAGGCCGTCCGGTTGAGCAGCTCGGTCAGGCCATCGAGTGTCGCCGCCAGTTGTGCCCGTTCAAGTTTGCTGCGCAGGCTTTTGATCTCGCTCTGGGCCGAGTGCAACTGGGAGAGGAAGCGTTCCTGCTGGTTCTGCATGAGCTGGGTGCTCTGTTGCAGCTCGCTCAAAATATCCGGCAAACGCTCGTTGGCAGGCAACTCGAGCATCTCCAGGCAACGTCCCAGACTGTTTTGAAAGTTGAGATTGCCCTCGACGCTGCGCGAAACGTCGCGCTGCATGTCATCCACCAGATTGATTGCCTGTTGCTGCCCGGCGCGGGCCTCCGCCAGCTCGTCGCGAATGATGTAGTCGCGAAACAGCCGGGTGGCGGATTCCGGCGGGAAACAATCGAAGTCTTTGACCACCCGGTCCAGGTGTCGATTGAGCTCGGGGTCCAGGCCTTTGCTGTAGGTGTACCAGAGCGCGTAATGCACGGGATTGGGCGGGATGTTGTGACGAACCATCAGCGGGATGGCTTGTTTGAGCAGCGCCGCAGCCTCGCGGGAATCTTCCGGATACAGCGCCAGGGCAGTCGCACGCGTCTCTATTTGGCTCATGACATCACTGTGGTTGTTAATGATTGGCAAATACAAAACGTTGCGAGCATAACCAGACGCGTGGCAAACAGCCATCCCAAATGTGTGGACTTGTAGAAGCGAGCTTGCTCCTGCAGAAGTTACTCAGCTACCCGCGCCACCGTGCGCTTCTTCGAAGAAGTAGTCCTTCCAACTGCCCGCCCTGTTTTTCAGTACGCCCAGTTCCTGCAGTTTCTCGGCATAGACCGCCGTACGCTGCGGCACCACCGTGAAGTTGATTTCGGAATCATTGACGATTTGCTCAACCAGCGGCAGGGACAACTTCGATTGCTCGACGCGGATGTAGGTCTGGGCGGCTGCGGACTTGTCGGCCTTGATGATTTTTTCGGCTTCGGCGAGTGCGTCGTAAAACGCCTTGTAGGTCTTCGGGTTTTCGTCGTGGAATTTTTCCGTGGTGTACAGCACGTTGAACGTGGCCTGCCCGCCCAACACGTCATAGGAACTCAGCACCTTGTGTACGTTGGGATTCTGCAGTTCCTGGTACTGGAACGGCGGGCTGGAAAAGTGCGAGTTGATTTCAGAACCGCCGGCGATCAGCGCCGCCGTCGCATCCGGGTGGGCCAGGCTGATCGAGATGTCGTCGAATTTCTTGTAGTGCTCATTGCCAAACTGCCTGGCCGTTTCGATCTGCAACGTGCGCGACTGGAACCCTACCCCGGCCGCTGGCACGGCAATGCGATCCTTCTCGGTGAAATCCTTCAAACTCTTCACGTTCGGATTATTGGTCAGCAGGTAGTTGGGCATCGAGCCCAGCGAGGCGATGGCCTTGACGTTCTGCTTGCCCTTGGTTCGATCCCAGATGGTCAGCATGGGTGGCACGCCTGCCGAGACCACATCCAGCGCACCGGCCAACAGCGCTTCATTCATCGCAGTGGCACCGGAGATGCTGTTCCAGTCGACCTTGATGTCCAGGCCCTGCTCCTTGCCGTGTTTCTCGATGAGCTGCTGGTCGCGAACCACATCCAGAATCAGGTAACCGATACCGAATTGCTGGGCGATGCTGATCTTGCCTTCAGCCTGCGCGCCGGGACTGAGTAACGCACTGATCGCCGCTACCGAGGCTGCCATTAAGGTCAACGCTGAACGCTTGTGGGGAATCGCCATGAAGATCTCGCTGTGAGTGACCCTTACGCAAAAAAAGCGCGACACTCAAGTGCAACGCTCCGTTGAGTGTTAAAGCTAAACGATCTTAAAAATCACGAATAAATATCATTTTCGAATTAGCTTAAACCTTTGCGTTGCTTCTGCTTCTCTCTGATCCCTGCGCTCGCAGCCCTGATCCAATCGCCTGTCGTGATGCTCCTAAAAAACAACATCAAACATAACTAAAAGGAATTAATAAATACAAAATCAGTATTTATCGTTATAAAAATATCCGCGTAGTCTCAAGCCATTCCGTCATTCATCACGACAGTGAAGTGCCCTATGAATCCGACTGCCAACGTTATCGATTTCGTCAGCCACCACAAACGCAAACAGGCTCAGCAACGGGCACGGGCCATGTGGGAGATGTACACTCGAAACGCCGGTTTACAGGCCTTTCAGTGGGTACAGCCTGCTGATTCGACAGGGACCCGTCAGGCGTGAACAACCGTGTACCCTCGCGCTTTCTGGCGAGCGCCGACGAACCCGTGCTGGACCTGAACACTCTGGAGTCGCTGGAGGAGGATCCGATCTGCGAGCGGGTCGCGCAAAACCTGCAGCGTTTGCGGGGTAAGCGTCATCTGTCCCTCGACGCCTTGGCGCGGCATTGCGGTGTGAGCCGGGCGATGCTGGCGCAGATCGAATCCGGACGCAGCGTTCCGTCGATCAAAGTGCTGTGCAAAATCGCCAAAGGCTTGAAGGTATCGGTGGCCGCATTTCTGGAACATCGGGCGTTCGAAGGTGTGGCGGTGTTGTCGGCGAACCAGAGCAAACGCCTGGTCAGCGCCAGCGGTGCATTCGTCAGCCGGGCACTGTTTCCGTTCGACGTGGCGCGCCAATCGGAGTTTTACGAACTGCGCCTGAGCCCGTTGGGTGAGGACGTATCCGAGGGTCACGGCCCTGGTGTGCAGGAGAATCTGGTGGTGTCACAGGGCGTGCTGGAAATCAGCGTCAACGATGAACGCTACCTGCTCTCCACCGGCGACTCGATTCTGTTCTACGCCGACCAGCCTCACCGCTATCGCAACCCCGCCGACAGTGAAGCGGTGGCGTATCTGGTGGTGACATACCCGGAACGCCTGGATTGAAGACCACCTGAATCCGGTCTGGCAACCGAAACCGTAGGAGCACGGCTTGCCGGCGAAGGCGATAACAAGAGCCTCTTCGCCGGCAAGCCGTGCTCCTACGAAAAGCGCTTCACACGCTTCAAGATCAGCAGGTGCAGCACATCAACGGCATGCCGTTGCAGCTCATCATCATCGGCATGCTGCAATCGTTCATCA
This sequence comes from Pseudomonas hormoni, assembly GCF_018502625.1. Lineage (NCBI taxonomy): Bacteria > Pseudomonadati > Pseudomonadota > Gammaproteobacteria > Pseudomonadales > Pseudomonadaceae > Pseudomonas > Pseudomonas hormoni. The sequence goes on from NZ_CP075566.1 coordinate 3,029,030, forward strand.
TTTTCATCATCAGGGCGCAGCAGTTTTTCATCATGTCCATGTTCATGCCGGCCATCGGCATGATTTTGCACATCATGCAATCGGCCATCATGGTGCATTCCATCACGCACTTCATCGACGGCATCGGCATGCCCATCATCGGCATTGGCATCATCATGTTCATCATCGGCATGGCCATGCTCGCCGGGGACATGCACATCATGCTCATGTTGCCGCAGTGCATCATCATCGGCATGCCGCAGTTCATCATCATCTGCATCATTTCAGCGCTGTTCTTGAACATCGCCATGTCCATGCCAGCGGCCGGCATCATCTTGCACATCATGCCGTCGTCCATCATTTCGCAGGTCATGGTCGCCATCATCATCGGCATGCCCATCATCGGCATCATTGGCATGTTGGCGTTCATCGGCATTTGCATCTGCATGGCGTTCATCATGGTGTTGCTCCCTGAAGGATTGAATAGTTGGACGAAGCTGATGGGGGCCGATTCTAAGGATTGGCTCAGGGGCGACAAGATGACCATCGAACAGCGGAATCTGATGCAGGAGCCGCTTTAACGAGGTGAACAGAGTGTCTATTTCTGCTGTGACAGCTATCTGGATTTGATTGCAGACAGAACAAAAACAACAACGTCGTTTTCACGGTCATGGATATGCAGAGGGGATCTATTTAAATAACCGAAAGAAATACTCGTTCTAACTGACTGAACGATTTTTCAATCGCAGCTTATTTCAGGCAAAAAAAATCCCGGGCAGCTGATGGACGCCCGGGATTTAAAAATGCATAAACCGTGGTGGTGAACGCGGGGCGGATATTACGGAATATTTCACCGTGTAACAAGATATTTTGACTCAAAATCCGGTTACTAAATTTCCTAACCCCTTAAATATCCACACTTTTTTTAAGGTCGAGTGACGACAAGCGGTCTTCTACAAGTACCAACGATATTCCCGTGCACTGATGTCCTGCAGAAATGCCAAATGGTCCTGACGCTTGTTTTCGCAATACACATTCACGAACTCTGCGCCCAATCCCTCGCGCAATTGCGCATGGCTTTGCATTGAACGCACGGCCTCCAACATCTCCAGCGGGAAATCGATGCCACTGCCCCGATCTTCGTTGAGCGGTGCGATCGGCTCACGACCGGCTTCCAGTCCTTGTTCCAGCCCCGCCAGAATCGCCGCCAGCACCAAGTAAGGGTTGGCGTCGGCACCGGCGAGGCGATGTTCGATCCGTAGATTTTTCGCGTCCGACTCCGGTACCCGCAGGCACGCATCCCGGTCTTCAAAACCCCAACTGGCGCGTGTCGCAACGTTCACTGTGCCGCTCAAGCGACGCATTGCGTTGTGGTTCGGCGCAAAGATCGGCATGCAATGCGGCAACAGTTCCAGGCAACCCGCCACCGCATGGCGCAGCGGTTGTTGCCCATTGGCCGCCAGCAGATTGTTGCCCGCCTCGTCATATAGACTGACATGAACATGCATCCCGCTGCCGGGGTGTTGCAAGTAAGGTTTGGCCATGAAACTGGCGCGGTAGTTGTGCTTCATGGCCACGCCGCGTGTGCTGCGGCAAAACAGGGCGGCCCAGTCGGCGGCACGCAGCCCGTCATTGAGGTGACCGAAGTTGATCTCGAACTGGCCCGGGCCCAGTTCGGCGGTGATCACCGTGGTGTCGATGCCTTGCGCCCGCGCGGTCTCGACCATTTCATCGAGCACCGGCGCAAATCGCGACAGTCGTTCGATGTGCATGTTCGGCTGATCGTCCGCATCGTCGGTCGCCGGATCACGCGCGAACTGCGGCAAGCCGTCGCGCAACTGGCGGTCGAACAGGTAGAACTCCAGCTCGAAGGCCACCACCGGGAAAATCCCTTTGCGACCGAGGCGTTCCAGCACCTGCGCCAACACTTCGCGCGGTTCGAAGACGATCGGTTTTTCAGTGCCGCTGGAAGTGATCAGCATCTGCCCCAGGGGCTGCGTTTCCCAGTTGACGATTTTCAACGTGCCCGGCACCAGACGGCGCGGCGCATCCGGGTCGCCGTCGTTGAAACAGTAGTCGCCGATTTTGAACAGCCCACCCTGGGTGCCCAGCAACACACAATTCTGCGGCAGCTTGAGCGCGCTGCCCGCGGCGACTTTTTCGAGCATCTCGATCGGGTAGCGCTTGCCGTAGAAATGCCCGGGGATGTCCAGGGAAATCAGGTCCACGTAACGCACATCCGGGAAGCGCTGACGAAACGCGCGAACTTCAGCGACCAGATCAGAGCAGACAGCATCCATCTTGTTGTTCCTTGTTGTTTTTATCAGGTGTAAACCCAGAGCACCCGGGTGAGCTGATCGGAGAGATTGCCGTAGCGGCAATGGGTATGACTGGCGAGCTGAAAGCTGTCCCCGGCCCCCAGGGTGACCGGTTGATCGTCATCCAGCCAAAGTGTCAGCTGCCCTTCGAGCACATAACCGCCCTGCTCCGAGCTGTCGTTCATATGCCGGTCGCCGCTGCTGGCGCCAGGCTCGAGCTGACTTTCGAGCATCGAGAACGACGCGCGCATTTTCGGCGAGACCATGATGTCGGTGATGCCGTCGGCGTAATACAGCGTGCGGCGCTCGTCCGGCCGGGTCACCCACGGCAGGGCCATGGGTTTGGGCAGGCTGTAGAAATAGGTGGTCGGCACGCCGAGGGTTTCGCTGATCGCGGTCAGGTCCGCCACCGTCGGCCGTGACAGTCCACGTTCGACTTGCGAGAGAAAACCGACGGAGCGACCGATTTTGTCCGCCAGTTCCTTGAGCGTGTATTTTTTGTGTTTGCGCAGGTCCTGAATCAGGATCGCCAACGCCGAGATTTCTTCTTGCCTGTCCATCTGAAAGCTTCCAGAAAATGTGCGAATCAAAGGCTGTCGCGCAAGCGATACCAGGCCTTGCCGATGGCTTCCAGCGGTGCGGCCATGTACTTGCCGCCAGGGAAAGTCCCGTTGACCAGGCCCTGATACAAGGCCAGCTCATCCGGCTGACCCAGTATCGCGTCGGACACGGCTCGGGCCCCGGCCAGGGTCGGTAGCACGCCGTGGCCGGAGTAACCCTGAAGCCAGTAGAGATCGTCGCGGCGACCGATATCAGGCGTGCGCTTGAGGGTGAGATCGATATGCCCGCCCCAGGCGAATTCCAGTTCTACATCCTTGAGCTGTGGAAACACCCGTTGCAGAAAGGGTCGGGTCGCCGCGGCGATGTCCTTCGGCATGCCACCCAGGTAGGTGCAACCACCGCCAAACAGCAACCGGTTATCCGGCGTACGACGGAAATAATCGAGCACGAATTGATTGTCGGTGACGCAGGCATTGCTCGGCAGTAGCGCAGTGGCCAACGCTTGCGGAAGTGGTGCGGTGGCCACCTGATAGGTGCCGACCGGCAACACACAACTCGACAGCTTCGGATCAAGTCGATCCAGATACGCGTTGCACGCCAGCACCAGCACATCGGCCCGAATACGACCGCGCTCAGTGGTGACCACGTAACGGCCCCCCTCCTCGCGATAGTTCAGCGCCTTGCTTTGCTCATGAATTTTGCCGCCGGCGCGCTCGATGGCGGCGGCTAGGCCGAGCGCCAGTTTCAGCGGATTCAGGTGCGCGCCTTCTGGGTCAAACAGCCCGGCCTGATAGCGTTCACTGGCGACCCATTGCGGCAACTGCTCACGCGGGATGAATTGCAAACCGTCGTGGCCCCACTTGTGGCTGGCCTCGTGTTGCCACTCGGTCAGCAGACTCACCCGACGCGGCAACACCGACGTCCAGAGGTGACCGGCCCGGTAGTCGCAATCGAAATCATGGCGTTCAGGCAATGCCCGCAGTTCCTGTGCAGCCCAACGCATGCCGTCCCACAACCGTCGCGCACGTTCATAACCCAGCGCAGCCTCCAGCGGCGGCATGTCGCACGACCAACCGAGAATCGCCTGACCGCCATTGCGCCCCGACGCCGCCCACGCCACCCGACTGGCTTCCAGCAAGGTCACGCGCTTACCGGCCAGGGCCAGTCGCAGCGCCGTGTGCAAGCCACTGAAGCCGGCGCCGATGATCAAAATTTCGGTGTCCTGCTCACCCTCCAAAGCCGCGCGATCCACCAGACGATTTGCGCAAGTGTGGGCGTAGTAACTGGCGACGTGCCGGGTGGATTGCTGGAACATGCAGGCCTCGTGAAATTTTCTATTTATAATTTCATGAAAAACTACACGTTAAATTTCACCATCGCAACCGACCGCAAAAAAAAATCCCGCCCAAGAACACTTGGGCGGGATTTTTCCAATCAGGCAACGTTATCGAACAACAGGCCTCAGGCGACAGGAATCATCGGATCAGCCGCAGCCAACGCGGCGGCGCGGTCAGCGGCCGGCGGGTAGATCCACACCGTGTTGATCTGCGTCTTGAGGTTCTTGCCTTCCTGTTTCACCAGTTTGACCTGGCGGTCCCAACCTTCGGTGTACACCGCGCCCCAGCTGCCCAGATCCAGACAGGTCACGTATTTAGGCTGGCTGTACGGTGTCGGATCAACGCCGAGAATGTGCGCGGCAACGTTATTGCCGGCGTGACGCCCCAGGGAAATGGCGTGCTGGCAGGTCATCAACGCGTAGTTGCCGATGTCGTCTGAAGCGGCGTAGGCAACGTCGCCGGTGGCGTAGATATCATCCTGACCGATGACTTTCAGGTGGCTGTCCACGTGCAGGCGGCCAAGGTGATCGCGCTCCGCCGGAATCTGCTCGGTCAGCGAGCTGGCGCGCACGCCGGTGGTCCAGACCACGGTTTTGGCATCGATGCGCTGGCCGTCACTCAAGTTGACACCGTTGGCATCGACGGAAAGCACCGATGCCTTCAAGTGCCATTCCACGCCGGTTTCAACGCTGGCCTCTTCGATCGACCTGGCGATTTCGGCGCCCATCGACCCGCCAATTTTCTCGCCGCGATCAACGATGATCACCTCGACGTCAGCCTGATCACCCAGGATGGCACGCAGACGCGCGGTCATCTCGGTCGCCGTTTCAATCCCGGTGAAGCCGCCGCCCGCCACGACGACGGTGTTGCGGGCTTTACTTTCCGGCAGGCTGGCCAGGGATTTCAGGTGGTTTTCCAGGCGCACGGCCTCTTCAATCTGGTCAACGTCGAACGCATGTTCAACCACGCCTGCGGTGGCCGGGATGGCGAGACGGCTGCCGGTGGCCAGAACGAGTTTGTCGTAGCTGCACACTTGTTTGGCACCCGATGCATCGATGTAGCCGACGCGTTTTTGCACAACGTCGATGGTTTCCGCAGCGCCCTTGATGAACTTCACGCCGACCGCATCAAACAGCTCACCGATGGGCGCAGCCAGCTGGTGCGCATTCGGTTCGTAGAAGCGCGGACGCACGCGCAGCTCGGCCTGCGGAGCCAAAACAGTCACTTCAACGTCGTTGTGACCATGAATGTCGAACAGACGCGTAGCGCTCAAAGCTGTCCACATACCACCGAAACCTGCGCCGATTACCAGGATGTGCTGTTTCATTTTTAACTCCGAGAGAAGGCCGATCAATGAATTCGTCAGTGGTCATGCGCTTGCCAGTGCCGACCGAACAACTGCGACTATATTTATCCTAGTTAATCGGCGCAATCGGTTTTTTGTTATGGTTGCTATCGAAAACTTTGATCCACGGCAGAGCACTACTCAATCAATGTTGAAAGGCAGTGCCGGAAGAGATGAGCGGCTGCGGGGTTCGTTGCTCGGCTAACGTTCTGCTGATAACATTTACGACAACATTAGTCGGAGATCAAAATGTCTCTTTATAGCGCGGGCGTTGAGTACGGCATTCACTGCCTGCTTTTTCTGGTAGGCAATTGCGGCGACACCCGTGAGGCGAGCGTGCGTGAACTGGCGGAGCTGCAAGGTGTGCCGCAGGACTATCTGGCGAAAATTTTCACCAAACTGGCCAAGGCAAAACTGGTGGTGGCCACTGAAGGCGTGCGTGGCGGCTTCAAACTGGCGCGGCCCTCGGACGAAATCAGCGTGCTCGATATCGTCAATGCGATCGACGGCCAGAAGCTGATTTTCGATTGTCGCGATATTCGTGGGCGTTGCGCCTTGTTCGAAGGTTCTGCACCCGCTTGGGCGCTGACAGGCCCCTGCTCGGTACATGCGGTCATGATGACTGCGCAAAAACGCATGGAGGACGCCCTTGCCCAGCAGACCATTCTTGATCTCGCCAGGAGAGTGGGACGAAAGGCGCCGGCTGAGTTTGGTGCGCAGGTGGACAACTGGATCAACGATCGCCGGGAAAAGAAAAGCAGTGCCCAGGCATCTGACGACCAGACTATCCCGGTCACAGAGATTTCCGGCTAAGCCTCACAGACAGTCGCGAACAGCCTCGCGCAGCGCGCCAGACTTGGCCCAGGGCGGGCCCTGATAAAGCGATACCCGGCTGCCATCCCTGGATTTCACGATATCGACAATCTCGTCAGCCGTGATGATGCTGGGGGCTGTTACCCGGTAGCCATTGGAAATCCCCGTTTGAGCCGACGCGGGAATTTCCTTCTGCCACGCCGGCAGCACGCAGGCGGCATACTCCTTCGGTGCCTTTTCGCTGTATTTACTGACATTCGGCTCACCCGGCACCACCGAAGCCGGCAATGAGCACCCCGCCAGTAACGCCACCACGACTCCCGCGATCAACGTCCGCATGACGCTTCCTTTTTCAGAAAAAAGGCAATGTAGCGCGTCGTTCAGCAGACATCCATCGATTGAACAGCACTCACTGTGGGGCGTTTTCATCTTTGGGGGACCTGGCGTTCAAATAGGTCATCCACCGTTCATACGCCTCATGCTGCCACTGGTTCACCCGTTCCCACTCCGGGCCGCTCAGTTGATGCGCGGAGATCAGCTTCATCATTTCCGTGGTCGCCGCGTCCAGATCGACGATCAGCTCATGCGCGTGAAATCTAAAATCATCGGTCGCCGTCATTTGAAGTTGCCTCGCCCTAGCAAAAGTTCACCACTTCAGTACGACACCAGATCTATCCGTTCCCATTCAACTTCCCGACCAAAGGCTGCATGGACTGTTCAGACGAACAAAACGCCCTGAGCCACGAATCGGGGCTAAAATTTCGTAGCAGATATGTTCAGGAGGTCGTCATGTGGCTTAACGAATCTGAAAACGAACTTCGGCGCGACCTGCAAAGCGTTGCGTCGGATTTGAGGTGGTCGGCGGTAGAGCTTCTGCGTCTGGCGGATCAACTACGCCACGCTGGCAATGATGCGGACGCACAGGCAGCCATGAGGTTGTGCGAATTGTTCCAGGGCGATGAACAACGGCTGGCGGGTTATGCCGAAGAAGTGAAGGCCAAGGCGATCAGTCGAAACAAGGCTCACTGACGGGAGCGCGGCCATGAACAAACCTCTATGCGCACTGGTTATCGCGCTGGCAGCGTTGAGCGGCTGTAGCACTGAATCACGCGTCTACCGTGACCAGCCGCTGGTCGCCAAGGTCGAAACCGGCATGAGCAAGGACCAGGTCCAGCAGATTGGCGGTCAGCCTCAATCGATCAGCGACCGCACGGTCGTGCCCGGCACCTGCTTTGACTACAAACTGGTGAAAGCCGGCCAGAAGCAGTCGTACAACGTGAGTTTTGATGGCAAGGGCAAGGTCGATCACAAAAGCTTCATGACCTGCGCTGAATGGAGTCATGTACAGCAAAAGGCCAGGGAGCCTTCCCACACGGTCGGGACGGGTGGCGGCGGTTATTAGTCCGGCGGCAAGATATGAAAAGCCCCGGCAAACCGGTAATGCTGTTCACTTAAGAGAATCTTGAATCAGAGAAACCTGTGGCGAGGGAGCTTGCTCCCACACAGGTATGCACGATCCAAGAGTGCGCTTAAGTGAACAGCTTTACGGCAAACCGGGGCTTGAAGCTGACTATTTATCGACTTTGCGGCTATCGGCCGGCTTTTTCGCCCGCGCCTTGTAACCGGGAAGAGACGCCGCAAAGGCCAGGGCCTCTTCCCTGCTGGCAAAGGCTGCCAACCGGTCGCCTTGTGTGCATACCCGCCAGGGACCGTTGTTTACGCTGAGTACGTCATAACCGTTCATGTGCATCTTATTCAGCATCGGAACGCTCATAAGCTACCTCCATTTCGGTACTGATTTCAGAACTGACCTGCCTACCTTACACCCACCGTTCGCACAGAAGCCGACCAGACGTCGCGACAGGATTCCGGCATCCGGTTGCACTTTAAGCCCCTGAGACACCTCCAAGTAGCCAGAGGCTGCGCTAAACCGGGGCCTGCCTTAATATTGCATTTTTATTACTGAATTATGACGACAGGCAATCAGGTAACACATGAAAGTGCGCGCAACCGTCATTTGTGAGCAGGACCGGTACATTCTCCTGGTGCGCAAGCCAAGGTGCCGCTGGACGCTGCCCGGCGGAAAGGTCGAGCGCGGTGAAACCATCGCAGCTGCGGCCATGCGCGAACTGTGGGAAGAGACCGGACTGGGGGTCGACGACTTGCTCTACCTGATGGAGCTGGACTCGGGCGGCACCCGGCACCATGTCTACGAGGCATCGGTGCTGAACTCGAATGAGGCGCGCCCGCAAAATGAAATCTTCGATTGCATGTGGTTTCCGCTGGACGCGGTACACAATCTGAACACAAGCGACGCCACGCTGAGAATCGTCAGAGCGTTTCAGCGTCGCCTGTAGCTCTTAGCGTTTTTTCAGCCCTGATCGCCACCACCCACCGGCATGATCATGCCGGTGATGTAGGACGCTTCGTCGCTGGCCAGAAACAGAATAGCGCCTGCCTGTTCATCCAGTGTGCCGTAGCGTTTCATCAGACTGCTGTCGAGCGTCTGGTCGACGATCTGCTGATACCACACCTTTTCCTCAGCGCTTTGTTCGGCGTTGTTGCGCGGAATCACCCGCGGCGGCGCTTCGGTGCCACCGGGCGCCGTTGCATTGACCCGAACGCCACGACCGGCGTTTTCGAACGCCAGGCAAGCGGTCAGCGCATTCACCCCGCCCTTCGCCGCACCGTACGGCACGCGGTTGATGCTGCGGGTGGCGATGGACGACACGTTGACGATGGCGCCACTGCCCTGCTCCAGCATGTATGGCAATGCGGCGTGGCAGCACCACAGCGTCGGGAACAGCGAGCGGCGGACTTCGGCCTCTATCTGCTGTGCTTCATAATGCTCGAAAGGCTTGGCCCAGATCGTCCCGCCGACATTATTGATGAGGATGTCGAGACGCCCGAAACGCTCGACGGCGGTTTGCATCACGCGGCTGCAGTCGGCGTACTGCTCCAGATCGGCGGTCAGCGCGAGCACCTGGCTGTCCTGACCCAATTGTTGTTGCACTTCGAACACCAGCTCGGAGCGATCGACCAGAATCAACCGCGCGCCTTCCGCTGCCATGCGCTCGGCGACGCGCCGGCCGATGCCTTGCGCAGCGCCGGTGATCAGCGCGACTTTTTCGTGAAATCTGTTCATATGTACCTCGTGACGACGGATGCCCGGTCAATGAAAAGCCACCGGACGAAACTCTGTCCTGTGGGAGCGAGACCGGCTTGCCGGCGATGGTCGTTAACGATTACGCGTGCTTTCTGGATAGACGCGGCGTTCTGGAGACCATCGCGAGCAAGCTCGCTCCCACACTGGATCTGTGTCTGGCGCGGCATCAGCGCGCGACTCACGCCGCACTGGCGGCAAACTTCTCGTAGTAGAAATTCACCGGCGCGATGCCTTGATCGCGAATGTATTGGCTGACGGCCTCGACCATCGGCGGCGGGCCGCACAGGTAGACATCGACGTCGCCCTCATTCAAGTGCCTCGGCTCGATGTGCTGGGTCACGTAGCCCTTGAGCGGGTGCTGGCTGTCGGGGCTGGCCACGCAGGCGCTGAAGCTGAAGTTCGGGATGCGCGCGGCGAAGGCTTCGAGGCGATCCATTTCCACCAGATCGAAATCGTTGGTCACGCCGTAGATCAGATGCAGCGGATGCTCACTGCCCTGCTCGGCGATTTTTTCCAGCATCGCGGTGAACGGCGCCAACCCCGTGCCGCCGGCCAGCAGCAACAACGGACGGCGAATGTCACGCAGATAAAAACTGCCCAACGGCCCGGCCAGGCTCATGCTGTCGCCGGCCTTGGCCATGCCGGTCAGAAAGCTGCTCATCAAGCCGCCAGGCACGTTACGAATCAGGAAACTGACTTCGCCGTCACGCTGCAACGAACTGAACGAATAGGCACGGGTCTGCTCGCTGCCGGGAATCCCGAGGTTCACGTACTGCCCCGGCAGGAACGCCAGTTTGCTCAGCGCCTCACCTTTGATCGACAACGCGATGGTGCTGTCGGACAACTGACGCACGGCGCTGATGGTTGCCTCAAAACTGGCTTGTTGCGTGCGGCAGACCTCCGAAGAGGCCGGCACCCGCACCACGCAATCGCTCTGGGCGCGCATCTGGCAAGTCAGGACAAACCCTTGCTCGGCTTCGTCCGCCGTGAGGGCGTCTTCGATATATTCCTCGCCCAGGTCGTAGCGGCCGGCCTCGGCGAAACACTTGCAAGTGCCGCAGGCGCCGTCGCGGCAATCCAGCGGAATGTTGATGCCCTGGCGGTACGCGGCATCGGCCACGGTTTCGCCAACGTTGGCGTCGATGAAACGGGTGACGCCGTCTTCGAAATTGAATGCAATGGAATGAGTCATGACGGCCGCCTCACAGGTGGTAAACATCGATGACCTGGCGAACGTAGTCGTTCTTCAGGATCACTTTCTTGGCCTTGATCAGCGGGTTTTCGCCGCGCACATCAAGGGTGTAGAAACTGCTGCCGAAATAGCTGTCGACGGTCTTGTAGCGAAAACTCAGGGTGTGCCAGTTGAAGCGCACCTTGCAGAGGCCGTCGGCCTGTTCCAGCAGCTCGATGTTGCTGATGTTGTGAGAGGTGCGAGTGTCCGGCACGGTGGCACTGGAACGCTCGGTCTTGATGCGGAAGATGCGGTCTTCCAGACCGGTGCGGTTGCCGTACCAGATCAGCGAGATTTCCCGCTGCGGGTCCTCGGTCAGTTCGTCGTTGTCGTCCCAGGACGGCATCCAGAACGTCGCGTCCGGGGCGTACAGCTCCAGCCATTCGTCCCATTGCCGTTCATCCAGGTAACGGGCTTCGCGGTAGAGGAAGTCGCGAACGCTGTCGTAGGTAATAGTCATTGCACGGCCTCCACAGCAATTAACCGGGATTCTTCGGCAGCGAGGGCCTTGAGCATCGTTTGCTGCCAATACTTGTGCTGCAACACGAACAGACCTTCGTCTTCAGTGCGCACACCGCTGAGCAGTGGATGCAGGTCGATTTCTTTCGCCGCTTCGTCGGCACCTTCGATCCAGTGCTCGGCGCCACGGGACATGTCGTTCCAGGCGGTCACGCTGCCCTGATAGCTTGTCTGGCAGGAGCGGAATTCCTCCAGATCGTCCGGGGTGGCCATGCCGCTGACGTTGAAGAAATCCTCGTACTGACGAATCCGGCTCGAACGGGCGTGGTCGCTTTCGCCTTTGGGGGCGATGCAGTAAATGGTGATTTCCGTGCGGTTGACCGAGATCGGCCGGGCGATACGGATCTGCGAGCTAAACTGGTCCATCAGGTACACGTTCGGGTACAGGCACAGGTTGCGCGAGTTCTCGATCATCCAGTCGGCGCGGGCCTTGCCGAAGTCTTGGGCCAGTTCATCGCGGCGTTCGTACAGCGGGCGATCTTCCGGGTTGGCCCAACGGGTCCAGAGCAGCATGTGGCCCTTGTCGAAGGAATAGAAACCACCGCCCTGCTTGGCCCAGCTGCCGGCGCTCATGGTCGGATTGCTGTCGCCGGCCTCGCGCTGCTTGCGCTGGTTCTGAGTGGCGGCGTAGTTCCAGTGCACCGAGCTGACGTGGTAACCGTCGGCACCGTTTTCGGCGGTGAGTTTCCAGTTGCCTTCGTAGATGTAGCTGGAGGAACCGCGCAGCACTTCCAGGCCATCGGCAGACTGGTCGACGATCATGTCGATGATCTTGGCTGACTCGCCCAAGTGCTCGACCAGCGGCACGACATCAGCCTTGAGACTGCCGAACAGGAAGCCGCGATAGGACTCGAACCGCGCGACTTTGGTCAGGTCGTGGGAGCCTTCGCAGTTGAAGCTCGCCGGGTAGCCGGCCGCTGCCGGGTCTTTGACCTTCAGCAGTTTGCCGGAGTTGTTGAAGGTCCAGCCGTGGAATGGGCAGGTGTACGAGCTCTTGTTGCCGGACTTGTGCCGGCAGAGCATCGCGCCACGGTGACTGCAGGCGTTAAGGAAGGCATTGAGTTCACCGTCCTTGTTGCGCGCGATGAAGATCGACTGGCGCCCCATGGTGGTGGTGTAGAAATCGTTTTTGTTGGGGATCTGGCTTTCGTGCGCCAGGTACAGCCAGTTGCCTTCGAAGATGTGTTCCATCTCGAGATCGAACAGCCGCGGGTCGGTAAACATCTCGCGCTTGCAGCGGTAGATGCCCTGTTCTTTGTCATCTTCAAGCAGGGAGTGAAGGTATTCGGGTCGCAGGGACATGGCCGCCGCCTCCATTGTTTTTATTCAGGCAGGGCCATGCTAGGACGGGGGGATGGGGTGGACTATCCGCTGGGTGCAGACCTTTATCCGTTTAGTGCAGAACGTATTTTCGGAATCGGACTACATAACTGCTTACAACTTCTGAATAGACTGCCCTCCTGACTACAAGGAGTGGTTTCCATGGCTAATCACGGTTACATGACCATAAACGGAAAAGCTCAAGGATTGATTTCAGCGGGCTGTTCAACCCAGGCCTCTATCGGCAACAAGTATCAGGCTGCGCACACGGACGAGATCATGGTGCTGTCCTACAGCCACAACATGTCCAACATTGGCAATATCAATAAATCGACCCATAGCCCGATCATCATCACCAAAGCCGTCGACAAATCCTCGCCGCTACTCGCTCAAGCGCTTTCAAACAGAGAAGAGATCAACTGCACGATCAGTTTTTACCGCGTGTCGTCCTTCGGCATGCAAGAAAAGTTTTACACCGTGTCGATCAATGGCGGGGTCATTGCCGACCTGACGCTTGAAGTACCTCATGCCATTTTTCAAAACGACGCCGAGCCCCAAGAGCAGGTGGCCATTCTTTACCGAGACATCACCTGGACCCACCATTTGGCGAAAACCGCCGGCTACAGTTCGTGGGGCGAAGAAGGATGAATCCAAACCGTCATGACCCTGGGGACGTCAATAGCGCTGCCGGGAAACTGATCGGGCAAGCCCGCACTGTCAGCGCTCGACATCTTGCCCACGGCATGGCGCGGGAACAGTTCAATCGGGAAGTTGCCTACTACGCGAAGCGCATTGCCGATGATGTTGCACGAGGCAAAAAAACCCCGGAGCAAGGCGTACAGGCGCTTCTGCAAGAACAACAAGACCTGCTTATCCAATCGCAATCCGTGAGGCGAAAAGCTCAGGGCGCGATTACTGAACGGGTTAAAAGAACACCGACCTCGACGCTCACTCAGCCTTTATTAAAACCGGACCCGGAACGCTTGTTGCGCTTTGTCCATGCGCAAAACCTCAAGTCGACTAACACGCGTTCGCCCGATGCCTTGAAGGCAGCCTCTTCGCCTCATCCAGTTTCGGATTTGAAGTTCTTTCCTCAAGAGCGATGGCCGGCGGAAGTCCCACAAGAAGAGCCCGGTTTCTACGTCGTCCCCAGAAGTACGACGGCTGACAAACTGGAGGCTCAGCTTTTCACTTCAGCCTCACCTGCCGTCATCGCCAAATTCAAGGCATTGAACCCGAATCTGGATCAAGTGAAAGCCGGGACGATGATTGTTCTCAGTGACCCGAATAATCAGCAATGTACCTTTGAAGAAGCGTTGTTGATGCAAGCGGCGGGTAATGTAAATAGAGCCCTGGAGCCTCTCAGTTCAGACGAGGCCGATTTCATGGCGCGGCACCATGACGAAATTGCGTTCTTTCTTTCCAAGGGTTCACTGGGTGCAAGCTTCGGACTGTCCATGTTCGCGAAGAACCTGAACGACGTGAAAGTCATTCTGAGTGACATCGAGAGTTTGCATACACGTACTTTTCAAGCCAATGGCCACCTCAACTCCGCCGAGTTTTATGCGGAACGCAAACGCCTGTTGGCTCAGTTGAATACCCAGCTCACCAAACTGACAAAAAAGAGCATTGGCTTTCCGGATCATCCCAATCTGAAAACCGCGTTGGGTATATCGACCAAAAGTCTTGTTCATCGGTGGAGAAAAGCCGGTGCCATTGGACAGATTCCCGGTTATGCCACGCATATTGAGGGCGTTTCTAAAGCGGCGAAGTACGTCAAATATGGTGGTTGGGTTGGCACTGCGGTGGGTGGTGGAGCGTCAGTCATCAAGGTTCAGGGTGTTTGTGCAGAAGGGAATGTGGAGGCGTGCGAGAAGGTGAAATTTACCGAAGCGGGAGGTTTTTTAGGAGGGATCTTGGGCGGAGTGGCAATCGGAGCAACATTATCGGCACCCGCGGTAAGCAGTCTATGCGTTGCACTTTCTATACCGACGGGTGGGACGGCCGGTCTCGTATGCGGCGTGTTAATAATCGGTGCTGGATCTTACGTAGGTGGTTCGGCCGGGGGAATTCTCGGAGAGAGTGCAGGGGAAATAGTCCACGAGAATACAAAATGAGCACTGCTCGGTTTGTTGTAGGTTTGCTATCCGCATCTGTATTTTTATGTATGTCTGTTTGGTGCGGGGTCGCGCTTTATATGGCTTATAAAAAAATCGAAATGCTTTTACATCTATTCCCAAAAAGCGTTGGAGTAAAAACTTTGACTCCTTTAAGGCATGCAGGAATCTGGGGGAAATTGATGTTGATTGGAGGGATAACCGGTTACGTTGCTTTTTCACGACTTTATCTGAAAAATGGTCAGTTAAGCAGTGAAGACCTACAAGCCATTCCAAACTCACTGAGACTTAAATTGGCAATTATGCACTGGCTTCTCGTAACACTTGTGTTAGCGATGTTTGCACTTTGCATTATCAGCAAATCCGGATTGTTTTATTAGCGGCACCCTAAAAATTTACGCCGGAGAAAAAATTCATGAGATCGCTAAATGAGCCAGGGAACTGTTGACGTGTTGATCGCCGGCATCGGCCTGATTTACTTTG
Organism: Pseudomonas hormoni; assembly: GCF_018502625.1. Taxonomy (NCBI): domain Bacteria; kingdom Pseudomonadati; phylum Pseudomonadota; class Gammaproteobacteria; order Pseudomonadales; family Pseudomonadaceae; genus Pseudomonas; species Pseudomonas hormoni. The sequence goes on from NZ_CP075566.1 coordinate 3,044,219, forward strand.
CAGCAGCATTAGTTTGGATCACTGTCGCATTGCACATGGCTTACACCAAGATGGACTGGATGCTTGAGCAGCTTAAAAATTGTACGGCGATCATGGTGCGAGCCCCTCTCAAGCATGGTGGTCCATGGGGACGGCTAATGCTCATAGGAGGCATTTCCGGGATCGTGACTTTCCCGAACTTTTATCTGAAAAGAGGCGAATTGTGTCCGGAAGATTGGAAAAATTTCCCGCGAATTTAAAGCGAAAATTGGCCGTTTTGCAGTGGACCTTATTGGGGCTCTTATTTGTGATGTGCTGTCTCGCAGCCATAGCCAGGTTTGACCTCGCATAAAACATGCTAATTGGCCGCATGATTCACTCCCGCCGCTTCAGCGTATCCGAAGGCAACTCCCCAAACTGCTTGCGATAGTTGTCCGAGAACCTTCCCAAATGCAGAAACCCATAATCCATCGCCACCTCAGTGACGTTCCGCACGTTGCAGGTCGGGTCGATCAGGCACGCATTGATGCGTTCCAGGCGTTTTTGCCGAATGTAGTTTTTTGGCGTGGTCCCAGCGTTGCGTTCGAACAAGCCATACAAAGAACGCAAACTCATCCGCGCCTGGCGCGCCAGTTCTTCACTGTCGATGTCCTGCTTGAGGTTGCGCGCAATGTAGTCGGCGATCACCTCGAACGTGGCGGTCTGCGAACCGAGGCTGATGCGGCTGACGTTGGTCTGCATCAGGCTGAGCATCTTGCTGACGATGATCTGAGCGTAGTGTTCCTGCACCTTGGGAATCTGCTCGGTGGCTTCGGCTTCCTGGCAAATCATCGCCAGCAGGCCGACAAACCCTTCCAGCTCATTGAGCTGATAACGGTTCTCCAGGAACCGCACGCCCTGCCCCGGATACCGCCAGCGCTGCTCGTCGCAGACTGATTCCAGCAAGGACGTCGGGACTTTGAGGATGAATTTTTCGCAATCGTCGGAATACGTCAGGTCCACCGGATCGTCGGGGTTGATCAGCAGCAACTCGCCGGGCGCGAAGTAATGCTCCTGACCGTGACCGCGCCACAGGCAATTGCCACGCAGCAACACTTGCAGGTGATAGATGGTTTCCAGCGCACCCGAGGTGACACGAACGCTGCCGCCGTAGCTGATGCGGCACAGGTCGAGACTGGCAAATTTGCGGTGATTGAGACTGGCCAGCGGGTGCCCGGCGCGGGGCATCAGGATGCAATGATTACCGACATGCTGATTGACATAGCCCGACACCGCGTACGGGTCGGCATGGTCGAATACGGAGCTGCGCTGACTCAACAGTTGCGCTTGCATCATCGGGTCACTCTCGTTGTTGTTATAGGTTGCGTCAGGTCATTCTAAGGCAGTGCTTGCAACGGTGTGTCAGTGGGCTGACATGTGGAAGGTTCTGGCCCCTTCTAAATGCGTACGCCTTGAAGAAACTCGGTCAAATGTGGGAGCGAGCCTGCTCGCGATAGGGCCATCAGCTTCAACATCAATGTTGACTGACACTCCGCTATCGCGAGCAGGCTCGCTCCCACAGGGGGCTGCTGTCAGTCCTCGAGTGCGCGAACCCGTTCGTGACGCTGCTGCTCTTCAGGCTGGGCGGATGACTGCAAGGTGAAATCGAATTCGATTTCAGCAAAGCGCCCGCTCACCCCATAAGCCGCCGCACGCGCCTGATCCTCGCTGAAGGTAATTTTCGCGATCAGCTCGTCACGGGTGGCGTAGGCGAAATCGTCGTGCAGGTATTGATCGCCGTCGAGGTTGATCTGGGTGGTCAGGTGACGATGATCCGGTGCCGAGATGAAGAAGTGCACGTGCGCCGGACGCTGGCCGTGACGGCCCAGTTGGTCGAGCAGTTGCTGGGTCGGACCGTCCGGTGGGCAACCGTAGCCCGACGGCACGATGCTGCGGAAACGGTAACGGCCCTCGGCATCGGTGACGATACGGCGACGCAGGTTGAACTCCGATTGCGTGGTATCGAAGTACGAGTAAGTGCCGCCGGTGTTGGCATGCCAGACATCCACCACGGCGCCGGCCAACGGTTCGCCGGCGGTATTGAACACTCGGCCCTGCATGAACAGCGTCACACCCGGATCGACGCCATCATCCAGACGCGCTTCGCCCTGGGACAACGGTGCACCGGCCACGTACAGCGGCCCTTCGATGGTCCGCGGCGTGCCGCCGGCCTTGCCGGCCTGCTCGTCTTCGGCGTCCATCAGCAGGTCCAGGTAATGTTCCAGGCCAATCCCCGCGACCAGCAAACCGGCTTCCTGACGCGCGCCCAGCACGTTGAGGTAATTGACGGCTTTCCAGAATTCTTCCGGGGTCACGGCGAGGTCTTCGATGATGTTCACCGAGTCGCGCAGGATGCGGTAGATCAGTGCCTTGACCCGCGGGTTGCCGGCGTCATTGAGCAGGCCGCTGGCCTCTTCGAGAAATTTCTGGGCGCTGGCAGTGTGGGAAATCTTGACGTTCATGGTGGTTCCTCATCTTGTAATTATTAGCGTGGCGAACTGAACAGGCTGGGTTCAGCGGTCATCCTCGCGGATGGAAGAAGGATGCCGGCACATCGCGGTGACTTCGATCGCCATGTACGGGTACAGCGGCAATTGCATCAGCAGGTCGTGCAGCTCTTGAACGCTATCGACATCAAACACGCTGTAATTGGCATAGAGCCCGGCGATGCGCCACAGGTGACGCCACTTGCCTTGTTCTTGCAGGCGCTGGGCCAGGGCTTTTTCGTCAGCCTTCAACTTGGCGGCTGCTTCAGGATTCATGTCGACCGGCAGGTTCACGGTCATTTTTACGTGGAACAGCATAAGGCTCTCCTCAGGCTAGATGAATGGCAGTAGAGGTTTTGTCGCGACGGAAGAACGCCAGGCGCTCTTCATCGAGGCTCAGCCCCAGGCCCGGGGTTTTCGGCACGTGCAACTCGAAATCGCGATAGACCAGCGGCTCGCTGAGGATGTCTTCGGTCAGCAGCAGCGGGCCGAACAGCTCGGTGTCCCACGCCAGTTTGTTCAGCGTGACAAACGCATGCGCCGACGCCAGGGTGCCGATGCCACCTTCGAGCATGGTGCCACCGTACAGGCCAATGCCGGCCGCTTCGGCAATCGCGGCGGTTCGCAGCACGGCGCGCGGGCCGCCGTTCTTGGCGATCTTCAGGGCGAACACCGAGGCAGCACCTTCACGGGCCAGGTTGAACGCGTCTTCCACACACTCGATGGATTCGTCAGCCATGATCGGTGCCGGGCTCATAGCGTTCAGGCGCGCCATGCCGGCGCGGTTGTTGCGCGAAATCGGCTGTTCGATCAGGTCGATGCCGTTGGTGCCGAGGATCCGGCAGGCGCGCAACGCGACCGCTTCGTCCCAGGCCTGATTGACATCGACCCGCACGCTGGCGCGATCACCCAGGGCTTTCTTGATCGCAATGACGTGGGCCAGATCGCGGTTGACTTCGCCGGCACCGATTTTCAGTTTGAAGATGCGATGGCGACGCAGGTCGAGCATTTTTTCCGCTTCGGCGATGTCCTTGTCGGTGTCGCCACTGGCCAGGGTCCAGGCCACCGGCAGTGCATCGCGGACCCGCCCGCCCAACAGTTCGCTGACCGGCAGGCCGAAGCGTTTGCCCTGGGCGTCGAGCAACGCGGTTTCGATACCTGACTTGGCGAAGGTGTTGCCCCGGATGCTGCGTTCCAGGCGCAACATCGCGGCGTTCACGTTGGCGCTGTCCTGGCCCAGCAACAGCGGCGCGAAGTGGCGGTCGATGTTGGTCTTGATGCTGTCCGGGCTTTCGTTGCCATACGCCAGGCCACCGATGGTGGTGGATTCGCCAATGCCTTCAATGCCATCGGCGCAACGCACGCGAATGATCACCAGCGTCTGGTTCTGCATGGTGTGCATCGCCAGCTTGTGCGGGCGGATGGTCGGCAGATCGACGATGATCGTCTCGATCGATTCAATGGCAGTTGCAAGCATGGCGATACCCGTCAGGTTCTTAAAGTTCTGGAACCGATTCTGGTACGGCTTTTTTCGGGAAGCCAATATAGAATTGGTCTGACTTGATACCTTAAAGGTATGCAACTGAATTGTTTGCGGAGGCCCCATGGAACTGCGTCACCTTCGGTATTTTCAGGTGTTGGCTCAAACCCTCAACTTCACTCGCGCCGCTGAATTGCTGCACATCGCCCAGCCGCCGCTGAGCCGGCAGATTCAGCAGCTGGAAGACGAACTCGGGGTGTTGTTGCTGGAACGCGGGAGGCCGCTGAAGCTGACCGACGCCGGGCGGTTTTTCCATGAGCACTCCACCGCCCTGCTCGATCAATTGGGCAAGGTTTGCGACAACACGCGACGGATCGGCCTGGGCGAAAAAACCTGGCTGGGAATCGGTTTTGCGCCGTCGACACTCTATGGCGTGCTGCCGGAACTGATCCGCCGTTTGCGCAGCGGCGAGCCTCTGGAGCTTGAGTTGGGGCTCTCGGAAATGACCACGCTGCAACAGGTGCAGGCGCTCAAGGCCGGTCGGATCGACATCGGTTTCGGGCGGATCCGCATCGACGACCCGGCCATTGTCCAGACTGTTTTGACTGAAGACCGCTTGGTCGCCGCCCTGCCCGCCGGCCATCCCTTGCTGGCCGGGCCGATCAGCCTCCGCGACCTGGCGAAGGAACCCTTCGTTTTGTACCCCGGCAACCCGCGGCCCAGCTACGCCGACCATGTGATCGCGTTGTTCGAGTCCTATGGTGTGAGCATCCATGTGGCGCAATGGACCAACGAGCTGCAAACCGCCATCGGTCTGGTAGGCGCGGGAATCGGTGTCACCCTGGTGCCGGCTTCGGTGCAATTGCTGCACCGCGACGACATTGGTTTCACGCCACTGCTGGAAGACAACGCGACCTCGCCTATCATTCTCAGCCGGCGCGTGGGTGATGTATCGCCGGGGTTGAATCATTGTTTGCGGATGATCGATGAGTTATTGCCGCGGCAGCCGGGATCTTTATAGGTGCGAAGCTCGCCAATCAGGTTGGAGATGACGCGAACGCTGGTCAGTTGCGCGGGCGATACAGAGATAACCCGGGATTGATCGCATAGTCCGACCCGCAACGCATGCAAGGTGTCAGCATGACCAACTTCAAAAGCTTCATTTTCACATTCAGGTTCAACAAGGCAGCCATTACGTCACTTCCCCTTGAGCTGCAGATAGAAAAAGCGGCCAGGTTTTTGCGAGAACTCGGGGCCATCAGCCCGCTTCTGGCCAACTGGTATCTGCAAGGGAAAAGCCTTAAGGACTCACTTGCAACCAACGTCAGTGCCGACACTCAAGCGCTGATCGACAAGGTTAAACGTGCTCATGATCCGGAGCTTCCTGACCTGACCGAATTTTCGGTCTGGAACGCCATCCAGGACCCGCTCGAGGGAGGTGTGGCTTTCCATTACAGCGCACACAACCTCGATTCCGTGTCCGCCCTGTCCTTCGAGGACGCCGGCGCCTTATTGATGAAGTTCGAGCACCCGCAGGAGATGTTCACGGAAATCATCAGCCAGGCAGTGAATATCTGGCCTGAAATTGACTGGGTCACCCTCGTACCGGCCAGTTACTTCAGAAAAGGACGTGTCTTCAAGGATCGGCAGACGATTGGATGGATCGGTTTTTGCCCCAAATCGTTGAACCCTGCAGACTTCCCTCAGGCACACAAACTGATTCCCGTGCCAGATCGGGGAACGATAGTCATCAGCTGCCCTGAGGTGATGAACGAGCAAAACCTCGACCACGTCGAACGGGTTGGGGATATCGATACAAAACTGGTAGAGCTCGGTTATTTACCGATGTTTCTAAACTGAATCCTGGCGGACGAACGCATCAGTTAGCGTCCGCTCCCCAGATCCAGTTCCAGATCCCCGGCAATTTCACCGGTTGTGAACTGTCACGAACGGTGCGCGCCATGGCCGCCCGTTGCAGCTCGGTTTGATCGTCATAAAATGGCTTCTGCGCCGTTTTCACGCCGGTCGCCTGTGCGCTATCCAGCAGGATTTGCAGGTACTCGCGGGCATGCCGGGCGGTGTAGCGATTGAGGTCGTGGAAGGTCACCACCACCGGGATCACGCCGTCTACGGTCGGCAGTTCGCCCAACGCGATGCGTTCGCGCACTTCCGACAACTGCCGCAGCATGTTGGCCCGCCGCCGGGGACTGGCATTGAAGCCCCAGATCTTGCCGTCGTTGGCGCTCAGGTCGGTCAGCAACACGTGCATGCCGTGCTTTTGATAGGCCGCGAAGACCCGTTTGTCGTAGTTCCAGAATGGCGGACGCACCAGGGTCGGCGGCGCGCCGGTGATTGCGGCAATGTCGGCACTGCCTTTGGTCAGCGACTGTTCCAGTTCTTTCGGGCTTAGGGAACGGTGATTGGTGTGCCAGTGGGTGGCCGTGTGGAAACCCAATATTTGCCCGTCGGCGTGTTCGCGGCGCATGACCTCGCGGCCAATGTCGCTGTCGCCCGCCCGTGGCGCGCCGGTCTGCACGAAAAACACCGCTTTGAGGTTCGGTTGCACCGGGTTGGTGGCCAGGCTGTCGAGAATCGTCATCGTCGGATTCCAGAAACTCGACGCGCTGGGACCATCGTCAAACGTCAGCAGAAAACGGATCGGCGGTTGCGCGCGCAGACGCTGTTTGGTCTGCGTCGTCATTTCGATGGGAGCCGCGATGCAACCCACCAGCCCGACGGCAATGGCAAGTGCGCAGAAAACCTTGAACAGCTGTTTCATGGAGTGCCCTGGGCCAGACCGTTGAGCCCGCACACGTGTGCGGGCGCCGGTTGGATCAGGTTACACAGTGTTTGGTTCCGACGCTGCGTCGGTTACTGGTTGAGTGCCTGCTGGAACGAGCTGTCGATGATCGGCGCGGTTGCCAGTGCCGAGGGCAGTGCCTTGACCTTGAACAGGAAGTCCGCGGTGCTCTGCAAATCCTTGGCCGCCTGCGCGTCTACCGGGCCAACGGTCATGTGCGCCTGACGCAACCAGTGGCGGGAAACGTTCTGGTCGAGATTGGCTTTCTTCGCCCACAGATCGGCGTACTCGTCAGTGTGGTTGTCGACCCAGGCGCGAGCCTTTTTCAGGCGCACCAGGAAATCGGCAATGGCTTCACGTTTGCTGTCGATGGACGGTGTCGACGCGGCGATGGCGCTGAGGCCGGGCATCAGGTTCTTGGCGGTGAGAATCGGTCGGGCGCCGGAGAACAGGATCTGTTGGGAAATGTAGGGTTCCCACACCGGGAAGGCATCAATGCTGCCCTGCGGCAACGCGGCAGCGGCGTCGATCGGCATCAACTTGATGAAGTCGACGTAGTCCTCCGGCAGGTCGGCTTGTTGTAACGCGCGCAGGGTCAACTGCTGGCTCCAGGCGCCTGGCCAGTAGGCGACTTTTTTACCCTTGAGGTCGGCGATGGTTTTGACCGGCGAATCCTTCGGCACGAGCAAGGCGATGGTGTCCGGGTTCTGCCGCGAGACACCGATCAGCTTCACCGGCGCCTGTTTGGCGGCGAGGAACAGGAACCCCGAGTCACCGAGAAAGCCCAGGTCCAGCGCGCCGGTGTTCAACGCTTCGGCCAGTGGCGCGGCGGCCTGGAAATGCTTCCAGTCGACGGTATACGGCGCTCCTTCCAACACACCCGACGCCTCCACCGAGGCGCGCACGTTGTAGTAATTCTGATCACCGACGTGCAGTACGACGGGTTCGGCGGCGTAGGCCAATGGCGCGGCAAACAGCGCGCTGGTCAACAGACCGCGCACAAATCGGGACAGGTTCATCGGGGGGCTCCTTGAGAGTGAATGCCATAGACCATAACGCTCTTATAGATAGCTTTTTAAATTCTATTTATGCATAAGCTCATGACCGTCAGGCAACACTGTTTGCCCAGCAACAGTGACTCGACAGACTGTTTTCCCGGCAACATCCCCTTGGCTTCAGACCCCGCGCCAAGCCTTGATAAAGCGCCAAATCCGCAACATGGCACAGAGCCTGCAATATTCCTTTTACGCAGGAGTCATTCATAAAAAATGACCTTTTGGAAATAAGAAATTCAACGCCTTGCCGGAGCTGATCTCATGAAGTCCACCTTCCGTTTTCCCAAAGTCAGGTATCTGCTCAGCGCCTGCGCCCTGGCCTTGAGCCTGCAACCCGCAGCGCAGGCCGCCGAAACGCCGCCCGCCGAAGTGCATCTGGATTACGCCTATTACTCACCGGTCAGCCTGGTGCTCAAGCACTTCGGCTTCCTGGAGAAAGCGCTGCCGCAGACCAAAGTCAGTTGGGTACTCAGTCAGGGCAGTAACCGTTCACTGGAATACCTCAACAGCGGCGGCGTCGACTTTGCGTCCTCCGCCAGCCTCGCCGCGGTGCTCAGCCGTGCCAATGGCAGCCCGATCAAATCGGTTTACGTCTACAGCCGCGCCGAATGGACCGCGCTGGTGGTGCGCAAGGACTCGCCCTACAAGACCGTCGCCGACCTGAAAGGCAAGAAGATCGCCGCCACCAAAGGCACCGACCCGTACCTGTTCACGCTGCGCAGCCTGCAACAGGCCGGCCTGAGCAAGGACGATGTGGAGCTGGTGCACTTGCAGCACCCGGACGGTCGCACCGCGCTGGAAAAAGGTGATGTTGACGCCTGGGCCGGCCTCGATCCGCACATGGCCGCCAGCCAGGTGCAAGCTGGTTCGCGCCTGCTGTATCGCAACACTAATTTCAACAGTTATGGCGTGGTCAGCGTCACCGACACCTATGCGAAAGAGCACCCGCAGACCATCGAAACCGTCCTGAAGGCGTACGAACAGGCCCGCGAGTGGGCGGTGAAAAATCCTGATGAGTTGGCGAAATTGCTCGCCACCGAATCAGGTCTGCCGCTGGAAGTGGCCAAGCTGCAACTGTCGCGCACCGACCTGAGCAGTCCGCAACTGACCGCCAAGGACGTGATCGCCTCCAAGGCGGCCGCGCCGATTCTGGTCTCCGAAGAGCTGGTGCGTCGTGGCGTGAATGTCGATCAGGTGATCGATCAGCTGATCGACACCGGCTTCAAGGAAACCGTGGCTCGTCAGTAAACAACCGCCAACGGGTAAGACCGAATCCGCGCCTGTCGCGGATTCGTCGTGACTGGAGAATTCCATGACCAGCAAAAGCAAACCCCTGCCCCTCGAATTGCCAACGCCGCGTCGCGCCACGCTTTCCTTGAACAACGCCTGGCGCCTGCGCCTCAAGGGACTGGCTCTGCCGGTGCTGATCATCCTGGTGCTGGAATTTATCGTACGCATCGGCTGGCTACCCTCCTACCAAATGCCGGCGCCCAGCGAAATCGCCCTGACCCTCAGAGACCTCGCCGAAGGCGCGCTGTGGAAACACATCAGCGCCAGCCTGTTGCGGGTGCTGCTGGGTTTCGCCATCGGTGCCGGCCTGGCTCTGGTGTTTGCCGCCTGGGTCGGATTGAGCCGCGAAGCCCAAGCCTGGCTGGAGCCGACCTTCGCCGGTCTGCGCTCGATTCCGAGCCTGGCCTGGGTGCCGCTGTTGCTGCTGTGGCTGGGCATCGACGAAACCTCGAAAATCGTCCTGATCGCCATCGGCGCGTTCTTCCCGGTGTACCTCAACGGCGTCGCGGCCATTCGCGACATCGACCGCAAACTGGTGGAAGTCGGGCAAATGTATGGTTTCAGCCGGACGCGGCTGGTCCGGCGAATTCTGCTGCCGGCCGCCCTGCCCGGCCTGTTCACCGGGCTGCGTAGCGGCATGAGCCTGGCGTGGATGTTTCTGGTGGCCGCCGAACTGATCGCCGCGACCAAAGGCCTGGGTTATCTGCTCAGTGACGGTCGGGAAACTTCACGCCCGGACATCGTGCTCGCGGCAATCATCGTGCTGGCGCTGCTGGGCAAACTCAGCGACGGCATCCTCGCGGGCCTGGAGAAACGTTTCCTGGCGTGGCGCGACACTTTCAACGGCCAAAGCGCAGAGGATTGAGCCATGACCGACCACTTGCTGGACATCCGCGTCGAGCGCAAAACCTTCGCCACCACCACCGTGCTGCAAAATATTCATCTGCAATTGCAGCCCCGCGAAACCGTCAGCCTGCTGGGCCCCAGCGGTTGCGGCAAAAGCACGTTGCTGCGGATCGTCGCCGGACTGGAAAAGGACTTTCAGGGTGAACTCAACAGCGGCGCCGGTGAAGTCGCGTTCGTGTTCCAGGAACCGCGACTGATGCCGTGGCTGACGGTCGAGCAAAACATCGGCTTCAGCGCTGACAACCATTACGACAAAGCCTGGGTGACGCAACTGATCGATGAAGTCGGGCTGACCGGTTTCGCACACGCCTTGCCCAAGGCGCTTTCCGGCGGCATGGCGCAGCGGGTCGCCATCGCCCGCGGCCTCTACTCGCGACCCGATGTGCTGCTGCTCGACGAACCTTTCAGCGCGGTGGACGCCTTCACCCGGATGAAACTGCAGGACCTGTTGCTGCAACTGGCCGAGCGTCACGCCATCGCCCTGCTGCTGGTCACCCACGACGTCGATGAAGCGCTGTACCTTAGCGACCGGGTGTTGGTCATGGACAATCGCCCCAGCCGCATTCGCCAGGAACTGGCCGTGCAATTGGCGCATCCCCGCGACCGGCGCGATCCGCTGCTGGCGCAACTCAAGGCGTTGTCGTTGACCGAGTTGCAGCGGGCGCACGTGATCTGAGGCACGACTATGCTGAAACCTCCAGCCGGAGGATTCGCTCGATGTGCGGACGACTGTCGCAATACCGGGGCATTCACGACTTCGTGGCGGTGCTGAGCATTCCCGATGCGCTGATCAACCACGTCGGTGATGAACCGTTGGCCCGCTACAACGCGGCGCCGACGAATCAACTGGCATTGTTTCACCTGGAGGACGTCGGGCTTGTGGCCGACAAGGTGCGTTGGGGCTGGCGGCCGCATTGGGCGAAGGATCGCGCGGCGCCGATCAATGCGCGGATCGAAAAGGTCGCCCACGGGCCGTTCTTCCGCGCTATCTGGCCGCACCGCGCAATCGTGCCGATTGATAACTGGTTCGAATGGGTCGATGCAGGAGATTCGACCCGACAGCCGTGGCTCATCCGTCGACGGGATCGCGCGCCGATTTTCTGTGCCGCGATTGGCCGGTTTCCTACGGGTAGCGAGGAAGCGCGAGACGACGACGGCTTCGTGATCATCACTGCGGACAGCGCCGGCGGCATGCTCGATATTCATGACCGCCGGCCAGTGGTGCTGTCGCCAGAACTGGCAAGGGAATGGCTCGACCCCGCCACCCCCCTGGAGCGCGCCGAACAGATGGCTTTGTGGCAAGGCGAAGGCAGTGAGGTTTTCGAGTGGTACAAGGTCGGCAAAGCCATCGGCAACGTCAGAAACCAGGGCGCAGAGCTGATTCATGAACTGGGATGAACCTATCAATACCGATACAAACTCAGTCGTAATTAACAGGCTGATAACTTGAGCGTTACAGAGAGTGTTTCACCCAAGAAACACTTATAGAAGTCTGGCGATTTGATTCTTCAACCGCTTGTCTGACATCTGCATCGACATACATACATTTAGAATGACTACGGATAGCATGCGCGCCGCATTTCCATTGGCACTGCCCAGTTGACCAAAGAGTCAATAACTAAGGAAATCCCTACAACAACAAGCCTTGCAGAGAACTAAATGCGCGACGATTTTGCAATTGATCAAGTCGTTAGTCTGGAGTGCGTTTATCTTTCGATGACAGAACACTTTCGACTTAACTGTTTTATTGAACAATACATCCGGACCCGGAACCTGCGATCAGTTTCGGGGATTGACGGCGTCCTGCGTTCAACCCTTGGGCGCTATCCGGGGAAACCTCCGGTGATGGTCAATGAGCTGAATGCGTGGATCGACAAGACCCTGGGTTATCGGGCTGCTCATCCTGATGTGTTGCAGTTGGACGACGCTTGAAACAGGTTTGCGGTGTTATTTGGCACAAGAGCTGAATAGTCCCGGAGCCTGCTGCAAAAAAAGCCCCGCTCAGTGCGGGGCTTTGTTTTATGTGGGATTGGGGACATATCCGTTTCTTCGGTAACGGCGGCTTATGGTTTCGCCCTTACGGCGAGTCACTTTGGAAAAGCCCCAAAGTAACCAAAGCGCTTTTGCCCCTTTCGTTCCGTGCCTCGCTAATGCTCGGCATGCCCTCCTTCCGGTCCTGCTCCGTGGGCCCGCCGCCATCGGCCATCCATGGCCGGGGGCGGCTACCGCCACAGCACCGCGAGGCGGCCTACCGGCCGACCTGGTTCTTCAGGTATATGCATTCCCCTGTGGGAGCTGGCTTGCCAGCGATGGTCGTCAACGATGACGCGTGCTGTCTGAATGAACGCGGTGTCTGGACGTTCATCGCTGGCAAGCCAGCTCCCACAGGAATTGTTGGGGGCATGACATGGGTGTTCACCCCGATGATCCTGACGGACTTCAGGCCGGCTATCACGCCGCCTCGCTTTTGCTTTTGATCTGGCTTTTGATCTTGATCTGCCCCGTCGGAAGGCCGAGCGCAGGTTCTGCGCAGTGGGCAACCCGGCAGGGATGCCGGGTTAGCCGCCCCCGGCCATGGATGGCCGATGGCGGCGGGCCCACGGAGCAGGACCGGAGTGAGGGCATGGCGAGCCTAGGCGAGCCACCGTACGTCAGGGGCCAAAGCGTTTTGGTTACTTTGGCGCTCTTCCAAAGTGACCCGCCGTAAGGGCGGAACCCATAGGCGGCCGCTACCGAAGAAACGGATATGCCCCCAATCAGGGCTTCAGCGGAAACTCCATATCACGATCCGACAGTTCTTTCCCGTCATCAGGATGCTTCCAGGTCGGCGTCGAACGCTTCTGCCGCTCGATCTCTTCTTCCGTCGGTTCATCCATGTCTTCATCATCCGGATCCGGACGCGTTTGTTCAGTTGCCATGCTCACCTCTCTTCCTAAGGGATCAGTCATCAACTTTAAGCGTAGAACAGTTTCGAACCCCTGGCTCAAAGCCACCAGCGCAGCAAAAAGAAAAACCCCATGCTCAACAGCATGCTGAGCAAGGTGTTGCGGGTGTACAGCACCAACCCCACCGCCACCAGCGAACTGATCAGGTACGGGTTGTCCCATTGCAAATTCAGCTGCTTGTCCGGCATGAACACAATCGGGCCGCAAATCGCGGTCAGCATGCCCGGCACTGCAAAACCGAGAAATTGGCGGGCATTGCTGCTCAGGCGCAGCGGCAGGCGCGGTTCGAGAAACACGTAGCGGTTGAGGAATACCAGAATTCCCATACCGACAATCACTGCCCAGACCATCATGTGCGTACACCGTAGAATTTATTGCAGACAAAGCCCGCCGTCATGCCCGCCAACCCCGACAGCACCAGCGCCGAGCCCCATTGCCAATAGCTGAACAACACCGAGCAGAACAGCGACACCGCCACGCAGACCACGGTCGGTACATTGCGCACCACCGGGGTGATCAGGGCAATGAAGGTCGCGGCGATGGAGAAATCCAGTCCCAGATGTTCCAGCCCCGGAATGCTGCTGCCGAGCACAATGCCGGCGAGAGTGAAGAGGTTCCAGGCGATGTAAAACGTCAGGCCGACGCCCAGTGCGTACCAGCGGTTGAACTGCTGTTTGTCATGCTGACTGGTCAGGGCAAACAACTCATCCGTGAGCAAAAAGCCCAACCCTGCACGCCAACGCCCCGGCAACGGCGAAATCACCGAGCGCATGCTCATGCCATAGAGCAAATGCTGGGAAGTCAGCAGCAATGTGGTCAACAGAATCGAAAAGATCCCGGCACCGCCCTTGAGCATACCAATGGCCACCAGTTGCGCCGCACCGGCAAACACGATGCTCGACAACCCCTGGCCTTGCAGCGGCGTGAGGTTGGCTTCGATGGCCATGGAACCGGCCAGCAATCCCCACGGCGCGGTCGCCAGGGACAACGGCATGATCGCCGCGGCGCCGCGAAGAAACGCGCTGCGCGGCAGGAGTGAATTGGACATAACGCTCTACAACCAGAGAAAGACGTCAGACTGTGCCAGCAGTTGCCGCCGATGGCTTGAACAATCTTGCGCACTGCTGCGAACGGCAGGATGCGCGCCGGGTTCGCTGATTTTCGTGATTAACGCTCCGCCCGAGTACCATGGAGCAATCGCATAACGTGTCAGGGAGTCGACATGCTTTACCGGATCGCCGCCGACGGGCTGGTGCTGTTTCACCTGTTGTTCATTCTGTTCGTGCTGTTTGGCGGGCTGCTGGTGCTCAAATGGCATCACCTGGTCTGGTTGCACCTGCCGGCCGCCGCGTGGGGCGTGTGCGTGGAGTTTTTCCATTTGTTCTGCCCGCTGACGGACTGGGAAAACCGCATGCGCCACGCCGCCGGGCAAACCGGCTATGGCGGTGGTTTCATCGAGCATTACGTGTGGCCGGTCATTTACCCGGCGGGCCTGACACCCGCTATTCAACTGGGACTCGGCAGCGTAGTGCTGGCGCTCAACGTGCTGGTCTATCTTCGATTGTTCAGGCTGCGCAAGTTACGCCGGGCCGCCTGAACACTGTCCTCAGAGGATCTGCACATGTTGTCCATCGAAGACCTGGCATTGCTGCAAGCCATTCGGGAAACCGGCAGCCTTTCGCGAGCGGCGGCGCATCTGGGCAAGGCACCGTCGACGGTGTCCTATGCGGCGCGGCAACTGGAAGAGCGTTTCGACGCGCTGCTGTTCGATCGGCGCCGCTACCGCCTGCAACTCACCCCCGCCGGGGAACTGCTGGTGAACGAAGCGGCGCGGCTGATGCAGGACGTCTCGCGCCTGACCCAACGGGTGCAGCAAGTCGCCAACGGTTGGGAGAGCCGGCTGTGGATCGTCACCGACGAACTGCTGGAGTTCGACGCCTTGATCCCGGTGATTCACGAATTCGACGCGCTGCAATCCGGCGTACCTCTGCGCATCACCCATGAAGTATTGAAAGGTGTGTGGGAAGCCCTGCGCGAGGGCCGCGCGGACCTGATCATCGGCGCCACCAACGAACCGCCGGCCATCCCGTCGTTGCGCTGGATGCAATTGGGGGAAATGGAATGGGTGTTTGCCGTCTCGCCCAGGCATCCGCTGGCCAAGGCTAAGGAACCGATTTCCCGGACAACGGTGACGCAGCACCGGGCAATCGTCGTGGCAGATTCGTCCAGAGCCACCGAAGGCAGCACCTATGGCGTTTCCGGTGGGCAACCGGTGCTCGCCGTGCCGACCATGCGCGCGAAAATCCTCGCCCAGTGCGACGGCCTCGGCGTGGGTTGGCTGCCCAGGCATCGGGTTGGCTCGTTGCTGAAGAACGGCACGCTGGTCGAGAAACAGATGGCCGATCCACGCGAGCCAAACATTCTGTACGCCGGTTGGCGCGGCGATCATGACGGTCGCGCCCTGGGCTGGTGGCTGGAAAAACTCAAGCAATCGTACCTGGCGACCCGGCTGGTCCAGGGCAGCGACCGGTTCGTCTGAACCGGCGCACTCAGTTGGCAATGACGCTCATGTTCCGGCCGCTGGCCTTGGCGACATAGAGCGCCTTGTCCGCTGCGCCAATCAGGTCGTCAGCCTGGGCTTGCGAGGCCGGATCGTAAGCGGCGACGCCCAGACTGACCGTCACCACGCCTTCCGCGCCTTCACTGTGGCGAATACCGGCGTGCAGCACCGCGCGACGGATTTTTTCCGCCACCAGAAACGCCCCGACATAGTCGGTCCCGGGCAGCACCACCGCAAACTCTTCGCCGCCGTAGCGAGCCGCGAGGTCCCCGGGGCGCTGGATATTTTCGGTGATGATCGCACTGATATTGCGCAAACACTCATCACCGGCCAAGTGGCCGTAGTGGTCGTTGAACAGCTTGAAGTGATCGACATCAATCATCAGCAAGGCGAGGCCGGTCAGGCTGCGTCTGGCACGGCCGATTTCCGAGTGGATGAACAAATCGAACTGACGCCGGTTGGACAGCCCCGTCAACGCGTCCTCCAGGGCCAGCAACTCCAGGCTGCGATTGACCTCGATCAGTTTTTCCTGGGCATCCAGCAACTGGTTCTGGATGCGGTTCTGCTGCTTCATCAGATTGATCAGGCGATAACCCAGCACACCGAGAAAGCCCAGCAGCAGCGCGACGATGCCGGCACTGAGCAATGATTCCTCACGCCAGCCGGCCAGGACTTCATACTTGTCGAGCGCGGCGAAAACGATCAGCGGATACCCCTCGACCCGGCGAAACCCTACCACCCGCACAACGCCATCCATCACGGACCTGACCGTTGCCGTCCCTGAGTTGCCCGTGGGCAACAACTGCTTGAACAAGGGGCCGTTGGCGAGGCTGGTACCGATTTCTGCTTCGTTGAATGGCCGGCGAACGACGATGGTGGCGTTGTCGGCGATCAGGTTGATCACGCCGTTTCGGCCCATGTCGATACTGTCGTACAGGGACAGAAAATGGCTGAGGTAGATTGTCGCCAGTGCCACACCGGCAAAACTTCCATCGGCGTGATTGATCCTGCGCGACACCGTCATGATCCATTCGCCGCTGGAACGGCTTTTGATCGACGGACCGATGTGCGGCCCACGGTCGGGATGATCGCGATGGTAGACGAAATACTCACGATCGGCGTTGTTGGCATCAGGCACGACCGCACCGTTGGAATTGGCAATCCAGCGCCCCGTTTCGTCATAGACGAACATGCCGTGTAACTGGCTCAGCTCACTGCGCTGGGCACTGAGCAAGCGTTCCAGGTGAGGCAACCCGGCCGGGTCGAAGCCGTCGTTTTCCAGGCGCTCCACCAGCGTAAACAGCAGCGTATCGGCTTGCTTGATCGTCGCCTGCGCTTGCGAGGCCAGGGTCTGCGCAAGGTTGGACATCGCCACTTCCTTGTCATGCAGATGGTACTGGCGCGAGTTCCAGGCTTCCCAGATCACGATGGCGATCATGGACAGACACACCGCGAGAAGCAAAACCACCGCGGAGCGGACCTTGAGCTTGGCCCCGGCCTGCTCGGTGACCAAAGACACGCCGTGGCGGGTTTGTTCGATTCGGTCTTTGACGGACGGATTCCCCATGACGCTCCCTGAATCTCGATGAGTGGCGACTGATCCCGTTCGCCTTTTTATTATCACGACGCCTCAACAATACACCGGTTAGCGTGGCGTCTGTTTCAATGCCTCAAGCCACGCCGGGTTCAATTGCGTCTGTTCGGTCTCGATGCCCAGCGCTTCCATCCGCGCCTTGTGCAGGCCCATCTCGCGAACCAGCTGGCTGTGATCACTGGAGTTGCCGTCCAGCTCGTGCATCTGGCTCAACCCCAGATGATAGAAGCGCAGCAGCTTCATGGCGCCTGGATCATCCTTCTCCACCGCCGCCGTCACCTGATGCATGACGTTGGTGATGCTCATCAGGCTGCGCTTGAGCTGCCAACCGTACACGGCAGGCGCCATCCACTCCTGATTCCAGAACGTGCCGCGCATCAGTGCCACCATCAATAGCACCGCGACAAACACACCGCCCACGTTGAAGCGTAGATTGTCGCCCCCCGGTTCGCCGAACATCGCCACAGCCGCGGCCGACAGCACCATCGCCAGAGCGAGGAAAACCACGGCGATGATGATCGTGCTGCGGCGCGTCTGGCGTCGATAAATTTCGGGGTTCTGCGGCTGGATTTCGAACATCGCGACGGGTTTCCTCAGGCGGCATGGGCAAAAAGACTGCGGGGCATTATCGCCTCTGCGGGGGATTTAGCTATGCTGGGGCTCCTTTTCACCTTTTCATCGTCAAAGGGGAACATGGCGATAGCGCGCAGTTCGTGCCATCTTCTGTTATGGATACATACTATTCGGATGTCATGCGTCCTCGGCGGGTGGCATCGTTTTAAGGATCATTGAATGTCCCAACGACAAGTAATCAACGCTTCGGTCAGCCCGAAAGGCAGCCTGGAAACCCTCTCTCAACGTGAAGTACAGCAACTGAGCGAAGCCGGATCCGGCAGTACCTACACCCTCTTCCGCCAGTGCGCCCTGGCCATCCTCAATACCGGCGCCCATGTCGATAACGCCAAGACCATCCTCGAAGCCTACAAGGACTTCGAAATCCGCATCCACCAGCAGGACCGCGGTGTGCGCCTGGAACTGCTGAACGCCCCGGCCGACGCCTTCGTCGACGGCGAAATGATCGCCAGCACCCGGGAAATGCTGTTCAGCGCCCTGCGCGACATCGTCTACACCGAAAACGAACTCGACGCCCAACGCATCGACCTGAGCACTTCCCAGGGCATCAGCGACTACGTGTTCCACCTGCTGCGCAACGCCCGCACCCTGCGCCCCGGCGTCGAGCCTAAGATCGTGGTGTGCTGGGGTGGCCACTCGATCAACACCGAAGAATACAAATACACCAAGAAAGTCGGCCACGAACTGGGCCTGCGCAGCCTCGACATCTGCACCGGTTGCGGCCCCGGCGTGATGAAAGGTCCGATGAAAGGCGCGACCATCGCCCACGCCAAGCAGCGCATCCACGGCGGTCGTTACCTCGGTTTGACCGAGCCGGGCATCATCGCCGCCGAAGCACCGAACCCGATCGTCAACGAACTGGTGATCCTGCCGGACATCGAAAAGCGTCTGGAAGCGTTCGTGCGCGTGGGCCACGGCATCATCATTTTCCCGGGTGGCGCGGGCACGGCCGAAGAGTTCCTGTACTTGCTCGGCATCCTGATGCACCCGGACAACAAAGGCCTGCCCTTCCCCGTCGTCCTCACCGGGCCGAAGCACGCGGCGCCGTATCTGGAGCAACTGGACGCGTTCGTCGGCGCCACCCTGGGTGAAGCGGCGAAACAACATTACGAGATCATCATCGACGACCCGGCTGAGGTTGCACGGCAGATGACCGCCGGTCTCAAAGCGGTGAAACAGTTCCGCCGCGAGCGCAACGACGCGTTCCATTTCAACTGGCTGCTGAAGATCGACGAAGGCTTCCAGCGCCCGTTCGATCCGACCCACGAAAACATGGCCAACCTGAAACTGAGCCGCAGCCTGCCGGCTCACGAACTGGCGGCCAACCTGCGTCGCGCGTTCTCCGGCATCGTCGCCGGCAACGTCAAGGACAAGGGCATCCGCCTGATCGAACAGCACGGGCCGTATCAGATCCGTGGCGATGCAGCGGTGATGCAGCCGCTGGATCAACTGCTGAAAGCGTTCGTTGCCCAGCACCGGATGAAACTACCGGGTGGCGCGGCGTATGTGCCGTGTTACCAGGTGGTTGCGTAACCCCGGATAGAGCATTCCCACGCTCTCGCGCGGGAATACCCCTTGTGGGAGAGCCTGTGTGGCGAGGGAGCTTGCTCCCGCTCGGCTGCGAAGCAGTCGCAAAGCTTTTGGGGCCGCTTCGCGACCCAGCGGGAGCAAGCTCCCTCGCCACACAGGCCCGCTCCCACAGGTGTCCGACCTCTCCAGGCTATCAACCGCCCTGGTTGCCGCACTCTGCAAACTTGCTGTAATCCAGCACTTTCTGTGTGCCGCTGGAGTCCAGGTACGTCATCCGCGCATTGACGATCCCACAATGGCTGCCGCCATCTTCTACAGTTGAAATAACCTTCTTGATGTCCAGATGGGTGCCAGCAGCGTGAGTCTGCGCTGGGGTCTGGACATCGGCGTGGGCGGAAAACGCAGCGACGTTCAGAATGGCGAAGAAGCTGGCAGCGAAGAGTTTGTTCCAGTTCATGGTGATTTCCTCAAGGTTTCAATGGGTAGTCGGTGTGAGGCAAGTTGTCTTGTCTCGATGGAACCCATTCAATCGACCCGAGGTATCTGCCATGTGTCGTAAAACCGGGGCTTTTAAGGCGTAAGGTGTCACACAGGGCGCTCGATACACTTCGATACACCCGCCCCCGAAAAAAGCTGCCTTGTATACCAATGTATCTATTACATCCTCAGATACAGTGAGATACAAAGGCCGGCAAGCAGCTGCGGCGCGGCTCCCTAGAATGCGCAACCTGCGAATAACAAGAGGGTTGAGTGATGGAACATGTGAACCACATCCTGATCGTCGACGACGATCGCGAGATCCGCGAGCTGGTCGGCAATTACCTGAAGAAAAACGGCCTGCGCACCACGGTGGTTGCCGATGGCCGGCAGATGCGCAGTTTTCTGGAAACCAATCAGGTGGACCTGATCGTGCTGGACATCATGATGCCCGGCGATGATGGCCTGTTGCTGTGCCGCGAATTGCGCTCGGGCAAGCACAAGGCCACGCCGATCCTGATGCTCACCGCACGCAACGACGAAACCGACCGTATCCTCGGCCTGGAAATGGGCGCCGACGACTACCTGACCAAACCCTTCGCCGCCCGCGAACTGCTGGCGCGGATCAACGCCGTGCTGCGCCGCACCCGGATGCTGCCGCCCAACCTGCTGATCACCGAAAGCGGTCGATTGCTGGGTTTCGGTCGCTGGCGCCTGGACACCACCGCCCGGCACCTGCTGGACGAAGACGGCACCATGGTCGCCCTCAGCGGCGCCGAATATCGACTGCTGCGCGTGTTTCTCGATCATCCGCAACGGGTGCTCAGCCGCGACCAGTTGCTGAACCTGACCCAGGGTCGCGATGCCGATCTGTTCGACCGTTCCATTGATTTGCTGGTGAGCCGCCTGCGTCAGCGCCTGATGGATGACTCGCGGGAATCGACTTACATCAAAACCGTGCGCAGCGAAGGTTACGTGTTTTCCTTCCCGGTGGAATTGCTCGGCGCCGAGTCATGAAACTCGCGCTGCGCTGGCCGCGGACGCTGGCCTCTCAGCAGTCGCTGATTTTCCTGGTGGGCCTGATCGTCGCCCACGGTTTGTCCTTCGGCGTGCAGTTCTATGAACGCTATCGCAGCGCCGAGGCGATGCTGTTGGGCAACCTGGAAAACGACGTGTCGATCGCGGTCTCGATCCTCGACCGCTTGCCCGCTGCCGAACGGGCCGACTGGGTGCCGCGCTTCGAGCGCCGTACCTATCGCTACCTGCTGGGCGAAGGTGTGCCGGGCACGCCGATTGACCCCAAAGATGCCCATGACGCGGTGCAGTCGATTCAAGACGCCGTGGGTCAGCAATACGCGCTGGCCTTCACCCGGATCGAAGGTGCGCAGCAACACTTCCAGGCCCACCTGAAGCTCGCCGATGGCAGCCCGCTGACCATTGACGTGCGGCCGTCGGTGATGCCGCTGTCCTCGTGGCTGCCGATGGTGTTGCTGGTGCAACTGACGCTGTTGCTGATCTGCACCTGGCTAGCGGTCAGGGTCGCCATCCGCCCGCTGACCCGACTGGCTCGAGCGGTGGATACCCTGGACCCCAACACACACGCGGTGCACCTGGACGAAAAAGGCCCGACCGAAGTCGCTCATGCGGCCAAGGCGTTCAATGCCATGCAGGCACGCATTGCGGCCTATCTTAAAGAGCGCATGCAACTGCTGGCGGCGATTTCCCATGACCTGCAAACCCCGATCACCCGCATGAAATTGCGCGCCGAGTTCATGGACGACTCCAGCGAAAAAGACAAACTCTCCAACGACCTCAGCGAAATCGAGCACCTGGTGCGCGAAGGCGTGGCGTATGCCCGCAGCGTTCACGGCGCCACCGAGGCCAGTTGCCGGATCGACCTGAATTCGTTTCTCCACAGCCTGGTGTTCGACTATCAGGACATGGGCAAGGCCGTGGAGCTGAGCGGAAGCACTGCCGGGGTGATCGATACTCGCCCTCATGCGCTGCGCCGGGTTCTGGTCAATCTGACGGACAACGCGCTGAAATTCGCCGGCGCCGCCGAGTTGCGGGTGGAATCAAAGGCTGACGGCACACAGTCGATCAAAGTGCTGGATCGCGGGCCGGGGATCGCTGAAGAAGAACTGGCGCAGGTCTTGATGCCGTTCTATCGCGTGGAAAATTCGCGTAACCGCAACACGGGGGGTACCGGGCTGGGCCTGGCTATCGCCCAGCAACTGGCACTGGCCATTGGCGGCTCGCTGACGCTGAGCAACCGTGAAGGGGGCGGCTTGTGTGCGGAACTGACGCTCTCAACTCCGGCATAGCGGCACTGTAAACGATGATCTCGTTACCCCATCTGCTGCGGTTTTGCGCAGCGCTACTGCTGGCCGCAACGCTCTGTGTCAGCCTTGACGCCAGCAGCGCCCTGGCCGCGGAACCGGGCGTGGCGCCACTGGAACTGGTGGTGCTCGGCTCGGGCGGACCCGGCGCCGGTGGCCGTGCCGGCGCTGGTTACGTGGTGCGGGTGGATGGCACGCCGCGAATCCTGCTGGATGCCGGGCCGGGAACGTTCGTGCGGCTGGGCGAAGCGAAGCTCGATATCCGCCGCCTGGACATCGTGCTGCTGACCCATTTGCACGTGGACCACGTGGCGGAACTGCCGGGCATCGTCAAGGCACGGGCCGTGGCGTCACGCTCGGACATCACCTTTGAAGTATTCGGACCGGGTGCCGCTCAACCGTTCCCCTCAACTCGTCACTACATCGACCTGATGTTCGGCAAGCACGGTGCCTTCAGCTATTTGCAGGACTTCGCCGGCACCGTGAGTTTCAACACCACTGACCTCGATCACCTCACTGCACCCAAAACCCTCCTCAGCCAGAACGGCCTGGTGATCAGCGCCGTGACCGGCCACCATCGCGACGCACCGGCCGTGATCTACCGCGTCGATTACCGGGGTAAAAGCATTACCTTCAGCGGTGATATCGATGCACAGGGCCATGCCGCGCTGACGCACATCGCCAGAGGTTCCGACCTGCTGGTGTTCAACGCGCCGGTCCTCGATCCACCCGCCTCCCCACCCGCGCTCTACAGCCTGCACACCGCGCCCGGCGACATCGGCAGGATCAGCGCAGCGGCACAGGTGTCGAGCCTGCTGCTCAGCCATCTGTCCCGAGACATCGACGAATCCCGCGATGCGGTCACCCAGTCCATCCACCGCACTTACCAGGGCCCGGTGCAGTTCGCCGGGGATGGCTTGCGCATTCGGCCATGAACGCGAACGGCGGGGTCAGGCAAGCACCGCGGATAATTTTCAAAGGGATTTGTATCACTGTGTATAGGAAGCCACGACAGATACGCAGAAGCCGATTTCGCCCCGTTCAGGCACACATCACCGATACACCCGAGCGTTTAACTGTGTTCACCGGATAGCAGCAGCTACCGACTCACTCAAACTCAAGCGCACGGAGAATCACCCATGTTCAACTTCTCGAAAGTCTCGTCCCTGGCACTCGGTCTGGCACTGGTAGGCGGTCTTGGCCTGTCGAACCTGGCCTCGGCCAACACCGCAAGCGTCGCGTCCCACAGCCAGGTCCAGCAGCTGCTGGTGGAAGGTGGTTCGGATCGCCTGCAACAGAATCGTGTGGCTGAAGGTGGTGCCGATCGTCTGCAAGAGCTGCGTGAACGTGTGGCTGAAGGTGGCTCCGATCGTCTGATCGAAAATCGCGTCGCTGAAGGTGGTGCGGATCGTCTGCAAGAACTGCGTGAACGCGTGGCACTGGTCAGCCCGGGCAACGCCGTACGCGGCGGTGTGGTGGTCGCGGAAAACCGTGCCGAGTTCGGTTCGAAATATCAGCGGTATTGATTACACGTTGATCCGCAACACCCCAAGCCCGGAGACCCCGGGCTTTTTTTTGCCTATCGTTTCCCACCGTGGCGAGCGATACGCATAAATCCTGAGTTCTGACGCAAAAGCCCGACGATTGCACGGGACAGTTGCTGTAGGCGCGTACTAAGATTTGCGCTTGATTTCATCAAGGACGATTCATGAAACGCTTGGCCGGTTGTCTGCTGTCTTTCCTGACGTTCACTGCGGTCGGGGCAGACCTGAACATGCTCACCGACAACCACCCGCCCCTGCATTTTCAGCAGGGCAACGCGCTGGTGGGGTTTGGCGTGGATGTGGTTCAGGCGCTGGCCGACACTGCCGGCGATCAGGTGCATTTTCAACAGGTGCCGTTGCTGCGCGCCTTGCGCGTGGCGAGCACCGAACCCGCCACGGGGGTGTTCACCGTGTTGCGCACCGCTGAGCGTGACAGTCAGTATCAGTGGGTCGGCCCCTTGATGGAGGTGGAAACCGCGCTGTTCTCCACGGACAGCAGCCGGCAACGGGTGGGCAGTTTGCTGGAGGCCGGCCGTCAGGGCCGGATTGCCGTTCCACGAAAATGGCTGATCTACAGCTACTTGCAGAAACAGGACCTGAACAATCTCTACGGCGTGGAAACACCCGAACAAATGATGCGTCTGGCGCGACTGGGCCGGACCGAATTTGTGGTGGCCGACACGCTGTCCGTCGCCAGCATGGCCCGTGAGGAAGGTTTGCCGCCCGAGCAGTTGCACTATCAGATTCCATTGATGAAGCAAGCCACCTACATTGCCTTTTCACCGCTGACCGATGCGCGCCAGGTCGCGCGCTGGCAGCAGGCGCTGGACGAGATGAGCCGGGACGGACGTCTCGAGCAACTCAAGCAGCGCTGGCTGGTGGATCGCACGCCGCGCTGACGGCGGATCAACGTTCTCGATAACGACTATGCGTCAGGGTGTTTTTTCATCGTGAAGCGCCAGCACTACAGTGGGCTCATCTTCTTCCCACGCTTCTGGAGCTACATCATGAAAAGCATTATCGGTCTTGGTTTCGCCCTGTCGGTTCTTGGTGCTACGTCGGCTATTGCTGCGCCTCACGCTACTTTGCCAGTGGTTGCGGCGGCAGCGAAGGTGAGTCAGCCAGCTACTTTGAATGTGAATACGGTGGGTGTTGACCGTAAAGACAGCCAGGCGAGCACACTTTATGTGGCTGAAAACCGTCCTGAGTTTGGTTCGAAGTATCAGCGGTATTGATTGGGCGGTTTGTGCTGGTGGAAACAGGAACTCCCGGGGAGATTTGGTCTTTCCGGGAGTTCTTTTTTTTGGGCATATCCGATGCTGCGGTAACGGCGGCTATTGGTTTCGCCCTTACGGCGAGTCACTTGGAAAAGCCCCAAGTAACCAAGGGCTCTTGCCCCTTTCGTTCGGTGCCTCGCACCGCGAGGCGGCCTTCGGGCCGACCTGGCTCTTCGGATGTACGCATTCCCCTGTGGGAGCTGGCTTGCCAGCGATGGTCGTTAACGATGACGCGTGCTGTCTGGATGAACGCGGTGTCTGGACGTCCATCGCTGGCAAGCCAGCTCCCACAGGGATTGTTGGCGGACAGGATATTGGTGTTCACCCCGATGATCCTGACGGACTTCAGGTCGGCTATCAGGCCGCCTCGCTTTGGTTTTTGATCTGGCTTTTGATCTTGATCTGCCCCGTCGGAAGGCCGAGCGCAGGTTCTGCGCAGTGGGCAACCCGGCAGGGATGCCGGGTTAGCCGCCCCCGGCCATGGATGGCCGATGGCGGCGGGCCCACGGAGCAGGACCGGAGCGAGGGAACCCTGAGCCTAGGCGAAGGGCCGTACGTCAGGGGCCAAAGCGTTTTGGTTACTTTGGCGCTTTTCCAAAGTGACCCGCCGTAAGGGCGGAACCTTAGGCGGCCGTTACCGCAGCAACGGATATGCCCCCAACCTCACAACACAGCCCCAGCCAAACGCAAAGCCAAAGCCTTCGCCTGACTAGCCACATCAGTCACCGCCGTACTCTCCCACCACATCCCCCGCAAGGGCGGCCCCATGGCAAACAACCGACCGGCAACCCGCCCATCTTCCCCCAGCACCGCGCCATCGACCGCCGCCGCAATCCCCAACGCCAACGGCCCCGGCCGCACCAACCCGCGAGCCAGCAACTGCTGCGGCAACGGTCGCGCCACCCGCCGCCAGTCGTACTCGATCCCGCTGGAATTGATCAACGCCGCCCCGCTGACGACAACCGTTTCACCTTCACCACGACGGCGGATACGAATGCTCACTTCACCACCCGAAGAAGGCTCAAGCCCCTTGTACGAAGCCGCCTGAATCCGCAACCGCCCTTCCCCGTGCAGTCGCTCCACCAACTCCGCACTCAGCGGCGGCGAACGGTGATGGTGACTCTCCCACCAAGGCCGCACATGCCGCACAAACTGCCGACGCTGCTCGTCCGTCGCCTGATTCCACAAACGGCCAATGTGCGCCCGCACAGTGTCCAACGGCGCCTGCCAGTCGATACCCTGCGCAATGGCCTCCCGACAATGCCGGCGCAATTCACGCACCAACTGTCGCGGTGTGCGAATACTGTGATCCTCGGCAAGAAAATCCGCCCAGGCCGGCGGTTGCCGGCGCACATGCGGCAACAGTCCGTGCCGGGAAAACACTTTGATCGCCCCGCGATGCCCGGCCTGTTCCAGCGACACCACGGCATCGACCATGGTCAGGCCGGAACCGATGATCAGCACCGTCGATTGCGGGTCGAGCTGACGCATGGCCGCCACGTCCCAAGGATCGAGCGCCGCCGCGTTCAAACCGCTGGACTCGGTCTGCGGCGTGCGTGCAGCGGGAAACATCCCCGTCGCCAACACCGCATAAGCGCCCTGCAATCGCTGCCCGTCACTCAAGTTCAGCCGCACCGAATCGCTCAACGTTTCCAGGTCAACCACCTCGGCCCGCACATGCTCGACGGTCGAGCCATTCAAGGCGCCCACCGCTCGCGCCTCGGCCAGGCGCTGCTGCACGTACACACCGAAAAGCCCCCTTGGTGGAAACAGCTCGCTGACAGGCACATGCTGCTCATCGGACTCCGGCCAGCCTCCGGCGGCGATGTAATCGGTCAGCCACTGAGTCAGGTCATCGGCATTGTCCGGATCGACGCTCATGCGCGCCGCGTTGCCGTTCAGCGTATGGCCCAACTCGACCGCGCTGTACGCCTCGCCCCGTCCGAGCTCGGCCCGTGGCTCGATCACCAGCAACGAGCGCTTGCCGGGCAGACGCAACAACTGCGCCGCCAGCATCGTGCCGCTGAGGCCGCCGCCGATGATCAGGATGTCTGCGTGGCGGATGACGTCGGTCGTCTGTCCGCTTCGGGTTTCAGTCATGGCGTTCTCAATGTTCAGTGTTTACCTAGATAGAAGTCATGCAGATCGCCCCGCGCCAGCAACGCCTCGCTGCTGCCGGACAACACCACTCGGCCAGTGTCGAGGACATAGGCCTGTGACGCGTACTTGAGCGCCACATTAATGTTTTGCTCGGCAATCAGGAAGCTCACCTGCTCCTCGCGATTGAGCTGGGCGACGATCTCGAAAATCTCCTGGACGATAATAGGCGCCAAACCCATGGAAGGTTCATCAAGCAGTACCAAAGTAGGACGGGTCATCAACGCCCGGCCGATGGCGACCATCTGCTGCTCGCCACCGGACGTGAGCCCGGCCTGGGTCTTGCGCTTGGTTTTCAGGCGTGGAAACCAGGCGTAAATCCGCTCCAGGTCCCGGGCCATGTCCTGGCGGCTCAAGCGCCGCACGAAACCGCCACTGCGCAGGTTGTCCTCGACCGTCAACTGCGCAAAGACATGGCGACCTTCCAGCACATGCACCATCCCTTGGCGCACCCGCAGACTGGGATCGACACCCGCCGTATCGCGGCCGAAAAACTCGATGGTGCCGCGACTGACTTGCGCCCGCTCGGCCCGCACCAATCCGGAAATCGCCTTGAGCGTGGTGCTTTTGCCCGCGCCGTTGGCACCGAGCAATGCGACGATACCGCCCTTGGGCACCGTCAGCGAAACCCCGGCCACGGCCAGGATCGCGCCGTCGTAGATCACCTCGATGTCGTTGACTCGCAGCAGGTCGATGGCGGCATTGTCGCTGGCGGCTTCACTCATAAGTTACTCGTCCCCGTTGCAGGTGCGTGGCGTCAGGCCTTTTTCCTTGGCGAACGCTGCGGACTTTTCATCGATCAAGGGTCGCAACAACGCGCGATCGGCGGCGATCCAGTCGCTGATCAGCGTCCAGTTGGCGCCGTCCCACTGCTGTACCCGCGCCGAACCGCCGCCCTCGTGATCCTTGCACGACAGTTTGAGGTTCTGCATCAGGCCGAAATAGCCCATGTCCTTGAGCCGTGCGTCGTCGATATTCAGGTGTTCCAGCCCCCAGCGACCCTCTTCGCCATTCAAGGGACGCTTGCCAAATTTACCCTGGGCGGTGCGGATCGCTTCCACCATCACCGCGGCGTTCACCAGCCCGGAGTTGTAGTAGACGCTGCCGAAATTCTTCAGGTCCTTGAGGTCGCTTTTGCCTTTGTCGAGGATGTACTGCTTGAGGCGTTTGTGGATCTCGAAATCGGTGCCGGCCGGGTATGGCGTCAGCGCCAGATAACCTTTGGCCGCGGCGCCTGCGGGCAGTACGTCCTCGCTGGAACTGGCCCAAATGTCGCCGACGATGTGGTCCACCGGGAAGCCGAAACGCGCAGCAGTTTTCACCGCTACCGGCGTCGACACGCCCCAGGTACGCAGGAACACCCAGTCCGGGTTGACCTGGCGAATCTGCCGCCATTGCGCCGATTGCTCGTTGCCCGGATCGGCCACCGGAATCTGGATGTTTTCGAAGCCGTATTTCTCTGCCAGCAACTTCAATGGGCCGAGGGTTTCCCGTCCGTACGCCGAGTCGTGGTAGACCGTGGCGATCTTCTTGCCCTTGAGTTTGTCGAAGCCGCCCTCCCGCTCGGCGATGAAATTGATCAGGCTCGACGCCTCGCTGTAGAAGGTCAGCATCACCGGGAAGTTGTAGGGGAACACCGTGCCGTCAGTAGCTTCGGTGCGGCCGTAGCCGAGGGTGATCAGCGGAATCTTGTCGACTTCCGCGCGCTCGCTCAGCGCATACGCCGCCGGCGCGCCGTTGGGGGAATAGATCGCCACCGGCGCGCCGTCCAGGCCCTTCTTGAAGCGCTCGTAGCACTCGATGCCCTTCTCCGCCGTCCACTCGGTTTCGCATTCCTGCCACACCAGTTTGACGCCGTTGATCCCGCCTTCCACCTCGTTGATGTAGTTCAGGTAATCGAGCATGCCGGCCCACACCTGCACACCGCTGGAGGCGTACGCGCCGACGCGGTAAGTGGCCAACGGGAAGAACTGCTGGTCGGACGAAGCCTGAACCATCGGCACCGCACTGCTGAAAACGGCCAGCGTCAAAGCGGCGCCGACCAGTGAACGTTTCAAGGATGCACGCATGTTGTCTCTCTATCTGATAATGGGGAGGATTCAGAAGCGCAGCGGCCAGTGGCTCAGCCGTTCACGAAGGTTGCTTAGCAGGCGGATCAGGCCTTCCGGTTCCTTGATCAGGAACACAATGATCAGCACGCCGAAGATGATTTTTTGCAGGTTCTGCAATTGCCCCGCGTCCACCGAACCGCCGAACAAGGCTTGCCCGGCGTGGCTCAGCAGGATCGGCAACAGGCTGATAAACGCGGCGCCGACGAAGTTGCCGGCGATGCTGCCCATGCCGCCGATAATGATGATGAACAGGATCTGGAACGACCGATTGATGTCGAAGCTGCTGGCGCTGGCCGTGCCCAGATAGGCGAAGGCCCACAGCGCCCCAGCGATACCGAGGTAGAACGAGCTGACGGCGAACGCCAGGTGTTTGTAGCGCACCACCGGAATGCCGATCACCGCAGCGGCAGTGTCCATGTCGCGGATCGCCATCCAGTTGCGGCCGATCTGGCTTTTCACCAGGTTCACCGCGACCCAGGTCAGCAACAACACGGTGGTCAGCGTCAGCAGATAGCGGCCGAGCGGCGTGTTCAGGTCATGGCCGAACAGCGCCAGCTTCGGTGCGGAGATGGTCCCGGACGATCCATAGTTGTAGAACCAGGGAAATTTGACGAACAGCCACTCCAGAAAGAACTGTGCCGCCAGCGTGGTGACCATCAGGTAAAAACCTTTGATCCGCGAACTCGGCAGACCGAAGACGAAGCCCACCAGCGCGCTGATCAATCCGCCGCCCAGCAATGCGACGGGCAAACCGAGCTCGGGCAACCGCAGCAAAAACCCATAGGTGGCAAACGCCCCGACCGCCATGAACCCTGCCGCGCCGACCGAGGTCTGGCCGGTGTAGCCGGTGAGCAAATTCAGGCCGAGTCCGGCCAGGGACAGCACCAGGAACGGGATCAGGATCGCGTTCAGCCAATAGTCGTTGCCGGTCAGCGGCACAACGATGAAGGCAATCAACAACAGACCGAGCAGGCCAAAAGGGACACGACGCTGGATCAACACCGACGGCGCGGTTTCGCGGGCAAGGGATATCGACATGGGTTCAGACTCGCTCGATGGCGCGCTCGCCGAACAGGCCGGCGGGGCGGATGTACAGGAAGGCCAGGGCCAGGACGTAGGCGAACCACGGGGTGATGCCGCCGCCGATCAGCGGGCCGATGTAAACCTCGGCGAGGTTCTCCGCCGCGCCGACAATCAACCCGCCGACGATGGCCCCGCCAATCGAGGTGAAGCCGCCGATGATCAACACGGGCAAGGCCTTGAGCACCACCAGCGACAGAGAAAACTGCACGCCTTGGCGCGCGCCCCAGAGCAATCCCGCCACCAAACCAACAATCCCCGCTACCGCCCAGACGATCTGCCAGATGCGGTTGAGGTTGATGCCGATCGACAACGCGGCGGTGGTGTCATCGGCCACCGCGCGCAACGAAACGCCGATGCGTGTCTTGTTGAACAACAGCGCCAGCACCGTCACCAGCACAATGGCAGCCGCCGCGGCGATCAGGTCGAACTGGCTGACCATCATCCCGCCGATGAACACCGGCACGTCGTCGATGCCCAGGTCCAGTGCCCGCACCTGCGAGCCCATCAACCCTTGGGCCAGGCCTTCGATGATGAATGACAAGCCAAGCGTCGCCATGAACAAGGTGATCTGCGAGCGATTGACCAGCGGCCGCAGCACCAACCGTTCGATCAGCAGCGCGCCGACGATCATCACCACCACCGTCAGCAACAGCGCCAAGGCAAACGGCACGCCCTGATCGTGCAGGCTGACGAAGGTCAGCGCAGCGAACAGCAGCATCGCGCCCTGGGCGAAATTGAACACGCCGCTGGCCTTGTAGATCAGCACGAAGCCGATGGCGACCAGCGAATACATGGTCCCGGCGAGCAGGCCGCCGAGCAGGGTTTCGAAGAAGAACGTCATTAGTGCACCACTCCCAGATACGCCGCGATCACTTCCGGATCGGCCTGCACTTCGGCGGGCGTGCCGTCGCCGACCTTGCGCCCGTAATCGAGGACCACGACGTGGTCGGACAGGCCCATGACCACACTCATGTCGTGCTCGATCAACACCACTGTGGTGCCGAGGTCGCGGTTGATGTCGGCGATGAAACGGGCCATTTCCTGTTTCTCTTCGGCGTTCATCCCGGCCATCGGCTCATCCAGCAGCAACAGGCGCGGGCCGGCGATCAGGGCGCGGCCGAGCTCTACGCGTTTTTGCAGGCCATAGGACAGGTTTCCCACCGGCACATCGCGGTGGGCTTGCAGTTCAAGAAATTCGAGAATGCCCTGGGCTTGTTGGCGGAAGTTTTCAGCTTCACGGCGTGCTCGCGGCAGGTTGAGTGCCTGTTCGATGAAGCTGCTGCGCAAGTGCCGGGACAAGCCGGTGAGGATGTTGTCGATCACGCTCATCTTCTTGAACAGCGCGTTGTTCTGGAACGTACGGCCAATGCCCCGGCGCGCCGCGCTCAACGGGTCGATGCGTTTGAACGGCTGCTGCTCGAAGACAATCGAACCGGCGTCGAAGCGGTACACGCCGTTCAGCACATTGAGCAGCGAACTCTTGCCTGCGCCGTTGGGGCCGATCAGGGCGCAGATCTCGCCACGACGCACGTCGAAGGACAGTTCGTTAATCGCTTTCACGCCTTTGAAGGACAGGGAAATGCCGCTGACTTGCAGGATGGAATCGGTCGAGCTCATGCGATATCCCGTTTGAATTCGGTGAGCCAGGTGGGCTGCGGTTGAGCGTCAGGGCTGCGCGTGGCTTGCCAGATGAAATGCAGGTTGTGGAAACCGAGCAGTCGGCGAACGCGATTCTTGATCAGGCGTTGCAGGCCTTTTTCCGGGTGGGCGATGGCCCAGTCGCACAGGCGCCGGCGCCAGGTGCCATGTGGGGCGAGACGGCTTTCGATTTCCGCCGCCAGCAGTTGCAGGCGTTCCGCCGAGAGCAGCAGCCCGGATGGCGCCACTTCCCGACGGTCGCGACTGGCGCTGCCGGGGCTTTCCGGGAAGGCCAGGGAGTGGCCGCAGGTCAGCCACTGCTCAAGCAATACCGTCAGGCCGGCCTGCCATTGCGTGCCCTCTTCGCTCCACAGTTGCGAGCCCTTGCTCCAGCGGTTGAGCCGTTGCGGGGTTTCTACCGGACCGAGCAGATCGTTGAAGTTCAACAGCGATTGGCCCTGATTGAGCCAGAGTTGCTGCGTCTGCCGACCCTGAACGAAGGCGTGCGTGGGACCGCTGCGCCACAGGATTTTGTGCAGGGATTCGGGGTCGAGGTTGTCCGGCAGCGTCAGCACTTGCCCGCCAATGTGTTGGGCGGCCAGGGCCAGCAGCAACAGATCCGGCTCGAACGCGCCGCTGAGGGCCAGACGTGAATCCTCGGTGAAACCTTGCTGGCGCAAACCGTCTGCCAGGCGCTCGACGTCGCGCAAGACGTCGATCCAGCGCCAGACAAACCACTGGCCGTGGCGCTTGTGACGCAGCGCCGCTTGCAACGGACTGATCTGCGCCCAGTGACGCAATTGCTCCAGTGCCTTGGGCAGCTCGACCCGCCACTCGGCGGTGTCCGCGAGGGGCGGACGTTTGAGTTCGTGCACGCTCATGGGTGACCTCCTGTTCATGGGCAAAAGCGTGCGGTGGTCCGCTGGGCTGTAATCTGTAAAACACCACAAAACCCTGTGGGAGCGGGCTTGCCCGCGATGGCGGTGCAGCAGGCGAAATCGATGTTGAATGTGCCGCCCCCTTCGCGGGCAAGCACGCTCCCACAGAGATTGTTGTTTTAGGCAGACACCACTTTCCTCTCCTGCTGCCGCAACGCCGCCAAATCCCGATATCCCGCGCCCGGATGAATCTCCGGCAACCGCGGCCCTTCCCCGAACAACTTCTCGCGCAAGGTCCCCGGCGCGTATTCGGTCTTGTACACACCGCGTTTCTGCAACTCCGGCACCAGCAACTCCACAGCGTCGATGAAGGTCTCGTGAGTCAACGCATAAGCCAGGTTGAAGCCGTCCACGTCGGTTTCCTCAACCCACTCCTGAAGCAGATCGGCAACCGTCTCGGGACTGCCGACGAACAGCGGACCAAACCCGCCAATCCCGACCCAATCGGCCAGTTCGTTAGGGGTCCAGACCTTGTTCGGATCGGCCGTGGAGAACGCTTCCACCGCCGATTGAATGGCATTGGTGTGCACATGCTTGAGTGGCTCATCGGGTTTGAACTGACTGAAATCGATCCCGGTCCAGCCGGAGATCAATGCCATCGCGCCTTCGTAACTGACCCAGGTTTTGTATTCCTCGAACTTGGCTTTGGCCTTGGCATCGGTCTCGCCGAGGATCACCGTTTGCAGGTTGAAGATCAGGATCTTCGACGGATCACGCCCGGCCTCGGCGGCACGACGACGGATGTCGGCGACGGTCTTTTTCAGCAGCACTTTCGACGGCGCCGCCACGAACACGCACTCGGCGTGTTCAGCGGCGAACTGCTTGCCGCGACTCGATGCACCCGCTTGATAGAGAACCGGCGTGCGTTGTGGCGAGGGTTCGCAGAGGTGAATGCCGGGCACCTGGAAATGTTTGCCGACATGCTCGATCTCGTGGATTTTGCTCGGATCGCTGAAAATCCTGCGCTCGCGATCGCGCAGGATGGCGCCCTCTTCCCAACTGCCTTCCCAGAGCTTGTAGCAAACCTCCAGGTATTCTTCGGCGTAGTCGTAACGAGCATCGTGTTCGGTCTGGCTTTTCTGCCCGAGGTTCTTGGCGCCGCTTTCCAGATACGAGGTGACAATGTTCCAGCCCGCGCGCCCCTTGGTCAGGTGATCGAGGGTCGACAGGCGTCGGGCGAACGGATACGGATGCTCGAACGACAGCGATGCCGTCAATCCAAAGCCCAGATGCTCGGTGACCAGCGCCATTGGCGGAATCAGTTGCAACGGATCGTTGACCGGCACTTGCGCCGCCTGACGAATCGCCGCGTCACCGTTGCCGTTATAGACATCGTAAATGCCCAGTACATCGGCAATGAACAAGCCATCGAACTTGCCGCGTTCGAGGATTTTCGCCAGATCGGTCCAGTATTCGAGGTCCTTGTACTGCCAGGAGCGATCCCGCGGGTGCGCCCACAAACCCGGCGACTGGTGGCCGACACAGTTCATGTCAAACGCGTTGAGACGAATTTCACGGGCCATCAAACGGCACTCCGCAAGCTGGGTGGATGGATGCCGTTGAGGCGGAAGTTACCGATGAGATGGAGTTTCCAGCGCAGCGGGTCGTGCAGTGATCCGGGCAACACAGTGCGTTGGCCGGTGAGTTCGAATTCGGCGTTGCTGACGGTGTTCAACGCATCTGCACTGGCCAGATGCGACTCGGCGATGGCGACGCTGATTTCGGTGTCGTCTTCGTGGCTATTCAGAAAAGCTTCAGCACGTTCCAGCAGTGCGGCAGCGACTTCGATGCGAATGTGCAAATCGCCGAAACGGCTGATGACGTAGGGGTCATCGTTGGTTTTAGCCTGATGACGAATGAAGCGCAGGGTCGCATCAAGCAAACTGCGCGCGTTGTGCAAGTCGTGCTGACTTTTGGCCAGGGGTTGCCCGGCAGCAATCGGTTGAGTCAAGGCATTCATGGTGGGCTCCTCAGTTCCAGGCGTGGCGCGCGGGCTTCACGCCGTTGAGCAGGTAGTTGCCGATCAGGTGGTATTTCCAGCGTGCCGGGTCGTGCAGCGTGTGAGTGCGGGCGTTGCGCCAGTGGCGGTCGAGGTTGTACTTGCCGAGCACCGAGCGGGTGCCGGCCAGTTCGAAGAGTTTGCTGCTGGCGAGCAAGGCGATTTCGGCGGACAGGACTTTGGCCTGGGCGACCACCACCGAAGCGTGGGCCACGGAGTCTTCGTTGGGGGTGAGCAAGGCTTGGTCGATGGCCTGCCCGGCTTTCTTGAGGATTGCTTCGGTGCCGTGGACGCGCCATTCGAGTTCGCCTATCGCGGCGATGCTGAACGGGTCCTGCCAGCCGTGATCCTGTCCGCTGTCGATCCAGGGCCGGGATTCGCGGGCGTAGCGCTTGGTTTCTTCCAGCGCGCCAACGGCGATGCCAGTGTCCACCGCGGCTTGAATGATTTGTGAAATCGGGCCGTCGGCGGTGGGTTCGTCGAACGCCTTGTGAGCTGGAATCACCGCACTCAACGGCACTTTCACCGCATTCAACGTGACGCCGCCACTGGCGGTGGTGCGCTGGCCAAAACCGTCCCAGCTGTCGATCACGGTCAGACCGGGATTGTCGCGCTCAATGAACGCGATGAAGGCCTGGTTCTGCTCGTTGACCGCCACCGCCGGCACGATGTGCGCGAACAGTGCGCCGGTGCAATAAAACTTCTCGCCATCGATCTGCGCGGTGTCTTTGTCGAAACGAATACGGGTTTCGAAGGCCCCGGCGTTTTTGCTTTTGGATTCGGAGAAGGCGTTGCCGAAGCGAAAACCCTGCAGGACTTTGTCGAAGTAGTAACGCTTCTGCTCTTCGGTGGCGGTTTGCAGCAGGATGTCGAGCACGCCGAGGTGGTTTTGCGGGATCTGGCCGAGGGAGGAGTCGGCGGAGGAAATGATCTTGACCACTTCCGCCACCGTCACATAAGAAACGCCGGCGCCGCCGTACTCCTTGGGAACCGTGATACCCCAAAGGCCGCTGGCGGAAAACTCGTCAAGCTCGGCGACCGGCAGGCGTCGCTCGCGATCCCGCACGCTGGCCTCGATGGCGAAACGTGCAGCGAGCTTGTGAGCGACGGCAATCGCCTCGGCGTCCGAGCGGATCACGTGGGCAGTGCGAGGGATTTGGGCAGAGGCTGTCATGGGCCGACTCCGGGATTCTGGTGAATGCACCAGAGCTTTTGCAGGAGTCGTGCCTGAAACTAATTTCGTTTAATTTCAACAGGTTGATGAGTTATTCGAGAAATCAGCGCAGCTTAAAAACAGCAATGTGTCTATCCGGTGTTGATCGGCGAACAGTTAGATCACCACGTTTCTCACGAACCGCGCCGCCACCGGCCCGTCGTTGCGATAGGCATGCGGCTGGTTACTGGCGAACATGTAGAACTCACCAGCGGCGATCTCATGGGGCGTGTCGCCGAGCATCAGTGTCAGGCAGCCTTCAAAGACGTAAATCTGCTCGCTCCAGCCATCGGCATCCGGTTGCGACGGGTAGATTTCCCCCGGTTGCAGGCACCATTCCCACTGTTCCACTTCGCGGGTGGCGGTGGCCTTGGACAACAAAACGGCTTTGCTGCCGGGAATCGTCCCGGCCCAGGCCACTTCGTTGATGCGGCTCGGGTCTCGGGCATCCGGCGCCTGGATCAGGTCACTGAATGCTACGTCCAGCGCTTCCGCTACGCGGTCGAGGGTGGTCAGGCTGACGTTCTTCTCGCCGGCCTCGATGGCCACCAGCATGCGTCGACTGACCCCGGACTTTTCCGCCAGCGCGGTCTGGCTCATGTCGGCCGCATGGCGCAGGCGCCGAACGTTCAAACTGACGTGTTGAAGGACCGAAGCCCGTTGCGTTGAATCTTTGTGCACTATATTGCTCACTTGGTGGGGTTGGGCAGTATACTGCGCAACATTCGGCGCATTGTGCGTCGCCCTCAGGTAGCGCGCAAGGTCATGACGTCGTTGAACTCCTCCCCGGCTTCTTCCCGATTCTCCCGGTTCAGCAAGGCCGAGTGCGTGCTGGTGCTGATCACCATGGTCTGGGGTGGCACCTTTCTGTTGGTGCAGCACGCCATGACCGTCAGCGGCCCGATGTTCTTCGTCGGCCTGCGCTTTGCGGCGGCGGCGATTATCGTCTCGCTGTTCTCCTGGCGTCATCTGCGGGAACTGACCCTGTTCGAACTCAAGGCCGGCGCCTTTATCGGCGTGGCGATCATGCTCGGTTATGGCTTGCAGACGGTCGGCTTGCAGAGCATTCCCAGCAGTCAGTCGGCCTTCATTACCGCGTTGTACGTGCCCTTCGTGCCGTTGCTGCAATGGCTGGTGCTGGGACGGCGTCCGGGGTTGATGCCGAGCATTGGCATCATGCTGGCCTTTACCGGGCTGATGTTGTTGTCGGGGCCTGCCGGCGCGTCGTTCAACTTCAGCCCCGGTGAAATCGCCACGTTGATCAGCGCCGTGGCGATTGCCGCCGAGATCATTCTGATCAGCACCTATGCCGGCCAGGTCGATGTGCGTCGGGTGACGGTGGTGCAATTGGCAACCACCTCGGTGCTGGCGTTTTTGATGGTGGTGCCGACTCAGGAAGTCATTCCCGACTTCTCATGGCTCCTGCTGTGCAGCGCCCTCGGCCTCGGCGCGGCCAGTGCGGCGATTCAGGTGGCGATGAACTGGGCGCAAAAAAGCGTTTCGCCGACGCGGGCGACGTTGATCTATGCCGGTGAGCCGGTCTGGGCCGGGATTGTCGGGCGGATCGCCGGGGAGCGGTTGCCGGCGATTGCATTGGTGGGCGCGGGGTTGATTGTCGCGGCGGTGATAGTGAGTGAGTTGAAGACTAAGGGTAAGGCGGGTGCGGCCGAGGAAGAGTTGCGCCGCAATGGTGTGAACACAGTGGAACCCTGTGGGAGCGAGCCTGCTCCGGGCGACGCTCCGACGAAGGGGCCGGACGCCGCCCCAGCGATCACTCGGGCAAGGACCGAATGATGTCAGCCAGGTCGTCCCTGGTGATCTCGTTGGATTTTATTGCCGCGACGACATCTTCCTTGGAGAGTGGAAAGCGTTTGAAAATCTTCTTCAGGGCATCGGAATCAATATTTGACGTCCAAAGAGGAGAAATGAAATTCCCTTGGTACTCCGGCTTCATCGGGACATCCTCATAAGCGATGGCCCCTTTATGGTTGAGGTAGACGATATAGCGATCATGCCCTTCAGGAAAACTCTTGTCGTAGTAAAGAGTGACGCCGGCAGGTAGCACATAGTAATTATCATCACCCTCTACCCCCTCGATAAGCAAAGGCGCTTTGGTCCTGAGCATTTTCCTGTCATGCGTGCCTGATACATGGTTAAACCAGACAAATGCCAAGACAGCCGCATTAACAAGCACTAAAACCGCCAACCAGAAAGAAAGCTGTTTATTCGTAAACATCCTTTTTGTCATAACGCGCCTCGGTAGTTCCTTCCAGTAGGCTTTCAAAACTGCCGGCATGAAAACAGGACCGGAACAATCCTACAAGCAAGCAACTGTCGCCTTCGCCGCTGATCCCTGTGGGAGCGGGCTTGCTCGCGAAGGGGCCAGACCTGCTAAACACTCTCTCTTGAAACAATGTGAACCAGGCTTTTTCCATCTACCGTGTAGGATTCTGCGACAGCTTGCCGTTTGGTGATCCGGGGACTGGCACGTATGATGCTTCACAAACTTCCGCAGATTAGAAGCCTATGTCCCTGATAGTTCTACTGCTTCTGCCCTTTGTCGGCAGCTGTCTGGCAGCCTTGCTGCCGCACAACGCGCGTAACACCGAATCTTTGTTGGCTGGTGTGGTTGCCCTGATCGGCACCATTCAGGTCGCCCTCCTGTACCCGCAGATCGCCCACGGCGGCGTCATTCGCGAAGAATTTTTCTGGTTGCCCAGCCTGGGTCTGAACTTCGTCCTGCGCATGGACGGGTTTGCCTGGCTGTTCTCGATGCTGGTGCTGGGCATCGGCACGCTGGTGTCGCTGTACGCCCGTTACTACATGTCGCCGGACGATCCGGTGCCGCGGTTCTTTGCGTTTTTCCTGGCGTTCATGGGCGCCATGCTCGGGTTGGTGATTTCCGGCAACCTGATCCAGATCGTGTTTTTCTGGGAGCTGACCAGCCTCTTTTCATTCCTGTTGATCGGCTATTGGCACCACCGCGCCGATGCACGACGCGGCGCCTACATGGCGCTGATGGTCACCGGTGCGGGCGGTTTGTGTTTGCTGGCGGGGGTCATGCTGCTTGGCCATGTGGTCGGCAGCTATGACCTGGACAAGGTCCTGGCCGCCGGCGATCTGATTCGCGCACATGCCCTCTACCCTATCCTGCTGCCCCTGATCCTGATCGGCGCCCTGAGCAAAAGTGCGCAGTTCCCCTTCCATTTCTGGCTGCCCCACGCGATGGCGGCGCCGACGCCGGTCTCGGCCTATCTGCACTCGGCGACCATGGTCAAGGCGGGGGTTTTTCTGCTGGCGCGGCTGTGGCCGTCGTTGTCCGGCAGTGAAGAATGGTTCTACATCGTCAGCGGCGCCGGCGCGTGCACCCTGTTGCTCGGCGCGTATTGCGCGATGTTCCAGAACGACCTCAAGGGTCTGCTTGCGTACTCGACCATCAGCCACCTCGGCCTGATCACCCTGCTGCTCGGCCTGAACAGTCCGCTGGCCGCCGTGGCCGCCGTGTTCCACATTCTCAACCACGCCACCTTCAAGGCCTCGCTGTTCATGGCCGCCGGGATCATCGACCACGAAAGCGGTACTCGCGACATTCGCAGGCTCAGTGGCCTGATCAAACTGATTCCGTTCACCGCCACCCTGGCCATGGTTGCCAGCGCCTCGATGGCTGGCGTGCCGCTGCTCAACGGCTTCCTGTCGAAAGAGATGTTCTTCGCCGAAACCGTGTTCATCAACGCGACCGCCTGGATCGAGATGACCCTGCCGATCGTCGCGACCATCGCCGGCACCTTTAGCGTCGCTTACTCACTGCGCTTCACGGTCGACGTGTTCTTCGGCCCGACCGCCACCGACCTGCCGCACACCCCGCACGAACCACCACGCTGGATGCGCGCGCCGGTGGAGTTGCTGGTGTTCACCTGCCTGATCGTGGGGATTTTTCCGGCCCAAGTGGTCGGCTCGTTACTGGCCGCCGCTGCCCTGCCCGTCGTTGGCGGCACGCTGCCGGAATACAGCCTGGCGATCTGGCACGGCTGGAACGCACCGATGATCATGAGCCTGATCGCCATGTCCGGCGGCATCGTGCTCTACCTGCTGCTGCGCAAT
Organism: Pseudomonas hormoni; assembly: GCF_018502625.1. Lineage (NCBI taxonomy): Bacteria > Pseudomonadati > Pseudomonadota > Gammaproteobacteria > Pseudomonadales > Pseudomonadaceae > Pseudomonas > Pseudomonas hormoni. Next base: position 3,084,393 of record NZ_CP075566.1, read on the forward strand.
CAGCTCAAGCGCGGACGTTTCAAATACCCGCCGGTCATTGGCCTGTTCAACGGCAAGCGCCTGTTCGAGCGCAGCCTGGTGATCATGATGCGCCTGGCCCGTCGTCTGGAGCGGCGAATCAGCACCAAGCGCCTGCAAACCCAGCTGTTCCTGATGGTGCTCGCCGCCGTGCTGGCCGGTTTGATCCCGATGCTCCACAGCAGCCTGAGCTGGGGCGACCGGCCGAAGATTCCGGGCTCGATCGTGTTCGTGACCCTCTGGCTGCTGGCGATTGCCTGCGCCCTCGGCGCGGCGTGGCAGGCCAAGTATCACCGGCTCGCGGCCCTGACCATGGTCAGCGTCTGCGGACTGATGACGTGCATTACGTTTGTGTGGTTCTCGGCTCCGGACCTGGCGCTGACGCAACTGGTGGTCGAAGTGGTGACCACGGTGCTGATCCTGCTGGGCCTGCGCTGGTTGCCGCGACGGATCGAAGAAGTCTCGCCGCTGCCAAGCACACTGCGCAAGGCACGCATCCGTCGACTGCGCGACTTGCTGCTGTCGATCGCCGTCGGGGGTGGCATGGCGTTGCTGTCGTACGCGATGCTGACGCGCCAGACGCCGAACGATATTTCCTCGTTCTACCTCAGCCGCGCCTTGCCCGAAGGCGGCGGCAGCAACGTGGTCAACGTGATGCTGGTGGATTTCCGTGGCTTCGACACCCTCGGCGAAATCACCGTACTGGTGGCGGTGGCGCTGACTGTGTTCGCCCTGTTGCGACGCTTCCGTCCGCCGAAAGAAAGCCTGCAACTGCCGGCCCAACAACGTTTGCTTGCACCGGACGTGGTTACCGATCTGGTCAACCCGCGTCACGCCAGCGACACCGCGCTCGGCTTCATGATGGTGCCGGCGGTGCTGGTGCGCCTGCTGCTGCCGATTGCGTTTGTGGTGTCGATCTACCTGTTCATGCGCGGGCACAACCAGCCGGGCGGCGGGTTTGTCGCGGGGTTGGTGATGTCGGTGGCGTTCATCCTGCAATACATGGTCGCCGGCACGCAGTGGGTCGAGGCGCAAATGAGCCTGCGACCGTTGCGCTGGATGGGCACCGGCCTGCTGTTCGCCACGGTCACCGGGCTCGGGGCGATGGCAGTCGGTTATCCGTTCCTGACCACCCACACCTGGCATTTCGAACTGCCGGTATTCGGTGACATTCATATCGCCAGCGCGTTGTTCTTCGACATTGGCGTGTACTCGGTGGTAGTCGGCTCGACGCTGTTGATCCTCACCGCCCTCGCCCACCAATCGGTACGCGGCCACAAAACCGCCGCCCTGCCCAGATCCGTCGCCATGAAAGGAGCCGTCTGATGGAAGAAGTCATCGCAATCGCCATCGGCGTGCTCGCCGCGTCCGGCGTCTGGCTGGTGCTGCGACCACGGACGTTCCAGGTGGTCATGGGCCTGTGTTTGCTGTCGTATGGCGTCAACCTGTTCATCTTCAGCATGGGCAGCCTGTTCATCGGCAAGGAGCCGATCATCAAGGACGGCGTGCCCCAGGACCTGCTGCATTACACCGACCCGCTGCCGCAAGCGCTGGTGCTGACCGCCATCGTGATCAGCTTCGCCATGACCGCGCTGTTTCTTGTGGTGCTGCTCGCATCTCGCGGCCTCACCGGCACCGACCACGTGGATGGCCGGGAGCCTAAAGAATGAATGCGATGACGCACCTGATCGCCGCACCGATTCTGCTGCCGCTGCTGACCGCCGCGATCATGCTGATGCTGGGCGAGAAACACCGACCGCTGAAGGCCAAAATCAACCTGCTCTCCAGTCTGTTGGGCCTGGGGATTTCCGTGCTGTTGCTGCAATGGACGCAAACCACCGGCGTGCCCGGTTCCATCGGCGTGTACCTGCCGGGCAACTGGCAGGTGCCGTTCGGTATCGTGCTGGTAGTCGATCGCTTGTCCGCGCTGATGCTGGTGCTGACCGGGATCATCGGCGTCAGCGCCCTGCTGTTCGCCATGGCCCGCTGGGACGGCGCCGGTTCGAGTTTCCACGCGCTGTTCCAGATTCAGATGATGGGCCTGTACGGCGCGTTCCTGACGGCGGACCTGTTCAACCTGTTCGTGTTTTTCGAGGTGCTGCTGGCGGCCTCTTACGGCCTGATGCTCCACGGTTCGGGTCGGGCACGGGTGTCGTCGGGGCTGCATTACATCTCGATCAACCTGCTGGCCTCGTCGCTGTTCCTGATTGGCGCGGCGCTGATCTACGGCGTCACCGGCACTCTGAACATGGCCGACCTGGCGCTGAAAATTCCGCTGGTGCCGGAGGCCGATCGCGGCCTGCTGCATGCCGGCGCGGCGATTCTTGCCGTGGCGTTCCTGGCCAAGGCCGGGATGTGGCCGCTGAACTTCTGGTTGGTGCCGGCCTATTCCGCCGCCAGCGCGCCGGTGGCGGCGATGTTCGCGATCATGACCAAGGTCGGCGTCTACACCTTGCTGCGGTTGTGGACCTTGCTGTTCTCCGGTCAGGCCGGCGCCTCGGCGTACTTTGGCGGCGACTGGCTGATCTACGGCGGCATGGCGACCATCGTCTGCGCCGCCGTGGCGATCCTCGCCGCGCAACGGCTTGAGCGCATGGCGAGCCTGAGCATTCTGGTGTCGGCGGGGATTCTGTTGTCGGCCATCGGTTTCGCCCAGCCGAACCTGATCGGCGCGGCGCTGTTCTATCTGGTCAGCTCGACCCTGGCGTTAAGCGCGTTGTTTCTGCTGGCAGAGTTGATCGAGCGTTCGCGTTCGGCCAATGAAATGCCGCTGTTCGATGACGGCGACCTGATTGCCCGGCCGCTGGAGTCCCTGCAACCGCCCAAAGGCATCAACCTCGATGACGAACAGAAAGCCGTGGTCGGCCAGGTGATTCCCTGGACCATGGCGTTTCTCGGCTTGAGCTTCATCGCTTGCGCGTTGTTGATCATCGGCATGCCGCCGCTCTCCGGGTTCATCGGCAAACTGGGCTTGCTCAGTGCATTGCTCAACCCGCTGGGCTTGGGCAATGGCACGGGTGAACCCGTGTCGAACGCCGCGTGGGGCTTGCTGGCGTTACTGATTCTCTCCGGGTTGGCGTCACTGATTGCGTTTTCACGCGTGGGCATCCAGCGCTTCTGGACGCCTGAGGAACGCCCCTCGCCGTTGCTGCGACAGCTCGAATGCGTGCCGATCATCGCGCTGTTGGGGTTGAGCATTCTGCTGACTTTCAAGGCCGACCCCCTGTTGCGCTACACCCAGGCCGCCGCGCAGGCGTTGAATAACCCGCAGCAATACGTGATGGCGGTACTCGGCACCCGTGCGGTTCCGAGTCCGGAAGCCAAGGCAGCGGTCGCGGAGGTGCAACCATGAAACGCCTGTTTCCTGCCCCGTGGCTGTCGCTGGCGCTGTGGGTGTTGTGGCTGGTGCTGAACCTGTCGATCAGCCCCGGCAATCTGCTGCTGGGGGCCGTGCTCGGTTTTTGTGCGCCGTTGATGATGCGCAAGTTGCGACCCCTGCCGATTCGCATTCGGCGTCCCGGCGTGATCCTGGGTTTGTTCTTCATCGTCGGGCGCGACGTGCTGGTCTCCAACCTCGCCGTGGCCTGGGGCGTGCTCAACGCCGGGCGCCGGGCACCGCGCTCGCAATTCATCAAAGTGCCGCTGGACTTGCGTGACGCCAACGGCCTGGCTGCACTGGCGATGATCTGCACGGTGGTACCCGGTACGGTCTGGTCGGAACTGGCGCTGGACCGCAGCATTCTGTTGCTGCACGTCTTCGATCTGGAGGACGAAGCGCTGTTCATCCAGCACTTCAAGGCGACCTACGAGCGCCCCTTGATGGAGATCTTCGAATGAGCCCGTTACTGTCGAATGCGGTTCTGCTGAGCCTGTTCATCTTTTCGCTGGCGATGGTTTTGACCCTGATCCGCCTGTTCAAAGGGCCGTCGGCGCAAGACCGGGTTCTGGCGCTGGATTACCTGTACATCATCGCGATGCTGATGATGCTGACGCTGGGCATTCGCTACGCCAGTGACACTTACTTCGAAGCGGCGCTGCTGATCGCGCTGTTCGGCTTCGTCGGCTCGTTTGCCCTGGCGAAATTCCTGCTGCGTGGCGAGGTGATCGAATGAACGCTGAACTGTCTCTGTGGGTGGAAATCCCGGTGGCGATCCTGCTGGTGCTGAGCAGTGTTTTCGCATTGATCGGCGCGATCGGGCTGGTGCGGATGAAGGATTACTTCCAGCGCATGCACCCACCGGCGCTGGCCTCGACATTGGGTGCGTGGTGCGTGGCGCTGGGCTCGATCATCTACTTTTCGGCGCTCAAGTCAGGGCCGGTGTTACATGCCTGGCTGATCCCGATTCTGCTGGCGATTACCGTGCCGGTCACGACTTTGCTACTGGCGCGGGCGGCGTTGTTCCGCAAGCGTATGGCGGGGGATGATGTGCCGGCGGAAGTGAGTAGTCGGCGGAGTGAGAGCGGGAGTTAGGTTCAGAGATTTGTGTTGATTGGCAGGGCCTCTTCGCGGGCAAGCCTTGCTCCTACAGGTTATGTGTCGTTCACACAGGTGTGATTCAGCACAGAACCTGTAGGAGCAAGGCTTGCCCGCGAAGCTTTTCAGATCCAGGCAACAGCCAACAACCCCGCCCCCAACGCCACACACAACGGCGAATAAACCCAAGTGTCGAGCCGGGCAAACTTCGACCCCTTGACCTGCTTGAAAAACCCCACCAGGTTCGAATCGCCGATCGCCCGGGCGAACATCAGCATCGCGATGGCGCTGATCACCCATTGCAGCGATTGATGGGACACCGCCGGCATCCACCAGCCGACCCGCAAGCACACCAGCGCGGCGACCAGCAGCAATCCGAAAGCCACCAGCAACGTCAGCCATCCCGACGGTTTGAACGCGGGCCGCGATCTTGCGCCGTCCTCCCCCGGCACCTGCGGCACCGCCGCCACGGCAGCCCACTGGCCACCCAGCCCCCAGTAGACATGTATCAGGCTGATCAGCGCGAAGATTGTCACCAGCCATTGAGCCAACACAAACGTCATGTCGAGGATCCTTGAAAGGGATTTAACAGAATCATCCTAGTCGGCATTTTTAGAAGTGCGCGAATGATCAACGGTGATAAAGTGCCGCCCCATGAAACTCGCCCGAACCGATCGCTCACTCATTGCATGGATGCTTTATTGCTGCGTCCTGTTCAATGTGTTCGCCTGCAGCATCGGTCACGGGCAGATGGTCGGGATGCAGCTCAACGGCCTCGGCGGCCAGTTCTGTACGATCGACCCGAACACCCAGGCACCCGCCTCCTCAAACACCTCCGAAGACAAACTGCCGACACTGTCGAAAGCCTTCGGTTGCCCGTTGTGCTCCACCGGCGGCATGGGCCCGGCGCTCAATTCCAGCCTGACCCTGGCGATCCTCCCGGAACAACACAGCCCACCCCTGGCGGTCGTTGCCAGCGCTGACCTCCCCGCCCGTTTCACCTGGCCTTCGGCCACCCCCGCGCCCCGCCGCTCGCCTGAATCCCTTCGCCTTTCAATCAGCTCACTTCGCCAACGCGAGGCGTTCGCCTGTGCGCTGCTTCCTAGTCAAGCCTTCAGGATTCATCGATGAAAACCTTCCCTTTGCTGGCCAGCCTGTGCGGCTGCCTGTCCATTAACGCCTGGGCACACTCCACGGTGGACCTCGCACCGATCACCATTGACGGCGAAGCCACCGCCGAGCCGGGCCTGAGCCTGGATCAATCCAGCGGCATGGCCTCGCGCCTGGGGCTAAGCGTGCGTGACACCCCTGCCTCGGTGGCGATTGCCAACCGCAACGACATCGAACGCCGTGGCGCACAGAACTTCCAGGACGCCGCCAACACCCTGCCGGGCGTCAATGCCAGTGCGCCGCCGGGTTTCGGTGGGTTCGTCTCCTACCGTGGTTTCACCAGCGGCCAGATCACCCAGATGTTCAACGGTGTCAACGTCGCCGGTGGCCTCGCCCGGCCCGTGGATGCGTGGATCTATGATCGTGTGGAACTGGTGGGCGGCCCGTCATCGCTGATCAATGGCGCCGGCTCCGTAGGGGGTTCGCTGAACTACGTGACCAAACTGGCGACCCGTGAAGAGCAAGCAGTCGAAGGTCGGATCAGCTACGGCAGTTACGACACCACCCAGACCGCGTTCGGCCTTAACCATGCCCTCAGTGAAGCCGGTGCGGACGTGCAGCATTACGCCCGGCTCGACGTCAGCCACAACAACGGCAACGGCTACATCGATCGGCAGGAACGCGATGCGTGGAGCGTGGCGTTTTCGCTGCTCAGTGACCTGACGCCGAACCTGTCCCACACCCTGGCCCTGGAATATCAGGATGAACACGAAGACAGCCCTTACTGGGGCACGCCGGTGCTCAACCCCAAGGCCGGTGAATTGAAGATCGACAAGCACAACCGCTTCAACAACTACAACGTCGAGGATGGCCGCTACGAGCAGCGTACGATCTGGGTGCGCTCGATCATCGACTACCGGATCAACGACAGCACCACCCTGCGCAATACCCTTTATCACCTCGACAGCCAGCGCGATTACCGCAACCTGGAAACCTACCAGTACAGCGCCGACAACCGTGCAGTGAACCGCTCCACGGCGTATCAGGTCCGCCATCAGGGCGAGCAGAACGGCAACCAGTTCGAACTGCGTCACGACAACACGTTGTTTGGCCTCGATACGACCTGGTCCGGCGGTTTCGAGTACAAGGTCAACCAGACCACCAATTCGCCGCTGAACGTCAAAGGCGCCAGCACGGTCGATCCGAACAACTTTCAGCCGGGCCACTTCTACGACATTCCGGGGACTCGACCGGGCTTCGTCAGCGACAAGACCAACGAAGTCACCACTAAAGCCCTGTTCGTCGAGAACCGCCTGGCGCTGACCGACAAGCTGTCGTTGCTGACTGGCCTGCGTTATGACGCTATCGATCTGAACGTGACCAACCACCGGCAGGTGACCGCCAGCAATCCACGTCATCTCAAACGCAGCTGGGAACCGCTGACCGGCCGCGCCGGCCTGACCTGGCAGTTCATCCCTGACGCCAACGTCTACGTGCAATACAGCACCGCCGCCGAACAACCCAACGGCACGCAAAACTTTGATGTCTCCACCGGCAAGCAATGGGAGGTCGGCAGCAAATTCGATTATCTGGGTGGTCGCGGTTCGGCGACGGTGGCGGCTTACACGATTGAGCGCAAGGACTTTGCGGTCACTGATCCGCTGGACCCGACGAGCAGCATTCCCGTGGGTCAGCAGACATCCAAAGGGATCGAGTTGGCGAGTTCGCTGCGGATCACCGACAAGCTGTTGGCAGAAGGCAACTTCGCCTGGGTTGACGCTCAGTACGACGAGTTCACGGAGAAGAATGCGGCGGGTATGGTGGTGTCACGCAAGGGCAACACACCCACCAACGTGCCGGACCGGGTCGGCAATCTGTGGCTGACCTATGACTTTGCGCCGCAATGGCAAGGGGGCGTCGATGCGCGGTACGTCGCTTCGGTGTTTGCCGACAACGCCAACACGATGACCGTGCCGTCGTACACGCTTTACGGCACGTTTCTCAGTTACAAGGTCGATCGGCACACCACGGTCACTGGCCGGGTGCGCAACCTGACCAATGAGGTGTATGCCGAGTTTGCGCATGTGTCGCCGGCGTATTACCTGGGTACGCCGCGGACTTTTGAAATGGCGGTGCAAACCCGGTTTTAGTCCTGCATTTATCCTGTGGCGAGGGAGCTTGCTCCCGCTGGGCTGCGAAGCAGACCCAAACCATCACACCTCTAATCTTCAGTTTTAACGCAGCAGTCGGATGACGACTGCTGCGCAGTCGAACGGGACGGTGCGGCGATCCGACAAGCTTCCTTGCCACAATACTCACTGAAGACTGGCGGAGACTTTATCCGCCACATCCTTCGGCACCCACGCCTGCCACACATCCGGGTGCGCCTTCATGAACGCCTCCGCCGCCTGCCGCGGCGGGGTATGTTTCTCGCTCATTTCAGCCAGCGCCTTGTTCAACGGACCGATGGGAAAATCGACCTTGGTAAAGAACTCGGCGATCTGCGGGTACTGTTTCTGGAACGGTGTGGACACGCCAATCGACAGCTTCGAGGGCAATGAGCGAGTCGGCTTCGGATTCGGGTTATCGGCGTCGGTCAGGGTTTTCCAGGCTTCGGCGTCGAACGGCGGCTCTTCCAGTTGAACCAGTTTGAAACGCCCTAGCAAGGGTGTCGGCGACCAGTAATAGAAAAGAACCGGCTTGCCACGACGAATCGACGAACTGATTTCCGCATCCAGTGCCGCCCCGGAGCCGCTGCGGAAATTTACATAGCTCTCGTCCAGGCCATAGGCCTTGAGCTTCTGCTTGTTGACTACCTCCGACGTCCAGCCGATCGGGCTGTTGAGGAAACGCCCCTTGCCCGGGGATTCCGGATCGCTGAACACGCCCTTGTATTTCGGCAGGTCGCTGACGCTGCGCAGGTCCGGCGCCAGCGGCTTGATGCCTTTCGCCGGGTCGCCCTTGATCACGTATTCGGGCACCCACCAGCCTTCGGTGGCGCCCTTCACCGTATCGCCGAGGCTGACGACCTTGCCTTCGGCCTCGGCCTTGACCCAGACCGGGCTGCGACCGGCCCATTCTTCGCCGATGACCTGAATGTCATTGTTGGCCAGGGCGGTCTCCAGCGTGATGGTCGTCCCCGGCAAGGTATCGGTCGGCAGCCCGTAGCCCTTTTCGACGATGATCCGCAGGATATCGGTGATCAGGCTGCCGCTTTCCCAGTTCAGGTCGGCGAAATGGATCGGCGCCTGGGCGGCGAATACCGGAACGGGCGAACCCAGACCGAAAACGACCAGGGCAGTGGCCAGCAACCGTCGAAATCCGTTCATGCTTTGCACCTCGTGCTGTTCACAGCAATAGCAGGATGGCCTGATAAAGACCGCAAGCCTCAAAATACTCAGTCAACTGACTGTAGTAGAGGTTCCTGCTTTCGAGGGGGGAGGATTATTTTTCGGACGTTTCCTGCAAACGCGCCAGCTCTCTTCGTACCATGCTGGCGTACTCCGCCGGACGCAATGTGTAGATCTGCGACGCCACCCAACCCAACCATGCACCTTGCAGAACGGCCTTCTGGTCAAACAGCCGCTGAGCCTCGACTCGAGCGCTGGCCTGGTTCTGCTCGTGGAAATCGGCGCGGGTCAGGGTCATTACTCGCTGGCCTTGAACGTCACCAGTTCACCCTTGCGCCACTTGGCTGCCTTGGCCGTTACGGCTTTCAGGGTTTTGGTCAGGCCTTCCTGCAATTGTTGGTGAGCAGCAAACACCATCACCACGCTGTGACCTTCCTTGAACACGATCCCGTGGCCGTCGGCCGTGGTCACGAACGCGTAATCGCCGAGACCGTACACCGTCAGTTTGATTTCGCGGAACTTGATGTCCAGTTTGCCGCCTTCACGGCTGGGCAACACCGATGCACTGAAATGATCGCCAACCTTGAGTTTCAAGCCTGGCTTGTCGTCCACCACCAGTGCTGATTCGGTGTCGAGTTCGGCAATGTAAATGCCTTCAGCGTTCTGTTCGGTGATGTAAACAAAACGTGACTGGAACTGTTTAACCAGCTTTGCGCGCAAATCACCCAGCACGAACAAAGCATGCATATCGAGATTACTTACTGCCAAGGAAACATCCCCACATCTGAAAATGATGCTGCACGCTGACAGGCAGCGCACAGCAGAAAAAAAGCGGCAATGCCGAAGGTTGTAGCCAAAGGGTCCGGGTCGAATCCGGAAACGAGCAGAGTGCTCATCCATCGCGAGGCGTGAAAAGACTACTGGAATGTCACTCGCGTCGTCTTGCCTGGCGTTCGTCAGAAGTTGAAGGAAAACGCCCTTCTGTCCGCCAGAAAAACAGGATTACCAACCTTAGGGAAAAAACGCTGCAAAAAAAGCATTTTTCCGACATATCGCCCGCAAAAAATTGCTTTAGATGAACATCAATCGTCAACCCGTGACGGTGATTCTAGAGCAGCGATGCTCATCGAGACTACCCAAAACGACGTACACACGTCGGCAAAACAATGAAAAGGACTTCATATGTGCACCCTGACACACTTCGTTCCTCACACAAACCCTCCATCGACGCTGCCCCCGGCGATGTTCCCGCACACTGCGTTTGACCCTGCGGAGCGTGCCACGCCGCGCTTCCAGGTGGTACTGGCCGGCAATGCCTTCTTCCACATTAAGGAAATTTCCACAGGTCACGTAAGAGGTTTCCGCAGCAACCATAACGAAGCCTGCGCGCTTGCCCGCGCGCTCGAGTTACGGTGCTGAACGTTCTGCCTTATTCCACTCCTATAGACGTTTCGTCATGCCGACGAGTTAACTCAGCCGTCGGCAGGCAACTACTGCCATACTGGCGAACCAATGAAACCCGTTCCCAAGCCGGACGGCGTTCAACACAACAGAATATTTCCAAGGGAAGGCTGCTACGTGACGGAATTTGATATCGGTGAATTTTTTATCCGGGGCGAAGCCAGAGAAGTCGAAGGCGAATTCCAGGCCGTCATTATCATGCGCGCCAAACCGCCGCTGACCACGGTGACGTATCACCAGGTCGAGAAGGATCGCTGGTTCAAAACCTCGGACGTCGCCGAAATCGCCGCCAAGGAAGCCGCCAAGGCCCTGAAGCTCGCCGTCGATGAAGGTGCGTTGAAAGCTTGAGCACGACTCGCCGACGCGCTGAGGGCAGGAAGAATCGCATTAAACGATTGAAGTAACAGATTGAACAACTTCAACCGAAGTTGTGCCGGGCCAATGCCCGCCTGGAACAGGCACCTCAGCCCCGAGAGGTGCCTGCGGCGTGCGAGCCTTGAACAGGCTGCACGGTTTCTCGGCAAGATCAGATCAGTTTGCGTTTGATTGCTTCATCCAGCGTGCTTTGGGTCAGGTGCTTGAGCAGCGCATCCCCCCGTTCATTGAACGGCAAACCGACAATCAGCAGGACCTGCAACCAAGTGCGAGTACTCTCCTGTTTGACAATCTTGCCCAGCACATTGCCTTCCTGATCCTTGAACACCGTTTCCAGCGTGAACGTGTTGCTGAACGTCGTCGGGATCACAAACAGCGTGAACCCGGTCAGCCAGGCGCTGGCCAGATTCCCTTGCTCGTTATTGGTCAAGGTACTCGATACGTACAGGCTCGAATCGACCTTGTCCGTCGTCACGCTTTTGAACTGCCCGGACTCCTTGAAAGTGTCCAGAATGTGCTTTTGCACCAACTCCGCATTACCCACGCCACCCGACAGTTCGCCATTGAACTGACTTTGGGTGGTCACATGCAGATAAGCCGTGGGCTTGTCCTGTTTGGCCTGGGCTGGCGGCCACTGTTCGACTGGCGGCAATTCATGCTGGGAGTAGGAAATGCAACCCGTCAGGGTGCTGCTGGCCAACAGCAGCAAAGTCAGAAGGTACTTATTCATGTGCAGCCAGCTCCTTGGACGGGGTTCGCAGTTGAGGGGTGGCACTGGCCAGCAATTGAGCGATCAGTTCGCGCAACTGAGTACCGCCAAGGCGAGGATTGAGGTAATCGGCATTCCACATGCCGACATTCTTGTCGAGCTTGACCTGCTCGACCGACCTGGCCAATTGCTTGCCTTGGCGGTCTTCGATGATCAGTTCGCCGGCGAGGTCGTATTTGTCGATGTAGATCGGCCCGTCGACCCAGATCCAGATCGTCAGCGTAACCAGCGCACCAGGAATGTAAGCCGGGTGCATGGTGCGCTTTCCAGCCAGTGAGGTCAGGTTGAACTTGAGTACCACGTCGTCGTCGCCGGCCTTCGCCGGGAACACCACGATTCGCTTGAAATAGTCGCTCTTATCGACATAGGCGCTGACCTGATCGGTCAACTGCCGGCTACCGGCGGTACGCACCTTATCGTCCAGATCGGGAGCGGAAATCACCACATCGCTGATCTCGGCGCTACGATCGAGGGTGGACGGCGCAGCGCTCAAGGGTTCGCCGATAGGCCCCAGCGGTGTGAAAGACACACAGCCGGTCAGCGACAGGCCAAGCGCGATGGCCATCAAATACATTAGACGCTTCACTGCTTACATCCTTATTCATGCGGGATCGGAGTCGCGTCGGCTCGAAAGAAAATCGCACAAGGGATGGGACGGATCAGCACCGGAAGGTGTTAAACCTGAGCAGCGAGTGTCGACTACATCCGTGTATGGACTCTTTGACTGGCGGCGCAGTGACGCCAGAAACGCCAGAAACGCGACGGCATCGTAATCCTTGAAATGCCACCAGACAATAGCCCATTGCCATCATTGGTGGCGAATTCGGAGAAAGCTGCTAAACCCCTATCGAACTCTTGGCGCGCCGTTCTCTCAGATGCAAAGCCACCGCACAGTGGATTGCGCACTGCTCGCGACTGATTAACTGCAAGGAGATGAAGATGGACTCACCGACACACGACTTGAAAGGCTTGTTCGACCAGCTCGGCCTGGACTCCAGCGAGAAAGCCATCGATGATTTCATCGCCAGCCATTCCCCACTGCCCGATGATAAAAAACTCATCGATGCCGAATTCTGGACACCGCAACAAGCTGGCTTCCTGAAAGAGCAATTGCGTGAAGACGCTGATTGGGCGCGGGTGGTCGACGACCTGAATCTGCGTATGCATCAGGTTCACTAGTCAATGCAGGCTGTCGGGTGCTTCGGCACTTAACTGCGCCAACCAGGCAGCCCTGCACTCTTGCGCTTCATCGCGACTGGAGAATGCCGTTCCCCGGCGTTCGCCGTTCAGCAACACGACCCAGCAGACACTCTGCCCCACCGCACGCAAACTGGCGGGTACAGCGCTGCCAATCATCACGGCGATATCGACTTTGCTTTGCATGCTGACCTCTCGAACTTCATTAGCTACCTAATCATGTAGGCAGGGTAATGAGTTCATCGGCGAGGATACAGCGACTGCGTTGCACAGATTAATTGCCAGAACCGCAACAATGTCGTGATGCAGATTGCTTGAGAAAGCGGTGTGTCAGGCGACCTGTCTTGCGGATGAGCCCGGTACCCTGTGGGAGCTGGCTTGCCAGCGATGGCGGTGTGTCAGGCGGCGTAGGTTTTGTTGGTGTACATATCCATTCCTGCGGTAACGGCGGCTATTGGTTCCGCCCTTACGGCGGGTTACTTGGAAGAGCGCCAAGTAACCAAGCGCCTGCGCCCCTGACGTACGGTGCCTCGCTATGGCTCGGCATGCCCTCGCTCCGGTCCTGCTCCGTGGGCCCGCCGCCATCGGCCATCCATGGCCGGGGGCGGCTAATCCGGCATCCCTGCCGGGTTGCCCACTGCGCAGAACCTGCGCTCGGCCTTCCGACGGGGCAGATCAAGATCAAAAGCCAGATCAACAGCCAAAGCGAGGCGGCCTGATAGCCGACCTGAAGTCCGTCAGGATCATCGGGGTGAACACCCATGTCATGCCCGCCAACACTCCCTGTGGGAGCTGGCTTGCCAGCGATGAACGTCCAGACACCGCATTCATTCAGACAGCACGCATCATCGTTAACGACCATCGCTGGCAAGCCAGCTCCCACAGGGGAACGCGAACGCTTCAAACGACAGGCCGGCCGGTAGGCCGCCTCGGTTGCATTGGCGGTGGTCGCCCCCGGCCATGGATGGCCGATGGCGGCGGGCCCACGGAGCAGGGCCGGAGCGAGGGCACCCTGAGCCTAAGCGAAGGGCCGAACGAAAGGGGCAAAAGCGCTTGGTTACTTGGCGCTTCTCCAAGTAACCCGCTGTAAGAGCGGAACCAATAGCAGCCGTTACCGAAGAAACGGATATGCCCCCAACCCCACCCGCACAACTAAGCGAAACTCAGCGAGGACTCTCCGGCTTATACCCCAACCGCAAACCACCCCAATGCCGCCCCTTGAGCATGATCGGCACCGAAAGGTCGTGCATCAATTCACCGGTATCCCGCGTATAGGTCTGCAACAGAACAGCCTGTTGATGGCTGCCACAACGAATCCCGGTACGGTCGGCAAACTTGCGTTTCGTACGGTTCTGCAACGTATCAACCTGCACATCCCCTGTCAGCGGCTGGCTGAAAACCTTGTTATGGGTCGGCACATACCCCTGCTGCGTACAGGCGATAGCGAACACCAGGCCTTCATGACGCGGCAGCAATGGCTCCTGAATCGCCGGCAAAACCTGATCGGTGTAACGGTCGAAACGCGTCTGAAACTTCGCCGGACTGGTGTTGGGAATGGCCTGATAACTGCGATCAAACAAATCATCAAGACTGACAAGGCCTTGGTCGATATCCGCTTCGAAACGCGCCGCAATCTGACTTGCACCTTCGCGAGCCAAGTCATAAATCCGCTGGTGATAGTCATCCAGTCCGACTTCGGCGAGACGCTCACTGATGGTTTCGGCCTGGCCTTCCATTTGTACGGCGGCTTGCGCCAGACGCTGGGTCTGTTGGTCGCTGATTGCCAGGTCACCGCGCATCTGCTCGATGGCGTGAAACAGACTGTCGAGTTGCTCGCGGTTGGTCTCAGCACCCTTGGCGATTTCACCGACCTGACTTTCGACGCCGGCCGCCAGGCGCGCAATGTTTTCGAGGTGCTGCCCCGTGTGCTCGACCTGTTCGACGCCGATATCGAGGTCGCTGGAAAGCTGACGGATCTGCTCAACCACCTGCGCGGTGCGTTGCTGGATATCGGCGACCATCTCGCCGACTTCACCGGTCGCCGTTGCTGTACGTGCGGCCAGGCCACGAACCTCATCGGCCACCACCGCAAACCCGCGTCCATGCTCCCCGGCTCGCGCCGCTTCGATTGCCGCGTTCAACGCCAGCAGGTTGGTCTGGCTGGCGATGGACTGGATCACCAGCGTGACTCGCTGGATATCGTCGCTGCGCAGGCTCAGGGCTTCGATCAGCTCACGGCTGTTGTTGGCGCGCTGACTGAGTTGATGCATACGACTGATGGATTCGATCAACTCCGTGCGCCCTGCCGCGCTGCTCTGGTGAGCTTCACTGGCAGCACTGAGGGCGGCTCGACTGAGTGTCGAGGTCGCGTGTTCGGTGGCGATCATCACTTCGGCGTTACTGACAATCTGTGCCGCGGCACCGAGTTGTGATTGCAGTTTGTCCGCCAGCTGCTTGACCGAATAGGCCACGCCAGCGGCTGACAGTGCGTTGTGACTGGTGGTGTAGGAAAGATCGCGAGTCAGCTCGGCGATGGCACTGGAGCTGTCGGCGGATGATTCTTCGGGGATGGCTCGGGAACGTAGCCGAGGCAGCCAGATAATCAGGACGGCCAACGGCAGGCCGAGGTAAAGCGACCAGCCGCCCAGCGTCATGCCGCACAGCAAGAGCATCAGGGAGATGCTTTGCAATGTGGGCGTCAGCCAAAGGTTTTTCGACAAAAGCACGGGTGCAGGCACTGCCCCGACCAGAGATCCGTCCCGCGTCATATCTTCACCCCATGCACTTCTAATTGTTGTATCCGCATTTAACGCCACTACAAGGCCATTATCCATGGTCCATTAGTAGTGTGCCTTGCAGCAAATCAATAGAAGAGCCCAAGGTTTTTCGCAGACGAAAAAAAGCATCGCGGGCCAGCCTTGCTCCTTCAGGAGTGAGGCTGGCCCGCGATGCGGGGCGCTACGAAATCAGGCCTGACGCTGGTGCTTGTCGATCTGTTCGTGACGCTCTTGAGCTTCGATGCAGTACTTGGTGGTCGGGCTGATCAGCAGGCGTTTCAGGCCAATGGCCTCGCCGCTGTCGTCGCACCAGCCGAAGCTGTCTTCCTTGATGCGTTCCAGCGCCTGTTCCAACTGAGGCAGCATGCGCTGGTCGCGATCGATCGCGTTCACCAGCCAGGTGCGCTCTTCTTCGACAGACGCCGCGTCAGCCGGATCGGCCGGGGTGTCCAGGCTCTCGATGGCGATGCGGTTCTGTTCGATGCGCTCATGGGTTTCGACTTTCATGTTCTGCAACAGCTCAGAGAAAAAAGCATGTTGCTCGGCATTCATGTAGTCATCCGCCGGCATGGCCAGCAACTTGTCCTTTGTCATTGATATCTCTATAAAAAAACGTGCATTAAGGCGAATTAGGGAGCGTTCCGGCGGACCTGGTCTGGCCATCGGAACGGCGCCGTTTATTCCAAGCGCCACCCGGCACTCAATTTACGAGGGGCGGCAGTCTAAGGCCGACTTGAGGCCCCAGCAACTGAAAAGTCAGCGAATTTGTCCGACAAAGCCTTGAAAGTGCTCTATGGCAGCCTTTGCGGTGGTTATCGGAGTGCGTTTATAGCAAGAAATTCAATCGAGCGGCTGTATATAGAAGACAAACGGCTGCGACAGAACGGGTTATCGACCGCATTTGCAAGTTGATGAGTCGCAGGTGCAACACGTTTGCAGCGCGTGGAACCTCGGCTAAGGTTACCCATCCCGAAACGGCCATCTGAAGGAGCGGTGCAATGAAACTGATCGGCATGCTGGATTCGCCTTACGTGCGACGGGTCGCCATTACTGCCAAACGCCTGGGCATCGACCTCGATCACCAATCGGTTTCGGTGTTTCGGCACTTCGAGCAGTTTCAGCAGATCAACCCGGTGGTCAAGGCGCCGACACTTGTGCTGGATGATGGCGAGGTGTTGATCGACTCGACATTGATCATCGATTACCTGGAGGCGCTGGCCGCACCGGGTAAAAGCCTGATGCCCGGCGAGCTGGATCAGCGTCTGCGTTCGTTACGCTTGATCGGCCTGGCGCTGGCAGCGTGCGAAAAGTCCGTACAGCTTTATTACGAACGCAACCTGCGGCCTGCGGAAATCCAGTTTGAGCCTTGGGTGGAACGGGTCGAAGGGCAATTGGCGGCGGCGTATTCGGCGCTGGAGCGGGAGTTGGAAATGCAACCCCTGAAGACTGACGGTTCGATCGATCAGGACGGGATTGCGCTGGCGGTGGCCTGGAGCTTCACCAATCTGGTGGTGCCGGATCAGGTGGATGATCAGCAGTTTCCACGGATCAGTGCATTCACGGCGTATGCCGAAGGGCTTGATGATTTTGTGAGTACGCCCATCGAGTAGATGGATTTGTT
This sequence comes from Pseudomonas hormoni, assembly GCF_018502625.1. Classification (NCBI taxonomy): domain Bacteria; kingdom Pseudomonadati; phylum Pseudomonadota; class Gammaproteobacteria; order Pseudomonadales; family Pseudomonadaceae; genus Pseudomonas; species Pseudomonas hormoni. The sequence continues at coordinate 3,101,545 of NZ_CP075566.1, forward strand.
GCGCCTGACTTGACGTCTTCGCGAGCAGGCTCGCTCCCACAATGGGAACGCGGTCGACTGTGGGAGCGAGCCTGCTCGCGAAGGCGTATTCATAGTCGCCCTCATTCTTGACTGGCCGCCAGCTCACATAAAAACGCCGCTTCTACCCAAGGCAGAAGCGGCAGAGGCATCAGCCTCGGACAATCAATGCATGAACAGGGCGATCAGAATGATGATCGGGATCGGTACACCGAGAAAGAACAGCAGTAATGAGCGCATGACGATTCTCCAGGGTTAACGAACAGGCACATTGGCCACATAAGCGTCGGATTCCAGATACACCACCGCGTCCCGACGACGGCCGCCGTAGGTAGCGGCGAGGCTGGCGAAAAATGCACCGATCAGCAGCGCGATGAACATCCACAGCGACGTCCATGCCGCGACTTTGGCGGCGGTGTCAGCGGCTTGTTGGGCGGCCAGTTTCGCGTCGGCAACGGCTTTTTGGGTGCGGGCATAGACTTCATCGACACGACGTTCAGCGTCCGCTTGCGTGAGGTTGGTCCGTTGAGCCACCAGTTGCGCCAGATACGTGCGGTCTTCGGCGGCCAGTTGACCGTCGTTGCTTAGCGAGCGCACGAAGATACGGGTCACCGTACCGCGAGCAGCGTCATCACTGATGGCAGCCGGGCGATCGTCGCGGAACAGGCTATCGACAAAATAGCCGTACTGGTCGCTGTTGGTATTACCGGCGGCGGTTCCGGCCGCTTGGGTCGCAGCACTTGCGGCACCACCGACAACATTCGCACCGGCTTGCACCCCGCCGCTGACGATGCTGCTGACCGAGCCGACGACCAGCGTCGCGGTCACCAGTGTCGCCACGCACCAGGCCAGGAAGCCGTGGGCCGTGTCGCGGAAGTAGACTTCATCGCCATGCATATACGCCCACTTCACCCGCAGGCGACCGGCGATGTAACCACCGAGCCCGGAAGCGACGATTTGCGTTGCGGCTAGCCAGATAATCGTTGAAATGCCCAGGCCTTTGGCGCTGACGCCTTCATTGGCCCATGGGGAAACCGCCGAAAAACCCAGGCCGAAACCGAGCAGTACCAGGATCAACGACAACGCCGCCGCAGCAGCGGCCCCGGCGAAAATCGCACCCCAGGAAACGCCCGACAGCGTGCTTGATTCTTCTGCGGCAGGATAGAAACCATCAGAGGATCTATTCATTGTGTGTCGCTCCAGGCAGGAAAGATGTTGTTACAACTCGTCATAAGAGGAATTGCAGTCACCGTGCCAGTCGCCGACTTTAAATAAATAGAGTTATTTCAGACACTTATAAAATTTGAACTTCTTATTTCCATGCAATTTGCAAGGTACAGCGCATTGCAGCGGGTTTTCTGCATTGCGACATTATTACTTGCGTCGGTAGCTCTTGTTACCGCCTGGCGTCAGGCAATACACCCCGCCTCGTGGCCCCGTGCAAAATGAGCCCGAGCCGCACGTACAGCTATCGGCGCTCTTCAATAAGGTTTGCGGGCGAGCCTGGCTTGAATCTCCATAAATAGACGAACAACTTTTCTTCGACGCGCTGATAGAGCCGTCGTTGCACAGAAACAGGTCGCCGTCACAGCGATCAATACCGCCCTTCTTTCCCGAACACGGCGTGTTACCCGCCCAGGCACTACCGCTGATGACACACAGCAACAACACAAAAATCGGCATCCCGCCACGGCGAATCAAAGCGCGCACAGTCCAGCTCCCTGTAGAGTTATGGCTATATGATATCAACGATCATGACGTCCCATGACCCACATGAAAGTTAATTTAAAAAGTCGGCGGCATTTCTTGGCAGAATGCCCACACACTTGCCTTGAACTGACTATCAGGTCCGCCCTATGACCCGCATCTTGACCATCGAAGACGACGCCGTGACCGCCCGGGAAATCGTCGCCGAATTGAGCAGCCACGGCCTCGACGTGGATTGGGTCGACAATGGCCGCGAAGGTCTTGAGCGCGCGGTCAGCGGCAACTACGACCTGATCACCCTCGACCGCATGCTGCCCGAGCTCGATGGCCTGGCGATTGTTACGACACTGCGGACCATGGGCGTGGCCACGCCGATCCTGATGATCAGCGCCCTCTCCGATGTCGACGAGCGCGTACGCGGTTTGCGTGCCGGTGGTGACGATTACCTGACCAAACCGTTTGCCACCGATGAAATGGCCGCGCGGGTCGAAGTGTTGCTGCGCCGCCAGAATACTGTGACCGCCCAGGCCACCACGCTGCGGGTGGCGGACCTGGAACTGAACCTGATCAGCCACGAAGCCAGCCGCGACGGTCAACTGCTGACGCTGCTGCCCACCGAGTACAAATTGCTGGAATTCCTGATGCGCAACACCGGGCAGATTCTGTCGCGGATGATGATTTTCGAAGAGGTCTGGGGCTATCACTTCGACCCTGGCACCAACCTGATCGACGTGCACATCGGCCGACTGCGCAAGAAGATCGACCCGCCCGGCAATGTCCCCCTGATTCGGACCGTGCGAGGCTCGGGTTATGTCATTGCCGAACCCCTCTAAAGGCTGGCGTTCTTCCAGCAGCCGCTTGCTGGCGCTCTACAGTTCGCTGTTCGTGCTCTGGAGCGGGATTCTCATGGGGGTCATGTATTACGAGGTGTCCGCCTACCTGGACAACCTGGCCAAGCACTCGCTGATGCAACGCCAGCATTTGTTCTCGCGCTTTTCCGGAGAACAATTGGTGGACGCCCTCGCCGTCAGCATGACTTTCGACATTCGCGGCATTGACGCCTACGGCCTGTTCGATGCCGAGCATCACTACCTCAGCGGCGCCCTGCGGCACATACCTGCAGGTTTGCCGCTGGACGGCAGGATTCACATGCTCAGCGACTGCGCCGAATCCGACGACCCGACCCTGCCCAGCGACAGTTGCGATGCGGTGGCGACCCAGACGCTTGATGGTCGCTGGCTGATACTGGTGCGCGACAACGGCTCGCTGTTCGCCGTGACCCGGATCATCCTCCACGCGCTGTTCTGGGGCGTAACCCTGACCATTTTGCCGGGCATCGTCGGATGGCACCTGTTGCGCCGTCGACCGCTGCGGCGCATTCGCGGGATTCAGGCCAGTGCCGAGGCGATTGTCGCCGGTGACCTGACACGACGTTTGCCGCTGTCCAATCGCCGCGACGAACTGGACATGCTCGCCGCCATCGTCAACGCCATGCTCGAACGCATCGAGCGCTTGATGAACGAGGTCAAGGGTGTGTGCGACAACATTGCCCACGACTTGCGCACGCCGCTGACACGCTTGCGGGCGCAGTTGTACCGTATGCAGCAACAGGCGGGCGAAGGCTCCCCGGAAGCGGCGCAACTGGATTCAGTGTTGAGTGAAGCGGACACGCTGATGGCGCGCTTTCGCGGTTTGCTGCGGATTTCCGAGCTGGAAGACCGGCAGCGGCGCTCCGGTTTTGTGCAGCTCGACCCGGTGCCATTGCTGCAGGAACTGCACGACTTTTATCTGCCCCTGGCGGAGGAAGACGAGCTGGTTTTCAAGCTGCAATTGCCCGAATCATTGCCGGCGCTGAACGGTGATCGCGCGCTGTTGTTCGAAGCCGTGGCGAACCTGTTGAGCAATTCGATCAAATTCACACCGCCGGGCGGCGAGGTGATTTTGCGCGGGGTCAATGAGGGTGGGCATACGCGGATCGAAGTACTCGACTCCGGACCGGGCATTCCTGCGGCCGAACGCGAAGCCGTGTTCCAGCGCTTCTATCGCGCCGAAGGTGGCAATCAGCAAAGCGGGTTCGGGCTGGGGCTGTCGATCGTCGCGGCGATTGTCAGCCTGCATGGGTTTTCGCTTGAAGTGGATACCAGTGAGTTGGGTGGAGCGAAGTTAGTGCTCGACTGCCGGCAGAGTTTAATTGCCCAGACCTGACACCGTTTTCCTGAACTGACACAAAACCTGTGGGAGCGAGCCTGCTCGCGATGGCTGCCTTCCAGTCAACATTGATGTTGTCTGACACGACGCTATCGCCGGCAAGCCGGTCTCGCTCCCACAAGGGATTTGTGGTGTTTGTCAGGTCGGGTAGTTGGCTCGGAGGGCCTCAAGTCCACCCTGGTAGATGCCGGCAAACAGCGCCGTCACCTCCTCCTCACTCACACCAACCGGTGCAAACCGACCCGACCAGGTCACCCGCGCGCCCTCCCCCTGGGCTTCAACGCGAATCGTCGCCAGGTAATCAGTCGCCGGAAAAGGCGCCTGCAAAATCGAGTAGCTGTACGTCTTCCCGGCGTTATCAAACGCTTCCAGCCGCTCAACCACCATCGCCCCATCCGCCGTTTGCAGACTGCGCACACGCCCGCCTTCGCTCAGCTCGCTTTTCGGAATGAACGGCAGCCAGTCCGGCAGCGAATTGAAGCCGCCGATCAATTGCCAGACCTGCTCGGCCGAAGCCGGGATGTCGATAAACGCTGATGCAGTTGCCATGTAATTTCTCTCTCAATCAAAAAACTTCAGATTGCCATGCTGTCGACGACACCGCCGTCGACTCGAAGGGCTGCGCCGGTTGTTGCCGACGACAGCGGCGAAGCGATGTACGCCACCAGGTTGGCGACTTCCTCGACATTCGCCACGCGCTGGATGATCGAAGTCGGCCGGGCCTTGCGCACGAAGGCGTCGGCTTCTTCCCGAACACTGCGCCCGGATTCGGCCGTTGCGTCCTTGAGCATCTGCTCAAGACCATCGGTCAACGTCGGGCCGGGCAGGATCGCGTTGACCGTCACGCCAGTACCCGCCAGCCGCTTCGCCAAGCCATGGGATACCGCGAGGTTGGCGCTTTTGGTCACGCCATAGTTGAGCATGTCGGCCGGAATCGCGATCCCGGATTCCGAGGACAGGAAGATCACCCGCCCCCAGCCCTGCTTGACCATGTCCGGCACGTAATGCCGTGACAGGCGCACACCGGAGATCACGTTGACCTCGTAGAAACGCGTCCACTCGCTGTCCGGCGTGTCGAAGAAATCCACCTCGTTGAAGATCCCGAGGTTGTTGACCAGGATGTCGGCGCGCGGCTCGGCGGCGAACAATTGCTCGGCGCCTTCGGCAGTGCCGAGGTCTGCGGTCAGGCCGCGCAACTGTGCGCCCGGCACGCTCTGGCGAATGCTTGCCAGCGCTTGCTCGACCTTGGCGGTTTCGCGGCCGATCACCACCACCGTGGCGCCGGACTCGGCCAGTGCCTTGCTGATGCCCAGGCCAATGCCGGCGGTGCTGCCGCTGACGATGGCAAGTTTTCCAGTCAGATCGATCTTCATGTTCAAACTCCTGTGACAGGCAATGGAGCGCGTTCAGACACCAGCTTCGCTTCGCGCATCGCTTGCCAGAACGCAGCGGGAATGACTGCCGACAACGCAGCCACATCTTCAGCAATCCGGTCCGGACGGCTGGACCCCGGAATCACCGCCGCGACGGCCGGATTCGCCAGGGAGAACTGCAACGCAGCGGCCTTGATGTCGACACCGTGAGCGGCGGCGATGCGTTTGATCTGCTCGACTTTACTGATGATCGCCGGGCTGGCCTTCTGGTATTCGAAGTGCGCGCCGCCGGCCAGAATGCCCGAGCTGTAAGGGCCACCGACGACGATTTCGACGTTCTGCGCCAAGGCAGCGTCCATCAAACGTTGCAGGGCACGATCGTGATCCAACAGCGTGTAGCGGCCCGCCAGCAGAAAACCGTCCGGTTGGGCCTCGGTCAGATCAAGGGTCAACTCGCACGGCTCGACCTTGTTCACGCCCAGGCCCCAGCCCTTGATAACGCCTTCTTCACGCAAACGGGTCAGCACCTTGAAAGCGCCGGTGCGGGCCTGGTTGAAGTACTCCAGCCATTGATCACCGTAGAAGTCCTGCGCGATGTCATGCACCCAAACGATGTCCAGGCGATCGGTTTGCAGGCGCTCGAGGCTGTCTTCGATGGAACGCAGGGTCGCGTCGGCGCTGTAGTCGTTGACGATCTTGTTCGGGCGGCCGTGTTCGAACACGCCGCTCTTTTCGCCCAGATCACGGGCAGCGGTGTCTTCAACCTCGTCGAGAATCACCCGACCGACCTTGCTGCTCAGTACGTAGTCATCACGGTTGTACCGGGCCAGCGCGGCGCCGAGGCGAATTTCCGACAGACCCGAACCGTAAAACGGCGCGGTATCGAAATAACGCACGCCGGCATCCCAGGCGGCGTGCACGGTGGCCATCGCTTCTTCTTCCGGGATGGCGCGGAACATGTTGCCCAAGGGGGCGGTGCCGAAACCCAGCGTGCCGGGCAGTTTGTCTTTCAAGCTCATGATTCAATCCTCGTCAGTTTCAGAGGTCAGTTGAGTGACCGTTGAGCAGATCGTAGATTGCGACGATCGGACCGTCCAAGACATAATGCGCAGCACTTGAGTCCCTATAGGTCTGACATGATCGACATCCGCCAATTGCGCTACTTCGTCGCCGTCGCCGAGGAAGAACACGTCGGTCGCGCCGCCGAACGCCTGCATATTTCCCAGTCGCCCCTGAGCCGGCAAATCGCCCAACTCGAGGAACGCCTGGGCCTGACCCTGTTTGAGCGCAGCCAGCAACGCATTCGCCTGACCCGCGACGGCCAGACCTTCCTCGCCGAAACCCGCGCCCTGCTGACCCACGCCAATCGCCTGGAATCCCTCGGCAAACGCCTCGGTCGCGGCGAAGAAGGCGGTTTGTGCATCGGCTACATCGAAAACGCCATGCACGCCGGCGTGTTGCCGAATGCCCTGCGAGTACTTCGCGTGGACCGGCCGAAGGTGCACGTCGCGCTGTACAACCTCAGCTCCGCCGAACAACTCGAAGGCCTGCGACAGCGTAGTCTCGATATCGCACTGGTCAGCGAACCGCCCGTCGCCGACGATCCGGACTTGCTGGGTTTTCAGGTGCTCGACGACCCGATGCTGCTGGCACTGCCCGAGCACCATCCTCTCGCCCACCAAGCGACATTGAGCCCTGCAGACCTGGCCGACCAGGAATGGATCGGCGTGCAACACCGACAGAACTGCGCCAGCCGCGAAGACTTCGTCAGCGCCTGCATCCGAGCCGGTTTCACCCCGGACATCCGCATGGAAGCGACCGAACCCTTCACCGCATTGGGGCTGGTGGCGTCGGGGCTGGGGATCGCGATGATTCAGAAAGGCCTGAGCCGCAATGCACCACCGGGTGTGGTGCTACGGGAAGTGCCGTGGATTGCGTTCACCACACCGCTGTGGGCGGCGTGGCACCGGATCAATTTACGGCCGTTGGTGGAGACGTTCAGGAAGGTGTTGACCGAGCCGGATGACCCCGATCTCGTCAGCTAAACCACGATCCAATGTGGCGAGGGAGCTTGCTCCCGCTGGGTCGCGAAGCGGCCCCAAACAGGCGACGGTGGTCAATCCTGACAAACCGCGCACACAGGTTTACGACTGCTGCGCAGCCGAGCGGGAGCAAGCTCCCTCGCCACAGTAAATCTTGCCACCCTAGGGTCTGCGCTCCCACCTCAAGGGTTTGCTGCTTTACTAAATAAACCCCGAAGCCCTGTGAGTAGCCCCGTCATGAACCGCAACGACCTGCGCCGCGTGGACATGAACCTGTTGGTGATTTTCGAAACCCTGATGTTCGAAAAGAACCTGACCCGGGCCGGGGAAAAGCTGTTCCTCGGCCAGCCTGCCGTCAGCGCTTCACTGGCCAAGTTGCGCGACCTGTTCGATGACCCGCTGCTGGTACGCAACGGTCGTGTGCTGGAGCCGACCCAACGGGCGCTGCAGATACTCAAGGAACTGCAGCCGGCGATGGACACCATTTCCGGCGCGGTCAGCCGGGCGAAGGATTTCGACCCGGCCACCAGCCGCGACGTGTTCCGCATCGGTCTGTCCGACGACGCCGAGTTCGGCCTGTTTCCGCCGCTGCTCAAGCAGATCCGCGAAGAGGCGCAGAACATTGTGGTCGTCGTGCGGCGGGTGAATTTCCTGCTGATGTCGTCGATGCTCGCCAGCGGCGAGATTTCCGTCGGGATCAGCTACACCACGGAACTGCCGGCCAACGCCAAGCGCAAGAAACTGCGCGACCTGAGCGTGAAAATCCTGCGCGGCGACAACCGTCCCGGCACCCTGACGCTGGATGATTACTGTGACCGGCCGCATGCGCTGGTGTCGTTTTCCGGGGACCTGACCGGCGCTATCGACAACGACCTGGCGCGCATTGGCCGCTCACGCCGCGTGGTGCTGGCGGTGCCGCAGTTCGCCGGGTTGCGCGCCCTGCTGACCGGCACCGACATGCTCGCCACGGTGCCGGACTATGCCGCGTGTGCGCTGATCGAAGGCAGCAGCCAGTTGCGTGCCGACGACCCGCCGTTTGACATCAACCTGTCCGAGCTGTCGATGGTGTGGAACGGGGTCAACGATAACGATCCGGCAGAACGTTGGTTGCGCTCGCGAATTGCCCAACACATGTCGGCGCCACTGCCGGGGCATTGACCGAGTTGAAGCCCGGATCGGTCTCGCGCAGGAAAATCGGCAAGTCCGTCATCGGCGGCATGGCAGGAATATCGAAGTACATCTGGATCACCCAGCCACGGTGATAACTGGCGTGATTGACCACGTGCAGCAGCATCGCGCCGGCGCTCATGGTGCCGCTTTCACCTGAGACAAACGTGAACTCGACAGGTTTATCCAGCGATGCCTCTGTTTGCCGGTCGCTCCAGTTGCAGTACCAATGATCGATGTCCTTTTGCGCCATGCGCAGGTCAGCAAGGTCGGGATGCAGCAGATCGTGCGAGGTCTTGAAGCCGTGCCCCCGGCCTTCGAGGTGAGCCTGCCAGATGCAGTCCACCACGTAGATGTGGTTCAGGGTACCGATCATGTTCTTGAACACCGAGACCCGCGTTTTGTTGACCTCGCCCGCCGGCAAATCCGCCAGGCTATCGAAGAGGCGCTGATTGGCCCAGCGTTTGTAATCGGCCAGCATGCGGGCTGTGCGTACGTTGATCATCGGAGGTCTCCCATTGCGATGGGCGCACTGAAAAGCATAGCCCTCGTGACGCGTGGCAGCTCAAACGCTGATCATCGGTCGATCAAAACGTGCCGGGGTAACTACCGCCGTCCAGCAACAGGTTTTGCCCTGTAAGGAAACCAGCGTGGGCGCTGCAGATAAATGCGCAATAGGCGCCGAACTCATCGGGCAGGCCAAAGCGCTGGGCCGGCACGTTTTTGCGCCGCTGCGCGCTGATTTGCTCGACGCTGGCACCATTGGCCTCGGCGGCAGCACTCAGGGTTTTGTGCAGGCGCTCGGTCTCGAACGGGCCGGGCAGCAAATTGTTGATCGTGACGTTGTTCCCCGCCAGCCGCGACTGACGCGCGAGCCCGGCGATGAAACCGGTCAGGCCGCTGCGGGCGCCGTTGGACAGACCGAGCACATCGATCGGCGCCTTCACCGCACCGGAGGTGATGTTGACGACGCGTCCGAAACCGCGTTCGGCCATGCCATCCACACAAGCCTTGATCAGCTCGATGGGCGTGAGCATGTTGGCATCCAGCGCCTTCAACCAGTCCTCGCGCTGCCAGTCGCGGAAGTCACCCGGCGGTGGGCCACCCGCGTTGTTGATCAGGATGTCCACTTGCGGACAAGCCGCCAATACTTGCTTGCGAACCGCTTGCTCGCTGATGTCCCCGACCACCGTACGCACTTCGATGCTCGGCGCCAGGCTGCGCAATTCAATGGCAGCAGCCTGCAAGGTGTCGTTACCGCGGGCGTTGATCACCAGGTTGACGCCCTCCTTCGCCAAGGCGCGCGCACAGGCCAGCCCCAAACCCTTGCTGGCGGCGCAGACGATCGCCCAGCGCCCCGATATTCCCAATTCCATGACGATGCTCCCGACGGTTCGAATGCCTTTACGTTACCACCGTGCGCCGAGTGGGTACCGAGGAGAAACAGCCCAGCCCGGCAAATCATTTGTTCCGGATTATCACGAGTGTGCAAGGGGCACCGCGCAGGCGAAAGATGAGCGCTCGCAACGGGCACAACCTGTAGGAGCCCGACTTGCCGGCGATGGCGGTTTCATGAATGTGAGCTTCACCGGAATTGCTGGTTGAGGTGATAGTTTGTGCCGCAAGGAACTCCTGACCACCGCCGCGCATCCTAGATTATGAGGTACTTCCTTTACGCTTCACGCTTTCGGAGGACACCGTCATGCGCCGTCTGATCATCATCTCTTCCCTTGTGTTGTGCTTACCCTTCGGCTCGGCTTTCGCGAAAGTGGATGCGGGCGATGTGGCCACCTCAGCCGGGGTTTCCGCTTCGCTGTACTCGACGTTCAAGGATCACAAACTCATGATCCCCGCCCGGGATGACGCCTCCAGCTTCGTGGCCAGTGGCGGTGCGATTCGTGGCGTGTATCTGGAATCGGTCATGAAGCAGATCCGCCAGGACAATCCTGGACTGAACGCCAGCGACGAAGACCTGGCCAGAGCCATTCTCGTTCAGGACGGCGCCGCTGCCGGACAATGAAGGCTGAAACAGTCGCGGTGGGGCTTGTGACACCTGGACAGGCGTTTGCAGCCCTGCTTCGCTTTGCGTCTACTTTGCGGAACGCGCCCATCCGGCAACGAGTTGTGCGCTGATGCTAACGCCACCGCACACCACGATCACCACGTCATGGGCATCGGCAATTGCCGGGTGGTCCAGATAGCCGATGGCCAACGAAACACCGCACGCCGGTTCAACCAGCTGACGCAAATCGTTGGCGTAACGCACCACGCCCATGATCGCGTCGTCATCGCCGAGCACCACGCATTGGTGAGGGAAATCGAGAATGTGCTGAACCGGCCACGCCGCCACTTGAGCCGCGCCGAGGGAGGTGGCCACGGTGTCGATGCGCGAAAGCCTGACGGGATGCCCGGCCTTGATCGCGGCCGAAAAAGACGCCGCTCCCGCGGTTTCGCAGGCGACGATGCGGCAATCCATGCGGCCATGCCGAATCAATCCCGTGAGAAGGCCGGCCAGCAAACCACCGCCTCCTACTGACGTCACCAGCGTATCGACTTGAGGACAGTCCTCGAGAATTTCATCGATCATCGTGCTGTGCCCTTCCCATAACACCGGATGATCGAAGGCCGGCACGTATTCGGTGTCCGCCCCTTGTGAAAGCTCCTTCGCCCGCTGATTGGCGTCGTCCCAGACCTTGCCGTGAACGATCACTTCGGCACCGGTTTTGCGAATCCTCGCGCGAGTGCTTTCCGGGGTGGTGTGCGGCACCACGATGCAGGCTTGCAACCCCAGGCTGGCCGCCGCGACAGCGGTGGCGAAACCGGCGTTGCCCCCAGAAGGACAGACCACCCTGCGCTTGCCCTCGGCCTTTGCCTGGCTGCACAACAGCCCCATGCCACGCAGTTTGAACGAGCCACTGGGTTGCAGGTTTTCCAGCTTGAGCCAGATTCGCCGAGTGGGAGTCGACAAGCCCGGGTGCAAAATCAGGGGGGTTCTGATGTGAAGCATGTTGGACTCCTCGGGCGCGCACCGACTTGTCGAGTGGTTCAACGAGTCGGTGTCGAGCGGTCCTTATCCAAGCTTAGATCACCCTGGCCCGAGCTTGCCGTTTCAGCGATAACGCGGTGCCGCCGCGGAGTTGCCGAACAGACCCGACAGGGTTTTGCGCTGGGCTTCGTAACGGTCCCATTGCAAGCTGTCGTGCAGGCCCGGAATAGTCACTACCTCTCCATTCGCCAGCCCTGCCAGCGCGGCATCGACCATGTCCTCGGCGGTCATGACGATTTCCTGCGGCAGGTTTTCCACCGGGTTGCCGGCCTCGCTCCAGAAATCGGTGGCGGTGGCGCCAGGCAGTACGGCCTGAATGCGGACGCCTTTATCGGCCAGTTCATGGTGCATGGATTGGCTCAGCCCCAGAACGAACGCTTTGGTCCCGCCGTACACGCCATTAAGAATCTCCGGTGCAATCGCCACGATCGAGGAGATGTTGATCACGGTGCCGTTGCCACGCGCGACGAACCCGGGCGCCACCGCGTAGGCCAAACGCGTCAGTGCGGTGACATTCAGGGTAATCATGTCCTCCATGTCATCCACCGGGCTCCCCAGCAACGGCATGACGGCGCCGACCCCGGCGTTGTTGACCAGCAAGGTGATGCTGGCATCGGTGCGCAGAATCCCTTCGACCCGGCGCAGATCGGCCTTGTCTTTCAAATCGGCAGCGACGACTTCTACGGCTCGACCGGTTTCGTTGCTCAGGTGATTGGCCAGGGCGTTCATTTTGGCCTGGCTGCGGGCGACCAGAATCAGGTCGTAACCCTGACGCGCGAGACGATCGGCATAGACCGCGCCGATGCCGGAAGAGGCGCCCGTGATCAGGGCGGTGCCTTTGGATGAGAGAGCCATGTTCAGTGTCCTTCACAGTGAGGCGAAGTATTCGCCGGGTGTGACAGTTATAAATTGACTGACCTTCGTCTCAAATGACGTTTAAAGTACGCTTTTAGGACATGTCCTTTTGAGGGCCTATCGATGACTTCCGTGGCGTTTGTGGTGTTTGAGGGTTTTCAGTCCATGGCGCTGGCAGCCATGCCGGTGTTCGAGTACGCCAACTTCAGCGCCGACGAAGCGCTTTACGAAGTCAGCGTACTGTCAGAGGACGGCCTCACCTTGCGTGCTTCCGGTGGTTTGAGTGTCGGCACTCAGGCGTTCGATGAGCGGGTATTCGATACGGTGATCGTGGTCGGCGGCGATGCCATCCTCGAACAGGCGCCCGAGGGTGTGCTGGATTACCTGCGCGCCAGCGTTAAAACAGCGCGGCGCACGGCGTCGATTTGCTCCGGGGCGTTCGTCCTGGCCCAGGCCGGTTTGCTCGAGGGACGGCGGGCGACCACGCACTGGGCTTATGCACGGGAGCTGCAAGCGCGGTTTCCGGCGATCAAGGTCGAAGAGGACCGCATTTACGTGATTGACGGCCCGATCTGGACTTCAGCCGGGATGACGGCCGGTATCGACCTGGCGCTGGCGATGGTCGAAAAGGATCACGGCCCCGAACTCGCCCGCTCCGTGGCGCAAAAACTGGTGATGTACCACCGGCGTGCGGGCGGTCAGTCCCAGCACTCGGCGCTGCTGGAACTGGAGCCGAAATCCGACCGCATCCAGACCGTACTCGGCTACGCCCGGGAACACCTCACCGAGGCGTTGTCGGTGGAACAACTGGCAGACGTGGCGCGCCTGAGCCCGCGCCAGTTCAGCCGGGCGTTTCGTGCTGAAACCGGCCAGTCGCCGGCCAAGGCCATTGAAAACCTGCGCCTGGAAGCGGCACGGCAGATGCTGGAGCGCGGACGATTGAACCTCGATCAGATCGCCACCGAAGCCGGCTTCAGTGATCGCCGGCGTATGCGTGAAGCGTTTCTTCGGGCGTTCGGGCAGCCGCCGCAGGTGATTCGACGCAACGCCCGCTCTGCCTGACGCGTTGATCGGTGCAGCTCCTACACTGAGGGTGTCAGATTCACGTGAGGAGGTACGGATGAAAATCTCGGCCAAACTGGCGTTTTTCGCCATCGTGAGCACCCTCGCCTACCTCGGGCTCGCCGTGTGGGGGTTGGGCGGGTTTGCGGCGTTTTTCGCTCATGGGGCGCTGGTGGTCGTTGCCCTGGCGACCCTGGCGATGGCGATTGCGTCGCTGTTCACCGAAGTCAACCTCAGCTCCGGCGAACGGGAAGACCGGGCCAATCGCTGGGTGCTGCCGGCCTTCGGGGTGATCGGGATAGTGAGCGGTTTTTTACCGGCCTACACCGACCGGATCGATGTTTGGACCTTCGGTGGCGAAGCCGTGCGCTGGCTCGGAGCGTTGCTGTTCATCATCGGCGGTGCGTTGCGCATGTGGCCGGTGTTTGTGCTGGGCAAGCGTTTCAGCGGGCTGGTGGCGATTCAACCGGGACACCGACTGGTCACCGACGGGATTTATCGAACGTTGCGCAACCCCAGTTATCTGGGGATGTTGGTCATTGCCCTGGGTTGGGCGCTGGCGTTTCGTTCTGGTGTTGGCCTGTTGCTGGCGGCGTTGACGGTGATTCCGCTGATTGCCCGCATTCACGCCGAAGAAGCGCTGCTGCGGGCGCAGTTTGGCGGTGAATATGAGGCGTATTGCAGCCGTAGCTGGCGGTTGATTCCCGGTTTGTACTGAAGAAAAACGACCTGTAGGAGCGAGCGGTGCGGCGATCCGACTTGCCCGCGAAGGCGTCTGCACAAGCAACAACAATCCCATGATCCACCGAGGCGAGCCATTCGCGGGCAAGCCTCGCTCCTACGGGGGCCGGTGTCGGTTAGGAGGCAAGCAGGCGGATTTGACCATCGGGGTCCACCTGGACGGCAACAAAGTCATAACTGACCATCGTCGCATGCGGCGTTTCGAGCGGATGCTCGTGGGTCGAAGTAATGATCACAAGGTCTGCCCCCGCCGCCTCCGCCGCGAGAATACCCACCGCGGCATCCTCGAAGATCAGGCAATCGGCCACTTCGACGCCCAACCGTCTGGCTGCCAGTCGATAACCCGCAGGATCGGGTTTTCCAGCGCTGACATCTTCCGCCGTCACCATCACCGCAGGTTCCGGAATCCCCGCCGCCGCCATCCGTCGCAGTGCCAACGCTCTGGGCGCAGAGGTCACGATGGCCCACTGACTGGTCGGCAGCGTCGCCAGGAAATCCGCCGCACTGGCCACCTCGACAATCCCCTCGACGTCATCGATTTCCGCCTGGGTAATCCATGCCGCTTCAGCCTCGGCATCGACACCCGGCAAGGCCTGGCGGTTAACCGTGTCGATGGCCCGGACGCCATGAATGGTCGGCAGGAAGGACTCGACATCCACCCCGTGGCGCAAGGCCCAGGTGGTCCAGATGCGCTCGGCGGCGGCGATGGAATTGAGGACGGTGCCGTCCATATCAAACAGAAAGGCGCGATAAGGTTTGTTGAAAACCGAATGTTGAGCTGACAAGGATGAGCGTCCTTTTACAAGAGCCGGGCGGGTTTTGCCGAGCAATGTAGCATTTGCGAGTTGGCTGAGCTCAACCGCCCGCTG
Source organism: Pseudomonas hormoni (assembly GCF_018502625.1). Taxonomy (NCBI): domain Bacteria; kingdom Pseudomonadati; phylum Pseudomonadota; class Gammaproteobacteria; order Pseudomonadales; family Pseudomonadaceae; genus Pseudomonas; species Pseudomonas hormoni. The sequence goes on from NZ_CP075566.1 coordinate 3,116,633, forward strand.
ATGTTCAGCCCGCCGTCTTCGACTTCAATGCACCTTCCACGCAATCGAGCAATTGCCCCAGTGCCCAGGGCTTCTTGATGAAAGACACCTCATGCCTCACCCCGGAGGTTTCCGGCGTTTCGAAGCCGGACATGATCATGATCGGCTTGCCCGGCCAGCGGTCGCCGAACAGATTGGCCAGGTCCGCACCATTGAGTTGGCCGGGCATGGTGATGTCCGTCAGCAGCAGTATCACGTTGTCGGCGTGCTGCTCCAGGTAACCTGCCGCAGCATCCGCGCTGGTCTGCGGTTCAACCACAAAACCCTCCTCCTGAAGAATTTCGCAGAGAAACTCCAGGATCAGCGGGTCATCCTCCACCACAAGAATCAACCCGCCGGGAAGGTGCTCGCCCGCCATCGATACTGGACACATGACTTTGCCACTCCCTGATTGCCTAATGATTTTCGCGGGCTCAACTCCGCTGCTTACAGGTATGAGCAGCGGGCTCGGCGGAAATTCATTTTTGATACAGGCAAGTGCAAAAATCAGGCGTCCTGCAAAATCAGATCGGCGCCTTTCTCGGCCACCATCAGCACCGCCGCATGTGTATTGCCGGACGTCACGTTAGGGAAAATCGACGCATCGACAATGCGCAAACTATCGATTCCGTGGACTTTCAAACGCTTGTCCACCACCGACTGCTGTTCGTCTGCACCCATCGCGCAGGAACCGCACAGGTGATAGATCGAACCGCTGTTTTCACGGAAATACTGCAGCATCTGTTCGTCGGTTTCGACGACCGGGCCCGGCAGCACTTCTTCGACAGTGACGCCTTTGAGCGCCGGCGCCTGCATGATCTTGCGCATCAGGCGGCTGCCCTGGATCACCTCGTCGATGTCCTTTTGCGTACTCAGGTAATTCGGGTCGATCAATGCCGCGTCACGCGGATTTTTCGAAGCGATCTCGATGTATCCGCGACTGGTCGGCCGGCACGGGTTGAAGCACAGCAAGAAGCCTGAATACGGCTCGGGCTTGAGGCTGGCCTTGTTGTTTTTCGGGATCTGGTACGACAGTGGGTTGAAGTACAGCTGCAGGTTTGGATGGTTCTGCTGCTCGTTACCCCGGAAGAAGCCGCCGGCCTGGTTGACGCTCATCGCCAGTGCGCCCTTGCGGGTGAACAGGTATTTGAGGCCGAGCTTGAATTGACCGAACAGCGAGCTCAGCTGATCGTTGAGCGTCGGGATGTTGGCCTTGTAGTAGTAACTGGCGCACAGGTGATCTTGCAGGTTCTGCCCCACCGCCGGCAGGTGTTTGACCAACGGAATATTGAGTCTGGCCAGCAGCGCCTGATCGGCGACACCGGACAGCTGCAGGATCTTTGGCGTGTCCACGGCACCGGCACACAGAATCACTTCCTTGTTGGCGGTGAAAGTGCGCACTACGCCGTGCTGGGTCACGGAAATGCCGGTCGCCCGGCCGTTCTCGAACAGCACACGATCCACCAGGGCGAAATGCTCGACGGTCAGGTTCGGCCGGCTCAATGCCGGGTGCAAATGCGCAAAGCTGCTGGAGCAGCGCTGGCCATTTTTGGTGTTGACGTCGTAAATGCCCGAGCCTTCGAATTTCGGCCCGTTGAAGTCGTCGCTGTGCGGGTAGCCGAGTTCGTCGCAGCCCTTGAGGAACACGTCGCAGATCGGATGGGTCTGGCCCTTCATCGGTGTGATGCTGATCGGGCCGCTGCCGCCGTGGTATTCGCTGTCGCCCAGCGGATGGTTTTCCAGCTTGCGGAAGTACGGCAACACGTCTTTGAAGCCCCAGCCCTCGTTGCCGTTGGCTGCCCAGTCGTCGAAGTCATGGGCCTGGCCGCGGACGTAGATCATCGCGTTGATCGACCCCGAACCGCCCTGAACCTTGCCGCGCGGGGCATAGATCTCGCGGTTGTTCAGCTGCTTTTGCGGCTGGCTGTAGTACATCCAGTTGAAGGTCGGGTTGTAATACATTTTGGCGAAGCCGACCGGGACCTTGAACCACAGGGAACTGTCCTTGCCGCCCGCTTCCAGCAGCAGCACCGAATGTTTGCCCGAAGCCGAGAGCCGATTGGCAAGGATGCAACCTGCGGCGCCAGCGCCAGCGATGATGTAGTCGTAAGTCATGCACGGTTACCGCGTAAGTCGTTGTACAAAAAAAACCGAGCGCCCTCCTGTAGGAGCGAAGCTTGCTCGCGAAGGCGTCGTACCAGTCAGCATTGATGTTGGCTGACCCACCGCTTTCGCGAGCAAGCTTCGCTCCTACAGAGGGATTGCGCCCTCTCCCGTCAGCCTCGGGCTGGCGATGTGTCTTTGACGTCCGCCGGGGTCGGCGCCATTTGCAGGTGCAAACGCTCACCGGTGTACGGCGAATGCTGGCGCACCACGTCCATGTTCAGCTCCACCCCCAAACCCGGTTCGGTGGACGGAATGATGTAGCCGTCCTCCCATTGCAGCGGTTTGGTCAGGACTTCGGCATGGAAACCGCCCCAGGTCATGATGCTTTCCTGAATCAGGAAGTTCGGCGTACAGGTGGCCAGCTGGAAACTCGCCGCCGCGCCAATCGGCCCGTTGTAGAGGTGCGGCGCGATCTGCGCGTAATAGGCCTCGGCCATGCTGGCGATCTTTTTCGCTTCCAGCAGACCGCCGCACCGGGCGACGTTCATCTGCAGGATCGACGCACCGCCCGCCTGCAACAGCTTGAAGAATTCGTACTTGGTGGTCAGCCGCTCGCCGGTGGCAATCGGGATGCTGGTCTTGGCCGCGACTTGCGCCATGGCCTCTTCCTGACCCGGTGGCACCGGTTCTTCGAACCACAACGGATCGTATTTCTCCAGGCGCTTGGCCAGGCGAATCGCCGAGGACGGCACCATTTGTCCGTGAGTCCCAAACAGCAAATCGCACTTGTCGCCCACCGCCTCGCGGATCTTGCGGCAGAAGGTTTCGCAGCGTTCCAGCACTTCCAGCGAGATCTGGTGCCCGGAGTACGCGGTGTACGGTCCGGCCGGGTCGAACTTCACGGCGGTGAACCCTTTGTTCATGTTCTCGATGGCGCATTCGGCGGCCAGGTCCGGGTCGTCGTAGTCGTACTCGCCCTTGCTGTTGACCGGATACAAATAGGTGTAAGAACGCAAGCGTTCGTTGACCTTGCCGCCCAGCAGTTCATACACCGGCTTGTTCGCCGCTTTGCCAATGATGTCCCAGCACGCCATTTCCAGGCCGCTGACCACGCCCATCATGGTCAGGTCCGGACGCTGGGTGAAACCGCTCGAATAGGCCTGACGGAAGAAGCGTTCGATGTGGTGCGGATCGTGATTGAGCAGGTAGCGTTCGAACACGTCTTCGATGATCGGCAGCATGGCTTTCGGGCCGAAGGTCGCGGCGTAGATCTCTCCCACGCCTTCGATGCCGCAATCGGTCTTGAGCTTGACGAACAGCCAGTACATGCCGCCGATGTGCGGTGGCGGTACAGCAACGATATGGGTTTCAAGGGCGACGATTTTCATCTCAGGCACCTATTTAATTCAAAGAAGTCTTGATCAAAGATTTACGGTTGATTCGAGCGCGCAAAGTCAGGGCCGCCAGGGTTCCGAGCAGGCCGACGAAGGCGATGTAGCCGAAATACAGCTTGTAACCAAAGGCGCCAGGGAAATGCTCGGTGAGGTAGCCGTTGATCAAGGGAATGAATGCGTCGGGCAAGTAACCGACCACTGAGACAATGCCAATCGCCAGGCCGGTGATGCGCAGCGGAATGTCGCAGGTGTCGAGGATCGCCCAGTACAAACCGCGAATGGCGTAGGTCATCAGGCCGATGAAAATCACCGTGCCGATCAGCAAGCCCATGCTGTTGAGCGCCGGGAACACGATCAGGCCGACCATCGCCAACGTCGCGAGGAACAGCGCCACGATCAGCACCGAAATATTTGAGAACTTGTCACCCAGCCAGCCACCGCCAATCCCGCCAATCGGACGCATCCACAGTTTGATGGTGGTGATGGTGCCGGCCATGACCGCGGTCATACCGCCGCCCTGCAGGTAATCGGAGAAACTGTAGGTGGCCCAGAAGATGTGATAACCGCAGAACACGATGGCCGTCACCAGCCACAGCTCGGGGATTTTCACCAGCGTGGCCAGGTCGCTGAGCAGGTTGTATTTGCCCTTCTCCACCGCCACAGTGTCTTCCATCGACTTCGGGTCCTTGATCAGCACCAGCACACAGCCGATGGCAATACAGGTGAAGGCGTAGAGGTAAACCACATGCTTGAAGCCTTCAGCGGCGGACTCGCCACGGGTTTCGGTAGCGAAGGCAAACAACCCCAGCGCGACCGTCGCCAGCAAGGCTTCGACCAGCCCGCGACCGCCATCGAGGATGCCGAAGAACCGGCCCTGTTCAGTATGATGGGCGATCATCTTCACGCGCTTGAGCACCGAGGCCCAGAACGTCAGGCCGGTGGTCAGGCCCCAGCAACCGAAGATGATCATCAGCCCGGTCAGCGACGGCGCGGTGGAATACCAGAGGCCCAACGCACCGGTGGCGACCAGCGAGAAGAAAATCAGAAAACGCGGAGCGATGCGGTCGGCCAGCCAACCGCTCGGCAAGTAGCTGAGGAGGAAAATCGTACCAAGCATCGAGTACAGATAACCCAGCTCGCTGTGGTTGATCTGGAACACTTCGAGCATGGTGGTCTGGTAGACCTGACGCAGGTACAGGATCGGGTAGATCGCACCGGCGGCCAGCACCAGGAGCATCAGTTGGACATAGCGACTTCCCTTGTCACTGTGGCTTTTTGAACCCGCGTTCGAACCCTGAACAGCGGCAGCAGTGGATGCATGCTTGGACATCTAGGAGACCTCGGGCAGCCCGGTGGTCCGGGCTCCCCTGATAATTGTTTTTATGGGTGCAGCATGAGGCGTGTTGCGGGTGGATCAATACTTCATGACCACGAGACGGGTCTGGGTGAATTCGAGCATGCCGTGCTTGCCGTCATCGCCGCCCAGGCCCGAGCGCTTCCAGCCGGCGTGGAAACCCTGGTACGGGTCCGCCGGGGTGCGATTGACATACAACTCGCCGGCTTCAATGGCGTTGGCGACTTTCATCGTGGTGCGGTAGTTCTCGGTGTACAGCACCGACGACAGACCGAACTGATGGTCGTTGGCCATGGCCAGCGCTTCGTCGATGTCGCGGTACTTGAGCACCGGCAGCACCGGGCCGAAGATTTCTTCCTGGATGATTTCCATGTCCTGACGGCAACCGCTGAGCAAGGTCGGCGGGTAGAAGTGGCCATTGCCTTGCGGGATAAAACCGCCTGTTTCCAGTACAGCACCGGCCGCGACGGCGCGCTCGACCATGGCGTGGATGTTCTGCTGCGAACTGGCATTGACCAACGGGCCCATCAGGCTCGCGTCGGTGGCGCGGTCGCCGAATTTCACGGCGCTGATTTTGCTTTTGAGCAGTGCGAGGAATTGCTCGTAGACGCTTTCCTGCACGTAGACCCGCTCCACCGCCGTGCATAACTGGCCGCAGTGGGTGGTCTTGGAGCCAACAATCGCCGTGGCGGCGGCTTCAAGATCAGCATCGGCCTCGATAATCGCCGGGGTTTTGCCGCCCAGTTCCAGCGACGGCTTGGCGATGTTGGCCTTGCAGTAATCGAGCACGATGCGCCCGGCGTTGACGCTGCCGGTCAGGGTGATCAAACCGACGGCCTTGTGGGTACAAACGGCGGCGGCGGTGGCGTGGTCCATGGTCAGAATGTTGATCACGCCCGCAGGCATTCCGGATTGCTGCACAGCCTTGGCGATTTCGAACGCGGACGTCGGGGTGTTGTTGCTCGGACGCACCACCACGGTGTTGCCGGCAATCAGCGCCGGGGCGATTTTGCGCAGCAACGTATAGACCGGGTAATTGAACGGAATCAGGCACGCGACCACGCCGATCGGCTCGCGGTGCAGGAACAGGCTTTCGTTCGGCGTATCGCTGGGAATGATCTCGCCTTCGATGCGGCGCGCCCATTCGGCGTGGTAGCGGGTGATCTGCGCGGCGTAACGGGCTTCGTTGCTGGCGTCGGCGACGCTCTTGCCGGATTCGGCGGCCAGGGCGGCACCGATGTTTTCGGCACGGGCTTCCAGGGCGTCAGCGAAAGAGCGCAAGTGTTCGGCGCGCTCGATGCTGGTGAGTGTGCCCCATACTTTCTGGGCGGCCGCGGCCGCTTCGACTGCGGCGGTGGCTTCATCGGCAGTGGCCGCAGAAACATGGCCCACCAGCGCTTCAGTCGCGGGGTTGTACACCGCAATCAGCGCTGCGCTGGCAGGTTCGATGAAGTGGCCGTTAACAAAATTTCGCTCGAGTCGCATGTGAATCGCCCATCGTTGTTTTTATCCAGTGCTTGCAGTCTTGGCATCCGAAGCGAGTTGAACAAACGATTTATTGAGCGATGTAACATTCAAAAAATGCAGGTTACTCCTTGGGCGAGTCATTCCCCTGCAGGAGCAGAGCTTGCTCGCGATGGCGTCGGGTCAGCCGATATCCATGTTGAATGTTCAGACGCCATCGCGAGCAAGCTCTGCTCCTACAGGGGATGTGGGTGTTCAGAGGGCGGCGGTAGAGGGCTCAAGTTGCCGTTGCGCCAACCAGATCTCCTCCTGCAACCACTGACTGAACACCTGCAATTGCGGCATCTGCGTCTGTTCCGGCCGGGTTACCAGCCAGTAGGACTGGTGGCCTTCGACATGCACGTTGAGCACTTGGGTCAACTGCCCGCTGGCCAGTTCCGGGGCGACCATGTGCCAGTCGGCAATGGTGATGCCCAACCCATCAATGGCCGCGCGGATCGCCAGGTCCAGCAGGTCGAACTCGTACCCGCCCTGAGTATCGACACCGGTAATGCGCGCCGCGTCCAGCCAGTGTTTCCAGGTCAGGTAGCGCTGGTCTTCCCGTGCCAGCACATGCAGCAACGTCAGGCGGTTGAGGTCGATGCCCTGCTCGCTCCACTCCCGCGCATACAAGGTCGGCGCACACACCGCGATGTGCCGTTCCTGGATCAACAGCGAGCTGTCCAGCCCGTCCCATTCACCGTCGCCGAAACGGATTGCGCAATCCAGCGTGCTGGTTTCCGCGAGGCTGTCCTGCAAGCGCGTGGTGATGCTCAGTTCCAGCTCCGGATGCTTCTCACGCAGCCGGCCCAGACGCGGCATCAGCCAGCGGTTGGTGAAGGTTGGCGGCGCGTTGATGTGCAAGCGATTGGAATGGGTTTTCTGCTGGATGCTGCGCACCGTCAGCTCGATCTTGTCGAAGGACTGATGCAGCGCCCGCAACAGCACCCGCCCGGCGTTGGTCAGGTCGAGGTGATGATGGCGCCGCTCCAGCAGGTTTTCGCCCAATTGCTCTTCGAGCTGACGCACCTGCCGGCTGACCGCGCTCTGGGTGACATTGAGCAACTCGGCGGCCCGAGTGAAGCTGCCGGTGCTGCCGGCCACTTCGAAGGCTTTAAGGGCATTCAGACCGGGCATTTTGCGTTTCATGAAAGGCACTCGTGGAAGTCTGACGAGGTATTAAGCATCCCACGCTTTGTAGGAATTTTCCTGAGTAACATGCATTTTTGTGTTGTGTCGGACAATCCTGGCATCGCCGCCGATGCCGCGAGCTTCACCTTGCGCTGAAAAAACAAGGCCTCCATTCCGGAATTTTGTCACTCGATTGTCACCCGCACCACGCAGGCCGAGCGGTCTATCTCAACGGCCCGCCGCGACGTCCGTCAGTAACATGCATTTATCGAACGTTTCGCCACTGATTTTATCGTTTGTCGATCTGTGCCCGGATGACAAAACTGCAGCCATCTCAAATAAAAACAACATGAGAGCTGCCCCATGCCCATCCCTACCTGCGCCCTCCCGAACACCTCCCAAACACCTCTGCCGCCGGCTTCCCGCCCGCCTCGCCTGCGCCTGCATGGTGCTTGCCGCTGAGCATTTCGCTGACTTGATCCGCCGAATTCCAGGCCGCCTGCCACGCCTGCGGCCAGTCGAAAAACGCACTTTGCTACGTATCGGAGAGGCTATATGAACGAGCTGATGACACTGGACGGCACCGCGCCGCACCCTGCCGTCGATGACCTGTGCTCACAGGTCAAGAATGGCCAGATCAACCGTCGACAATTTCTGCGCACCGCCGCCCTGCTGGGCGTCACCGTGGCCAGCGCCAGCACCTTCATGGGCTCGGCGCTGCTGAGCGATTCGGCGTTCGCCGCCGAAGAACAACCGCCGCGCCAAGGAGGCAGCCTGCGCTTTGCCTGCGCCATCCAGGAAATCCAGGACCCGATGCTGATTACCTGGATCGAAGCCTCGAACCTGCTGCGCAACTCCTTGGAATTTTTGACCTGGGTGGACGCCGACAACATCACCCACCCCTACCTGGCCGAGAGCTGGAGCCCGTCCGAAGACCTCAAGGTCTGGACCTTCAACCTGCGCCAGGGCGTCAAGTGGAGCAACGGCGACGAGTTCACCAGCGACGATGTCGAGCACAACATCAATCGCTGGATCGCCGCCGACTCCAAGTCGGTCAATCGCACCGCATTCCAGGACATCGCGGCCTTCGAAAAAGTCAGCCCGTACCAGTTCCGCCTGGTGCTCAAGCGTCCGATTCTGGCCATCCCGGAAATGCTCAGTGCATTCACCTGCACCCTGGTTCACCGCAGTTTCAAAAACGGTGACGACTGGGCGAAAAACCCGATTGGCACTGGCCCGTTCAAGCTCGTCTCGTTTGCCGTGAACAAGCAAGCCACCTTCGCCAAACGTGCGGATTACTGGCGCAAACCGGCCAACCTCGACGAACTGCGCTACGTCGACATGGGCACCGACATTTCCACCCATCTCGCGGCGTTGCAGGCCGGGCAAGTGGACGTGCTGTACCGCGTGACCGTGGCCGAACTGGACCTGGCCAAGCGTTTGCCGGGCGCGCAGTTGCTCAGTTGCAAGTCGGCGCAAACCGTGGTCATGCGCATGGCCTGCGACCAAAAGCCGTTCACCGATGTGCGTATCCGCAAAGCCGTAGTGCTCTGCGCCGACAATGCACAGATGCTGAAAATCGCCTATCGCGGCATGGGCACCCTGGGCGAGGACCACCACGTTGCGCCCTCCCACCCGGAATATTCGCCACTGCCCAAGCGCGAGCGGGATGTCGCCGGGGCGAAAAAACTGCTGGCCGAAGCCGGCTTCCCGAATGGCATCGACATCGACCTGATTGTCGGCAACACCCAGGGCCGCTACGAACAGGACTGCGCGCAGATCCTGCAACAGAACTGCCTGGAGGCCGGCATCCGCATCAACCTGAAAGTCATTCCGGCCACCCAATACTGGCCGATCTGGGACAAAGCGGCGTTCAGCCTGACCTATTGGGCGCACCGTCCGCTGGGCGTGATGTCCCTGGAACTGGCCTACCGCAGCGGCGCGGCCTGGAACGAAAGCCACTACAGCGACCCGGCCTTCGACGCCGCGCTGGACAAGGCCATGGGCATCATCGATCCGAAGCAACGGGCCCTGGCGATGCAGGATGTCGAGCGGATTCTGCAGGACGCCGCGGTGATGGTGCAGCCGTTCTGGGGTGACAAGTTCACCGCCACCAGCAAGAAGGTCCAGGGATTCAAGGTTCACCCTTCGGACTTCTACCCAATGGATGAAGTCTGGTTGAGCGCCTGACGCGCAGCCCCACACGCGCCCGCCCACCGACCGGTGCGGCGGGCCGGCATCCTTTGATTAGCCGGAGCCTGCAAGCATGGCTGAGTTTCTGTTACGCAAATTACTGGCGCTGATCGCGACCCTGTTGTCGGTATCGCTGATTGTGTTTGTTGCCCTTGAACTGAACATCGAAGACGTCGCAATCAACGTCCTCGGCCCCTATTCCGCCGCCGACCAGCGGGCCGCGTGGCTGGTGGAACATGGCTACAACCAGCCGTTCCTGTGGCGTTACCTGGTGTGGCTGAGGGATTTCGTCAGCGGCGACTGGGGCACCTCGGTGCACTTTCGCGAGCCTGTGATCAACCTGCTGCTGCCCAACCTTGGGCAAACGTTGATGCTCGCCGGGTTGGCCCTGCTGGTGATGGTGCCGGTGGCGTTGACCCTCGGCGTACTGGCGGGCATTCGCCAGGGTTCGGTGGTGGACCGGCTGGTGTCGTTTCTGTCGATCGTCACCACCTCGATTCCGGACTTTGCCAGCGCCGTGTTCGTCTCGGCGATCTTCGTGTTCTGGCTCAACTGGCTGCCGGGCGTGAGCAACATGAGCGAAGGCTTCAACGCCGCCGAGTTGGCCCTGCCGCTGATGGTGTTGTGCCTGTTCGGCATCGGTTACCTGGCCCGCATCACCCGCGCGTCGATGGTTGAAGTCATGCAGGCGCCATACATCCGCACCGCTCGCCTCAAAGGCGCGTCGACCTCGCGCATTGTGCTGCGCCATGCCTTGCGCAACGTACTCATCGCCCCGATCACGGTGATCATGCTGTACATCCCGTGGCTGCTGTCGAACGTGATCGTGGTCGAGGTGTTCTTCGCCTACAAAGGCTTTGGTTCGTTGCTGTACACCGCTTCGCTGAACCACGATGTTTACCTGATCGAAGCCTGCGCGATGATCAGCGGCGCGGTGGTCGGCGCGACGAAAATCTTTTCCGACCTGGCCTACACCTGGCTCAACCCGCGCATCACCCTGCGCAGTCTTGGCGGAGGTGGCCAATGAGCTTCCTGCAATCGTTCAAACATCCCTTGGCCTTGCTCGGCTTGCTGCTGGTGGGCGGCTGGGTGCTGATCGCCACTTTTGCGCCATGGCTGGCCCCCCATGATCCGCTGGAAAGTTTCAGCCCGTTGTTGACGCCGATGAGCGCTGACGGCAACGGCCAAAGCTTTCTGCTGGGCACCGACATGATTGGCCGGGACATTCTTTCGCGGCTGATCTGGGGCACGCGCACCGTGTTGTTCTGGTCGATCCTGGCGACGTTGACCGCGTTTGCCGTGGGCATTGCCATGGGCCTGTGCGCCGGTTACTTCAACGGCAAGGTCGATGCCTTCCTGTCGTACGTCGCCGACACCGTGCTGTCGTTCCCGGTGCTGGTGCTGTACATCGTGATCATCATCGCCCTCGGTGCTTCGGCGCTGAACATCCTGATTGCGGTGACCTTCACCAGCGCCCCGGCGATCTTCCGCATCATGCGCGCGCTGACCATCGACATCCGCTCCCGGGACTACGTGCTCAGCGCGATCACCCAGGGTGAAGGTTCGTTGCGCATCATGCTGGTAGAAATCCTGCCCAACTGCGGCGGCCCGCTGATCGTCGATTTCTGCCTGCGTATCGGCTACACCGCAATCATGATCGGCGCCCTCGGCTTCCTCGGTCTCGGCCTGCCACCGCCCACCCCGGACTGGGGCGGCATGATCAACGAGGGCCGCAGCATGGCCATCGCCTTCCCGCACCTGGTGATCTTCCCGTGCATTGCCATCTCCACCCTGATGCTGGGCCTGAGCCTGTTGGCGGACGGTCTGGACGAACACGCCCAGAAAGGCGCAAGGAGCTGAGCATGAGTCAACAACAAGTACTGCGTGTGGAGAACCTCTCCATCGAACTGCCTGCCGGCGCCGACCGCAGCCACGCCGTGCAAGGCATCAGCCTCGACGTACGCAAGGGCGAAATCCTCTGTGTGATCGGCGAGTCCGGCTCCGGCAAATCGGTGCTCTCGGCAGCGATCATGGGCGACTACGCCAAAGGCCTGCGCCACAGCGAAGGCGTGATCGATTTTCTCGGTGATGACATATGCCGCATGGACGAAAACGTCCTGCGCCAGTTGCGCGGCAACCGCATCGCGATGATCTTCCAGGAGCCCATGGCCGCGTTGAATCCGGCGATCCGCATCGGCCAGCAGGTCGAAGAGATCTTCGACATTCACGCCCCGCAAATGCCCGCCGCCGAGCGCCGCGAACGCATGCTCGCGCTACTCGACTCAACCCACTTGCCGGACCCGCCACGGATCGCCAACAGCTTTCCCCATCAACTCTCCGGCGGCCAGTGCCAGCGCGTGGTGATTGCCATGGCCCTGGCCATGAACCCCGACCTGTTGATCGCCGACGAACCGACCACGGCCCTCGACGTCACCACCCAGGCGCAAGTCCTGAAACTGGTGCGCGAACTGCGCGGGCGTGGCCAGCACGGGATCCTGTTCATCACCCACGACTTCGGCGTGGTCGCGGAAATCGCGGACCGCATCGCGGTGATGGAAGGTGGACGCCTGGTGGAAATCGGCGAGCGCGATCAGGTGCTCAACGCCCCGGCGCATCCTTACACCCGCAAACTGATCGCCGCCGTGCCGGCCCTTCATCCGGAACTGCACGTGCCCAGCGCCGACGGTGAACTGGCGTTGCGTATCGAGCGCCTGAACAAAACCTACAACGTCGGCGGCCGATCGGTGGCGGCGCTCAGGGATGTCTCCCTGCAACTGCCACGGGGCAAGACCCTGGCCATCGTCGGCGAGTCCGGCTCGGGCAAGAGCACCCTGGTCAAAGCGGCGATTCGTCTGGTGGACAGCGACAGCGGCCACGTGTGGGTCGGTGATACGGATTTCCTCGCCTTGCGCGGCGCGGCACTGGCGGCCAATCGGCGGCGCATCCAGATGATTTTCCAGGACCCGTACGGCTCACTCAATCCGCGCCACCGGGTCGGCGACATCATCGCTCGCGCCGCGCAACTGCGCGGGCTGTCCGCCAAGGATGCATGGACAGAGGCTGGCGACTTGCTGGAGCAGGTCGGGCTCAAACGTGACGCGCTCAAGCGCAAGCCCCGGCAGTTTTCCGGAGGCCAACGCCAACGCATCGGCATTGCCAGGGCACTGGCGATGCGCCCTGAAGTGCTGATCGCCGACGAAAGCGTCTCCGCGCTCGATGTCTCCGTGCAGAAACAGGTGCTGGAGTTGCTCGCCGAGCTGCAACAGCGACTGAACCTGAGCATTTTGTTCATCACCCATGACCTGCGCGTGGCGGCGCAGATCAGCGACTACATCGCGGTGATGCGCCAGGGCGAAGTGGTGGAATACGGCACGGCGGAACAGGTGTTGCTGCGCCCGCAAAACGCCTACACCCAGACCTTGCTGGCGGCGGCCCCCGGCGCTTCGGCGATACCGGTGGTGCCTGTCGCGGAGCCACCGCTGAGGCTGATCCGCCCCCAAGCCAACTAAGCCAATAACCCTTTCCCCAGGCCGCAGCGTTCGCTGCGGTATGGGTTGCTGTTGCCAACAATAATCAGAAAATCGGGAGTATCACAGTGCGCGCAATCCCCCCTCGTGCTATCCGTTCCATTGCGTTGATTCCAGTGCTCGGCGCCTTCGCGGCCCCGGCCATGGCGGTTCAAGTGACCGACAACCTCGACCTCGGAGGCGCCGTACGCGCCCGTTGGGACTATGACCCGGACCGCGACATCCAGAAATTCGGCCTGGACACCGTGTTCCTCAGCGCCAAGTACAACTCCGACACCTGGATCGGTGAAGCTCAGTACCGTTTCTACGGACGCTCCTACCCTTACCAGTACACCAAGAACTACGGCGATATCCAGTTCGCCAAGTACGCGTGGGCCGGCTACAAGTTCAACCCCGACCAGCAGGTGCAAGTGGGTTTGAACACCGTACCGTTCGGTTTGCAGCCGTACTTCGGCAGCACCTTCTACGAAACACTGGGCAACGTCATCGGCCTGGAAGATGTGCAACAAATCGGCGCCAAGTACATCCAGCAAAGCGGCGACTGGAACGTCCAGGCCGGCTATTACCTGCGCCCGGCGTGGCAAGGCAAAGGCACCAGCAAAGGCGTGACCTACTCCAGCGTGGTGTCCGGGGCCGACAGCTACGTGGGCGACGGTAGCGACAACCAGGAACGCAACACCGTGGTGCTACGGGTGGCCAAGGCTCTGGACCTGGGGCCGTGGAAATCCGAAGTCGGGATCTCCGGCCTGACCTCGACCCTGGAGAACAAGGACACCGACAACGACGGCCGCCGCAACGCCGTGGCCGTGCACTACCTGGGCAAGAACGGTCCGTGGGGCGTGCAACTGCAAGCGGCGCGGCAACAGATGTCGCCGCGCAACGCCGGCACCGATGAGCTGGTGACGCTGGGCGGTTACGACGGCACCTACAACGTCGCCAGTCGCGGCAATCTGTACGTGGCGGACCTGAGCTACGACGTCGGCGGCAAGTACCTGTTCGACCAGATCAGCGGCGTGAAGCTGTACGCCAACTACAGCGCCTTCGACAAATCCGCCAGCGAGTTCAAGACCTCGGAGCGGCTGATTCTCGGCACGTCGTTTTCCTTCAGCAAACTGTGGATCGCGACGGAGTGGCTGTATGGCAAGAATGATCCGTACATCGGTGGCAGCAGCTACACCCAGAGCCTCGGTGCTGGTGGGACGGATCACTGGGAGAATCAGTTGTACATGAACATCGGGTATTACTTCTGATCCGGGATGTTTGGTGTCCGTGAGGACGCCTTCGCGGGCAAGCATCGCTCCTACAGTTAATCGCACTCCACTGTAGGAGCGAGGCTTGCCCGCGAAAGCGCCAGCCGAAACAACACTTGCATCAACCCCTTGCCAATAGTCAGATAGGCACCACACAACCATCCAGAAACAACAGACCGGCCCGACGCAACAACCAAGGCCGGTGCGGAGCCGTCCTGCCATGCGTCAACTGCCCTCGCTCAACATGCTGCGTGTCTTCGAAGAGGTCGCGCGGCATCGCAGTTTCAGCCAGGCAGCCTTGGGGTTGAACGTCACCCAAGGCGCGGTGAGTCGACAGATCAAACAGCTCGAAGACTACCTCGGCGTCGCACTGTTCATCCGCACCCCACAAGGCCTGTCCCTGACCGAAACCGGTCTCGCCCTCTCCCCGCAACTGAGCGACGCCTTCGACCACGTCGAACGCGCCCTGCAAGCCGTGCGCGTGCCAAACCTGCGCCAACGCCTGCGCATCGTTGCACCGCCGACATGGGCCACGCGCTGGTTGTCGGCGCACCTGCGCGCCTTTTGCCAACGCTACCCGGACATCAGCCTTAGCGTGACGAACCAAAGCGGCCACGACAGCCTTGCCGAAATCGATTGCCACATCCGCTTCGGCCTCGAAGCGGCAAGCCATTGCAGCAGCCAGTTACTGGTGATGGAGCGGCACATGGCGGTGGCCAGTCCGGAGTTGTTCGTCAACGGCCAACCGCCGGACTTGCGGCAATTTCCGTTGCTGCACATCCTGCACGACGGCAAACGCTTGAAGGTCTGGGAGAACTGGCTGGCGGCGATGGGCCGCGACGATGTCGATGCGGGGCAAGGGCTGGAATTCAGCACGCTGGATCAGGTGATCCACACCGCGCTGGCGGGTGGCGGGTTGGCGGTGATTGACCGACAGATGATCGAGAAGGAATTGGCAAATGGCAGTTTGTTGCCGATCACCCCGGTGGAAGTGATCGGGCCATATGGCTATTGGCTGGATGTGGCGAATGACAAGCAAGGGTTGTCGAAGGTGCGGTTGTTTACGGATTGGTTGGGGTTGGTCAGCAATCCCTGAAACACCGATATCCCCTCTGTGGGAGCGAGACCGGCTTGCCGGCGAAAGCGGAGTGTCAGACACCATCCATGCTGGATGTGCTGGCCTCTTCGCGAGCAGGCTCGCTCCCACAGGGGTTATGGCAGTGCTCTAGAGACCGCCCATCAGCAGGTATTTGATTTCCAGGTAGTCATCCAGGCCGTACTTCGAACCCTCGCGACCGAGACCCGATTCCTTGATGCCGCCAAACGGCGCCACTTCCGTGGAAATGATCCCTTCGTTGATCCCGACCATGCCGGCTTCCAGGCCTTCGGCCATGCGCCACACGCGGCCGATGTCGCGGCTGTAGAAGTAGGCGGACAAGCCGTAAGGCGTGTCGTTGGCCTTTTGCAGCACTTCGGCTTCGTCCTTGAAGCGGAAGCAAGCGGCCACCGGGCCGAAGGTTTCGTCCTGAGCGATCAGCATGTCGCTGTTGGCTTCGGCGAGGATGGTCGGCTCATAAAACGTACCGCCGAGTACGTGTCGACGGCCGCCGCACAACAGCTTGGCGCCCTTCTCCAGCGCATCGCCGACGTGCAGTTCAACCTTGGCCAGTGCCGCTGCGTTGATCAGCGGACCTTGCTCGGTTTCACCGTCCAGCGCACTGCCGACCCGCATCGCCGCAACCGCTTCAGCGAGCTTGCCGGTGAAGGCTTCGTAGACGCCGTCCTGAATGAAGAAGCGATTCACACAAACACAGGTTTGCCCGGTGTTACGGAATTTCGAAGCCATTGCGCCTTTGACGGCAGCGTCCAGATCGGCGTCGTCGAAGACAATGAACGGGGCGTTGCCGCCCAGTTCCAGCGAGACCTTTTTCAGGGTGTCGGCAGCCTGACGCATCAGCAATTTGCCGGTGCGCGTGGAACCGGTGAACGACAGCTTGCGCACGATGCCGGAAGCTTGCAGCGCCCCGCCAATCGCCACCGCGTCACCGGAAACAACGTTGAACACACCCGCAGGAATGCCCGCCTGCTCCGCCAGCACCGCCAGAGCAAAGGCCGACAACGGCGTCTCTTCCGAGGGCTTGAGAATCATCGTGCAACCGGCCGCCAGCGCCGGGCCGACCTTGCGAGTGACCATCGCCAGCGGGAAATTCCACGGTGTGATCGCAGCGACCACGCCGATGGCTTCCTTGACCACGATGATCCGCGCATCCGCCTTGTGGCTCGGAATCACGTCGCCGTAAGCGCGCTTGGCCTCTTCGGCAAACCATTCGAGAAAACTCGCGGCGTAGACCACTTCGCCCATGGCTTCGGCCAGCGGCTTGCCCTGCTCGCGACTGAGCAAGGTTGCCAGATCCTTCTGGTTGCTCAGCATCAGCTCGCTCCAGCGCTTGAGCTTCTGGCTGCGTTCCTTGGCGGTCAACTTGCGCCAGGCCGGCAACGCACGGTTGGCGGCGTCGATGGCGAGGTTGGTTTGTTCGGCGCCGGCCTTTTGCACGTCGGCGATCAGTTCGCCATTGGCCGGGTTCAGCACCGGGTAAGTGGCACCACCGCTGGACCATTGGCCATCGATGAAATTGCCGTGACGGATCAACACGCTCATGCCACAGCCTCGGTCAGGTTGAAACGTTCCAGACCCGGACGGGCCGAACGCAAGATACGTTTGCCAGCGGTGTAATCGTTGATCACGTCGCACGGGGTGTAATTGCGTTCCAGCTCATGCAACTCTTCGGCATCGAGTCTGGTTTCCAGCGCGGCCAGGGCGCTGTCGAACTGCTCGGTGGTGTCGGCGCCGACCAGCATGCAATCCACGCCCGGATGGTTGACGACCCAGGCCTGGGCGATCTGCGCGTTGGACACGCCACGAGCGCGGGCCACACGTTGTACCGAATGCGCGATCTCGAACGAGGCTTCGTCGCAGTACATCTGTTGGGTGAAGAAGTCGGTCTGGTTGCGAGTGGACTGCACATCACCGGTCAACAAACCACGGGCCAGCGGGCTGAATACCGAGACGCCCAAACCCTGGTCGCGGCAGAACGGAATCATCTCGCGTTCTTCTTCGCGGTAGGCGCAGTTCAGTTGCAGCTGCATGTTGATCGGTTTGACCCAGCCATTACGCTCGCAGGCCATGAGGATCTTCGCCAGTTGCCCGGTGAGCATGGTCGACACGCCGATGTAGCGCGCCTTGCCGGAGCGCACGATGTCGTTCATTGCGCTCATGGTTTCTTCGACCGGGGTGTTTACGTCGAAGTAATGCAGCATGAACACATCGACGTAATCCATGTTCAGGCGCTTCAGCGACGCGTCGATGCTGTCCATGATGTGCTTGCGCGAGTGACCGCTGGCGTTGATGCCGGCGCGGGTGCCGTAACCGACTTTGGTGGTAATCACCAGGTCTTCGCGGCGGGCCAGGCGCTTGACGATGCGGCCCACCACTTCCTCGCCGACACCGGCGGAATAGAAGTCTGCGAGGTCGATGAAATTCACGCCATTGTCCAGCGCGTGCGCGACGATCGGCTCGCTTTTCTTCTCATCGAAAATCCACGGCTTCCAGTCCGGGGTACCCATGTTCATGGTGCCCAGGCACAGGCGGGAGACTTCAAGGCCGGAGTTGCCCAAACGAATGTATTGCATGGTGCGGACCTCAGGCCTTTGGCGTGTAGAAAGGGTTGCTGATGTGATTGACCACATCCGCCAGTTGCGCAGTTTCCGGTTTGCCGGTCAGCGCGGCACGGATCGCCGTGCGGCAGGCGTTGTAGTTGTTCAGGTAGACCGCATCGAGGTCATCGCACGCCGGGTTGACCCAGTTCGCGGTGACGATGGCCCACTCGTCTTCGGCTTCCGGCGGCAAGGTGCCGTCGAGCAAGGCTTCGAGCACCGCCTTGGCGATCCCGGCCTGGGACGCGCCCCAGGTCGCATTGCCGTGCAGGTCGCTGCTGATGGCGGCTTTGTTCACGTAAAGGGTCATCGGCTTGACCGGAATGTTCGGCTGGGCGATCACCATGAACGGGCAATGGCCCTGACTTGGCGATGCCAGACTGTTCGCAAACGCCTGCCCCGCCGGGCCATTGCGCGGGCCGATCAGGATGTTGATGTGCGCGGCGTTCACGCCTGGGCCTTCGAAGCCTTCACCGATGTACAGGTCGAGTTCTTTCATGAGTGGTTACTCTTCAGGGATTTTGGGTGATCAGAAATGCACGCGGACGGTGGCGGTCGCGTGGGCGGGGATTGAAGAGCGCTGGATGTGGCGGAGAGGATCAGTCATGGGTGCAAACGCTCTTTTTTGTTGTTGATGAGCTGTGTTTGCGATTTTTTAACACTGGGGGTTGGCGGGGCTGTAACCATTAAAAGTCATGGGGGCATGACTTAAAGTCATACCCTGGAATGCGTAACCTGTAGGAGCAGAGCTTGCTCGCGAAAGCGGTGTGTCAGCCGACATGTTTGTTGCCTGACACACCGTTTTCGCGAGCAAGCTCTGCTCCTACAGGGGATCGCGTTGTATTGGATTACTGCGACATGTTGTCCTTCTTCATGGCGTCTTTGGACATGGCGTCCTTCTTCATCTCGTCCTTCTTCATCGAATCCTTGGACATGGCATCTTTCTTCATCGTGTCCTTGCTCATGGCATCCTTTTTCATCGTGTCTTTTTTCATGGCGTCCTTGGACATCGAATCCTTGCTCATGCTGTCATTGCTCATGCCGTTGGTTGCTTCGGCGGCAAACACACTGGCAGCGCCCATGGCGAGGCACATGGACAGAACGACGGTGGTCAACTTTTTCATGATGAACTCCTTGAAGCACAGGTTGCGGGTGAGTGAAGTTGTCGGGCGCCGTCAGCTGCCACCGAACCAGTTGTAGCCCTGGTCTTCCCAGTAGCCGCCGCTGTAGGTGTTGCTGACGAAAATCGCCTGGATGTGTTTGGGGTTTTTGTAGCCGAGCTTGGTGGGCATGCGCAGCTTCATCGGGAAGCCGTATTCGCGCGGCAGCACCGCGCCGTCATAGGTCAGCGCCAGCAGGGTTTGCGCGTGCAGCGCGGTGGCCATGTCGATGCTGGTGTAGTAGTCGTCGGCGCATTTGAAGCCGACATATTTGGCATCCGTGTCGGCACCGACCCGCTTCAGGAAATCGCTGAACCGTACGCCGCCCCAACGCCCGATCGCGCTCCAGCCTTCGACGCAGATATGCCGGGTGATCTGCTCGTTCTGTGCCATCGCGCGCAGCTCTTCGAGGCGCCAGCTGCGTTTGTCGGCGACCAGGCCGGTCACCTCCAGTCGATAGCTTTCTTCCTCGACGGTCGGTGCCTCGTCGATGCCGTAAAAGGCATTGAACGGAAACGGCCGGGTGATCATCGACGCCGGATAGGTCGGCGCCAGTGCATTGGGATTGAACAGCCAGCCCTGCACCCGATCGTTGAACCGCGACATGGACGACAACGCGGTTTCGACGCTTTCGTTGTCGGTGATGTTGCAGCCGGACAACATGGCCACGCTGCCGAGGGTCAGGCTGCGCATCAGGAACGAGCGGCGTGAACGGTCCTCGATCTGCGGCGCAATGATTTTCCGGGCGTCTTTCAGGATGGACGACTCGTCCAGACCCTCGATGCGCTTTTTCATACGGACTCCTTGCGACCGACAATCATGGCCAACAGCGTTTTGGGAACGAGCGCGACCATCACCAGATGCACCGCCACAAAGGCCATCAGCAGCGCCATCGCGATGAAATGCACATGCCGCGCTGCTTCGTAGCCGCCGAGCAATTCACGCAACAGCGGAAACTGGACGGACTTCCACAACACCAGCCCGGAGATCACCAGCAGCGCGATGTCGACCATCACGAACAGGTACGCCACCCGTTGCACCTGGTTGTAGTGACTCAAGTCGGCATGCCCCAGACGCCCGCGCAATGCGGCCAACAGGTCATGCAAAACACCTTTCGGCGACACTGGGAAAAAGCGTCGTGACAGTCGGCCGCTGGCGAGGTTGATAATCAGGTAGACGAGGCCGTTGAAGGCGAGGAACCACATCGCCGCGAAATGCCATTGCAGCGCACCGCCGAGCCAGCCGCCCAACGTGATGCCTTTGGCAAAACTGAAGTCGTAAAGCGGAGACGCGTTGTAGATGCGCCAACCGCTGGTGACCATGACCAGCACCGCAAGTGCGTTCAGCCAATGGGTGAGCCGGAGCCAGCGCGGATGGGATGAAGCAGGTATCGGCGACATGATGGGCTCCCGGCGGTTGTTGTTATTTGTTGGAGCCGAGTATGGAAGCCGACAGATCGCCAAATCCTCACGTAAAGTTAAATTAACTGTGATAACTACCCCCGGAAACCTGTGGGAGCGAGACCGGCTTGCCGGCGATAGCGGTGTATCAGGCAATGATGATGTTGACTGACACTCCGCTATCGCGAGCAGGCTCGCTCCCACATTGATCGAGTCACCCGCCCACTCGCCGCAATTGTGGTTAAAATGCCGCCCCCTCAAATCGCCGACCCGACCCGATGAATTCAGAAGCGCTGACCACCCTCCACGACCATCTGCTGACCGCCCTGGCAACGGCCCCCGCAGAAACCCGCCGACTGTTCCATGGTCGCGGTCGCTGCTGGCCGGGTCTGGAGCAACTGACTGTCGACTGGCTGCAGGGCGTGGTGTTGGTGTCGCTATTCAAGGAGCCTGAAGCGGCGCAGCTGGATGCGTTGAAACAGCGGCTGATGGAAATCACCCGGTCACCCGAGTGGGCGCAATCCGGTGCGCATACCCTGGCGCTGCAGCATCGTTATCTGCTGCAAAGCACCACTGAATGGCTGGTCGGGGAAGTGATCGAGGACATGACCATCACCGAGGGCGGCCTGTGCTATCGCGTGGACCTGGGCCGCAAGCAGAACACCGGGCTGTTCCTCGACATGCGCTACGGTCGCGATTGGGTGCGCGCCAATGCCCAGGGCAAGCGCGTGTTGAACCTGTTCGCCTACACCTGCGGTTTTTCGGTGGCGGCCATCGAGGGTGGCGCCGAACACGTGGTCAACCTGGACATGTCCAGCCCGGCCCTGAGCCGTGGCCGCGACAATCACCGTTTGAACGGACACGACTTGAGCAAGGTGAGTTTCCTCGGCCATGACCTGTTCAAGTCCTGGGGCAAGGTGATCGGCAAAGGCCCGTACGACCTGGTGATCATCGACCCGCCGTCGTTTCAGAAAGGCAGCTTTTTGCTGACCAAGGATTACCAGCGCGTGCTGCGTCGGTTACCGGAATTGCTCAGCCCGCAGGGCACGGTTCTGGCCTGCATGAACGACCCGGCGTTCGGTGCGGACTTCCTCATCGAGGGCGTGATGCGTGAAGCGCCGAGCCTGCGGTTTGAGCAACGGCTGGAGAATCCGCCAGAGTTTCCGGATGCGGATGTTGAATGCGGGTTGAAGGCGTTGGTGTTTCAACTCGGGGATTGAGCCCCGCTTTCTGTGGGAGCGAGCTTGCTCGCGATGACGGTTTATCATTCAACATCAATGTCGGCTGACACACCGCCATCGCGAGCAAGCTCGCTCCCACAGGGATCTACAGCGCACTCACGAACTGTGGCCGCCTCGGTTCAACGTGGCCGCAACACCAACGCAAACAACTCCCCATGCCCGTTCACATTGAGCTTGTGATAGACGTTGCGCCGATGCACCTTCACCGTTTCCGGCGAGATCCCCAGTTGCTGGGCAATCGCCTTGCTGGAGAAGCCCTGAAGAATCAGCCGCGCCGTTTCGATTTCCCTCACCGTCAATCGCGCATCAAAGCGATCCAGCAGGGTCGCCAGATCCCCGGCCACGGCCTCGGTGGCCGGGCCTTCCGGCGGCATCAATTGCAGGTGACGGCGCATCGCGGCCAACACCCAGTCACGCACACAGAGCAGACGGCCCTGCTCTTCCAGGGTGAAGCGCGACGAGCGGCCCAGGGACAACCCGAGCACGGCGCCATCGATGTTGATCATGAACTGCAACTCATCACCGCCCACCACCGAGCGGAAGTAGCTCAGGTAATACTCGCTCTGCTGAAACTGGTCGGGGGCCACCGAATCGAGGCTGTGCAAACCGTCGGCGATGCCGGCGCAGGCCGCCTGATAAAACGGATCGAGCAGGTACATGCCGGCGCGGTAGTCGGCCAGTTCTTCAGGTTCGTCGCCGCTGCCCCTGGTGTCGAAATCAATCAGCAGGCGCGGCACTAGTCCAGGCGTCATCACCGCGACCAAGGCGTTGTCCAGCGGCACCAGCAGCCGCAGCGTGTCGACCAGCGCGCGCCAGAAACCGTCCTGCCCCAACGCGCCAAACACCCGCGCCAGGCCTTGGTGCACCGGCAACTCTTTCAGCAACGCATCCACGCTCTACCCCTTTCGAGTAACCCATGATGGGAATGGGTGAGTCCCCGGCCCGCCGATACGCTGCAAGCACCTGTTCATCACCGGCCTGCAGCAGGCCAGGAGTGCCGCATCATGAGTCGTCCCCGTCAACAGATCAATCTTGGGCTGAGCGCCTGTTTGTGTGTTTCGCTGTCGGCGGTGGCTGCCGAGGGCCCGACGGTTCACGTCTACAACTGGTATGACTACATTGGCCCCAACACCCTGCACGACTTCAAGCGCGACACCGGAATCTCGCCGGTTTACGACACCTTCGACAGCGCCGAAGTGCTGGAAGGAAAACTGCTCACCAGCCGCAGCGGCTATGACGTGGTGGTGGCCAGTAACTTCAGTCTGCCGACCCTGATCAAGGCGGGCGCCCTCGCGCCCCTGCCCCATGCGCAGATGCCTGACTTCAAAAACATAGACGCTGATCTGTTGGCGAAACTGGCCCACAACGATCCGGGCAATCAGTACGCCGTGCCGTACCTGTGGGGCACCATTGGCATCGGCTACAACATCGACAAGGTTCGCGCCGCGCTGGGCGACAAGGCGCCGGTGGACTCCTGGGACCTGGTGTTCAACGAAGCCAACCTGGCCAAGCTCGGCCAGTGTGGTGTGGCCATGCTCGACTCGCCGTCCGAGATGCTGCCGGTCGCCCTGCACTACCTCGGTCTGCCGCCCAACAGCACCAATCCCGAGGACTACAAGAAGGCTGAAGCGTTGCTGCTGAAACTGCGTCCGCACATCGCCTACTTCAACTCGTCCAAGTTCATCAGCGACCTGGCCAACGGCAACATTTGCGTCGCGGTGGGTTGGTCGGGCGCGATGCTCGAAGCCAAGACCAACGCCGAGCAAGCCAACAACGGCGTGAAGATCGCCTACAGCCTGCCGAAGGAAGGCGCACCGGTGTGGTTCGACACCCTCGTGTTGCTCAAAGATGCGCCGCACCCGGAGCAAGGGCTGGCGTTCATCGATTACTTGATGCGCCCTGATGTGATTGCCCCGGTCAGTGATCACCTCAACTACCCCAACGGCAACCGCAGCGCCACGCCGCTGGTGGCCGAAGCGACCCGCAACAATCCGGCGGTGTACCCGTCCGCCGAAGCCTTGGCCACGTTGTTCACCCTACAGCCCCTGCCGCCGGCCACCGAGCGGGTGCGGACGCGGATCTGGAGCAAGGTCAAAAACGGTCAGTAATACCACCGCGACCCCTGTGGGAGCGGGCTTGCCCGCGATGAGGTCGTCACATCCAACATTGATGTCATCTGACACACCGCCATCGCGGGCAAGCCCGCTCCCACAGGGTCCGCGTCCAACCTTACCTACTTTTTCTGCCACGAATTGAAGATGAGAGAATCCATGAAACCACGTGCCCGCGACCTGAACCTCCAGTTCGGCCAACTGCAACCCGGCCCGCTCAATGCCATCACCGATGTACCCGGCGTCCGGGTCGGACACAGCAATGTGCGGGGCCGCAGCGCAAATGGCCGCGACATCCTCACCGGCGTCACCGTGATCGAGCCGCGCGCCGGTTCCACCAGCCAGCAGCCGTGCTTCGCCGGTGTCCATGTGCTCAACGGCAACGGCGATGCGACCGGTCTTGAGTGGATTCGCGAAGCGGGTCTGTTGACCAGCCCGGTCGCCTTCACCAACACCCACAGTCTGGGCGTGGTGCGCGATGCGCTGATCGTCCTGGACCGTGAACAGCAACCCGACGACGGACGCCTTTACTGGAACATGCCGGTAGTGCTGGAAACCTTCGACGGCTTGCTCAACGACATCAATGGTTTCCATGTCAACGTCGAGCATGTGGCCGAAGCCCTGCGCACGGCAGCAGGCGGGCCAGTGACCGAAGGCGCGGTCGGTGGCGGCAGCGGCATGATCTGTCACGAATTCAAGGGCGGCATCGGTACCGCTTCGCGACGACTGAGCAGCGCCCAGGGCGGTTGGACCGTCGGCGCCATCGTCCAGGCCAACCACGGCATCCGCAACGAATTGCGCGTCGACGGTTACCCGGTCGGGCGCTACATGGAAAAGGCCGACTCGCCGTTTCTCAAGGCCTCGTTGCCCCATCCGGGCATGGGGTCGATCGTCGTTTGCCTGGCCACCGATGCGCCGCTGTTGCCGCATCAATGCACCCGCCTCGCCCAGCGAGCCAGCCTCGGCCTCGCGCGCACCGGCGGCGGTAACGAAGACCATAGCGGCGACATCTTCATCGCGTTCGCCACCGGCAACGATGTCCCACCCGCTGCTTATGAAAGCAAGAAAGCGCCGACAACAGACAACCTGAGCATGGTCAACAACGACCACATCAGCGAGTTGTTCCTGGCCGCCACCGAAGCCGTGGAAGAAGCGATCATCAACGCCCTGCTGGCCTGCGACACCGCCGAGGGCAATGGCCATGCGGTGCCGGGACTGGACGCCGAAACGCTGCTTAAAGCCTTGCGTCGGGCTGGCTGGCCGGGCGAACAGGCCTAACGGAATCGCGCTGTCCGGACGCCGTCAGGAGCTTGAGACCCAAGATTCGTGCGGCGTCCAGATGCACCGCCGGATCCTGGATTTCCGACTCGAGGAACAGCTCGGACGTCAGCACCTGAGCGCCGCAGTAATCGAAAATGCCGTGGTCGATCTGCGTTCTCATCGCCTCGGCATAACCGTGCCGGGCATAGGTGCCTGCGTCGGCACCGCCGACCCCGATCAGGTGAACCCGCAGATGGCCCAGCTTCTTCTCCAGCTTCGCATCCGCCGTGAAATCGAAGGCCCAGCCGTTGGAGAACACTCGATCAATCCAGCCTTTGAGCAGCGCCGGCATCGACCACCAGTAGACCGGATAGACCAACACCAGATGATCGGCGCGGTCGATGCGCGCCTGCTCGGCGACCACATCGACAGGCGGCGATGCTTCGCGGTGATGCACCGCCAGGTCTGCGGCGCTGAACCTCGGATCGAATCCTTCGGCCGAAAGATCGACCAACTCCACGGTGTTATCGGGATCGCTTGCAATCACACCTTCAGCGATCCGCGCCGCCAGGCTGTGGGTGAGCGAACGGGGATTGTGATGAGCGACAACAATGAGCGAATGCATGGCGCAAACTCCTGATTGAGAGCACAAGGCGGACCTTATATACTCTTGGTAAGTTACGATCAGTAAGTTACTTTTGGTACATAGCCATGTCAACCACCAAAAAAACCGCCCAGGATTCCACCCCGCAACCACGACGACGCCTGTCCCGGGAGGATCGCCAGCGCCAGTTGCTGGACGTCGCCTGGCAGCTCGTTCGGGAAGAAGGCACCGACGCGCTGACGCTAGGGCGGCTCGCCGAACAGGCCGGGGTCACCAAACCGGTGGTGTACAACCACTTCACGACACGCCCCGGATTGTTGGCGGCGCTTTATCAAGACTTCGATGCGCGTCAAACGGCAATCATGGATGCGGCTTTGCAGAACAGCGAACCGACGCTGGCCGGCACCGCCAGGGTGATCGCCTCGTCGTACGTGGACTGTGTGCTGCTGCAGGGCAACGAAATTCCCGGCGTGATCGCTGCGTTGGCCAGCTCGCCGGAATTGGAGAAGATCAAGCGCGAGTATGAAGCGATCTTCCTGAACAAATGCCGATTCGTCCTCGCCCCCTTCGCTGGCGCGGGTGAGATCACGGCAGCGGGTTTGCGGGCCATGCTCGGTGCGGCGGAAGCCTTGTCCCACGCTGCCGCGACGGGCGAAATCTGCGCCGGACAGGCGCAGGACGAGCTGTTTGAAACCATCGTCGCAATGGTTGAAAGAAGCGCGCGTGGCAGGGCTGGCACGGATGCGACTAGCGGTACTTGAGTGCCAAACCCCATCTTCCTACGATGAATATACGCAGCTGTTTGTTTGCTCAACTCAAGCGGTTGCGTAGTGGTGAGTGATCTGAACCCCTACCAAGCTCACCGCTTGTTTCACGTGCATCTTGAGCCTCAAGGGCTCCGCTACCTCCCCATCAAAGAGCCTTGAGGCTCTTTTTTAAGTGCACGAATGACAGACAAGAAAAAGCCCGGCATTTGACGGTAATGCTGAGAGTTTTGAATCAGAGAACCCTGTGGCGAGGGAGCTTGCTCCCGCTTGAGTGCGGAGCACTCACAAAAATCGGGGGCCGCTACGCAGCCCAGCGCGAGCAAGCTCGCTCGCCACAAATGTGGGCACCCGCGCTTAAGTGAACAGCATTAGTCATTCGCCGGAAATCGATCGCCACGCCGCGTGTGCGAGCTTGTCCCTGTACACCTTCGGACTGCCCTTTACCCGCCCCGATAACCATGTCCTGCAATAGTTGTCTGCCTGGCCAATGATCAGCGACAGCAGCAATTCGGCCGGAGAACCTTTCAACTCATCGCCTCTGGCCGAAGCCGACAGCCATTCCAGCAGTTGCTTGTTGCGCGCCTTGTTGCGGGTCGCCAGTTCGTCCTTGAAAGGCCCTTTGGTGACGGAAAATCGCGCGTGGTACTGGAAGCGCGCCCATTCGGGTTGGCTGTCGACCCAATCCACATAACTGTGCACCAGCGCATACACGCCTTCTTGCGTCGTTTTCGCGTCGCTCAAATA
This sequence comes from Pseudomonas hormoni, assembly GCF_018502625.1. Lineage (NCBI taxonomy): Bacteria > Pseudomonadati > Pseudomonadota > Gammaproteobacteria > Pseudomonadales > Pseudomonadaceae > Pseudomonas > Pseudomonas hormoni. Next base: position 3,144,110 of record NZ_CP075566.1, read on the forward strand.
GCTGTCGCGCAGCCTGGCCTGATCGTCCAGGGCGGTGAAAAACAGCGCGGCCACCAAACCTTCCTTGTTCCCGAAGTGGTGATAAATCGCGCCCACGCTGGTGTCGCATTCGGCGCGGATCATTTCGATGGTCGTGGCCTCGATCCCCTGCTCGTTGAACAGCGTGAGGGCCTTTCGAAAAATATCGCGCTTGAGTTCAGCGCGTCTTCCGGGGTAGCAGCGCTCGAGTAAATCTGACGTTTCCATGCTCAACACAGACCCAAAAAAACCAATGGTGAAGGCAGGTGACTGCCATCGGACAAGTGGGACTAGGTTGACAGATTTCCCGTCGACAGAATACTGTTCCGCAACAGAACATTATTCTGTAACGGAACAATATTCTGATTATCCACTCATCAGTGAGGTTTTCAAATGAGTCAGTTTCTAAGCATGTTTAACAGCGCGGGCCCGCAAGCCTTCAGCAAAATGGCCTGCCAGGTGGCGCCCTACTTCAGCACCATCAACCCGCTGGTCACGGAGTTGCGAAAAGGCTCTGCGACAGTGCAGGTGCCATTCGCCAAGGAAATCACCAACCACCTGGGCACCGTCCACGCCATCGCGATGTGCAATGCGGCTGAACTGGCAGCGGGGATGATGACCGACGTGTCGATTCCCGAAGGGGCACGCTGGATTCCAAAAGGCATGACGGTCGAGTACCTGGCGAAGGCAAAAACCGACGTCACGGCAGTGGCCGATGGGGGCGGCGTCGACTGGACCACGGAAGGCGACAAGATCGTGCCGGTGGACATTCTCGACGTCGAAGGCAGGAAGGTGTTCGCGGCGCGGATCACCATGAACGTGAAGTTTTCTTAAACGCCGGCCGAACTGGCTGAGTGAATGCAGAACAACTGTGAGAGCGGGCTTGCTCGCGATGGCGGCATTACATTCAGCATTTATGTTGACTGAATCACCGCCATCTCGAGCAAGCCCGCTCCCACAGTTGATCGAGTTGTCTGGAAGGGCGTGGTTAGCGTGGCGACTCGCCCAACCGTTCGCGGACAAACTCATTGGCCTTGTACGTCAGCTGATCCAGATGCCGGTCACGCTGTTTCTCGGCATCGAGCATCGCGCGCTTGCCGTGCTTTTGCAGCAGATAGGTATGAATCTGCCGCACCTCCAGCGAGCTGTAGATCGACGCCACATCCAGCAGCCCCATCAAACCGCCGGAGCGATGATCGCGGGTGTTCATCAGCACCTGAGTACCGCGAACACCCACCACCTCAAAGCCCATCGACTCAAACCACGGCACCTTGGCTACCGCGCAGGTCAGTTCGGCATGCGGGTAGCGACCGACCATTTCCCGCAGCATCTTGCGCGCCACACCCTGACGCCGATGACCGGCCTGCACCGCCATGTACGCCAAGCCGCACGCCTCGGGATCGTCCTGGATCGGCAAGTACAGCAAGAAACCGATGACCGTTTCCGGATCATCCACGTCCGTCGCGACGATCAACTCCACCGCAATCCCTTTCGCCCCGCTCAGCGCCTCCAGATAGAGGTGAACCTCATAGCCGATCGCATACTGGTACACGTTGTACAACAGGTTGCTCGGCGGGATGGCAACCATGCTGATGTCGGTCAGGTTGTCGACGACCATCTGCAGGATCTGGCTGGAGAGGTGCTCGGGGCACGGGGTTTTGAAATGGGTGATCTGGGGCATTGAGGCTCTGGACTCTGGGGGCGGACGGGCGTGCGTATCATAACGTGCCGGCGGGACTGCGGGGGTGTGTCAGTTGGCAGCTATGGCGGTTGTTCGGGCCTCATCGCGAGCAGGCTCGCTCCCACAGTGGATCTTCGGCGTACACAGATTTTGTGCTCATTGAAGAGCCAATGTGGGAGCGAGCCTGCTCGCGATGAGGCCAGACGCAACAACACTAAACCGTGACCTTGAAACCATGACAGGGCGAGCTACATAAAGCCGCGACGTGCACCCTATTGCTGCGGCGCAACCATGCGGAAGCGGATGTTGATATCGTCGGAAACCACCGTGTCCGCCCACTCGCCCTCGCCTATTTTGAAATCGCTGCGCTTGAGCGTCAGCTGGCCATCGAAGATGCCGATGGCGTTCTCGGCCTTCAGTTGCACAGGCACTTCCACCACGCGGGTAATGCCCCTGAGCATGAGTTTGCCGGTGATCGAGTAGCGGTTGTTACCCAATGATTTCACAGCGGTCGACTCAAACGTCGCCACCGGCGAGTTCGCGGTGTCGAACCAGGCTGGCTTTTTCAGTTCGTCATTGGCGTCACTGCTGCCGGCATCGATGCTGTCGAGCTGGATCGTGAGCGCGGCGTGGGCCGCCGAAGGGTTTGCAGTGTCGAATTCCAGCGTGCCTTCGAATTTGCTGAACGTGCCGTAGACCCGCGAACTGAACTGGTTGTAAGTGAACGAAAGGGTGCTGGCGGTCGCATTGACGTTTGTGTACTCGACGGCATCGGCGCATGACAAAACGCCGAAGGTGAGCGCGACAACCCATGCAGTGAAATGCGGAAATCGAGGATTCATGGGACTCTCCGGGCGGGGCTCCCGTTTGCATTGACGGCTGCACGCGCAAGCGCGCCACAGGTGGACTAAAGCAAAGATCCACCGTTTATGCCACTGGCCGCAATGCTCGTCTGATTCCACCGATTTGATCAGGTTGCTGCACTGTTTCGCCACCGTTTTCTGCAATAGCGTGAACCCATCCGGCGCCAGCCCGTGGCGCCGGTGAGTCCTGTCGCATCACTCGGTGATGACGTTCAATGCCACGTCGATGTTGCCGCGGGTGGCTTTCGAGTACGGGCAGATCTGGTCGGCCGTGTGCGCCAGCTTCGTTGCAATCTCGTTCGACAGGCCCGGCACACGCAGGGTCAGTCGAGCCTGCAGGAAGTACGCCTGGCCGGTCTGGCCCAGATCGACTTCGATCTCCACGGCCGTATCTGCTGGCAGTGTCACGTTCAGGTCGTTGGCCACCAGTCCGACGGCGGCGGTGTAGCAGGCAGACCAGGCGCCGGCGAACAATTGCTCGGCAGTCGGGTGCGGCTGAGTGTTCGAGAACACGTGCGCCGGTGTGGCGCTGCCGGGCGAAGACAGCACGATGTCGAGGCTGCCGCTATGACCGCGCGAGGTCTTGCCGGCGGCGCTGACGGTGGTGTGGGTTTTGCCGGTGGCCAGTACTTTTTCGATCTTGCTCATGATGATTACCTTAAGGTTTGTTTGCGTATGCGCTTTTATCGCACGCGATGTTTATGAGATTAAAAAAACACTTAAACAGTGATGACGTTCAGCGCCACGTCGATGTTGCCGCGAGTCGCTTTCGAGTACGGGCAGATCTGGTCGGCGGTGTGCGCCAGCGTCGTTGCGATTTCATGCGACAGGCCCGGTACACGCAGCGTCAGTCGAGCTTGAAGAAAGTACTCCGCACCGCCCTGCCCCAGGTCGACTTCGATGTCGACCGACAGATCCGCCGGCAGCACCACGTTCAAGTCATTGGCCACCAGACCGACCGCTGCGGTGTAGCAAGCCGACCATGCACCGGCGAACAGTTGCTCGGCAGTCGGGTGAGGCTGGGTCGCTGCAAACACGTGAGCTGGCTTGGCAGTGCCCGGCGTCGACAGAGTGATGTCGAGGGTGCCGTTGTGGCCGCGGGACGTGTTGCCGGCAGCGCTGGCGGTGGTGTGGGTTTTGCCGGTGGCCAGGACTTTTTCGATCTTGCTCATGGGGTGAATCCTCTACGGTGCAATGGGTGTTTGATTTCTTGTCGCGTTCGATTGTGTCGTGTGCGATGGATTAATATTCACTCAGGGACGCATCGGTGTCAATAGGTCATCGTGCACCTCGCCGACGAGTGGTAATCACCTCATCTGCCACCTTCGATTCCGCGGCACGCGTGTACCGGGGCCAAAAGCAGTCAGCTTCGTCGCGTTTCGTCTAACCTCACAAAGCGCCTTGCCGTGGGCGGCGCCTCGATCGTGTTCCGTTAATGCACCGGAGAATTTCCATGCTCAAACGTACCCTGGCATTGACTGCCGGCCTGGCCCTGTCTTTTTGCACCCTGCTGTCGCAGGCCGCCGACACCCTGAAAGTCAGCGCGATTCCCGATGAAGCGCCCACCGAACTGCTGCGTAAATTCAAGCCGCTGGGCGCCTATCTGGAACAGCAATTGGGCATGAAGGTCGAGTTCGTGCCCGTCAGCGATTACCCGGCCGTGGTCGAGGCGCTGGCCACCGACCGGATCGACCTGGCGTGGCTGGGCGGCTTCACGTTCGTGCAGGCACGCCTGAAAACCGGCAACGCGATTCCGTTGGTTCAACGCGAACAGGATGCCCAGTTCACCAGCAAATTCATCACCGCCGACCCGGCCGTCAAATCCCTCGCCGACCTCAAGGGCAAGACCTTTGCCTTCGGTTCGGTGTCTTCCACGTCGGGCAGCCTCATGCCGCGTTACTTCATGCTGAAGGACGGCATCAAGCCGGAAACCTACTTCAGCCGCGTCGGCTACTCCGGCGCCCATGACGCCACGGTCGCGTGGGTCCAGGCCGGCAAGGTGGACGCCGGGGTGCTGAACGCCAGCGTGTGGGAAAAACTGGTCGCGGCCGGCAAGGTCGACACCAACAAGGTCAAAGTGTTTGCGACCACCCCCGCCTACTTCGACTACAACTGGACGGTGCGCGGGACCCTCGACCCGGCGCTGGCGGCCAAGATAAAAGCCGCGTTCCTCGCGCTCGACCCGGCGAAACCGAAGGACAAGGAGATTCTGGATTTGCAGGCCGCCAGCCGATTCATCGAAACCAGCCCTGAAAACTACAAGGGAATCGAGGAAGCCGCACGCGCCGCCGAACTGCTCAAATGACGTTGCATCTGACCCAGGTCAGCCTTACCCATGCCAACGGCGTTCAGGCGCTGCGTGGCGTGGATTTGCACATCGAGGCCCGCGAACAGGTCGCCATTATCGGACCGTCCGGCGCGGGCAAGTCGAGCCTCCTCAACCTGCTCGCCACCGCCCTGCGACCGGACGACGGTGAGCTGCAAGTGCTCGGCGAGCACGCCTGGCAACTGTCGGCCGGTCAGCGTCAGCGCCTGCGCGCACGCATCGGTTTGATCCATCAAGCGCCGCCGTTGCCACCGCGCCAGCGTGTGGTCACGGCCGTTCTGGCCGGCAAGCTGGGTCAATGGGGTTTGGGCAAGAGCCTGCTGAATTTGCTCTATCCGCTGGATATTCCGGGGGCGCGCGCCGCCTTGGCCAGGCTGGACCTGAGCGACAAACTGTTTACGCAATGCCAGCAATTGTCCGGGGGACAGTTGCAGCGCGTGGGCATTGCCCGGGTGTTGTATCAAGCGCCCGAGGTGTTGCTGGCGGATGAGCCGGTCTCGGCCATGGACCCGATGCTGGCCGAGCACACGCTGTCGGTGCTCTGCCGCCATGCCCGGGAGCACAACGTCACGCTGGTCGCCAGCCTGCACGCGGTGGAGCTGGCCCTGGCGCATTTTTCGCGGATCATCGGCCTGCGTGACGGGCAGATTCTGTTCGACCTGCCGGCCAGCGCTGTCGACCGCGAGCGGCTCGACACGCTCTACGCCAATGAACAGTTGGAACGTTCACCGCTGCCCCCCGCCCACTTGAGTGTGCAGATTCCTCGATGCTGACGTCTGGCACCCGCGATCCCGCCGCCCTGCCGCGCCTGCTGCTCAGCCTGCTGGCCATCGCCCTGCTGTGGCCGGGCATCCACTACAGCGAACTGGACCTCAGTGTGCTAATCGCGAATGACAGCCGGAGTGAAATGGGCCGGTTCGTGTCCGCCTTCTGGCCCCCGGCCCATGACGAAGCCTTCATCGAGCTGTTGCTGCAAGCCACCCTGCAAACCCTGGCCATCGCCACGGCGGGCATGGCCCTGGCGTTGCTGTTGGCGATTCCCGCCAGTCTGTTGGCCAGTCGCGCACTGTCGTTGTCTGCGGCGTCTCGTGCGGGTCGCCCGAGCTATGGGGGCCAACTGCTACGCTGGCCGGTGCGCGGGCTGCTGATTTTCCTGCGCAGCGTGCCGGAAATCGTCTGGGCCCTGCTGTTCGTGCGTGCCGTCGGCCTTGGTCCGACCGCCGGGGTGCTGGCCATCGCCATTACCTACAGCGGCATGCTGGGCAAGGTCTACGCGGAGATTTTCGAATCGGTGGATCAGCGCCCCGTCCATGCGCTGCTGCAATCCGGCAGTGGTCGGCTCGCGGCCTTTTGCTACGGGATCCTGCCCAATGTCGCGGCGGAGCTGCTGTCGTACACGGTGTATCGCTGGGAATGCGCGATCCGCGCCTCGGTGGTGATGGGCTTCGTCGGTGCCGGCGGGCTGGGTCAGCAGATGGACCTGTCGTTACGCATGTTCGCCGGCGGCGAAGTGGCCAGTCTGCTGCTGACGTTCCTGGTTCTGGTGCTGCTCGCCGATCAACTCAGCCGCCTGCTGCGCTGGAGGCTGGCATGAATCGCCTGTTCAACCTCGCGCTGCTGTTTGGCATCGGCGCCGCCGTCATCGCCTCGTTCATCTACCTCGGCATCGACCTCGGCGAACTCGGCAGCACCGGCAACCTGAACCAGATGGGCGCTTATGCGCAGCGCTTTCTCAGCCCGGACCTGAGCCCGAATCATCTGCAAGCCATCGCCCATGGTGCCCTCGAAACCATCGCCATGTCCGCCCTCGGCACGCTGCTCGCGGCGGTGTTTGGTTTGCTCTTGGCATTGCCCGCGGCCGGGCGTTTCGGCTGGCCGTTGCAGAGCGCATCGCGGCTGGTGCTCAACGCGTTGCGCGCGGTGCCGGAACTGGTGTGGGCCGCATTGATGGTGCTCGCCGCCGGTCTCGGCCCCAACGCCGGCACACTGGCGTTGGCGCTGCACACCACCGGCGTGCTCGGCCGGCTGTTCGCCGAAGCGCTGGAAAACACCCCGCCCGAACCGGCCGACGCCATCCGTTTGCACGGCGGCAACGCCGTGTGGGCCTTCTGTTACGGCACCCTGCCCAACCTCTTGCCGCAGCTGCTGGCCTACATCCTGTACCGCTGGGAAAACAACATCCGCATGGCCAGTGTGCTCGGCTTCGTCGGCGCCGGTGGCTTGGGGCAAATGCTCTATGTCAGCCTCAGCCTGTTTCAGGAAGCGCAAGCCAGCACGGTGATTCTGGCGATGCTGATACTGGTCTTCGCCGTCGATACCTTGAGTAGCTGGAGTCGGCAGCGCTGGGTCAAGGCATGAGGTCAATCCCGCACCGCACGCACCTTGCCGCTGAAGACGCTGAAGCCGTAGGTGTTGTAAATCAGCGTCACCGGTATCAGCACGGCGAAACCGATCAGCATGAACTTCTGACTGGTCGGACTGGACGCAGCCGCTTGCAAGGTCAGGTGCGGCGGAACGATCAGCGGAAAGAGCGCCACAATCATCAAGGCAAACGCCAGCACGAAAACGCCCAATGCCGCGAACAGTGGTAGCGCATGAAGGCGACTTCGAAACCCCAGCACAAAGCAGATCAGCAGCGCGACGAGCAACGTGGCGGACGGCATCCACACCCGCCAATAGGCAAGCCGCTGCATATAGCGAGTGTCCAGAGTCGCGGTCCAGGCCACCAACACGATCAACAACAGCACGGTGACCACGGCCAACACCTTCGCCTGCAAAGCCGAGCGCCGCTGGAGTTCGTCTTCAGTGCGCCAATAAAGCCAACAGGCGCCTAGCCACGTGTAGCCCACCACAAGCACGGCGCCACAGAACAGTGGAAACACACCCCGCCACTCCGAGCCGTCACCGCTGTACTGCCCGCCCTGTTCCGGTATGCCTTGAACCAGCGTGCCCAGCACCACCCCCTGAGTTGCACCGGCCAGCACCGAACCGCACATCAGCAAGCCATCGACCGCGCGTTTGATCGCGGCATTGGGCGAGTAATCCCGAAACTCCAACGCCACCACGCGCAGAATCAACGCCAAAAACATCAGGATAAAAGGCAGGTAAAGCGCTGGCAGCAGGATGGCGTAAGCCAGCGGAAACAGCGCCAGCAGGCCGCCGCCGCCGAGCACGAGCCACGTTTCGTTGGCGTCCCAGATCGGCAGGATCGTCACCGCCATCGTGCGTCGATGCCGGCTACCTCGCGTAACGCCCATCAGCACGCCGACGCCGAGGTCCGTGCCATCGAGCAGCACATAGTTCATGACCGAGAACGCCAGGGCCGCCGCCGACAGCAGTGTTATCCAGTCATTGTCCATCAGGGTTCACCTGTCTCGTCCGCCAACGTCGGCTGCGGTCCCGGCTCGTCCAGGTGCGGTGGCTCTCGCAGTATGCGAAGCAGCACCCACAGCCCGATGCCGAATATCAGCAGGTAAAACATCAGAATTAACCACGTCGAGCCGACCACCTGCTGGCGAGACACCGACGACACACTGTCCGCCGTGCGCAGCAATCCATAGACGGTAAAAGGTTGCCGGCCCACCTCGGTCACGACCCAGCCACTGAGCATCGCGAGAAAACCCGCCGGGGCCATCAGCACACACACCCGCAGCATCCAGCGCGCGGCGTACAACCGCCCTCGCCAGCGCAACACCAGACTGACCAGCCCCTGCCCCACCATCAACAGACCCAGGCCGACCATCAAGCGAAACGCGAAAAACACCGCCGGCACTGGCGGAATGTCTTGAGGCGGAAACTCATCCAGCGCGGCGATGGTGCCACTCAGGTCATGGGTCAGGTACAGCGAACCGATGCGCGGAATCGCCACTTCCCAATGATTGCGCCGCTCTGCCATGTCCGGGATGGCAAACAAACGCAGCGGTTCGCCCGCGCCCTCCGGCGGTCGCGTCCACGAACCTTCGATGGCCGCGACCTTCTGTGGCTGCACCTTGAGGCTGTGCTGACCATGCAGGTCACCCACCACGATTTGCAGGGGTGACAGCACGACAATCGTCCACAGCGCCATGGACAATTGCAGACGCGCTCGCGGGTTGTGCGGCGCCTTCAACAGTTGCCAGGCACTGGCACCAGCCACCAGCGTCGCCGTGCCAAGCAACGCAGCCAAGGTCATGTGCGCCAGCCGATAAGGAAACGACGGATTGAAAATGATCGCCCACCAGTTCTCGGCCATGAAACGGCCATCAGCGCCAATGACGTAACCGGCGGGTGTCTGCATCCAGGAATTGGCCGACAGGATCCAGAACGCGCTGATCAACGAGCCAACGGCGACCGCGCAGGTGGCGAAGAAATGCAGACGAGGGCCGACCTTTTTCAGGCCGAACAGCATGATGCCGAGGAAGCCCGCCTCCAGAAAAAACGCCGCGAGCACCTCGTAGAACATCAACGGGCCGAGGATATCGCCTGCCTGAACCGAGAGCCGCGACCAATTGAGCCCGAACTGGTACTCCAGAATCAGACCCGACGCCGTGCCCACCGCCACGTTGAGGGCGAATATCTTCAACCAGTAAAGGTAAACATCCAGATAGATTTGTCGGCCACGCCACAGCCAAAGCGCTTCAAGCACCATCAGAAAATTGGCCAGACCGATCGTGAGCGCGGCCAGCACAATATGAAAACTGATGGTGATCGCAAACTGCGCGCGTGCGGCCATCAGCGCTGACTCAGCCGCGTCCATGTGGGTCCTGATTTTCGTGAGCCTTGATGGGAGTGCGGCAGTTGCTAGGCATGGCAATTGTCCGAGGGTGGGCTTACTGGTTGACCCCTTCGGTACGGGTTCATTCCGTGACTTTGCAGTGATGCGTATTGAACGTTGTCACTCCTGACCGGAGCGCTGCCCGGCGTCGCTCGCCTCTTTCTGCCAGGCCCGCTGCAACAACTTGATGACCTCGGCATCCGACGTCTGGAAAAAATCCATGTACCAATGCCCGATCGACATGAACCACTCGGCGGTGATCGGGCACACCAACTCGTCCACCTCACTGCGCAACGCCTCCGCCGTCTCGACCGGCGCCACCGGCACCGCAACGACAATCCGCGCCGGGGTATGCACCCGCACCGCGTGAATCGCCGCCATCATCGACGCGCCTGTCGCCAGCCCATCGTCGATCAGGATCACCACCTGATCCTTGAGCGCTACCGGGGCGCGCGTTCCCCGGTAAGCCTGCTCTCGACGCGACAACTCCTTGGTTTCCCGAGCGACCACCGCATCGAACGCTGCCTTATCAATCGGGTGCGCCCGCAGCGCGTGTTCATTGAGAATCTGAATGTCGCCGCTGGCAATCGCGCCCATCGCCAACTCTTGATGAGTCGGAACACCCAGTTTGCGCACCAGCATCAGGTCGAGACGAACATCCAACGCCGACGCCACTTCATAAGCCACCGGCACACCGCCACGGGGCAAGGCGAGAACAATGACATCCGGGCGATGCGCGTACTTGAGCAACGGCGCCACCAGCCGCCGACCGGCCGCGGCGCGGTCTTGCAGAATGGTGGGCGATGAAGGATTCATGTTGAAAACCTCCCCAGGCGATCACGCCTGTCGGTTTGCATCACAGCCACCCAAGATTGTCAGTCCGAAGGTGGCCGACAGCAAGTCCGCCGGCCTACACCAACGTAACCGCTCCACAAAATGCACCTTCAAATGAACCGATAGCCCGTCGATGCTACTGGAGGAAATCAACCTCTGGGGCAATCAACCTCACAAGGTGCTGACGCCACGCTTCGTCACCTGAGCCGGTATAATCCACGGCATGATTTCCGTGCCCGAAACCCTTCCTGACGACCCTATTTTGCTGAAACAGCTTTTGCTGTCGCTGCATGAGCAGATGTTTTCGAAGGACAAGGAAATGTCTGCCAAGGATGAGCAGATCGAGCGTCTATGGGCGCATCGTTCGAGGGTTCTGACGACGATCAGACGCTTGATGCCAAAAAGAGGCGGAGAGTTGATTCTGGCAAGCGATGAGCAGACATTTTTTTGCGATTTACTCTGATACGCTGCTCAAACACTCGTTTACAGGAGTTGTTCGCATGATTGGCAAGTTAATTTCGACGGGTTTCAGTTTGGCCACCTTGCCCGCCCGCCTGACTTTTCGCAGCGTCCGCGCCTTGGCCATGACGCCTGCCGAAGCCAGCCGCCTGCTGGCGGACATGCGTCAGGCATCGGATCAGGCGGTGCAGGAACTCCAGGGGCTGTTGGCCAACGTCGATGCGGACATGACCCACAAAACGGCGCACCTCAGTGCTGCCGACAAGCGCCTGGCAGCCGAACTGGCCCTGCACGCCGCCGAACAACACCTGAACATGGCCGCGATCAACATTCTGCGGGCCGTCTGGCTGACGCTTCACTCGACGCCGAACTTGCCCCCAAGCGAGCTTGATAAGCGGCTTGAACAGACACGTAACGACTAACAGACCGTCCGGCGGATCGGTCGATCCGAGCGAGAAATGGGCGCTCAGCATCCTTGAATCGGCGTTTCATGTGCAGGTGGGGTTTATGGAGTGCTTACACACCAACCACTCGACTTTCTGGTGCTGCCAAACGATTTCCACTCCTGCAGCACATCAGCTAGAACCCAAGGTTTGGGCCAGTAACGCCCATGTCCACGCCGTCCTCGGACAGCCCCGATCCTTGGAGCCAATGCTGTTCACTTAAAAAAATCTTCAGACACGCAAATCTGTGGCGAGGGGATTTAGCGAAACGTCGCACCGCCCCGTTGGGTCGCGAAGCGGCCCCATTGTCCGGCCAGACAGGCTGAATTGTCCGGATTAGCGACTGCTTCGCAGCCGAACGGGGCGGTGCGGCGGTCCGCTAAATCCCCTCGCCACAAATTTGCGTGCCCGCGCTTAATTAAACAGCATTACGATCCCGTGGAACCGGCTTGCTGGCGAAAGCAACCTGAAGACTGCCGCAACTTTTCACGCAAAAAAAAAGAGCCACCCTGTTACAGGCGGCCCTCTTTAAAACCAGCGACTTCCGGGAAGTTCAGCCAAGGCTAAAGCCTAACAAGCACTCGCAACGGTCCGCTGAGGCACCACAACGTTGTGCTGTTGTCTCACTCGCTGAGTCAATGCCAGCATCGTCAGGAAACCCAGTGCAATCAACAGCGGATACGCCATCAACAGTTCAGAGAGTGAATACTTCCAGGCCAACGGGCGTCCGACGCCCAGCAAGGCGGCATACATCCAGGACACTGCCGACAACGAACCGCAAAACAGCGCCAGCATCCGTGCGCTAAACCCGAGCTTGAGCAGCGAACCCGCCTTTTGCATGGCCGGCAATACCAGGCGATGCAACAAAATTCCGTTGTAAGTCAGCAACATGACAATGATCACTTTGGCCTGAAGCTTTGGATTCTTGAAGTATTCGATTCCTTTTTCCAGGTAATCGATACCCACAATTGCAATGCCGGTGAACCACAAAGCAATCAATGCAACGACGACAGACGTTTGAAGACTTTCCAGATGAGCATTATCGTGCTCCGACAATACTTTACCCTTCAACAAATTCTTGACCATGGCAATATCACTGGTCAACACCAGACCAATGGCAACACAACAAGCAACCAAGTGCGCATAAACAACACCCAACCGCACAAACTCCATGCATTCTTTATTTTCGATCACACTCATGATTGTATTTATTGTCACGGTAGTATCTCCAACTGTTTCTACAGTTCAGACCATTAGTTTGACGGGGTATTAATCAAGTTAAAAACCCAGTGCGGTCCGACTGATACAAGACAAGCCAAATCATAGACCTGGCACGGCTGAACCGATTGATTTGCCTGGCAAACAAGCAACCGGTCAGGTGTTGGCTCCTGAATTTCGGGTAAAAAAATCCTCATTTGCAATCACTGCATATGAGGTTCGGTTTCCACTTCTTTTCTGCGCTTGCAGGAGCAGGTCATGGTGACGTGCTGGAGTATCTGAGGGCATCGAAGCTCAAATGTTCATTTTTTGAGCAGACCACCGACAAACGGTTAGTTCAGATAATGCAACTCGCCTCGATCTAAAATCTCCAACTTCCCCGAAAGCCACGCACTAACTGGCCTGGTAAATTAGATGAGGCCCGAGGTTCTTCTATTGGATCCATTAGTTGTTATGTCACTAACGAAAAGCGCAATAGAGATCCGCTCGTATCCAGAACTAATAAAGTCATACTTATTATGTTTCATGATTGAAACACCGGGATCCAATCTATGCCATAAAGTTTGTAATACAGCACCTGCAACACCTACATCCCATTGTGGCGAGCGAGCTTGCTCGCGCTGGGCTGCGCAGCAGCCCCAAAAATACATCAACAAACGCAATATCCCTGTGAGCGCTACGCACTCAAGCGGGAGCAAGCTCCCTCGCCACAGACTCCCTTAAATAAAGCATTCCCCGCACCTACCCCAACCACCTACACCAACCGCTCAATCTTCTGATGCTTCCACACCATCTTGTAATACGCCGTCTGCAACACCAGCATCCCCAGATACGCCACCGGAAACGCCATCCACACACCCTGCAACCCGAACTGCCCGTCCAATACATACGCCACCGGCAACTGCACACCCACCACGCACACAATCGAAATCGCCATCGGCACCAACACCGTGCCGCTGGCGCGCATGATCCCGCCGATGATCGCCTGAAAGCCAAACACCAAAAGGCTCCACAGCATGATGTGCAACAGATGCTCAGCCTTCGCCCGAGTCAAATCATCCGTCAGAAACAACCCCAGCAACCAGTGCGACAACACATAACCCAACACCACCAAGCCACCGGTCAGGCACACGTTAATCAAAAGCCCCGTACGCAGAATCGGCCCGATCCGCTCAACCCGCGCCGCCCCAATCGCCTGCGCCCCAAGAATCGACGCCGTGATCGCAATCGACAACGCCGGAAACTGCACGTAATTGACGATCTGCGTCACCGCCCCATACGCCGCCGTCGCCTGCGAACCGTGCTTATTCACCAACGCCAGAATCACCAGCTCCGACACCGACAACACCACCATCTGCAACCCGGTCGGCAAGCCGATGCGCAACACCTTGCCAAGAATCACCCGATCCAGCCGCATCGCCGCAAACATCTCCCGATCCGGCGCCAACGGATGCCCCTTACTGATCAACCGCCACGCCAGCCACCCCATCGCCGACAGGTTACCCACCAACCCCGCATACGCCGCACTCTGAATCCCCAACATCGGCAACCCGAACCAACCGCGAATCAAGGCTGGCGTCAGCGCCAAGCCGATGCAGGTCGACACCACCAACGCGATCAGTGGCGACACCGTATCGCTCACTCCGCGTAGTAGTTGGGTGAAGAGGACGTAGACCAGCAGGGACGGCATGATCCACATCATTACGTGGGCGTAGGACACGGCGTCGTCGAGTACGTCGGCCGGGGTTCCCAGACCTTGCAGGGCTGGGCGGGCGAACACGCTTCCGAGGATGGCGGCCGCTAGACCGATCATTGCGCCCAACAGCAAGGTGGTTGCGGCGATGGTTTTCACCAGATGGACTTCTTTAGCACCCCAGGCTTGGCCGATGAGCACGCCCGCCCCCGCGCCGAGGCCGATGACCAGGGCGATGAAGAAGAAGACGACGGGGAACATGCCAGAGACGGCGGCCAGGGCTTGGGTGCCGAGCATTTGGCCGATGTAGATGCTGTTGACGGTGCCCGACATGGATTGGAGGAAATTGGAGAGGACCATGGGGGCCAGGAAAAGGAGGTAGGTTTTCCAGAGGGGGTGTTGGGTGGTGGGGGTTTGCATTGGGGTGGAGGTCCGTCTCGACTGCGGAGTTGGGATTCTAGAGGATAGCGTTAGCGATGATGAACAAGGTGAAATGAATGTTTTGGCGCTGGGTCAACGGTTTCGGCCGTATGGATAGAGGTCCTAGGACGGCATGAAAAATTCCTACAAAAACCTCGGAATCCGTCACCTTCCCTACCGTTCCGATGAAGTCTAAAGTCGGTCCCGTCGCCCAATATGGCGATTCGGGTTTGGCGACCTGATCGGATCGGATGCAAAAGCGCTGTGCTTTAATGCAGTCGCTTTTGCATGCCCGCAAAGTTGTCTTTATGGCAGCTGTGCGCGGGAGACCTCCGGGTCTGCCGGTATCCCGATCCCGGTTCGCCAACCTGCGTACAGCTGTCACCCATTCGTTTGGCGACGATTGAGGGACAGTCAACCTTGCCTTGATCGGAGTTTCATCTATGGAAAGATACATGCCCCTCACCGGAATCGACCTGATCCCGGCCTCCCTGCTCATCGATACCCAGGCTCCACTCGACGTTCTGCAAGCCGCGGCTGATCACCGCATCCGCACGGTTACGCAGGTATTGGAAAACATCGCCTACCGCGCCGAGCTTGGTTGCGACACGGTTGTGCTGAAGGACTTTTCTCAGCTGCTGGCTATTCCGTTGCGGGATGGTTGTGACTTGATGGATGTGATCGGTCGGCGATTGCGGGCGCAGGTTAAGGAGTGAATGAAAACGGGCGCTACAAGCGCCCGTTTTTGTCGCTGGATCTGACCACCAGCGGTTCCCAACCGCTGATTATTTTTTTCTACAAATTTCAACATCGTCTTGAGTCTCTAACGCCGTGTCGATTCCTAATCTGTATCTGCAGTAATCGATAATCCACTTCCGCTCCTCCTCCGTAAGGCGCTCTACTCTCCGGATCTCTCCATCATTGGCGTGGATGTTGTAGAACTTCATCTGAACAGTCGGGTGTTTTTTGATAAACAGAATGGTCTCGATGTCACCCTCTTCAAGCGCTTCGTAGTACCCGACGTAGAGCACGGCCAGCACCAAAAGCATCGCTGCGATTAACAGCTTTTTCATGGCTGTGGCGCCGGTGGAGGTAACAGCTGGGTTTTCGCCCTGATATTTTTGACCAATTCCATTCCGATGTTACCGGGACAGATTTTTCCTTCGGAAGACTGTCCTGGGTACTCCCTGTGACCACCAAAGTGTTTGATGACGAACACACTTTTCAATGCGTCAATCAAGTGCATCAACGCGTCAATTTGCGCAGTTGGTATCACGTTGGTTGTGCTGTAGCCGATGCTGTCGAGAGCTACACGCCCCTTCGCGACCCAGTCGCCCCTCTCTTCCGGTGTCGTCAGGTTTTCCAGCAGGACAATGCCGATAAGGCCAGTGTTGTACTTCAGAACACTTGAGCCCTGAAGTCTGATGTCACGTCCTTCCAGTATCTGCCCGGTGCAATCGATCCCGTAGTGATAGCCGATATCGTCATACTTCTGGCTCAGATGGCCTTTTTGAATCTCCTGCATCTGCTCCGCGCCTGGTGTGCAGCTATGACTGCGGCCGGCGTGGTGCAGCGCAATCATGGAGTAGTCCCAATCCATGACCATCTCCGGTTTGCCTTTCATTGCCCCCCAAGACGAGCGCTCGACAAACGTCGCACTCAATGACTGAACCTTTTTGATAATTGCCTCACGTGTGGCAGCTCGGTCATTCACGGAAATAGGGATCGGGCACATAAACTCGCCAGGTTTCATTTCTTGCGCGGTCGCCTGCGTTGCGAAGTTGGCAGCCATTATTGTTTCTCCGATAACTCGTGAAGCGTTCGCGCAGGGGCGTTGAATTTGACGTGTAGCGAAATTTTGGCATCCGGGGTCGGCGTCTTGATGTGGGCGACGCCATCAGCGTCGGTTACGCCGGTGGTCTCCATACCATTGACTGTCGCGACATAGTCACGGAAGGGCAAAGGATTTCCCGTCACACTGTCGGTGACACTGAAGGATTGTCCGTAGGTTTTCTGAATGGCGAGAGGCACGGGAGGAATGAAAGGCACGGGGCTGTGCGAATCGCCAATGACGGTACTGGAGCCGCCGATCACGATGTCTCCGTGGCTCCCCGTAGTATCGACGAGCGCGGCATTTCTGCCAGTGATGAACACTGTCGTCGAAACGCTTGAAACCAACGCCCTCCCGCATGTGCAGGTGTCACCTTTACGGGCGGCTGCGAGGCCATCAAAAAACACATCGGCGGAACCAACAGCGATGGATTGGGCGCCATGTCCAGGCATTGGGCAAGAAGTTGGATCGGTACACGTGCGGCCGGCTTAGCCATGCATGACTCCCTGTCAGCGATTAAACGATGGAGGACTTTATCAGAGTTGTCTTTGGAAGAAGACGCACGAATTTTGCCGATGCCAGCGTGGGGGAGTGAATCGATCACTGGGGTATCCCGTGCCGCGGAAGACGCTTGCACGGGGGCAGCAGAGGAGTAGGAGCGAGCTTGCTCGCGATGGTCGTGAACGCAAACGCGGGGTTTCTGGAGAAACGCGGCGTTCTTTAGTCCATCGCGAGCAAGCTCGCTCCTACAGTTTGTTCACCCGCCTGACATCACCACCAATACGGCCCCGATTTTCTGAAGTTATCTCTGCGCGTAAACGCGGCTGACAAAACCATTCGCGACCTCAATTGGTCGAAGACATTTCACAAAAAATTAGTGAAATAAAATGTGAAGATAATTTTCGCGAGAAAGCGTCAATAAGCTCTAGAGCCCAATAAATTAGCGCTTGTTCATCAAGTCAGTATGTGAAATAAAATGTGAAGTCTTTCATACGGTACAAACCGCTATGTCCCTGATCACATCAAAATCCTGGCTCGACCCGATTCTCCCTGACGCATTGCCTCCGTCAATCATCGCTCTCGCTGACGCGCTGCCCAGAAAGACACAATTTCTAGCCGGACGCCTGCCGCCTGAAACCGCTGCACGCCTTGGCCGTCTCCTGCAAATTACCAATACGTACTATTCCAACCTGATCGAAGGGCAATACACCGAGCCTGCCGAAATGCAAAAAGCGCAAGCGGCGCCGGTCAAAGATCGCAAACAGCTTAAAAACCTGGCGGTTGAACAGATGGCGGTGCAAGCGTTGCTCGAACGGGCGTTGCGCCAGCGTGCGCCGTTTGCCTGGGGTGAAATGTTCGCGCCTGAGCTTGTGAGCACAGCACATAAACGGCTTTTTCGCGGCGCCAGTGACGCGGAACGAACGCTTTCAGATGGCGCGATCATGCAGCCCGGTATCCTGCGGTCGGTAACAGGTCAGAACGTTGTCGTTGGTAATCATGATGCGCCGGACGCGTCCGCTGTGGATGGGATGCTGCGACACCTTCAGGCAGGCTTCGGCCGACAGACAGACTCCCGCCGTCAGCTTATTTCTGCGCTTGCCTACCATCATCGCCTCGCTTGGGTTCACCCCTTTGCAGACGGCAATGGTCGGGTTGCGCGGTTGGTCACTCATCTTCAGCTGGTGAGTTTGGGGCTGAAGCCAACGCTTTGGTCACTGTCTCGCGGCCTTGCAAGGCAACACCAGAATTACTACGCCGCCCTGACCATGGCCGACCGCCCAAGAGAAGGTGATCTGGACGGACGAGGCCAGCTGTCTCAGCGACGCTATTTCGAATTCATCGAGTTCATGCTGCAGGTTTGTCACGATCAGGTCGATTACATGACCGCGGCGGTGGATCCGTCTCAGCTTCGCGAGCGCGTGATACGCGCGTTTCACTACAACGAAAAACTTATACAACAAGGCATTCGCCCGGAGAGTGCGCCAGCAATCATTACGCTCATCACTCAAGGAAGCCTGCCGCGCAACGAAATAAAGACCTTCACTGGCCTTACCCCACGCCCAGCAATTGATGAGCTTTCGCGACTTGTCAAAGTCGGCTTGGTGGAAAGCCGAACACCTAAATCCCGGATCGTCACACCCGGCCTGCCCGCCTGGTTTGCCCAAGATATTTTCCCGGACTTGCATCGACGGTTTCAGTAACTGGACTGAATGAAAACGGGCGCCATGAAGGCGCCGGGCGGCGCTCCGACGATGGTCGTTAACGAAAACGCGGGGCTCTTGAAGGAACGCGGCGTTCTTTAGTCCATCGTGAGCTAGCTAGCTTGCTCGCCTACAGTTTGTTCACCTGACTGACGTGACTACCAATGCGCGCCCGCTTTTTTGGTAGTTCCTTTTTTACGCTTCGCCAGATCGGTTCTCACCATCAAACCGCACCCGCGCAGCCCGAAAACCATCCGCATTTTCCAACAGCCAAGTCCAAAGCGGCACCATCCGCGCCAGAAAACTGCGCCCCAGCGGCGTCAGCTCATAATCGACTCTTGGCGGCACTTCGCCGTGATCGAAACGCACAATTAATCCATCACGCTCCAGTTGCCTCAGACTGCGAGTCAGCATGCGTTGCGTAACACCCTCCAAGCGCCGCCCAATTTCGGCGTGGCGCAATTTCCCCGCGCTCCCCAGGGTATGGACGATACCCAGCGACCAGCGATTGCCCGCATGGGTCAGCACTTCGCGCTTGAGTCCGTCGTCCTCGGCGCTGAGCGCATCGCACGCGGCTTGCGACTGGCGGATCACCTCTTCTTCACTCATTTCGTCATGCGGTATCACGCGTGTGCCTTCTTCTGAACGTTCGCCAAGGGTGACAGGATAGAAAAACAATCTTTGCCGATCATTCATTGGGAGTTGTCGATGAACCCGCTCAATCCTGCAAAAACCGAAAACATTCTGGTATTAGGTGCCGGCGAGCTTGGCATGGCCGTACTGCGCGAGCTGGCCGCTCGGCAGGAGGCTCGTGTCTCGGTGATGCTGCGACCGTCGGCCATCGATACCATGTCCGCGCACAAACGCCAAACGCTCGAAGAACTGGATGCGCTGGGTGTCGAGGTGCTGCCGGGCGATGTGGTGAACGAGTCCATAGAGCAGCTTGCCGCGCGGTTTAGCGGTTTCGATTCGCTGATCAGTTGCCTCGGCTTCGTCGCCGGTAGCGGGACGCAAGTCAAACTCGCCCGCGCCGCGTTGCAGTCGGAGGTGAAACGTTATGTGCCGTGGCAGTTCGGCGTGGACTACGACGTGATCGGTCGGGGCAGCCCGCAAGATCTGTTTGACGAGCAACTGGACGTCCGCCAATTGCTGCGCGCGCAATCCCGACTGCAATGGCTGATCATTTCGACCGGCATGTTCACCAGTTTCCTGTTCGAGCCCGCGTTCGGCGTGGTCGATCTGGCGCAGAACACCGTACGCGCCCTGGGCAGTTGGAACACCGCCGTGACGGTCACCACGCCGGAGGACATCGGCCGGTTGACCGCCGTTGTCCTGTTCGATCCCGCGTTGGTGAATCAGGTTGTCTACGTGACCGGTGACACCCTCACTTACGGGCAATTGGCCGACACCGTTGACCGCTTGCTGCACCGCACGGTCGAGCGTGTCGAATGGACAGTGCCCGCGCTCATGGCCGATCTGGCCGCCGCACCCGATGATCCGACGCGCAAGTACCGGGCGGTGTTTGCCGAGGGCAAAGGTGTCGCCTGGGATAAGGCGCAGAGTTACAACGCTGAACGGCAAATCAAAACGACCACCGTCGCAGAGTGGATCGAGCAGCATTTGCTCTGATCGCGCTACCGACGCTCAAGGTCCGCTCTGGGTCGACTGTTGCCTTCCGCCACAGGCAGCAATCGGCTTAGCAGTCATTCATGCCCGACTGAATCTGATCCCGTACAGACAGATCTGACTCTTGAGCCCAGCCCATGAATGATCAGGGCGCACCAGCCATAACTCGATGACTTCGAGCGGGGCTCTGCCGGGATTGGGCAGACGATACACTGGTTTGCGGAACGGAATTGCCCGCGCAGGTGTCGTTAGTATTAGACGCCTTTGTGTCGAAATCCCATTCAGATAAAGAGGTAGTTTTTATGAACAATATCATTTACATCGTTGGGGCCGTGGTGATCGTCCTGGTTATCTTGTCGTTTGTCGGCCTTGTATAGCCAGCAAGCGCAAACCCGGTCCGGGGCGACGGTAGCGGTTCAGTACGAGCCAAACAGCGGTACTCGGAGGCATTTCAGACATGTATCCGAAGACTCCTGACGGTCGCTACTTTGTGGCCTGTTGGCACGAGAGAAGGACCGTACCTGTTTCAACCGCAGTAAGAGTGAACAAGAGCTTGGCCTGAGTTTGCGGGCGCTAGAGCTGACAATCATCGCCACTGTGGCGTGGTACTGCGATCACGCTTGGTTTGAGAGACAAACCTTAAGTTCCCGGAACCACGCTTCTCCACATTGACCGCACACCAGAACAAAGACGTACACATATTGTGAGCAGGGAAATAATCCTGATGCGTCACGGCCAGCCGAAGCTGGTCGCAAACGACAAAATGTCAGCGCTCGATAGGAAAGACTGGATCGAGCAATCAGTCCGAAATTACCAACCAACCCGTGCCGGATGCCAGCATGCAGTTCGCCGCAACCGCCGCGGTGATTGATTCGGGCGTAACGCCAAAGCCTGGATGCACCCGAAGCGTCCAGGCTTTTCGTATGTGCCGACACTTCAGCAGCGATGACTACAGTGCTGGATGATCAGGGGCTGGCTGGTTGCTCAGTTCAAGTGAAGTTACTTCGACGCATTACGAGGATCATCATGGCTATCAATATACTCAAGGCCTAGTGGACCCGTTCCGTAAACTTGTGAAATGTACTCTCCGGATTTAGCCCAGTGAAAGTGTGGCGTATTGGCCGGAAGTATCACTACGCTGCCTGGACCATAAGCAACCAGCTTGGCCGGATCAAAAACCTTACCGAAGCCAATATAGAAAACACCGGACATGACGGTATAGATACGATCCTCAGGATGTGTATGGGGCATTAATTTTGTGCCATTCGGCACTTTGACTCTTACAACGTAGGGTGCTGGCTTACTCGGGTCGCCGGCCAACACGGCCAGTTTCACTTCCTTCGGGAAGGCTGGAAAGCTGCGCCACTCAACGTCTTCATTATGTAAAGCACCGACCTTATCCAGTGGCAATGGTTGTGCCTGGACGAATGGCATTGTTGCGCTGGTGACAATCAGTGCAGCCAGACAAGCAGTTTTCATAATGTTCCTGATCATGAAAGGCACCTTAATTACGTGGGCAAATCGAGGATAGTCGTGTGCGGCTTACTGTATTTGTCGCAGGTGGTAATGAGAATGGCGTTGCCGCGCATTACAGTTGATACGCAATGTAATCAATGCGCTGTCACATTCCGGTTGCCACAGTTGCACCCCATCATCACGCTCACCAGAGGCAGGCCGCTCGCCCTATCAATGCCGTCGATGGTCACCATCACGTCAATGAAGTTCTCTTAAAAAATCCGCGGCGTAACATCAGCTCCATACCAACCAACAACACCCCGGAGCACACGATCATGAAACGCCAAACCATTCTCAGCATCGCTTTCTCGGTTTTTGCAGTTAACGCTTTCGCCGCTACCTCGACTCATCCGGTTGTCGCTGAAGGCGGCTCGGATCGTCTGATTGAAAGTCGTGTGGCTGAAGGTGGTTCGGATCGTCTGATTGAAAACCGCGTGGCTGAAGGTGGTTCGGATCGTCTGATCGAAAACCGCGTGGCTGAAGGTGGTTCGGATCGTCTGATCGAAAACCGCGTGGCTGAAGGTGGTTCGGATCGTCTGATCGAAAACCGCGTGGCTGAAGGTGGTTCGGATCGTCTGATCGAAAACCGCGTGGCTGAAGGTGGTTCGGATCGTCTGATCGAAAGCCACGCTGCATAAACAAATCGCGTCACCGCAACACCCAAAAAGCCCGGCCTGATCAGCCGGGCTTTTTCGTGTTCACTTCAATCTCCCAGCGCAACATTCAGCAGTGACATTTGTTTTCCGTCTGGCGAGGATATCTCCTCCCGGATGACCGGCCGTTGCTCGCCATAAACCGGCTAAAAACCTCTGGACCCATGATTACCACAACTCTCTCCCATCAAGCGTTGTTTCGCGCTGGAAGCAATGTGAACAATTGCACAGTAACCGAAAAACTTTCGGGGGACCGGGTGCTGCTCTACCTCTGCCCGGAGTGCGGTGATATTGGGTGTGGTGCTTACTCCGTCCAGACTCAGGAGTCTGACGAGCATTTCATCCGGGATTTGTTTGCTTATGAAAATGGCTATGAAGAGCCTCGCATTATCAAAGGCATCGGGCCGTTTACGTTTGAAAAACAATCCTACGAAGCCGCCATTACAGGTGCCTCTGCGCTCTGTCTTACCTAAGGCAGAATGGCCACCAACCCGACTCGCAAGGACTGCAAATGCCTTCCTGTAAACGCCTTCGTAGCGTGTGCCATAGCCTCGCGCATCACGCGGCAAGTTCGCTGTCCTATGTCCATCCTCATTTGAGCGAGGCGTTACGAACGCTGAATACTTCGTTTGCGGCGTTTGATCTGATGGAACGAGACGTCTGCCCTCCGGCGCTGGAAAGTCATCCCTATTTATCTAACGGGCTCAAATCGGTGCAGGCACGATTCGTGGAAATCCTTGAACGGGAAGGCTTCACGCTTTCAGCGCTTCAAGGGGCAACGGTGCTCTTCAAGTTTGATCAAGATAGACTCGATGACTTTGGTTGTGAGTGCCATGCGAGGTTGGTCACCCCCAATGGTCGAGAGTATGTGGCGGCCGTCAACTATTTGGGCAAATCCATCGTTCCGCAGTTTGGGTGATTTGAAAATGGGACCTATGACCGAACAACTGATCGACGTTCTGGATCAACTCGCCACCGTGCTTGAAAGCGATGGTGCCACTCACTGGAGTCAGTGGATGCGCAAGGCCAGAGCACACTTGATGAACTCTGATTATTACGGGATCGAATACTTGCTGTCCGCCTATGGCGGAATGGGCTCGCTCAATGACCTGGTACTTGGACAAAGTTGCATCGATGGCATTTTTTCCTGGAAGCCTGGGCACATTGAGTTGAACGAGAAATTTAATGCATTACGCAGTGAGGCCGCAGCGCTTGCCCGTGCAATAAAGCATGCGCAAGGCTGATTGGTCAGTCTTCTGCCTCTCCTTCAGGAAGGCAAATACCGCCTAACCCTCGCCTCCAACACCTTGATCAGCGCAGGCTCCATGTACTGATAAACATCCGGTATGTCCAAACAAACAACGCGCTTGTCCGCCAGCTCCGAACCAAATCGAGCCACCAGTTTGTTGCGATGAATCGGCTCCATGACAAATACCAGATCAGCCCACAGCAGCAGCTCCGGGCTGACGGGTACATACGCATCATTGCTGATTCCCGCCGACGCAGTTTCCACGCCCGGCCAGTCAGCAAAATGTTGTTCGGCCGTTGGGCTTCGCAGGCGGTTCTGGCTGCATATGAAAAGTACGTTCAACATCGGGTTAACTCCAAACAGTTAACGCGACTCGGGCTCAGGCGAGATTACCGAGCAGCTCATGCACGACCAATGATATCCCCACAAAATAGATCTGAGAATTATTTGGCCGGCCTCCCCACCTCACGGAGGTGGCGCGAAAATCATGGTGCGAACCTGGTCTTTTGCTGTGAGAAGGCCGTGATGAAGTTCTGTGACATAGACCTGCATTCGAACAACAGGGTTGTGGTGGTTACCGACGAACCCGGCCCATCTACAGAGGTCAAAGCAGGTGACGGCATCGCGAATGATCCAAGGCCTGTGGCCTGCTTCATTCAAGGGCGAAGCCATTAGTTCACACACTTTAGGGTGCGCCGGATAAATTTCAGTAGGCTCGGATTCTGCCCGGGGCAGGCGCTGACTGCTGCTCTCATCCAATGCTCCCTTATCGGAGTACGAAAATGACTCAGTCAATGCGGTTCTTCCTATCGATCTTCCTGGCGACAGCATCATTGGCGTCAGCGAGCCTGCTGAACAATGCAGGTGCGGCAACCGCCGAGGATCTGAATGCCGACTCCCGGCAAGCGTTGCAAACTCTTTACAAGGCCACTCCATTTGCCGAAACCATTTCGCACAATGCCAAAGCGGTGCTTGTCTTCCCGAAAATCATCAAGGCCGGCCTCGTGTTTGGTGGCAGCTATGGCGAAGGCGTGCTGATGAAGGGCTCGAAAGTGGAGGGTTATTACAACTCCGTAACGGGGTCATGGGGGCTGCAGGCAGGCGCCCAATCGTACGGTTATGCGGTGTTCCTGATGACTGATAAAGCCGTGAGTTATGTACGTGAGTCCAAGGGCTGGGAACTCGGCGTGGGACCAACCGTTGTCGTGGTTGACGAAGGAGTCGCGAAGAATCTGTCGAGTTCGACACTGAAGGACGATGCCTACGCGTTCATATTTGACCAGCAAGGGTTAATGGCTGGGGTCAGCATCGAGGGCACGAAGATCTCCCTTATCAAGCGTTGAAACCCGTCCATCATGGCGCCTTGCGTAGTCCGCAAGACGCCCGGACAGAGCGGTATCACCGTCCTCGCCAAGAGGAGGCCTAATGAATCTTCTAACCCGATGCAAAGGTGCATGTATTGCTCTGATGCTATGCGTGGTTGTGCTCCTGACATTTGTTATTGGCTCCAGTGCTTTGCCGAGGATAGTGCCAGACATGGCTCATGCTCCCTCTGCGCCAGTGCAACTCGACGGGATACACGGACCTCTGTCAGCCGAGCGCAGCAAAGCCATTCTCGACCGACTCAAGTCCACCGGCGCAGAAACCAACATCTTCGATGTGCACCTCGCTATCGAAGAATCCGTTGCCGGTAGCCCGCTAACGGAAGGAAACAAGGTCGACTTGCTGCAGGACGGCCCCAGCACCTACCAGTCGATGATCAAAGCCGTGGAAGCCGCACGCGACCACATCAACATGGAGACCTACATCCTCGACGATGATGAAGTCGGTCAGCGCTTCGCCGCCGCACTGATCGCTCAGCAACACAAAGGTGTACAGGTCAATCTGATCCGTGACAGCGTCGGAACCCTTGGAACACCCTCAGCGTTTTTCTCTCGATTGACCGATGCGGGCGTCAAGGTGCTGGAGTACAACCCGGTCAATCCGGCGACGGCCAAAGCGGGCTGGGACGTGAACCAGCGCGACCACCGAAAGCTGCTGATAGTGGACGGCCGAATTGCCTTTCTCGGCGGGATCAACATCAGCAGCGTCTATTCGGGGGGCTCGTTCAGCTCTCGCTCCAAGACTCGTCCAACGGGTGATTTGCCCTGGCGCGATACCGACTTGCGCATCGAGGGGCCCGTGGTTACGGATCTGCAGAAGCTGTTCATCGGAACATGGACTACCCAGAAAGGTGAACCACTCGCGGCTCGCCAGTACTTTCCGCCACCGGAGCGCAAAGGCACCGAGGTGGTGCGCGCCATCGGCAGTTCGCCAGATGAGCCGTTCAGCCTGATCTACGCCACGCTGATTTCGGCGCTGCATAGTGCGCAGACCGAGATTTGGCTGACGAACGCCTACTTTGTGCCCGACCCGCAGTTGCTGGCGGCACTCAAGGAGGCGGCGGCACGTGGAGTCGACGTCAAGCTGGTGCTGCCCAGCAGCACCGATTCGTGGCTGGTGTTCCATGCCGGACGCGCCTACTACAGCGAGCTGCTGAAGGCCAACGTCAAGCTTTACGAACGCCGTGACGCGCTACTCCACGTCAAGACTGCAGTCATCGATGGCGTGTGGTCGAGTGTCGGTTCCACCAACCTCGACTGGCGCAGCTTCCTGCATAACGATGAAGTCAACGTGGTTGTGCTGGGCACCGAATTCGGAAAAAAGATGCAGGCGGCATTCATGGCTGATCTGGCCAAATCGAACGAAATCAAGCTGGAAAAGTGGCAGCGCCGCTCGCTCGCGGTGAAAGCCAAAGAGCAGATGGCGCGACTCTGGGAATACTGGCTATGAGTCGAGTGGCGTGTCGCCGGGATGCGCTGTTCTGCTGCCTGATGGGTATTTCGCCAACCTACCGGGTCACCGCCGCACTCCGGGTCCCCGCAAACGCACTCGTGCCAAGCCAGCGCCACAAGCATTCCGCATCCTTCACCGCGCCATCCACACGCAGTTCTCGCGACTAAACAGTCAGGAGTCGAGCAATGAGCAAACAACCCCAACCCCGCAGCCGTTCCAATCCTCAACCCAGATCCCGCCCGGTTGTGCCGAACCTGCCCAGCAAAACCGGCAACAAGTCCGGAGGCTTGCGCGGCAACTATCCGCCGAAGAACTCATAGTGACTTCAGGTGTGCGGCAGGCTCTGTCGGGTCTGTCGCACTCCCCCGTCACATCAGCATTACTTGCCTCTATTTCTGACATTGTTCCGCAAAGGCACCCTCGAACACACCCGCAGTGATGGCAAACGGCTAGTCTCTTCACGGTTTCTCAAGAACCGATTGGAATCGCTGGCTCTGCAGGTCGGTCAGGAGATTCGCTAGCGACAAATGACCTGTGGCGAGGGAGCTTGCTCCCGTTGGAGTGCGCAGCAATCCCCTCCATTTTGGGGCTGCTTCGCACCCCAGCGGGAGCAAGCTCCCTCGCCACACAGGTTTTTTGATCGGCATTTCTTCACCCCGGCTCAATTACATGGAGTAAGCGTGCATGCCCTTTCCCCCTCGCTTCCTTGAGCACTACCGCAAAGCCGACCGCATCACGCTGGGCCTGATCTGGCTGATGTTCTTCCTGTTTTGGGTGGGCGAAAGGCTGCTTTCGGCTGTGAATTCAACCGGCCAGGCGCGAAGGTAGCACTCGGTTCACTCAAAAACCTTTCCGGCCAACAGAATGGCTGCAATCATTCGGAGCTCCCCTGGAAACCAGGAACGATTTCCGCCCTGTTTCCAATGCTATCCACACAGCGCTCCCTGACAAGAACCCGACCTGGTCATTTCAACGGGGCATACGTGACCAATGTCTTCGGCTCCAGATACGCACTCATCCCCCACCTGCCCATTTCGCGCCCAAGGCCTGAATGCTTGAAACCACCGAAGGGGGCACGCGGTTCGTGGGCCAGGGTGTTGATGAGCACACGTCCCGAATCGATCTGAAGGGCGATATTCACACAGCGTTCGTGACTCTTTCCCAGCACCAGGGCGCTCAGCCCATAGTCCGTATCGTTGGCAATACTGATCGCATCAGCGTCATCCTCGTAGGGGATGATCGTCAGCACGGGGCCGAAGATTTCCTCACGAGCGATACGCATCCGGTTGTTGGCATCAGTGAAGATCGTGGGCTTCACGAACCATCCGGCGTGCAAGCCTTCCGGGCGACCTTCGCCGCCCGCCAACAACCTCGCGCCTTCTTCCTGACCGATACGGATGTAGCGCTGCACCCGTTCCCACTGTTTCTGGCTCACCATTGGGCCGATGTCGGTGTCGGCGTTGCGCGGATCGCCCGATTGGATTTGTGAGACGCACTCCTTCGCAACCCTCTCGAACTCTGCCAACCGTCTGCGCGGGACAAGGATGCGAGTGCCCGCGATGCAAGCCTGGCCGCTGTTGAGAAATCCGGCTTGCAGCACCAACGGCATGACCGCCTGGAAATCCGCATCGTCAAGCACCACGGTGGGCGACTTGCCGCCCAGTTCGAGCGTCACGCGCTTCATGGTGTCGGCGCCGGTTCTTACCAGATGCTGACCGACAGCGGACGAACCCGTGAACGAGATCTTGGCAACGTCGGGATGACGGGCGATTTCCTCGCCAACCACATCGCCCCTTCCGTTGACGATATTGAAAACACCCGGTGGCAGCCCCGCTTCGTGCAACGCCCTGACCACGACCTGCGTCTGCAACGCGCTCATCTCGCTGGGCTTGATGACGGCGGTGCAGCCTGTCGCCAGCGCGGTGGCCAGCTTGTTGCAGATGAAGCCCGCATTGCTGTTCCAGGGCGTGATCAGACCGGTCACGCCTACGGGCGTCAGAATGACTCTGGCCATGCCGACCTGTTCCTCGAAATCGAACGCCTCCAGTGCATCGATTGCTTGCGCAATCACATCGGCCGGATAAGTCGCCATCCCGCGCCCGCGAACCGCAGGCGCGCCGTATTCCACGAGGATAGCTTCCAGCAACTCTTCCTCCCTTGCCGCCATGGCCCGGTGCATGCGCTGCAGTGCCGCAATGCGCTCTTCCCGACTGGTACGAGACCAGGCCGGGAACGCAGCCTTGGCGGCTGCGATAGCACGCTGTGCGTCCAGTGCATCGCCCAGCCGAACCTGACCGATGACTTCCTCGGTGCTCGGGTTATGGAGGTCGAACCATTCCTGACCGTGCGGAATGACGAACTCGCCGTTGATGTAGATGTGTTCAATGCGCTGCATGGTGATTCCTCGTTCAAAATGACTCGCCTGTATCGAGCCTCTGTGGAGCGAAGTCTAAGAAGGACTCATTGTTCCGATAAGCTATCCTTTGGCTTATGAAGCATCCGTATTTTCAGGACAATCCATGCACAGAACAGGAATGACCGAGCTGGAAGTGGTTCTGGCCGTTGCACGCCGCCGCAGTTTTCGTGGCGCGGCACAGGAGTTGGGCATGTCCACCACCGCCGTGAGCAGCGCGGTGGCCGGCCTGGAAGCGCGCCTGAAAGTGCGCCTGTTCAATCGCTCCACGCGCAGCGTTGCCCTCACCGACATCGGGCAACGCTATGTGGAGCGCATTGCTCCTGCATTGGCGCAGATCAAAAGTGCCGACGAAGAGGCCAGCGTCGGCCCCGACGAACCCAGCGGCACACTGCGCATCAATGCACCGCATGGCGCGGCCTATCTGCTGCTGGAGCCGCTGCTCAAGCGGTACGCTCAGCGCTATCCCGAGGTGCGCATCGACATCGTCAGCGAATCAAGCATGGTCGACATCGTCGCCGGGGGCTTCGACGCCGGGATTCGCCTGGCAGAGTCCGTACCACAAGACATGATTGCTGTGGCGCTGTCAGGTGACATCCGGATGCTCGTGGTGGCAACGCCCGAGTATCTCGAACGCCATGGCGTGCCCGAGCACCCGCGAGATCTGCTCACCCACCAGAGCATCGGCATGCGCATGGCCCACGGTGGCCTCTACCATTGGGAACTGGAGCGCGACGGCCAGAAGATGCAGATGGATCTGCCGGTGCGCTTCGCGTTCAATGAGTTGTTGGCCATCAAACAGGCCGTGTTGTTGGGCCTTGGCATCGGTTTCATTTCCGAGTGGTTCATCCAGGAAGAACTTGCAAGCGGCGCCCTGATGCCGGTGCTGATGCCGTGGTGCCCGTCGTTTGGCGGGTTGAGGCTTTATTACTCGGGTCATCGCTTCGTGCCGGCGCGATTGCGCGCACTGATTGATCTGGTGCACGAGTTGCGGCCCAATCTGGTTTGATTCGGGCGACGTGTCGGCACGGTGCGGAATGCTTGCAGGCGCGTTCATGATGTTCGGTATTCATCCGCTGGGTGGCAACATTGCTTTGTTTGCGCCCGGCATCATCGTTGCGGCCATTCTGGCCGTGCTGATGTGACGCAGTCCTGCTCAAAGCTAATGATTGCAAGCGTCAGCCTTACGAAAAGCAGGACAGGAGACAGAATGTTTCACCCATCGAAGGAGTCCTGGGTCATCTATCTGGTTCGAAACCCGGGATTGTCAGAGTGAGAATTTGATTGCCCGGTTTCTCCCCACCTTGTGTGAATCGCATAATGAGTGCCTGCCCCTTTTATCGTCGAAATCGTATCTGGAGTACCCCATGGAAACCCGCCACCTGCATCGCTTGCTCCAGGGAGCAGCCGAGTGTGATTCCGCTGTCGAGTCACTCATCCTCATACTTGAGGCCGCCGTCGAACTGGTGTCGATTCCGGGGAATGACTTCTGCTGGTCGTATTGGGCTGATGAGTTCGAGGCGAAAGCTGAACTACAAGCCCTGATCCACTCATTAAAGGCCGGCACCTTGCCTGAGCGGTTGAACGTCGCCGTGTTGTTCGCGCCGACCGGACCTTTGCAGGAGCTCGGCATGAGCAGTGGATGGGCTGAGACCTATTTGAAGGTCGCCGGCAAATTTGATGAGGTTGAAACGTTGCTGTGGTGAGGCTGAGATTGTTTGGCCCGGTGATAGACAAAAAGGGGGACAGCGCACCGTTGCGGCGTTCATTCGTCTCGGTTTTATGGTGGTCATGCACAGGGCACTTTCGAGCGCGCCGGTCTCCTTGTGCCCCGGTCTACCAACCTGCGCATGGCCGCCACCCTTCGGCCAAAAGTTGCCCGTAAGGATGGACTGCTTTCGGCCAAAAGCAGTCGTTTGAGACTGGCTAATGGGTGTCCCCTTTTCACTTTGGGAGTGTCCTTACGTTGGGGACGTGAAGCTAACAGCCGTTAAAAAAGTATCTGCGTTGGCAATACTGCGTTAAAGACGATCAGCGATCAATTCCGCTCGGATTGCAGCAGGCGTGGCTTTAATATGCCGTTGGCGATTTTCGACGCGGGCTCTTCGTCGCCGTGCTGCTGGCAGAGGAATTCGCGTATCGCTTCGGCGGTTCGCCTGACGCCAGTGTTTCAAGTCCGAGGGTGGCGACCAACAGTCCAGGCAAACTGATTTACAGGCCGCGTTGACGTCGATGTGCGTGGCTAATCCAGGATGAACAGGTCCCCTTCCACATCCGTATCGCCGTGTTTACGACTCTCCGCCGCAGCGTCGTAGACGATCATCAAAACCTCCCCAAGCTGCTCGCCGGATTGGAACAGACACATGCCCTCAGCGTGATCGTTGCCTTGCCCGAAAGGCACCTCCAGCACCTTCTCCAATTGATCGGTGAAGACCACGCTTTCCTCGTCGGACGCGAAACCTCCGCGCCAGCGGAAGACCGTTACCGGACCGTCCTGCTCCATGGTGGGGCCCGCCAGGATCAGCAGATCGTCACCGCGGGTGCACAGGTCACGCAAGCCCAGGCCATTGAGCGCGAAGAAATGCTTGCGGTAGCGGCGCCCACCCGGACTGATCTTTTTCAGCACCAGCGTGTCAGACGAGGCGTCGTTCAGCTCGGGCTCAATCTCCAACAACACGGCCCAGCCGCGTAGAACCGGTCCACGCAGCCCCAGCAGAAGGCGCGATCCGATCATCACCAACCCTTCGATATCGAAGCCGTTGTCCTTACCCGGGATACGCAGGAAGTCGCGTAGCTGAGGATCTTCAGCAATGGCCGCGGTCAGGTCGTTACCGACTTCGTTGCCCTGCAGCTGCGCCGCTGTACGTCCATCGGCATCCACTTTCCTGGCGAGCACATAGCTGTCGTTCTGCTGCACCACAGGGATGCGGGCCAGCAAAAAACGATTGCCGTCCGCCTCTACCGTCGACAGGCGTTTGATATTCTTCTGTGCAGAAGTGCCGGCCTCGGACTTCTTGCGCTTCAGGCTATGGGAGCCCACCACCCAGAGATAACCACTGTCATGGACATAGGCCAAGCCCTCGATATCGATCTCGGCGTCTTGTTTCGGTAGGGGCAGATCCAGATATTCCAGGAGCGAAAACGATTGGTGCTCGTCGCACCTTATGACGCCGCCGGACGCAGCATCCTGGATTTTCAGGCGTTCCAGGCTCGTGGTTTCGTCGTTCGCCACCCAGAGTGTGTCGTCAATCTGCTGAGCGACCGAAAGGCCATCGCGCAACGACGCAAACGCCGGATCAAAGCTCAATAGCGCAAAACTGCTTCGGTGGCTCATGAGCGGTCTCCTGTCTTTATGGCGCTGCGCACCGGTTATTCAGAACCGGATTCTGCGCGTGCTCTTCGTCCAGAGCATGCACTCGTCCTAGCCGACCCGCCACCGCCGATGGCTTAGTCCCTTCGCTGCGGCTGCCAAGCAACCGGATTAGTTCCATCAACTCCCAAAATAGCCGACTAACGGTGACCCCCGCAGGCACAAAGCCTGCAATAGCCACCTCGACGAACATTTGACGTCAATCTACCGACATACGGATTTCCTAATCAGCAGACCAAATCGACACAGCTCAATAGCGTCGGTTCGAGCGCAACTGTGGCCGCAACATTCCCCGCATACAGGATTATTGACATGATCGACCTCGCCACCTGGAATTTGAGCATCCCTGAAGGCAGCCCACCGGCCACCATAGAAACGCCTCGATTGGCGCAAGGCTTCAAGGACCAGTATTTCAGTTCTGAAGCCGCTACCCTTTCCTTCTGGGCACCTGTGACCGGTTCCAGGACGGCCAACGCTATTTACCCGCGCAGCGAGTTGCGGGAAACCTATAGCGATGGAACGCTGCGCAACTGGCAGTATTCAGCGGCGGATAACATTCTGCGGGCAAGTCTGACCGTCAATCAGGTGCCCAGCACCGGCAAGATCGTGATTGGTCAGATTCACAACAAGGACAGCAACAGCCCCATGGTGAAGCTGGAATACCAATACAAAACGTCGGCTTCGACGGGGATCATTGTCGCCAAGGTGCGCATGCGCCCCGACGATGAAGAGGGCCAAGTCATTACCATTGCGACGGGTGTGCCGCTCGACCGCAACTTTTCCTACCAGATCCACCTCAGCCCGAAGGGCGCGCTGGGCATCAGCGCAGCAGGATACAACTGGAGAACCACCATCGACCCGAGCTGGAAGACCAAACCACTGTATTTCAAAGCGGGTGCGTATGTGCAGGACAACACCGGCTATCCCACCGAGGGCGGAAAAGTGACGTTCAGGATGCTGGAGATCCAACACAACATTTAGTCGCTTCTTTAGGTCACTACCATTGGCACGCCGATCCGAAGGGTGAAGACTTTAGTGGATTTCCTTGTCGATCGGCTACCAAGTGGCTAGCTGTCAGTGAACTCAACCGCGCGGCCTGAATTTAGAACGCTCTTTCCTGCGCCCGGTGCTGGATTGAGTTAACCAACCTTAAGGGCGTCGGTCGATTGCACCATTTCGCGATTGGCAGCTATCGGCCAGAAGCGGACCCTCCAAACCCCTCGCTCTCCCCTCGAAATTGAAGTCTCTCCTTCCCTCAAGGGCGCGTAGATAATCCCTCCGTCCGCCGAACCTTGCATAGGTATAGGGGGTATGCCTATCATGCGCAATGTATAGGTAGGGGGGGTATCCCATGGGTCACATTGCAGCAAACAAAGACGATCTTCTCAAACGCGTAAAACGCATCGCCGGACAAATCCAAGCCGTTGAGCGGGCATTGGAGTCGGACCTCGATTGCGCCAAAACACTGCACCTTGTTGCCGCTACTCGCGGAGCCATCAATGGCTTGATGGAGGAAATCATCGAGGAACACGCGCGGGAGCATGTCGCGAACCCTGCTCTCAGCGAAGAAGAGCGTAACAAAGGCGTCGAGGAGCTTCTTGAAGCCATTCGCCGTTACTCCAAGTGAACGCATCCAGGAACACGCTCATGAACAGCACGAACATCAACTACACACACGACCATGTGTTCCTTGGCTCAGCACACGACGAAAATGCCAAGCGTATGCGTTGGGTTGTGGCGCTGACCGTTGTGATGATGGTTGGCGAGATCACCGCTGGCTATATCACGGGCTCGATGGCGTTACTGGCTGATGGCTTTCACATGGCAACTCATGCCGGCGCATTGGGCATCGCGGCGGCCGCTTATGGATACGCAAAACGCCACGCTTCCAGCCAGCGCTACAGTTTCGGTACCGGTAAGGTTGGAGACTTGGGCGGATTCGCCTCGGCGCTGATTCTCGGTATGGTCTCCCTGGGAATTGGCGTTGAGTCTGTCATGCGCCTCTTGCAGCCAACGGAAGTTCAGTTCGGCACCGCTACGCTCATCGCGATTGCCGGTTTGATCGTCAACATTGTCAGTGCCCTGCTGCTGGGCCACGGGCACAGTCATGGGCACGAGCACGATCACGGCCATGCCCATCACGGGAACGACAACAACCTGAAATCGGCCTACGTCCACGTCATTGCAGACGCGCTGACTTCCGTTCTGGCCATTGCTGCATTGCTCGCCGGCCGGTATCTCGGCTGGGTGTGGCTGGACCCGGTCATGGGCATTGTCGGCGCCATTGTTATTGCGCGCTGGGCATGGACCTTGATGGGGGCCACCGCAGGAGTACTGCTGGATCAGACAGATGCACACGTTGCCGAGGAAATCCGCGAACTGGTTGAGAAACCAGGGGATGCCACTATCACGGACTTGCACGTCTGGCGGGTTGGACCGCAAGCCCATGCGGCCATCGTCAGCGTCCTTGGTGAGGCCACTGCGAACGCCGATAGCATTCGTGAACGTCTAAAGCCGGTTCACGAAGTCAGCCATCTGACGGTCGAGTTTCGACCTGTCTGATTAAGCGCCTCCCCACCATTGTCTCCAAAGGAACCCGCAATGCCTCTAGGGAAACGTGAACTGGCACGAATCGAACGTCGGTTGATAACCACGCTTACCGAAGCATGCGAGACAGCAAAGGGTGAAATCATAGGCTTTGCTTGGCTCACCCACATCGCTGACCTGAACGCGTTGGCTGAAACCCTGACGGTAATCTGGGTATTCGAGACCCTGGCTGACAGAAAGCTCGCCCTGGTTGACGCTAAGGCGCGCATCTTTGAGTTGACGTCCATCGCGTTGAATGACGCCAACATCTACCTGATCCCTTCAGACCACAGCGTCCGCTTCGACTCTGAGGAGGAGTGTCAGCGAACTCACGGAGGCGACTGGAAAATCCGCCTGACTCAATCACGTGTGGCCAAAGGTGGCTGACAATGGCTAAAGAAATCGAGAATCCCTGCATCTCAGTTTGCCAGCTCAGTGGTGATCTGTGTGTGAGCTGCGGGCGAAGCAAGGAAGACATCAGAAAGTGGAAACGCATGAAGCGGCCTGAAAAAATGGCCGCGGTGCAAAGGGCGAATGTGCGCTTGAAAGGGCTGAAGAAAGCACAGGGATAGTCACTTGTTCTGGATGATCGCTATGGGTCGGGAAGTGCCCTTCGATCAGCTGGATACCCAGCCAAAATCGGGCGTTCACCCTGGGGCGGCCACCGGCCAAGGCAGTCATTGGAAAATATCGGTGCGATCGACATGCTTAAGCAGTTTTTCTAAG
Organism: Pseudomonas hormoni; assembly: GCF_018502625.1. NCBI lineage: Bacteria > Pseudomonadati > Pseudomonadota > Gammaproteobacteria > Pseudomonadales > Pseudomonadaceae > Pseudomonas > Pseudomonas hormoni. Next base: position 3,179,823 of record NZ_CP075566.1, read on the forward strand.
CGCTACGCAACAAGCTCGACATAGCTCGACTCCCCACCGCCAGTCGCGCCCGACAACCAACCCCATACGAAACTCAGAGTCGTACGTCCTGCGTGATCGACGCCTACCGTGCCACGAGACCAGCCGGCAAGCATCTCGCCCTCCGTCGTCAAGCACTGATAAAGAAGCTCAATGGTATCGGGGCCCGTGACGCGCCCGACTTGATGGCCCATGCGAATCCGGCCGCCTTGGTAAGTGCCCGAAATGGCATCTTCCTCGACATGGTAATGAAATACTGTGCCGGCACCGGATACCCCTTGGGCATTGTCCGCTACGGTAAATCGGCGATTGTTCAAACGCTCGCTGACTTGAGAAAACGGTATTTCCATAAATGTCGCGTCCTTTAGTCGAGATGTTCCATTCCAGCCTTCGATGATCCTAAGTCATTTCGACAGGCAGCAACCGCAATAAAGCAGACACTTTCGTCACGGGTCGCCCATTTCTCATCCATGGGTGAATAGGCATCACTCGGACAACTTTTCATGACCCCCGTCGAATTCCGAGGGTGCGTTAGTTACCATGGATTTCAATTCGGAAGGAGGCATGCAATGGATCTGAAGTTCAGCCACGTCGATGTACTGGTCGAGAATCTCGAAGAAGCCTGTGATTACTACGCACAGATACTGAAAGCCAGGATCTCCAAAACGCTCGTCTGGGAACGAGGTGGCCTGCATGTGCGCTATGCGATTGCGCTGATCGGTCAGGAGCGTTTCATGCTGGTACAACCGCTGGCGGGAAATCTGAGGGAGCTGTTGGACGCCTCGGGCGAGGGGATGATTTATCGCCATTGCTACTCGACACCGGACATCGAGAAGGCCTATGACGAATTGATGGCTGCCGGTGTTCAACCGGAAGACGAAAACGGCAAGCCATTGGCCCGTGCGCACCTGCAATCCCCGTCCGGGACACGCATCATCTGGTTGCCCAAGCGCTTCGGGCACTTCTCTATCGAGATCCTGGAAGCCAAGGCGCTGGAGGCATTTGTCGAGGCTGCATTTGCCTGAGCACGTTAAAACTCATTGCCGTGCTCACACCGGCCAGCTCACCAGGTAATGCTATCCAAACCATCCACTCAGCAACCCTGCGCCCAGCGCGACCAACGCCGTATTGAGGCAGACCAGCGCGAAGCCAAACCTTACCAGGTCACCCTCTTCCGTGGCCTGGGTTTTGGCAAGTCCCAGGATCAGCATGACGATCGACAACGAGCCCAGTGCAGCATGCCCTGCCGCGCTGTTCTGTACCGCTGCGAGCAATAGGCGAGAGGGTTCTGGCAACATCGCGATGGCCGGCATGAAGATCGCGTTGCCGCCAACATTCGAGCCCGTCATGTAGCCTGACAGCGCACCAAACAGGGCCACCAGCGACGTCGCGGCGGTGGGCGACAGGCCCGCCAGCAGTTGCATCAAACCCGCCAGGAAGCCGGCCTTTACCATCATCTGCGACATCGCGAGAAAGAAGAAAATGGTCAGCAATGGCCGTTTCGCGCGCGCCGCCAACGCAGCAGGCATGCGGACGTCGGGCACTGTCTGGCGTGGCGCGTTGCGCGTGTGAAACCCTAGCCCGATCAGCACCAGAACCAGTGCCACGCCCGGTGAAGCCAGCGGCTTCCAGGTGACTTGGGCACCCTGTACGATCCAGCTGTCCTGCCAAGCGGTGATCGTCCACAGCATTTTCAACGCGACGATAAAGACAATCAGCAACAGATACGGCCAGGCCTGACGCGGCCATTGCACCGCACCGCGCTCGCTATCGCTGCGGCGCAGGCGCCATAGCCCGGCAGATAGCACTGCAACGGCCGTCACCAGGCCCGCGGCAACACCGGCCACTTCCGGCCCCAACCACCGACTGGCACTGTAAAGCACCCCCACAAACAGCAGCCAGAAAACGCCCAGCGCCCTCCACTCCCGCGACTCACGAACGCCTGCCAGGTATAACGCCATCGCACTGAGGGCGAAAAAAACCGGTGCGCTGGTCAGTGCCGAGGTCGACGCCAGCGCGGCGGCGTCCAGGTGAGCCAGCGAGGCGCCGATGACCGATGCCAGGCCCAGCGTTCCCCACGGCATGATTGCCATGCCGGTCAGCGCTATGCGCAGCGCGACCCGGCGCTCGAAGAGGCTGAGCATCAGGGGCACCGTTGCGATCAATGACACGCCGAAGCCGGTCATCGCTTCCAGCAACGGTGCCAGCCCGAGGACGATGAACGCCACTTGATCGCCGCGTCGCAAACCCAGTGAACGCACCCATTGGCTAAGCGCCAGGTTGACGCCCAGGCGCTCGATAAAAATCACGAAGGCCAGACCCGGCACGATCACGAAGGCCGTACTTGCAAACAGCACGGCGGTATCTTGAGCGGCGGCCACCAGACTGCCGAGGTGCCACGCGTCGGCGGCGCCGGCGAGCCAGAGCACCACAACGAGCAGCGTGCCGGCGATGGCCGCGTGAACGGGGGGCCGGCGCAGCACGACGAGCATGGCTGTCACCAACAGGACGGGGGAAAGATGAAACAGTGCGAGCATGCCAATTATCCTGTGTGAATTCCCGATCAAGGCTGCGAGAGCCGTCTGCAGGCAAGATAATATTTCGCGTGGCTAGATAAAGGGCCGCAGTTTTCTGGTAGTTTTCGAGAAAATTTCTCGCGGACCTGACATGGCAAAAAACGACGCTGCCCCTGAATCGCTGGACAAATTCGACCGTGCCATCCTGGACCTCGTCCAGCGCGACAACACTACACCGCTGCGCCTGATGGCCGAGCAGGTCAATCTCTCCACGGCCGCCGTGCAGCGCCGCATCAAGCGGATGGAAGAAAGGGGCGTCATCACGGGCAATGTCGCCATCGTTGACCCGACCGCCGTAGGACGGCCGATCACAATCATTGTGGAAGTGATGGCCGAGCGCACGAGCATTGAAGCGCTGGAGGCGATGAAGGCACACTTCGCAGTGCCCGAAGTTCAGCAGTGCTACTACGTCACCGGCGAAGTGGATTTCGTCCTGGTGTTAACCGTTGCCAGCATGCAGGAATACCAGGCGTTGGCGCGGCGATTGTTTGCCGAAAATGCCAACGTGACCTGGTTCAAGACCATCGTGGCGCTGGACCGTGTGAAAGTCGGGCTTGATGTACCGAGCGTGCCTGGGTAACCGCTGGTTCAAGAGCGTCTTGCCCAGAATCGTCCCGCTCTATACCCACTTAAAGTTCCCTGCGATATCCCCCCACGATGAGAGAATTCCCCCATAAACGGGCTGTATTACCCGCATCCTGTGTCAACTTTTATTGGCCAGCGAATCAGATTGCGCTGCCAGCGGGGAGTTATAGGCTGTTGAACTTTTTGGCATAGAGAATGCTGGGCGTTCACTAGTGCATTAACTGAAAATTTGAAGTTGTCCGCACGGGCAAAACAGCCTTGCCAAAACACCTGCGCCGCAGATCAGCCGCGCATTGCCAGCCCTTCTGAGGAGTTACCTTCATGAGAAGTCAGCCGCTAGTCCTCACGTTGATACTCATGCTTTTCATCTTTTGGATAGGGGTAGCCTGGAGTCTGTTCATCTTTTTCAGCAACTAAGCGTTGTTTCTGTTGCGGACAGGATGAAGTCCAGGTCGAAGACCGGAATAACCCCGGTAGCAGTAGCGGCGTGCGAAACCAACAGGCTACTCATGACTCAGGTAGCCGAAGTGTTCAAGGCAGAGTCCCCCCCTTTTTCCATTCCCTTATCAACTGTTGATCGAGCGTTTCTCACGGTTCGACATACCGACTTGCCCGGTGGGTTCAGGCATTGTCAGCCGAACTGACAACCAGGCTCTTTTTTTAATTAAAAGAAAGGGAGGGCATTCCTGCCCTCCCCTCCGTTTTCCACGCTTTTTGCGACAGTACTGTTCAGGACCTCAAGTGGCGAGAATGAAGTCTGTAGCATTGACGGTTGTTGCATCGGCCACACCGACCAGGCGGATGGAGTCAGCTCCTGCGAAGCTGACCAGGGTATCCGCACCGACATCGGCGATGGTGACGCTGCCGGCAAAGGTCGCAGCCGTGATGTTGAACGCGGAGATATCGAGCCGGTCCTGGCCTCCTCCCGCGATGGCATCGAAGCCGATGATCTGATCGGTCCCGAAGCCCGCTGCGAACATGAAGATATCGTTGCCACTGCTGGCAACCATCATGTCGTTGCCGGCACCGCCCGTGACCGTATCGTTGCCGTTACCGCCATCGATAAAGTCATTGCCGATGCCACCCAGCAAGGTGTCGTTAGCGTCCCCACCCAGCAGGGTGTCGTCGCCATCGCCGCCCTGGAGCAGATCGCTGCCGGTACCGCCATCCAGACTGTCATTACCCAGTCCGCCGAGCAGCGTGTCGTTGCCTGCTCCACCATTCAATACATCCGCCCCGTCACCGCCGTCGAGGCTGTCATCGCCATTGCCGCCGTTCAGGGTATCGGTGCCAATGCCACCGAACAGCTGGTCGTTACCGGCGTCGCCATTCAGTGTGTCGTTACCGCCGTTGCCGTTGAGGATGTCGTTGCCGCCACCACCATTGAGGGTGTCGTTACCCACCCCGGCGGTGATGACGTTGTTCAACCCGTTGCCGCTACCGGCGAAGTTGCCGACGCCGGTGTAGGTCAGGTTCTCGACATTACCGCCCAGCGTGTAGCTGGCCAACGACGTCTGCACGGTGTCCGTACCGCCACCCGCCACCTCGACCACCACATCTGCGGCCGCATCGACGATGTAGGTGTCGTTGCCGGCGCCCCCCACCATCCGGTCAGCACCCGCACCGCCATCGAGGAGGTCGTTACCCACCCCGCCGGTGATAGTGTTGGCCAGTGCGTTGCCGGTACCGGTGAAGTTACCGGCGCCGGTATAGGTCAGGTTCTCGACGTTGGCACCGAGCTGGTAGCTCGTGAAGCCGGTTTGCACCAGATCGGTACCGCCACCCAGCGCCTCGGTGACCAGGTCACCGACGTTGTCGACCACAAACGTGTCGTTGCCGGCACCGCCGTTCATGGCATCCGCGCCGAGCCCACCGTTGAGGGTGTCGTTGCCGTCCTCGCCATTGAGGACGTCGTTGTCGTCTCCGCCGTTGAGGATGTCGTTGCCTGTGCCGCCAAACAACTGGTCGAGACCGGCCAGGCCATTCAGCGTATCGTTCCCGCCCAGGCCAAGCAGCACATCGTTACCGGCACCGCCGGTGAGGGTGTTCGCCTGATTGTTGCCCTGCAGCACCACGCCGCTCAGTACCGCAACCGCCGCCGTTGCCGCAGAGGTCAGCGACTCCAGCGTGCCGAAGCCATCGGTGTAGCGCACGATCACCCGCAATTGCAGGTTGCCCTGCGCCGCACCAGGGGTGAAGGTCGCGGCCGTCGCTCCGTTGATGTTGGTGAAGGAAGTACCGACACCTTGCTGCCATTGGTAGCTGAAGGTACCCAGCCCGTCCGCATCGGCAATCCCGCCGGTCAGCGCGGTCAGTACCTGCCCTTGATCCGGTGTCGTGTCGCTGATCAGCAACGCGCCTGTCGGTGCGTCGTTAACGTTTTCCACCGGCCCTACGATGTTGGACGAAACGCTTTCGACCACACCGAAGTTATCCACGTAGCCGATCACCACGCGCACTTCCTTGTCGACCTGATTCTGGCCAAGCGCGAACGTGCTACCGGTAGCGCCGGCGATGTTGACGAAGCCAAGCCCGTCGTTCGCCTGCCACTGGTAGGTGAACTGCGGATTGCTGCTCAGACCATCGGCGTCGATGATGCTCGACGGGTCAGCGGTCAACACCTGGTTCTGCACGGCAAGCCCGGTAACGGTCGCCCCTTCGGTCGGTGCACTGTTCCCGGACGAATCGACGATCTCCAACGTGCCCTTGGCATCCTGGTACACCGCCCGGACGCGGATGTTCAGACCCGCCTCATCGGGCCCCACCAGGAAGGTGGGGCCAGTCGCCCGCATTGCCTCGCCGGCGGCGATCAAGGTGATGTCGTCATAGACGCCCGTACCGGGAATGGTTTCGACCTGCCAGTAGTAAGCCACCCCACCGGTGACCGCACCGGTCGGATTGGCCGCGCTCTGGTTGTCCGCATCGTGTACCGCCGAACCACTGACGCGCAGCAACTGGCCGGCGACAGGCGTATCTTCACGCACGCCGGTAGCCGCATCGAGGATGGCCAGATGACCCGATGGGTCGTTGTTTTGCGCGGTGCCGACTCCGGACGATACCGCAACGTCAGCGAACTGCAGACGCTCGATGCCCGTCAGGCGATCGACGCCATCACGCCCTGCCACCGAGTCGGTCACAATGACCGTGTCGCCATCGATCTCGATGCCGTATTCCCCCAAAGTACCGGAGAACAGCGCCGTGTCGAATTTGTCATTACCGGTCAGAATCTCCCGCACAATGACCAACTGGCCCGGGTTGTAAGTACCGTTCAACATGAACGGCACCAGCGGCTCCATGCTGTCGAACGTGGCGATTTCCGCGCCAGTGCCATCAGCGTTCGCCCGTACGCTGATGCGTACGTTCAGCCACTTGTCACCGTCGATGATGTCGTCACCACCGCGACCTTCGATCAGGTCGCTGCCGCTACCGCCGAGGATGATGTTGCCGCCATCGAAGAACGTCGCTCCGTCGGGCAGTAGATCCGCCAGGCCGTCGATCAGGTCAATGTTGGTCAGCACACTGCCGGTTGCACCCGCAGTAGGCAGCGACGTGGCATCTTCGTTGTCACCGCGCAGGAAGTCACCGTGCGACGAACCCGACAGACCTTCCATGATGTCGAAGCGCACCAGCGCCGAGGCACCCGAACCCGGCACCGGCGGAACATCGAAAAAGCGGTCCGTGTAATCGATGGTCACGCCCTGGGCGAGCCCCTTGAAGGTTGCCCAGTCAAAGCCGGAGCCGCCGATATAGCGGTCACCCAGGCCGAGACTGCCGACCATAATGTCGTCGCCGCCTTCGCCGTTGAACTTATCGTTCTCGTTACCGCCGATGAACACATCGTGACCGATCACCGGGTCGTTGCCAGCCGGGTCGAAGTTGTCGCCAGGTGCACCGTCCGAAGTGCCCTTCTCGATCCAGTCGTCGCCTTCGTTACCCATGTCCTGTTCGTTGGCTTTGCTGCCCAGGATAAAGTCGTTGCCCTGGCCACCAATGGCTTCGGAAGCATCCTCACCGGTCACGATGAAGTCATTGCCGAACCCGCCGATGATCAGGTTAACGCCGTTGCCGCCGTGCAGCACGTCGTTGCCGTCGCCACCCTGGATGTTATCGTCACCGCCCTTGTCGGTGATGATGTCATCGCCGGAGCCACCGCGCAGTTGGTCGTTGCCGTCACCGCCTTCGATGCGATCGTTGCCACCGTCGCCCCAGACCGTGTCATCACCCTCACTCGAAATGAGGATGTCTGCGCCGTTGGTACCGCCCAACACGATGTGCTCTGCACCCGAATACCGGATGTAGTTCGTGTCCGGCCCTGCGGTCAGCGGGTTGTCGCGGAACACCACCTGCTCGCCGTTCTCGCCAAGCGGATCGGCGTTGCCCAGGCCATCGTTGTACTGCTTGGTCTGGTCCCTTTCCAGATAATACCCAGGATCCGAGAACACCAGGCCCGGCAAGTGCGTGGCCGAGGTGTTGGCCATGATCAGCTTGGCGAACGAGTTGCTTTCCAGCTCGGCATTCATCGACAGGCCAGCGGTACGTTCCAGGTAGTAGAAGCGGTCGCCGTCCTGCAGTTTTTCCAGCTGGTTCTCGAACACGAAGTTGAAGGTCGAGCCGAGCATGCCGCCGAACGGCGTTTTCGCTTCGGCGAGGCCGCCGATCCACAGGTCGATGGCATCGACCCCGGTGATAGTCACCCCCTTCAGATCGTCGGCAGTACCTAGCAAGCCATCCTTGCCGGCCCGCGTTACGTTGGCCCAGGTACCGGTGCCGTTGAGGAAGTCCAGGCGATCAGCCGGCGCCCCCGTGCCACCAAATACCAGCGCCATGGCTGCAGCGCGCTTGTCTTCCATCGTGGTCGCCGCCGTGATCGACTCATGGGTGCCATAGGCGGCAATGAAGTTGATCAACGACTCCGGATGCTTGAGGTGCTGCACCAGGTCAACCCAGCTGGTGTACGGCTTGAGTTGGGTATCACCGGTCTGGCTGTAGATGTCGCGGCGGATCGCATTGAGCGAGGGAATCCCGACATCGCGGCCACGGGCGATGTTCAGCGCCGGCAGGTCGAGCGGCAGGCCGAGCAGGTTGTTGCGCAGCGCCTCGGTGACGAACTCGTCGATTTCGTTACCGGCTTGCCGAGTCAACCCACGCACGATCGCACTGGTTGCGTCCTCGGGTGTCACGCCACTGGCGACGTACGCCAACGGGTTGAGGAACGCCGCGATCAGGCCGAGTTGCTGATCAGGATCAACACTGTTCGGATCGCCGACCACGTTGAAATCGACGTCGAAGCGATCGACGGTCTCGGTCAGCATCGAGTGGCCAAACCGGTACACGGTGTGGGCGAACTCGGCGACGATCGAGGCATCGAGGTCAACGTCATAGACTTGGGTCGGTGCGAAGAACAGGTCGACGTTAGGCTGGATGGCCCGGGCAAACTCCTCGAACACCAGATGCTGATACTGCATCTCGGTGCCGAACTTGGCCGCCTGGAACAGGCGCTCGCCATTCCATACCAGCGCATCGATTTCCGCCTGATTGGCTGGCAACGCGCTCACTGGCGTGAGCAGCCACTCGTTCAGGAAAGCCACGTCACCCGAATCGAGCACGGTGTCCTTCGTTTGCGCCACCAGCCGATTGTGCTCGGAGTGGAAGATCGCATGCACCGCCGTCAGGCCGATGTTCTCGTTGACCCGGCCGTCGCCAGCGATGTAATGCGCGTCCAGCAACTCGTTGTCGTAGGCCAGATTGGCCCCGGTCTGCTGATTGACCGGCACGGCGTTGCCAATATCGGAATCCGCGTCAGGCGCGAGCACGCCACCACTGAACACCGGCGCTGCATTGTGGGCAATGTCGGCGAGGAACTGGTGACCGGTGCGCACAGCATTGGTCAGGCTGATGGGTGAAAGCGGATTGCCTTCGACGAGGACGTCATCCGCCGTGCCACCAAGACCGTCAACCCCCTTCATCACGACCATCGGGAAGCCATTCGGCCCTTTGATGAAATTGCCATAGGCGTCGGTCGCCAACAGCGGGGCGTTACCGACGTCGGCATCGGTCAGGTGGATACCCAGAATGTCGTTGGCTTGCGCCTTGACCACTTTCCAGGTCGCCATACCACCGATTTCGGTGTCGTCTCCGGTGCCGTACTTACCATCGTCCCCCAGGTCACGGTTAGTGATCAGCTTGCCGGTCGCGATGGGGCCGTCGTCGGTCAGCAGATAACTGCGCAGGAACACCTGGTGCGATGGGTGCGAGCTGTAGGTCTGGTTTTGGTCCACGAACGGCGAGGTGGTGTTGGTGTGCTCATGGATGTCGTCGGCCGTGCCAAGAACGCCGTCTGCCCCTGGCTGGTTGGTCGCGCGGGTCAGCACCATGAAGTTGGCGTTGCCGCCTGGCACATACAGCGGATCATCCGGTTGCAGCGGGATGAAGATGGTGCCCGAACCGCCTTTGGTCACCAGGTCCAGACCGTGATCGAAGAACTGTCCGAAGAACGTCATCCAAGAGTTGAACGGCGCGGACAACCCCGCATCCGGCGCGGTGTTCTCGAACATATACACATCGTGGTCGTCGGCAGTACCGAACTCACCATCCATGCCGGGGCTGGCGACGATCCGTACGCCATCCTTGAGCACGTCGTCGTTACCGCTACCCACTACGCCGTAGTTGAGTACACCGTCCGCACCCACGTCGTAAGCCGTGGCATAAGCCGCCGGGTTGTTCGACGTCTGGTCGACGATCAGGTTACTGATGGTGCGCGGCTGCGAGTCAAACACTGAGCCGCTGGTCTGCTGATACGACGATCCCCCCGTGGCCGGCGAGCCGGGGCCGAAGAAGTCGGCAGGCGCACCTTCCGCCGGATTGAAGACCGGATCGGACACGCGCGGGAAGATGTTATCGGCGGCACCAAACTCGGTGTTGTTGATGCCGTTGAGGTTCATCAGGTTGTTGTTCGAGCCATCGACCGCACGCAGGCCCAACGGCGCGCGGATATTCGGGATCAGCGAGAGAATGTCCTGACCGGCCGCGTCAGCCTCGGCAATCTTGATCTGATCAAGGATGAAGTTGAGGTCGGAGCGGACCATGTTAAGGCCCGCGCCACCCTCGGAGGCATTGACGACCGGTACCTGCGCCGTCGGCACGACCGGCGCGCCGGCTTCCACCACGGCAGTCGGTTGCGAGAACACCACTTCTGTCGTGCCATGACCATCCTGATAGATCGCCTTGACCCGCAGTGACAACCCGGCAAGATCCGGCGAGACCTTGAACGAAGTGCCGTCGGCACTCTGGAACGCCAGGTCACCCGCAGGCAGCAGGATGATGTCTTCGAACACGCCAGTGCCAGGGTCGGCTTCGAACTGCCAATAGAAGGACACCGAGGTGTTGTTGACGAAACCCTGCAGGTTACCCACCGCGATGTTGTTGGCATCGCGCACACCGGCCATGCTCACCGTCAGTGTGTCGCCCACGGTGATCGCACCGCCGTTTCCATCCGCGACGGCTGGCCTGCCCGTCGGTTGTGCATTCAGCCCCGGCACCAGTACTTGCTGGGTATCGGCGAACTGCAGGCGTTCGATATGCAGCAAGGTATCGGTGCCGTCGCGACCCACTTCGGTATCGGTCACCGTCCAGACATCGTCCGCCACATTGGCCGTGCCGCGAGTGTCACGCGTCACCACATACTCGGACTGAAGCCCGGAGAAAATCGCGGTGTCAAAGGCCGCCCCGCCCGTCGAGGTACCGGGCAGGATTTCCCGCACGGCCTTGAGCTGACCCGGGTTGTAGGTGCGGTCCAGCATGAACGGGATCATATCGACCATGCTGTCGAAGCTGGCGATCTCGGGGCCGGTATGGTTGACGTCACCAGGGGCATAAACGGCAATTCTGACGTTGATCCATTTGTCGCCATCGATCAGATCATCGCCACCGCGGCCCTCGATCAGGTCACTGCCATTGCCACCGAGGATGATGTTGCCCGTGGCAAAGCCGGTGGTCGGCAAGCCGGCATCGGACAGGAACTGCTCCAGTCCGCGGATCAACGCCACGTTGGTCAACGCACTGCCCGTGGCCCCACCATGGTTGATGATGGTGTCGGCATCGACATCATCACCTTTGAGTACGTCACCGAACTTCGAACCGGACAAACCTTCAACCTCGGCAAAACGGTCGAGGATCGAGGCCGGCGACGCGCCGACCGGATTGAACGGCCCGTTATTCTGGTTGGGCGCGTTGCCGTGTGGCTGCGCCAGCGCGGCCATGGTCAGGTCAGCGGTCACGCCGACCCTGTCATTTTTGTAGGTCACCCAGTCGAAACCGGACATGCCGTCCATATTGTCCTGGGCATCGCTGCCGACAAAGATGTCATCACCACCCTCGCCGATCATTTCGTCGAAGCCACCACCACCGACAAAGATGTCGTTGCCGATCACATCGTCATTGAGCAACGGCGAGGCGTTATCGCCAGGCGCGCCGTCCTGGGTTCCTTTCTCGATCCAGTCATCACCTTCGTTGCCGGTAGCTGGCAGGTTGGTCTTGGCGCCGAGGATGAAGTCGTCACCCTGACCGCCGAAGGTGATGCTGATGTCTTCGGTGGTGATGATGAAGTCCTGACCATCGCCCCCAAGGATCAGGTTGCCTGCAACCAGCATGCTGCCGGCCACGATCACATCGTTACCGGCATTGCCTTCCAGACGGTTGTCGCCGAACGAGTCGGTGATGATGTCATCGCCCGCGCCGCCCAGAACCGCATCGTTCCCGGCGCCGCCTTCGAGGACATCGTTGCCGCCGTCGCCGTAAACGGTGTCATCGCCCTCACCGGAGATGATGATGTCATTGCCCGCGGTGCCGCCGAGGACGACATGATCTTCACCGGTGTAATGCAGAAAATTACTGTCCGGACCGACGGTGTCGGGGTTGTCGCGGATCACCAGCGACACGATTTCCACGCCGTTGATCATGAGGCCGCCGGTTGGATCGGCGCGACCGCCGACGCCCAGGCCAGTGTACTGATTGGCCTGGTTCACCTCGAGGGTGAACGTCGGCGTCAGGAACACGGTGTTCGACAGGTGAGTGACATCGGTGTTGAGCATGATCAGCTTGGCGAAGGAGTTGTTCTCCAGTTCGGTGCCGAAGTTCAGTCCCGCGACGCGCGACAGATAGTAGAAGCGGTCGCCGTTCTGCAACGCCTCCATCTGGGTTTCAAATACGAAATTGAATGACGAGCCGAGCATACCGCCGAACGGCATCTTCTCTTCGGCGAGACCACCGACCCAGAAGTCGATGTCGTCGACGCCGGTGGTGGTGACGCCATTGACCATGGCGTAGTCGCCCGAACTGTTAAGGAATGCCAGGCGATCCGCTTCAGTGGCGGTAAAAGTACGCTCACTGGTAGTGCCGGCGTTGATCACCGCGCTGCCGCCAAACACCAGGGCAGCGGCGACCGCACGCATCTCGACCAGCGTATCCACATCGGCCGCAGTCAATGCCCCGTGGGTGCCGTAGGCCGCGATAAAGTTGACCAACGACTCGGGGTGTTTGAGGCTGTCCGCCCAGTCAGCCCAACTGATGTAAGGCTTGAGTTGGCTGTCGCCGGTTGTTTGGTAGAACTCACGCCGCGCCTCATTCAACGTGGGGATGCCCGTGTCGCGACCACGCGCCAGGTTCAGGGCCGGCAAATCGAGGGGCAGACCGAGCAGATTGTTGCGCAACGCTTCAGTGACGAACTCGTCGATCTCGTTGCCGAGCTGGCGGGTCACACCGCGAATGATCGCCCCTGCCGCTTCGTCCGCGGTAGCGCCACTGCCGGCAAAGGCCAGCGGGTTGAGGAAGGCTGCAATCAGGCCGAGTTGCGAGTCAGGGTTGTTCGGGTCAGTGAGCAGCGGATTGAACTCGGGGTCGAAGCGATCGACAGTCTCGGTCAACATCGAGTGACCGAAGCGATACACCACGTGGGCGAACTCGGCGAGGATGGCCGGGTTGATCGAGGTGTCATACCCGTTGGGGGCAAGGAATTCGTCGACCTGCGGTTGAACGGTCCGCGCGAACTCCTCAAACACCAGGTGCTGGTACTGCATTTCGGTGCCGAACTTGGCGGCCTGAAACAGCCGTTCGCCGTCCCACACCAACGCCGCGATATCGGCGGGTGCAGTCGGTATCGCCGCGACGTCGTCGGCCAGCCACTCATTGAGGAACGCCAGATCGCCAGAGGCAAGGATGGTTTCCTTGGATTGCTGGACCAGGCGGTTGTGCTCGGAATGGAACACATGGTGCACAGTGGTCAGGCCGATGTTTTCGTTCGCCCGGCCATCGCCGGCAATGTAGTGAGCGTCGAGCAGTTCGTTGTCGTAGGTCAGGTTATTGCCGCCTGCGCCAACGAGCTGCGCATTGCCGATATCGGTGTCAGTATCCGCCTGCAGAGCCCCGCCGATGACGACCGGCGCGGCATTGTGGGCGATGTCGTCGAGGAAGCCATGACCGGTACTCACGGCGCTGGCCAGACTGATCGGAGCATCCCGGTTGCCTTCGACCAGTTGCGTGACGTCATCAGCCGTGCCGGCGATACCGTCATCGCCGTTACTGATGCGTATCACCACTTGCGGCATACCGTTCGGGCCCCGGATGAAGTTGCCGTAAGCATCGGTCGCCAGCAGCGGCACGTTGTGCACATCGGCGTCGGTCAGGTCGATGCCGAGAATGTCACGGGCCTGGGCCTTGACCACCGCCCAGGTCGCCATGCCGCCATTTTCCGCGCCGCCATCATCGGCAGTGCCGAACTTGCCATCGGCGCCCAGATCGCGGTTGGTAATCAAGCGCCCCGTTGCAACAGGGTCGCCTGCCGCGTTGATGATGTACTCGCGCAGGAACACCTGATGCGAGGGGTGCGAGCTGTAAGTCTGGCTCTGGTCCACGAACGGTGAGGTGGTGTTGGGCTGGCTATCATCGGTAGTGCCGAGAATTCCGTCCGCGCCGGCTGTACGCACGGCCCGTGGCAGCACCATGAAGTTGGTCGGGCTGCCCGGCACATACAACGGATCATCCGGCTGCAACGGAATAAACACGAAGTCGGTACTGCTCTTGCTGACCAGGTCGAGGCCGTGATCGAAGAACTGGCCAAAGAAGGTCATCCACGAGTTGAAGCCGGCGGTCAGGCCGGCGTCCGCCGACTGATTGGGGATGAAGAACACTTGCGTGTCGTCATCCGTGCCGAAGACACCGTCGGGACCCGGGCTGATGACCGGGTCGGCACCGCCGTTCGCCGCAACCGCGGCCGGGTTGTTGGTGGTCTGATCAACGATCAGGTTACTGATAATCCGTGGCTGCGGGTCGATCACCGTCCCAGTCCCGGAGTATGACGCCAGAAACGAGGGATCCAGCAGGCGCGGAAAAGCATTGTCCGCAGCGCCAAACTCACTTTGCCCGGCGACCAGGTTGTTGTCGCTGCCATCGACGGTACGCAGGCCGAATGGCACCTGACTGTTGGGTAGCAAATCACTGAGGCTGGCGCCGTCGGCATGCGCTTCTGCGATGAAAATTTGCTTAAGGATGAACTCCAGGTCGGACTTGTTGAAATTGGCCATTTTGCTTGCCCTCGATCTCTTTGGGGAAGGACACAGGCCGATAAGAATCCGCCCACGCCCAGTCAGGTGCTGGCTTGCGCAGTGTGTTGGTTCATTTTTTTTGGCGAGCGCTGACGCGGGAAGACAAAGCCGTTAAACGGCCCCCCGGGGTGCGCGCCTGAAATTCGCGAAAGAATGACTCGCTCTGCGATCAGGCAGAGCGAACCCGAGCCCTGGGCGGGCCATGGAAACTTGCAGTCAAGGCGAACTTCCTGAACAACACCTTCCCTCTGCTGAAGAACGAAATGATCAACATGCTGTGCTCCCTCGGGAAAATCTCTGCGCCTGGCATTGCCAAAGAGTTGACAGGCTTCAGGCGGACGGTGCCGTCAATGATTAAGACTAAAGGTGCATAGCAAATAATTGTCAATTTTACGACGCACAAACCTGACGACCGGCAATTGACCTCACAACTAGCTGTTTTTAAAAGACTTATAGAAAGTTCGACGCACCATTAGAGCGAAATGTTATTTCAGATTGTTTCATCGCCACCTACGCTGCTGGCTATGGGAGCAACGCAGAAATGGCAGGAGATTCGCCCGAGAGCGAACCCCTGCATATCGACGGCTACCTGCGAATTACACGTGTTAGCTGTTGCGCCGCAAGGGCTAACGGCTTTTCGAGAGGGGTCAGCCAAATGTACAAACAATCGAGTACTCGATCCGAACTGGCCGACGCACTCTTTCGCCTTCGTCGCAGTTTCTACTCGCTGGCAGGTTTCAGTGGCGTCATCAACGTCATGATGTTGACGCCAGCCGTTTATATGTTGCAGGTTTATGATCGCGCCCTGGTCAGTCGAAACGTCACGACGTTGACGATGTTGACCTTTCTGGTGATAGGCCTGTTCCTGCTGATGGCCACGCTGGAAATGTTCCGCACCCGCGTGCTGATCCGGGTCGGCAACTGCCTGGACATGGACCTCAATCGACGTATTTTCACCGCGGCATTCGAGCGCAACCTGAGCCGCGCCGGCGGTAATCCGGCCCAGGCCCTGCAGGATCTCGCGCAGGTGCGTCAATTTCTTACCGGCAATAGCCTGTTCGCTTTCTTTGATGCGCCTTGGACGCCGATCTACCTGCTGGTCGCCTATCTGATCCATCCGCTGCTCGGACTGCTCACGCTGATCGGCTCGATGATTCTGGTGGGTCTGGCTTATCTCACCGAGAAGGCGACGCAAAAGCCGCTAGCCGAAGCCAATCAAGCCGCCCTCTCCTCCGCCACCTATGCCAACAACAACCTGCGCAACGCCGAGGTCATCGAAGCCATGGGCATGCTGCCGTCGATCGGCAAGCGCTGGTACCAAAGCCATTTGCGCATTCTGGAAATGCAGACCCTGGCCTCCGACCGTGCCGCCCTGATCAGCAGCATCGGGCGCTTCGTGCGTATCACTTTGCAGTCGCTGATCCTCGGCGCCGGTGCGCTGCTGGCGATCGAAGGCAAGATCACCCCCGGGATGATGATTGCTTGCTCGATCCTCACCGGCCGCGCGCTGGCCCCGGTGGAACAAGTCATCGCGTCGTGGAAGCAACTGCTCGGTTGCCGTTCGGCCTGGGGCCGGTTGAACGAAATGCTGAACGACTATCCGCGCCGGCCACCGAGCATGTCGCTGCAGCGGCCGTTGGGCATGCTGGCGGTGGAAAATGTGTATGCCGGTGCCCCCGGCACCAGCAACACGATTCTACGCGGGGTGAGCTTCAACCTTTCCCCCGGCGAAAGCCTTGGCATTATCGGTCCATCCGCCTCGGGCAAATCCACCCTCGCCCGCCTGTTGGTCGGCGTCTGGCCGGCACAGGCTGGCAAGGTGCGCCTGGACGGCGCGGACATATTCACCTGGAACAAGGGCGAACTTGGCCCCTGGCTCGGTTATCTGCCACAGGACGTGGAGCTGTTCGAGGGCACCATCGCCGACAACATTGCGCGCTTTGGCGAGGTCGACAGCGACGCGGTCATCCGCGCCGCCAGGACGACTGGAGTGCACGAGATGATCCTGCGTTTCCCGCAGGGTTACGAGACCCGTCTGGGCACCGATGGCAGCCCGCTTTCCGGTGGCCAGAAGCAACGCATCGCCTTGGCCCGCGCGCTGTATGGAGACCCCAATCTGATTGTGCTGGATGAGCCGAACGCCAACCTCGACGACGTCGGTGAAAAGGCCTTGGTCGATGCGCTGGCTCAATTAAAAACCCGCGGCGCCACCGTCATTCTGATTTCCCACCGCCCCAATGTGCTCTGCGCCGTCGATAAGGTGCTGATGCTGCGCGACGGCGGTGTGCAGATGCTCGGCACTCGCGATGAAGTATTCGCAGAGCTGCGCAAGGCCAGGGTGATGCCGACAGGCGCGTCGACTCCGCTGGCCTCCGTCAAAGCACGGGAGTGACCGATCATGCAAATGAGCCAACACACCGACATGATTCTCACCGACCCCCGGCACGTGGTGGATCTGGACGTCGGCAAACCCATGCGCTGGGGCATGTGGCTGGTGCTCGCCGGTTTCGGCGGCTTCCTCCTGTGGTCCTGGCTGGCGCCGCTGGATGCCGGCGTGGTAGCGACAGGCACGGTAAAAGTCACCAGCAATCGCAAAGCTGTGCAGCATCTTAGCGGCGGCACCGTGGAGGCCATTCTTGTTCGCGAAGGCGATGCAGTGAAAAAAGGCCAGGAGGTCGTCCGCCTTGACTCGCTGCGTGCCGTTGCCGAACAGGGTGCAGTCAGCGCCCAATACATCGTCAGCAAGACGGTGGAAAACCGCCTGGAAGCGGAACGTGACGACCGCGATGTGGTGAACTACGATCCCGAATTGTTCAAGCGCTTCGGCAATGACCAGCGCCTGTTGGCCGCCATGGATCTGCAACAACGCCTGCTGGACACCCGGCGCGCCGGCCTCGCGGGCGAAATCAGCATCCTGCAGGAAAACCTCGCGGCGTCGGCGGTGCAACTCAAGGGCCTGCAACAGGTCTATGGCGCCCGCGCCTCGCAGATCAACTTCCTCAACCAGGAACTTAAAGGCACCCGCGTGCTGGCGGCCGAAGGCTATGTGCCGCGCAACCGCCTGCTTGAGCTGGAGCGCAGCAATGCCGACCTCTCCGCCGGCCAGGCCGAGAACCTCAATAACATCGCTCGCGTGCGCAGCCAGACTACCGAAATCAAGCTGCGCATCCTGCAGCGCCAGCACGATTACCTGAAGGAAGTCGAATCGCAGCTCACCGACACCGCCAAGGAAAACACCACCCTGGCCGACCGCTTGCGTGCGCTGGACTATGAAGTGACCCACACGGTGATTCGATCGCCCATCGATGGCATGGTCCAGTCCCTGGCCATTGCTACCGTTGGCGGGATCATTCAGCCCGGCTTCAAGATCATGGAAATCGTGCCGGACAACGAACCGCTGCAGGTCGACGCGATGATTCCCGTGCAGGCCATCGACAAGATGGTCCCCGGCCTGGCCGTGGACATTGCCTTCCCGGCCTTCAACCATGCCAAGACGCCCAACATCCCCGGCCGCGTGAAGACCGTCTCCGCCGACCGCCTGCTCGACGAGGAAAGCAAGCAACCGTTCTATCTGGCTCAGGTAGAAGTCACGCCCGATGGCATGAGCCTTCTTGGCAGCAATCACATTCGTCCCGGCATGCCCGCCAGCGTCACCATCAAGACTGGCGAGCGCAACATGATGAGCTATCTTCTCAAACCAATGCTCGAACGTGTCGACAGCTCCTTCAAGGAACAATGAAATGGATCGTCATTGCCTGTGCTTCTGCCTGTTAGCGCTATCCCTCCCGGCCGGCGCCATGGACCTCAAACAAGCCTGGGATCTGTTGCAATACCAAGGCCCCGTCTACCGCGCCGCCGTGCATGAAAAAGAGGCCGGCCTGGAAAACCGCGCCATCGGCCAGGCCGGTCTGCTACCGCAGATCAGTGCCTCGGCCTACGACAACAAGGTCAATGGCAGCCAGCGCCAGAGCGGTGTCGAAAGAGATCTCGACTACGACTCCAAGGGCGCTAACGTGCGCTTGCGCCAGCCGCTGTTCAACAAACAGAAAATGGCCGAGTACCGCCAGGGCAAACAGCGTGCCGACTACAGCGTCGCAGTGTTCGATGCCAAGAGTCAGGACGCCGCGGTGCGCCTCGCCGAAAGCTATTTCGACGTGCTGTTGGCCAGTGAAACCATCGTCCTGGCCAAGTCCAAGCTGAGCGCCTTTGATGAACAGCTCGCCTCGGCGAAACGGCGCATGGAGCTGGGGGCCGGCACCGTCACCGACATCGACGAGTCGGTCGCTCGCCGCGACCTCTCCGAAGCCGAACTGATCGAAGCGCAGGACAACCTGATCAATGCGCGCCGCAAGCTTGAGGAATACATCGGAGAAACCCCCGAATCGCTGACCACGTTGCGTCCGAGCTTCGATACGCCACCGTTGCTACCGAGCAACCTGCAAGACTGGTTGGTCAAGGCTCAGACCGATAGCCCGCTGATCCATGCGCGCCGTCACAGCAGCGACCTCGCTGAAGAAGAAGTGAAGCGCGCCAGGGCGGGTCACTGGCCGACACTGGATTTCGTTGCCGGCTACACCGCGGGCGAGAGCCAATCAATCTCCGAGCTGAATCAACGCAACCACTACGCCTCAATCGGGCTGGAGGTCAATTTCCCGCTGTACAACGGTGGCGGTACCAGCGCACTGACACGCCAGGCCAGTGCCAATAGTTCCAAGGCCCTGGACGAACTCGACGCCACGCGACAGGAAGTCATCTCCGGAACCACCCGCGAGTATGCCGGCGTACAGAGCGGCGCCAAACGTATTCACGCACTGGAGCGGGCCGTGGAGTCCAACGAACGCTCACTGACTTCGACACGCAAGGGTTTCAAGGAAGGAGGCACCAGCACCAACTCGGACGTCCTCAATGCCGAAGAGCTGCTCTTTGTTGCGCGCCACGACCTGTTCGAGGCGAAGCTGCGGTACTTGATGTCGCGCCTGCGCCTGGCCTCTTCGGTAGGCAGTCTGGGCGACGACGACATCGACCACATCAACAACTACCTCGGCCCGGAACTGTTGGTCACCAACTGACGTTCACCTGCGCAAAACCACTGTGAGAGCGACCCTTTGTGGCGAGGGAGCTTGCTCCCGCTGGGTCGCGAAGCGGCCCTAAAAGTTTTGCGACTGCTTCGCCCGGACGCGGATCGGCCGGCGGGAGCAAGCTCCCTCGCCACAAAAGCTCGCTCCCACAGGGGTTGGCGGTGTTTTTACAGCGCGTTGGAGCACGACTGTCCCGTGCTCACTCGTTCAAGTCCTTGATCAGGTAGTTGTCGACAACTTGCGCAATGCCCGTCAATGCAGTCCGTAGCAGCTCCGGTTCGGTGCGCCGGCCGCGAACACAGACGCAGCCACTCGCAGCCCCTAAAGGTATTGACTGTCCAGCCGATTCAAATGGCCTGGATACCGGTCGCACCAAGGAGCTGTTTGCTGTGAGTATTTTATTTCGCCTGACGGGTGCTGTTTTCACTGTGGCCCTGACGGGTTGTGCCCTGCAAGGCAACGGGATGGCCGATTACTATAAGCGTAAGGCTGCCGAGCGCCAGGTACAGAATCAAGCCATGGCGACCCGTGTACAAGCCCGGCCGCTGCCGTTGGATACCACGATCAAACTGGGCAAAACGCTCCTGTTGACGATTGATCTACCGGCTGAAGGCACCGAGCCAGCCACCCAGGCCCGGCTTTTCGCTAGCTGCGACTCTTCGAAAGTATCCATGGATTATCGAAGCGGCAAGGACTGGAGCGATCCTTATGTCCTGCCAGAAGATCCAGCGCGGAACATGCCCCGGCAGATGTGCCAAGCGGTCCGGGACAGCGCCTGGAAGCAGTTGCCCGGCGACAGCGAAGACGTTGTGTTACTGGACCCGGGCACCCTGGGCATGGAGAACTCCCGACGCTCGATATGGGCGGGCATCGACTATGGCCGCACCCGCGTGGATGAAAGCGAAGGCGAGTCCTATGACAGCCAGTTTGAGCGTGTCGAGTTCGACTGTTCTACTCGCCAGGCCAGCACCCGCCTGGTTTATCGTATCGGCGATAAGGGTCTGCTACCGCCGCCCCTTCAGCCGCTTGACAGTGCATTGGACAAAGAACAACGCGCCCGGCTGATTGGCACTGTGTGCGCAGAACCCGCCAACCTGGCGCAACTCACCACGCTGGTTATCCGGAAAAAACTACCGCCGAACTTGCTGACGCCAGAGCTTCCGGCACCACTGCTGGCACAGCTCAGCGCACTGCCTCAGGGACGACCGGCCCACACGCTCAGCCACTTGCAATTCACCTACAACGCCGCCTCCCCGCTGGTGCCGAGCGCTGTAGTCTACGACCGTCCAATGGACGTGTATCTGCAACCGGGCCCGGCCCATGGAATCTGGCGCGAGCAGGCGACGGGGGTGCTGGGCAACGAACGTGTGACCTTGCGCTGGCGCGGGCTGATCGAACTGGCCGCGACAAGCCGCACTCAGCTCGCCGGCAAAACCGACCAGCGAAGCTTGCTCACCCGCATCGACCTGGAGGGCGATTGGCAAAACGTGAAACCCGGGAGTGCTATCGCCTACAGCAAAAACTTTACTGAAAGCACTGGCAAACCTTTCGTGCAGAAATTTGAGTGTTCGGTGGGTGAATCCTTGCCGGCCACACAAACAGTTGCCTCGCTGCAGGGGATGGCGCGCAAGGTGACATGCGCCACCAATAGCGCGCTGAAGACCAGTAATGTGTACCTCTATCTGGAGGCCTATGACCTGTTCGTGGAAACCACCGACTCCTCAACGCTCATGGTTCAGGTCAACACACTCAGGGCGGCAGAGTAGCGCGCAATTGCGGGCGGACACTTTTGTGATCCGCCTCATCGGCACCGCTCTGAAATCTTTTAAATTTCGGAGCTGAAGTGGCCGTTGGATTGAGCAGTCGGTCGTGTCCGCACAAGCTGCTTTCGGCCATAAGCAGCCGGTTGCAACACCGGGCCCAAACCGAGGTTCGCACATGCCCGCTTTGGATGTTCGTCTATCCGGTAATGCTCCCATCTACCAACGCTTGGATTTCCGCAAAGACTTCTGGAGTCAAGTCGGCAGGAACTCCCCAATAATCAAATATCCCGCCATCTTCTCGATGCTGGCCGCAGGTCACGAAAACACCCGTTCCATATCGCTGTTTCAGGCGCGTGGCCAACCAGCCTACGAATCCGCTGTTATCCGCGCCGAGAGGAAAGTGGAAACGGAACACCCCAAACAGTTCCTGTGTCACGTCATCACAGGGAACCAACTGACTCCAAACGACATCATCTCGGATTAGCGCCAGTGCGTCAGAGTTCGCCGCTTCTGGAAACGATGACAACGGAAACTCTAGAAAAGCGAATGTGCCCGGATAGAATCTGACGCGCGCCTGAGTGGTCACGCGCAAGAGTCGACGCTCCGTATCTCCAGCAGTTTCATGCGAGACGTTTACCATTTCATGCTCTCCAGTTTCATGTAGGCGCAACGCGCTCACTTGATTGACACAAGCGATATTAAACATGCGTATCTTCAAGATAAATGATACAAATAGAAGAACATTGACAACTATTGGTTGTAGATATGGACAAACTGAAAAGCATGGCCGCTTTCGTCGCGGCGGCAGAATCAGACTCTTTTTCCGCAGCTGCTGTCACGTTGGGTGTCACCCCTCAACTGATAGCAAAACATGTGAGCAACCTAGAGTCTCAGTTAGGCCTCAAGTTGATTACCAGAACCACTCGCCGCCAAAGCCTCACGGCCGTGGGTACTGAATACTATTCTCGCTGTAAGGCCATCCTGAGCGACATCGACGCCGCCGATGCTTTGGCGTTGGCCGCTACCTCCACGCCGCGCGGCAAAATCAGGATCAGCGCTCCGTATAACTACGGTTCTCATCGCTTAATCCCCTTCCTGACCCAATACCTGACACGCTACCCCGAAACTGAAATCGAGCTAGAACTGACGGATCGATTTGTGAATATCGTCGAAGAAGGATTTGAAGTCGTCTTCCGCCTAGGCAAGACACAATTGGCGGATAGCGCAGCGTTGGTTCAGCGTGGCTTAAAATCCTTCAGAATGCTTGCCTGCGCCTCCCCCGCTTATCTTTCACGTAGAGGCTTCCCGACACATCCTCAACAGCTCGTGGATCATGATTGTCTGGGTTACCTGTTTTCGGATCGAATGACGGACAAGACCTGGCAATTCACCAAGGATAAGAAAACGTTCAGCGTGCCGATTGTGAGTCGCTTGAAGGTCAATAACACGATTGCCAAACTCAACGCTGCACTTTCTGATTTCGGTATCACGCTTTGCGTGGAGGATGTACTGATGCCCTATGTTCAGCGAGGGGAGTTGGTTGTCCTGTTCGACGATTTTGAGGGGCCTTCCTATCCCGTTAACCTGATTTACTCCGCCGACCGTCGTCCTTCTGCAAAACTTAGACTCTTTATTGACGAGGTTATCCAGACGTTAGGTGCACCCACAAGCTTCGGCAGCTGAATCGCCGCAGTCCATTGCAATCAATGTTGTTCGGGTGAGCCAGTCCGGATGACAGAGTGCTGTCCGCTTTGGGTCCAAGCTGACCTTGCAACCCACGCGCAGATAAATGAGCTGCTCATCTTTATCACTACGACGGATACAAAGCGGCCCTGGAAGAGGCCAAAAAATAGGCCTGAACAAAAAATGGATTGATGAGGGAAAAGAGCATGAAGACGACTAAGGCATACATCAGCGATGTTTTATCAGAGGTCGAATTAGTCGCTTGATGAGGTTTTCTTGTGCAGAAGGGCAGACGGCGTGTGGCAGCCAGTCGAGCGTGGCGCGAAGGGAACGACTTCACTCGGTCGCTTTTTACCAGATACGACTGACCGCTTTGGGTCGATTGCAGCCCTTGGCCAGAGGCAGCAATCGGCCGTTATAGACAACTTATTTGATTATCGCCCAGCCTTTGCCGTTTTGAGCATTCGCTTCCTTTCCGGTCATACAGCTCAGAACCTGCATACGTTTCATGCTTTGCAGCGTTTGAGGTGTAATGCTCTGCCCGTAGATGGCCCCAAGTTTTGCACTGTTCGCCAGCGCTTCTTCATAGCGCTTTTGAGCTAGCATTTCGCAACCATCGATATCCGCTTTAAAGCTGATGGTTTGTGCCGGCAGGGAAATTCCCGGTTTGTCGAAGCGAGTGTCTCCATAACGCCGCTGTGAATAATCGATGTTGGCAGATACGGCAGTCGTAGGAGTCGCCGGAGCCGTCGGGGTCGAGCAACCTGTCAGGGTCGTGATCAGAACAGCTGCCAGACAGGTGAACGGTAGAGAGTGCGGCACAGAGCCTCCTTGAAGATTTCCCATCACAAAGAACGGTGATAGTTGAATCATTACGTCGGCAACTCTGGCGCGTTCTTGAGCGTGACCGGTTGAATCCACAGCCAAAAGCGGACAGTCGACCCCAAGGTAATGCGATGAAGCGAAAAGCAAGAATGACTGCACTTCTGGCCAGTAAAGCAGCCGCCCAGCCCGTGCCTGGCTGGACGTTTGACCCTGATCGCATGATCCGAATACCCGATTGTCATTCGATCATCGAAGTACTTCGCCACATCAAACATGGTGGGCCAGAATGGGCGCATCGTAACGTCGCCATGTGCTTTCCCGGCCCATCGAATGCTTGGGCTCTGGTGTACTCACTTCAGAACGACAGCGCCCCATACTTTGACTTCATGTACACCCACAAAGAGCCGCCTCAGGAAGCCCTGTCCGCACTGCTAGCGAAGTACCCACAATGCACCGTTATCGATTGGTCACTCGGACGCCTGGCCTGCATCAGGGCACAGGGTGTGAATGTTGAGACGCTCGCGGAAATTATCCGGGATGTCGCTGAAGCTGCTTGGGATGAGCGCGTCACGGTCATCGATGCTTCGTACGAAAAAATGGGTAGAGCGTGACCCAGAGTGGACAGTCGAGTTGAGCTCCCGAAGCACTCACCCGAGCCGCCACTAATCGTAGAACGGCTCAACCAACGCCCGACTGCCGACAAAAAAGCTATCTGCAACCAATCGCAGCGGCTGGAGATCCAGGTCACTGGCCTTGTCGCCGATCAGCTGCTGAAAATGTCGATAGACCGCGGCGTACTCGCCCTCCTCCGATACGACCTGGCGCACACCGTCGATACTCAACAGTGCGCCGCCGTTGTCCAGTCGCAGGATGCCTTCGGTGCAGTGAATCTCGATGCTCCAGAGTTCGTCATGACCGTGGTCGAAATCGAACTCCGCACGGACATCGAGGTGGCGCGCGTCAGACATTTTGATGGAGGCGGCGATAGGCGACTGGCAGTTGCTCGGGACTCGCAGGTCGGCAGACTCGACAAACAGCGGCAGCGCCAGCAGATGGGTTGCAATCGACAAGGCATTGATGCCGGGATCGAAGACGCCAAGGCCTCCGGGTTGCCAGATCCATGCCTGGCCGGGGTGCCACTTGCGCACGTCTTCCTTCCAGTCGATCTGTACGCTTTGCAGGGTGCGGGTGGCCAGCCAGTCACGGGCGGCTTCGATGCCGGGCGCGTAGCGTGAATGCCAGGCGAACAGACCGCTGACGCCTTGCTCACCGACCTGACTCACCAACGCCATCGCTTCGCCCAACGTGGCGCACGGCGGTTTTTCAACCAGCACGTGTTTACCTGCGGCCAGCGCTTGTTGCACCAGAGCGAATCGCCCTTGCGGCGGTGTGCAAAACGCAATCGCATCCACCGGCGGGCCGTTTTCGAGAAGCTCGCTCAGGGACTGAAAGTTCTCTACCCCGGCACAGGGCTGCCCTTGCGTGGCGACAGCGACCAACTGGAAGGCGGGGTTGGCGTTGATAGCGGGGACGTGCTGATCCTGGGCAATCTTGCCGTAGCCCACCAGACCGAGACGGATCGGTTGCATCAATGACTCCTGGTTTTGTTCTTGTCTTGAGAAGCGAATCAACAAGACTACGTTTGTCTGGCGGGGAAGTCATTGATGACGTGCGGACGTTTCGCGGGCTCTACCCTTCAGTCAGTCCCTTCGCGCACAAACCGTCTGACCTCAGCCTGTATGGCATACGCCGGCGCCTCCACCGCATTGAAATCCTGTGTATAGCGCTGGGCAAATCCTTCTACCCCCCATTCCTGAAACTGCTGCACATGCTTGAGTTCGTGAGCCCAGAGCGCGACGTTCTGTTCGGCGGTTTGAGCGTCCCGAAAAAGGATGATGTCGATCAGCGTCACGGCACCGACATCGGGGTTTTGCAGCATGGCCGTGGCGGCGCTGAACTGGCCGTTGTCGCTGACTTTGTAGTGGGCGGTATCAAGGACGCCGGGGTCGTACCAGCGCAGCAGTTGCTCCCGGATGTGCGGTGGAATGGGTTGAAGGCCGGCGTTGGCTGCTTCAGCGCGGGCTTGAGTCAACCACAACGCCAGGGCAGGTGCCGCGATCTGATAGAGGCCATCAGGCACGGGACCAAGCACCTGCCCCAGGTCTGGCAGGCAGATGCAGCCGTCCAGGCACACTTGTTTCTCGCCAGGTGGGCAGGCGCTGTCCTGGGCTGGCACTTCAAGCGTCAGGCAAAGAACAAACAGCGCCACCAGGCGCGTGGTGATGGGCGGCATTGGGCGCTCCAGCTAGCGTTACTGTCGTTGCCGTTACCTGTTAAGGCGCAGGGCGTCGAAAGCATCTCGCGCCTGGCAGGCGCTATAGGTCATCTGCGCGGCGACCAGACCGGCCAGACCAAACGTACGGGTCAACCCGAACTTGCGGAATCCATCGGGAATCGGAATGGACCGGGCGATAGCGTCAGCCAGAACCTCGCCCGCCACCGTCGTCGGTGCCATGCCATGACCACCGAAACCAACGGCATGCCAGACGCCTGCTTCATCCTGGCCGATCTGGGCCATTTGATGCCGGCCATAACTCATCAACCCGCCCCAGGCATATTGGACTTCTACACCTTCCAGCTGGGGATATACGGATAAAAGATCTGTTTTGAGCAGACTGGCGATCGCTTCCGGGTTCCGATTGAGCACCGAAATCCGCCCACCCCACAGCATCCTGCTGTCGCGAAGCGGCCGGTAGTAATCGAAAGCGAACCGCGTGTCGTAGACGGCTGATTCACAGTCAATAGCGTCCTTCAAACGGGCCCCGAGCGGTTCGGTTGCAACGACATAGGTGGCAATGGGTAGCACCGCACGTTCAACCGGGCGATAGACGCCGCGCGCATATCCGCCACAGGAAAAGATGACATGCTCGGCATGCACTTCGCCGCCTTCGGTTTTCACCACAAATTTCTTTCCACGCTTCTCGATGATCAGGGCGGATGATTGCTCATGGATGCGCACACCGAATTCAGCCACGGTGCGAGCAATGCCGTACACGTACTTGAGAGGGTGAAAGTGGAAGGCATTACGCTCCAGCAGGCCGCCGAAATAGCGCTCAGTCTTGAGTATCTCTTTCAACTGGCCTGGCGGCAGGTATTCCCACTCAACCCCATAAACATCACGCATAAGTTTTCGCGGTGTTTCAAGTCGTGACGGGTCGTTGAACCAATTGGCGAGAATCACACCCTTGTCAACCAAGTCACAATCGATACCGTATTGTTTGACACGATGACGAATCAACTCAACGGCATCAAGCGTTAGCCGGTAAAGGCGTTGCGCCTCTTGAACGCCAAGGGAGGCGAGAAGATCAGCGTTTCCCAGGCTGTAGCCGCCGAAGACGAAGCCACCATTACGACCCGAAGCACCATGACCGAGGCGATGGGATTCCAGAACAACGACGTCAGTGACACCACGCTCCGCCAACCCGAGTGCGGTCGACAGGCCTGCCAGGCCACCACCGAGAATGCACACTTTAGTCTCTACACGACCCGATTGGGCGGGATAGGTGGTGATGTCGGCCGTGGTTTCATAAAAGGTTTGCTGGAAATCCGTGCTCATGAGTTCATCCTGGGCGAAACCAATAGTCGCTTGCCTCGTCAATCCGGACAAAACGCCGCCGAGGTGGCCTCGACGGCGTTTTGATTCAATCGCCTAATTGCAATAGAAAGTCCTGAACATAGGGCACAACCGATATTCCGGCGTGAGCGGTGTTGGGAACAATGTCTTGTTGAACACGAATGTCATGGGCCTCAAGGTTGCGAGCCAGCGTTGCATTGCGCTCCACCCTCGTGCGCCCGGCGTCGTTGATACCGTCCATGTATTGCACTGAACCGGGCGCATAGTGAATCTCCCAGGTTTCCAGGTCTGCGGCACCCACTAACAATTGAACATCGACTTCACGCAGCGCATCGAGATTCAGGCGTTTGCCGAAAATCGCCTCAATGCCTCCGGTACCCACCCACCAATCGCGCCCCTCATCGATCAAGGTCACCGACCCCGGTGCACCGATAGAAACAGAGCGTAGACGCTCGGGGTGCAGGTAGTAAAAACGGTTGGCAAAATGCCCGCCGCCCGAATAACCAAACAATGAAAACTTCTCGAACGAAGTGCTGAGCGCCTCGCAGACTTCATCCACCATTGCCAGCAGGACTTCGTCATAACGAATGTCCCCTTCCTTGAGGTATTTGAAACCATGCGGGTTGCCATCGCCCAGTGGACCTACCGGAAACAGCGGCGCAAGAATGATGTAGCGATTGAAGCGGCCGAACTCGGCAAACGCGTCCCGATACTCTACCATCGTGCGCCCGGTACCATGGACCGCAACCAGCAGACGATGGCCCTCAGGTGCTTGATCGAAGGTTTGCGGAACATAAAGACAATAAACAAAACGCGGATCCTTACGGCACGAAAAAATGGTCGTGCTACCTCGGTAGTACATCTGACGATGCCGCGCTTCAGGGGTGTCTTGAGGGTTGCTCAACATTGTGAAACCTCGTTGATAATTGTGCCATTATTGAAAACTACAGCGGGTCAGGGTCATGCACGGTGGACGACTCACACACCCACTTTCCAAGTTTTGTGGAAGTCACCTTTGAACAAAAAAACGACTGATCGCAGCCAACTGGTGCTGCTGATTACAAACGACATCAATGTCGGTGTTCTTCCGACCGGCAGTTGGCTCAAGCAGATCGATCTCGAACACCGTTACGGCTGTACACGGCTGGACATCCGTCGCGCACTGGACCAACTGGTCCTCAAAAACCTCGTCGAACACATTCCCAATCGCGGTTATTACGTGCACACGCCCGACCTGACCCAGGTGTCGGATACCCGCGAAGTTCGCATCGCACTCGAATGTGCAGCGGTCGATCAAATGGTCGTTACCGAAGAACGTTTGCAAGCGCTGGACGTCATCGCGCAACGCTTCAGCCGCCTGGTCAACGAAGGCACGATGCAAGAGTGCTACATCGCGAATCTCGAGTTTCATCGCGGGATCTATGACATGTGCACCAACCGGGTAATGATCGAGTTCATCGAAGAAATTCGCAGCCGTCCCCCATCGTCTCCAGGTGGCACCTGGCGTACGCATCTGCGCGCCGAGCAGTCGAGCCGCGAACACTTCCAGATCCTTGACCTCCTGCGTAACGGTGACCGCGAACAACTCAAGCGACTGATCGCGGCGCACATCCGTCAAACCCCACTGGAGCCATGAGTTCAAGGCTTGATGCTGACGCCCCACAGGCGCGGCTTCTGCCCGATCCAGGCGTCGTAGCCCTCTACGTTCTGATTCAGCGCAACGATGTCCAGGCCGTTGTACATGACGATCATCGGCACTTGATCGATGAAGCGCTCATGCAGTTGATCGAAGATTGACTGACGCTTGGCGACATCACCTTCCTTCAGTGCCTGGCTCAGCA
Source organism: Pseudomonas hormoni (assembly GCF_018502625.1). NCBI lineage: Bacteria > Pseudomonadati > Pseudomonadota > Gammaproteobacteria > Pseudomonadales > Pseudomonadaceae > Pseudomonas > Pseudomonas hormoni. The sequence continues at coordinate 3,209,423 of NZ_CP075566.1, forward strand.
ACTCGATCGCCTCAGGATCCTCCCAGACCTTGCGCGACTCTTTGTCCTTGTTACCCGTCACCTGCTCGAAACTCAGCGCCGGATCGAAGCGTGCCGAATAGGTGAAGGACATCGCCTGATAACGCCCTGCCTGGTAACGCTCAAGCTGAGTGCCCCATTCCATGACTTCAACCTGCGCGTTGATGCCGACCGCTTGAAGCATCGCCTGGGCAATAATGGCCAGGTCGTAACTGGGAACCATCGAGCGTTTGTTGGCGACGATCGTCAATGGTTGGCCGCGATAGCCTGCCTCCTGGAGTAGTTGCGCAGCCTTCTGTGGATCGTAGGTGAAGCCGCGTTGCTCGCTTGGGCCGTAGTAGTTGGAGGCCACGCTGACGATTGAATTATTGGGCACGCCGAAGCCATTGCTCGTGGTCGCGACCAGTTGCTTGACATCGATGGCGGCGGCAATGGCTTGACGGATCCGCTTGTCCTTTAGCAACGGATCCCGGGTTTGGAACATCAGCACATTCATGGTCGCGCTGGGGTCAGTCGAGACCTTGAGCGTTGGGTGGGTCTTGATTTCGGGCAGGTCGGTTTCGGTGACTTCAGCCAAGTCCAGGTCGCCCGAAAAGAGCGCCGCCTTGACCGTCGCCTGATCGGGAATAATCACAAACCGTACTTCAGGGGTCAGCGCGTTCTTGCCTCCGGTATAACCGTCGCGCGGGCCGGGCAAGGACTGATAGCCGGCGAATTTTGTCAGCGTGACGTACTGCCCGCGCTTCCACTCGCTTAACTGATAAGGGCCAGTGCCTATCGGCGCGACGAACTCACCTTGAGCGTTGACCGAGGCTTTGTTCAGTACCGCGGTGCCGCCGCAGTCGGTACGCGCCAGCGTGGCGAGGAACATACCGCTGGGTTTTTCCAGCTCCATCACCACGGTATGGTCATCCGGTGCGGTGACCTTGGTGACCTTGGTCGAGCCGCTGCCATCGAACTCCGGAAAGCAGCGCCACTGAGTCTTGGGGTCCATGTCCCGGTTCCAGCTCCATAGCACGTCGGCGGCGGTCAACGATTCGCCGTTATGGAACTTCACACCCTGGCGCAAGGCGAAGGTGTAGGTCAGACCATCAGCAGAGACATCGATCTTCTGTGCCAGCAACGGTTTGACTTCGCCCTTTTCCCCATAGGCCACCAACCCTTCGGTCATGTGCAGCACGACCGCATCGGAGCGGTCGTCACGATTGACCCCCGGGTCCAGGCTGCGAATGTCGGAGTTCATCGCCAGACGCAAGGTTTGCGCCTGGGCGATACCGCAACCGATCATGGTCATCATGCTCAGCGTCAGAGCGTTTACTAAAAAGCGATTCATAAGCGAGTCCTTGATAAAGATCAAACAGGTTCGCGCCGCCACAGGTATGACGGCCTTGAAGTCCTTCACACAGCAGCACTGCTGCGCAATTGATAACTCCCGTCGGCCAGCCGCACCAACGGATTGGCGGCAGCCAGCAGTCGATGAGTGAAGGCGTGTTGCGGGTTGTCGAACACTTGTGCGGTGGTGCCAATTTCAACCAGTCGACCTTGCTGCATGACGGCCACGCGATGGGCAATGCGTTCCACCGCCGCAAGGTCATGGGAGATGAACAGACAAGCGAAGCCGTACTGCTTTTGCAGCCGCTCGAACAACGCCAGGATTTGCTTTTGAATGGTCATGTCGAGCGCGGAAATCGGTTCGTCGGCGATGACCAGTTTGGGGTGACGAATCAGCGCCCGACCAATCGCCACGCGTTGCCGTTGACCACCTGAAAGCTGGTGGGGGAAGCGGTCGGCGAAGAGCGGGTCCAGGCCGACATCCTGCAGAATGGTGCGCACGCGCTCGGCACGTTGCTCGCGACTGAGGCCCGGCACATGGCGCAACGGTTCAGCGAGAATGTCAGAAATTCTGGCGCGCGGATCGAGGGACGATACCGGGTCCTGAAAAATCATCTGGCATTGCAATCGATGCTCAAGATTGGCGCTTTTGAGGATGTCGACGCCATCGAAAAAGATCTCGCCAGCAATCGGACTGACCAGCCCGACGACCGAACGGCCAAGGGTGGTTTTACCCGAACCGCTGCCGCCGACCAGCGCCAGCGTTTCACCCGCAGCGATTTGCAGACTGACCCCATCCACCGCGCGTTTTGCCTTGCCACGCCACAGGAAACCCTGGCGCCCCGGGTGCTCGATGGTGACGTTACGCATGTCGACCAACGGCGCGGCCAGTGATGCGCTGTCAAGGTTGCCTCGGGTGGGCAGCGCTTCGAGCAATTGCCGGGTGTAATCGGCCTTGGGGCCCAGCAGGATCTGTTCGGTCGGGCCGCTTTCGATCGCTTTGCCGTTGCGCATCACCACGACTTTGTGGGCATGGCGCACCACCAGCGACAAGTCATGACTGATGAACAGGATCGCCGTGCCCTCCTCCCGTGTCAGTTCGAGCATCAGTTCGATGACGTCAGCCTGGGCCAGGGTGTCGAGGGCCGTGGTCGGCTCGTCGGCGATCAACAGCGCCGGGCGCAACAACATGACCGAAGCCAGCATGATGCGTTGTCGCATGCCACCGGAGAACTCATGGGGAAAGGCATTCAAACAGCGTTGCGGATCATCCATGCCGATCCGGCGCAGCATCTCCAGCGACCGGGCGAGAATGGTTTTTTCATCCAGGTCGGTGTGCAGGCGCAACCCTTCCGCCATCTGCTGGCCGATCGTCATGGTCGGGTTGAGCGAGACCATCGGCTCCTGAAACACCATCCCGATCTTCGAGCCGCGAACATCACGCAACTGATCGTAAGGCAAGGTGCACAGGTCGGTATCGGCAAACTCGATTCGACCGGACGCGACGCGCATCGGCGGCGGCAACAGTCCGATGACAGCACGCGCCGCCATGGTCTTTCCGCTGCCGGACTCACCCACCAGCGCGACGATCTCGCCGGGTGCCATGTCGAAACTGAGGTGGTCAACCGCCAGCGAACCCTCGGTTCCCACCTGAATGCAAAGATTACTGACGCGAAGCAAAGGCTTTACGGTATCCATTAGCGACTCATCCGGGGGTCAAGGCGATCACGCAGGGCGTCACCGAAAAGATTGATGCCGATCAGGGCAATGGAAATCATCAGGCCAGGGAAGAAACCCAGCCACGGTGCCGTGACCAGATGCGGCCGGCTGGAGGCCAGCATGTTTCCCCACGTGGCCGCAGGCGGTGGAACGCCCAACCCGAGAAAGCTCAAGGCGCTCTCCGAGAGAATCGCCCAGCCAAACATGCTGGTGGCGAGGACAATCAACGGTGCCACGCAGTTCGGCGCGATATGCCGCCACATCGTGTACAGCTCGCCATTGCCAATGACCCTGGAGGCTTCGATGAACTCGCGCTCACGCAACGACAACACCGTGCTGCGCACCACCCGAACCACGGTGGGGATATAGGCCAGGCCCAGCGCCAGCACGATGCCGTACTGACTCGCGCCCACAATGGCGAGCAGCCCCAGCGCCAGCAACATGCCGGGGAATGCCAGCAACGCATCGTTGACCATCATCAACAGGCGGTCCGTCCAGCCACGCAGGTAACCGGCGAGCAAGCCGAACAGCGTGCCGATGCTGATGGCCAGGATCACCGTCAGCAGGCTGATCCACAGGCTGGTGCGGGCACCGATGATGATGCGGCTGAAGACATCGCGGCCGAACTCATCCGTCCCCAGAATGTGTGGCCAGGACGGCGCCATGAATCGGTTGGCCAGATCCAGCCGCAGCGGGTCATACGGTGTCCAGACGATACCGGCCACCGCGAGCAGCACCAGCACCACCAGCAGGCTGCCACCGATCAGCGCGTTGAACGGGAGCGGACGCTTGTGCCCCGAGGTCTTCGGCACAGCGGTCGGCGGCGCGGCAATTTCGCTTAAAATCTTCATGCTTTCACCCGAGGATCGAACAGCGGATACATCAAATCTACGAGCAGGTTGACCAGCACGTAGACGAACGTAATGAGCAACAGGCAGCCCTGCAGTACGGGGTAATCACGCGCATAAATGGAGTCGACCATCAGGCGCCCGATGCCGGGAATGGTGAACACCGTTTCGATGACAGCGATCCCGCCCAGCAGGTTGCCGAGGATCAGGCCGATCAGTGTCCAGGTGGGTGCAAAGGCGTTGCGCAACGTATGGCGCCAAAGCACCGCGCGCTCCGACAACCCTTTGGCTCGTGCATGAGCGATGTAGTCCAGGCGCAAGACTTCGATCGAGCTGGCCCGCTGCATCCGGATAATCACACCGCTTTCATGCAGCACCAGCGTTGTCACGGGCAAGATGATGTAGGCCAGCGCTTTGCCAAAATCAGCCGAAAACGGCACATACCCCACCACCGGCAACCAGCCCAGTTCCAGGCCAAACACATACAGCAGCAACAGGCCCATCCAGAAACCGGGGATCGACAGCAACAACGTCGCCGTCGTCACCAATCCCAAATCAACCAGCGTGTCCTGTTTCCACGCCGCCAGCATGCCCAGAGGAACCGCAATCATCGCCGCCAGCGCGACCGACGTCAGAACGATGGTCACGCTGACGCTGAACCTTTCAAGCACCAGCGGCAAAACGGCCTCATGGCTGGTGATCGAAAAGCCCAGATCCCCATGGAACACGGCCTTTAGCCAGATCAGGTACTGCGCGACCACCGGTTGATCCAGCCCAAGGGACTGCCGCATCTTGACCAGACTGGCCGGATCGGCCATGTCGCCCAGCATCAAGAGCGCCGGGTCACCGGGTATCAACCGGATCATTGCGAAGACCGCAATAGAGATCAGCAATAACGTCGGGACCGCCATGGCCAGACGCTGAATGATCAAACGAAACATGTGGGTTCCTCGATGTTGATTACAGCCCTCAATCGGGCAGGGCTCAATCGGACAGGGCTCAGGCTGGCAACAGGTCAATGCTTACCAGGTGGCATACCGCGCGTAATCGGATTCCATCTCGAGACGGTACTGCCCAAAGGTGCGGTTAATGGCCGGCAAGGAGGCAATTTCCATGAACCCACTGGCCGGGCGCATCAAAATCATTGCCACCGTAGCGGACAGATTGTCCTCGCCGCTCGAGCTCGGACGTGGTGGTCGGCAGACGGCAAATGGCTTGCCGAAATCATCGAAAAACGCGCTTTTCAGGTGTTCCAGCGTCAGGCTGCCATGAAATTGCTTGAGCAGTTTCTCGACACGAATATCGCGATAAAAGCTTTCGGGTGCACCACCGATGCCGGTGTTCTTCAGTTTGATCTGCGCCACCGCGCTGCGCCAATGGTTGGCGTGCACCAATAGATCGTCGACCTCGTACAGCGGGAACACTTCATCAGGTGCACATTCGTAATTGATGCCAAAGCCGGCGGCATGACTGAGCATCATGTTGTTCGAACCCGACTTTGGCGTCACCGCCACAGCTTTCATCGACAGGGCGAAATGATTGGCTTCCAGTGCCTTGCGGCGGATAAGCGGCAATGGCACGCCTAGCACTTGATAGTCACGATCCGATTCCAGGTTGTTGCCCGTGATCGCCGTGCCGATGGAGTTCATGCCTGCGCGGGCCAACCCACCTGCTTCGGTGAATGTCAGCACATCCGGGCCGTCGTCACGACGAATATGCAGGACCACGCCAGTCTCCGCGCACTCCATGCGCCAGTCCCAGTTCTGGCCGTGCAGCACTTCATTGTTCGCGGTGGCGCCTGGAAGGATGATGGCGCCGGTGCAGCCATCCAGTTCCGGTTTGTCCTGCATCGAACGCCGCCCCAGATGAATGATCTCGGTACGGGCATTGATCATCACAATGGCCTCGAAGTCGTGACCGGAGCCTTGCGCGATGCCCCGCATCTCTTCCAGGTACTGCGGCTCGAACGCTTCGATATTGGGAATGAATTGATTGACCAATCGCTTGATACCGGCCCAGTCATAACCCATGTCCAGCAGTTGCTGACCGTAGATTTCAATGCTGCGAGCAATGATCTGTGGGCAGGCTTTGCCGTACTGCACGCCTCGGGCAAATGGCCCTCCACTCAGTTCGATACACGGAAATAAATCACTCATGCCCTGCCCTCAAATAGTTTGAGCAAGACCTAGAGCAAGGATCAGACCAATTTCACAAAAACCCAATCAATATTGGCGCCAATTGTGTTTCCAATAACCCAACAGCTTAAAAACGCACGGTTTTCGCTCGCTACGGCGGGTAGTAAATTCACAAACGTGTCAAAAAGTGGCATTCGTGATTGGGCTGAGGACCGGGATCAGTAACGGGCATTCGCGTGGTGGCCAATGGAAGCGTTTGGATGAGTGGCGATTCACGCTTACCATGCTTCCAACTCGCATTACCGCGGGGCCCGTAACGCGGCAATGACAAAGCGGTTGGTCCGCTGAAATTCAAGCCGGAAAAGAAATGGAAGCTGATGTACACCCGTGCCGAGTAGAAAAACATGAATCGTCAGAAAAAAATAAAGCAGTTGTTAAAGGCTCACGCCAAAAAGGCCAGTGCCAAATTGGCACCGCAAAACAAGGCTAAATACGTGAGTAAAGCCGACCGATTGAAACTGGCCGCTGAAGCCAATCCAGACCCAATCATTTCCCCTGAGAGCTAATCTATTGTTTTAAGCACCCGTTGCTGAAGGTCAGCTTCGGGTCGCAAACGGCCTCTCACGAAGGATGTCGGCCAATCGCGCCCTGCGGCAGGGGCTGGAGGAGGCGTTTTGAAACCATTCCCGCTCAGACCTGGCGCCTCACTGGACATGTTTCTTCAAGCGTGTCTGCCACGCCGTGACGCTGTTCCGCAAACCTTGACGGAAAAAGCGGTCATCCCAGGCATTCCCGATGCTCGCTAAAGGCTGGACCACGACCTGACGCCTTTCATTGAGGATGCGGTTCAGTCCAACAAACGTGAGAGCGAGATGCTCGCCAAGGCCGGGAAGCCGAACAATATCCTTCCGCTGGCCAATATGCTGGCGGTTTCCGGCGGCGGCGATGCGGGCGCATTCGCAGCGGGGCTGATTGCGGGGTGGACGACACATGGGACCCGCCCCCAGTTCAAGGTCGTCACAGGCATTAGCGCCGGAGCCCTGGTCGCCCCGTTCGCTTACTTGGGGTCTGAGTACGACGGCGTGATTCGTTACGTTTCCAACGCAATCGGTCCAAAAGACATTTTTCATTCGCGAAACGTGTTAACCCGTTTTGCCAGCGACGGTATAGCGGACAGCAAGCCACTGTCGCGGCTCATTACAAAGTACGTCACCACGGAGATTCTTGCGGCGATCGCCTCAGAATACGCCAAAGGACGAATTCTGCTGATCGGCACCACTGACCTTGATTCGGGGCGACCCGTCACCTGGAACATGGGCGCCATTGCCTCCAGCCAGGCACCAGGAGCGCTCGACCTCTTTCGCAACATCATGCTCGCGTCCATGAGTATTCCCGGTGCAGTCTCCCCCGTCATGATCGATGTGGACGTGGACGGCAAACAGTTTCAGGAAATGCACGTGGACGGAGGGGTCATCACTCAAGTGTTTCTTTACCCACCCAGCACCGTGATGGCGTTGAGCAAATCCACCGGAGCTCCTTTGCGACTCGACCGTCATTTCTACGTTATTCGTAATGGGACACTGGAGCCGCAGTGGTCCGGGACCAAGCGGCGTACATTGAGCATCGGCGGTCGAGCCATCAGTGCCTTGATTCAAACTCAGGGGATCAGCGACCTGGAGCGTATTTACCGGATGGCGCAACAGGATGGAGCGGATTTCAATCTTGCGTACATTGGCTCCGACTTTAACTTTGCGCACAATCGCAAATTCGATAGCGAGTACATGAAGCGTTTATTCGATTACGCCTTCCAACTCAGCGCGAAGGGCTATCCGTGGCATAAATCGCCGTACCCGGAAAACACCAAACGATGAAACAACCGCTGAAAGATCGAGGCAATGCGTTGCCGCTCTCGGCAAGCGTGTGCCACCGACTCACCTCAGCGACTCGCCAACGCCCTGAAAAACAAGGTATTCAACGAATGGCCTGACTTTTGCTCTGCTACTCGGTTACCAACCAAGGAGCGTCAAAATGATCGGAAGCAACTTACCTCCGCTGCCCTACGTAGAGGGACTCAGAAAATCTTTGGAGAGTGGCAAGGTGACCGCCGGCAGGATCGAGGTCGCCAATGCGACAGCGGAAGTCCAGGCACAGATCGATAAAGGTTTTCGCGAGACAGAACGCGATCTGGAACAGCTGAAAGCCCGCTTTAAATCTGATCCAGACTCGGCAACGTACGACGCGAAAGGCAACTCTGTCGAACTGCCCGATGTGCAGTCCCTCAGCAAAAGCCCCGCTTCGCCTGTTCCGGAAGACCTCCAGCCGCTGATCGAGATCGGAAGCCCTGACGAGAAAACCATCAACGCTGACAATGGCGCCTTATCGATTACCAGCGCTGCGGTCTATCAGGAGTGGCTGCTGGCTCGTGGGAGCGTTGATGTATCGGTGTAGGCAAATTGTGCGAAGCAAGCCTGTCGATTGCCCATAAGACATTTATCGATCGGCCGGTGAGAAGCGGATGTTCAGTTTTCTCACTAACCGCGAAAAGAGTTAACGATGAAAGTTCTGCGCGGCGGTTCGAACGTGGGCTTTAATGTTCATGCTTACATGCAGCCACATTAGCTTCGACTCCCTACGAAGATGGATGCGCCTAACGGCGGGTTCAGGTTGCCATGTACTTGTCTAATCAAGGAAGAACGACATTGAAAATAGCTTTCTGCGCCCTGTTGTTGACTGGGCTGACTACTATCGCACTCGCTGACGAGAACCCTGTCGGCTTCCACTCTTCCACACTGGTGGACTCGCACAATGACCGCTCACTGGAGATGGTCGTCTGGTACCCCAGCGCAACTACCGCCGCCACGCAATTGATCGGCGATGATGTGGTGTTCGTCGGGGCTTCTGCCGTTCGTGACGCGCCGCCCGCTGCTGGCAAGCATCCATTGTTGGTGCTCTCCCACGGGTACCGAGGTAACTGGAGCAACCAGATCTGGCTTGCCAGTGCGCTGGCTCATAGGGGTTACATCGTCGCCGCAATCAATCACCCTGGCACCACCACTCATGACCGTAGCCCTCAAGCAGCGGCGCAGTTATGGCAGCGGCCCGTTGATGTGCGCCGAGCCATTGATAGCGTCACGACTCAACCTGAAAAATTCGGCGTGGTCGCCAATGATCGAATTGCAGTAGCGGGCCATTCACTCGGCGGCTGGACCGCCCTGGAGATCGCCGGTGCTCGTTCCGATGCAGACCGTTTCGCCCAGGAATGCAAAGCCCACCCGCAGTTAGCCAGTTGCACCGTCTATGGAAAGATAGACCCTGCAAGCACCTCAGACTCAAAGGCTGCGTTGGCCGCCGATTGGCGCGATAAACGCGTCACTGCTGTGGTGACACTGGACTTGGGCCTTTCACGGGGCCTGACCGATGAAAGCCTGGCCGCGCTGCCGGTACCCACGCTGGTGATCGCTGCCGGCGTACCGTCGCACGACCTTCCGGCTGAGTTGGAGTCTGCCAACCTGGCCAAACGCCTGCCTCCGGCGTCAAGCCGTTACGTCGAAATCAGCGACGCGAGTCATTTCAGCTTCTTGTCGGTGTGCAAACCTGGCGCGGAGGTACTGCTCGAAGAAGACGTACCAGGCGATGGCATCATTTGCCGGGATGGCGACAACGGCCGCCCGCGTGAGGTGATTCAACGGCAGATCACATCGCTGATAGAAGAGTTTCTTCAGTCATCTATCTACAAAGTAGGCAGTTTGTAAACTCGTGGTACGAGAACTGCGGCAGAAACGCAATACATCGGCAACGGCTAAGCTTTTTTGAATGAACCTCGACTTTCAAGGTGATCTCCATGAGCGCCGCGCCCCTGTCTGAACTCGATGCCGCTCTTCCCGGTTTGGCTCGCAAGATCCGCGTACTGGATGCCCTGGCTTGGCCTGATGGCGTCGAGGAAGTCTTCCTGGCACATTGGCGTGGCGGGAAAGCAGAGTTGCCCAGAGTCGAGCTGCGCCCGCGCGACCACAGCGCTGACGTCGCCGCTCTGGAAGCCTTTATTGGCCGTTGCGATGAGGGGCATCCGGCCGGGAACTACCTCGCCATGACTGCACGCAGCTATGCCACGGCCGGACGTATGCTTGGAGCCATTGGCACCCCCGCCTTTACTCAGTATTCGTCCGCGCTGTACCGGCGCCCGGACTTCTACTACCCGAGCCAAAAGCTGAGCATGCTGGATGCGGCACAATTTTTCCTCAAGACCACCGACGCCCTGCTGGGCGGTGCCCGGATTCCACCGAGCCCGGCAGAGATACCGGCCGAGGCGTTCGCCGCCTGGATGCAGCCGGAACTGGACCGTTTCTTCGGACCGGGCCGGATCACGGTGGTACTCGACCCGACCCTGGCCTCTAAGGCCATTGCCGGGGCGAGCCGCATCCGCCTGCGTGCCAGCGCCTTGTTCTCGGAACTGGACAAGAATCAGCTATTGCAGCACGAGGCCTTCGTGCATGTCGCCACGGCACAAAACGGCGCACTCCAACCCAACCTGAAAAGCCTGGGCCTGGGGGCGCCACGCACGACCCAGACTCAGGAAGGCATCGCCACCTTGGCCGAGCTGTTCACTGGCAGCATGGACATCAACCGTTTGCGCCGCCTTGCCCTGCGCGTGCTCGCGGTCCAGCAGGCGCTGGATGGCGCCGATTTCATCCAGGTGTTCGAAGGTTTTCTCGCCGCCGGTCAATCGCAAGAGGAGTCATTCCGCTCGACCCAGCGGGTTTTCCGCGGCGCCGACCTGCGCGGCGGTTCGGCGTTCACCAAGGATGCCGCCTACCTGACCGGTTTGCTCGGCGTTCATACCCTGCTGCGCATCGCGATCCGCGACAACCGACCAGAACTGGTGGGCCATCTGTTCGCAGGGCGCCTCAGCCTGGGTGATACCGTACGCCTGGCGCCGCTCTTTGAGTCCGGCTGGCTCCAAGGGCCGGTCCACCTCCCGGCCTGGGCCTCCGATCTGCGTCTGCTCGCCGCCAACCTGGCCTTCTCCGCTTTTATCGCCAGGATCAAGCTGGACGTACTCGATCTGGAGGTGCTCATGGCGTTCGCCGACGAGCATGAAGCCGATGCCAGCGCCTAGCCTGAATCTGGAGCGGGGTACCGACTTCACCGCGCAGCCGTCGCTGTCCGGTAAGGAGCGGACATACGCAAACAACAGGAAAACGGTCCCCTGAGACTATTGACGTCGGCTGGGGACCTTACAGAGTGCGTTTTGGATGTGACGGGAAGTGCGGCAGAACGTACTCGCCGAGTTCGTCGAGAATTTCGCCATAGGGTTGACGGCTGACCTTGGGATTGAGCGCGATATGCGAGACACCGGCAGATTGCGCTTGCTCAAGGTAAATGCGCAGGCCGTTGCGCCCCGCCCGGAAGCCACCCTGGATGCGCTGGAATGGCTGGTCCGGGTTGTCGCTGAGATCGAAATAGCCCCCCAGCCCCAACGGTTTGAAGGCGTCGCGATTCTCTGCCTCACGCACGGTGGCGTGCCAGCTCTCGCCCAACGATGCCAGCCGCTCTGGACTTTGAACACCGGCAAGATAGCCATCAAGGTGCTGAGCCAACCATTCAATGCTCTGTTGCGCCTGGCCGACAGCAATTGAGGGGACGCGGCCATACGGCGCTTTTGGCACCAGATCCAGGCTTCCGGGTGACCCACCGAATCGCTCGGAGCGGAAACGAGGAAAGCTCTGCTCGATCAGGGTTCGAAACACCGAAAAGGCATCTCGGTAGCGATCGCCACGGGATTCATAATCGATACCCAACATCGGGTAATCGCTGAATCGATCGCCCGAGGAAAGTCCCAACACCAGGCGACCTTCACTGAGTTGATCGAGGGACGTCGCTTGCTTGGCCAGATACATGGGGTCCCGGGTAGGCAACACAATACCCGTGGTACCCAGGACGATGCTGCGGGTGGCAGCGGCCAGGTACCCAATGTAGACCAGTGGTTCAAAGATCTGCGCCACATCACCATAATCCGGGTCGTAGAACGGGATGTCGCGCATCCATAAGGCACCAAAACCAAGTGCTTCGGCGCGCTGCGCCATCTCCAGGTGGCCACGCATGGTCGGGGCCGGTCGGCCCGCGTGGGTTTCGAGTGGCAAGATCAGGCCAATCGTGAGCGCCTCTGGCTGAAACAAGCGTTGAAACCCGGGGTGACGTTCAAGCGAAGGATGGGCGGTCGGTAAGGTGACAGGTTGCGCCTGCGGCGTGAGGTGTGTGGCGATAGTCATGATGGCAGTCCCGTGAGTGACGATGACTGACATGTTTATTGAATCCTCGGGCTGGATAAACAGCTGCTCGCGCCCATTACACGGTCCATTGAGTCCCCAATGTCGTTATGTTTCCCAAGGCACTCCCGTTTCCCAACGCTCAATCAACAGATCAATAAACCTTCGAACGCGGGGGGACAGGTGACGCTTGCTTGTGTAGACGACTCTGATGGGGTCGGGAGGTGCGCGGTAGGGTTTCAGTACTTCCACTAACTTGCCTTCGCGCAGGTCGTTACCCGTAATGTAGGTCGGCAGGTGAATCAGGCCGATGCCTGCCAGCGCCGCTTCACGCATGGCTTCTGAACTGTCGATGTTCAGCCGCCCGGGCTGTTCGAATAAATGAAGGCCGGCAGGTGTCTGGTAACGCCATGCGATAGGCCGCTCGCCACTGAATAAAGCGATGGTGTCATGTCCGACAAGTTCAGCCGGCGTTTGCGGTACACCGCTACGGGCCAGATAAGTAGGCGATGCACACGTTGCGAACTGCTGCCAACCCACGGTACGGGTCAATAATTGTGAGTCATCTTTTGGCGTACCGATTCGTATGGCGATGTCGACGCCCTCTTCGACCAGATCAACAAAGCGATCGGTAAACCAGACATCCGCCCGTAATTCAGGCCATTGTTTCAGATAAGCATCCAGAATCGGCAGAATGTGGCGCTGACCAAAGGACAGTGGTGCAGTGAGTTTAAAAGTGCCGGTTGGTCGCCCACGGCGCAAGGCCATGGTCGCTTCCACTTCGTCCAGATCTTCGAGGATCTGGCGCCAGCGCTCATAGGCAACCTGCCCCTCGTCAGTCAGACTCAGTTTGCGTGTCGTGCGATTGAGAAGACGTGCGCCCATTCGGCTTTCCAGGCGAACTATACTTTTTCCCACTGCCGATCGGGTCAGACCGAGTGTGGCCGCCGCTGCGGTAAAGCTTCCAGCCTTCACGGCGCAGACAAATGCAGCGATGTCACCAAATCGGTTGGCTTCCATGGGTAGCTTTACTCCAGGACCTGCACAGGTTGTATGCGGGGCATGAGCCCCAGAGTCTAGACTTTGCCGTTAACGCGGGGGGGCGAAAATTATCGCCTGTCCAGCAGGCCATGTCACAAAAACGCAAGCGCCTGGAAGTTGCTCTTGAGTGTGTTGCCTTGCATTACCTTGCGCCCCTGTTCATTTATCAATAGGACTGACCATGATCCTCAAGCGCGTAGGCTCGCAGCCATCGATAAAAGGCCCTGAACAATTCTTCACCGGCACCGTGCGCATGGCCCCCCTTAACTCCCCACCGGAACCGGCCTTGCGGATCACTCGCAAGCCACGCTCAATGAAGTCGCAAGGCAGCTAAATAGCCGCCCTAGGAAAACACTAGACTACGAAACACCCGCTGAACGATTTAGCCAATCTGTTGCGTCGACCGGTTGAATCCACAGCCAATAGCGGTCATTGGAATGCAAGTCTAAGAACAGCTTGTAGTCGTTATCACGGAATCCAAGCTCACTGCCTTGTCTTCACTGTGATGAACATTTTGATGCGGTCGTGAATTTCTTGGAGGGCATGGCGGAAAGGCTCATGTTTCTCACTGGTTGTCGGGTCTTCAAAACTCCACACGATCACCTCACCGGAGGACGGCATCTGTGAAGCTTCTTCGGAAGACTTATCACACAGTGTGATCACGTAATGAAACTCCTGCCCTTCAAATTCATTGATCGATTTGCTACGCAGGCCGTTGGTCTCTATGCCGATGTGTTCGAGAGACTCCAGGGTTCGAGGATCAACTTCGCCGGGTTCAAGGCCAGCACTGAAAGCTTCGAAGTTTGATGAGTCAGTGTGGCGAAGCAGCGCTTCGGCCAGCAAGGAGCGGACATCGTTTTTGGCGCAGACAAACAGGACCCGCATTTTGTCAGCCATTCCTTTCTCCCTTCTATTCTAAAAGTGATCTGAGAAAACGACATTGTTCAGTTAAGCAGAGTTAATTGATCGACTGATTTCACGTCGATGGATTGTACTGTTTCCAAATCTTTCAGTGCCCGCATCACTCATGGGCACTATGGTAGTCAGGTCAGGTCAGATCGAGCAGTGCTGATTCAGTCTGCATCCTCCAGAACGTGCAAAAGATCAACAAACTGGCCTGTCAGCTTGTGATGCCGGTCGAGGTGAATCAAGGGTAGGCACCGCTCATGAGACTCACGCATCTTGACCGAGCTGCCGAGATACACCGGGAGAATCGGCAGCCCCTCTGCGATGAGTTCCTCGACCAGATTGCGGTGAAAGCCAGTGGTGCTGACGTAGTGATTGATGACAATTCCTTCAACGACCAGCGATTCATTATGGTCAGCCTGAAGTTCTGCGACCTGTGCCAGCACCTGGTACAACGCATGGCGAGCGAAGGTATCGCAATCAAAAGGAATCAAAACCGCGTCGGCGGCAATTAGTGCGCTAAATGCAAAGAAGTTCATCGCCGGCGGCGTATCGATGTAAATCCGGTCGTAATCCTGGGAAATATCGTCCAACAGCCGGCGCAGCTTGTTTATCTTGAACTTCGCTTCCAGCTTGGGCTGCAAATCCGCAAGCTCGCCGCTGGCAGTGATGAGGTGAAGATTGTCGTAGGGTGTCTCAACAATCTGAGCGCGGCTTTTTTTGGCTGCCGGCCCCGAAGACAGTGTTTGCTTGAAAAAGTCCGCAATACCCACCGGGATGTCATCCCCGGTCAGGCCGGTGAGGTAATACGTGGAGTTGGCCTGGGCGTCCAGGTCGACAACGAGCGTCCGGTAGCCTTCCATCGCGCTTGCAGCAGCCAGGTTGCACACAATACTCGACTTGCCTACCCCACCTTTTTGATTGAAAACAACACGACGCATCAACACCATTCCTGCGGCAAAAGATTCCAGTCTATCGACTTTCTGCGAATCCACAGCGGCAACTTGATGAATTTTATATTGCAGTGCCCGTGCGCAATGGCTGCAACGAACAGTAGCTCTGCTACGCTCTGCGAACCCACTCACAAGCGAGGACGATGATGTCTTTTGTCGATGATTTTGTGGCTCAGATCATTTCCCTGGAAGTCTCCCTCTATCACTCGCGCGCTCGGCTGCAAGCCAACAGTGACAGCGAAGCCCTGCATGATCTGAGGATTGCAGTGCGGAAAATACGCAGCCTTTTGCGACCGCTGCGCAACATGTCGGAGGTTATCGAATTGAATCAAGCTGCCGCTGAGGTCGGCAGAGCGACGACTCCCACGAGGGATCTGGAGGTCATCGTTGATGAACTTCGAAAAATGGGGTATTCGCACCAGGCGATGAGTCGAAGCGCCGCCCTGACAGAGCAATATCGGAAGATCGTTGCAAGCTCAGCGCTCGACAAACTATATGCCGAACTGGATCGATGGCCAGAGATGTTCAGGACAGCCGAGCGAGCCGGCGAGCTGGTTGATGTAAAAAGACAGATTGAGAAAGCCCTGAAGAAAAGAATCACTCAACTGATCGCCGGACTTCGGGACAAACATTTTGATCGGCACGAGCTGAGGATCATCGTGAAAAACGCGAGATACCTCTCAGAGGCGTTTCCAACACTTTCACCGCTCAAGGCAAAATCCAGGGCTCAATTGAAGTCGGTACAAGCGTCGCTCGGCTCATGGCACGATCATCATCAATGGTGCCTGCGGGCCGAGGCGGAACCTGATTTGCTCGAAATCGCCCCCTACTGGGAAGTCGCGTCAGAACAGGCGCTGGCTGATGCCGAGCTGAAATTGGCGTCGCTGCTTGATCACCTAGAGAAAGACCTGGCGAAGTCTAAAGACTGACATCAAATCGCCTCAAAAGCCCCGATATAGAGCCTCTGATACATTTTGAATCAACTAAAAAGTGCGCTACCCTCCGCTATCTCAACAGCAAAGGGTTTGCAGATGAAAATTACTATTGAAACAAATGAGCAAGGAAGCGGTTGCAACGTCTGGCTTGGCGAGACGGCAGTTTCATTCCCCAGCCTAGAGGACGCTAAAACCTACATTACCCAACTCGAAGAGCGGATAGAGGCGGCCTCTCATGCTTTTGCCCAGGATGCTGAAAACCCGGAGGTTAGGTAAGCATCTTGTCAGCGTCGCCTATGAGACCAGTGTGCATACGCGACCTGATTGCTCGACGAGGCTGAGCATTAACCTAACAAGCATTAGATGTGGCTCAGCTCAAGTCCGGATGACACTGAAGGAGAACGAATCGAGACAAGTTCTTTTTTCATCGTCCGCTTTGGGTCGGCCGCTGCCCTTCGTAACTGGTCGTTATCGACCGAACGCAAGGTAGGAACCTTTAGGTCCACGCTCCCACAACTCAGCAGCCACCTGCGAGCATTGTTACGTCCAGTAATCGACCTGATGATGCCAGCCGCTCGACAGAAGTCGCAATTCAATCCCGAGCAATCTTGTCATTTGCCAAGGCTTAGGGCAGGGTCGATACCACTGAGATCTCTGCCAAGGAGTCGCCCCATGTCAAAGCTATATCCCAGTATCGATCCCGAAGGACTGGTTGAGTACTCGGTGGTCTACACCGACCGCTCGCTCAACCACATGTCGCAGTCATTTCAAGGCGTGATGAAGAACATTTCCAGGACCCTGAAACAGGTCTACAACGCCCAGGCTGTTGCGGTGGTCCCGGGCAGCGGCACATTCGGCATGGAAGCGGTGGCGCGACAGTTTGCCACCGACCAGCAATGCCTGGTGATACGCAACGGCTGGTTCAGTTATCGCTGGAGCCAGATCCTTGAGATGGGCAACATCCCGGCGGCCACCACGGTGCTGAAAGCCCGACCGGTCGACACGGGTCGCCAGGCTGCCTACGCCCCACCCCCTCTGGACGAAGTGCTGGCAGCCATTCAGGCGCAGAAGCCGCAGATTGTCTTCGCCCCCCACGTTGAAACCTCATCAGGGATTATCCTGCCCGACGAGTACCTGCGGGCCGTCGGTGACGCCGTGCATGCGGTGGGTGGCCTGTTCGTGCTGGACTGCATCGCCTCGGGCACGCTTTGGGTCGATATGCAGAAATGCGCAGTCGACCTGCTGATCAGCGCACCGCAGAAAGGCTGGAGCGCCTCCCCTTGCTGCGCCCTGGTGATGCTCAGTTCCTTGGCCCTCGAGCGCATCGAACAGACGCAGAGCAGCAGCTTCGCCTGCGACCTGAAAAAATGGCTTCAGATCATGCAGGCCTACGAACAGGGCGGACATGCCTACCATGCGACCATGCCCAGCGATTCCCTCGCGCGATTTAACGAAGTGATGAAAGAGACGCAAGCCTACGGTTTCGACAAGGTCCGCGGCGAACAACAGGCTCTGGGCGATCGGGTGCGCGCAATGTTGACTGCCAAAGGCATCAAAAGCGTGGCCGCAGTCGGCTTTCAGGCCCCTGGCGTAGTGGTGAGCTACACCGATGATGCCGACATCAAGAGCGGCAAGAAATTTGCCGCCCACGGTCTACAGATCGCCGCCGGAGTGCCGTTGCAATGCGACGAGCCGGCCGACTTCCAGACCTTTCGCATCGGTCTGTTCGGACTCGAAAAGCTGCACAATATCGAGCGCACGGTCAGCACCCTCGAGCAGGCACTGGACGAGGTGATGGTTAACTAAGCCCTCGTCTTGCCGGCAGCACATATCGAACCTGTGAATTCCAGGAAGGCATCCTGCCCTGGGCCCTGCCGGCCCATGGCGCTGATCTCCGACGAATATGACGCGGGTCGCCCGGACGTCATGTTAGAACCATAAGGGAAAGCACGTGCACGCGTCTTACTGACACGTGCGCCCTTCAGCGCTATCAGAAAAGGTTTCCAATGAAGCCTTTCACGGGGCGGATGATTGTCGGTTGTATGACTTGGATCGACCCAAAGCTGCCGCTCGCGAGGGGCAGTTAACGGCCAGGAGCGGTCACTCCGCATGCCTACGAAGTCAGGGGCGATTCAGGTGCCGCCGAAACATAAAAACTGTATGCCCGATAGTCACATCCCCATGGAACTTTCCCAAAAAATGATGTCAATTTGATAGCTCGTTACAGCAACAAGATCATCTTGGATCATTCAGCGTCAGGCTATTTCCTGACACCTTATGGAGAGCGTGATGAGAGCTATCATTGCGATGTTATTGATGTTGAGTACCTACGCCCATGCTGGTTGCGGCAACATCAGTGACAGCGATCAACGCGCCTATTGCGAAGCCAAAACCAATGGCCAAAGCTGCGGCAATATCCGGGACAGCGACCTTCGGGCCAGTTGCTCGGCGGAAATGAACGGTCAAAGCTGCGGTAACATCAGTGATAGCGATCAACGCGCTTATTGCAATGCCAAAGTCAACGGTCAAAGCTGCGGCAATATCCGGGACAGCGACCTTCGGGCCAGTTGCTCGGCGCAAATGAACGGTCAAAGCTGCGGCAACATCAGTGACAGCGATCAACGCGCTTATTGCGAGGCCAAAGTCAACGGTCAAAGCTGCGGCAACATTAAAGACAGCAACTTGCGTAACGAGTGTGATGCCATAAAGCGTTGATCTCCGAATCACGCGGGACCAGCCGCTCTTCATCGACGCTGGACCCGCGCACTTGAACTCGTCAGTTGTTAAAGCGCCAGACGATTTCTTATCCTCATGGCCACCTCTGCCCAATCGATACCGAAGTTCAGATGCACCTCACCACCTGTACGCCTTGGGTCGTTTGTTGCCGGCCAACCACTCTGGAGGCCCACCAGCATCGTGGGCCCGTATCGCTAAACTGAAGTGTAACTTCGGGCTGAGGTAAGACCTGAAAAAATAATTGAAATGGGGGCTTTTGCCGAATCATCATTCCCGCACGGCGCTTTAGCACTGATAGGCTTTTTCAGGGTTGACTGATTTGTGCGCAACAACTACGCCGATAGTGTTCCTCGTTCAGTTTCAATAACTGGATGAGTTTTTGAAGTCCGATCTTGGCGTTCGCAAACGAGTGCTTGGTGCCTTGCCGGAGCTACCGCTCGAGTGTAATGTACACAGCAGCTACGATCTGTAGCGGAGACAACTACCGATGACGCTCTCTGTTGATGATGCCAAAGCGTTAGGTATTGAACGTAAGGGAATTACCTTGAAGTCTTAGGACTTATCGTTCGTGCTTGCTGAATGTGTAATTGCAACAGCCCAGGCCACTACAAAATCGGAAATCTGTGGATGGTTGCTGCGAGGTGCTCGCAAAGGCTGAAAAGCCAGAAATCAGTGAGTGATCTGAGCGTTTTGGATCGACTCGCCACTTTAAAATCGGCAGTGGTCGAAGTTAGCCCGAAACGTATGGCTACTTCAGACCATCCCTGGCGCGTGATAAACCAAAGATCGTCACGTAGCATAGACCATAGTTCTACAGTCATCCCCTCAATACGCGCTTCTGCACCAACTCTAGAAGGTTTGTGAATGATAAAGACTATCCCGATGTGGAAAATGATGATGGCCACCAAAGGTACGAAAACGGGACTTGCAGTACTGGCATCCTTACCTGTTTTTATCGTTACCGGTGCGTGGGCGTTTCTTGATGGGTTGCAAAGTGGGCAAAAGCGTCAGGCTGCAATGGGGCTTATTTGTCTGGTTTTTTTTGGTGCATGCACCCTGCTATTTGCACTTTCAAAAAAATATATTCCCGGCAAAACATTTCAGGGTTATAGAAATAAAAAACTCAGTACACAGACGGCCATAAATTACGGTTACGGGATCATTGTTTTTATTTTCGCAGTTTTTGCGGTTATTGCACCGGAAGACGCGCTAAAAGCAATAGGCTATGGATTAGTAGGCATCTTTAGCCTTTTTGTTCTGTCAAAAAGCTTAAAATTTCACGCAGACATCGATTTTTCGACAAATGAATATTTGGCAAACGCTCTGGGATTTCCTGTAGGGGAGAAAATTCTGGTCAGCTACCAGAATTTTGATGCTGACGAGGTTGAAGTTGGTAGCAATGCTTTTGCCGCGACAGCGACAAAATTAATTGTAGCGTCGTTTGATGGGTATCTTTGGAGAAAGCTGTCACGGGATCTGAATCAGGTCTCTCACATTGGCATCGCTGGCGATGAAAATCAAAATTACTTCGTTAAATTGCAATTCAATGATGGAGCCGATGCTTTGTTGCGCATTGGACTATATGAAAAGCTCACATCAAATCCCGTTCTGGTAATAAGAAGGCTGTTGGAAACGATTGATGCAAGTCTTCTTTGTGGTGGTGCATCACAGACAGCACAAAGACGTCGGGTGGTTGTCAACTCTGAAACTCCAACCTCGATTTCAAAAACTGTTGCGCCTGAGACTGCGCTTGCATCCATGGCGCCTACGCGCAACATTGAAGTTGCCTCTGACGTATTAATTGCTATCCAGAACGCCAAAGAAGTTGTTCCCGGTCGCAGGCTGGAGCTTTAACAATGTCTCATTGTACAAAGTTTGAATTTTCTTATGTTAATGAAGAAGCCATTGCCAAAGCTTTCGGCAAGATGGGCCTTAGCCCAACGACTGGTCTGGTTTCCGTATTTGCAAGCGACTTCAGTAAAAAGGTGTTGAGTAAAATAGGCTATATGGGCAAGCAGCAATTTAGAGCTATTTGTGGCCAAACGGTTGATAAATTCAATCTATTTGTTTGCCAGATTGAGGAGGGTTCCTACAAGCTCCTGATCGAACGGGGAACTATTTCGGCCGACGATGAAGCGATAATGGCTGATTTGGCTTTAAGCTTTCAGAAAGCGTACATCAGCGTAGCCATCGATGAAACCATCAAGCGCATAGACGCATCAGGTGTTCCAGCAAGAGTGAAAGAAGCTCTTAAAGGGTTCGAGCTTGAATTTGGACCTCACTACGAATACAGCATTCATGTCACTTTTACGGGCGATGAAATTACGGAGGAAGTGCATGGCGTGAAAGGCGACATTTGCACAAAACTTACTGAAGAGATTGAATCTCTACTTTCTAGCCCTACTGCGGAGCTTGTGACTGAGTGGAAGCCGGAATATACCGTAGTCCATGAAGAGCAAACCCTTCAAATTCTCAGCGCGAATTTCTAAATGAAAATCAATGTACACCATATGGAGTTGAGCAGCGTTAACGGCCCCGGGTTGCGCTTGACATTATGGGTGCAAGGTTGTGCGCTGAATTGTAAGGGGTGCTTCAATCAGGCGACCCATACTCGCGAAGCGAGTACTCTGATGCCTATTTATGAATTGGCACAGAAGATAAATGCACTGGACATCGCCGGGGTTACCCTCTCTGGGGGGGAGCCGCTCGACCAGGCGCCAGCCTTGGAGCAATTAATACATGCCGTCAATGGCGAGAAAAACTGGATACTTTATACAGGCTATACGCCAAAAGAGATATTCCAGAATGAAGCCATGATTCGAGTTGTTAAAGCCGTAGACTTGACGCTGGCTGGACGGTATCGGCATAACGCAAAACATCCCTATCAGCACAAGCAGATTATCAAAACCAGCGACAGAGTCGATATTGAATTTTTCCGTGCTAAGAGAGTTGTCGAGTTTGTTGTTTCAAATTCTGGCGTTACCAAAACCGGTCTTCCGATGCATGTATAACTTAGTTCAAGCGCAAGGATAATAGGCATGAGCCGTACCAAGCAGATTACAGATTACCTCAAAGCGCGTTATGCGATTTTGGTCATTGAAACTTTCGAGGAAGAGCGTGCACTCAATGAGATTTCTGAAATCGCCAAGGCGCTTAGCCATCGTTTGTTCGTTTGGAACTCGACGCTAGGAGTCCAGATAAATGGCGTCGTGGCTGGGGATAAAACCTTTGATTTGAAACTGGCCTTGGACTTTTGCGAAGAAAAGGCGAAGGACGAGGGTAGCAAAAATATTTTTGTTTTTTGTGATGCTCATAACTACCTTACCTCAAGTTCAAATCCTGTCTATCGTCGTCGACTTCGAGATTTAGCCATAAATATCCGCTCACGTGGATATCGAAGCAATTGCATCATCGTGGCACCCAGCTTTGAAATTGCCAATGATCTTCAAAAGGAAATCACGCTGATTGATTTTCCTTTGCCGTCAAGAGATGAAGTTAAGGCTCAGATAAATAACTTTGTTAATTCCTGGCAAGGCAACAGCAGCGTTGAGATTGATCTTTCTAGCGAAACCGAAGATAAACTCATTGATGCCGCTTTGGGCCTCACGGGATTGGAAATTGACAATAGCTTGTCTCGTTCATTGGTATCCAGCCTGAGTGTAAATGAAAGTACCGTAAAGGATCTGCTTTCCGAAAAAAAACAAATTATACGGAAAACAGGTATCTTGGAATATATCGACTCAAAGGTAAATCTTGAGGATGTCGGAGGGCTGGCAACTCTTAAGAAGTGGCTTCATTTGCGTAGTCAGTGTTTTGGCCAGATTGCTCGGGAGTTCGGTGTCGGAACCCCGAAGGGTTTGCTCTTAACTGGAGTTCCTGGTTGCGGTAAGTCTCTAACCGCGAAATGCGTATCGTCGTCATGGAACATGCCCTTATTGCGTTTGGACATGGGAAAAATCTTTCAGGGGGTGGTTGGCTCTTCAGAATCCAATATTCGTTCCGCACTACGTACTGCCGAAGCTATTTCGCCCTGCATCCTATGGATCGATGAAATCGAAAAAGGACTTTCCGGCTCCTCCGGAGGAGCATCTGATGGTGGCACGGCTACACGCGTATTTGGCACACTGTTGACTTGGATGCAAGAAAAAACGGCGCCTGTTTTTGTGTTTGCTACCGCTAACAACATCAACAGCTTACCTCCGGAGTTGTTGAGAAAGGGGCGATTCGACGAAATATTTTTCGTTGACTTCCCGTCGACATTAGAAAGAAAGAAGATTCTTGAAATACATCTGAAGAAATTGAAGCGTGACCCAGAAAAATTTGATTTGAATCGATTGGCTGCTCTAGGAGGCGAGTCGAATTTTGGTAAAGACATTGTGCTTTCTGGTGCTGAAATCGAAGCTTGGGTTGGGGACTCGCTGATTGAAGCGTTCTCACGGCGGATGAATGGCTCTGGTGATGTAAGCGACCTGACTATGGCTGATTTTGAAACGACTATTTCGCGTTTAGTACCAATGAGCAAAATGCGTAAAGACGAGTTTACAAAACTTCGTGATTGGGCGAATCAAAATGCAATTAGCGCTTCGGCTATGGTTACCGGTCAGAATGATACGGAAACTCAAATCGGCGGCAGGCAAATTGATTTTTAATCTACGGTGGTTTTTTAGTGGGTAAGGCTAAGTTGCACAAATCGCGGCTGATGGTCAGGCCGGTAAAATGACTGCATGAGCAAGCCTGCACCTGCCAAGTACGAAACGAATAACTTAGATGGCGGCCTAACCGCTTAAACCCTAGCGACACGCCCATTCGGATCAGCAGAACCGAGTGGGCCCAAGGAAGAAAGGATGACCTCCGTGGCCAACATTTCATTCCCTCGAAACAGAATTCCAAACCGCTAGATTTGGATATTGGTGAGCGGGGTAGCTATCGGCTCAAAGCGTGCGTAGGCGAACGGTTGCTCCTGGCCGATAGCAGTCGCCCGCAGAAGGGGCGTAACGATCCTAGGACCACCCTAAAACGTCCTACACAAACCTCGGAATCCCTAACCTTGCCCACCGTTGCGATGCAGCTTATAGTCCGCCCCGTCGCCCAAAATGGCGATTCGGGTTTGGCGACCTGACCACAGAGAAGACTGAGTGACGGCCATTGAGCCAATCAAACTGAGATCTTCAAATGACTAGATATATGCCCCTCACCGGAATCGACCTGATTCCGGCTTCCCTGCTCATCGACACCGAAGCACCGCTCGACGTACTGCAGGCCGCAGCGGACTACCGAATTCGCACGGTTACGCAGGTACTGGAAAACATCGCCTTCCGCGCCGAGCTTGGTTGCGGCACCGTGGTGCTGAAGGATTTTTCTCAGCTGCTGGCCATCCCGTTGCGCGACGGCTGTGACTTGATGGATGTGATTGGCCGACGTTTGCGGGCGCAGGCGAAGGCGTAAATTAAAACGGGCGCTGAAGGCGCCCGTATTTTGTTCGAGTTAAATTTTGGTGGCTCGACTAGCTCAGTCTTACTTTTTCTTGGCTGCCGCCAGTATCAGTCCGCCGATCACTGTGGTCGCTAGTGTAAGGACTGACTTACCAACCACTTTAAAACCCTCACTAACGGTATCGGTGCACGAAGGGCAAAGCTCATGATCGTATACCTGAGTCCCTTTCGCATAGTCGTGGCACCCTGGGGACCTGCATAAGAATATAAATTCGTTGCAATTCGGGCACTGACACTTATCTCGCCTAACAGTATTGTCTTCTATCACGGTAGCAGCCACGGTTTCTCCGCAGAACGGGCACTTCCCTTTTTGTTTCAATAACGCTTCTTGTTCGGCCATACACCACTCCATTTAAGACTTGATACTAAGAGCTTTGGAGAAACAGAGACGAATCTTCCACGACCTTCCGTCCTACGGAGGGCGTGGTCACTCGCTAAACCGGCATTGCCTGGATACCTCAACAACCCCTAACGCCCCATCAACGAACTCGCCAACAAAGCCTCCAATCCCATCGGCTTGGCAAAGTAATAACCCTGGGCCTGCCCCGCGCCCATTTCGCGCAGCAAGTCCAGCGTCGCTTGATCCTCGACGCCTTCGGCCACCACACTCAGGTCCAGCGATTCGGCCATCCGCACAATCGCCCGGACGATCGCGCGACTGCGAGGACTGGTGGTCAGTTCGAGGATGAACGACTTGTCGATCTTCAAGCCGCTGAAACGGTATTGATGCACATAGCTCAGGGATGAAAACCCGGCACCGAAGTCATCGAGCACCACCGACATGCCGTTGTCGGCCAGTTGCTGCATGGTCAGTCGGGCAATCGCCGGCTCGGCGACCAGCGCACCTTCGGTCAACTCCAGGCAGATCCGCGACGGCTCGACCCGGTACCGCGCCAACAGCGCAAGCACATCACTGGCGAAGTCCGGACGCGTCATGCTGTAGCTGGAGCAATTGACGTGCACCGGAGGCCAGTTGGCGTGCTCAGGCTGTGCGAGGATCAGTGCAATGCTGTTGAGCATGTACAGGTCCAGTCGACCAATCAGGCGCAGGCCCTCGACATCCGGCAAGAACTCGCCCGGCGCGATCACCCGGCCGCCTGGCTGATGCCAGCGAATCAGCGCTTCAAGGGCCAACAGTTCGCCGCTTTCGACGCTGACAATCGGCTGGAAATACGGCAGCAATTCGTCGTTACGCTTGAGCGCGTTACGCAAGGCCCCTTCCCGCTCGACCTGGTCCGAGACTTCACGACGCACTTCCTGATTGAACACCGCGTAGCTGTCGCGCCCGGCACTTTTGACCCGGTACATCGCCGCATCGGCATCGCGCAACAAGTCGGCTGGCTCCTGATGGAACTGACTGTCGGCGCTGACAATACCGATACTGCAGGACGAAAAAACTTCATAGCCATTGATTAAAAACGGTAGGTCAAACGCCACCAGAATCCGTTCGGCGATGTCGATCACCACGTCCAGCGGCGCCTCGGGAGCGAGCACGGAAAACTCATCGCCCCCCAGGCGCGCCAGCATGTCGGAGTCGCGCAGACAACCGCGCAAACGGTGGGCGGCCTGCATCAACAACAGATCGCCAAAATGGTGGCCGAGGCTGTCGTTGACCAGTTTGAAACGGTCGAGGTCGATGAACATCACCGCCAGGTGCCCGCCTTCGCTGCCGAACTGCGACCAGGCCAGATTGAGGCGCTGCTGCAGGTAGGTACGATTTGGCAGCCCGGTCAGCGCATCGTGGGAGTTCTCGTGTTGCAACTTGGCATTGGCGTGATCGAGCTCGCGGGTGCGGTTCTGTACCCGGGCTTCCAGCTTGAGGTTGGCGGCATGGATCGCTTCGGCGGCCGTGCGT
Organism: Pseudomonas hormoni; assembly: GCF_018502625.1. Taxonomy (NCBI): domain Bacteria; kingdom Pseudomonadati; phylum Pseudomonadota; class Gammaproteobacteria; order Pseudomonadales; family Pseudomonadaceae; genus Pseudomonas; species Pseudomonas hormoni. The sequence continues at coordinate 3,235,659 of NZ_CP075566.1, forward strand.
CGCGACAACGCTGTGTCGATGTGCCGCGACACGAATGTCAGCAGTTCCTGGTCACGCAGGGTATAGCGCACCTGCGAGGTATAGCTTTGCACCGCCAGCACGCCACGCACCACATCGCCATCGAACAAGGGAATGCCCAGCCAGGAATAGGATTGGAAATACGCATCGGCAACTTCGATTTCACCGTGCGCAGTCAATCGCTCAGCTTCGTCGGCATCAATCAGGCAAGGTCGGCGCTGACGGATCACGTACTCGGTCAAGCCCCGGCTCCCACGCCGTGCCACCGGGCAGGTTGTCTGCCGCTCATCAACGTAATACGGAAAGGTCACTTCACTGGTCGCGTCGTCGAACAGCGCAATGTAGAAGTTCCGCGCAAACAGCAGATCACCGACGATGCCATGCAAGGTTTGAAACAACTCAGCCATGTCGCCAGGCTGGCTGGACAGTTCAGCGATCTGGAACAGCGCGCTCTGCAGATGTTCGGCGCGCTCTCGTTCTGCCACTTCCTGCCTCAATGCGTCGTTGAGTGCCGAAAGCTCCAGGGTGCGACGCATCACCGTCGCTTCCAGATCCTCTCGGTGCAGAATCCGGTCCAGCGCCATGGCCACGTGGCGGGCCACCACCAGAAACAGCGCGCGGTCCTCAGCGCTGTAGGTACGAGAAACCTCGTAGACCTGCATCGCAAGCATGCCAAACACCTCATCCGAGGCATTTTTCAACGGTGCGCCCATCCAGAACTCGGGACGATCACCCACGCAGTAAAAACGGTCCTCGGCCTGAGCCGCGAGAATGCCGGCGGCGTCGATCAGCAACGGCTGGCCAGTGGTCAATACCTGGCCGGTCAACGACAGGTGCGAAGGGTCAAGGTATTCGTAGTGCGAGGACTCCACGGCATCAACGTCGATGATGTCGACGTAATACGGGTAGTCAATCTTGCCGCTGTGCGGGTCATACAACGCGAGATAGAAGTTCTCGGCGTCGATCAGGCTCGCCAACAGTTGGTGAACCCCCACCAGGAACACTGACCGGTCGCGGGTCGAACTGGCCAGGTAAGTAATTTCATACAGCACACGCTGAGTAATCTGCGCACGGGCAAGGGTATTGGTCTGTACCTGAATGCCCAGGCGCTGGGCAAATTCGGCGAGCGCCGGTTCCGCGGCCGCCTCGACTGGCGCGAGTAGCCAACCCAGCTCACTTTCGCCCTTGCCGGTCGGCCAGCGATGCAAGTGCCAGGTCAGGCAAAAGGCTTCGAACTCTTCATTTGCAACACTCGCCGGCCACTGCGCCCGTGGGTCGCCCTGCCCGACCAGATGCATTTGTTCACCGGCACGGTAAACCACCCATGCGGTGGTGTGCGCCCAGTTGCGCGCTGAGTCCAGCAATTGTTCAATCGTTTCCGCGTTGCCAGCGTCAGCCATGCCGAGAGTGTCCGAATTTCCTTTAAGCTGAGATACGACAACGTCGCAATCGTTCGGTTGCCGCACAGAGTCGGTTAATGGACGAACACTCATCAGCGCTCCCTGAGCCAGTAACTGGCGATACTCACTGAGTGGTTGCTAGCAATGTGCCAGTGAGCTTCCCGTTTATAGAGTTTTTATTCAATAGGTTTTTTTGCTTTGGTACACACTAATCGACGACCTGTATCTGCGTCAGCCCTACCCGCTCAGCCTGCTCTAAAATCTCCGCTGGCGTGGCATCCGCATTGGGCATGATCAGGCTGTTCTCGCCATCCCCAAAATGCAGTTGCAGCAGGTGCATGGCCGCCTCGTGTACGGGTAGCCGAGGTGGCTTGAACTCGAACATGTAAGTGCGGGGCTCACCGTTGAACAGGTATTCCACAGTGTACTGGCGCATGGCGGGATCCTCAGGGTGAGCGTAGTGCACGCGGCTGAACTGCTAACCTTCAATTGCAATGATGCCCAGCATGCTCTTATCCGGGGAAGTGAAAATGAAACTCGCATTCGTCGCTGCCGCAGTCGCCGTCATGCTCACCTCATCGCTTCCCGCCCATGCGGTTTCCACCGAAGATAGTGAAGCCATCCGCCCCTTCGAAATCCATGTTCCTGACCGCGAACTTGCGGATCTGCGTGACCGACTTGCGGCGACCCGCTGGCCGGATAAAGAGACGGTTTCCGATCGGTCCCAGGGCGCTCAACTGGAACAATTGAAGGCGCTGGCTCACTACTGGGGCACGGGTTACGACTGGCGCAAAGTGGAAGCCCGGCTCAACGCCTTGCCGCAGTACGTAACGACGATCGATGGGGTCGACATCCATTTCATCTGGGTGCGCTCTCCCCGTCCGAACGCCTTGCCGATGATCATGACCCACGGTTGGCCAGGCTCCATTCTCGAGTTTATCAATGTCATCGGCCCGCTCTCCGACCCCACCGCTCACGGGGGCAACGTGGCGGATGCATTTGATGTGGTGATTCCGTCGATCCCTGGTTATGGCTTCTCCGGTAAACCGACGGGGATTGGTTGGGACCCGGATCATATTGCACGGGCCTGGGCGCAGTTGATGAAACGCCTCGAGTACACGCGGTACGTGGCCCAGGGTGGCGACTGGGGTGGCCCTATCACCAGCGCGATGGCGCGCCAGGCACCGGCCGGATTGCTCGGCATTCATCTCAACCTGCCGGCCACGATACCGCCGGAAGCGACTGCGGCACTCGCGGCCGGTGGGCCGGCACCGGAGAACTTCTCCGAGCAGGAACGCGCAACCTTCGACGCCGTTGCCACACTGATCAAACAGGGGAATCTGGCGTACAGCGCAATGATGGCCGCAAGACCGCAGATGATGGGCTATGGCGTGGCGGATTCACCGACCTTTCTCGCTGCGCTCCTGCTCGTTCACCCGGGATTTGCAAAATGGATGTACGGCGCCGACGCTCAACAACTGCCGACAAAGGATCAGGTGCTGGATAACTTCACGTTGTACTGGCTGACGAACAGCGCCGCTTCGGCAGGACGGCTGTATTGGGAAAACATGGGACGCAGCCCTCTTTCCTCAGCCGCACAGAAGACCACCGAAATTTCCCTGCCCGTGGCGGTCACGGTGTTTCCAGATGACGTTTATTGCCCTCCGCAATCCTGGGCCCGACGCGCCTACAGCCATCTGATCTACTTCCATCAAGCCGATAAAGGCGGTCACTTTGCAGCCTGGGAACAGCCGCAACTCTTTACTGAAGAACTCCGCACAGCGTTCAAGTCTTTGCGTTAGCGGTGTCTGTTATTTGTGAGAGGATGCTGGCGGCCAGGAGCGGACAGGTGTCCCTCTGCACAATGATCCAGGTTGTTTTACCAAGGAGGGAGCGTACTTATGAAACCCGTCAGGATTCGAACCCTGGAAAGCAATGATGCTGCGGCGTTGCTGACATTTGAATTGGACAATCGCGAGTGGTTCGAGCGCCACATTGACCCGCGTGATGCGGCTTTTTACTCGGTGCAGGGTGTCACCGAGCACATCACGGCTTACTTGTCTGATTATGCCGCCGGAACCTGGCACCCCTTTGTCATCGAAGACTCTGGCGGAAAAATAGTGGGTCGAGCGAACCTGAAAGACATCGACACGTCCGGGCGGTCGGCAGAAGTCGGCTATCGGATTGCTCAAAGTGCTTGCGGACAAGGACTGGCCACACAGGCGGTGAGGCATCTGGTCCGGGAGGCGCAGTTGCGTTGGAACCTTAAACAACTGGTTGCCAACGTATACGCTGCAAACATCGGCTCGGCCAAGGTACTCAAGCGCTGTGGCTTCTTGATCGAACATACATCTCGGCAAGGAAAGACAGACCAGGAATATCGGTTTGGCCTGTCGATTTAGACGAGTGGAAAGGCAGCTGTTGTTCATTCGTAGACAAAAAAAAGCCCCGCAACCAAATGGGGTGCGAGGCAGAAAATTGGTTGGTTGCGGCCAACCAAAGGAGCTCTGTAGAAAACGCTTACGGGCCGGGGTCAGATGCAATCCTGTGCGGCGCGTTCAAAACTCGAAGGCAACAAGTTCGACGCCAGCAAGTGCCGCTCGTAGATGAACACCTTGCCGCCATTGCCGGCCTTGTAGGCTTCCAGCACGTTGTCCGCCGAGACTTTGCTCGGCACCACGATCCGGTAGCTGCGCTGGGTCTGCGAGACGGTCGGGGTCAACGCATTGCCCTGCAATTTCGGTACGACGCATTCAGCGTATTGGGCCGGGGTCTTGCTGGTCTGCAAGGTCAGGGTCGGGTCGTTCGGCGCGGAGGCGCAACCGGCGAGCAACAAAGCGCCAATCGCCATGGCAGGCACATGTAAAAGACGCATCGGTCTCATCCTGAAAGGTTCGTTCATCAAATCACGCAAATTTTCGTGAGTGGTGTGTCGTTGGAGGTGATTTTCCGGGTATTGCCATCAAAGTAGAACTTGCGTTTCTTGATGGTCACTATTACCTCTAGCAATAGTTGCGCGCCGCGCAGACGGATACACACTCAATTACCACTGGAAAAGATGGATGAGGATCTCTCCTTGAGAACTTTTGACTTGATCCGCGACGCTGTTCTGCCCGATTTCCGAGACCGGGTGGCCGAGTACCTGGTCCAGTACGAAACCGTATTGCTGGGCGAAAACCCGCCCGACCCGCAGCTTGCGCAGGCCACCGCCAATCAGTTGCGCGGTTACTTGCGCGGGTTGAACACCACCCGGGTGTTGGGCATGGCGGATTGGGAGGAACTGGATCGGCGGGTGGTGAATACGTGGCTTCAGCCGCGCACCTCGACCGGCTGCCCGGCTGATCAACCTCCATCGAATGATTTTCTATACTGCTTTCGAATCCGGAAAGACGCAGGGTTTGCCGTCATCGTTGTCGTGGTTCTCTCTGGGTAATGTCTCCCGATAGTTCTCAAGCAAAAAAGGGGTTTGCGTCATGACCGACGAACCAAAAGCAAAAGGGCCAGCGTCGTACTTCCCCTCTATTGAAAAAAAGTATCGGCACCCAATTACCCACTGGCTAAACCTGCTCAAAACAGTCAGCGGCAAGAAGCATATGGAAATGGTTGCCTTGCTCAAAACTGAACACGGCATGGGCCATGGCCATGCCAACGCTTTGGTTGCGTACTTTTTAGCGAGTGCTAAAACCGACTGACGAGACTGATGTAGCACAGCGCGCTCGACGCGCCCGCTTGTCGAGGCCGCTTGCGGCTCAAGACAACCGGGCGCCACACACCTGACTGTTGCGATACCCGTCGCTTGTGGAGGCCGCCTTTCACTGGCCCTTCAAAACCTGCACAATTGCCGGCTTTTTTCGCGACAGGAAGTCCCCATGCAACGGATTGTCATTCTGGGCAATGCCGGTAGCGGCAAATCTACCCTCGCCCGCGCGCTCGGCAAGCGCCTGAGCCTGCCCGTGGTTCACCTGGACACGCTGTTCTGGGAGCCTGGCTGGGTCGAACCCGACGCTGATCAGTTCCGCGCGCGGGTCCGCGAAGCGATCGCAGCGGATGCCTGGATTTGTGAAGGCAACTATGCACGGCGAACCTTCGACCTTCGCCTGCCCCGTACCGACCTGATCATCTGGCTCGATACCTCGCGGCTCACCTGCTTCACGCGGGTGATCATGCGCAGCGTTATGAACCGCCCTCGCCCGGACCTTGCCGCTGGCTGTACAGAGAAACTCGACCGGGCGTTCCTGACGTTTCTGGACTTCGTGTGGAATTTCGATCGTGGCTACCGCCCGGGAATCGACGCGGTGCGCCTGGCCATCGGCCCGCAAATTCCTGTGGTGCACTTGCGCGGTGCCGGGCAGATTGACGCGTTTATCGATAGCTTGCCCGCAACGCCTGAAAATCTGGCTGCACCGTCCAGGCCAAGGCGTCGGGCTACTAGTCACGAAGGGATAAAGTGAATCTACAGATTGAAATCGAGAGCATTTTTGGGGGCAAAGCATTTGCCAGACCCCTTTTCCATTCCTGTCCAGGAGCACTCCGCTTTGAACTCTCCGAATCGGGTGGGGTTATTGAGCAATTCCTGACAGCACTACGAAAATCCACAAAGATCTGCGGCGATGTCTTCCTTGATGAGACGGCGCTTGTGGCCTGTCTGCGCATTCACTCTGGCAGCAATCGATTTGCCCATCGGGCCGCGATTCAGGCTCTTCGATCTGCTGGCATTGTCATACCTGCTGAGCGGTCAGTCTGGAGCGAGGAGATAGATCCCGAAGAGTGGTGTTGTGAGAGTGAGCCGGAGTGCTGGATCAACATCGCATTCGAAGCGCCTGTCACCCTGCTTCAAGCGTTTCTTTGGTGTGCATTGGCTAAAGATTTTGGCGAAATTCAGCCCAATCCCAAATGCACTGTATATCTCTTCAATCTGCAGAGGCACGTCATGGTTTTCCCCTATGATGACCGAGGCATGGATGTGGCTGGCCCCAATAAAGACCTGCTTTCACAGCTGTATCACCAACACAATACCTACCTGCTGGACTACGACCGCTGCGCGATGGACACCACGTTCGCTGGGCCTGCACGTTAGGGTTTTGGCTTTGTAGGATTCTGCCAGCACTCACCATCAATTGAGGTCTGCATTGGAAAGTCGAATAAGACCGGAAATTGAGAGAGCGGCCTATGAAGAGTTCCTGGAACTTTGGGGCACAGGCGCATTCGAGAACCAGCGGTTGGGTCAGGCTTTCTACAACCATTTCCGTCTGCATCGTCTGAGCGACCAGAGGTTGCTACAGGGTCTTTATGAATCTCACGACAAGAAAGCCCTGAGTGCAATTGCTGGAATCTTTCAGATCAGGTAACAAGCATCACTCTTCATTCGCCTATGAATATGACGGCTGCTTTGGGTCGGTTGCAGCCTTTGTTCTCTATTTGTGGCGTTGATGACAAAGAGTAAATACTTTGATGAACCCGGTCAGCGGGGTTCTCACTCAAATTTCAAAACAAGGAAGTGCAATGGGCGTCCCACTCCCCCTCTGGCTTATTCTCACGGGCATGACCGCTTACGTTGCGAGTACACGCGGACGATCAGGGCCAAGATGGTTTGCAATCGCTCTTTTCCTTCCCGGCGTCGCCCTGATCGCCGTGTTGTTAATGCCACGGTTGGCAAAGACCGGTGTTGACGCTCTAGTGCACGAAGATCTGCGCCCCTGCCCTGCCTGCACCCAAGCCATCAAAGCTGCGGCCTCACGATGTAAGCGCTGCGGAGCCGAAGTGGAGCCTATCGCCCTGAGAAATCGCAGCGGCTGGGTAGCACGCATTACTGCCCATACCGATGACGAATTTGAACGGATGGCTGCACAGATGACGCTGATCGACATACCAACAATTCTCGATGAAGCGCCCCACGTTTTCGCAGGCCCGTTTGAAGAAAAGGCCGAGGCGCAAAACGTACTCAAATACCTGAAGTCCAACCATGACCTGGATGGACTGGTGACGTGGCGGTCAGTGACGAGGTAACAAGACACTCCCATCATCACGCCTGACCTGCCTGCATACTCTGCTTACATGGAAACCGCAATACGCATAGCTAAGCAGGAAAAGCAGACTTGGGTCTAACTGTGACGACAGGCAATAATCGTCCAGAAGCGGACACATCCGTCGGTTGCGTCGAAGAACAATAAGAGATTTTTAGTATGCCGATTGAGTGCCAAAGGTGCAGTCAAGGTTCCGTCCGAGCGATGCGCATCCGTTCTACGCACATATTGCTGTGGGTCTGCGAGGAGTGTGAAGCGACATGGAAAAGCCAAGAAGAAGTCAACGTCAGCAAGTTTGAAGACTACGGAACGCTAATGATGGGAATCGGGCGCAGTCCTTTGTGGTCGGAGCTGGAGTCCCAGTAAAAAGCGCGCAACCATTCGCCTTACACTTTCGGCGAACCGTCCGCTCCGGGTCGATTGCAGTCCCTCGCGACTGGCAGCAATCGGCCAAGAGCGGACGGACGTCCCCGCTAGTAAGCCCGTACTTTGGAAGATATTTTTCTGGTAGATGTCAGGCTTTTTCACCAACTCACAGCAGTTTGTCCTTCAGCAGCTGCTTGATCAGTCGTTCCGTCTCACACATTTCACCGAGAAATTCCTGATCATAATGACTGGTGGTTTCCAGGTAGCCTCGCGTGCAGTTCAAGAGCCCCCTCAAGCTCACCTCCAGTTTTTGTTTTGAGCCAGTACCGATTAGCGCCAAGCTTGCCTCGTACCGCTTTAAGTAATCAGCTACGACGACTTCATCAGACGCGATGCATTTGTCTCGAATTGCAGCGATGGTTTTTTCGATTTGCTTGTTCACATTCCGCAAGCTGTCTGAAAGCACCTTTTACTCCCGCTACTATTTACCGAATGGTCCCTGGATTTTATAGACACAAATGAACGACAGCTATGGGGTCGATAGCAGCCCTTCATGAGGGCAGCAATCGGCCAGTTACAGCAGTTCATTACAGCGACTGAAAACAAGTATCGGAACCGGCGAGGGGAATTACCCTTTATTGAAAGCCGTAAAGTTGCCATTCATTCCAGCAGTCCTCGGCAATTAAATCCCGGTAACCAATGAGGGCTATCGACCAAGAGCATTCAACACCTGGCCTTTGAAATGACTGTTAAACCCTGCGCGTGGAGCAATACTCCACAATGAACTGAGTGACCGCTGCCACAATCGCCTGATCCGCTTCGGGTGAGGTAAACAACCGACATTGCGCATCGGGCAACTCCGGTAACCCTTGTTCCACCCCAAGCACCGCCAGCCCTTGCCTCAACTGACTGAGTGGCATGGGCGCTACCGCGAAGCCTGCAAGCGCAGCCGACCGCAACCCGGCCGTGCTGCTGCATAACATTGCCGTGCGTTGGGCGATGCCCGCCTCAGCCAGTCTCTTCAGCGCTACTTCGCGATAGGGGCACGGCTCGGGGAAGAGAGCCAGCGGCAACGGCGTCGGTAATGGGGTGACGGGTTGTGCCGACCAGGCCCACACCAGCGGTTCTTGCCAAAGCAATAGCCCCGCTTCGCTGGTTTCGCACAGCGAACCGATGACTAACTCCAGATGCCCTTGCTTCATCAGCGCCAATAACGTTCCAGGAATGCTCACTTGCACGTCGATCTCCATCCCGGGGTACTGCGCCGCGAAATCCTGAAAAGCGCGCAGTAGTCGAGACTCGACAAAGTCCTCGGACACCCCGATCCGCAGCCGCCCGTGAAACGGCGTACGCGTCAGCTCTGCCCAGGCATCACGGTTCAGCACAAGGATCGTGCGCGCATAAGAGAGCAAGCGCTCGCCATCGGGCGTCAGTTGCTGGGAGCGGGTGGTACGCGTCAACAGCGGTTTACCAATCTGTTCTTCCAGTCGCCGCACATGGCCGCTGACCGCAGACTGAGTCAGGTGCAGCTTCTGGGCTGCACGGCTGAAGCCTTCTTCATCGACGACAGTGACAAATGTTTTGAGTAGCAGCGCATCGAACATAGTTTTATTCGTGATCAATCGAGTGTTAATTTACGATTTATATTTCAAATATAACTATGTTGCAATGCCTCCCCTACCCCGGCACTCGAGGCGCGCCATGACTACTCTTCTCCATATTGAATGCTCTCCACGCAAGCAGCGTTCGGCTTCCCTTGAAGTCGCCCGCAACTTCATTGCGCGTTATCAAGAACACACCCCCGACACCGAAATCATCACGCTCGACCTCTGGAGCATGGCGTTGCCGGAATTCGATGATCAGGCCATGGAGGCCAAATACGCAGGACTCAATGGCACCGCCCTGACCCCGGCGCAACAGGACGCCTGGAACACATTGAAAGATTTGGCTGCGCACCTGCACCGCGCGGATGTACTAGTGATGTCCGTACCGCTTTGGAATTTCAGCATCCCGTACAAACTCAAGCACTTCATCGACCTGGTATCGCAGAAAGACATCCTGTTCAGCGTTGACCCGGAACGCGGTCTGGAAGGCATGCTGCACAACAAAATCGCCATCGTGACGTACGCCCGCGGCCTGGACTTTTCGGCGCAGTCGAGCACGCCGGCGGAGCGCTTCGACTTCCAGAAGCCCTATTTGGAAGCCTGGCTGCAATTCATCGGCGTGAGCGATGTGCATTCGGTGATTGTGGAGAAAACCATCCTGGGCGAAGACGTTGATCGTGGCGCGCGCAAGGCTGCGACTCAGCAGGCCAGGAGATTGGCGGATGATATTTGTCGCTGACGCTTCAGCATCAGGCCCCCAACCGCTACTGCCTGCCTAACCCCATTTGCCTTTCAACATTTGTCCTATCCTTCATCCAACCCACAACGCCGGTCGCCGCTATGCCCGCCCCCGAATCCACCCTCCTCCAAAGCTGGCACCATAACGCCCGATCCTGGATCGAAGCCATCCGCGCCGGCACCATAGAAAGCCGCCACATGGTCACTGACCAGGCGATCCTGCTGGCGGTGCTGGGTCGTCAGCCCGAACGCGTGCTCGACCTGGGCTGCGGCGAGGGCTGGCTGTTGCGTGCGCTGACTGAACGGTCCATCGAGGCGATCGGCGTGGATGGCGATGCGACGCTGGTCGAAGCGGCTCGGGCGACGGGAACTTCTGTGGTGCATTTGGCGAGTTACAAAGCGTTGGTGGAGGCGAAAGTCGCTATCGGTCGTGACTACAACCTGATCTGCGCCAACTTCGCCTTGCTGCACCAGGACATCATCCCTCTGCTCGCCGCCATGAACACCCTGCTCGCCCCTGACGGTGCGCTGGCGATCCAGACACTGCATCCGTGGACCGCAGCGGCGGGTGATTATCAGGATGGCTGGCGCACAGAGACCTTTGCCGGGTTCAAGGGACAGTGGCAACCCATGCCGTGGTACTTCCGCACCTTGTCCAGCTGGCTCAATGCTTTGGACATGGCCGGTTTTCGGCTGACCGGCCTGCAAGAACCGCAGCACCCACAAAGTCCCGTGCCGCAGTCGTTGCTATTGATAGCCGAGCCTGTACGCCGAGGGTAAGCGATGGCGCCCGGACTCACCTTCGCTTCTGCCGAGCCTGTTCCTCCTCCGCCAACGCCTGACGAACCAGCACCCTCGCCGCCCAGGCGGCGGTGTCGAGTGATTCTTCAATGCTCGCGCCACTGATATCGCGCACGGCGATCAACGCCTCGGTGCCGATGACGATCGACAGCGCCTGCTTCAGGCGTTTGCGCGCCCGGGGAGTGAGCACGTCCTTCAGCGAGTCGACGATCGGCTCGATGTAACTCATGCGCCGGCCCGGCCGCAGGGGCTCGTGGGTCTCACTTTCCAGCCACACCGACATGAACGAACGTTCCATCACGTGCAGGCCGATCTCGTCGTCGATCAAGAGTTTGTTCAACGCGTTCGCGGCCAGGCCAATGCCCTTTACCGGATCGTCTCCCGGCCGCCAGAAACTTTCCAACGGCTTCATTTCGCGATCGGCGGCCATCTCGCTGATCAACGCCTCGGTCGAGGGAAAGTAGCGATACGCCGTGGCGCGCGAGACCAGCGCGCGTTCGGCCACTTGCGCAACCGTCGGGTGATGACCCTCGTCGCGCAAGGCGATGGCGGCATCGATCAGCGCCTGGCGCGTTCGCAGCTTCTGGTTGGCGCGGCCTGGCGGATCGCCGTCTGGGTGTGACGGGCTTGACTTCGGGATCGGCATGGAGTAATTGAGACTCTGTCTTGTCATGAGACCTAGTCTCATAATAGACATGCAACCACCCACCTACAAGTCTGTTTCTGCAACTGAGCGCGCCTCAGGGCGCATGAGGTGAATGCCATGAATCACAACCCCCGTTCGCGGACCTGGTTTCGGCTCGCGGCCCTCTACTTTGCCATTGGCGTGGTGCTGGGCGTGGCGATGGGCGCTTCCGGCGACCACTCGCTGTTCGCGGTACATGCCCATGTCAATCTGTTGGGATGGGTGTCGATGGCCCTGTTCGGAATCATCGGCACCGCGCACCCGTCAATCACCGAAGGGCGCGTTGCGGCAGCCCAGTTCTGGACGTACAACGTTGGCGTCCCGGTGATGCTCGGCGCACTGACGCTGCGCCTCAAGGGCTTCGCGTCAGTCGAACCGTTGATTGCCGTCGCGTCCGTCCTGATAGGCTGCAGTGTGCTGCTGTTTGCGTGGCTGGTGTTCTCGCGCATCGGTGTCACGGCTGAGCGCTTGAGCAGCGCGACAGGTGAATCGCGCCTGTCATAACGCGGATAACGAGTAGCCGTTTTCGGGCAGCGTATCGGTGCGGGGAGATTTGCCTCGAATCGGTTCCTGCCCTTCTCACCTCACAGCTATTGGCCAAAACCAGCCCTGTCAAAGTGCCGCAAAACTGAACCCATACATCACGCCAAGGACGACCGCGACCCATATAAAACACAGGCATAGGTACATGACGAAAAACGGGTTTACAGACATGGCCAGATCGCAAGGCTTGAGTGAACGCTCGATGAGCGCAGATCCTGAGGCTGGGGTAACCGGGGCTCAATCTGCACGATACGTGTTGCCCCTGGTCTTTTCCGGATAGCCCACCAACGGTAGCGTCACCACAAACTCGCTGCCTTTGCCGTAACCCTCGCTCATGCCTGTCACGGTGCCGCCGTGGGCTTCAACCAACTCGCGCACCACCGTCAGACCAATGCCAAGGCCTGCGCCGTTAAAACCGACGGCATGGTTATCCTGCACAAAAGGTTCGAAGATAAACGGCAGCGCGTTGGCGGAGATACCGATGCCGTTATCACTGATGCTCATTTGTAGAAAGTTGTCGTCGGCGGTGACCGAAAGTCGGACCGTACCGCCCGCCGGCGTGTATTTGCTCGCATTGCCCAGCAGGTTGCCAAGAATCTGCGCGAGTCGTATGGGGTCTCCGTTGACCGCCAGCTCACCTTCGGTCAATTCAGACATGAAGTTCAGGTGCTGAGCGATCATCACCGGGCTGCACACACTGATGGCCTCCTGGATGATCTGCGCCATGTCGACGATGCTGCGGTCGAGACGCAGCTTGCCGGTGCTGACGCGGGAGACGTCGAGCAGGTCATCCACCAGCCGCGAGATGTGTTTTACCTGCCCTTCGATCAGCGCCTGCATGCGCGGCAACTCTTCACTCGGCACACGCACCAGCCGGCCCGCAATCATGCTGATCGGCGCCAACGGGTTGCGCAATTCGTGGGCCACCTGGCTCAAAATATTTCGTTGTTGTAGCAGGCTCTTTTCGGCCGAGGCCTGCAAGTGTTGCGCACTGAGGACGGCCAGCACCAATTGTTCGTTGGCCTCGCGCATCTCCAGATAACGCTGGTGCTCCTCGGCTGAACGCCGGGGCAGTTCCGCTTCCGACTGCGCCGATAGAATCGCCAGGACCAATTGCTGATTGGCCTCGATCAGTTGCTCGACTTGTGCACTGTCGACGAGCTGCGCATTGGCCTCGTTCAGTTGCTTGTTCAACGCCGCCAGTACCGCGCGCGCCTCGACCGTTTTCTGGCCAAGCAGGAACAGTTCACGAGCAGCGGAAGCTACCGCTGGTTCGTTCTTGCCGTTGGCCTCATCCATGTTGGTTGCTCATCCGTCGTCTTTGATCAGCCGGTGACGCGTAGGACGGCCCCCGAGCAGCCCCTCCTGATCAGGCAGCGTTTCACCGATGTGCATGCCGTTATCGTCGATGTGGTACTGACGTAACTCATCTGAATGTGCGCTGGCCCGTATCTTGACCACGGCCATGATGCGCAGCAAGCGACTCTGCACTTCAATATAGCGCTGGACAATGATTGCGTCGGTGAGAAATGCCGTGCCGTAAGGGCTGAAGCGTAGGTCGGTGTAGCGGTCCTCCAGCTCCGAAGTCATCAATACACTGACGCCGACGCTGGTGAGGGCGGTGACCATGCGCGACAGCGACTCGCGAAAGTCTTCGCGGAAGGTTGGCGCCAGCGCCAGTTCGAAGCCCGACAGAGAGTCGATCACCACGCGGGTAGCTTTCAGTCGGCTGATCTCGCTCAACAGCAGATGCACGATCTCGTCGATGGACAGGTCCGGGGCGCGGCTATCCACCAGGGCGACCTGCCCGCTCTGGATCAGGTTGGCGAGGGTGGCGTTCTGGGAATGATTGGGGCGTTGCTCGAACACCGCGATCACGCCGGTTTCACCGTTGCGCGCACCTTCGGCGAGGAAGGTCGAGGCCAGAATGCTTTTGCCCGAGCCCGACGGCCCGGCCACCAGCAAGGAATAACCCCGAGGCAGGCCGCCACCCAGCATCTCGTCGAGCTCTGGTACGCCCATTTTCAGGCGTTTGATCGGGAACTCCAGCGGCGCTTCATCCGGTTTGAAAGCGGCCGGCGCAAACACCTTGATGCCAGAGGTGGCAATACGGAAAGTGTGCAGCCCCGGCAGTGTCGGTTGGCCGCGCATCTTCATGATTTCCATCTTGCGCACCATAGAGTTGCGCTGGACGCTCTGGCGCAGCCAAATCAGGCCATCGGCCACGGTGAAAATCGGGTTGGTGTCGGTTTCGGTGAAGTATTCGCCAATCAGGAAGGTCGTCGCCTGCCAGGTGGTCATCAACATGCCCAGTTGCTGTACGAACTGCGGCAGGTTGTTGTTGGGGTTGTCCTGGGTCTGGCTGGCCAGCACCACGGAACGGAACGAGTCGACGAACACCAGCGACGGGGAATGCGCCTCGACCTCGCTGACGATGCGCCGCAGCACCTCGTCCAGATTCCCGGCCAGGGTGTCGGCGGCCAGGTTGACGTAGTGGATCGAGTGGTTGATCGCTTCGCTGTCGAAAAAGTCGAATTGCTGCTGGTAACGCAGCATCTTCAGCGGCGGCTCGCCGAGCACGGTAAAGAACAGGGCCGGACGCTCGGGCGTCGCGAGGGCGAACATCATCTGGTGTGCCAGAGTGGTCTTGCCGCAGCCTGGAGGGCCAGCGATCAGGTTGAACGAAAACTCCGGCAAACCTCCGCCCAGCACCTCGTCCAGTCCTGGCACGCCGGTGGCCAGGCGGTTGATAGTCACTTTGGTGCTCATGGCGAATTTTCCTGCGAAAGGGTGTCGCTCAAAGAAGGTTCCCACACGCCACGAAGCAAACGTGCGGTGAGCGAGGGCCCGATCAGCGTGGTCAGCAGCTCGTAATAGGTCATCAGCAATGCCTCACCGAAAAACCACGCATCGGCTTCGCTTTGCGCAATGAGCGCGGAGTTGAGGGCAGTCGGATCAGGGGAGGCCTGCACACTGTCGCAGATACCGGCCAGACGCGGATGTTGGGAGGCGCACAGATGAAGGCTGCGGCGATAAAGCGCGGCAGCCCCTTGCTGGCCAATGATGGGTGTGAGGGCGGCGTCCATATCCTGCAAGGTTGAAACAATCGCCTGGGCGATCCTTGCAGTGTCAGCGTCGGGGCCAACACGGTGCGCCAGAGAAGCTACGATCTGGCGGCTCTCTTCGCTTAGCGCGGACATGGCAAACTGATATCTGATGGATTGATATTGATACTACACCCTCTGGCGAGTCGCCGAGACTTAATTGGGCGCAGCCCTGAAAACTACTGTCATGAAGGGTGACAAATGAGTGCTGTTCCTGGCGCTGTTGCCTCAGTTCACCGACGCTGCGGCGGCCTGGCCGGTGCCGGCGCAGAGGGTTGCGCTGGAGGCTCATCCACACAGTCTGTTCATCGAGCAGATGCGGGGTTAACCACTCTCTAACCTAACCTGCGCCCTCTTACCCCCGGTCTTTCGTCGAACGGATGAGATTGCCCCGTAATTTCACAATCGCCTTCTGCATTTGCACGAAGTCGTCGGGGTCAAGACCTGTTTGCGGGAAACCTTCTTCCGAGAGACCTTCACGCAGTTTTCGCCCCTCTTTCGTGAGGCTGATCCGCACCTGGCGTTCATCTTCCGGGTCGCGCTGGCGCAGCACATAACCCATCGCTTCCAGCTTCTTCAGGATCGGCGTCAGGGTGTTGGATTCGAGGAACAGCTTTTCGCCGAGGCTGCCAACGGTCTGGTTGTCTTCCTCCCACAACGCGACGAGCGTGATGTATTGCGTATAGGTCAGTCCGAGCCGTTCGAGCATTGGCTTGTATGCCTTGCCGAAGGCGAGGTTGGAGGAATAGACCGCAAAACACAGGAATTCGGAAAGCTTCAGGTCGAGGGCGGCTGTCTTGTCGGTGGTTTTCATGGGCATTCTCTTTGGCCAGTCTTGCAAGACTGAAACTATACGTCGTATGCGATGGTATCGGAAGAGCTCAACCCATCAACAGTGCGACGCAGGCGTTTCAGACCTGTAGCAGCCGACGGCCGGTTGACCAGGATGAACCTGGTGAACCGGCCATGTCGTGCGTTACTCGGTGCGGACGTTCAGGGCGACGTCAATGTTGCCGCGTGTTGCCTTGGAGTAGGGGCAGATTTGATCAGCGTTATGAGCCAGTTCAGTCGCGACATCGTGATCCAGACCCGGCACGCTCAGGGTCAGTCGGGCCTGGAGGAAGTAGGCCGGACCGGTCTGACCCAGATCAACTTCGATGTCGACGGCCGTATCGGCCGGCAATGTCACTTTCATCTGCTGGGCGGCCAGACCCACCGCCGCGATGTAGCAGGCCGACCATGCCCCGGCGAACAATTGCTCGGCTTTCGGGTGCGGCTGGACGGCGGTGAGCTCGTGTTCCGGTTTGGCGCTGCCGGGTGACGATAGCGTTATGTCGAGGCTGCCGTTATGGCCGCGCGACGTGGTGCCGGCACTGCTGTGGGTGGTGTGGGTTTTGCCGGTGACCAGTACTTTTTCGATCTTGCTCATGATCATTCCCTCAAGTTTGCAAGTTATGCGCACGCGCTTGTATCGCATGCGACGTCAGTGACACATCCAGACATCACGCCGTAACGCTCAGGACAACGTCGATATTGCCGCGTGTAGCTTTGGAATATGGGCAGATGGACTCGGCGATGTGCGCCAGATCGGTCGCGACACCGTGTGCCAGCCCCGGCACGCGCAGGGTCAGTCGGGCCTGAAGGAAGTAGGCTGGATCAGTCTGGCCCAGGTCGATCTCGATGTCGACGGCCAGATCTGCCGGTAACACGATAACGACCCGGACCAGCCTGACCATTTACACAGTAAGAGTCAGGTGTTCACTGCCTGTGGGCTTGTCACTTATCGCAGCGACTTGAACCCGGCCCGGACTTCCTGTGAGAAAAGCTCCGGCTGCTCCCACGCAGCAAAGTGGCCACCTTTGGGAAGCTTGTTGTAATGCACAAGCTTGGGATAGGCCTTCTGCGACCAGCTTTTCGGCGCCTCATACAGTTCATCAGGAAACACGCTGACCGCCACCGGGATGTTGACGCCCTTGACGGCGAAGAATGTCGACTTGTTCTCGTAATAGAGCCGCCCCGAGGAAACGGCCGTGTTGGTCAGCCAGAACAACGTGATGTTGTCGAGGACATCATCGGGCGTGAGGCCTTCCGGTTGCCCGTCAATGGAACGCGCAATCATCTCGTAGCTTTTGGGATCGTGATCCAGCATGAAAGCCGCCAGACCCACGGGTGAATCAGTGAGGCCTGTCAGCGACTGAGGCCTGTCACCCATCATGATGGCGTAGCCAATGTGCTTGTAGGTATTGGCGAGTTGATCAGCCGCTCGCTGCTCTTCCTCGGAAAGACCGCTTGGTACCGGGTCGCCACGAAACAATGCCGCGTCGATTTCAGGCGGGATAACGCCAGGCATGTTCGAATGAATGCCGATCAAGCCAGGTGGCGCCTTTACAGCCATCAAGTCGACGACGATAGACCCCCAATCACCCCCTTGCGCACCGTACCGGGTGTATCCGAGGCGTTTCATCAGCTCGACGTAGGCATCGGCGATACGCTCGGGATTCCAACCGGCTACTTTCGGTTTCTCCGAGAAGCCGTAACCCGGCATCGATGGAATCACCAGGCTGAACGCGTCGGAGGCGCTGCCACCGTGAGCCGTCGGATCGGTGAGTGGCCCGATGACTTTCATCAACTCGATCACCGAACCTGGCCATCCGTGGGCCATAAGGAGCGGTAATGCATTTTCGTGTTTTGAGCGGATATGAATGAAATGGATATCCAGTCCATCGATAGTTGTGATGAAGTTTGGAACTGCATTTATCTTCGATTCAATGACTCGCCAGTCATACTCGGTCGCCCAGTGTCTGGCCAGTTTCTGAATCGTCGCCAGCTGTACACCTTGAGAGGAGTCATTGACTGTTTCCTTGTCCGGCCATCTCGTTGCTTCTATACGTCTACGCAACTCTGTAAGTTCAGTATCCCGGGCGATGAAGTGAAAGGGGCGTATTTCAGTGGAAGCATTATTTGTTTTTGATGAAGTATTAGTCATCGCGTCAGTCCTGATTGAGAAACCGAGTAATCCCAGCGGTGCGACAGCACATGTCACTGCTGCTGCGCCGCAAAATTTCCGTCTGGTTAGAGAAGGCAGTTTGATGTTTTTTGGCATACAGGCTCCTAAGGCACGAAGTCTCACGAGAGCGCCTGTTTGATTGAGCAGGGAGAAGTAACGATAAATTGTTATTTATAGAGGGTGTTGCAACACACTTTGATCACCAGGTTTTTATAGTCTGCCGAGTGACAAAGCAGCCCGTTCAATCACGCTGTCTGGACATTCAAATAAACGTCAATGTTGCCGCGTGTTGCCTTCGAGTAGGGGCAAATTTGATCCGCAGCATGCGCGATAGCGGTAGCGACTTCATGAGGCAGGCCTGGCAGGTGAACATTAAGACCCGCCTGCAGGAAGTAAGCGTTCCCGGTTTGCCCCAGATCGATCTCGATATCGACGGACACGTCGGCTGGAATCGTCACCTTCAACTCTTTGGCCGCAAGGCCAAGCGCTGCGATGTAGCAGGCCGACCATGCGCCGGCAAACAACTGCTCGGCCGTCGGATGCGGTTGGGTGTCGGCAAATACGTGGGCCGGTTTGGCGCTCCCGGGTGTTGAGAGTTCGATGTCGAGACTGCCGTTGTGCCCGCGTGAAGTGTTGCCGGAGCGGCTCAAAGTCGTGTGAGTTTTGCCGGTCACCAGTACTTTTTCGATTTTGCTCATCAGGTGATTCCTTGAGGTTTTTATTAGAGTCAAATAGCACAAATGACACGTAACTATCTGACAGGACTGATTTTATAGGTGCGACCTAGCACCGAGAAGAACGGAAAAACCGATCACCTTCGGCTTTTCCGCTCACCCGCAGCCCTTCGGGAATCACACCACCGCTTGTCGCCAAGACGCAGCATGGGGTTTGACATCACTGGGTCTTTGGTTGAATATAAATCGCATACGATCTAATCGATCACGATAAGCAGTTGCCACAGCCCTTGCCGTTTGGAGATTCAGCCATGAACACCGCAAGCAGCCACACAATGTCTACCTCTACCGATTACGGTTTCCATGGCCACAACGGCAACAACTGGGTCACGGATTCATGAAGCTGATCCAGCTGCGAGCCTTCTGCTCAGTTGTCGACATGGGCAGCTTTCGTTCGGCGGCACGAGAACTGGACTCTGCCCAGAGCACGTTGACAGAGTCGATTCAAAGTCTGGAAAGAGAACTGGGGGTCACCTTGTTGGTGCGCTCCAATCAAGGCATCAGTCTGACCCTGGCCGGTAAGGTTTTCCTGACCCGGGCTCGCTCGATCATCCTGGATTGCGATCGCGCTGTACTGGACGTCCGACAATGGAATGCCACGCCCGACGGTCAGATCGCATTGGGAGTTTCAGCAGAACCACTGTCTGCGTGTTTGATGCCGGTCTTCAGCAGTTTTACCCGCCGATTTCCAAACGTGCAGTTACACGTTGCCAGTGGAAAGACGAAGATGTTGATCGAGATGATTCGCGCTGGCCGGCTCGACTTTGTGATGTGTCCCCTGAGTCCCGATGTTTGCGATATCGACCTGCACATTGAACGGCTTTACCACTCGAAAGCCAGCGTCATTGCGCGCAAGGGGCATCCCTTGGCGGGTGCTCGCTCAGTGCGCGACCTGGCTGATTGCCAGTGGATCAGCGTTCGGCCGGCCGGGGTTGCAGGCAGCTCGGAGCACCATCTGATCGAGCTGTTCAAAGCCCAAGGGTTACCACCGCCGAAGATCGCGATCACCACCGAATCGCTGCTGGAAATCCTGCACATCATTTCCGAGACGGATTACCTGACCATTGAGCCCAGCCTGCTTCCCGGCATGAAGTTGTTTTCCTCGTCGCTCATCAGTATTTCGATTCGCGAGCCGTTGGAGTCGCGCGAGGTGTGCTTGATCAGCCGTCGAGTGTCACCGTTCACCCAAGTGACACAAGAACTGACCAGCATGCTGATTTCATACTCGCGCTTGCGTCACCGAGCCAAGGGGTGAGTCGACTCCCAATCAACGCCGCCAAGTTCAGCGGCGCCAACTCTAAACAACGCCATTCATCTTGATACACTGGTTCTCTAAATCACTTGTGACCGACCACTGTACGGATGCAGTTCATGAAGAAGGCTGTTGTTTTGTTGATGCTCACTACCCTGGTCACAGGATGCCAACTTACGGGGCCACGCAATGATCAGGAAGATCACTGGGCCTCCATCCGCTGTTGGGCTTTCCGGGATCAAAGTCCTTTAACGAAGGAGCACCTCGAATACATCCGCGATCGAAGCGAAAACGGCGACGCCCTGTGCAAAACGATACTCGGCGACATGCATGAACGTGGTATAGGCATGCCGAAGGACGTTGCGAAGGCCAAGGCAATCTACCAGGCTGCAGCAGACGTAGACAAAAAAGCCTATTTCCACCTGGGTCGCATGGCCGAGGAAGGCATCGGCGAACCCGTCGATTACGTAAAGGCCAGGCAGCTCTACGAGCGCGCCTCCGCCAAAACTGCGCTGGCCAAGCTCATGGAAGAAGGGAAAGGAGGTCCTCAGGATCTTGATGGTGCACTGGCTCTATACCTGAACTCGATCGAGCTCTACGGAGACGACGCATGGGTAGGCGTTCGACGCCTGCGGGCTACAGGTCTCACTTTGAATGCAGAGCAAGAAAAACAGTACAGCGAGATGTGGGCTAAAGGCCTAAGGAACACGCTCAACAGTAAAATAGGGTTTACGCGAAGAGACCTGTTGAAGGAGATCAAGCCGGGCTCCCTGGTCAAACCGATCAAACCGGCCAAACTCCAGTTAGAGTTCCCTATTGACTCCGATGTCCCCGAGGTCTCGCTGCTCGAGAGTTCGGGCGATCCAGCCATCGACCAGGCCGTCCTGAAAGTCATGAGCACCTACAGGTTTCTTGATGCGCCGATACAGCCCGGGGATCAAAAGAGCTGGAAGGTGGTTTTCAACTACAGCCTGCGTGATACGTGAAACCAGCGTGCCGAGGGCCTGATACGACCCCATAACTGCCTGCTGCAATGGCATTGCGCGGAGGTTGCATACGCCAACGCCCAGGGCCCTTCCGATTCAAGAAACCAGCGGCGATGGCGATACATTTCTGCGTAGCCAAATCATCCAAGTGTGCTCGCTACAATTTCTATAAAGAACAAAACATCTCAACATACGGATATAGAGAGGTAATCAATGCTCGCCGCCTTCGCACTACTTATAGTGTTTGGATTTCTGCCTGCACTATTCGGCTACATCGCCAACGTTCGCGGCTCACATGAGAAGCGCACTTGGTATTACCAGCAAACTCAAGCGGTAAAAGCATGGACCGCCATTGAGTATTCACTTACTGCATTCGTCGCTTGCACCATCGTGCTGTACGCGGCCGGTTTTTTGACGGTGTTTGGCATAAAGCCAGGCCCAATGACGGGCTTGGGGCTACTCTTGCTTTCGTGCCTTACCGCACTGGCGTACCTCTGGAATTACTGGGAAATATCTGCAATTGTCACGAGTTACGAAGGAGTATTGAAAGCACTTTTAGGTGCTCTTGCAATTGGCGTGGCCACCGTATCGAAAATCTACTCTGACGCAGGGATTGCCGAGCTGACTGGCCTGTCACCGCAGGATCTGCCGGGAGCTCAATTACTGCTTACTTTCCTGCTTACTCTTATCATCTGGTTCGTGGGTTTATCGTTGTTATTCGGATATTTGAGTTTGCCCGTGATTGGCTTTCTGTTTCTCCGAAGCCTGTACCGTGATGCTCGCAAGAAAAAAGACGATAAAAAAAATGAGTCGAATCTGCGTGACGTGACAGCGCTGGTGGCCGTGACTTTTTTTGTGATCATTTTGCTGTCCATATCGGAAAAAATAGCCAGCAAGAATTTTTATGAACCACGACTGAAACAGGCAATCGCATTCGCCTCATTCCATTTGCCCACCACCTACTGCGGTCTCCCGGATACGAAGGGGGTACAAGTAGCGCCCATGTCAGATGACAGAGCGGCCATTGCGATACTCGATGGAAAACTCGGTTACACATTTGACCTTATCGACTGCAAACCCAAAAACAAGGGTAGCGATGAAGTTAACGCCATCCTGGAAAAATCCAATTCGATTCAAAAAAATGCTGTAAGTACGCTGGCTCCAGCTCAGGCTACGATCGGCATGAAATAAGGGCAATGTTGATTGAGGGTTGGGGGCGCTCGGCAAAACTCACGAGTCACCCAACATGTCCAAGCCCCCAACCCTGAGTGCCACGGGCTAGCGCCCAAGCGCCGCTTCAATCTTCGCGACATCAATTTTCCCCATCTCCATCATCGCCTCGAACGCACGCTTGGCCGCCGCTCGATCGGGATTGTTGATCGCTGCCGTCAGGACACGCGGGGTGATCTGCCACGACAGTCCCCACTTGTCCTGGCACCAGCCGCAGACGTTTTCCTGGCCACCGTTTCCGACAATCGCGTTCCACAAGCGGTCCGTTTCGGCCTGGTCGTCGGTCGCCACCTGGAACGAGAACGCCTCGTTGTGCTTGACCCCTGACCCGCCGTTCAGCCCGAGACACGGGATGCCCATCACCGTGAATTCGACGGTCAGGACATCACCCTGCTTGCCCGCCGGATAGTCACCCGGCGCACGAAGGACAGTGCCCACCGTGCTATCAGGAAACGTCTTGGCGTAGAACGTCGCGGCATCCAGTGCGTCGCCGTCGTACCAGAGACAAATCGTGTTTTTGCTGGTCATTTTGGTTCTCCAACAGTGGGCTGACATTTCATTCTAGCCAAGCACTCAGTCAGGTAAGTGGCGCCATACTGACGCTCGCTACTCGGCGTCTTCGAACGTTCCTGTTCGCACCTCGCCGCTGCGCACGTAGCGGGTGATCAGCACACCGCCCGGCGTTGTGGTCGAGTGTGCCAGCGTGAAGGCCGACGCGAATGCGCTGTCGTCGAACAGGCGTTTGCCGCGCCCCAGCACGACGGGAAAAATCATCAGCCGAAGCTCGTCCACCAATCCGGCTGCCAGCAGTTGGCGCACCAGGTCGCCGCTGCCCTGCGTCAATAGCCGGGCGCCGTCCTGCTGCTTGAGTGCGCGAATCAAGTCGACAATGTTTCCCTTCAGCGCATGACTGTTGTGCCACGCAAGCGTATCGGCTCGATGCGTCGCCACGTGCTTGGGCACGCTGTTGAACGGGTCTGCAATCGGGTGGTTATGGATGCGCGGCCAATACGCCGCGAAGATGTCGTAGGTACGACGCCCCAGCAGCAACTCGAACGGCTGCGAGAACAGATCCGTTATGGCCTGGCCGGTGGCTTCGTCGGCATAGGGCACGATCCAGCCACCGAAGCGGAATTCGCCGCTGCGATCCTCTTCGGGTCCGCCGGGTGCCTGGATCACGCCATCCAGACTGATGAAAGCGGCAACGGTGAGTGTGCGCATGGTCTTCTCCCGGTTCGTCTTCGTGAACATTCTTGTGCAGGGAACGCCGACGATCACCGCGACCATCCGATTCACTCCCTGACCCATAGTCGAACGAGACGCTGCGAAATCGACAGTGCGATGTACATGTAAATGCCAGGTTCACAATTTCCGCGTACCTTGTCCGACATTGAGCGTCTCAACGCGGCCACCTGGCCTCCCTCCTCAAGGAAGAACAATGATCATTGCTTCAGCTTCAACGAATGCAGCGATGTCTGCCTACACCTCTGCCGTCGATACAAAGGCTGCAGCCGATGCGCAAAAACGCGTCACGCAGGATGATCAGGCAAAGCCGCAGAACGATGATTCAGTGAGCCTGTCCAGCACCTCTACCGATTACAGCGCCTCGATCACGGGTAACGCGCCGTTCTTCCCGGTGCGTTCGGGGATGAACGCCGATGCACTCGTTCTGGGCGTCTCCAAGCCTGGCGCGATCTCCAGTTCCAAGGACAAGACTTTTGCCGAAGTGTCCGCTGATGCCCGCAAGCGCATGGACGAAAAATACGCGCTGATGATCGCCAGCGGCAAACCGTACACCGGCAGCGATGAAGACCGTAATGCGTTGATGGGCGATCTGGACCGACGCTCACTGAACGCCGTCGCCACCAATCAGGGCGGGAAGTTCACCGCGCAAGAACAAGCCTCGGCGCAAGCCTTGATGCGCCAGCAAGCCCGGCTCGCCACCGGTTATTACAGCGGCCCGGCGGACCAGCAAAAAAACTGGAAAGACCCGTTTATCAATGACCCTTTCGGTCGGGCCACGGCGGCGCTGGCTTTTATGGACAACATGAGCCCTGAAGAAAAAGCCACCCCTGAGTGGCTGTCCCAGCACTTGTCGCTGGAAGCGGCATTGAATCAAAGCGGTGGCGCGGACCCCGCCGAGAAAAAGACCGGACACTTTCACAACCTGGCTGAAATCCTCGCGGGTGTCGTGACGGACGGATCGGACAGCGAACAATCCAGCGCAGCCAGGAACGCTGATTCGAGCGCCGAGATTCTGAAGAAGCTTCAATCACTGACGTCATGACACTGGTCGAACGCAGATTTGCTGGCGAAGCGATCCTGACATTGGCGTGACGCCTTCGCACCCTTCGTGCGCCCTACTCCTCAAAACGCCCCGTGCCGTCACGGTCGCGCGCGTATCGTCTCGTGAGCGGAAACGGCGGCAACCAGGACTCGCGACGGGTGATCCAGCTTTCGTAGGTGGGCGTCAGTTGATCAGGAGCATCCAGGGACCCCAGGTTCACCTCGATTTCGTCGTCGGTGCGGGCGAAAACCGAAGAGCCGCAGTGCGGACAGAAAAAACGCCCGGCGTAGTCGCGTGTTTCGCCAGTGATCGTCACCGCGTCCTGAGGGAATATCGCGGAAGCGTGAAACAGCGCGCCATGATGCTTGCGGCAGTCGAGGCAGTGGCACAGGCCGACCCGGTAAGGGCGTCCCGACGCTTCAATTCGAACGTTGCCGCACAGGCAACCGCCGGTAAATCGGTCCATGCTGCGCCTCCTCTCATTTATGCGGTCGGAAGGTTAATAACGATAGCAGCCCCACTGGTCGCTACGAACTTGCTCTCTAGATGCTTTTTACCTAACTTTGGATCTATGGATTCAAAAAGAGGTAATGAACATGGCCGTTGCCCTCCAGCAACAAGCCTTTAGCAAGCGCCAGTGTGTAACGGGCCTGCGTGCCGCTGTCGGCATCCTCGAGAAGTGGGAGGCGTCCAGCGATCAGGCCTGCCGTATCCTGCGCATTTCCCGCAGCACCTACACCCGCGCCCGCCAACGCGATCCCGACTGGGCCGTGGCGCTGGACGCGGATCAGATGCAGCGCATCAGCTTTGTGCTCAACATCCACGCCGCCTTGCGCCTGGTGTTCGATAACCCAGAGAACGTCTACGGCTTCCCGTCGATGGCCAACGATAACGAATTCTTCAACGGTCGCTCGCCGCTAGAGATCATGGCTCAGGGCGACATGATTTCGCTGTATGAAACCTTCCGCCGCATCGACGTGCTGCGCGGTGCGCAATGGTGAGGCTGAGCGAACTGGCAGAACTTGCCGGTGAGCCATTGCAGGCCTATCGACTGGTCAATTCCAAGTTCCCACCGGTGGCGTTGTTTGATGACGTTGCCGACGCGGACGAGTTCGAGGTGCTGTATCAGATACAGGAACTCACCAACCCCAGGTTGAAAAATGAAGTGGGTCGCCTTGAGCTGATTCGCCGCAGTGAAATCCCGTTCGGTATTCCGGGCTGCTCTTACGCGACCGCGCCGTTCACCCACGTCAACCCGGCGGGTTCGCGGTTCAGCGACGGCCGTTTTGGGGTGCTGTACCTGGCGGACACCATGGAAACGGCACTGGCCGAAGTGAAGCATCACCAGAGTCTGTATTGGTCGAACGTGCCGAGCCTGAACTATGAGCGGTTTGTTTTCCGGGGGCTGTCCTGCTCTTTTGTGGAGGCAGGGATGAAGGATGCGACGTCCATTGCGATGACCGATCCTGTTTATGATCCGGACGAATACACGGATTCCCGTCGTTTGGGGAAGTTGGTCAAAGAGGCGGGTTGTCCCGGGCTTCGTTACCACTCGGTGCGAATGCACGGCAGTCATTGCTGGGCGTTGATGACGCCGAAGCCGGTTTTATCGGTTATTCAGGCGGCGCATTACGAGATGATCTGGAATGGGCAGGTGACGAGTGTCAGTCAGATCAGTGAGGCTTGATTGCGTTATGCAGGAATGAAAACGGGCGCCTTGATA
Organism: Pseudomonas hormoni; assembly: GCF_018502625.1. NCBI lineage: Bacteria > Pseudomonadati > Pseudomonadota > Gammaproteobacteria > Pseudomonadales > Pseudomonadaceae > Pseudomonas > Pseudomonas hormoni. The sequence continues at coordinate 3,262,160 of NZ_CP075566.1, forward strand.
GGCGCCCGTTTTTTTGTGCGGTGATGTTTACCAACTGCCGAAGGGGATGCCGTATTTCTCGACGTAGCGTTTGGACTCGTCGGACAACGGGTAGTAGTTGCCGCCTGATTTTCCAAGGTGTGGCCCCAAGGGTTCTATTTCTGCTTGAGCACGAGCCACCTTGACTGACTTCAAGCATTTATCAGTCACCCACACCTGTACGATGCCGCCGGGGGCAAGTCCCAGGTAAACCATGGTTATGTAATTGGCTGGCTCGTTGGGCGTTGCCGGGCAACGCTCATTTACCGAGGCGTGCATGATCTGCCGTGCTTCTTCGGGTATATCGACCCACGCACGATAGGTCTTCGACTCGACAACCGATTGCCATCGAACAAAGATACGTTTCGGTAAATCTGCTCCAACTACGCCACGGATACCGCTGCTGATATATTTACTCCAGCCACGAGCTGCTTCGGTACCGTCTTCGGAGTCGTGACTACCCGCCGTGCCTCCACCGGTGCGACGAAATAGCTTGTCGTTAATGTCTTCAACAGCAGAGTCTTCCACCCATACCTTCATGTAGGCGGGCTCAACGAAGCTGAGGCTCCACCATTGATCTTTGGGATCGTTTTCGCCGGAAAGTGGGTCGGCTGCCTGACATCCCGCTACTAAAAACGCGCCCAGTAAAATTAGGATCGAGCGCATTAAAACGTTCTCCAGTTAGAGTCAGGTACATGAGGATGTCTTACCCGAACGCCATCGTCAGTGGGTGCATTGGTGTAACGAACAGTCACGCCGCGCTCGCGGTTTGCACCAATAGGATTACTCCAATTGGCAGAAGTGTGAATGTATTTGAGTTTCAATAATTTCTCTTCGCCGGGATCAAGGTTGTAATTCCCGGCGAGGATCTTGTCGCAAATTGGCTGAAGCTCAGAAGGTAAGCTGTATGAGGGATCGTTCTCATCAAGAACTTCAAACTGAACGCCCTTCTCTTTAGCCAATTTGTACATCAAGCGCAAATACACCAACGATAGTTTGCCGCTGACTATCCGCTTGAGTTGCACTCCTGCATACACCCGCATTTTTTTTGGTCCTGACGTCCCTTGCTCCTTGTCATGTGGCAGTGTTGGCTTTGGAGTGACCACCTCCAGCATCGTCTCAGGCCAACCAGTGGCAACCATTTTTACTTTTTGCTGCATCGCATCCCGGTAGATGGATGTAGTTTTGACATCGGTGCCATTGGGTACCGTGAGTGCCTGCATAGGGCTGACCAGCACGCACTCCTCCACTTCCTCACGGTAGCCACCGCCAATATCGGAGTGTACCCCTGGTACCGGGATTTCAGGATGCGCAGGAATCACTGTGCTCAACGCAAAATTGGCACGACGCTCATCACGGGCGGTAATTTGAACGACATCGGTAAAGTATTTGCGGTCTAGGTAAAGCTTGATTCCAGGAGCGACAGGACTCTGGATATTCCCCAGATTGGTGAATCCCGCGACAGAAGGAACGGTATCGAACAAACCGATAAAGCTCATCGAAATCTCGCTATTGTACTGACCTGTAAAGCTGGCGCTAAAGCCATTGGGATTGCTACGCAACACCTCTCCCAGTGGCCCCTGCTGGCAGCGCACGATCTCATTTGCAAAATGCCTGGCCGCTGCTGCACCTCGACTGAAACCAAACGTATCGAAGGTCAGTGAAGTGATTTCACTGCCGGGGTTTTGATCGACGACTTGCTTGATCAGGACTTTCAACCGAGAAAATGCGTTTTGGACCTTACTCGCTACACCCGTTTCACCCCGTCCGGTGGCGGCATTACCAAAGCTGTCTTTGTTCCCGCTTTCCGTACCGATTCCGTCGACGTACAGGCTTCGCAACGCCAGTATGGGCGAACCTTCCCCCTTCACGTCTTTGTTGGCTGGGTACAGTTCATACAGTCTGAAAACATTACTCACATCATTCCCATAACTCCCCTCCGGATCCGCCATATACGGCTTGCAGCTCGCATCGACGTCTTCCGGGCGAATCGGGTGATGGGCGCCACACAATAATCCTGACGCCGAGTTGCCCGCATTGTTCAGCGTCCCATCGAAGAACACACCAATGCGCAACGCGACTCGGACTTTCTCTTTCGCAGCCGCCGGTGCCTTGCCGTATTTCTCATACTCGGCCCAGCGCTTGGCGTAGATGTCGACGGGTTTGGCTTCGTCGTATCAGAAGTTTTTCGGGGGGTTGGGTACGTATCCACTCATTCCTTGATCACCTGCTCCTTGGTGCAACGGGCGCTGAGGGTGCCACCGTGGATCCAATCAAGCAACGCATAGCCAGATGCCGTCACTCGGACAACATGGACCTTTATCCATCTATTGCTTTCGTCAATGGTCACCATTAATTCAATGAAGTTCTCTTAAAAATTCCGCGGCGTAACATCGCCTCCATACCAAACAACTACACCCCGGAGCACACACTCATGAATCGCCAACTCTTCCTCAGCATCGCTTTCTCGGTTTTTGCAGTTAACGCTTTCGCCGCTTCTTCTGCTCACCCGGTTGTCGCTGAAGGCGGCTCGGATCGTCTGATTGAAAGTCGTGTGGCTGAGGGTGGTTCGGATCGTCTGATCGAAAACCGCGTCGCTGAAGGCGGCTCCGACCGTCTGATCGAAAACCGCGTCGCTGAAGGTGGCTCCGATCGTCTGATCGAAAACCGTGTCGCTGAGGGTGGTTCCGACCGCCTGATCGAAAACCGCGTCGCCGAAGGTGGTTCCGACCGCCTGATCGAAAACCGCGTCGCCGAAGGTGGTTCCGACCGCCTGATCGAAAGCCGCGCTGTATGAATGAATAGTCCTACCGCGGTACTCGACAAAAAGCCCGGCCTCATCAGCCGGGCTTTTTTGCGTCAACCAAATGAATGTCCTTCATTGAAGTGAAGCCGCGGCACGCCTCTTCGCGTGTCGCGCCAGCCCGATCTTGATGCCGACCAGGATGGGCGCGGCGACTGCAAAAAACAGGGTAACGGCTACAAACGCAGTGTCGAAGGCAATCACCGTGGACTGACCTGTCACGACACGTCCCAGCAAGCTTGTCGCCGCCCGGCCCGCGGCCACTGCCGAACGAAGCCTCTTGAGGGGGCGAGTACCGCCACAGCACTGCGAGGAGGCCTACCGGCCGGCCTGTCATTTGAAGCGTTTGCGTTCCCCTGTGGGAGCTAGCCTGCTAGCGATGGACGTTAACGATAACGCGTGCGGTCTGAATGAACGCGCTGTCTGGACGTCCATCGCTAGCAGGCTAGCTCCCACAGGTATGAGTTCGCTCCAGTTGTTGATCTGGCTTTTGCTTTGGCTTTTGATCCTGCTTTTGATCTTGATCTGCCCCGTCGGAAGGCCGAGCGCAGGTTCTGCGCAGTGGGCAACCCGGCAGGGATGCCGGGTTAGCCGCCCCCGGCCATGGATGGCCGATGGCGGCGGGCCCACGGAGCAGGACCGGAGTGAGGGCATGGCGAGCATTAGCGAGCCACCGTACGTCAGGGGCGCTGGCGCTTGGTTACTTGGCGCTTTTCCAAGTAACCCGCCGTAAGGGCGGAACCATTAGCGGCCGTAACCGCAGAAACGGATATGTCCCCCAATCCCATCCACCAACCGCCGACTGTCGTCCGCTTGATTCGGAGCGGTGACCACACATCCCCTCTCCGGACAAGTACACACCTCCAGATTACTGTTCGTCTGCCGAACCGAATTCGTAACCAGGTCGCGGGTCCCACTGGAATAAGCGTAACCCGCTCCGGAGTTCCTTCAATGACCCACTCGCATTCCCCACCCGCCCCCGCGCAAGCCCTGCTACTCGAAGCCAACGCCTGGGTCCCCAATAACCCCCACCTGCCAGTGCTCATTTACCCCAAGGCAATCGCCGTCCAAGGCAGCGATCCAGCGGCGCTGTTCGAGAAAACGTTCAAGGCCAATGGCTGGCCACCGCAATGGCGTTACGGAGTCTACGACTTTCACCACTATCACACCGAAGGCCATGAAGTGCTTGGCATTGCCAGCGGTCATGCGCGTTTGATGCTGGGCGGTCCGGATGGTCATGTGCTGGAAGTGAGTGCGGGTGATGTGGTGTTGCTGCCAGCGGGCATCGGCCACTGCAACCTGAGTTCAAGCGACGATTTCCTGGTAGTCGGTGCCTACCCGCCGGGGCAGCACGCCGATATTTGCCGCGAGGCGCCGAGTGCCGGGCAACAGGCAAGCATCGACACGCTGCCCTTTCCCGAGCGCGATCCGGTGCAGGGTGAGGAAGGTGCGGTAGGCCAACACTGGGGCAGCCAGCGTCAGCCATGACAACCTTGCCCTCTCCCCCGCGAGAGAGGGCGAACGCCAACCCTAGGTGTGATTGATTTCCCGATCCTTGGTTTCCGGCAGAAAGAACGTGCCGAGTATGGCCGTCATCACCGCAATGACGATCGGGTACCACAGCCCGTAGTAGATATCCCCCGTGGCCGCGACCATGGCAAATGCCACCGTCGGCAGGAAGCCGCCAAACCAGCCGTTGCCGATGTGGTAAGGCAGTGACATCGAGGTGTAGCGGATGCGCGCCGGGAACAGTTCCACCAACCAGGCAGCGATCGGGCCGTAGACCATGGTCACGTAGATCACCAGGATGGTCAGCAGCAACAACACCATCGGGTAGTTGGTCTTGGCCGGGTCAGCCTTCTCGGGGTAGCCGGCGTCCTTGAGGGCGGTGCCGAGGGTGGCGGCGAAGGCGTCGTTGCGGGTCTTGAAATCGGCGGCCGGCATGCCGGTGCCTTCGAAGCTCTCGACCACTTTGCCGCCGATGCGAACCTGAGCGACAGTGCCTGGCGCGGCTTTTTCGTTGGTGTAGGGAATGGCCCGCTTCGCCAGAACGGTTTTGGCGAGGTCGCAGGAGCTGTTGAATTTGGCTTTGCCCACCGGGTCGAACTGGAACGAGCACTGGTCTGGATCAGCGACCACCGTCACCGGATTTTTCGCCTGCGCCGCGAACACGTCGGGGTTACCGTATTTGGTCAACGCGTGAAAGATCGGGAAGTAAGTCACGGCCGCGAGAATGCAGCCGGCCATGATGATGCCCTTGCGGCCGATGCGGTCGGACAGGCTGCCGAATATGACGAAAAACGGCGTGCCGATCAGCAGCGAACCAGCGATCAGCAGGTTGGCGGTCTGCGGGTCGATCTTGAGCATTTGCAGGAGGAAGAACAGCGCGTAGAACTGCCCGGTGTACCAGACGACGGCCTGGCCGGCGGTGCCGCCGAGCAGTGCCATGATCACGATTTTGAGGTTGTCCCAGCGGGCGAAAGATTCGGTCAGCGGCGCCTTGGACGCCTTGCCTTCGGCCTTCATCTTCAGGAACACCGGCGACTCACTGAGTTGCAGACGGATGTACACCGAGACGATCAGCAACAGGATCGACAGCAGGAAAGGTATCCGCCAGCCCCAGGCCTCGAAAGCCTCAGTGCCGAGGATTGTCCGGCAGGCGAGGATCACCAGCAGCGACAGGAACAGGCCGAGGGTCGCGGTGGTTTGAATCCACGAGGTGAAATAGCCGCGTTTGCCCTTCGGCGCATGCTCCGCCACGTAGGTCGCCGCGCCGCCGTACTCACCGCCCAGCGCCAGACCTTGCAGCAGGCGCAGGGTGATCAGGATGACCGGCGCCGCTACGCCGATGGTCGCGTAGCCGGGTAGAAAACCGACGATGGCAGTGGAGATACCCATAATGACAATGGTGATGAGGAAGGTGTGCTTGCGCCCGATCATGTCACCCAGGCGACCGAACACGATGGCGCCGAAGGGCCGTACGGCAAACCCCGCAGCGAACGCGAGCAGCGCGAAGATGAAGGCGGTAGTCTCGTTGACGCCGGCGAAAAAGTGCTTGGCGATGATCGCGGCGAGGGAGCCGTAAAGGTAGAAGTCGTACCATTCGAACACGGTGCCCAGGGACGAGGCGAAGATAACCTTGCGCTCCTCCCTGGTGATCCCGTGGTGGGGCGCGTTGCCCGTGGTGGTGTTGTCGATTGCGGCCATGAGTCTTCTCCGTCTTGCTCTTGTTGTAGGCCGGAGCACCTCACTGACACTGCCGCACCCAGGCCTTGGGCTGAAGTCATCGGACTACGGAATGCACAAAGCCTGGCAACAGGCTGACCGCCTCACATCGCTGCAAGGTTTCCTGAAGCATAATCACCTTCGCGCAGATATCCACTCGCCATCATGCGCAAACCCGAACATACGCGGAGAACCCGCCATGAATCAGCGTAAAACCGGCTACGCCCCCGTCAACGGCCTGCGGATCTATTTCGAGATTCACGGCGCTGCGAACCCCACTCAACCGCTCCTCGTCCTGCTGCATGGCGGCGGCGATACCGTCGAGACGTCGTTCGGCCAGATCCTGCCGGTGCTGGCGGCCGAGCGTCAGGTCATTGCCGTTGAGCAACAGGGTTATGGACACACGGCGGACATCGTCGACCGTCCGTTCAGCTTCGAGCAATCCGCGGACGACACGGCGGCATTGCTCGCGTATCTGCACATCGAGCAAGCGGACCTGTTCGGTTTCAGCAATGGCGGCACCATCGCCTTGCAGGTGGCGATCAGGCATCCGAACGCCGTGCGCAAGATCGTGGCGGCGTCCGCGCTGGTCAATCGCGCCGGCGCCTATCCGTGGCTCTGGGAAGCGATGGCCAACGCCACGCTGGAGAACATGCCGCCGCACTTGCAGGAGGCGTATCTCAAGGTCGCGCCGCAGCCCGGGAACCTGCGGCTGATGCACGACAAGGCAGCCCGGCGCATGCGCGATTTCAAGGACATCCCCGACGACGATATCCGCCGCATCACCGCGCCGACATTGGTAGTGGTCGGCGACGCCGACGTCATCCGCCCCGAACATGCCGTGGAGATGTTCCGGCTCCTGGCGCACGCGCAGCTTGTTGTGCTCCCTGGCACCGATCACCTGCAGGTGACGGCGCGCACCGAATGGCTGGTGCCGATGATCGACGCGTTTCTCGATGCCTGAAAACGGGCGCCAATGCCCGCTTTCAGAGGTTCACCCCTGACTGCAGCGTGCCCCCGGCAGGCTGGCGCGATTGGAATCCGTGGACCATTGCCAGCGTCGATAGTCACCATCAATTCAATGAAGTTCTCATAAAAAATCCGCGGCGTAACATCAGCTCCATACCAAACAACTACACCCCGGAGCACACCATCATGAAACGCCAACTCTTCCTCAGCATCGCTTTCTCGGTTTTTGCAGTTAACGCTTTCGCCGCTTCCTCTGCTCACCCGGTTGTCGCTGAAGGCGGCTCGGATCGTCTGATTGAAAGCCGTGTGGCTGAGGGTGGTTCGGATCGTCTGATCGAAAACCGCGTCGCCGAAGGTGGCTCCGACCGCCTGATCGAAAACCGCGTCGCTGAAGGTGGTTCCGACCGTCTGATCGAGAACCGCGTCGCTGAAGGTGGTTCCGACCGCCTGATCGAAAACCGCGTTGCTGAAGGTGGTTCCGACCGTCTGATCGAAAACCGCGTCGCTGAAGGTGGTTCCGACCGTCTGATCGAAAGCCGCGTCGCTGAAGGTGGTTCCGACCGTCTGATCGAAAGCCGCATTGCCGAAGGTGGTTCCGACCGCCTGATCGAAAGCCGCGCCGTATGAATGAATAGCCCTACCGAAGTACTCAACAAAAAGCCCGGCCTCACCCGCCGGGCTTTTTCGTGCACAAATAAAATCAGCTCTCCCTTAATGCCTCTGTCGCACCTGTGATACATAGCACCTGATTGCGAGTCCCGTACCCAATGAGGTTTGCCCATGTTGTGTTCCCCACGCCTGCCGCTGCTGCTGACCTGCGCCCTCTCCGGATTACTCGCTTGCGGCGCGCAAGCCGGCACGCCTTCCCCGGCGCCCGCCAGTCTGCAACCGCTGCTGGTGACGATGAACGAACGCCTGAATATTGGTGATCTGGTGGCGCTGACCAAATGGGACAGCCGCAAACCGATCCAGGACAGCGCCCGGGAAGCGCAAGTCATCTCCAACGCCAGGAAGCAGGCGGTTACCCGCAAACTCGACCCGGACGAGGTCGCCGAGTTGATCGCCGCACAGATCGAAGCCAACAAGCTGGTGCAATATGGACTGCTCGCGCAATGGCAAGCAGCGGGCAAGGCGCCTGACGTGCCACGGCCCGACCTTGCCAGGCAAATCCGCCCACGGCTGGATGAGCTGCAAAACCGCCTGTTGCAGTACTACGCCGATTTCGCGCCCTATCGCAAAGACCCGAACTGCGCCCAATGGCTGGCCAAAGAGCGGTCCGCGCTGATCAAGGATGCCCTGCATGGACAGGCTCTGATCCGCGCCACCGGGGATTTGTGCGTGACGAATTGATGGGCTACTGCGGCTGAAACGTCTGCAAGTACGCCAGCACATCCTCGATCTTCTCCGGATCGCTGAGTCCCCAGAAAATCATCCGGGTACCGGGCACCACTTTCTTCGGTGCTTCGAGGTAAGCCGTCAGTGTCTCGCGGGTCCAGACAATGCCGGCGGATTTCATCGCGTCGGAGTATTGGTAGTCCGCCACGCTTGCCGAAGGACGCCCGAAAATGCCATTGAGTTGTGGGCCGAAACCGCCCCGCGCCGACTCGCCCACTTGATGGCAGCCGCCGCAGATCCGCGTGAACAGTTTCGCCCCGGCTTCAACATCCCCCGCCGCTGCCACCGGTGTGCAAAATGCCCCTGCCGTCAGTGTTAGGACGAAGGTGAGGGCTACAGCTTTCATCATGTTCGGTTCCCGTGGGGTCAATCGGCGCACCCGGTGCATTTTCGCGCCTACCTTACCCGATTGCGAACGCCCGACGGGCACTGGTCACTCAAACATCGGCGTGCGTGCGAGTCTCCTAAAATGAATCGTGAGACTTGCACGGTTGCCAGCCCCTGGCAGCACCGTCGCGAGAGGAGGTGTTCGAGATGCAACTCATCACGCAGAAAATCGACAAGCCGCAAGACACGAATTTCATTCTGGGCCAGACCCACTTCATCAAATCTGTCGAGGACATTCATGAAGCGTTGATCAACACGGTGCCGGGCATCCGCTTCGGCGTGGCCTTTTGCGAAGCCTCGGGCAAATGCCTGGTGCGATGGTCCGGCACCGATCCCGCCATGATCGAACTGGCCCAGAGGAATGCAAAAGCCATCGGCGCCGGGCACAGCTTCATCATTTTCCTGGGCGACGGCTTCTACCCGCTGAACATATTGAACACGGTCAAGACGGTTCCTGAGGTGTGCCGGATCTTTTGCGCAACCGCCAACCCCACCGAAGTGGTGCTCGCCGAGACAGCACAGGGACGCGCGATTCTCGGTGTGGTGGATGGCTTCTGTGCCACGGATATTGAAGGCGATGAAGACATCCTGTGGCGCAAGAACCTGTTGCGGCAGATTGGCTACAAGCTGTGAATTTAGCGGCTCATAAGGACTTGCAGTTTTCAACAGTAGGCTAAGCTTGGATCAGCTCATTGCTCACGATGCTCGATTCTGCAGGGTTTTGGTTGTTCTGGAGAGCGTCTGCAACAGCTATCTCAGACAGGCCCAACCCTTTCACGCAGGATTGACGTGATGACCGAGCCCCTCCTCAGTTTTGATGCGCTCAAGCGCGCTGCTGCCGCTGGTGAAATCGATACCGTATTGGTCTGCATGGTCGACATGCAGGGACGCCTGGTGGGCAAGCGATTCCAGGTCGAGTTTTTCATCGACAGTGGTCACGAAGAAACTCACTGCTGCAATTACCTGCTGGCCGACGATATCGACATGGAGCCAGTGCCGGGTTACGCCGCGGCCAGTTGGAGCAAGGGCTATGGCGACTTCGTCCTCAAGCCCGACATGTCCACGCTGCGGCGCGTGCCCTGGCTGGAATGCACGGCGCTGGTGCTGTGCGACGTGCTTGATCATCACCATCGAAAAGACTTGCCGCACAGCCCTCGGGCGATTCTGAAAAGGCAGGTCGAGCGCCTGCGCGAACGCGGCTACACCGGCATGTTCGCCTCGGAACTCGAGTTCTATCTGTTCGATGAGAGCTACGAGGCGATCCACCAGCGCAACTATCACCAACCGAAAACCGCCGGCCATTACATCGAGGATTACAACATCCTGCAGACCACCCGCGAGGAGCCGGTGCTGCGGGCGATTCGCAAGCATCTGCAGGCCTCGGGCATTCCCGTGGAAAACTCCAAGGGTGAATGGGGGCCGGGCCAGGAAGAAATCAACATTCGTTACGCCGATGCCATGACCATGGCCGACCACCACGTCATCATCAAACACGCCTGCAAAGAGATCGCACAGTTGCAAGGCAAGGCGATCACGTTCATGGCCAAGTGGCGCTATGACGCCGCCGGCTCCAGCAGCCATATCCATAATTCGTTGTGGGACAAGAACGCCAAGAAGCCACTGTTCTTCGACGCGAAAGCCGAGTTCGGCATGTCGAAATTGATGCGTGCCTGGGTCGCCGGGCAGCTCAAGTACGCCAACGACATCACCTGTTTTCTCGCGCCCTACATCAATTCATACAAGCGCTTCCAGGCCGGCACCTTCGCGCCGACGCGGGCGGTGTGGAGCCGGGACAATCGCACCGCCGGCTTTCGTTTGTGCGCCGAAGGCAGCAAAGCCATCCGCATCGAATGCCGCATCGGCGGTGCCGACCTTAACCCTTACCTGGCCTTCGCTGCGCTGATCGCGGCGGGCCTGGCCGGTGTCGACGAGAAGCTCGAACTCGCGGCGCCGTTCGAGGGCGATGCCTACCTCGACGAGCATCTGCCGGAAGTGTCGAAAACCCTGCGCGACGCCTGCTCCGCACTCAAGGGGTCGAGCATGTTGCGCGAGGCGTTCGGCGATGAAGTGGTCGATCACTACGTGCACACCGCCGAGTGGGAGCAGAAAGAGTACGACCGGCGGATCACCGACTGGGAACTGCAGCGCGGCTTCGAGCGCTATTGAGAACATCATGACGGCCAAGGTTCAGCTCATCTCACCGGTCGATGGCCGGGTGTATGTCGAACGCGATTGCGCCGATGCGGCGCAAGTCGAGCAGGCGCTGACGACGGCGGCCACCGCACAGGTTTTATGGCAGCGCCGGCCGCTGAGCGAACGTGCTGCCTTATGTACCGCCGCCGTTGACGCGATGCTGTCGATGCAGGCGGATATCGTGCCGGAACTGGCCTGGCAGATGGGCCGACCGGTGCGCTACGGCGCCGGTGAGTTGCGCGGCTTTGCAGAGCGTGCCCGCCACATGATCGCTATCGCGCCTGATGCGTTGGCCGCGGTAGAGCCCGCGCCTGTTGCGGGTTTTCGGCGCTTTATCAAACGCGAACCGTTGGGCACGGTGCTGGTGGTCGCGCCGTGGAATTATCCGTACCTGACGGCGGTGAATACGATCATCCCGGCACTGATGGCCGGCAACAGCGTGATCCTCAAACACGCCACGCAAACGCTGCTGGTCGGTGAACGTTTCGCTGAAGCCATGCGCCGCGCCAAGCTGCCTGACGGGCTGTTCCGTAACTTGCTGCTCGACCATCAGCAGACATCCGAGATCATCGCTTCGGGCCGCGTGCACCAAGTGAACTTCACTGGTTCGGTCGAGGCCGGCAAAGCCATGGAATCCGCTGCCACAGGGCGATTCATCGGTGTAGGCCTGGAGCTCGGCGGCAAAGACCCGGCCTACGTTCGCGCCGACGCCAACCTTGAACATGCGGTAGAAAACCTGGTGGACGGCAGCTTCTTCAATTCCGGGCAAAGCTGCTGCGCCATCGAGCGCATCTATGTCGATCAAAAAATCTATCCGGCATTTGTCGAGCGCTTCATCGCCCTGACGGGCCAATATGTATTGGGCAATCCGTTGGACGAAGCCACGACGCTGGGCCCGCTGGTGACACCGAGCGCCGCTGATTTTGTTCGCGGACAAATCGCCGAAGCGCTCACGCAAGGCGCCAAGGCGTTGATCGATCCAAAGGCTTTCCCCGCCGACGCGCCAGGCAGCGCCTACCTGGCGCCGCAGGTGTTGGTCGACGTCACTCATCAAATGTCAGTCATGCGCGACGAAAGCTTCGGCCCGGTGGTCGGCATCATGCCGGTGGCTGGCGACAACGAAGCCGTCGCCCTGATGAACGACAGCGCGTTCGGCCTCAGCGCATCCCTGTGGACCCAGGATCTCGCCGCCGCCGAACGCCTCGGCAACGAGATCGCCACCGGCACCGTGTTCATGAACCGTTGCGATTACCTGGACCCGGCGCTGGCCTGGACCGGGGTCAAGAACAGCGGACGCGGCGTCACCCTCTCGCGCCTGGGCTACGAGCACCTGACCCGCGCCAAATCCTTTCATCTGCGCCACGAGGTGTAGGCCATGAACCTGACTGGAAACTGGAACTACCCCACCAGCATTCGCTTTGGTGTCGGCCGCATCGCCGAGCTGGCCGAGGTCTGTCGCAGCCAGGGTATTGAGCGACCGTTGCTGGTCACCGACAGTGGCCTGGCGCGCGCACCGATTACCACGGCGGCGCTGGAGGCCATGCGCGCTGCCGGCCTGGGCGTCGCGCTGTTTTGTGACCTCAAGCCCAATCCGGTCGAAGCCAACCTCGCCGGCGGGCTCGAAGCATGGCGCACCGGCAAGCACGATGGCGTGGTTGCGTTCGGCGGTGGCAGCGGCCTGGACATGGGCAAGCTCATTGCCTTCATGAGCGGGCAGACAAGACCGGTGTGGGATTTCGAAGACATCGGCGACTACTGGACCCGTGCCGACGACAGCCACATCGCCCCGGTGATTGCTGTGCCGACCACCGCGGGAACCGGTTCCGAAGTCGGCCGCGCGGCGGTGATCATCGACGAACGCACGCACACCAAACGCATCATCTTCCACCCGAAAATGATGCCGCGGGTGGTCATCAGCGACCCGGCGCTCACGGTCGGCATGCCGGCAAAAGTCACCGCCGGTACCGGCATGGATGCGTTCGCGCATTGCCTGGAATCGTACTGCGCCCCCGGTTTTCATCCGATGGCCGACGGCATTGCAGTGGAAGGCATGCGCCTGGTGGCCAATGCCCTGGTGCGCGCCGTGCACACCCCCTCAGACCTTGAGGCGCGGGCGCAAATGCTCGCCGCTGCAGCGATGGGCGCCACTGCATTCCAGAAAGGACTGGGCGGCATGCACGCGCTGTCGCATCCGGTGGGTGCTTTGTACGACACCCATCACGGCATGACCAATGCCACGTTCATGCCTTATGTCCTGCAGTTCAATCGCAAGGCCATCGAGGAGCGCATCACCCGTCTGGCGGCGTACCTGCGTCTGCCCTCCCCGGGCTTCGACAGCTTTCTAGCCTTCGTCCTCAAGCTGCGCAAGGACATCGGCGTGCCGCATACGCTGTTTGAACTGGGCGTGGATGACCGGCAGGCCGACCTGATCGCGGACATGGCGATTGTCGACCCCTCGGCCGGCGGCAACCCGCTGCCGTTAACCAAGGAAGGCGTGGCCCACATTTTCGACGCGGCTTTTCACGGCCGTCTCTAGATCCGGAGCAGTAGTGGTATCGGTTGGAAAAAGGAGCAGTACGACAAGGTGTTGAAGGCCAGCCCATTGCGCACACGCCAATGGATTGAATCAAAACCTGATGGGGTACACAGCATGAACCCAGCAAGCCAGCCCGGCACCGACGCGCATGACGATGACGTCAAGGCGTTGCACAACATGGGCTACGCCCAGCAACTCTCGCGTCGAATGGGGGTTTTCTCCAACTTCGCGATTTCCTTTTCGATCATCTGCATCCTCTCGGGCGGCATCAACTCACTGGCCCAGGGCACGTCGGGTGCAGGGGGTGCGTCGATTGGCATCGGCTGGCCCATCGGGTGCCTGATCTCCGGCGTGTTTGCACTGGCCATGGCGCAGATTTCCTCGGCCTACCCCACCGCTGGCGGTCTCTATCACTGGGGCTCGATTCTCGGTAACCGCTTCACCGGCTGGCTGACGGCCTGGTTCAATCTGTTGGGGCTGGTCACGGTGCTGGGTGCCATTAACGTCGGCACCTACTACTTCTTTTTCGGTGCCTTCGGACCGGCCCTCGGCATGGAAGACACCACCACAGTCAGGGTGATATTCCTGGCGATCCTTACCGGTATCCAGGCCTTGTGTAACCATCTGGGGATCGGCCTGACGGCGAAGCTGACCGACTTCTCGGGTTACCTGATTTTTGCCACGGCGCTCGCCTTGACCATCGTCTGCCTGATCTCGGCACCGAGTTATGAATTCGCCCGTTTGTGGACCTTCGGCAACTATTCCGGCGAAGCCGGCGGCAGCGTCTGGCCACAGGTTTCGAACGGCTGGGTGTTCATGCTCGGCCTGCTGCTGCCGATCTACACCATCACCGGTTATGACGCGTCGGCACACACCTCCGAAGAGACCCGCAACGCAGCCATGTCGGTGCCGCGCGGCATGGTCATGTCGGTGGTCTGGTCGTTGCTGTTTGGTTGGGTGATGCTCTGTTCGTTCGTCCTGATGCTGCCGAGCATGGACGAAGCGGCGAAACAGGGCTGGAACGTGTTCTTCTGGGCCATGAACACCCAGGTGAGCCCGAACATCAAACTGGCGCTTTACGTGGCGATTTTCATCTCGCAGTTTCTCTGCGGTTTGGCGACCGTGACCTCGGTGTCACGCATGATCTTCGCCTTCTCTCGCGATGGCGGCCTGCCCTGCTCGAAAGCGCTGGCCTCGGTCTCGCCGAAATATCGCAGCCCGGTGGCCGCCATCTGGACCGGCGCCACCCTGGCTGTGTTGTTCGACTGGGGCTCGTCGGTGATCTCGATCGGGGCAACACCGGTCTACACCATCGTGGTCTCGTGCACGGTGATCTTCCTGTTCTTCTCTTTCATCATCCCTATCGTGCTGGGCCTGTTCACCTACGGGACCGCGAAGTGGCCGACCATGGGACCGTGGAACATGGGACGCGGGTTGTATTCACTGTTCGCCATCCTCTCGGTGCTCTCGATGGTGGTGATCTTCGTCATCGGCATCCAGCCACCGAACGACTGGGCGCTGTACATCACCATCGGTTTCCTGGTGTTGACGGCCATCGTCTGGTTCGGTTTTGAAGCGCGGCGCTTTCAGGGTCCGCCGATGGGCGACCTGATCGTCAAGCGTCAGGCGGAAATTGCGGCGGCTGAAGCGGCGTTGAACAAGCAGGTTTAAAGGCTTTACCAGTAGGAGCGAGGCTTGCCCGCGAATGGGCCTTTGAAGTCGCCAAAAGCTTCGCGGGCAAGTCGGATCGCCGCACCGCTCGCTCCTACAGGTTTTACGCTCGGCGATTCCTGGTGCTCGATTTGTATCGGTCTGTATTTTTCTCTGGCGATCTTACACAGCGTTACACAAGTGCCGGATCAGGACACATCCGCACTACATGAGGATGAAAAAGTGGGCCGCATCGGACAGTCAGACGTTCTCCGATGAACGATTTTGAAGAGCCCACAAACCTCAGCAGGAACCCGCCATGATCAATCAAATCGACACCGTGCTTTACACCGGCAAGACCCACACGACCGGAGGCCGCAACGGTGAGTCGCGAAGTGACGATGGACGTTTGGATATCAAGCTTTCCGCGCCTGGATCTTCAGGCAGTGGCACCAATCCTGAACAACTGCTGGCCGCAGGCTGGTCCGCCTGCTTCATCGGCGCCATGGGTAAAGCGGCGGTTGCATTGAAAGTGACGTTGCCGACCGACGTGTCTGTCGATACCGAAGTGGACCTGGGCAAGACCGAAAACGCCTTTTTCCTTCAGGCACGTCTCAACGTGAGCCTTCCGGGCCTGGATCCTGCTGTTGCGAGAGCGGTGGTGGATGCCGCGCACCAGACCTGCCCGTATTCGAAGGCGACCCGTGGCAACATCGACGTCGTGATCAATCTGGTTTAACCGGGGCGACAAGCGCGGCCTGCCATTGCGGCAGGCTGTGCTGGTGACCGCTTACTGAACGTTTTTCAGCTTGACCACATCACCGGACACCTTGGTGGTGTAGCCGGTCAGGACCCAGGCCCAGAACCAGTTTTCCTGCACCTGAGTGTTGATCAATGCGTCGCCGCCCTTGGCCTTGATCGCCGCGTCTTGCGCGCGAACGAAACGGCTGTTCTGGCGGATCGGGATGACACCGAACAGCAGCAAGCCAGTGGCGCTCGCTTCACTGTGGCCAACAACAGTGTATTGGCTGGCGTCGTATTGCTGAGTCTTCATCGGCGCGCCGGTGCAACCTGCCAGAACCAGACCGAACAGGGAAACGGCAACCACTTTGCTGAGGTAATTCACTGAATAACTCCATGGGAAAACGCCCGGGATCCATCTCTCGAGCGGCGCACATTTTACCGGAGGTAGTGGCCAATTGGCATCATGCCGGACGAGTACCCGACATCAAGCCTTCGGTGAGCAGTGAAACCAGCGGTTGAACCAGATGCTGTGTGCGAGGCTCGTCACCGATCACGGCCACTTCGGTGGAGGGCAACGTCGGCAGTTTTTCGCACGGTTCCACAATCCGCATCCCCTCCTGCAGAAACGAAGTGCCCAATGCAGTAATTCCCAACCCGCCGGCCACGGCGGCCTGGACGCCCATCAAATTGCTGGCCAGGCATGCGCACGTCCATTCCCGCCGCACCGACGCCAAGGCCTCGATCATGATTGCCCGGTAGGCGCAGGGTGGCCGCATCATCACCAGGCGTACTGGCCGGGACGCTTCGATCTCAAAATCCTGCGCGGCGATCCAGACCAGCGGTTCACGCCAGATGACCCGGCCGCGCTGGGCGCCGGGGCTGATTTTCCGCTTGGCAATCACAACGTCCAGTCGCCCCGCTTCATGGTCCGCCAGCAAGTCATGGCTCAGGCCAGTAGTGAGTTCCAGCTGCACGTCGGGATACAAGGTGCAGAAGCGCGACAACAATTTCGGAAGCTGGGTGAGCACGAGGTTTTCAGAGATGCCCAGTCGCAGGAGATCGACCGTGGCGGGCGCTTTGATTTCCCGCATGAAGCTGTCGACCTGCACCATCAATTTGCGCGCGCCCAGCAGCAGTCGTTCACCGTCCGGGGTCAGGGTCAGTGCACGGCTGGTGCGCTCGAACACGCGCAGGCCGAGGATTTCTTCGAGGCGGATGATCTTCTGGCTCACCGCCGATTGCGAACGGGCAATCACCTCGGCGGCGGCGGTGAAACTGCCGGTTTCCGCCACTGCGATGAATGCCCTCAGCAGGTCGATCTCAAGGTCGCTGGCTTGCATGATGAATTCGCTTCTCGACTGGATGCCATTAAATTTATGCGTTTGAGTTCTGGATCGCAAACTTCGAACATCGTGCTGAAACGGGCTACGAAAGCCCCTCGATACAATGCTGTTCACTTAAGCGCGCTCATGGATCGTACATACCTTTGTGGCGAGCGAGCTTGCTCGCGCTGGGCTGCGTAGCGGCCCCAAAAATCTGACAACCATTGCCGATTTTTGTGAGTGCTACGCACTCAAGCGGGAGCAAGCTCCCTCGCCACAGGTTCTCTGATTCAAGACCTTTCAACCCGACACGAGGCATCTGAAATGACCGAAAACAACGCAGTAGAAACAGTCGAACGCTTCTGGCGTGAAGTCTGGCAGGCAAAGGATCCGCAAGCGGCAGCGCGCTTCGTGGCGCAAGACTTCGTGATCACGTCCGGCGGCGTCGACATTGTCGGCCGTGAAGCCTTCATTGAATGGATCGGTGTGTTCCTGTCGAAAATCGAAGACTTCGATTTTGCTGCCATCGAAACCTTCCAGAATGCCCAGGGCACGCGCGTCGCCTCCCGTTGGAAACTGGCGGGGAAAAACAACGGGTTCATCGGGGGGCGTGCCTGCCAAAGCGCGTTTGAAATGCTCGGGACGGCGGTCTGGGAAGTTCGTCCGGACGGCCTGCTGGCGCACAACTGGGTGGAACGCAACGCCCTGGAAGTGCACCGGGAGATCATCGGTCTGGCTTAATCCTGCACCGCCAGCGTCGTGGGCTGAGCCGGCCTGAACACCAGCCCCGAAGCAAACACCACCCCGAGAATCACGCCGCCGGCGCCCAGCAGTTGCCAGATATTGGGCAGTACGCCCAGTATCGAAGACACCAGCATGGTGAATACCGGGGCGAGGTTGAAGAAGATCGACGTGCGCGCCGCGCCGATGGCATGGATACCTTTGAACCACAGCACATAGGCAATCAGTGAACCGCACACCGCCAGGTAGATAACCGCGCCATGCACCGACAGAGAAGCACTGCGGATGCTGGCGATCGGGTCTTCAAAAACCAGGCCCAGCACAATCAAGCCAATGACCCCGAACAACATGGAAAAAGTAGTAGTTTCCAGCGGTGTGGAATCTTTGACGAAACGCCGGGTGCCCACCATGTTCGCCGCCCAGGCCATGCTGCCGGCCAGAATGAACGCGTCACCGGTGGCCACTTTCAGTCCGAGTAAAACGTGGATATCGCCACGGGTGATCACCAGACCAACGCCCAACAGTCCCAGCACCAGACCGATGCCCTGGCCGCGATCAATGCGCTCGCCTTCCAGCAGTACCGCAAAGATCATCGTCCACAGCGGGGTGGTCGCCAGGATCAGCGCGCCGTTGATCGGCGTGGTGGTTTGCAGGCCGAAAAACGTCGCAAGGTTGAATGCGGTAAATCCGAGCAGGCCCAGGCCGATAAAAGCCGGCAGATTGTTCTTCAAGGTGTGGAGACGCAGCTTGCCGGCCAGACCGAACATCAGCACCAACAACAGCGTCGAAATGGCAAAGCGCTCAATGGAAGCGCTGATCGGTGCCATGCTCTTGATGATGTAGGCACCGGCGTTGAAGTTGGTGCCCCAGAAAAACGTGGCGCCGACAATGCCGGCGTAGGCGAGAGGCGTTGATTTTGACATGGCTGTTTCCTCACGAATCGGGCGAGATACTCAGCAATCCGCTGAATGCTTCGGCAATTCTTGCAGCCTTGTCGGCGGGGCAGAATTCCCCATTTATTCACCCTTGATGTGAGAAAACGCCCATGTTCGATTGGGAGGATCTGCGTTACTTCATCGTCTTCGCCCACGAGCAATCGTTGTCCGCAGCCGCGCGCACGCTCAAGGTCGACCATGCCACCGTAGCGCGACGCATCAGCGCGCTGGAGCAGTCGCTGAATCTCAAGCTGGTGGACCGGCGACCTCGCGCCTACGTCATGACCGAAGACGGGGAACGCATAGCCGCGTTGGGGCGACGCATGGAGAGCGAATCCTTCGCGGTGCAACGCACTGCGCTCGCGGGGCAGGAAAGCTACAGCGGCGAAGTCACGGTCAGCGCTCCGCCGGCGCTGGCCTGTGCGTTGATCGCACCGCGCATCAATGCACTGCGCATGAAACATCCGCAGCTGTCGTTGCAGTTGATTGGCAGCCTGGGCAGCGCGTCGTTGTCGCGACGGGAAGCCGATATCGCCGTGCGCCTGAGCCGTCCAAAGGAGCCCGACCTGGTAGCGCGCAAGGTCGCGACAGTGTCGTTTTACCTGTATGGCTCGGCGGATTATCTGTCCAGAACCGCTGCGCAGGATCGGGTGTTCATCGCTTACGACGAGTCCATGGAGCAAACCCCGCAGCAGATCTGGCTCAAGCAGCAAGCGGGTGACCGGCCGATCCTGCTGCGCAGCAATGACCTGAACATCCAGGCCACCGTCGCCCAGGCAGGCGCCGGTGTCGCCGCCCTGCCCTCGTTCCTTGGCGAGCACTATGGCCTGCAAGCGATCGAGACGATCGGCGCGGGCCTTGAGCGTGAAGTGTGGCTGGTGGTGCACAGCGATATCCGGCACACCCCGGCCGTGCAGGCGGTGATGAGTTTTCTGGTGTCGTGCTTCGAACAATGAATCAGGGTTGCCCTGCAAACCGCTTCAACGAAAACGCCGACAGATCCAGATCGCTGCTGCCCCGTACGCACCACTGCGCCACCGCCTCACCCAACGCCGCAGAATGTTTGAAGCCATGGCCTGAACAGGCCGAGACCACCAGGGTGTTTTTCAATGACGGATGCGCGTCGATGATGAAGTGCGAATCCGGCGTGACGGTGTAGGCGCACACCGCTGACTTGACCACCCGCGAGGTCACGCCGGCAATCCTGCCGCGCACCTGTGTCTCGAACATGTCGCGCGCTTCGGCAGCGCTGACGGTACGGTCCAGGGTGTCCGGGGAAGATTCTTCGCTGTACTGTTCCGTTGCGACTTTCAGGCTGCCTTCGCCGGGCAACGGCGGGAAACCGTAGTGGAACTGCCCTGGCCCGTGGGTGAAGATAAACGTCGGCGATACCTGTGCAAACCGGGCGCTCTCTTCCAGTTCGAACCAGAACAGTTTCTGCCGACACACCCGCAACAACCGGTCGAACGGTTGACCCAACAACTCCCGCGACCACATGCCGGCACTGACCACGACTTTGTCGGCATGGATCGTTCGCTGGTCAGTGGTGATGGTGACGCCCTGTTCGTGCGAGGTGATGGCCGTGACGGTTTCGCCCTTCAGCAGCGTCGCGCCGTGTTCCTCGGCGAGCCGCAGCTGCACGGCGATGCAGCGTTCCGGCCGGACATAACCGCCATTCGGTTCGAAGTAGCCGACGGCGCTGTCCAGCACTGGGGAGAACTGCGGGAATCGTTGGCGAATCTGCTCGGCGGACAACACCTCATGCTCGATGCCGTAGGTTTTCGCCAGTTGAAAGGTGCGGTTGGTGAAGTCACTGGCATCGTTGGCGTCATAGTCGGGGCTGGAGGTCATGACCAGCACGCCACACTGCTCGAACAGCGACTCACCGGACAGTGCTTCGAGTTCGCGCCAGATCCGGTGGGAGTTACGGACGATGGGCACATAAGCGGCGCCTTCTCCGACCGACAGTCGGGTGATGCGCGTGTCGCCGTGGCTGGAGCCTTGGGTGTGGGGAGGATGGTATCGGTCGACGCCAATCACCCTGACGCCGGATTTTGCCAGTTGATACGCCGTCGCAGCGCCCATGGCACCCAACCCGAGCACGGCTACTTCACACCGATGTTCCATATCATCACCGTCGGCAAAAGGACCATTTGAGTCTGAAAGCCGATGAAAACTCAAGGGCCGAAAAAACCTTCAGCGCAGGGTGGGATCGCGCGACCATAAAATGTCCTGGCACTGGCAACGACCCCTTCATTGGACATACCATGCCGCGCATTCACTTCTTCACCATCAGCAAACGGCGGTAACAGCATGATCGAGGTCACCGAGGTTTCCATTGCCGAACTGCGCGCGGCGCTCGAATCCGGCCAGACCACTGCAGTGGAACTGGTCCAGGCCTATCTCGCCAGAATCGACGCCTACGACGGCGCCGACACGCCCACCGCCCTCAACGCGGTGGTGGTGCGCAATCCCGAGGCGCTCAAGGAAGCGCAGGCCTCCGACAGCCGGCGGGCGCAGGGCAAAACGCTGGGGCCACTCGATGGCATTCCCTATACGGCCAAGGACAGCTACCTGGTCAAAGGGCTGACCGCCGCCTCTGGCAGTCCCGCCTTCGCCAACCTGATTGCGTATCGCGATGCGTTCACCATCGAACGGCTTCGCGCCGCCGGGGCGATCTGCCTGGGCAAGACCAACATGCCACCCATGGCGAACGGCGGCATGCAGCGCGGGGTCTATGGCCGTGCGGAAAGCCCCTACAACGCCAGCTATCTCACCGCGCCTTTCGCCTCGGGTTCGTCCAACGGTGCCGGCACTGCCACCGCCGCCAGTTTCGCGGCATTTGGCCTGGCTGAAGAAACCTGGTCGAGCGGTCGCGGCCCGGCCTCGAACAATGGGCTGTGCGCCTATACGCCCTCTCGCGGGGTGATTTCGGTGCGCGGCAACTGGCCGCTGACGCCGACGATGGACGTGGTCGTGCCGTTCGCCAGAACCATGGCTGACCTGCTCGAAGTGCTCGACGTGGTGGTGGCGGAAGACCCCGACACCCGCGGCGACCTGTGGCGGATGCAGCCCTGGGTGCCAATTCCAAGTGTCACCTCGGTGCGCCCCGCTTCCTATGCCCAGCTGGCCGCGAAGCCCGACGCCCTCGCAGGCAAGCGCCTCGGTGTTCCGCGCATGTTCATCAACGCCGATCCCGAAGCCGGCACCAGCGAGGCGCCGGGGATTGGTGGGCCGACCGGGCAGCGCATCAACACCCGGCCTTCTGTGATTGCTCTCTGGGAAGCGGCACGCAAGGCACTCGAAGCCGCGGGCGCCGAAGTGGTCGAAGTCGATTTCCCGCTGGTGTCCAATTGCGAGGGTGATCGTCCGGGCGCGCCGACGGTGTTCACCCGGGGCCTGGTGTCGAAAGAGTTCCTGCATCATGAGTTGTGGGACCTGACGGCCTGGGCGTTCGATGATTTCCTGCAGGCCAACGGCGATCCGAAACTGAACCGCCTGGTCGACGTCGACGGGCCGCTGATTTTCCCCCACGACCCGGGCACCCTGCCCAACCGCGAAGGCGACCTCGTCGCGGGCATGGACGAGTACGTGCGGATGGCCGAGCGCGGCATCACGCCGTGGGACCAGATCACCACCGTTCCCGACGGACTGCGCGGACTTGAACAGACCCGTCGCATCGACCTTGAAGACTGGATGGACCGGCAGGGCCTCGATGCGGTGCTGTTCCCGACGGTGGCCGATGTTGCGCCGGCGAATGCCGATGTCGATCCGGCCTCCGCCGACATCGCGTGGAGCAATGGTGTCTGGGTCGCCAACGGCAACCTCGCCATCCGTCACCTCGGTGTTCCGACGGTCACTGTGCCGATGGGCATCATGCCGGACATCGGCATGCCGGTCGGGCTGACCTTTGCCGGTCGTGCCTATGACGATTCGGCGCTGCTGCGCTTTGCCTCGGCGTTTGAATCGACCGGATCGAAGCGCGAAATCCCGCCTCGAACCCCACCGTTGTCGACCGGTAAATAATGGAAAAAACGGGATTGGGGCACACGCTCCACTCCCGTTTTGTCAGCCGGCTCACGCTTCATCGTCCGTGATAATCCTCCCCCGCGACCGCACGCAAATAAGCCTCGTCGCCCTTGGTGCGCAAGTCTCGCCACTCCTCCCAATCGATGATGCCCTGGCGATCCATTTCATCGGCCTGCCGCAGCAGTTCCTCATGGTAGGCATCGGGGCAGTCCATGCGCAGCGAACAGTTTTCGAGCGCACGGTGCCAGGCATCCAGCGCATGAAGTTTTTGCTCCTGAGCCCTCGTCAGCAGATTTCTGAATGAATTCATGGCGGCGGCTTCCACGGTCGTTTCTGAATGGAGCGATCGGGTACGACTCAGGTTCATCGCGGCCGACCGGAGGTGATCCTGTCACCGGGAGTCGACTATCGTGGGCAAGAAATCTCGAACTCCCGGGTGACCGTCGCATCCAATGTGTAGGCAAACGGAGGTATGCGACATGAACAATGATGACCGTGACAACGCGCTCGAATCGCAAGCGACATCAAACGCTCCGCCCACCGATTCGTCGGGTAAACCGGTGAATGTGGTCGAGCGGGATTTGCAGGACAGAGAGGGTGAAGCCAAAGGTGTCGATCAAACCATTACGCCCTCTTCCACCCGAACCAAGGAGCAGGACGCCGAGGAACTCCAGCGGAAAATCGACGAGATAGAACGCAAGGTCGCCGATGGTAATTAGCCTGTGGTGTGCAGTGTATTTCACTGGATGACAAGCGGGAGGTCAGTGTCAGACCTCCCGCTTTTATACGCCCGTTTACGAAGTACCCAGGCCTT
This sequence comes from Pseudomonas hormoni, assembly GCF_018502625.1. Classification (NCBI taxonomy): domain Bacteria; kingdom Pseudomonadati; phylum Pseudomonadota; class Gammaproteobacteria; order Pseudomonadales; family Pseudomonadaceae; genus Pseudomonas; species Pseudomonas hormoni. The sequence continues at coordinate 3,285,921 of NZ_CP075566.1, forward strand.
GCGACAGGTCGGCCGACGTTGTCGATCCGCTACGCTGCTGCCCACCCGGTGTGACGGGCTCATCCGAATGATCCGTGGTTTTCGTCACGGTATCGCGCACCGCCTCAAAGCCTTCCCGCGCCTGTTGCTTGACCTTGTCGGTGAGGTCCGCACTGGTTTTGCCCAGGTAGCGTTGCTCGGTTGCCGTCGAAGGAAACGCAGCGCCGATCATGGCGCCTAAGGCGATTCCCGCAGCGGCGACCATCAGCGGTTGCTCCTTAAGCAGGTGATTGAACTGGTTGCTCATCACTTGCGTGCTGCGCAGCAAACGGTCGCCGGCGTCATGCACCGCATGGCTGATGTTTTCCGTGGCCGCCCCGAGGTTTTCGCCCAGGTGCGCAGCCTTGCCCTTGACGCTCTGGTAGCCGTCCTTGAGGGTGTCAGCCGTCTGGTGCAAATGCTCACGCGCACCGTCGATGCTATCGGCCAGTCCGTCGGCCCATTCCCCGACCCTGTCCTGATCCGGACCGGTCCGATAGCCCGGATGGGGTGATGGCGGACGATTTTGGCTCATCATCAACCACAACAATCCGACGGATGTCAGCACCGCCGGAACCGGATTATTGCGCACGCTGGTGCCCAGATTGGTCAGGAAGGTGGTGCCGTTGCTTTGCATCAAACCCAACGCCTGATCGAACATCTGACCGGGGGTGAACTTGCTTTCCAGGGCATCGACAATGTTGCCGATACTCGCCCGTTGCGCATCGATTTCACGTTCGATGGTTTCGGGGCTTTTTCCCGTCTCGGTGATGTATTCATTGTTCATGAGACTTTCCTCCGCAGCGCTTCCTGGTCTTTATTCAAGGCATCCAGTGTGCGTTCAGGCTTGAAGTGAGACGGCTCGAACTGTTTTTTCCCGGACTGCAGCATGGCGAACCCGACAATCATCACGAGCACGCCGACGATCAGCGCGGCCAGCCACGGCGCCATCACCATGCTCAAGCCGTAGACCGCGGACATCAGCAGGATGATGAACCCCGCCAGCAGCACAATCGCACCGCCCGCCACCCCGGCGATGCCGGCCTTGAGTGTCGTGAGGCTGGCCTGCAACTCGGCTTTGGCCAGCGCCAGCTCCTTGCTGAACAGCTCGGGCACTTCGCGGGATAACTGACGTAACAGGCCGACAACCGAAGCATCATGTTCAGGTGTGGGTATCGGTCTTGCGCCCGGTAAATCTCGATCTTCTCTGTTCATCACACAGCTCCTTTGAAGGTGCTCGAACCTGGTGTCGAGGTCGTTGCGAAGTCTGATGGGTGGTCCTGTTCACTTGGCGCGGCCGGCGTGATGCCCGTGGCCAGTCCGGGACCTTGATCGGCGCGTGGCGGCACGGAAGTTTCGTAGGGATGGTGGGCGCCGAAGCCGCCTGACGGTGGCATCGAGTGGCCTTCGGCCGGGTCGCGGGAGCCGGTGACTGTCGTTGCCGGAGCGCTGCCGGCTTTCAGAAACCGAGACAGGCCAAAGCCCAGCGCAATGCTGCCAGCAATGAACAGTGCCGGGTTGTTGCGCGCCAGTTCTGCGCCATCGTGCAGCAGCTGTTCGGCACTTTTGCCGCGCAGGTTGCCGGCCAGGCCACTCATGGAATCGGCCATGTCGGCGAGGTAGTCGGACATGCCGAGGGTGTCTTTGCTTTCCAGTTCGGAAACGACGGATTTCGCGCCCTTGGCCAAAGCTTCGATCTGATCGGCTGCGGTGTCGCGGTACTGCCCGAACTGTGCATCTGCCTGTTGTCGTGCGCCACCGAGTGCTTCTGTGACTTCCTCCTTCAAGTGTTGAAAATCATGCTCCGGTCTTGCGGGGTTGTGTTGATTCCCGGTCGTAGTGTCTGAAGTATTCATGTCGCCCCTCGCCTTCTGGATGAAAAAGCGTTATCGGGTTCGCCACGAATTGCCCGTAGCATCCCCTCAGTTCAAATGACGAAGGGACGTGATGGGGAGTTCCAACGGAATGATGAGTGATGTGGTGGGCCGATGTTTTTTTTGATCGTGTGCATATCCGTTGCTGCGGTCACGGCTGGTATTGGTTCCGCCCTTACGGCGGGTTACTTGGAAGAGCGCCAAGTAACCAAGCGCCAAGCGCCCCTGACGTACGGTGCCTCGCCTTGGCTCGCCATTCCCTCGCTCCGGTCCTGCTCCGTGGGCCCGCCGCCATCGGCCATCCATGGCCGGGGACGGCTAACCCGGCATCCCTGCCGGGTTGCCCACTACGCAGAACCTGCGCTCGGCCTTCCGACGGGGCAGATCAAGATCAAAAACCAACGCGAGGCGGCCTGATAGCCGGCCTGAAGTTCGTCAGGATCATCAGGGGTGAACACCAATGTCACGACCGCCAAAAAAACCTGTGGGAGCTGGCTTGCCAGCGATGGATGCCCAGACACCGTGTTCTTTCAGACAGCACGCGTCATCGTTAACGACCATCGCTGGCAAGCCAGCTCCCACAGGGAACGCGAAACGCTTCAAACGACAGGCCGGCCGGTAGGCCGCCTCGGTTGCATTGGCGGTGGTCGCCCCCTCGTGAGGCCGAGTGGAGGTTCTGCGCAGTGGGCAACCCGGCAGGGATGCCGGGTTAGCCGCCCCCGGCCATGGATGGCCGATGGCGGCGGGCCCACGGAGCAGGACCGGAACGAGGGCATGCCGAGCCTAGGCGAGGCACCGAACGACAGGGGCAAAAGCGCTTGGTTACTTGGCGCTTCTCCAAGTGACCCGCTGTAAAAGCGGAACCAATAGCCGCCGTTACCGCAGCAACGGATATGTACACCCCTTACAATCAGCCGAACACCATCACAATCAGGTTCAGGCTTTAATCACAGAGCGCTTACAACAACGACAAGGTGTAGTTGATGATAAAGCGATTCTGGTCAACATTACGCCCCGCATCAGTGTTCGACTTGCCATTGCGCACACTGAACCCAAGCCCCTTGAGCGACCCCGACTGCAACACATAGTCCAAGGTCATATCACGCTCCCACTCAGACTGATCCCCAGCATTGCGGACCTTGATATCCGTCCCCTTCAAATACACGATCGACGCCTTCAGCCCCGGCACACCCAAAGGCGCGAAATCATAGGTGTATTGCCCAAAATTCGTCTGCTCTCCCGCACGGGTAAAACTCTGGATCATGCGGTCCGTCGGCAGGTAAACACTGCCGCCACCCGCCCCTTTATCAACCAGGCTGCCCTGGTTGGGCTGGACGAAGTTACTGCCATCACCCACTTGCTGATGCCCCAGCGACACCGAGTGGCCACCGTTCATATAAGTGATCATCGCAACCCAGGTGTTGTTGTCGATTTCGCCATTGTTATCCTCGGTGTAACCGGAGGTGCGATAGCCTTGTGCGCGGCCTGCGGCGGAATTGTTAGCCCCGGTCGACGTCGTGCGAAAGTAACGCAGGTCAGTGGTGAACGAGCTTTTGCTATCGATCGGCAACACGTGAGTCAGACCGAAGAAGTTCTGGTTATAGAAGTCTTCCATCTGCGCGAAGTAATACTGCGCTTTGAGTTCCTTGGTGATGAAGTAATCCCCCCCGGCGAAGTAGAACTTGTTGCTGTCCTGTGTGGCGCCCGGTACGGACAAACCGGTCCGGTCCGTCGAAGCGCGACCGACCGCATGTTCAAGCACACCACTGGTCAGCATCAGCCCATCGATGTCATTCGAAGTGATCTGGGCACCGGTGAACGATTGCGGCAATACGCGGGCATCGTTCGACAGCAGGATCGGCAATTTCGGCAGCAACGTACCGTAGCGGAACTCCGTCTTCGCAATCCGCATCTTCGCCGTGGGACCAAAGCTGCTCCAGGTATCGGCAGCACCGTCGCCATCCGTCGGGATCATGCCGCTACCGACGTGGCGCCCGGCACCACTGTCCAATGTCACACCCAGCAGCGCCTGAGCATCCAGCCCGAAACCGACCGCGCCTTGGGTAAACCCGGACTCATAGCGCAGCACGAAACCCTGTGCGGCTTCCTCGGTTTTCGAGGGATCTGCCGCACCATCGCGGTTATCGCTGTTGAAATACAGCGTGCGCATCGAGAGGCTGGCTTTGCTGTCTTCCAGAAAACCGTGCGCGGCAGAATCCGCTGCCTGTGCGCAGATCGAACCGGTGGCCAACAAGAGTGCGGTGGGGATTGCTCGCTTGAACATACGGTGCTCCAGGGTGATTTTTTTATGGTTTTTGAGTTTTGAACGACCGCAATCCGCCGCTGACACCCAACACCGGCGCGCACGATGACGCGCCCAATGAGTGACCATGAGCATTGAAACTGGAGAGCGGTCGGAGGGTTCGAGCTAGATCAGGTAAGAAAGACCCACGGTCAGCGCGAAGGCGACCACCGAAATGATGGTTTCCAGCACGGTCCAGGTCTTGAAGGTCTGGGCGACGCTCATGTTGAAGTATTCCTTGATCAACCAGAAGCCGCCGTCGTTGACGTGGGAAAAGATAACCGACCCGGCGCCCGTCGCCAGCACCAGCAACTCCGGATGCGGATAGCCCAGACCAATGGCCACCGGCGCGACAATGCCCGACGCCGTGGTCATGGCCACGGTGGCGGAGCCGGTGGCGATGCGCATCAACGCGGCGAACAGCCAGCCCATGAGCAGCGGCGACAGGTGAAATTCATGGGCCAGGCTGACGATCTGATCGGTGACCCCGGCGTCCACCAGAATCCGGTTCAACCCGCCACCGGCACCGACCAGCAAGGTGATGCTGGCGGTCGGCGCCAGGCATTCGTTGGTGAACTTGAGGATCGATTCGCGGTTGAAGCCCTGGGCAATACCGAGGGTCCAGAAGCTCAGCAAGGTCGCCAGCAGCAGCGCGATCACCGAGTTGCCGATGAACAGCAGAAACTGGTTGAAGCCGCTGCCCGGCGTGGAAATCAGGTTGGCCCAGCCGCCGATCAGCATCAGCACCACCGGCAACAGAATGGTCGCCATGGTGATGCCGAAACCCGGCAGGCTGTCGCGCGGTTCACGCTCAAGGAACTGCCGCTCCAGCGGGTTTTCCGCCGGCAGTTGAATGCGCGGCACGATGAATTTGGCGTACAGCGGGCCGGCAATGATCGCCGTTGGAATGCCGATCAGAATCGCGTACATCAACGTCTGCCCCACCGACGCCTGATAGACCTGCACCGCCAGCATCGCCGCCGGGTGCGGCGGCACCAAGGCATGCACCACCGAGAGCCCGGCGACCATCGGCAGACCGACCATCAGGATCGACACGCCGACGCGCCGCGCCACGGTAAAGGCGATCGGCACCAGCAACACAAAACCGACCTCGAAGAACAACGGCAGCCCGACCAGGAAGGCGATGCAGACCATCGCCCAGTGCGCGTTCTTCTCGCCGAAACGGTCGATCAGGGTCCGCGCCACCTGCTCGGCGCCACCGGACTCGGCCATCATCTTGCCGAGCATCGTGCCCAGCGCCACCACCAGCGCGATATGCCCCAGGGTTTTGCCCACGCCGGCCTCGTACGCACCGACCACGCCGGACGGCGGCATGCCGGCCAGCAGCGCCAGGCCGATGGACACCAGGGTGATGACAATGAACGGATTGAGTCGGTAACGGGCGATCAGAACGATCAGGGCAATGATGGCGATGGCGGCATACACCAGCAGCCAATAGCCGAAGGACAGGGTCATGCGGTACTCCTCGAAAGGGTCACGTCGAATGGGTTGTGAAACTCATAAAACATTTCGAAGAGCGATTTTCAAACGAGGCGAAAGTAATTTTCGTAGAGGGATAAGGGTTGTCGCGTAGAGGTATGGAGGGTCGTTGTTTTTGAAATTGGGTCAGGCGGATTTTCATCGCGCTTGCGCTGTTTGTGCTCCGGTATCCGCACCGGTGGTCACCGGTTCGGATCAATCGCCACTACAGACTTATACTCTTCAGTTCGTCTGCTCTGTGTCAGGAAATCCGTCGACACCCGTGCGCGTTAAAGTGCGCCCGTGCCAATCGCAAACGTGCCAACACTTTGAGGGGAATGAACGTTTATGACGACACAAACCGAAACCGCCATTCTGGCCGGTGGCTGCTTCTGGGGCATGCAGGATTTGCTGCGTCGCTACCCCGGCGTGCTGTCCACGCGGGTGGGTTACTCAGGAGGCGATGTGCCGAATGCGACCTATCGCAACCACGGAAACCACGCGGAAGCGATCGAGATTGTGTTCGACCCGCAGCAGATCAGCTACCGCCAGATCCTCGAGTTTTTCTTCCAGATCCATGACCCGACGACCCGCAATCGCCAGGGCAACGATGTCGGCGCCAGCTACCGCTCTGCCCTCTTCTACCTCAGCGCCGAGCAGAGGGCGGTTGCCGAAGACACCGTGGCTGACGTCGAAGCGTCTGGCCTCTGGCCTGGCAAAGTGGTCACCGAAATCACCCCGGCCGGACCGTTCTGGGAAGCCGAACCGGAACACCAGGACTACCTCGAACGCCTGCCCGACGGCTACACCTGTCACTTCATCCGGCCAGGCTGGAAATTGCCCGTGCGCGGGTAGTCACGAAACAGAGGCGGCTCGAATGAGCCGCCTCTGTTATTTCATGCTCGACCGCACTTTCTCCCTCATTGGTTCCCGCCACCAAGATACTCAAGCGTCTGCGCCGTACTCCACAGTGCATTGGCGATGTAGCGATAATTGATCAATGCCCAGTCAGGGCGGTATCGACATGATTCAGCCCGGGCTGCCGAAGATATCGATTGCCGAACCCAGCGTGCTGTTTTGCCCGAGCAGTTGCCGCTACCAGTTGCGCTCCAGTTCAGCCCAGGGCGCCGAGCTGGTCTGCGCCTCATTTCAGTTCGGGCGCAACTCGCTACAGCCCTTCCCTCTCGGCCTCAAGGAAACGCTGGTATTTCCCATCAGCAACCTGGAGAACATCGCCCCGGTGATCGGCTCGCTGATCGGCGAATTTCAGGATCAGGCGCCCGGCAGAACCAAGGCGCTCAACCTGCTGCTCGAATACATCTTCGTGCTGCTGGTGCGGCGTTCCGTCGTGGAGCAAAAGATTTCCGGCGGCCTGCTCTATGCCTTGCAGGACGGGCGCCTTGGCGCAGTATTCAGCCGCATTCACCAAGAGCCCGAAGCCGCCTGGACCGTCGAAAAACTGGCAACGCTGGCACACATGTCCCGCTCAAAATTTTCGGCGTACTTCACCCGGATCATGGAGGTCTCACCGATGGGCTACGTCACCGCGTGGCGAATGAAAGTCGCCCAGGACTTGCTTCGCGACGGCGTTCAAATCAAAGTCATCGCTGCGTCGGTCGGGTACAGCTCGCAAGCGTCTTTCTCCAGAACTTTCCTGAACGTGGTGGGCTCGCCCCCCGCCGAATGGCTCAAGCGTGATCCCCGTGAGGAGGTTCCCCTGGTGACGGCACACGTGCAGCAAAGCGAGTCGGACGACGCACTTTAAAATGACTTGATCTTCCAGCCCAAGAGAGCAAAAGCATGATCACTTGTTATCTGAAATACGTGCTTGATCCGTACCAGATTGAAGCGTTCGAACACTATGGAAAGTTGTGGATGCCTCTCGTTGAAAAATTCGGCGGCCAGCATCACGGCTACTTCCTGCCGTCCGAAGGCGCGAACAATATCGCCCTGGCGATGTTCAGCTTTCCAAGCCTTGCCGCGTACGAACGTTATCGGCAGGACTCCATGAAAGATCCCGAGTGCATCGCGGCGTTCAAGTTCGCTGAAGAGACAAAATGCATTCTCAGTTATGAGCGCAGTTTTTTCAGGCCCGTGTTTGGCGATCAGGCGCAACAACCCGCCTGATGTCGGTCGGCAGTGTGTAGCCCTCACCCAGGAGAAGTCGCATGGGTTCCTCTTACAAAACCGCACGATCCTGGCTGCAGTCACTGCTGTTCCTGAATATCGTCATCCCCACCGTGGCCAGTGCCGAGCCACGGCCCGAGCACATGGTCTACTTGCGTACGATTGATCCGACCATCGAGCAGGACATACGCTACGCCGGCGCCCACAACTTCACCGGTCACCCACTCGACGGGTACGCCGCCGCCGAGTGCCTGATGACGCTCGACGCCGCCAAGGCGCTCGCTCGAGTACAAACAGCGCTGCGCTCGCAGGGTTATGGTTTGAAGGTCTTCGACTGTTATCGACCGAATCGCGCTGTCGCCGATATGGGGCGCTTCGCAAACGAACCGGGCGACCCGCGCAAGGCCGAGTTCTACCCGCGCGTGGACAAGCAGGATTTCTGGCGCCTGGGGTATGTGGCGCGGGTGTCGAATCACTCCAGGGGCTCGACCGTGGACCTGACACTGACCGGACCGAAGGCCCTGCCCGCCGCAGCCTGGGCGCCTTCGGCCGCGCAGGTCGATTGCACGGCACCCTATGCTCAGCGCTGGCATGACGGTGCACTCGACATGGGCACCGGTTTCGATTGCTTCGATGAGCGGACGCATACCGCCAACCCGACCATCAACGCGACCGCGAAGGACAATCGCCAGCGGCTAAGCAGTGCGATGGAAAAAGAAGGGTTTTCCGGGTATTCGAAAGAATGGTGGCACTTCACTTATGCAGGCGCCAGCACGCCGAACGAGGTCATGGATTTTCCGATTACACCGCTCAGCGCCAGCGAAGCCCTCGACGCCAGCCATCAGCTGATTGTGGTCACCAGCAAAAACTGGGACGACATCCAGGGCACCGCCCAACGCTATGAACGGGATGGCAAGACCTTTCGAAAATCGGGTAATCCGTTTGCCGTAGTGGTCGGCAAAAACGGCATGGCCTGGGGCAAGGGCTTGAGCAGCGCAGAGCCAGACGATGGTCCGGTGAAACGTGAAGGTGACGGAAAAGCGCCGGCCGGGGTATTCAAGCTCGGAACGGCATTTGGCTACGACAACACGGCCGAAACGAAACTGCCTTACCTCGCGCTGACACCAACCATCGAATGCGTGGACGACAGCCACTCCGCACGCTACAACCAACTGGTCGACGGCTCGAAGATCGCCAAGGACTGGAACAGCGCCGAACGCATGCGCAGCGAGGAAGGCTATCGCAAAGGCATTGTCATCGAGCACAACACACCGGCGTCACCCGCCTCGGGCTCGTGCATTTTCTTCCATATCTGGCGCAGCCCGAGCTCGCCGACGGCGGGCTGCACGGCCATGGATCAGACGGACATTTCCCGTTTGTTCGACTGGCTCGATCCTCGTCAGTCTCCCCTGCTGGTGCAAATGCCCGAGGCGCAATACGAACACTTGCGCGAGCGCTGGAATCTCCCGGAACGGTGATGCATCAGCCCTGCTTCAAATCGAGGCAATAGGTGTAGTAACCCGTTTCGCGCACGTAGCCCAGGGATTCATACAAGCGTTGTGCCTGGTGATTGTCCGTGGCCGTTTCCAGCACCATGCCTTTGGCGCCGGTCAACAACGCGAAGGATCGCGCGGTGTTCATCAGCTGCGTTGCGACTCCGCGGCCTCGGGCGGCGGGTGCGGTAAACAGGTCGCCGAGCAGCCAGGTGCGGTGCGCATCAATGGAGGAAAACGTCGGAAACAACTGGACGAAACCCAGCGCTTCGCCGGCGGCGTCCCGGGCGAAGAAGATCACCGACTCATCCCGGGTAATGCGCTCGGCGATAAAGTGGCGGGACTGATTCAGGTTCGAGGGCTGGCCGTAGAAACCCCGATAGGCGTCGAAGAGGCTGGCGACTTGATCGATGTGCGTAGCGTCGGCGCGATGTACCTGAATATCCATTTCAACTGTCTCCGTTTGGTTCAAGACTCATGGTAGTAGTAGAGCTTGTTAATGATCACCCAGCGATCATCGATTTTCAGTAGCGACAGGTAATCGGTAAACCTCATCCCCGCATAATCATCGATTATTTTTACGGCGGCGGCGTCGCCCGTTATATCCAGGTCAATCACTTCCCAAAAAGGCTTCACCTCTTTTGCCGCCGGGCCCTCGGTTTTGATCGCGTCGATAAACTCATCAAGGGACAGCCATTCAAGTGCTTTGTGGTAGTGACCGATGATGCGACAAGACGGATGAAAAGCCTGTCGCAACAACGATTCGTCAGCGAAGACCATACCCTCGACATAGTGTTTGACTGTAGTTTTGACAGACTCTTTTTCTGTGGAATCAGTTGTCATGACTCACCTCCATTTCTGCTAACGCATGCTGAATGGCTCGCACGGGCGTCCGCGAACGATCAGGTCGTTTCGTCATACGGACCCTGCGGGTAATGTCGATAAACGGCGTGACAATCAGGCTGTAGACCGTCAGGTATCTGTCGTGATCCTGTTCACCGGTGCCGAACCGGAGGACTTCGGGCTTCGACGTGGTGACGTAGAGCGTACCGAACATCCAGTCCCACATTGACAGGTTGATACTGAAGTTTTTGTTGATGTGTTGCGGTGCGTCGCTGTGGTGGATCTGGTGCTGGGCCGGGCTGTTAAGTACGTGCTCGAGCACTGGGCCGAACGACAACCAGACATGGCTGTGACGCAGGTTTCCCGCCAGCGCATTGAGGATGAACACCAGATACGTCACGCCAAACAGGGAATAGCGGCTGATCTCGCCACCACAGGCGTACCAGAAGACGCCGGCATAGGCGCCGATGCCGATGATCGTCGAGAGCTTTTCGACAATCTTCTCGACGAAATGAACCCGGCTGGCCGTCGCCGGCACCAGCACCGGCGCCGAGTGATGGACTTTGTGAAAGGCCCAGAGCCATCGGGAATGAAAGGCGCGGTGAGCCCAGTAGGCCATGAAGTCTTTCACCAGGAAAACGCCCAGGCCGTAGAGCAAGGACAGTGACAGGTTTTGCTCCACTTGCACCCGCGCACCCCACAGGTTGGTAAAAAAGGCGATGTAGTCGCCGGAGCGCAGGACGAGCGGGTCCACCAGGCCGACAATCGGCAACACCAACGCCACTTTCAGAATCGCCCGCACAAAGTAGTAGCGGTAATCGAGCAACGCCGAACGATGGAAATACACGCGTCGCCCGCCGATGAACTGTCCGAACGACTGTGCTTCGGTGAGACCTCGATGCTTTCTGAACCGGAACAGGGCGTAGGCGATGCTGTACGACGAGAACAGAAACAGTAAACCCATGCGCCCATTCAGATCGAAAAGGCCCAGGAACTGGCGGATGACGGGCTCGATCACCCACGCGGTCAGGCCGTTATAGAGCACCGCAAGGGCATCCACGATGGGCTCGCCTCCATCAATGCAAGGAATTACCAATCACACCGTAACCGAGAACGGTTCTTAAGTGTAGTTCCAGTTCGGGTCTCTGCTCGTCCGTTTCGGAGTTAGGGGCAAGCCCCCTCGCCGCAGTAATGCTGTTCACTTAAGAACGTCTTGAATCAGAGAAACCTGTGGCGAGGGAGCTTGCTCCCGCTTGAGTGCGTAGCACTCACAAAAATCGGCAATGATTGTCAGATTTTAAGGGCCGCTACGCAGCCCAGCGCGAGCAAGCTCGCTCGCCACAAATGTGAGCGGTTTCAGGCGCTGATGCAGCGGTTGCACGAGGTTGACTTGCCGGCGATGGCGCCCTTGAATGCGTCAACACCGGCAAGCCAGGTTCCTATGAAAAAACGATTCTGGCACAGGCGCTAGAACGTGATGGCGGCCGCGGGCGTCACGTCGATCCGCGCCACCGAGCCGGTCAAATGTGCCAGGTCCTTGTTGTGCTCGGCGATGATGTCTTCGGCGGCGAGGTTTCCGTTATCGACAGTGGAGTGAGCGTCAGCTGCCAGCACCACGTCGTAACCCAGTTGCAGCGCCTGACGCACGGTGGCATTCACGCAATAGTCGGTTTGCAGGCCGCAGATGACCAGGCGTTCGAAATCTTCCTTCGGCAGCTGCTTTTGCAGGTTGGTCTGGTAGAACGAATCCGGTGTGGTCTTGCGTACGTGCCAATCCTTGGGCGATGTTTCCAGCCCTTCGGCCAGTTGCCAGCCGTCAGCGTTATACGCCAGCGGACTTCCCTCTTCCTCATGCTGGATCAGCACCACCGGAATCCCGGCCTTTCGGGCTCTGGCGCTGAGGCCGTTGATGCGTTCGATGACACGCGCAATCTCGAAGCACTCGTACTCGCCAGCGCAGAGCGCCCGCTGGACGTCAATGATTAACAATGCGGTAGTCATGATTCCGTCCTTGATCTATCGGTAAGTCAGGGGACAGAAAGTAAATCCGCCCCCCTGCAAACACAACCCTCAATAACCCAGCGACAACCCGGTGTTGCGACGCGGATCGTTCGCCCCGTAGAAACGGTTTTTGCCCACCGGTTTACCGTCCAGCGACGGCGCCCCGACCAGGATCGCCGCGATATGGTTGGCATCCTGCGGCCCGGCGAACTTGTGCCCCCAGCTTTCGAGCAGCTTCACCGTGTCCGGGCTGGTGGTGAAGGTTTCCAGGTTGGTCTCTTCCGGCAACCACTGCTGGTGGAAACGCGGCGCATCCACCGCTTCCTGGATGTTCATGCCGTAGTCGATCACGTTGAGGATGGTCAGCAAGGTCGCAGTGATGATGCGACTGCCACCCGGCGTGCCGACAACCATCACCACTTTGCCATCCTTGGTGACGATGGTCGGGCTCATGGACGACAGCGGTGCCTTGCCGGGCGCGATGGCGTTGGCCTCCCCTTGCACCAGGCCGTACATGTTCGGTACGCCGATTTTCGAGGTGAAGTCGTCCATTTCGTCATTGAGAATGACCCCGGTCTTGCTGGCCATGACGCCAGCGCCGAACCAGTCGTTCAAGGTGTAGGTCACCGAGACCGCGTTGCCCCATTTGTCGACGATCGAGTAATGGGTGGTGTTGCTGCCTTCATGCGGCGCAACCCCGGGTTTGAGCTCGCTGGACACAGCGGCCTTCTGTGGGTTGATGGCAGCGCGGATTTTGGTGGCGTAGTTTTTATCCAGCAGATGCGCGATCGGGTTCTTCACGAAGTCCGGGTCGCCGAGGTAGCTGTTGCGGTCCACATACGCGTGGCGCATGGCTTCGATCTGGTAGTGCATGCCCTGCGCCGAGTGGTAGCCCAGGTCCTTCATCGGGTAGCCGTCGAGGATGTTCATGATCTCGCAGATGACCACGCCGCCAGAGCTTGGCGGCGGTGCCGAGACCACGTGATAGCCACGATAGTCACACTCGATCGGCGCCAGTTCGCGGGTCTTGTACTTGTCGAGATCGGCCTGGGTGATGATGCCCTTGTTGGCCTGGCTGGAGGTGACGATGGCGTCGGCCACCCACCCCTTATAGAAACCGTCGGCGCCCTTCTCGGAAATTTCCCGCAGGGTCTTGCCCAGGTCTTTTTGCACGAGTTTCTGCCCGACCTGCATCGGTTCGCCGTTGCTCAGGAAGATCGAGCCGGAATCCTTGATGTCCTTCTTGAACACGTCGGTGGCGTACTCCAGCAAATCGACATCGCCCTGCTCCAGCACAAAACCGTCTTCGGCGAGCTTGATCGCCGGTTCGATCACTTCCTTGCGCGGTTTGGTGCCGTACTTGCTCAGCGCCAGTTCCATGCCGGAAACCGTGCCCGGCACGCCGACCGCGAGGTGACCACGGGTGCTGAGGTCCGGGACGACATTGCCCTCCTTGTCGAGGTACATGTCGGCAGTCGCGGCCAGGGGGGCTTTTTCGCGGAAGTCGAGGAAAGTCTTGCGCCCGTCCGCCAGTTGAATCGTCATGAAACCGCCGCCACCCAGGTTGCCCGCCGCGGGATACACCACCGCCAGCGCATACCCGACCGCGACGGCGGCATCGACGGCGTTGCCACCGTTCTTGAGCACATCCACACCCACGTGGCTGGCCAGGTGCTGGGCAGTGACCACCATGCCGTTTTCGGCTGCGACGGGCGCGACGGAGGCCGCGTGGGCCATCAGGCAGCTGAGCGCCAAGGAGGTCGCGATGAGCGATTTGGCAAAAGGTTCGAACTTCATGAGTCGGTCTCTTTTTGTTTTTAGGGTCGGTAAAAAACAGAGAAAACGTTTCAAGAGCAGTACGCAGTATGGCTGGGATTACGTATTGCGCCTCCCCGATGAGGCAGTATGCTTGCCCCCTGCTCAACTGTTTCCGGAGTTCGCCGGCATGACGTTTACCTTCACCACCATGGCCTCCCCGGTCGGCGAATTGAAGCTGGTCGCGAACGGCTCAAGACTGGCGGCCATCCTCTGGGAAAACGACAAGCCGAACCGGGTGCGGCTCGGCTCGCTGAGTGAAGCCCCGGACAACCCGATCCTTGTTCGCGCCCGACAGCAACTGACGGAATACTTTGCCGGCACACGAAATCGCTTCGATCTGGAGCTCGATTTCGTCGGGACCGACTTTCAGAAGAAGGTGTGGCAGGCACTGTTGACCATTCCGTTCGGCGAAACCCGCAGCTATAGCCAGATTGCCGAGCAGATCGGCAACCCGAGCGCGGTTCGCGCGGTGGGTGCGGCGAATGGCAAGAACCCGATCTCGATTGTTGCGCCGTGTCATCGGGTGATCGGCGCATCGGGGAAACTGACGGGGTTTGCGGGTGGGCTTGAGGCGAAGGAATTGTTGCTGACGCTGGAAGGTTGTCGAGGTAAAACCGGACGTCTCGAAGGCTTTTGACCTTGCTTGATGTAGGAGCGAAGCTTGCTCGCGAAGGTGTGTCAGCAACGGTGCTGTCGCCTGACACACCTTCGCGAGCAAGCTTCGCTCCTACAGATAACTGCATGCTCAGGCGAAGATGTTTTTCATCGCCGCGTACTGCAGCAGCATGATGGTCTTCGCATCGCAGATTTCGCCGCGATAAAACGCCTCGAGCGCCGCATCGAACGACCACTCCAGCACCTCCAGTTCTTCGGTTTCTTCCTCCAGCCCGCCACCGTCGCTGACTTTCGATGAAGCGTCGTATTCGGCGATGAAGAAGTGCAGTTTTTCAGTCACCGAGCCGGGGCTCATGTAGGCCTCGAAGACCTTCTGCACATGGTGCACGCGATAACCGGTTTCCTCTTCCGCTTCATCGCGTATGCGCTCTTCCGGCGCAGCACCTTCAAGCAACCCCGCCGCCACTTCGATCAGCAAACCGTCGTGACCGTTGACGAACACCGGCAAGCGGAACTGACGCGTCAGCACGACGGTTCTCTTTTCACGGTTGAACAGCAGAATCGCCGCGCCATTGCCACGGTCGTAGACCTCGCGGGTCTGGCGCTGCCATTCGCCATTGTTGCGCTGGTAATCAAAGGTGATTTTCTTCAGCAAATACCAGTCGTGGGACAACACCTGGGACTCGATGATGTTGACCCGCTCGGCTGTGTTCGGCATGACAAGGCGTCCTTATATCGTCAGAAGACGCCCATCTTAGACGAAAAGTCCCTCATGACAGTTGCGCCTTGTATTCCTTCTCATATTGCCCGGCGAGCGTTTCTTTCTGCTTGTCGTCGAGCAACTTGCCGGCCATCTGGAAGAACTTCTGCTCTTCCTCTTTCAAGTGGTGATGGACCTTCTCGGAAAGTTTCTTCGCGGTCGCCAGCCAGGCCGGGCTGGACATCTCGGTCTCGTCGAGTTCTTCCATCATTTCGTCCATCTCATGGTGTTCGGAAATCGCATGGCGGCTGAGGTCGACGCCACTATCGAATTCCATCAACGGGATATAGAAATGCCGTTCTTCAGCGGTTTCGTGCGCCTGGAGTTCGGACTTGAGCTGTTTGTACGCTTCGACGCGTTCCGGGGTGTCGCCGCTGGTCTTGATCAATGCCTTCGCGTAGGTGCGTTGGCGGTCATGGCTTTCGCGCAAGGCTTCAAAAATGTTCAAGGCAGGTAGTCCTCATCGGCTGCGTTCTGGAATGACGCTGTAAAGGCTAGACATCTGCGCGCTGGCGACGGTTCCTCTGTTCATCGGGGGGATAGAACAATCGTCGCGACCCGGATACGCTCGTGCCTCACTGCCATAAGGATGTAGCCGATGACACTCAGCATCGAACTGTCGCAAAACCCGACACCGGAAGATCGCGAGGCGATCCTTGCACCGTTGCGGGCCTATAACGTCGCGCAAGCGGGGGACGGCAACGCACAACCGCTGGCCTTGCTGGTGCGCGATGACCAGGGTGAAATCCTGGGCGGACTGTATGGCCGGTTTTTCTATCAGTGGCTGTTTATCGAATTGCTGTCAGTGCCGGAACAGGGCCGAGGACAAGGCATCGGCTCCAGGCTGATGCAGATGGCCGAAGACCTGGCGCGGGAGAAGGAATGCGTGGGAATCTGGCTGGACACCTTCGACTTTCAGGCGCCGGAGTTTTACAGGAAGTTTGGGTATAGCGAGTTGGGGCAGATCGCTGACTACCCACCGGGGCACAAGCGCTTCTTTTTTCAGAAGCGTCTGATCAACAACGCCGAACTCTCCCTGTAGGAGCATGGCTTGCCAGCGAAGGCGTCCGTGAAATCGCCTTCGCCGGCGAGCCGTGCTCCTACAAGGGTATTGCGGTGTTCAGAAGATCAGAGGCAAGTCGCCAACGCCGCCAACCGGCGCTTGGCGACAAAGTCGTCATGCTTCGCGTAGTAACTCAACGCCGTACCCGACGCATCCGCGGTGATGTCCACAAAGGATTCCGCCGAGCGCGTGTAAACCGTCGATCCGCCCTTCTTGCCCGGTTGCAGGTACGCGCCCGCATCAACGCCGAACACCGCCTCGTCCTGCCAGGAGAACTGCACGCACTGGGCGACAACTTTTTCCGGCTTGTCCGACGTCAGGGTTTTGTACGGGGTTCCGGTACGGGCATCGTTCATTGCCGAACCGGCACATCCCGCCAGCAACGTTGCGGCCAGCGCCACCATCAGAATTCGCATTGCATGTGCTCATCAAGAAAAAGCGGACTTTATCACCGTGGGCGGGCGTATCGTTCTGCTTTACTTCATTTATACCGCGACACCGCGCAACGATTCGCGCACCCTGTCGCGCCAAACGCTGCATCGCCCCTCATTCCGGGCCCATTTTTTCTGGAACGTCCATGACACCCAACGCCGAGTTTTACAAACCGACCGCTGAATATGCCGACAAGCTGATCAGCCAGATCGGTCAGACGCCTTCCTGGATCGCCAAGCGAATCGGCGTCACCGACAAGCGGATTCGTTACATCCTCGACGGCGAACGCACCGTCAAGGGCGAAACCACGCCGATCCAGATGACCTACTGCGAGCAGTTTGCCCTCGAATGCCTGGCCGCTGCGGCCAAGGCCAGCAAGAAGCAGTCTTCGTAACCCATTCTCAAGGAGCGACCATGGCGGCAACCGAACAGCAACACGAGCAGGCGCTGCAGAAGTTTCTTGATGAGCGCCCCGAGCTGCGCCACGAACTCGACAACCTCAACCCGCTGCTGGCCCAGGCCAAGGGTGAGACAGCGGCGCAATTTCGCGACGAACGCTTGCATGAAGCGTTCGAAGCCGAGGCCGAGCGCCTGGGATTGTTCGCCTGGGAGCTGACGCTGCAACTGACTGCCGCTACGGCAGAGGACTATCAGGCCCAGCGTATGGAAGTGCACAAGGAAGTAGCGGAAATGGCGGGGATGGACTGGCTGGAATATTGCGAGTTATATGGATTGAATCCGTAACCGTTGCCGCTCAAGGATCCTGCCGCCGATGCTGCCTTCGTCCTCCACCACCCACGCCAGTCCGGGGCACCTGCACACCCAGAAATGGCGTGGACGCATCGGCCTGTCGCTGGTGGCCGCGCTCTCGGTACTCGCCGGCATGACCGACGCCATCGGCTTCATGGCCAGCGGCGACTTCGTCTCCTTCATGAGCGGCAACACCACCCGCCTCGCCGTGGCGATCAGCGACGGCGACATGGGCCTGACGTGGCGCCTGCTGCTCCTCGTGGCGACGTTCATCATCGGTAACGCCTTGGGCATTGTGGTCAGTCGTGTTGGCGGGCGTCGGGCGCTGCCGTTGTTGCTGTGCATCGCCATGCTGTTGTGTGCGGCTGCGGCCTGGCCCTATGACGAACAACTGCCGGCGCTGCTGGCAGCGATCATCGCCATGGGTATGCTCAATGCGGCCGTCGAAGAAGTGAACGGTCTGCCGGTGGGGCTGACCTATGTCACCGGCGCCCTGTCGCGCTTCGGCCGGGGATTGGGACGCTGGATGCTCGGCGAGCGGCGCAACGGTTGGCGGGTGCAACTGATCCCCTGGACCGGCATGTTTGCCGGCGCAGTGCTGGGTGCCGTGCTGGAACATCATCTTGGGCTCAAGGCGCTGTTTGTCAGCGGATTGCTGGCGGGTGCGCTGGGGGTGCTGGCGCTGAAGATTCCACGGCGTTGGCAGTTGGGGTATATGCCGCGTTGAATCTGCATTGGCTGTTCGGGCCCCATCGCGAGCAAGCCCGCTCCCACAGGTTCTTTTGTCGTACATGAAATCGGCATCCGCCACAAAACCCTGTGGGAGCGGGCTTGCCCGCGATAGGGCCCGCCTGAACAACATCGATTTAGCCGCCCCGCCGATAAAGCTTTATCATGGCCGCAGTTTCGCTGATCGAGTCCGTCATGAAGTTCGCCATCGCGCTGTTTTCCGCCGCCCATGCGCCCTCCTCGCGCCGCGCCTTGCTGTTCGCCCAGGCTGCGCTGGCCGGCGGACATGAAATTGTCCGGCTGTTTTTCTATCAGGATGGCGTGTACAACGCCTCCGCCAGCGTGGTCACGCCGCAGGATGAACAGGACTTGCCCAAGCAATGGCGCGCCTTTGTCACCGAGCACCAGCTGGACGGCGTGGTCTGCATCGCCGCCGCCTTGCGCCGTGGCGTGTTGAATGAGGAAGAAGCCCAGCGTTATCAGCGCGAAGCGGTCGCCGTCGGCGCGCCCTGGGAATTGTCCGGCCTCGGCCAGTTGCATGACGCGGTGCAGGATGCCGGCCGCCTGATTTGCTTCGGAGGTGCGTGACATGTCCAAATCCCTGCTGATTATCAGCCGTCAGGCACCGTGGTCCGGGCCGAATGCGCGGGAAGCGCTGGACATCGTGCTGGCCGGCGGCGCATTCGACCTGCCGATCGGCCTGCTGTTTCTCGATGACGGGGTGTTCCAGCTCGCCGCGAAACAGGACGCCAGGGCCCTGCAACAGAAAGACCTGAGCGCCAACCTGCAAGCGCTGCCGATGTTCGGCGTCGAAGACCTGTTCGTCTGTGGCGACAGCGCCGCTGAACGTGGTCTGGAGCCCACCGGGCTGGCACTCGAAGAAGCCCAGGTGCTGAGCGCCCACGAAATCACCGCCCTCATTGACCGTTACGACCAGGTGATCACCCTCTGATGTCGACTTTGCATGTGTTGTCTCATTCCCCGTTCGGCGACGATCGCCTGACCAGTTGCCTGCGCGTGATCGGCGCGAACGATGCGCTGCTGCTGACCGGCGACGCGGTGTACGCGTTGCAGCCGGGCACCGCGCCCTGCAACGCGCTGAATGCTCGCCACCCGACGCTGTTCGTGCTGGCCGAAGACGCCCAGGCACGCGCGCTGGAGATTCCTGACACCGCCAAGGCCATCGACTATCCAGCCTTCGTCGAACTGTCGATTCACTACGACAAGGTCAACAGTTGGCTATGAATTCACTGACCGTCGGCGCCCGCGCCATCGAGCTGGACAAGGATGGCTTCCTGGTTGAACTGAGCGACTGGTCCGCCGAAGTAGCCAGCGCCCTCGCCGCCGCCGAAGACATCGAGTTGAGCCCTGACCATTGGGAAATCCTCGAACTGCTGCGCAGCTTCTACGCCGAATTCCAACTGTCCCCGGCGACACGCCCGCTGATCAAGTACACCGCTTTGAAGCTCGGCCCGCTAAAAGGCAACAGCCTGCACCTGAACCGACTGTTCAAAGGCACCCCTGCCAAACTCGCCGCGAAACTGGCGGGCCTGCCCAAACCGACGAACTGCTTATGACCGACTACCCAGCGCTGACCCTCGAAACGCCCGCCGAACACCCGTTCGCCCAATTCGTGCGGATCCTTGGCAAAGGCAAGCGTGGCGCCCGGGACCTGACCCGGCAAGAAGCCCGCGAAGCCATGGGCATGGTGCTCGACGACAAGGTCGAGGACACCCAGCTCGGCGCCTTTCTGATGCTGTTGCGGCACAAGGAAGAAAGCGCCGAAGAGATGGCCGGGTTCACCGAAGCCTTGCGTGAACGTTTGCAGGCACCGGCATTGAATGTCGATCTGGACTGGCCGACCTACGCCGGCAAGAAGCGTCATTTGCCGTGGTATCTGCTGGCAGCCAAGTGCCTGGCGCAGAACGGCGTGCGGATTTTCATGCACGGCGGTGGCGCGCACACCGCCGGGCGGCTGTACAGCGAGCAACTGCTGGACGAGTTGAACATCCCGCTGTGCCGCAACTGGCAACAGGTCGGTTCGGCCCTCGACAATGGCGGCCTGGCGTTCATGCCGCTGGTGGATTGGGCACCGCAACTGCAACGGATGATCGACCTGCGCAACACCCTCGGCCTGCGTTCTCCGATCCATTCCCTGGCGCGCATTCTCAACCCGTTGAACGCTCGCTGTGGCCTGCAAAGCATTTTCCACCCCGGTTATCAGGCGGTGCACCGTGATGCCAGCGGTTTGCTCGGCGACACGGCGATTGTGGTCAAGGGTGATGGCGGCGAGATCGAGATCAACCCGGACGCCGACAGCCACCTGTATGGCACCACCGGCGGCGAGAGCTGGGACGAGGAATGGCCGCAGCTGTCGAGCCAGCGCCACGTCAAGCCCGCCTCGCTCGACCCCGAGCATTTGAAAGCTGTTTGGCGTGGCGACGTAGTCGACAGCTACCCGCAAATGGCGCTGATCGCGACCATGGCCCTCGCCTTGCGCGGCCTCGGCCAGACTCGCGAGCAAGCCTTCGAAACCGCCCGGCAGTATTGGGACGCTCGGGATAGATCGATTTAACCGATCATAATCCTTCAAGCTTTGCGCTTTTTTATCGAACCTATCGGAATAGACTCCTCTCCAACGCTTATCGGTTGAGGAGTCTCGAACATGGGTTTGTTAGTTGAAGGTCGCTGGCATGACCAGTGGTACGAAAGCAGCAAGGACGGCGCGTTCCAGCGTGAACAGGCACAACGTCGCAACTGGCTGACCGCCGACGGCAAGCCTGGCCCGACCGGTGTCGGTGGCTTTGCGGCCGAAGCAGGTCGCTATCATTTGTACGTGTCCCTTGCCTGTCCATGGGCGCATCGCACGTTGATCCTGCGCAAACTCAAAGGCCTCGAAAGCCTGATCGACGTGTCGGTGGTCAGCTGGTTGATGCTGGAAAACGGCTGGACCTTCGACCAGAACCTTGGCTCGACCGGCGACAAGCTCGATCACTTCGACTTCATGCACCAGCGCTACACCGCGGATACCGCCGACTACACCGGCCGCGTCACCGTGCCGGTGCTTTGGGACAAACAGCAGAATCGCATCGTCAACAACGAGTCGGCGGAGATCATCCGCATGTTCAACAGTGCCTTCGATGACCTGACCGGTAATGACCTGGACTTTTATCCGGCGCCACTGCGGGGCGAGATTGATGCGCTGAACGAACGGATTTATCCGGCGGTGAACAACGGTGTGTACCGCGCCGGGTTTGCCACGTCGCAGAAGGCTTATGAAGAGGCATTCGATGAAGTGTTTGCCGAGCTGGATCGACTGGAAGCGTTGTTAGATGCCAATCGTTATTTGGTGGGTGAATACCTGACCGAAGCGGACATTCGACTGTTCACCACGCTGATTCGCTTTGATGCGGTGTACCACGGGCACTTCAAGTGCAACCTGCGACGGATTGCCGATTATCCGAACCTGTCGAACTGGCTGCGCGAGATTTATCAGTGGCCGGGGATTGCCGAGACGGTGGATTTCACCCACATCAAAAATCACTATTACGGCAGTCACAAGACCATCAACCCGACGGGTATCGTGCCGAAAGGGCCGGAGCAGGATTTCAGCGCTGCCCATGATAGGGCGCGGTTGAGCGGGAAAGGGGTCTGGCGCAGGGCTTGAGATGTTTGCAGGTTTTGAGGGCCCCATCGCTGGCAAGCCAGCTCCCACAGGGTTTTGGGTGATGCCAAAGATTGCAGCTTCACCAAAAAACCTGTGGGAGCTGGCTTGCCAGCGATGGGGACAATGCAGTGCTCAGACTTGTGATTGAGCCCCTTCAAACCACGCCAGTTTCTCGCGCAGTTGCACCACTTCCCCAACAATCACCAGCGTCGGCGCATGCACTTCATGCTCCGCCACCAGCCGTGGAAGATCGGCCAGGGTGCCGGTAAATACCCGCTGATTGACCGTGGTGCCCTGCTGGATCAACGCCGCCGGGGTATCCGCTCCGCGACCATGCTTGATCAACTGCTCGCAGATGATCGGCAAGCCCACCAGCCCCATGTAAAACACCAGGGTTTGCGCCGGTGCGACCAGATCGGCCCATGGCAAATCGGTGGAGCCGTCCTTCAAGTGGCCGGTAACGAATCGCACCGACTGCGCGTAATCGCGGTGGGTCAGCGGAATCCCGGCATACGCCGCGCAACCGCTGGCCGCCGTGATCCCCGGCACGACCTGGAACGGGATGCCATGGGCCGCCAGCTCTTCGATCTCTTCACCGCCACGGCCGAAGATGAACGGATCACCGCCCTTCAACCGCACGACACGCTTGCCCTGTTTGGCCAGATCCACCAATTGCTGATTGATCTGATCCTGCGGCACGGCGTGATCGGCGCGACGCTTGCCGACGTAGACCCGCTCGGCATCGCGACGGCATAACTCCAGAATCGCCGGCGCCACCAGACGGTCATACAGCACCACATCGGCTTGCTGCATCAGGCGCAAGGCGCGGAAGGTCAGCAGATCGGGATCACCCGGCCCCGCACCCACCAAATAGACTTCGCCAGTAGCGACAGGCGCTTCGCCATCGATTTTTGCCTGCAACAGACGCTCGGCTTCGGCGCCCTGCCCGGCCAGTTGCCGGTCGGCAATCGGGCCCTGGAACACCTCTTCCCAGAACGCACGGCGCTGCTGTACATCCGGGAACAGACCTTTGACCTGGTTGCGAAAACGCGCCGCCAGCCCGGCCAGTTGACCGTATGTTGAAGGAATCCAGGTTTCGATTTTCGCGCGGATCAGACGCGCCAGCACCGGCGCATCGCCGCCGCTGGACACGGCGATGATCAGCGGCGAACGGTCGACGATGGCCGGGAAGATCACGCTGCACAGCGCAGGCGCATCCACCACATTGACTGGCACGCAACGCCGATGGGCATCGGCGGACACCTGCGCGTTCAGCGGTTCATCGTCGGTGGCGGCGATGATCAGCCCGCAACCCTGCAGATCCGCTTCGACGTAGCCACGCAACAGGCACTCGCCACCGCTGCCGGCAACCAGCTCACGCAGTTGCGGTTCGATTTCAGGCGCGACCACCCGCAGCAGCGCACCGGCATCGGCCAGCAGGCGGGATTTGCGCAAGGCAATCTCCCCCCCGCCGACGACCAACACACGACTGCCGCGAAGGTTATGAAACAGCGGCAGATAGTCCATTTAGCCGATGACCTCAAGGCCACCCATGTACGGTTTCAGCACCTCAGGCACACGGATCGAGCCGTCGGCCTGCTGGTAGTTTTCCAGCACTGCCACCAGGGTACGACCGACCGCCAGGCCGGAACCGTTCAGGGTGTGAACCAGTTCAGGCTTGCCGGTTTCCGGGTTACGGAAACGCGCCTGCATAC
The DNA here is from genome assembly GCF_018502625.1 of Pseudomonas hormoni. Taxonomy (NCBI): domain Bacteria; kingdom Pseudomonadati; phylum Pseudomonadota; class Gammaproteobacteria; order Pseudomonadales; family Pseudomonadaceae; genus Pseudomonas; species Pseudomonas hormoni. Next base: position 3,309,607 of record NZ_CP075566.1, read on the forward strand.
GACGGGCCTGGAAATCGCCGCAGTTGGAGCACGACGAAATCTCTCGGTATTTGTCCTGGCTCGGGATCCACACTTCCAGGTCGTACGTCTTGACCGCGCTGAAGCCCATGTCGCCGGTGCACAGGGCAATCGTACGATAAGGCAGTTCCAGCAGTTGCAGGACTTTCTCGGCGTTGGCGGTCAGGCCTTCCAGCGCTTCCATCGACGTCGATGGCTCAACGATCTGGACCATCTCGACTTTGTCGAACTGGTGCTGACGGATCATGCCGCGGGTATCGCGACCCGATGCGCCGGCTTCGCTGCGGAAGCATGGCGTGTGGGCGACGAACTTGATCGGCAGCAGTTTCGAATCGACGATTTCGCCGGCAACGATGTTGGTCAGCGACACTTCAGCGGTCGGGATCAGGTACAGATCGGCCTCGCCTTCGCGAGCGATCTTGAACAGGTCTTCTTCGAATTTCGGCAACTGACCGGTGCCTTGCAGCGCCGGCGCCTGGACCAGATAAGGCGTGTAAGCCTCTTCGTAACCGTGTTCGCTGGTGTGCAGGTTGATCATGAACTGCGCCAGGGCGCGGTGCAGACGGGCGATCGGGCCGCGCAGCAAAGCGAAACGGGCACCGGACAGCTTGGCGGCGGTTTCAAAGTCCAGCCAACCGAACTTCTCGCCCAGGGCAACGTGGTCCTGGACCGGGAAATCGAACGCGGTCGGGGTGCCCCAGCGGCGCACTTCGACGTTGCCGTCTTCGTCATCGCCGATCGGCACGGACTCGTGCGGCAGGTTCGGGATGCCGAGCAGGATCGAATCCAGATCGGTCTGGATCCCGTCCAGTTCGACTTTACCGGCGCTCAATTCATTCGCCATGCGCTCGACGTCCGCCATCAACGGCGCGATGTCTTCGCCGCGCTGCTTGGCCTGACCGATGGATTTGGAGCGCGCATTACGTTCAGCCTGCAGTGCTTCGGTGCGGGTCTGGACGGTCTTGCGCTGTTCTTCCAGCGCTTCGATGCGCGCAACATCCAGCGTGTAGCCACGGGATGCCAGGCGGTCCGCTACGTCCTGAAGGTTGCTACGTAACAGTTTGGAATCGAGCATGTCGGTCTCTCGTTATCAAAGTTTGGTCAAGGACAGGCCAGCCCAGGTGGCGAGCAGCCCGCCGAATACGCTGATGCCCGCATAGACTATAGCCAGCGGCATTTGCCCCGTTTCCAGCAGGCGCACCGTATCCAGTGAAAAGGATGAAAAAGTCGTCAGCCCCCCGAGGAAGCCGACCATCAACCCGGCACGCACCTCGATCGGTACTTCCGGGCGTATCAAAAACAGACCGTATAGAACGCCGATCAGCAAACAGCCCACGATATTAACGGCCAGCGTCGCGGTATAGAAGTGCCGCGGCCAATTAGCGTTGATCCAGTTACCTGTGGCGAAGCGCAACAACGTGCCGGCAACACCGCCGACGGAAACCGCAACGATCAATGGAAGCACTATTTTCTCCGCTGTCGGGGGCTGAGACGGTCCAGTTGCGCAAGGTGTTTGAGTTTCTCGCCGATCTTCAGCTCCAGGCCACGCGGCACCGGCTGATAGAACGGTTGTGGCTCAAGCTCTTCCGGGAAGTAATCCTCGCCAGCGGCGTAGGCATCCGGTTCATCGTGGGCATAACGGTATTCGTCGCCATAACCCAATTGTTTCATCAGCTTGGTCGGCGCGTTGCGCAGGTGCAACGGCACTTCCAGCGAACCATGTTCGGTGGCGCTGCGCATGGCCGCCTTGAAACCCATGTACACCGCGTTGCTTTTCGGCGCGCAAGCCAGATAAGTGATGGCCTGGGCTACTGCCAGTTCGCCTTCGGGACTGCCGAGTCGCTCCTGCACTTCCCACGCCGCCAGGCACAGGCTCAATGCGCGCGGATCCGCGTTGCCGATGTCTTCGCTGGCCATGCGCACCACGCGCCGGGCCAGGTACAGCGGATCGCAACCGCCGTCGATCATCCGCGCGAACCAGTACAGCGCGCCGTCCGGGTTGGAACCGCGCACCGATTTATGCAGCGCGGAAATCTGGTCGTAGAACGCTTCGCCGCCCTTGTCGAAACGCCGGCGGGTATCGCCCAAAAGACTTTGCAGCAGATCGACGCCGATCTCGCTGTTGTCTTCGGCGAGGTCCGAGGCGTTTTCCAGCAGGTTGAGCAAGCGCCGGCCATCGCCATCGGCGGCAGACAACAGCATCAGAAAACCTTCATCACTGAGGGTCAGTTGCCGTTTGCCCAGGCCACGCTCTTCAGTCAGCGCGCGGTGCACCAGCTTGCGCAGGGCCGCTTCGTCGAGGCTTTTGAGCACGTAGACGCGTGCTCGGGAGAGCAACGCGTTGTTGAGTTCGAACGAGGGGTTTTCCGTGGTCGCGCCGATGAAAATCAGCGTGCCGTCTTCAACGTACGGCAGAAACGCATCCTGCTGCGACTTGTTGAAACGATGCACTTCGTCGACGAACAGGATGGTGCGCTTGCCGTACTGACCGGCCTGCTGCTTGGCGATTTCCACCGCCTGGCGAATTTCCTTCACGCCGGCCAGGACTGCCGAGACCGTTTCGAAGTGCGCATCCGAGACTTCCGCCAGCAACCGCGCCAGTGTGGTTTTGCCCACGCCCGGCGGGCCCCAGAAAATCATCGAGTGCAGGGCACCCTGCTCGAGCGCTTCGCGCAAAGGCTTGCCGCGAGCGAGCACGTGTTCCTGACCGACGTACTCATCCAGATTGGCTGCGCGCAAACGGGCGGCCAAGGGCTGGGAGATCGGGGCGCTGCGAAACAGGTCCATCACTGCTTTTCTAAAACCTCTTATTCCAGATGCCAATCAGCCAAGCATGTCATCAATCTGTGGCGAGGGAGCTTGCTCCCGCTGGGTTGCGAAGCGGCCCCTCTTTTTAACTGAAAAGAAGGGGACTGCTGCGCAGTCCAGCGGGAGCAAGCTCCCTCGCCACAGAAGCCCGTTTCCACAGGTTCGGCGTTTTACTCTTGGATCACGTCCGCCCCTTTAGGGATGTCGAACTTGAACTTGGACGCCGGGATCGGCTCGTTGGCCTTCACGCCGGTGAACAGGATGTTGGTGCGCTGACCGACGCTGTCGATCAATTGCATGTCATTGACCAGCCCATTGCGGAACGACAGGCGCAGGCTGTCGAACAGGGTGTCCTTGGTTTTCGGCTTCAAGGTGAAGTCGATCACGCCGCCGGCTTCCTTGGCGCTGATGGCGAAGCTCTGGCTGATCTTGGACACGTCACCGGACAGCAGCAACGCCGGCGTCTGGCTCAGGCGCAGATCAAGCGTCTTGATGGTGGCCTGCTCCAGGTCCGGGTCCCACAGCGTGACCTTCTTGCCGTCGGAAACCACGACTTGCTCGGCCGGCGCATCGGTGTGCCAGTAAAACAGGCCTGGACGCTGCAGCGACATTTCACCGGCCGTTTCCTGCAGCTGGGTACCGCTGCCATCGAGGGTCAACTGCGAGAAGCGTGCGGTCAGGGTCTGGGATTTTTCCAGCAGTTGGGTCAGACGCGCCACGTCCTTGTCATCGGCGTGGGCCGAGAGCGTGGTCAAAGCCAGTACCGGCAGCAACAGCATGCGGATAAGACGCATGGGAGTCCTCTTAACATTCGTGGGGAGTGCGATGACGCATCACTGTGCCATCGCTTTTCAATTCAAGGCATCAAATCAAATCAGTCGCGTACCGGGCCAGGCGCCAGGACTTCACGGGAACCGTTGGTGTTCATGGACGTCACGACCCCGGCCATTTCCATGGCTTCGATCATGCGTGCGGCGCGGTTGTAGCCGATTTTCAGCTTGCGCTGAACCGCGGAGATGGACGCACGACGGCTTTCCAGGACGAACTGTACCGCTTCGTCGTAGAGCGCATCGGTTTCGGCATCGTCATCACCGCCACCGCCGCCATTCTCAAAGCCGCTGCCGGCTTCTTCGACACCGGCCAGGATCTCGTCGTTGTATTCCGGCGCACCGCGCAGCTTCCAGGCTTCAACCACCCGGTGAACCTCGTCATCGGACACGAACGCGCCGTGAACCCGAATCGGCAGACTGGTGCCCGGCGGCATGTAGAGCATGTCACCGTGGCCCAACAGTTGCTCGGCACCGCCCTGGTCGATGATGGTCCGCGAATCGATCTTGCTCGACACCTGGAACGCCATACGCGTCGGAATGTTCGCCTTGATCAGACCGGTGATCACGTCAACCGACGGACGCTGGGTCGCGAGGATCAAGTGGATACCGGCCGCTCGGGCCTTCTGGGCGATACGGGCAATCAGCTCTTCAACCTTCTTGCCAACGATCATCATCATGTCGGCAAATTCGTCGACGACCACAACGATGGTCGGCAGCTTGGTCAGCAGCGGAGCTTCGTCGTGAATGCTTTCGCGCTTGTACAAAGGGTCGGTCAGCGGCGTTCCGGCGTCCTGGGCTTCCTTGACCTTGGCGTTGAAGCCCGACAGGTTGCGCACGCCCATCTTCGCCATCAGTTTGTAGCGACGCTCCATCTCCGCCACGCTCCAGCGCAGGGCGTTGGCCGCGTCCTTCATGTCGGTCACGACCGGGCACAGCAGGTGCGGAATGCCTTCGTAGATCGACAGCTCAAGCATTTTCGGGTCGATCATGATCAGCTTGGCGTCTTCCGGGCCGGACTTGAACAGGATCGACAGGATCATCGCGTTCACACCCACCGACTTACCGGAACCGGTCGTACCGGCCACCAGCAAGTGCGGCATTTTCGCCAGGTCGGTGATGACCGGCTTGCCGCCGATGTCGTGGCCCAGGGCCAGGGTCACCGGGGATTTGAAGTTGTCGTACTCAGGCGTCGACAGCACTTCGGAGAAGCGCACGATCTGACGGTCTTCGTTTGGAATCTCGATACCGACAGTGGTCTTGCCCGGAATCACTTCCACCACCCGCACGCTGGTCACGGCGAGGGAACGCGCCAGGTCTTTCGCCAGGTTGGAGATGCGGCTGACCTTGACCCCGGCGGCAGGCTGGATTTCGTAACGGGTAATCACCGGCCCCGGATGAATCGAATCCACCGAGACTTCTACGCCAAATTCCTTGAGCTTGATTTCCAGCAAATGGCCGACGGCTGCCAGGGATTCAGGCGAGTAATTGAGTTGTTTCTTTTCCGCGGGATCGAGAATCGAGATCGGCGGCAAGGTGCCTTCGACGGCGCTGTCGACAAACAGTGGCGCCTGTTTCTCTTTTTCTACGCGTTGGCTCGGCGCTGCGGGTTTCGGCGGCGCGGGGGCAATGACGGGCGGCACATGCTTCTCGCGGTCCGACATGTGCTTGCTCAGGGCCTGCTCACGTTCGATCAGGCGTTCCTTGACCTTGGCCTGCTCGCGTTTGTCGGTGACGGTCGGCGCGACCACGTCATGCACGCGATCGTCGACTTCACGCAACTGCGCAACCAGTTGCTTGCGCTCGACACGGGCGGCCCACCAGCGATTGGCCGCACCCTGGAACAGTTCGAACAGGTCGAGGGTGATCTTGCCGGTGACGTCCATCACCTTGAACCATGACAGGTCGGTGAACACCGTCAGGCCGAACAGGAACAGGGCAATGAACAGCAAGGTGCTGCCCTGAATGTTCAGCGCGTTCCGGGCCAGGTCGCCAAGGCTTTCGCCCAGCGCCCCGCCCGCACCGGCCGGCAGACCGGTCGCGGCATGGAAATGGATATGCGCGAGTGCCGCGCCCGACAGCACCAGGAACACCAGACCGATCAGGCGCCAGGAGAACAGCCAGCCGCTCCACTGCCACGGTTCGTGGCGTTGACGGAAGATCTGCCAAGCCTTGATCGCCAGCAACAGCGGGAAGATGTAAGCGAAGTAACCCAGCACCATGAACAGGATATCGGCGCTGTAGGAGCCGACCGGTCCGCCGAAGTTCTGAACATCGTCGATCTTGCTGTTATGGCTCCAGCCCGGATCGTCCTTGCCGTAAGTCAGCAAGGCCATCATCAGGAACAGGCACAAGCCGCCGATGGCGATCAATGCACCTTCCTTGAGTCGGTAGTGCAAATGCTGGCGCCAAAGCGGAACGACGGCTGGTTTAGGTGCTGCGGTGGATTTCTTCAAAACGCTTCTTTTCCTGCGCCTATGGCGCGTCCATCTGTTGAATGACTATAAAAAACTGCCCAATCCAGGCAGGTAAAAAAGTTAACAGGCGCAACTGGGACTACTTTTAACACTGCACTCCGGTTTTTATAAACACGGCGTGCACTGAATATTCAAGTGACCGGCACGCATTGTACGGGTTTGTTCGTACGATGCCATGCTGGCAGGCCATGGATCAGCATAGCTAACGGCACACCACCCGCGATTCAATTTGAGCACGCATTCTCTTTTGTGACAAAGGCTTATGAGGTGTTTTATGAGCGAATCCAAGCATTGCCGCCTGATCATTCTGGGTTCTGGCCCTGCCGGTTACAGCGCGGCCGTTTATGCCGCCCGTGCCAACCTCAAACCGGTGGTCATTACCGGGATACAGGCAGGTGGCCAGCTCACCACCACCGTCGAAGTCGACAACTGGCCCGGTGACGTCGAAGGCCTGACCGGCCCAGTGCTGATGGAACGCATGCAAAAACACGCCGAGCGCTTTGACACAGAGATCGTTTACGACCACATCCACACCGCCAAGTTGCAACAACGCCCGTTCGAACTTACCGGTGATGGCGGCACTTACACGTGCGATGCACTGATTATCGCCACCGGCGCTTCGGCGCAATACCTGGGCCTGCCCTCGGAAGAAGCCTTTGCCGGCAGAGGCGTTTCAGCCTGCGCGACATGTGACGGGTTCTTCTATCGCAACCAGGTGGTGGCCGTCGTCGGTGGCGGCAATACCGCCGTTGAAGAAGCGCTGTACTTGTCCAACATCGCCAAGGAAGTTCACCTGATTCACCGACGTGACAAGTTGCGCTCGGAGAAAATCCTTCAGGACAAACTCTTCGATAAAGCCGCCAACGGTAATATTCGCCTGCACTGGAATCAAAATCTCGACGAAGTCCTGGGCGATGCCAGCGGCGTGACCGGCGCCCGCCTGCGTGACAGCCATACCGGTGAAACCAGCGAACTGCCGCTGGCCGGCGTGTTCATCGCCATCGGTCACAAACCCAACACTGACCTGTTCATTGGCCAGTTGAACATGCACGACGGCTATCTGCGGGTCAGAGGCGGCAGCGAAGGCGATGCCACGGCCACCGAGATCCCCGGCGTGTTCGCCGCCGGTGATGTGGCGGATCACGTTTATCGTCAGGCCGTCACCTCCGCCGGGGCCGGTTGCATGGCCGCGCTGGACGCCGAAAAATACCTCGACGACATTCCGACCGTTTGACGGCAAACTTCACGGTGGGCGCACCCGCCCACCACTGCCCTCCCCTTCTGTAAGCCCGGATGCCATGCTGACTTGGTTACAACGCAATACCCTGACGTTCCCGCCGCTGGAAAAAGCCATGCGTGATCCCAACGGATTGCTGGCCGCGGGCGGCGATCTGTCCGCCGATCGTCTGATTCAGGCTTATCGCCACGGCTGCTTCCCCTGGTTCTCGGAAGGCCAGCCGATTCTCTGGTGGTCACCGGATCCGCGCACCGTGCTGTTTCCCGACGAACTGCATGTCTCGCGCAGCCTGAACAAGCTGCTGCGCCAGCAACGCTATCAAGTGACCTTTGATCAGGATTTTGCCGCGGTCATTCGCGCGTGTGCCGCGCCGCGGGATTACGCCGACGGGACCTGGATCACCGAAGCCATGCAGAACGCCTACCTCGCTCTGCACCAGCGTGGCTACGCGCATTCGGTTGAGGTCTGGGACCAGGGTGAACTGGTTGGCGGGCTGTATGGATTAGCGATGGGCCAGCTGTTTTTCGGCGAGTCCATGTTCAGCCGCGCCGACAATGCCTCCAAATTTGGCTTTGCCACCCTGGTCAAACATCTGAAAGACTCGGGTTTCGTGCTGATCGATTGCCAGATGCCCACCGACCATTTGCACAGTCTGGGCGCGCGAGCCATTCCTCGTCGTGAATTTGCCCGCTACCTGGCGCAGCATCTGGATCAGCCCAACCGCGCCAGCTGGGTTTGCTGAGCGACTTTTGCGCCGGTGGCTTACACTTAATTCAAAGCTTATCCCGAGGGTTGATCATGACCGAGTTGGCGCGTTTGAAGTTTTATGCCACTCAGCCCCACTCTTGCAGTTATCTGCCCGAGGAGCAGGCCACGACCTTGTTCCTCGACCCTAGTCAGCCCATGGATGTGCATGTCTATGCAGACCTGTCTGAAATGGGTTTTCGTCGCAGCGGCGATCATCTTTACCGGCCTCATTGTCAGAATTGCAATGCGTGTGTACCGGCGCGCATCCCCGTGGCGCAATTTACGCCCAACCGTCAGCAAAAACGCATTTTCAAGCGCAACGCCGACTTGCAGATACGACCCGCCAAACCCAAGTTCAGCGAAGAATACTTCGACCTGTATCAGCGCTACATCGAACAACGGCATGCAGACGGCGACATGTACCCGCCGAGCCGAGACCAGTTCTCGACCTTCCTGGTGCGTGACCTGCCGTTTTCCCGTTTCTACGAATTTCGCCTGGATAGCCAACTGTTGGCGGTGGCCGTCACCGACTTGCTGCCGAACGGTCTTTCGGCGGTCTACACCTTCTACGAACCCTCTGAAGAACGACGCAGCCTGGGACGCTACGCGATCCTCTGGCAAATCGCCGAGGCCCAACGGCTGCGGCTGGAAGCGGTCTACCTGGGTTACTGGATCAAAAACTGCAAAAAGATGAGCTACAAGACCCAATATCGCCCTATCGAACTGCTGATTAATCAGCGCTGGGTCATCCTGAACTAGAACCCCTTGGCTTAAACCCCATTTTTCGGGCACAATGCACGCCGCTTTTGCCTGGCGCAGTTGCACCGGGCCATTCATTGGACACCGAGGGCTTTACTGCATGTCGAAAGAAGACAGCTTCGAAATGGAAGGCACTGTCGTCGACACCCTGCCCAACACCATGTTTCGCGTGGAGTTGGAAAATGGGCACGTCGTAACCGCGCATATCTCCGGCAAGATGCGCAAGAACTACATTCGTATTCTTACCGGTGACAAAGTGCGCGTCGAGCTGACGCCCTATGACTTGAGCAAAGGGCGCATCACTTACCGCGCTCGCTAATCAAGTCAATACAAGACGCCCGGCTTATGCCGGGCGTTTTTGTTTGTCCGGGATTTGACGACCCACACATTGCCAATGTGGGAGCGAGCCTGCTCGCGATAGCGGTGGATCAGCTTGCATTGATGTTGAATGTGCTGGGCTCATCGCGAGCAGGCTCGCTCCCACAGGGGTGCGGTGTACAAACCCCAGACAGCAAAAAGGCGCCTTTCGGCGCCTTTTGCTTTGTTGCGATTTAACGTCAGGCCATTTCTGCCGTAGTTTCGAACTCGAAGGTAAGCTCGCCGTCCTTCAGGTCGATATGTACTACGCCGCCATGGTCGGCCAGTTCGCCAAAGAGAATCTCTTCCGCCAGCGGACGCTTGATCTTGTCCTGGATCAAACGCGCCATTGGTCGAGCGCCCATTGCCGAGTCATAGCCACCCGCCGCCAGCCAGCTGCGCGCCGCGTCGGTCACTTCCAGCTGCACGCGCTTGTCTTCCAGCTGCGCCTGAAGCTCGGTAAGGAACTTGTCCACCACGCTTTTGATGACCTCATGGCTGAGGCGACCAAACTGGATAATGGTGTCCAGACGATTGCGGAACTCTGGCGTGAAGCTTTTCTTGATCACTTCCATCGCATCGGACGAGTGGTCCTGATGGGTGAAACCGATCGAAGCACGCGCAGCGGTTTCGGCACCGGCGTTGGTCGTCATGATGACGATCACGTTACGGAAATCCGCCTTGCGCCCGTTGTTATCAGTCAGCGTACCGTGGTCCATGACCTGCAGCAGCAGGTTGAAGACTTCCGGATGCGCCTTCTCGATCTCATCGAGCAACAGCACGCAGTGAGGCTGCTTGGTGATGGCTTCGGTCAGCAGACCGCCCTGATCAAACCCGACATAACCAGGAGGCGCACCGATCAGACGCGATACGGTGTGGCGCTCCATGTACTCGGACATGTCGAAACGAACCAGCTCGATGCCCAACGCCTTGGCCAACTGACGCGCCGCTTCGGTTTTACCGACACCGGTCGGGCCTGCGAACAGGAACGAACCGACAGGCTTGTCAGGCGACTTGAGGCCGGCACGGGACAGTTTGATCGCGGTCGACAGCGAGTCGATTGCGGCATCCTGACCAAACACCGTCAACTTCAGGTCACGCTCAAGGTTACGCAGCAATTCTTTATCGGAACTGGTGACGTGCTTAGGCGGAATCCGCGCAATTTTCGCGACGATGTCCTCGACCTGAGGCACTTCGATGCGTTTCACGCGTTTCTCGATCGGCTGCAGACGCTGGTAGGCACCCGCCTCGTCGATCACGTCGATCGCCTTGTCCGGCATGTGCCGGTCATTGATATAACGCGAGGCCAGTTCGGCAGCGGCGCGCAGGGCTTCATCACTGTATTCGATATTGTGATGGAGCTCGAAACGCCCTTTCAGGCCGCGCAGGATGCCAATGGTGTCTTCCACCGAAGGCTCCGACACATCGACCTTCTGGAAGCGTCGTGCCAAGGCACGGTCCTTCTCGAAGATCCCGCGGAATTCCTGGAAGGTGGTCGAACCGATGCAACGAATATCACCGGACGACAGCAGCGGCTTGAGCAGGTTCGAGGCATCCATGACGCCACCGGACGCGGCACCCGCACCAATGATGGTGTGGATCTCGTCGATGAACAGGATCGCCTGCGGACGTTTTTTCAGCTCGTTGAGCAACGCCTTGAAGCGTTTCTCGAAATCGCCGCGGTATTTGGTCCCGGCCAGCAAGGCGCCCAGGTCGAGGGAATACACCACGCTGTTGGCCAGCAGGTCCGGCACCTGGTTGTCGACAATGCGTTTGGCCAGGCCTTCGGCAATCGCGGTTTTACCCACGCCCGCCTCGCCCACCAGCAGCGGATTGTTTTTGCGGCGGCGCGCGAGGATCTGCGCGACACGCTCGACTTCGAGCTCACGACCGACCAGCGGATCGATTCGACCCTGGCGCGCAAGTTCGTTGAGGTTGCTGGCATAAGCATCCAGAGGATTGCCTGAAGAAGAAGACTCACCGCCCTCATCGTCCTGCATATCTTGCTCACCTTCAGAGTGATCGCCATGCCCCGGCACTTTGGAAATGCCATGAGCGATGTAGTTGACGACATCGATGCGCGCAACGCTCTGCTGTTTCAGCAGAAACACTGCCTGACTTTCTTGCTCACTGAAGATCGCAACCAGCACGTTGGCGCCAGTCACTTCGCGTTTGCCCGAGCTCTGTACGTGGAAAACAGCACGCTGCAGGACACGCTGGAAGCCCAGGGTTGGTTGGGTCTCGCGATCCTCATCATGTACGGGGATCAACGGCGTGGTGGAGTCGATGAACTCCTGCAGATCATGCTTGAGTTTGTCGAGGTTTGCGCCGCAGGCACGCAAAACGGTGGCGGCAGCCTCATTATCCAATAGGGCCAGCAGGAGATGCTCGACGGTCATGAACTCATGACGCTTCGAACGGGCCTCCTTGAAGGCAAGATTGAGGGTGACTTCGAGCTCGCGGTTTAACATAGCTTCACCTCATACCCAAGTGGTCGGCGATTAACCGTCCTTCTCGATTTCACAGAGTAGCGGATGCTGGCTTTCCCTGGCGTACTGGTTGACCTGCATGGCCTTGGTCTCGGCAATGTCGCGGGTAAACACTCCACATACTGCCCGCCCTTCTGTGTGGACGGCCAGCATGACCTTGGTCGCCAGCTCGCGATTCAGGTTAAAAAACACCTCGAGCACTTCGACGACGAAATCCATCGGTGTGTAGTCATCGTTGAACAAAACCACCTTGTACATCGGCGGCGCCTGTAAAGCAGGCTTGGCCTCCTGAACAGCAATGCCTGCGGAATCGTCGTCGTGTAAATCAGGGCGATCCTGATTGAATGTTAGTCGAATCTGGCTGATTGCATGCATGGAAAGAAAGGTTCGTCAGTTGTGCGAATACAGTAGTGGGGACGGCTATCAACGATTTCAACTCCGACTGCCTGGTCACCTTGACTATCGGCAAAACGGTGTTACAACCAATAGAGCCCACAGTGGGTAAAAAAGGTCCGCGGAGTCAATCTTATTTACAGGATCTGACTGCGGATGTACTGGATGATACTCCAGTGATGGAGTCTGTTGCAGAGGGATATGAGCATGGCAGTCGGTAAGGTGAAATGGTTCAACAATGCCAAAGGGTTCGGTTTCATTAACACCGACGCCAGAGAAGGTCGTGACGAGGACGGGAAAGAAATCGATTTCTTTGCCCATTTTTCCGCTATTGAAATGGGCGGGTACAAGACCCTCAAGGCCGGACAAGCCGTCAACTTCGAAATCGTTCAGGGCCCCAAAGGCCTGCACGCAGTGAAGATTACGGCTGCGACCGTTGCGAACGAACACACTTCGCCCGCCACCCGGCAGGACACAGTGTCGAACTGACGCCACCCGTCATCCAGTCATAAAAAAACCGCCCGAAGGCGGTTTTTTTTTGTTCCGACTCGCTTACATGTGCGAAATCAGTGCATCGCCAAAACCGGACGACGACACCAGCTTCGCGCCCTCCATCAGACGCTCGAAGTCATAGGTCACGGTCTTCGCGGAGATCGCGCCGTTGGTGCCCTTGATGATCAGGTCGGCCGCTTCGGTCCAGCCCATGTGACGAAGCATCATCTCTGCGGACAGGATCAGCGAGCCCGGGTTGACCTGGTCCTTGCCAGCGTACTTCGGCGCAGTACCGTGGGTCGCTTCGAACATCGCGATGGTGTCAGACAGGTTGGCACCCGGTGCGATACCGATACCGCCCACTTCCGCCGCCAGGGCGTCAGAGAGGTAGTCGCCGTTCAGGTTCAGGGTCGCGATCACATCGTATTCGGCCGGGCGCAGCAGGATCTGCTGGAGCATGGCGTCGGCGATGGCATCTTTGACAATAACGTTCTTGCCGGTTTTCGGGTTTTTGAACTGCATCCACGGACCGCCATCGAGCAGGGTCGCGCCGAACTCTTCAGCCGCCACTTCGTAGGCCCATTCCTTGAAGGCACCTTCGGTGAACTTCATGATGTTGCCTTTGTGCACGATGGTCAGCGAGTCGCGGTCATTGTCGACCACATACTGCAGAGCTTTTCGCGCCAGACGCTTGGTACCTTGCAGCGAAACCGGCTTGATGCCGATACCGCAGTTTTCGTCGAATCGGATCTTGGTGACGCCCATTTCATCCTTAAGGAACTTGATGACCTTGGTCGCTTCCGGCGAACCGGCTTTCCACTCGATACCGGCGTAGATGTCTTCCGAGTTCTCACGGAAGATCGTCATGTCGACGTCGCCTGGCTTCTTGACCGGGCTAGGCACGCCTTCGAACCAACGCACGGGGCGCAGGCAGACATAAAGGTCGAGTTGCTGACGCAGGGCCACGTTCAGGGAACGAATGCCGCCGCCGACCGGCGTGGTCAGAGGGCCCTTGATGGAAACCACGTAATCCTTGACTGCGTCCAGGGTTTCCTGAGGCAGCCAGGTGTCCTGATCGTAAACCTGAGTCGCTTTTTCCCCGGCGTAGACTTCCATCCAGGAAATTTTGCGCTCGCCGCCGTAAGCCTTCTTAACAGCAGCATCGACAACCTTGATCATGACCGGGCTGATATCAACGCCAATACCATCGCCTTCGATGAAGGGGATGATCGGGTTGTTAGGAACATTGAGAGAATGGTCCGCGTTGACGGTGATTTTGTCGCCGACGGCTGGAACCTGAATCTTCTTGTATCCCATGCTGAACTCCATTGTTTGGATTGAACATCTGGCTTCGTTCGAGCGTACCCCAGTTAAATCGGCACGCAAACCCTATGTTCCATCCATCTGCCGCAAAGCTGCACAGTTCGCGACGTACAAGCCTGAAAGCAAAGGGAAAAGCGCCAAACTCAAGCACGGTGCAAGACTCTACGCCCCACGCGCCCCTGCGACCTTTAGACCAATGGACGAGAATCGTTGCATATGAACCATCGGCAGATTGCCAGCTACCTATGTATAATGCCGCCCGCTGACCACAGAGTCACCACGGCCGACCTCTCTACTACGAGGCTTGGGGCCTGAAAAAGCAGGGTTGTTACCGCAGCCCACCCGCTTGACGCTCGACCGATGCACCCAACATCACCGCAACGAAACCTCGACATTCGGCTCATGGATGACTTTGAACGAACGCGCTTACCCGGCGCCCCTCGAGTTTCTGCGCACGCTTTAGCAAAGAAGAGAGAGTTAATCCGAATATGCCCACCCGCTCGAAGATCATCTATACCTTCACCGACGAAGCTCCCGCCCTCGCCACCTATTCACTGTTGCCTATCGTAGAAGCGTTCACCGCTTCGGCTGATATCGCCGTTGAAACCCGCGATATCTCTCTTGCAGGGCGCATCCTGGCCAGCTTCCCCGAGCAATTGGGTGACAAAGCCGTAGCCGATCACCTCGCCGAACTGGGCGACCTGGCCGTTACGCCTGAAGCCAACATCATCAAGCTGCCGAACATCAGTGCTTCGGTTCCGCAACTGCAGGCCGCGATCAAAGAGCTGCAAGCCCAGGGCTTCGCACTGCCGGACTACCCGGAAACCGTGACCAGCGATGCCGACAAAGAAGCCAAGTCGCGTTACGACAAGATCAAGGGCAGCGCCGTGAACCCGGTTCTGCGCGAAGGCAACTCCGATCGTCGCGCCCCACTGTCGGTCAAGAACTACGCACGCAAGCACCCGCACAAAATGGGCGCCTGGGCTGCGGACTCCAAGTCCCACGTCGCGCACATGAGCACCGGTGATTTCTACGGCAGCGAAAAAGCGGCCCTGATCGATGCTGCTGACGCCGTCAAAATCGAACTGATCGCTCAAGACGGCACCACCACCGTCCTGAAAGAAAAGACCACCGTGCAAGCCGGTGAGATCCTCGATTGCGCGGTCATGAGCAAAAACGCTCTGCGCAGCTTCATTGCTGCCGAGATCGAAGACGCCAAAGCCAAGGGCGTGCTGCTGTCGGTTCACCTGAAAGCCACCATGATGAAGGTCTCCGACCCGATCATGTTTGGCCAGATCGTTGCCGAGTTCTATAAAGACGCACTGGCCAAGCACGCTGATGTGCTGGCCCAGATCGGCTTCAACCTGAACAACGGCATCGGCGACCTGTACGCTCGCATCAAGGCCCTTCCTGCCGAGCAGCAAGCGGCGATCGAAGCGGACATCCAGGCGGTCTATGCCGTTCGTCCGTCGTTGGCCATGGTCAACTCCGACAAAGGCATCACCAACCTGCACGTGCCGAGCGACGTGATCGTCGACGCCTCGATGCCGGCAATGATCCGTGACTCCGGCAAGATGTGGGGCACTGACGGTCAGTTGCACGACACCAAGGCTGTGATCCCGGATCGCTGCTACGCCACCATCTATCAGGCGGTCATCGAAGACTGCAAGGCCAACGGTGCTTTCGATCCGACCACCATGGGCAGCGTGCCAAACGTTGGCCTGATGGCGAAAAAAGCCGAAGAGTACGGCTCGCACGACAAGACTTTCCAGATCAAGGCAAACGGCGTGGTTCGGGTTTCCGACGGCGCTGGCCGCACTCTGCTGGAGCAGTCGGTTGAAGCCGGCGACATCTTCCGCATGTGCCAGACCAAAGACGCGCCGATCCAGGACTGGGTCAAACTGGCCGTCAACCGCGCTCGCGCAAGCGCAACTCCGGCGATTTTCTGGCTGGACCCGATGCGCGCCCACGACGGCGTAGTGATCGAGAAAGTTCAGGCTTACCTGAAGGATCACGACACGTCGGGCCTGGACATCCGCATCATGTCGCCAGTCGACGCGATGAAGTTCACCCTGCAGCGCACCCGCGAAGGCAAGGACACCATCTCGGTGACCGGCAACGTATTGCGCGACTACCTGACTGACCTGTTCCCGATCATGGAACTGGGCACCAGCGCCAAGATGCTGTCGATCGTTCCACTGATGAATGGCGGCGGTCTGTTCGAAACCGGCGCTGGCGGTTCGGCACCGAAGCACGTTCAACAGCTGCTGGAAGAGAACTTCCTGCGCTGGGATTCCCTGGGCGAGTTCCTGGCCCTGGCCGCTTCCCTTGAACACCTGGGTGTGACGTACAACAACCCTAAGGCGCTGGTTCTGGCCAAGACCCTGGATCAGGCCACCGGCCAGTTCCTGGACAACAACAAGTCGCCATCGCGCAAAGTCGGCAACATCGACAACCGCGGCAGCCACTTCTACCTGGCGCTGTACTGGGCTCAGGCCCTGGCCGCCCAGACCGAAGACGCTGCACTGCAAGCGCAGTTCGGCGAGCTGGCCAAGACCCTGACCGCGAACGAAGCAACCATCGTTGCCGAGCTCAACGCCGTTCAGGGCAAGCCAGTCGACATCGGCGGTTACTACCACGCCAATGCCGAGCTGATCAGCAAGGCCATGCGCCCGAGCAACACCTTCAACGCCGCGATCGCTGCGCTGGTTTAAGGTTGTAAGGATGCAAAGAAGCCCCGGCCCCGTGCCGGGGTTTCTGTTTCCAACACCCACTCCTGCAGGAGCGAGGCTTGCCCGCGAAGGCATCACCGCGATTCTTGCGAAAGACCGCGCCGCCTGCTTCGCGGGCAAGCCTCGCTCCTACAGATTGATGACCGGAGGATATTTCATGGATTGGCTACCCCACATCACCGTCGCCACCATCGTCGAAGACAACGGCCGCTTCCTGATGGTCGAAGAAACCAAGCACGGACGAACGGTACTCAACCAGCCCGCCGGCCACCTCGACCCGGACGAAACCCTGATCGAAGCCGCCGTACGCGAAACCCTTGAGGAAACCGGCTGGGACGTCGAACCGACCGGCGTGGTGGGCATTTATCTCTACACCGCCCCGAGCAACGGCGTGACCTACCAGCGGGTCTGCTTCAGTGCAAAACCGCTCAAGCATCACCCCGACTATCAGCTGGACGACGGTATTGTCGGCGCAAAATGGCTGACACGTGACGAACTGCTGGAACAACGCGCAAACTGGCGCAGTGAGCTGATCATCCGCTGTATCGATGATTATCTGGACGGCAAACACTTCAGTCTCGAACTGATCCGCCCTTCTCTTTAGCCTTGCGGGCTTCGGCCTGCTAGAATCGCGTCCTTTTTCAAGACACTCATTGAATCCCTATGCGTGATCCAGCCCCTTCTGACACACAAAAGAAGCGCGTCATTGTCGGCATGTCCGGCGGCGTGGACTCTTCCGTTTCCGCTCTCCTGCTGATCGAGCAGGGTTATGAGGTGGAAGGCCTGTTCATGAAGAACTGGGAAGAAGACGATGGAACGGAATACTGCACCGCCATGGATGACCTGGCGGACGCCCAGGCCGTGTGCGACAAGATTGGCATCAAGCTGCACACCGCCAACTTCGCCGCCGAGTACTGGGACAACGTGTTCGAGCATTTCCTGGCCGAATACAAGGCCGGCCGCACGCCGAACCCGGACATCCTGTGCAACCGCGAGATCAAGTTCAAGGCGTTCCTCGACTACGCCATGGTGCTTGGCGCCGACCTGATCGCCACCGGTCACTACGTGCGCCGCCGCGACATCGATGGCCGTACCGAACTGCTCAAGGGCCTGGACCCGAACAAGGACCAGAGCTACTTCCTGCACGCCGTCGGGGGCGAACAGATTGCCAAGACGCTGTTCCCGGTCGGCGAACTGGAAAAACCACAGGTCCGCGCGATTGCCGAGAAATACGAACTGGCGACCGCAAAGAAAAAGGATTCCACCGGGATCTGCTTTATCGGCGAACGCCGTTTCAGCGATTTCCTCAAGCAATACCTTCCAGCCCAGCCCGGCGAAATCAAGACCACCGAAGGTGAAGTCATCGGCCGCCACCACGGCTTGATGTACCACACCATCGGCCAGCGTCAGGGCCTCGGTATCGGCGGTTTGAAAGACGCCAGCGATGAACCGTGGTACGTGCTGATCAAAGACCTGGAGCACAACGAGTTGATCGTTGGCCAGGGCAATGACCACCCTTACCTGTTTTCCCGCGCCCTGCTCGCCTCGGACATCTATTGGGTCAACCCGATCGACCTGACCGAACCGCGCAAGCTGACTGCCAAAGTCCGTTATCGCCAGAGCGACCAGCCTTGCACGCTGGAAAAGACCGCCACCGGCTACCGCGCGACCTTCGATGACCCGCAACGCGCGGTCACCCCAGGCCAGTCCGTAGTGTTCTACGACGGTGAAATCTGCCTCGGCGGCGGCGTGATCGAAGTGGCGGAACCGTGGACGAGCAAAGGCACTCTTCAAGGCGCGCAGCAATGAGCCCGACTCAGGAGCAATTGACGGCCTTGGGCGGCGTGTTTCTCGCTGCCGTGCTGGTCGACAAGATCGCCAAGACCGGCCAGACCACCGAAGCCGGCCTGACCTGCATGCTCGGCAGCCTGCTGATTCGCGACCCCAAGGACACCCTGGAAGTCTACGGCGGCGACGACATCAACCTGCGCGAAGGCTATCGCGCGTTGATCGGCGCCCTTGAACGCGACCCCAGCACCCTTCAGCGCGAACCGCTGCGTTACGCCCTGGCGATGCTCGGGCTGGAACGTCAACTGGCAAAACGCGGCGACATGCTGGACGTAATCGGCAAGCGCTTGCCGCAGATTCAGTCTCAGGTCGAGCACTTCGGTCCAGCCCACGAAAACGTGATCGCGGCGTGTGGTGCGCTGTATCAGGACACGCTGAGCACCTTGCGCCAACGGATCCAGGTTCACGGCGACATGCGCAACCTGCAGCAACCAAGCAACGCCTCGAAGATTCGCGCGCTGTTGCTGGCGGGGATTCGTTCGGCGCGCCTGTGGCGGCAGTTGGGCGGTCATCGCTGGCAGTTGGTGGTCAGCCGTCGCAAGCTGCTCAAAGAGCTTTACCCGCTGATGCGCAGCAGCTGAACCGCGCCCGCAATACCGTTTTGTAGTCAGTAACGCGTAATACGCTGGTCAGTTGGCAACGGACCGGCGGATTTTTTCATGTATGATACGCGCCCCATTTCGTTGCCCGACTGTCCGAGAACACCCCATGCAGCTTTCTTCGCTCACTGCGGTTTCCCCTGTTGACGGCCGCTACGCCGGCAAAACCCAGGCCCTGCGCCCAATTTTCAGCGAATACGGTCTGATCCGTGCTCGCGTTCTGGTTGAAGTGCGCTGGCTCCAGCGCCTGGCCGCTCACCCTGCCATCAGCGAAGTGCCGGCGTTCTCCGCCGAAGCCAACGCTGTGCTGAACACCCTGGCGGAAAACTTCTCTCTGGAGCACGCCGAGCGCGTCAAAGAGATCGAGCGCACCACCAACCACGACGTCAAAGCCATCGAATACCTGCTCAAAGAGCAAGCGGCCAAGCTGCCGGAACTGGCTGCCGTCAGCGAATTCATCCACTTTGCCTGCACCAGCGAGGACATCAACAACCTGTCCCACGCCCTGATGCTACGCGAAGGCCGTGATGACGTGATGCTGCCATTGATGCGCCAGACTGCCGAAGCCATCCGTGAACTGGCCATCCGTTTCGCCGACGTGCCAATGCTGTCGCGCACCCACGGTCAACCGGCCTCGCCGACCACCTTGGGCAAAGAACTGGCGAACGTGGTTTACCGTCTGGAGCGTCAGATCGCTCAGGTCGCTGCCGTTCCGCTGCTGGGCAAGATCAACGGCGCTGTCGGCAACTACAACGCTCACCTGTCGGCCTACCCTGAGATCGACTGGGAAGAAAACGCCCGCGCCTTCATCGAAGACGAGCTGGGCCTGGGCTTCAACCCGTACACCACGCAGATCGAACCGCACGACTACATCGCCGAGCTGTTCGACGCGATCGCCCGTTTCAACACGATCCTGATCGACTTCGACCGCGACATCTGGGGCTACATCTCCCTGGGTTATTTCAAACAGCGCACCATCGCTGGAGAAATCGGTTCGTCGACCATGCCGCACAAGGTCAACCCGATCGACTTCGAAAACTCCGAAGGCAACCTGGGTATCGCCAACGCACTGTTCCAGCACCTGGCAAGCAAGCTGCCAATCTCCCGCTGGCAGCGCGACCTGACCGACTCCACCGTTCTGCGCAACCTCGGTGTCGGCTTCGCCCACAGCGTGATCGCGTACGAAGCCAGCCTCAAAGGCATCAGCAAACTGGAGCTCAACGCTCAAAAGATCGCTGCTGACCTCGACGCTTGCTGGGAAGTGTTGGCCGAGCCGATCCAGACCGTGATGCGTCGCTACAACATCGAAAATCCGTACGAAAAGCTGAAAGAGTTGACCCGCGGCAAGGGCATCAGCCCTGAAGCGCTGCAAACTTTCATCGACGGCCTGGACATGCCTGCCGCCGCCAAGGCCGAGCTGAAATTGCTCACCCCGGCGAACTACATCGGTAACGCTGTAGAGCAAGCCAAGCGCATCTGATCGACCGCTTTACCCGTTTGAGACGCCCGGCAGCGCCGGGCGTTTTTATTCCCGTCTGAAAAGTGCTTTTTTTCAATAGGTTACACATGAATCCTGACATTCCTCTTCAACTTCTGGGCGGCATCACGGCGCGCGAATTCCTGCGTGACTACTGGCAGAAAAAACCACTGCTGATCCGTCAGGCGATTCCTGATTTCGAAAGCCCGATCGACGCCGACGAACTGGCCGGCCTGGCGCTGGAAGAAGAAGTCGAATCGCGCCTGATCATCGAGCACGGCGAGCGCCCCTGGGAATTGCGCCGCGGCCCGTTCGCCGAAGACGAATTCAGCAAATTGCCGGAACGCGAGTGGACCCTGCTCGTTCAAGCGGTTGACCAGTTCGTGCCGGAAGTCAGCGAATTGCTGGAACAGTTCCGCTTCCTGCCGAGCTGGCGCATCGACGACGTGATGATCAGCTTCGCCGCCCCCGGTGGCAGCGTCGGTCCGCACTTCGATAACTACGACGTGTTCCTGCTGCAGGGCCACGGCAAGCGCAACTGGAAAATCGGTCAGATGTGCAACTCCGAGAGCCCGCTGCTGCAACACGCGGACCTGCGCATCCTCGCCGATTTCGAAGCCACCGATGAGTGGGTGCTTGAACCGGGCGACATGCTGTACCTGCCGCCGCGCCTGGCTCATTGCGGCGTGGCCGTTGATGATTGCCTGACCTATTCCGTCGGTTTCCGGGCGCCGAGCGCCGCTGAAGTGCTGACCCACTTCACTGACTTCCTCAGCCAGTTCCTGACGGACGAAGAGCGCTACACCGACGCCGATGCCCTGCCTGCGGTCGATCCGCATCAGATCCAGCACGACGCTCTTGATCGCTTGAAAGGCCTGCTGGCCGAGCACATGAGCGACGAGCGTCTGCTGCTGACCTGGTTCGGCCAGTTCATGACCGAGCCGCGCTACCCGGAACTGGTGGTCGGCCCGGAAGAAATCGAAGAAGACGACCTGCTCGCCAGCCTCGAGCAAGGCGCCGTGCTGATCCGCAATCCGAGCGCGCGCCTGGCGTGGTCCGAAGTCGATGACGACCTGCTGCTGTTCGCCAGCGGCCAGAGCCGTTACCTGCCAGGCAAACTGCGTGAGTTGCTGAAAATGATCTGCGCCGCCGATGCGCTGCACATCGACAACCTTGGCGAGTGGCTGAGCGACGAAGACGGTCGCGGCCTGCTGTGCGAACTGATCAAGCAAGGAAGCCTGGGGTTCGCTGATGAATAAAATTCACGTACGTGTCGCAGACTGGCAAAAGGACAACGCTGAGATCCGGCGCATTCGTGAGACGGTGTTCATCGCCGGGCAATCCGTTCCGCCTGAACTGGAATGGGACGCCGATGATGCGACAGCGGTGCATTTCCTGGCTTTCGAAGGCGACTTCCCGATTGGCACCGCCCGCCTGCTGCCCGACGGTCAAATCGGCCGGGTTTCGGTGCTGAAGGACTGGCGCGGCCTGAAGGTGGGCGATGCGCTGATGCAAGCGGCGATCGGTGAAGCCGAGAAGCGCGGGCTGAAGCAGCAGATGCTGAGCGCGCAGGTTCAGGCTACGGCGTTCTATGAGCGCCTGGGCTTCAGCCTGGTCAGCGAGGAGTTCCTGGAAGCCGGGATTCCGCATGTGGACATGGTGCGGCATTCCGCCTGAGCCCTGCGGCGAGGGAGCTTGCTCCCGCTGGGCTGCGCAGCAGACCCAAGATTTTGGGGCCGCTTCGCGCCCCAGCGGGAGCAAGCTCCTCGCCACAAAGGCCTGAAAGAACACCACAATTCGCCCCGCCATCGACCGATGCCGGGGCGTTTTGCTGTCTACGATTCAACTTGCCCCACGGCGGGCCGACAAACTGGCAAACTCAAGACATCAAGAAGTCGGAGATAACGGATATGTCCCTACGCACCCTGCTCACCACGCTGCTGCTGACCTGCAGTTTTTCGGTCATGGCCGCCACCGAGATCGTGCCGTTGAACTACCACACCAGCGCCGACATGCTGCCGATGGCCCAGGATTTCATCGGCAAGGATGGCCAGGTCAGCGCCTATGGCAACCAACTGATCGTCAATGCCGATCAGCGCAAGATCGACGAACTTAAAGCCCTTATCGCCCAACTCGATACTCAGCCAAAGCGCCTTCTGATCACCGTCGACACCAACGAAAACAACTTCCAGGGTGACCAGGGCTATTCGGTCAACGGCGCCAAACCGAGCCAGACCCGAATCATCAATCGCAGCACCGAAAGCCGTGACGGCGGCATTCAGCAAGTCCAGGCCAGCGAAGGCGCACCGGCGCTGATCCAGGTTGGCCAGAGCGTGCCGCTGACCAGCACGCAGATCGATTCCTATGGCGATCCGCGCAGCCAGACCGAATACCGCAACGTCACCCAGGGTTTCTATGTCACCGCGAGCGTCACCGGCGACATCGTTCACCTGTCGATCAGTACCAACCGTGACCGCATGAGCCAGGAACGTCCCGATGTAGTGAACGTACAAAGCACCGACACAACCGTCACCGGACGCCTCGGCGAATGGATCACCCTGGCCGGCATGAACCGCCAGACTCAGGCTGACAAACAGGGCCTGACCCGCAGCTACTCGACTCAGGGTCGGGATGACATGACCCTGCGGGTGAAAGTCGATACTTTGGACTAAATCACCGAAAACTGACTGATTAGTCGTATTAGACCAAAGATGTAGTGCTTGAAAAAAAGCACTACAAAACGTTTGACGAGCCAAAAAAGCGAAGGCATGATGGCCTCGCTCCCGCTAATCAGGGGCCCTGGCAAGGGCCTTCGAAGCGATGCTCGTATTTACCCCTCGAGCCGTTTCGTGTCTGTACCGCCCACAAGGTGTGTTTGACGAGGTTGCCGACTGGAACGAAGTTGTCCCGAGGGACGGAAGCGTATTTAGGTAAACCCGGCATCACACTGAAGTTCGTAAAAAGGCCCACGACGCCCGAATGCGCTCGCCAGTTCGCCCTTACCTGCTCACTTCCCCTCGAGCCCATCGTTCATCCCGTCGCCAATCCCGCCGAATCCGACTTGACCACCTAAGCTTCTGGTCAGCGAGCGCATGAATTTTCCACCGCAGAACAACTTTCCGTAAAAGACGCGACGAGGTTTATCTCCATGGCACTGACACGCGAACAGCAAATTGCAGCCCTCGAAAAAGACTGGGCTGAAAACCCACGCTGGAAAGGCGTGACACGCGCTTACTCCGCTGCTGACGTCGTCCGCCTGCGTGGCTCGGTTCAACCTGAGCACACCTTTGCAAAACTCGGCGCCGAGAAGCTCTGGAACCTGGTGACCCAGGGTGCCAAGCCGTCCTTCCGTCCTGAGAAAGATTTCGTCAACTGCATGGGCGCCCTGACCGGCGGCCAGGCTGTACAACAAGTCAAAGCCGGTATCCAGGCGATCTACCTGTCGGGCTGGCAAGTCGCCGCGGACAACAACTCCGCCGAATCGATGTACCCGGACCAGTCGCTGTACCCGGTGGACTCGGTTCCAACCGTGGTCAAGCGCATCAACAACTCGTTCCGTCGTGCTGACCAGATTCAGTGGAAAGCCGGCAAAGGCCCGGGCGACGAAGGCTACATCGACTACTTCGCACCAATCGTGGCTGACGCTGAAGCCGGTTTCGGCGGCGTACTGAACGCTTACGAGCTGATGAAGAGCATGATCGAAGCAGGCGCCGCCGGCGTTCACTTCGAAGACCAACTGGCTTCCGTGAAAAAATGCGGCCACATGGGCGGCAAGGTACTGGTTCCTACCCAGGAAGCTGTACAGAAGCTGACCGCTGCTCGCCTGGCAGCTGACGTGGCCGGTACTCCGACCATCATCCTGGCCCGTACCGACGCCAACGCGGCCGACCTGCTGACGTCCGATTGTGACCCGTACGACCAGCCGTTCGTGACTGGCGAACGTACTCAGGAAGGCTTCTACAAAGTGCGCGCTGGCCTGGATCAGGCGATCGCTCGTGGCCTGGCTTACGCGCCGTACGCCGACCTGATCTGGTGCGAAACCGCCAAGCCGGATCTGGACGAGGCTCGTCGCTTCGCTGAAGCGATCAAAAAGGAATACCCGGACCAACTGCTGTCGTACAACTGCTCGCCTTCCTTCAACTGGAAGAAAAACCTGGACGACGCGACCATCGCCAAGTTCCAGCGCGAACTGTCCGCCATGGGCTACAAGCACCAGTTCATCACCCTGGCCGGCATTCACAACATGTGGCACAGCATGTTCAACCTGGCGCACGACTACGCCCGCAACGACATGACTGCCTACGTGAAGCTGCAGGAGCAGGAATTCGCTGACGCCGC
Organism: Pseudomonas hormoni; assembly: GCF_018502625.1. Lineage (NCBI taxonomy): Bacteria > Pseudomonadati > Pseudomonadota > Gammaproteobacteria > Pseudomonadales > Pseudomonadaceae > Pseudomonas > Pseudomonas hormoni. The sequence goes on from NZ_CP075566.1 coordinate 3,334,528, forward strand.
CAAGGGTTACACCTTCGTGGCTCACCAGCAGGAAGTGGGCACCGGCTACTTCGACGACATGACCACCGTGATCCAGGGCGGCTCGTCTTCGGTCACCGCGCTGACCGGTTCGACTGAAGAAGAGCAGTTCCACTGATCTGACTCACCGGAACAAACGGCCGTTGCGGACCGAATAAAACTAACCGCAACGCCGCACATCTGACGCCCCGACTGGTTCGGGGCGTTTTTTTGCCTGCGATTTAACCTAATCCTGTAGGAGCGAGGCTTGCCCGCGAAGAACGATGACGCGGTAAGTCTGAAGCACCGCGGCGTATTCTTCGCGGGCAAGCCTCGCTCCTACAGGGGCAGATGTGCGGCGAAAAACCTTGATCCAAAGCAGTTTCAAGATCAGGAAAACAGGGTAAAACGACCCCGCCCGCTACTTGCAGTAACGCGCATATAAGACAACTTCCCAGCCGCCTACCCGTTAAACAGTTTAAAAACCAAGCCAAACAATATTGATTATCATTTAGCGGCAACTATGTTCGTTACAATCCCTACAAAACAATATTGATGAAAACCCGGCTAATGCCCGCAATGCATGGGCTGCGTGGGTTTGGAGGCTCGCTATGTCCTTATTCCGCTAAATAATTTCGCTATCTGAATTTTACTTGCACGGTGTTTAGCCATAAAATCAGCGGGATTGATTGCTGCGACATATCGTCACTGCTTTGTTTCTTTTCAAGCTCAGAGACCTTTGCTCTCTGTTAAGGATTACCAGCATGCCCGAAGCGACAGGACTCATGGCCCACAACTGGGGCTTTGCCATTTTCCTTCTAGGCGTCGTCGGCCTCTGTGCCTTCATGCTGGGTGTTTCCAGCCTCCTTGGGTCAAAAGCCTGGGGCCGCAGCAAAAACGAACCGTTCGAGTCCGGCATGCTACCTACAGGTGGCGCCCGCTTGCGGCTCTCAGCCAAATTCTATCTGGTCGCGATGCTCTTCGTGATCTTCGATATCGAAGCCCTCTTTCTCTTTGCATGGTCTGTGTCCGTCCGCGAAAGCGGCTGGACCGGATTCGTCGAAGCTCTCGTTTTCATAGCAATTCTGTTGGCAGGCCTTGTCTACCTATTCCGAGTGGGCGCCCTTGACTGGGCTCCGGAAGCTCGTCGTAAGCGGCAAGCGAAGCTGAAACAATGAGGCTTTGGCAATGCAATACAATCTCACCAGGATCGACCCCGATGCTCCTAACGAGCAGTATCCGATTGGCGAACGGGAAACCGTTTCCGATCCGTTAGAAGATCAAGTCCACAAAAACATCTTCATGGGCAAGCTCGAAGACGTGCTTAACGGCACGATCAACTGGGGGCGCAAGAACTCCCTGTGGCCGTATAACTTCGGTCTTTCGTGCTGCTACGTGGAAATGACCACCGCCTTCACGGCGCCCCACGACATCGCGCGCTTTGGCGCCGAGGTTATCCGGGCATCGCCGCGCCAGGCGGATTTCATGGTTATCGCCGGTACCTGCTTCATCAAGATGGCGCCGATCATCCAGCGTCTCTACGAGCAAATGCTCGAACCTAAATGGGTAATTTCCATGGGTTCGTGCGCCAACTCCGGTGGCATGTACGACATCTACTCTGTCGTTCAAGGGGTGGACAAGTTCCTGCCCGTGGACGTCTACGTGCCTGGCTGCCCGCCCCGTCCTGAAGCTTTTCTGCAAGGCTTGATGCTCTTGCAAGAGTCGATTGGACAGGAGCGTCGTCCGCTTTCCTGGGTCGTTGGTGATCAAGGCGTATACCGCGCCGAGATGCCTTCCGAGAAGGAAAAGCGCCGCGAACAGCGAATCGCAGTCACCAACCTGCGCAGCCCCGACGAAGTCTGATCCAGATCTGCTTCTTTAATAGAACGAGACACTGGCTTCATTCTTTACGTTGACCGAAAGCGATAAATAACCATGACTACAGGCAGTGCTCTGTACATCCCGCCTTATAAGGCAGACGACCAGGATGTGGTCGTCGAACTGAACAACCGTTTTGGCCCCGAGGCGTTCACCGCCCAGCCTACCCGCACCGGCATGCCGGTGCTTTGGGTTGCCCGTGCCAAACTCGTCGAAGTCCTGACCTTCCTGCGTAACCTGCCCAAGCCGTACGTCATGCTCTATGACCTGCACGGCGTGGACGAGCGTCTGCGCACCAAGCGTCAAGGGCTGCCGAGCGGCGCCGACTTCACTGTGTTCTATCACCTGATGTCGATCGAACGTAACAGTGACGTGATGATCAAGGTCGCCTTGTCCGAGGGCGACCTCAGCGTGCCGACCGTCACCGGTATCTGGCCGAACGCCAACTGGTACGAGCGTGAAGTGTGGGACATGTACGGCATCGACTTTGCCGGTCACCCGCACCTGACCCGCATCATGATGCCGCCGACCTGGGAAGGTCACCCGCTGCGCAAGGACTTCCCGGCCCGTGCCACCGAGTTCGACCCGTTCACCCTGAACCTGGCCAAGCAACAGCTTGAGGAAGAAGCCGCGCGCTTCAAGCCTGAAGACTGGGGCATGAAGCGTTCCGGTGCGAACGAGGACTACATGTTCCTCAACCTCGGTCCCAACCACCCTTCCGCGCACGGTGCGTTCCGCATCATCCTGCAGCTGGACGGTGAAGAGATCGTCGACTGTGTACCGGACGTTGGTTACCACCACCGTGGTGCCGAGAAGATGGCCGAGCGTCAGTCCTGGCACAGCTTCATTCCGTACACCGACCGTATCGACTACCTCGGCGGCGTGATGAACAACCTGCCGTACGTGCTCTCGGTCGAGAAGCTGGCCGGCATCAAGGTGCCCGAGAAGGTCGACGTCATCCGCATCATGATGGCCGAGTTCTTCCGGATCACCAGTCACCTGCTGTTCCTGGGGACTTACATCCAGGACGTCGGCGCCATGACCCCGGTGTTCTTCACGTTCACCGACCGTCAGAAGGCGTACACGGTGATCGAAGCCATCACCGGTTTCCGTCTGCACCCGGCCTGGTACCGCATCGGTGGCGTTGCGCACGACTTGCCGCGCGGCTGGGAAAAACTGGTGAAAGACTTCGTCGAGTGGATGCCAAAGCGTCTGGACGAATACCAGAAAGCCGCACTGGACAACAGCATCCTCAAAGGCCGGACCATCGGCGTTGCTGCCTACAACACCAAAGAGGCCTTCGAATGGGGCGTCACCGGTGCCGGCCTGCGTTCGACCGGTTGCGATTTCGACCTGCGTAAAGCCCGCCCGTACTCCGGGTACGAGAACTTCGAATTCGAAGTGCCACTGGCCGCCAATGGCGATGCCTACGATCGTTGCATCGTGCGCGTCGAAGAAATGCGCCAGAGCATCAAGATCATCGAGCAGTGCATGCGCAACATGCCGGAAGGCCCATACAAGGCGGATCACCCGCTAACCACGCCGCCGCCGAAAGAGCGCACCCTGCAGCACATCGAGACCCTGATCACGCACTTCCTGCAAGTTTCGTGGGGCCCGGTCATGCCGGCCAACGAATCCTTCCAGATGATCGAAGCGACCAAGGGCATCAACAGTTATTACCTGACGAGCGATGGCGGCACCATGAGCTACCGCACCCGGATTCGCACCCCAAGCTTCCCGCACCTGCAGCAGATCCCTTCGGTGATCAAAGGCAGCATGGTCGCGGACTTGATCGCGTACCTGGGTAGTATCGATTTCGTTATGGCCGACGTGGACCGCTAAGCATGAACAGCACGCTTATCCAGACAGACCGTTTCACCTTGAGTGAAACCGAGCGCTCGGCCATCGAGCACGAGCTGCATCACTACGAAGACCCGCGCGCGGCGTCGATCGAAGCCCTGAAGATCGTCCAGAAGGAACGTGGCTGGGTGCCTGACGGCGCGCTCTACGCCATCGGCGAGATCCTTGGCATCCCGGCGAGCGACGTTGAAGGCGTGGCCACTTTCTATAGCCAGATCTTCCGTCAGCCTGTCGGTCGCCACATCATTCGCGTCTGCGACAGCATGGTCTGCTACATCGGCGGCCACGAATCCGTGGTCAGCGAAATCCAGAGCAAACTCGGCATCGGCCTGGGTCAGACCACCACCGACGGTCGTTTCACCCTGCTGCCGGTCTGCTGCCTCGGCAACTGTGACAAGGCGCCGGCGTTGATGATCGACGACGACACTTTCGGTGATGTGCAGCCTGCCGGCGTTGCCAAATTGCTCGAGGGCTACGTATGACCCTGACTTCCTTCGGTCCTGCCAACCGCATCAAGCGTTCGGCCGAGACTCACCCGCTCACCTGGCGTCTGCGTGACGACGGCGAAGCTGTCTGGCTCGACGAGTACCAGGCCAAAAACGGTTACGCCGCTGCGCGCAAGGCCTTCGCCGACATGGCCCAGGACGACATCGTCCAGACCGTGAAAGACGCCGGCCTCAAGGGTCGCGGCGGTGCAGGCTTCCCCACGGGTGTAAAGTGGGGCCTGATGCCAAAGGACGAATCCATCAATATCCGCTACCTGCTGTGCAACGCGGATGAAATGGAGCCGAACACCTGGAAAGACCGCATGCTGATGGAGCAACTGCCCCATCTGCTGATCGAAGGCATGCTGATCAGTGCCCGCGCGCTGAAAACCTACCGTGGCTACATCTTCCTGCGTGGCGAATACACCACCGCCGCCAAGCACCTCAACCGTGCTGTGGAAGAAGCCAAGGCAGCCGGCCTGCTGGGTAAAAACATCCTGGGCAGCGGCTTCGATTTCGAGCTGTTCGTCCACACCGGCGCCGGGCGTTACATCTGCGGTGAAGAAACCGCACTGATCAACTCCCTCGAAGGCCGCCGCGCCAACCCGCGCTCCAAGCCGCCCTTCCCCGCCGCCGTTGGCGTGTGGGGCAAGCCGACCTGCGTGAACAACGTTGAAACCCTGTGCAACGTGCCGGCGATCATTGCCGACGGCGTGGACTGGTACAAATCGTTGGCCCGCGAAGGCAGTGAAGACATGGGCACCAAGCTCATGGGCTTCTCCGGCAAGGTCAAGAACCCGGGCCTGTGGGAATTGCCATTCGGCGTCACCGGTCGCGAGTTGTTCGAAGACTACGCCGGCGGCATGCGTGACGGTTACAAGCTCAAGTGCTGGCAACCAGGCGGCGCCGGTACCGGTTTCCTGTTGCCGGAACACCTCGACGCACAAATGTACGCCGGCGGCATCGCCAAAGTGGGCACCCGTATGGGTACCGGCCTGGCCATGGCGGTGGACGACAGCGTCAACATGGTGTCCCTGCTGCGCAACATGGAAGAGTTCTTCTCCCGTGAGTCGTGCGGTTTCTGCACCCCGTGCCGTGACGGTTTGCCGTGGAGCGTCAAGCTGCTGCGCGCAATCGAGAACGGTGAAGGGCAAGCCGGCGACATCGAGACCCTGCTGGGTCTGGTCGGCTTCCTCGGCCCAGGCAAGACCTTCTGTGCTCACGCACCGGGTGCCGTGGAGCCGTTGGGCAGCGCAATCAAATACTTCCGCCATGAGTTCGAAGCCGGCATCGCGCCCACCAGCGCCGTCGTCCCGCCTCTGGCAAGGCCGATCGTAGTCGGCGCTTAACGCTTAAAAAGGCGAAGGGTCCGTGCCCTTCGCCTTTCGTTCGATGACGCCTTTTATGGGCTGTTTGGATTCGGACGAATAACAAGATTCCATTAGCCACGCCCGCTGACACCGGGCCAACGAAGAACTTTGAACCATGGCCACTATCCACGTAGACGGCAAAGAGCTCGAAGTCGATGGGGCAGACAACCTGTTACAGGCATGTCTGTCGCTAGGCCTCGATATCCCTTATTTCTGCTGGCACCCAGCCCTAGGCAGCGTTGGCGCTTGCCGCCAGTGCGCGGTCAAGCAATACACCGACGAGAACGACAAGCGTGGTCGGATCGTCATGTCGTGCATGACGCCAGCTACCGACGGCAGCTGGATCTCCATCGACGACGAAGAAGCGAAAGTATTCCGCGCCAGCGTCGTTGAATGGCTGATGACCAACCACCCTCACGACTGCCCGGTCTGTGAAGAAGGCGGTCACTGCCACCTGCAAGACATGACCGTGATGACCGGCCACAACGAGCGCCGTTATCGCTTCACCAAGCGTACTCACCAGAACCAGCAACTGGGCCCGTTCATTTCCCACGAAATGAACCGCTGCATCGCTTGCTACCGCTGCGTGCGCTTCTATAAGGACTACGCCGGCGGCACCGACCTCGGTGTATTCGGCGCCCACGACAACGTGTACTTCGGTCGCGTTGAAGACGGCACCCTGGAAAGCGAGTTCTCCGGCAACCTCACCGAGGTCTGCCCGACCGGTGTGTTCACCGACAAGACTCACTCCGAGCGCTACAACCGCAAGTGGGACATGCAGTTCTCGCCGAGCATCTGCCATGGCTGTTCCAGCGGTTGCAACATCTCCCCGGGCGAGCGTTACGGTGAACTGCGTCGGATCGAAAACCGCTTCAACGGTTCGGTCAACCAGTACTTCCTGTGCGACCGTGGCCGCTTCGGCTATGGCTACGTCAACCGCGAAGACCGCCCGCGCCAGCCTTTGCTGGCCAACGGCACCAAGCTGAGCCTCGACGAAGCGCTGGATAAAGCCGCTGACCTGCTGCGCGGTCGCAACATCGTCGGTATCGGTTCGCCGCGTGCCAGCCTCGAAAGCAACTACGCGTTGCGCGAACTGGTCGGCGCCGAGCACTTCTACTCCGGTATCGAAGCCTCCGAGCTGGAACGCATTCGTCTGGTCATGCAGGTGCTGAAAGACAGCCCGCTGCCGATCCCGAACATGCGCGACATCGAAGACCACGACGCGATCTTCGTCCTCGGTGAAGACCTGACCCAGACTGCTGCACGCATGGCCCTGTCCCTGCGTCAATCGGTCAAGGGCAAGGCCGAAGACATGGCCGACGCCATGCGTGTCCAGCCTTGGCTCGACGCCGCCGTGAAGAACATCGGTCAGCACGAACTGAACCCGCTGTTCATCGCCAGCCTGGCTGAAACCAAGCTCGACGACATCGCCGAAGAATGCGTTCACGCCGCGCCAGACGACCTGGCCCGCATCGGTTTCGCCGTGGCTCACGCCCTCGACGCCAGCGCGCCTGCCGTTGAAGGCCTGGACGCTGAAGCCGTTGAACTGGCTCAGCGCATCGCCAATGCCCTGCTGGCCGCCAAGCGTCCGCTGATCATTGCCGGCACCTCGCTGGGTTCCAAAGCGCTGATCGAAGCCGCGGCGAACATCGCCAAAGCCCTGAAGCTGCGCGAGAAGAACGGTTCCATCAGCCTGATCGTGCCTGAGGCCAACAGCCTCGGCCTGGCCATGCTCGGTGGCGAATCGGTCGATGCAGCCCTGCAAGCCGTGATCGACGGTAAGGCCGACGCCATCGTCGTGCTGGAAAACGATCTGTACACTCGCACCGACAAAGCCAAGGTTGATGCTGCCCTGACCGCCGCGAAAGTGGTGATCGTGGCAGACCATCAGAAGACCGCCACCAGCGATCGCGCGCACCTGGTTCTGCCAGCCGCCAGCTTCGCTGAAGGCGACGGTACGCTGGTCAGCCAGGAAGGTCGCGCCCAGCGCTTCTTCCAGGTTTTCGATCCGAAATACATGGACGCGAGCATCCTGGTTCACGAAGGCTGGCGCTGGCTGCATGCCCTGCGCGCCACCCTGCTGAACCAGCCGATCGACTGGACCCAGCTGGACCACGTCACCGCTGCCGTTGCTGCAAGCACGCCGCAACTGAACCGCATCGTCGATGCCGCTCCGTCCGCCGCGTTCCGCATCAAGGGCATGAAACTGGCCCGCGAACCGCTGCGTTACTCGGGCCGCACCGCCATGCGCGCCGACATCAGCGTGCACGAACCGCGTACCCCGCAAGACAACGACACCGCGTTCAACTTCTCGATGGAAGGTTACTCGGGCTCGGTCGAACCGCGTCAGCAAGTGCCATTTGCCTGGTCTCCGGGCTGGAACTCGCCGCAAGCCTGGAACAAGTTCCAGGACGAAGTCGGTGGTCACATCCGCGCTGGCGACCCGGGCACTCGCCTGATCGAAAGCAGCGGTGACTCGCTGAACTGGTTCGCCGCTGTTCCGCGCGCATTCAACCCGGCGCCAGGCACCTGGCAGGTTGTGCCGTTCTTCCACCTGCTCGGCAGCGAAGAGAACTCTTCGAAAGCCGCACCGGTTCAGGAACGCATTCCGGCTGCCTACGTGGCGCTGGCCAAGTCCGAAGCCGATCGTCTGGGTGTCAACGATGGTGCCCTGCTGAGCTTGAATGTTGCTGGCCAGACCTTGCGTCTGCCGCTGCGCATCAACGAAGAGCTGGGTGCCGGTCTGGTTGCATTGCCTGCGGGCATCGCCGGCATTCCGCCAGCGATCTTTGGCAAATCCGTTGACGGTCTGCAGGAGGCAGCGCTATGACTTGGTTCACTCCTGAAGTGATCGACGTGATCATCTCGGTCATCCAGGCCATCGTGATTCTGCTCGCCGTTGTGGTGTGCGGCGCGCTGCTGAGCTGGGTCGAGCGTCGTTTGCTCGCCCTCTGGCAGGACCGTTACGGTCCGAACCGCGTCGGCCCGTTCGGCGCGTTCCAGATCGCGGCCGACATGATCAAGATGTTCTTCAAGGAAGACTGGACGCCACCGTTCGCCGACAAGATGATCTTCACCCTGGCACCGGTCGTGGCCATGAGCGCCCTGCTGATTGCCTTCGCGATCATCCCGATCACCCCGACCTGGGGCGTGGCGGACCTGAACATCGGCATTCTGTTCTTCTTCGCCATGGCCGGTCTGTCGGTCTACGCGGTGTTGTTCGCCGGCTGGTCGAGCAACAACAAGTTCGCCCTGCTGGGCAGCTTGCGGGCTTCGGCGCAAACCGTGTCGTACGAAGTGTTCATGGGCCTGTCGCTGATGGGCATCGTGATCCAGGTCGGCTCGTTCAACATGCGCGACATCGTTGATTATCAAGCCCAGAACCTGTGGTTCATCATTCCGCAGATCTTCGGTTTCCTGACCTTCTTCATCGCCGGCGTCGCCGTGACTCACCGTCACCCGTTCGACCAGCCGGAAGCAGAGCAGGAACTGGCCGACGGTTACCACATTGAATACGCCGGCATGAAATGGGGCATGTTCTTCGTCGGCGAGTACATCGGTATCGTGCTGATTTCGGCGCTGCTGGTGACCTTGTTCTTCGGTGGCTGGCACGGTCCGTTTGGCATTTTGCCGCAGATCCCGTTCATCTGGTTCGCGCTGAAAACCGCGTTCTTCATCATGATCTTCATCCTGCTGCGCGCCTCGATTCCGCGCCCACGGTATGACCAAGTGATGGATTTCAGCTGGAAGTTCTGCCTGCCGCTGACCCTCGTCAACATGCTGGTGACCGCTGCGATCGTGTTGCTCAACACGCCCGCCGTCGCGGCTCAGTGAGGATAGAGAATCATGAAGTACATATTTGACATCGTGCATGGCTTCTTCACCCAGCTTCGCAGCCTGGTGATGATTTTCGGCCACGCCTTCCGCAAGCGCGACACGCTGCAGTACCCGGAAGAAGCCGTGTACCTGCCGCCGCGCTACCGTGGCCGTATCGTCCTGACCCGCGACCCTGACGGTGAAGAGCGTTGTGTAGCCTGCAACCTGTGCGCCGTGGCGTGCCCGGTCGGGTGCATCTCGCTGCAGAAAGCTGAAACCGAAGACGGTCGCTGGTACCCGGACTTCTTCCGCATCAACTTCTCGCGCTGCATTTTCTGCGGCCTCTGCGAGGAAGCCTGCCCGACCACCGCGATCCAGCTGACACCGGATTTCGAGATGGCCGAGTTCAAACGTCAGGACCTGGTTTACGAGAAAGAAGATCTGCTGATCTCCGGCCCCGGCAAAAACCCTGATTACAACTTCTATCGTGTTGCAGGTATGGCGATTGCCGGGAAGCCGAAAGGCTCCGCGCAGAATGAAGCCGAACCGATCAACGTGAAGAGCTTGCTGCCTTAAGGAAGAAAGATGGAATTCGCTTTCTATTTCGCATCGGGTATCGCTGTGGTGTCCACGCTTCGCGTGATCACCCACACCAACCCTGTGCACGCCCTGCTCTACCTGATCATTTCGCTGATCGCCGTGGCCATGACGTTCTTCGCCCTCGGCGCACCGTTTGCCGGTGTTCTGGAAGTGATCGCCTACGCTGGCGCCATCATGGTGCTGTTCGTGTTCGTGGTGATGATGCTGAACCTGGGCCCGGCCTCGGTTCAGCAAGAGCGCGTCTGGCTCAAGCCCGGCATCTGGCTCGGCCCGGTGATTCTCGGTGCCCTGCTGCTGGTTGAACTGCTGTACGTGCTGTTCACCCACCAGAGCGGTCAGGCCATCGGTCACACCACCGTAGACGCCAAGGCCGTGGGCATCAGCCTGTTCGGTCCGTATCTGCTGGTGGTCGAACTCGCCTCGATGCTGCTGCTCGCCGCAGCCGTCACGGCGTTCCACTTGGGCCGCAACGAAGCCAAGGAGCAATGACGATGCCTGCTATCCCTTTGGAGCATGGTCTGGCGGTCGCCGGCATCCTGTTCTGCCTCGGTCTGGTCGGCCTGATGGTCCGCCGCAACATTCTCTTCGTGCTGATGAGCCTGGAGGTCATGATGAATGCCTCCGCTTTGGCGTTCATCGTTGCCGGTAGCCGCTGGGCGCAGCCGGATGGACAGATCATGTTCATCCTGGTGATCAGCCTGGCAGCCGCCGAGGCCAGTATCGGCCTGGCGATTCTGTTGCAGCTGTATCGCCGCTTCCACACTCTCGATATCGACGCTGCCAGCGAGATGCGCGGATGAATCTTCTCTATCTGACTTTCGTATTCCCTCTCATAGGTTTCCTGCTGCTGTCGTTCTCCCGTGGACGTCTCTCGGAAAACCTGTCGGCGCTGATCGGCGTCGGTTCCATCGGCTTGTCCGCCATCGTCACGGCCTACGTGATCTGGCAATTCAACGTCGCGCCACCTGAAGGCGGTCACTACACCCAGGTGTTGTGGCAGTGGATGGCGGTGGAAGGCTTCACGCCGAACTTCGCCCTGTACCTCGATGGTCTGTCCCTGACCATGCTCGGTGTCGTGGTCGGCGTCGGCTTCCTGATCCACCTGTTCGCGTCCTGGTACATGCGCGGTGAAGCCGGTTACTCGCGCTTCTTCGCCTACACCAACCTGTTTATCGCCAGCATGCTGTTCCTGGTGCTGGGCGATAACCTGTTGTTCCTGTACTTCGGCTGGGAAGGCGTGGGCCTGTGCTCTTACCTGTTGATCGGTTTCTACTACAGCAACCGCAACAACGGTAACGCCGCACTGAAAGCCTTTATCGTGACCCGCATCGGCGACGTGTTCATGGCCATCGGCCTGTTCATCCTGTTCGCCCAACTGGGCACGCTGAACGTCCAGGAACTGCTGGTGCTGGCACCGCAGAAATTCCAGGCCGGCGACTTCTGGATGGTCATGGCCACCCTGATGCTGCTGGGCGGCGCTGTCGGTAAATCCGCGCAACTGCCGCTGCAAACCTGGCTGGCGGATGCGATGGCCGGCCCTACCCCGGTTTCGGCACTGATCCACGCCGCGACCATGGTGACCGCCGGTGTCTACCTGATCGCCCGTACCCACGGTCTGTTCACCCTGGCGCCGGAGATCCTGCACCTGGTCGGCATCGTCGGCGGCGTGACCCTGGTTCTCGCCGGTTTTGCCGCACTGGTCCAGACCGACATCAAACGTATCCTCGCCTACTCGACCATGAGCCAGATCGGCTACATGTTCCTGGCGCTGGGCGTGGGTGCCTGGGATGGCGCGATCTTCCACCTGATGACCCACGCGTTCTTCAAGGCGTTGTTGTTCCTTGCGTCCGGTGCGGTGATCGTTGCCTGCCATCACGAGCAGAACATCTTCAAGATGGGCGGCCTGTGGAAGAAGCTGCCACTGGCCTACGCCAGCTTCATCGTCGGCGGCGCGGCCCTGGCGGCCCTGCCACTGGTGACTGCAGGCTTCTACTCCAAGGACGAAATCCTTTGGGAAGCGTTTGCCAGCGGCAACAACGGTCTGCTGTACGCCGGTCTGGTCGGTGCGTTCATGACCTCGCTGTACACCTTCCGCCTGATCTTCATCGCGTTCCACGGTGAAGCGAAGACTGAAGCGCACGCCGGTCACGGCATTGCTCACTGGCTGCCACTGTCGGTACTGATCGTATTGTCCACCGCCATTGGCGCGATGATCGTTCCGCCGCTGCACGGTGTGCTGCCACAAAGCGTCGGCCACGCCGGCGGCGAAGCCAAGCACAGTCTGGAAATCGCTTCGGGCGCCATCGCCCTGGCCGGTATCCTGCTGGCCGCGCTGCTGTTCCTCGGCAAGCGTCGTTTCGTCACTGCAATCGCCAACAGCGGCATCGGCCGCTTCCTTTCGGCCTGGTGGTTCGCTGCCTGGGGCTTCGACTGGATCTACGACAAACTGTTCGTCAAGCCATACCTGGCGATCAGCCACGTACTGCGCAAAGACCCGCTCGACCAGACCATCGGTCTGATCCCGCGTATGGCCAAAGGCGGTCACACCGCCCTGAGCCGTACCGAAACCGGTCAACTGCGTTGGTACGCGGCCTCGATGGCAGCCGGCTCCGTGCTGGTCATCGGCGCCATCGTGCTGGTAGCGGTCTGAATATGAACCTTGCGAACTTGCGAAAGGAATTGAGCCCGTCATGATTCTGCCTTGGCTAATCCTGATCCCCTTCATCGGCGGCCTGCTGTGCTGGATGGGTGAGCGCTTCGGCGCCACCCTCCCCCGCTGGATTGCGCTGATCACCATGTCCCTGTTGCTCTCCCTCGGCCTCTGGCTGTGGGCCAACGGTGACTATTCATTTGCCCCGGCGCCTGGCGCCGACCCGACCTGGGCGCTTGAGTTCAAGCACATCTGGATCGAGCGCTTCGGCATCAGCGTGCACCTGGCCCTCGACGGCCTGTCGCTGCTGATGATCATGCTGACCGGTCTGCTGGGCGTACTCTCGGTCCTCTGCTCGTGGAAAGAGATTCAACGTCACGTTGGCTTCTTCCACCTGAACCTGATGTGGATCCTGGGCGGTGTCGTCGGCGTGTTCCTCGCCCTCGACCTGTTCATGTTCTTCTTCTTCTGGGAAATGATGCTGGTGCCGATGTACTTCCTCATCGCGCTCTGGGGTCACAGTTCTTCGGACGGCAAGAAAACCCGGATCTACGCGGCGACCAAGTTCTTCATCTTCACTCAGGCTTCCGGCCTGATCATGCTGGTGGCGATCCTCGGTCTGGTTCTGGTCAACTTCAACGACACCGGCGTGATTACCTTCAACTACGCCGACCTGTTGAAAACCAAGATGTCGCTGACCACCGAGTACATCCTGATGCTCGGTTTCTTCATCGCCTTCGCGGTGAAGCTGCCAGTGGTGCCGTTCCACTCCTGGTTGCCTGACGCTCACGCCCAGGCGCCAACCGCGGGTTCGGTCGACCTGGCCGGTATCCTGTTGAAAACCGCTGCTTACGGTCTGCTGCGTTTCGCCCTGCCGCTGTTCCCGAATGCCTCGGCCGAGTTCGCGCCGATCGCCATGACCCTCGGTCTGATCGGGATCTTCTACGGCGCGTTCCTGGCCTTCGCACAAACCGACATCAAGCGTCTGATCGCCTTCTCGTCCGTTTCCCACATGGGCTTCGTACTGATCGGCATCTACTCCGGCAGCCAACTGGCGCTGCAGGGCGCGGTGATGCAGATGTTGGCGCACGGTCTGTCGGCCGCGGCACTCTTTATCCTCAGTGGTCAACTGTACGAGCGCACCCATACCCGCGACATGCGTGAAATGGGTGGCCTGTGGTCGAAGATCGCTTACCTGCCAGCCCTCAGCCTGTTCTTTGCAGCGGCGTCCCTGGGCTTGCCGGGTACCGGTAACTTCGTCGGTGAGTTCCTGATCCTGATCGGCACCTTCCCCGCTGCGCCTTTGGTCACCATCATCGCGACGTCGGGCCTGGTGTTCGGTTCGGTCTACTCGCTGATCATGATCCACCGTGCGTATTTCGGTCCGGCCAAATCGGACGCGGTACTGCATGGCATGGACGGTCGCGAACTGATCATGGTGGTCGGGCTTGCGGCGCTGCTGATCTACATCGGCGTGTACCCGCAACCGTTCCTCGATACCTCTGCCGCGACGATGCATGGCGTGCAGCAATGGCTCGGCACCGCCTTCACTCAACTCGCTTCGGCCCGGTAAGAGCGCTATGGAATTCACGACTCAACACTTTATCGCGCTAGCGCCGTTGTTGATCACCAGCGCCACGATCATCGTGGTGATGCTGGCGATCGCCTGGCGCCGCAACCACTCGCAGACCTTCCTGATTTCCGTGGCGGGTCTGAACCTGGCGCTGCTGTCGATCCTGCCAGCCCTGAAAGTCGCGCCACTGGCGGTGACTCCACTGCTGCAGATCGATAACTTCGCCTGCTTGTACATGGCGCTGATCCTGGTCGCCACCCTCGCTTGTGTGACCCTCGCCCACGCCTACCTCGGCGATGGCGGTTCGGGTTACCCGGGCAACCGCGAAGAACTGTACCTGCTGATCCTGATGGCCGCCGCCGGTGGCCTGGTTCTGGTCAGCGCGCAGCACCTGGCCGGGTTGTTCATCGGCCTGGAACTGTTGTCGGTGCCGGTCTACGGCCTGGTGGCTTACGCCTTCTTCAACAAGCGTTCGCTGGAAGCCGGTATCAAGTACATGGTGCTGTCGGCCGCCGGTTCCGCGTTCCTGTTGTTCGGTATGGCCCTGCTCTACGCCGACTCCGGCAGCCTGAGCTTCGTCGGCATCGGCCAGGCCCTCGCGGCCACCGGCCTGCCAAGCTCGCTGGCGCAACTGGGCCTGGGCATGATGCTGATCGGTCTGGCGTTCAAACTGTCGCTGGTGCCGTTCCACCTCTGGACCCCGGACGTTTACGAAGGTGCTCCGGCACCGGTGGCGGCGTTCCTGGCGACCGCTTCCAAAGTCGCGGTGTTCGCGGTGATGGTGCGTCTGTTCCAGATCTCGCCAGCGGCGAGCAGCGGTGTACTCAGCGACGTGCTGACCATCATCGCCATCGCCTCGATCCTGTTCGGTAACCTGCTGGCACTGACCCAGAGCAACCTCAAGCGTCTGCTGGGTTATTCGTCCATCGCTCACTTCGGTTACCTGCTGATCGCCCTGGTGGCGAGCAAGGGTCTGGCCGTGGAAGCCATTGGCGTGTACCTGGTCACCTATGTGATCACCAGCCTCGGCGCGTTCGGCGTGATCACCCTGATGTCCTCGCCGTACAACGGCCGTGACGCCGATGCCCTGTACGAATACCGAGGCCTGTTCTGGCGCCGTCCGTACCTGACCGCCGTCCTGACCGTGATGATGCTGTCCCTGGCCGGTATCCCGCTGACTGCGGGCTTCATCGGCAAGTTCTACATCATCGCCACCGGTGTCGAGTCGCACCAATGGTGGCTGGTCGGTTCCCTGGTACTGGGCAGCGCCATCGGCGTGTTCTACTACCTGCGCGTCATGGTCACCCTGTACCTGATGGAGCCAAACCTGCGTCGCCACGATGCGCAACTGCACTGGGAACAACGTGCAGGCGGCGTGATGCTGCTGGCCATCGCCGTACTGGCGTTCTTCCTCGGGCTGTATCCGCAGCCGTTGCTGGCACTGGTTCAGCAGTCGGGGTTGGCGGGTTGATCGTTTAGCGATACCCGGTAGAAAACAGAAACGGCACCTTCGGGTGCCGTTTTTGCGTTTGAGGGTTATAGAAACCTGTGGCGAGGGAGCTTGCTCCCGTTGGACTGCGCAGCAGTCCCACTTTCAGTGAACACGGTGTGTCAGTTCAACCACAGCAGGTTGAAGTTAGCGCCTGCTTCGCAGCCGAGCGGGAGCAAGCTCCCTCGCCACAGGTAATCTGTTGTCCTGATGACTATGTTTAGACTGGAGAACGGTGTTGTCTCAGATGGCCCCATCGCGAGCTTGCCCGCGAAAGCGGTGGCACAGGCACCAACAAAAACGGCACCCTCGGGTGCCGTTTTTGCGTTTGAGGGTTATAGAAACCTGTGGCGAGGGAGCTTGCTCCCGTTGGACTGCGCAGCAGTCCCACTTTCAGTGAACACGGTGTGTCAGTTCAACCACAGCAGGTTGAAGTTAGCGCCTGCTTCGCAGCCGAGCGGGAGCAAGCTCCCTCGCCACAGGTAATCTGTTGTCCTGATGACTATGTTTAGACTGGAGAACGGTGTTGTCTCAGATGGCCTCTTCGCGAGCTTGCCCGCGAAAGCGGTGGCGCAGGCACCAACAAAAACGGCACCTTCGGGTGCCGTTTTTGCGTTTGAGGGTTATAGAAACCTGTGGCGAGGGAGCTTGCTCCCGTTGGACTGCGCAGCAGTCCCACTTTCAGTGAACACGGTGTGTCAGTTCAACCACAGCAGGTTGAAGTTAGCGCCTGCTTCGCAGCCGAGCGGGAGCAAGCTCCCTCGCCACAGGTAATCTGTTGTCCTGATGACTATGTTTAGACTGGAGAACGGTGTTGTCTCAGATGGCCTCTTCGCGAGCTTGCCCGCGAAAGCGGTGGCACAGGCACCAAAAAAAACGGCACCTTCCGGTGCCGTTCGCCTTTCACAGTCCAACCATTACTTACGCGCGTCTGCCCATGATTTCAGCAGTTCGTTGTAGTTCACGGTTTCACCCTTAGGCTTCTCGTTCGCCAGTTTCGGTTTCGGTGCACCCGGCTGATCGAACCAGTATTGCGCGTCGCGCTCAGGGTTCATTTTCGGTGCGCAGGTGGTTTGTGCCTTCGAGCGTTCCAGACGGGACATGATCGCGTCCTGATCCTTGGCCAGACCGTCGAGTGCCTGTTGCGGGGTTTTCTCGCCGCTGGCGGCTTCGGCGATGTGGCTCCACCACAGTTGCGCCAGACGCGGATAGTCCGGCACGTTGGTCCCGGTCGGGGTCCATTGCACACGGGCCGGGCTGCGATAGAACTCCACCAGGCCACCGAGTTTCGGTGCCAGGTCGGTCATGGCTTGCGAGTTGATGTCCGACTCGCGGATCGGGGTCAGGCCGACAATGGTTTTCTTCAGCGAAACGGTTTTCGACGTCACGAACTGCGCATAGAGCCAGGCGGCGAGCTTCTGTTTCTCAGGCGTGGACTTCATGAACGTCCAGGAACCCACGTCCTGATACCCCAGCTTCATGCCCTCTTCCCAGTACGGCCCACGTGGTGATGGCGCCATGCGCCATTTCGGTGTGCCGTCGGCGTTCATCACCGCCAGACCCGGTTTGGTCATGTCGGCGGTGAACGCGGTGTACCAGAAGATCTGCTGGGCGATGTTGCCCTGGGACGGCACCGGACCGGATTCGGAGAAGGTCATGCCCGCCGCTTCCGGTGGCGCGTACTTCTTCAGCCAGTCGACGTATTTGGTGGTGGCAAACACGGCCGCCGGGCCGTTGGTGTCGCCGCCGCGGGTTACGCTGGAGCCCACCGGATGGCAGTCCTCGACGCGGATGCCCCACTCGTCCACCGGCAAACCGTTGGGGATGCCTTTGTCGCCAGCACCGGCCATGGAGAACCAGGCGTCGGTGAAGCGCCAACCCAGGGACGGGTCTTTCTTGCCGTAGTCCATGTGCCCGTAAACGCGCTTGCCGTCGATTTCCTTGACGTCTTCGCTGAAGAACTTGGCGATGTCTTCATAGGCCGACCAGTTCACCGGTACGCCCAACTCGTAGCCGTACTTTTCCTTGAACTTGGCTTTCAGGTCCGCGCGTTCGAACCAGTCGGCGCGAAACCAGTACAGGTTGGCGAACTGCTGGTCGGGCAACTGATAGATCTTGCCGTCCGGCGCGGTGGTGAAGGAGATGCCGATAAAGTCTTTGATATCGAGTGTCGGCGAGGTGAAGTTCTTGCCCTCGTTGGCCATCAGGTCGGTGATCGACTCGGTCTTGCCGTAGCGAAAGTGCGTACCGATCAGGTCCGAGTCGTTGACCCAGCCGTCATAGATGTTTTTGTCCGATTGCATCTGGGTCTGCAGCTTTTCCACCACGTCGCCTTCCTGCAGCAGGTCGTGGGTCAGCTTGATCCCCGTGATCTCGGTAAAGGCCTTGGCCAGCGTTTTCGACTCATACTCGTGGGTGGCGATGGTTTCCGACACCACCTTGATGCTCATCCCGCGAAACGGCTCGGCCGCCTTGATGAACCACTTCAGCTCTTCGAGTTGTTGTTCGGCCGTCAGCGTGGACGGCTTGAATTCACTGCCGATCCATTTCTTCGCGGCGTCTTCATAGGCATCGGCCCAGGCCGAAGCGCTCAAACCGCTGAGTGCCAGCATGGCTGCCAATGAAATGCTATGTCGCAGCTTATTGTTTTTGTCGAACATAGAGACCTCCTTATTGGGTTTCGGAGCAACATTGCCGAGCGACTCGACTAGCCCCAACGCATCACAGCCAACAGCCACACCAGGGACAACGCGGACGCTACCCAGATGCTCCAGTCGGTGACGCCGATTACCAGCAAATGCAGGTAGGCGCTGCCGAGAAGACCGATAAACAGCCGATCGCCACGGGTGGTGGCAATCGGCAAAAAACCACGCCGAAGAATGCTCGGCGAACGCAACTCCCAGGTCGTCATGCCGACCAGGATCAAGGCAATGACACAGAAAAACGTTGCCGTCGGGACGGTCCAGCTCATCCATTCCATCATCAGTTCCTCATACCCGGCCCAAGGCAAAGCCCTTGGCCACGTGGTTACGGACAAACCAGATCACCAGCATGCCCGGCAGGATGGTCAACACCCCTGCCGCCGCCAGCACACCCCAGTCGATGCCGGATGCCGAGACGGTGCGGGTCATCACCGCTGCAATCGGCTTGGCATTCACCGACGTCAGCGTCCGCGCCAGCAGCAGCTCGACCCAGGAAAACATGAAGCAGAAAAACGCCGTCACACCGATCCCCGAGCCAATCAGCGGCACGAAAATCTTCACGAAGAACTTGGGAAAACTGTAGCCATCAATGTAGGCGGTTTCGTCGATTTCTTTCGGAACGCCGGACATGAAGCCCTCGAGAATCCACACCGCCAACGGCACGTTGAACAGGCAATGCGCCAATGCCACCGCGATGTGCGTGTCGAACAGACCGATCGAGGAATACAGTTGGAAGAACGGCAACAGAAACACGGCCGGGGGCGCCATGCGGTTGGTCAGCAGCCAGAAGAACAGGTGCTTGTCGCCCAGAAAGCGATAACGCGAGAACGCATACGCTGCCGGCAACGCCACGCTCAGGGAGATCACCGTGTTCAGGCTCACGTAATACAGCGAGTTTAGGTAACCGGTGTACCAGGCCGGATCGGTGAAGATCACCTTGTAGTTGGCAAAGGTGAAATCCTGCGGAAACAGCGTCAGGCCGCTGAGGATTTCAGTGTTGCTCTTGAAGGACATGTTCAGCAGCCAGTAGATAGGCACCAGCAGGAACAGGATGTAGATCAGCAGCGGAATGAGCTTTCTTTTACTCATGGCAGACCTCAGCGGTTGGCGTCAGAGTGAGTCATGGCGGTGTAGAACAGCCAGGACACCAACAGGATGATCAGGAAATACACCAGCGAGAAAGCCGCCGCGGGGCCGAGGTCGAACTGCCCGATGGCCATCTGCGTCAGGGTCTGGCTGAGGAAGGTCGTGGCATTTCCCGGCCCGCCGCCCGTGAGCACGAACGGCTCGGTGTAGATCATGAAACTGTCCATGAACCGCAGCATCACCGCGATCAACAGCACGCTCTTGAGCTTGGGCAACTGGATGTGTCGGAAAACCGCCCAGGCGGATGCCCGATCAATCCGGGCTGCCTGGTAATACACGTCCGGAATCGCCCGCAGACCTGAGAAACACAGCAACGCCACCAACGACGTCCAGTGCCAGACGTCCATCACCAGCACCGTGACCCAGGCGTCCATGGTGTTGGCCGCATAGTTGTAGCTGATCCCCATCGCATTGAGGCTCGACCCGAGCAAACCAATGTCGGCCCGGCCGAAAATCTGCCAGATCGTCCCGACCACGTTCCACGGAATCAGCAGCGGAATCGCCAGAATGATCAGCACCAACGATGACCAGCGACCCTTGGTCGGCATGGTCAGGGCGATGGCGATGCCCAGCGGGATTTCGATCAGCAACACACAACCGGAGTAGATGAACTGACGGAGCAGCGAGTCGTGCAGCCGTGGGTCGAGCAGCACCTGCTTGTACCAGTCGGCGCCGACGAAGTAGCGGCTGGACTGGTCGAAGATGTCCTGCACCGAATAGTTGACCACGGTCATCATCGGGATCACCGCACTGAACGCCACCAGCAAAAACACCGGCAGGACCAGCCACCAGGCCTTGTTGTTCTGCACCTTGTTCATGGCAGCACCTCCAGCAGGTAATCATCGGCGTAGACCATCAACCACTGTGCCGGGAAGCTGATGTACGCCGTGCCTTCCGGCACCGGTTTGTCCTCGGCCAGGCGCACTTTCAACGGCGCGCCGTCGAGGTTGAGGGTCATGATCTTGTAGGTGCCGAGGTCTTCGACGTGTATGACCTGTGCCTGCATCGCGTCATCAAACGGCTCGTCCCACACATGCACGAACTCCGGACGGATGCCGACCTTCAGGGTTTTCCACTCGGACTCAGCGATGCGTTGCTGCTGCGCCTCGGACAACGGCAAGTGCGTCGAGGCGAATCCGACGCCACCCGGTTGCGGCTGCACCTCGATCAGGTTCATCCCCGGGCTGCCGATGAAGTAGCCGACAAATGTGTGGCTCGGCCGCTCGAACAATTCTCGCGGCGTACCGAATTGCACGATCTGCCCGCCGTACATCACCGCAATCTTGTCGGCGAAGGTCGAGGCCTCCAGTTGATCGTGGGTGACGTAGACCATGGTGATGTTGAACTGCTCGTGGATCTGCTTGAGCTTGCGCCGCAGCTTCCACTTCAGGTGCGGGTCGATCACGGTCAGCGGTTCATCGAACAGGATGGCCGAGACGTCATCACGCACCAATCCGCGGCCCATGGAGACTTTCTGTTTTTCGTCGGCGGTGAGGTTGCGCGCCTTTTTGCTCAGCAGCGCCTGGAGGTCGAGGACCTCGGCAATTTCCTGCACCTTGCTGTGAATTTTCGCTTCGGCCATGCCCTGATTGCGCAGTGGGAAGGCCAGGTTGTCGAACACCGTCATGGTGTCGTAGACCACTGGAAACTGGAAAACCTGGGCGATGTTGCGCTTCTCGGGGGTCAGGTCGTTGACCACTTTGCTGTCGAACAGCACCTGGCCCTGGGACGGGCTGAGCAACCCGGAAATGATGTTGAGCAACGTCGACTTGCCGCAGCCCGAAGGCCCGAGCAAGGCGTAAGCACCGCCCTGCTCCCAGACGTGATCCATCTCGCGGATCGCGTAATCCTCGGGGCCGGTCGGCGTGCTGGTGTAGCTGTGGGCGAGGTGCTGCAATCGGATTTCGGCCATCAGGCAACCCTCGCGATGCGGCGACCGGGCGCCTGGACCAGCCGCCCCTGCGCATCGAACACAAACAGTTTATGGGTCGGGATGTAGATGCGAATCGGCGCATCGACGTCGTATTCATGGACGCCGGGCAAGTGCAGCACCAACAGGAAATGCTCGTTGCGCACGTGCAGGAAAGTTTCCGAACCGCTGATCTCGGCCACCTCGACGGTCACCGCGAGTTCAAGGTCATCGTCGTTGCTCGGCACCAGTGAGATATGGCTCGGCCGCACACCAAAACGGAATTCGCCCTCGCCCACCGGGCGCAAATCCACGTTCAGCGGGAAGTGCACGAAATTGGCGAAACTGACTTCGTTGCCGGCGATGCGGCCCGGCATCAGGTTGATCGGCGGTTCGGAGAACAACTCCGCCGCCAGCACGGATTGCGGCTGGTGATAGACCTCGGAGGACTTGCCGCTCTGGATCACCCGGCCTTCATGAAGAATGGTCGTGGTGCCGCCCAGCGCCAGCGCTTCGTTGGGCTCGGTGGTGGCGTAGATGGCGATGGTGTGCCGCGCCTTGAACAGCTCGCGCATTTCCTGACGCAGCTCTTCGCGCAGTTTGTAGTCGAGGTTGACCAGCGGCTCATCGAACAGGATCAGCTCGGCGTCCTTGACCAATGCGCGGGCCATGGCGGTGCGCTGTTGCTGGCCGCCGGAGAGCTCCAGCGGGTAGCGCTGGAGAAACTTCTCGATGCGCAGCATCTTCGCGGTTTCCAGCACCTTGCTCTGGATCAGCTCGTTGGAAACGCCGCCCTGGCGCAACGGCGAGGCGATGTTCTCGAACACCGTCATGGTCGGGTAATTGATGAACTGCTGATAGACCATCGACACGTTGCGCAGGCGCACCGGGCGTTGGGTGACGTCGACGCCGTTCATCAGGATGCGCCCGCTGTCGGGCTTGTCCAGACCCGCCATCAGGCGCATGAGACTGGTTTTGCCGGACAGCGTGCGGCCGAGCAAAACGTTGAAGGAACCGGGTTCAAAACTAAGGCACGCATCGTCGATCCAGGTCTGGCCCTCGACGGTGCGGCTGACGTGCTCCAGAGTGAGTGACATGGCTCGGCCTTTTTATTATTGGAGTCAAGCGACCGGAGCTACAGAGCGACATTCGTGCCAGAAATTGCAAGTGGTTGATCTGGTTTGAAAATCCTTCAACAAGAGGAAAAACCGGGTTCGTTGCTGAACAGAAATGAACAACCGCGACTGAACAATTGAACAGTTCAACGGTTGACAATGAACAATAGTGAACAACACTCTACGGACTGTTCACGGTCCCTGTAGGAGCACGGCTTGCCGGCGAAGGCGTCCTTGAAATCGCCTTCGCCGGCAAGCCGTGCACCTACAGTACGCTTCAGATGCAAGACTAGAATTGCAAAACCTGTGGGAGCGGGCTTGCTCGCGATAGCGGTATGTCAGTCAATGTTGATGTCGACTGACCCACCGCTATCGCGAGCAAGCCCGCTCCCACAGGGGGAATACCTATAACAACAATAAAAGCGTTATTCAGAGGCTGACTGTAATGGCCGCACCTGCCCCCGTTTTGTCACACGATGCCATCATCCAGGACTCCTGGTCCCGTTGCCGCGCGTTCGGTCTCGATCACCAAAGCACCCCCGCCTTCGACCAGCTGCCCGCCGAGAGCATCGCGCAGCTACTGGAAAGCCAGCATTCGCTGGTGCAGACCACCCATCAGGAAGTCCTGCCGTACTACGAGAACATCCTGAGCAATTCCAATTGCCTGATCATGCTCGCCGACAATCAGGGCCAGGTCTTGACCTCCTGGGGAACCCAGCGCTTTATCGAGCCGAGCCTGACCCGCGGTTTCAGCGCCGGCGCGAGCTGGATGGAACGCTGCAGCGGCACCAATGCGATCGGCACCGCACTGGCCTGCGAGCAGGCGGTGCACATCGAGCACGATGAACACTTCCTCAAGGCCAACCGCTTCATGACCGGCTCCGCTGCGCCGATTTTCGATGCCGAACGCAAGGTGATCGCGGTGCTGGACGTGTCCAGCGACAGCTACCTGCCGCCGTCCCACACCCTCGGCATGGTCAAGATGATGAGCCAGACCGTGGAAAACCGGCTGATCCTCAACCTGTTCCACGGCCAGCATTTTCAACTGACGTTCAACACCGGGTTGAACAACCTCGACAGCCAATGGGCAGGGTTGCTGATTTTCGATGAAACCGGCCAGGTGTTGTCCGCCAATCGCCGGGCCGACAATTTGCTCGGCATCAGCCTGTCGCGGGTCAGTATCGAGAGTCTGTTCAAGGTCTCGTTGCTGGAACTGCTGAATCAGCCGGATGGCCTGCCCTTCTCCCTTCAGGCCTCGGGGCGTAACCGCTTCCAGTGCCTGTTGAAGCGTCCGAAACAGGCACCGATTCAGGCGCGGCTATTTTCTGAAACAAAGAGCGCGGAAACCAAGAGCGCCGAACCTGCCGCGATCAACCTCAATACGCTGCACTTCGGCGACAGCCGCGTGGAAAAAGCCGTGCGCCAGGCCGAGCGCTTGCTGGAGAAAGACATACCGCTGTTGATTCACGGCGAAACCGGAGTCGGCAAGGAAGTCTTCGTCAAAGCCCTGCATCAGGCCAGTTCTCGCAGCAAACAATCGTTCATTGCCGTCAACTGTGCAGCGATCCCCGCCGAACTGGTGGAATCCGAGCTGTTTGGCTACGAGAAAGGTGCGTTCACCGGCGCGAATCAGAAAGGCAGCATCGGGCTGATCCGCAAGGCTGACAAAGGCACGCTGTTCCTTGATGAAATTGGCGACATGCCACTGCCGACTCAGGCGCGGCTGTTAAGGGTTTTGCAGGAACGTTGCGTTCAACCGGTGGGCAGCAGCGAGTTGTACCCGGTGGACATCCGGATCATTTCGGCCACCAACCGCTCATTGCGCGAGCAGGTTCAGTTAGGCCGGTTTCGCGAAGACCTTTATTACCGGATCGGCGGTTTGACCCTGGAATTGCCACCGCTACGGGAACGCAGTGACAAGCAGGCCCTGTTCAAACGGTTGTGGGAGCAACATCGCGAGCCGTCGCAGTGGGCCGGATTGAGCCGTGAAGTGATGGAGTTGTTCAGCCGTCATCCGTGGCCGGGGAATTTAAGGCAGGTCAGCAGCGTGATGCAGGTGGCGCTGGCCATGGCGGAGGAACAACCGGTGCGGCCAGAGCATTTGCCGGACGATTTTTTTGTCGATCTGGAAATGGAGCCGGTGGATTCGCCGGAAACCCTGGCGGTGGATTTGAATGATGCCGAGGATTTGAATCGGCAGTTGCAGGCGGCTGGGGGAAATATTTCGCATTTGGCGCGCAGGCTCGGGGTTAGCCGTAATACCCTTTACAAGCGGTTGCGCCAGGTCGAGTAACGAGTGAGCCGTGCTGGTGGTGTTCGGCTCAAGACCATTCGCGGGCAAGCCTCGCTCCTACAGGACCGCGTCCATATTAGCGAACGGCGCGGCCCCTGTAGGAGCGAGGCTTGCCCGCGAAGACGTCAGCGCAGGCACCACAGCACTTGAGCCCAACCCAAAAACAAAAACCCGCACAAGGCGGGTTTTTGTTTAGAGCGAGTCAGCCAATCAGTCAGCCAGACGCCAGGTCGTGCCGCCCTTGCCATCTTCCAGCACCACGCCCATGGCGGTGAGCTGGTCGCGGATACGGTCGGATTCGGCCCAGTCTTTAGCCGCACGAGCCGCCAGACGCGCAGCAATCAGCGCATCAACTTCAGCCGCATCAACCCGCCCTTCAGCACCGGCCTGCAGGAAGTCATCAGCTTCGAGCTGCAACACCCCCAACACACTGGCCAGTTCCTTCAAGCGCGCCGCCAGACCCGCCGCTGCATCAAGATCGCTCTCGCGCAGACGGTTGATCTCGCGAACCATCTCAAACAGCACCGCGCAGGCTTCCGGCGTGCCGAAGTCGTCGTTCATCACCTGGGTGAAGCGCTCGACAAAGGCTTCGCCACCCGCCGGCGCCACGTTCGGCAGGCCTTTCAACGCATGGTAGAAACGCTCGAGTGCGCCTTTGGCGTCCTTGAGGTTGTCTTCCGAGTAGTTGATCGCGCTGCGGTAGTGGCTCGACACCAGCAGGTAACGCACGACTTCCGGGTGATACTTTTCCAGCACGTCGCGAATGGTGAAGAAGTTGTTCAAGGACTTGGACATCTTCTCGCCATTGATGCGAATCATCCCGCAATGCATCCACGCGTTGGCGTAGGTCTTGCCGGTCGCCGCTTCGCTCTGGGCGATTTCGTTTTCGTGGTGCGGAAACTCGAGGTCGCTGCCGCCGCCATGAATGTCGAAGGTCTCGCCGAGGCAGCAGGTCGACATCACCGAGCATTCGATGTGCCAGCCCGGACGCCCGTCGCCCCACGGCGAAGGCCAGCTCGGTTCACCCGGCTTGGCGCCTTTCCACAGCACGAAGTCCAGCGGGTCCTGCTTGGACTCGTCGACTTCAATCCGCGCGCCGATGCGCAGGTCTTCGATCTTCTTGCGCGACAGCTTGCCGTAGCCCATGAACTTGGCGACGCGGTAGTACACGTCGCCATTGCCCGGGGCGTAGGCATAACCCTTGTCGATCAGGGTCTGGATCATGGCCTGCATGCCAGCGATATGATCGGTGGCCCGCGGTTCCATGTCCGGCTTGAGGATATTGAGGCGCGCCTCGTCCTCGTGCATTGCGGTGATCATGCGCTCGGTCAGCACGTCGAACGGCTCGCCGTTCTCCTTGGCCCGATTGATGATCTTGTCTTCAATGTCGGTGATGTTGCGCACATAAGTCAGGTTATAACCGCTGAAGCGCAACCAGCGGGTCACCAGGTCGAACGCGACCATGCTGCGGCCGTGGCCAATGTGGCAGTAGTCGTACACGGTCATCCCGCAGACGTACATGCGCACATTGTTGCCATCCAGAGGCTTGAAGACTTCTTTGCTCTTGGTGAGCGTGTTGTAGATCGAAAGCACGTTAGAGGTTCCTTGAATCACTGGCCCCACGAATCACGCAAGGTCACGGTACGGTTGAACACCGGATGACCGGGTTTCGAGTCCTTGATATCCGCGCAGAAGTAGCCTTCGCGCTCGAACTGGAAACGGTCTTCCGGCTGTGCGTTGCCCAGCGAAGGCTCGGCACGACAACCAGTGAGAACTTGCAGCGAATCAGGGTTGATGTTGTCCAGGAAACTCGCGCTGTCTTCGGCCTTCTCCGGGTTCGGAGAGCGGAACAGGCGATCGTACAAACGCACTTCGCACTCGACGCTGGCCGCGGCCGGCACCCAGTGAACCACGCCTTTGACCTTGCGGCCTTCAGGGTTCTTGCCCAAGGTTTCCGGGTCGTAGGAGCAACGCAGTTCGACGATGTTGCCATCGGCGTCCTTGATCGCTTCGTCGGCACGGATCACGTAGCTGCCGCGCAGACGGACTTCGCCGTTCGGCTCCAGGCGCTTGTAGCCCTTTGGTGGCTCTTCCATGAAGTCATCGCGGTCGATGTAGATTTCACGGGAGAACGGAAGCTTGCGCACGCCCAGTTCTTCTTTTTGCGGATGACGCGGCAGTTCGAGGTGATCGACCTTGTCTTCCGGATAGTTGGTAATCACGACCTTCAGCGGACGCAGGACGCACATGGCGCGCGGCGCGTTCTGGTCCAGATCCTGACGGATGCTGAATTCAAGCATGCCGAAGTCGACCACGCCGTCGGAACGGTTGGTGCCGACCATGTCGCAGAAATTGCGGATCGACGCTGGCGTGTAGCCACGGCGGCGGAAGCCGGACAGCGTGGACATGCGCGGATCGTCCCAACCGTGAACGTGCTTTTCATCGACCAGTTGCTTGAGCTTGCGCTTGCTGGTGATGGTGTAGTTCAGGTTCAGGCGGCTGAATTCGTACTGACGCGGGTTCGCCGGCACCGGCAGGTTATCGAGGAACCATTCGTACAGCGGACGGTGGCTTTCGAACTCCAGGGTGCAGATCGAGTGGGTAATGCCTTCGATGGCGTCCGACTGACCGTGGGTGAAGTCGTAGTTCGGGTAGATGCACCACTTGTCGCCCGTCTGGTGGTGATGCGCGTGACGGATGCGGTACATGATCGGGTCACGCAGGTTCATGTTCGGCGAAGCCATGTCGATCTTGGCCCGCAGCACGCGTGCGCCGTCCGGGAATTCGCCGGCACGCATGCGGGCGAACCAGTCGAGGTTTTCTTCTACGGAGCGATCGCGGAACGGGCTGTTCTTGCCCGGCTCGGTCAGGCTGCCACGGTATTCCTTGGCCTGTTCAGGGCTCAAGTCATCGACGTAGGCCTTGCCGGCCTTGATCAGCTCGACGGCCCAGTCGTGCAACTGGTCGAAATACTGCGAGGCATAGCGCACTTCGCCGGACCATTCGAAGCCCAGCCATTTGACGTCGCTTTCGATCGCGTCGATGTATTCCTGGTCTTCCTTGGCCGGGTTGGTATCGTCGAAACGCAGGTGGGTGACGCCGCCAAACTCCTGGGCCAGGCCGAAGTTCACACAGATCGACTTGGCGTGACCGATGTGCAGGTAACCGTTGGGCTCAGGCGGGAAACGGGTGACGATCTGCGTGTGCTTACCCGAGTCCAGGTCCGCCTGGATGATCGGGCGCAGGAAATTGACCGGCACGACAGGGCCGGTCTTGGAATTCGAGGTAGGGTCGACAGTGGGCTTGCTCATAGGATCCTTGAACGTACAAGTGCGCGGCCAGTTGGCCAAATCAAAGCGGCGGTTAAAACAAAGGGGCTTATCATAGCCGATGCCGTCAAGCCGCTGACAGTACAGGCCGGCAATCGGCTGCATTTAATCGGTTGCCAATGAAAAACTGCCTCGAAATTCGCGCCCGGCACGCTAAACTGCGAGCCTTGGCCGAATCTGGCCGGACCGGTTGAGGGCTGCAGAGCCCCGAAACCCACGAATTCCCAGAAAGAGTACCGATCATGACCCAAGTCAAACTGACCACCAACCATGGCGACATCGTCCTGGAACTGAACGCTGAAAAGGCACCGCTGACCGTTGCCAACTTCATCGAGTACGTCAAAGCCGGTCACTACGAAAACACCGTTTTCCACCGCGTCATCGGTAACTTCATGATCCAGGGCGGCGGTTTCGAGCCAGGCATGAAAGAAAAGAAAGACAAGCGCCCAAGCATCCAGAACGAAGCCGACAACGGCCTGCCGAACGAGAAGTACAGCGTCGCCATGGCGCGCACCATGGAGCCGCATTCGGCTTCCGCCCAGTTCTTCATCAACGTCGCTGACAACAGCTTCCTGAACCACAGCGCCAAGACCACTCAGGGCTGGGGCTACGCCGTGTTCGCCAAAGTCGTTGCCGGCACCGACGTTGTCGACAAGATCAAAGGTGTTTCCACCACCATGAAATCCGGCCACCAGGACGTACCGGCAGAAGACGTGATCATCGAGAAAGCCGAGATCATCGAAGCGTGATACTGCTGATTTCAGACTTGCATCTGGAAGAGGAGCGCCCGGACATCACCCGGGCGTTTCTGGATTTGCTCGCCGGACGCGCCCGCGCGGCGAGTGCGTTGTACATCCTGGGCGACTTTTTCGAGGCGTGGATTGGCGACGATGCCATGACGCCCTTTCAGCGTTCCATCTGCCAGGCCCTGCGCGACCTCAGCGACAGCGGCACGGCCATTTTTCTGATGCACGGCAATCGCGACTTCATGCTGGGCCAGGCCTTTTGCAAACAGGCCGGCTGCACATTGCTGAAAGACCCGAGTGTCGTGCAGTTTTACGGCGAGCCGGCGCTGTTGATGCACGGCGACAGCCTCTGCACCCGCGACGAGGCTTACATGAAGCTGCGTCGCTACCTGCGCAACCCGATCACCCTGTTTATCCTGCGCCACCTGCCCCTGGGCACCCGGCAAAAACTGGCACGCAAGCTACGCAGTGAAAGCCGTGCGCAAACACGGATGAAGGCCAATGACATCGTGGATGTCACGCCGGAAGAAGTGCCGCGGATCATGCAGGCCTATGGCGTGAAAACCTTGATCCACGGGCATACCCATCGTCCCGCCATCCACAAGCTGCAGATTGGCGAGCAAGCGGCCAAGCGCATTGTGTTGGGGGATTGGGATCGTCAGGGGTGGGCGTTGCAGGTGGATGAGCACGGGTTTGCGCTGGCGCCGTTCGACTTCGCCCCGCCGCCGCAATTGGCCGCCCCCGCAAACTGACTACCGACAAAAGAACCTGTGGGAGCGGGCTTGCCCGCGATGACGGTGGATCAGTCAACAAAGTTGTTGAATGTGAATCCGCTATCGCGGGCAAGCCCGCTCCCACAGGGGATCTGTAGTTTTTCAAGTCTTGAGCCAGACACACAACCTCTGTGGTTGACTCAGTGGCCGGAAGCCGCAGGCCCGGCCTTCGCCGCAAACGGCGGCTTCGCCAGCCACACAATCACGATCAAACCCATGAACGCCCACCCCAGCAACGTGAAGTAATCCACGGTGGAGAGCATGTACGCCTGACTGGTCAGCACATGATCCAGCTGCGCATACGCCGGGTTGCTCGCACCGCCCAGGCTGTTCAACGCCTCCCGGGTCGCAGGTTCATAAGTGCTGATGCTTTCGCTCATATAGGCATGATGCTGGTCCGCCCGGCGAATCCAGATCCAGGTCGTCAACGACGCCGCAAAACTGCCGCCCAGCGTCCGCAGGAAAGTCGCGAGGCCCGCGCCGTCGGCGATCTGGCTCGGCGGCAGGTCCGACATCAAAATACTCAAGGTCGGCATGAAGAACAGCGCCACGCCAATCCCCATGAACAGTTGCACCAGCGCGATGTGCTGGAAGTCCACTTCGTTGGTGAAACCGGCGCGCATGAAGCAGCTCAGGCCAATTGCCAGGAACGCCAGGCCCGCCAATAACCGCAGGTCGAACTTGTGCGCGTACTTGCCGACAAATGGCGACATCAGTACCGGCAGAATCCCAATCGGCGCCACTGCCAGCCCGGCCCACGTTGCCGTGTAACCCATCTGCGTTTGCAGCCATTGCGGCAGGATCAGGTTGATCCCGAAGAACCCGGCGTAACCCAACACCAGCACAAGCGTGCCGATGCGGAAATTGCGGTAGGCGAACAAGCGCAGGTTGACCACCGGGTGCTGGTCGGTCATTTCCCAGATCACGAACACCGCCAGCGCTACCACCGAAATGGCCGCGCCGATGAGGATGAAGTTCGATTCGAACCAGTCCAGGTCATTGCCCTTGTCGAGGATCACCTGCAACGCGCCGACACCGATGATCAGCGTGATCAGACCGACGTAGTCCATCGGCTGATAACTGGTCACCACTGGTCGCGCCTTGAGCTGCGAGCGCACGACCATCACCGCGAAAATCCCGATCGGCACGTTGATAAAGAAGATCCACGGCCAGCTGTAGCTGTCGGTAATCCAGCCGCCAAGAATCGGTCCGGCAATCGGCGCCACCACCGTGACCATCGCCAGCAACGCCAGGGCCATGCCGCGCCTGGCGGGGGGATAGACCGCGATCAGCAGCGTCTGGGTCATCGGGTACAACGGCCCCGCGACCAGGCCTTGCAGCACGCGGAAGCCGATCAGTTCCGGCATCGAGGTGGAAATACCGCAGAGAAACGAGGCCAGCACAAACAGAATGGTCGCCCAGACAAACAGCTTCACTTCACCAAACCGTCGGCTGAGCCAACCGGTCAGCGGCAGCGCGATGGCGTTGCTCACCGCAAACGAGGTGATCACCCAGGTGCCCTGCTCCGAACTCACGCCGAGGTTGCCGGAAATCGTCGGCAACGCCACGTTGGCGATGGTGGTGTCGAGCACTTGCATGAAGGTCGCCAGCGACAGGCCGATGGTGCTGAGCAGCAGGCTGGGCGGTGTGAAAGACGCGTTATTGCTCATCGCGAATCCTTTGAAACCTGATTGACGCTGCGCCTGTTACAGACGCAGCTGACCCTGTGGGAGCGAGCCTTTGTGGCAAGGGAGCCTCTGTGATGAGGCAGCTTTTGTGGTGGGACAGCTTTTGTGGCAAGTCAGCTTTTTGTGGCGAGGGAGCTTGCTCCCGCTGGGTTGCGAAGCGGCCCCAAAAGCTTTGCGACTGCTTCGCAGCCGAGCGGGAGCAAGCTCCCTCGCCACAGAGGCTCGCTCCAAGAGGGGCGGTGTCAGCGTTGAACGGTCTTGCTGACCGCGGCGCTATTGTCGTGGATCAACTGAGTGATCATCGCGTCGGCCTCGGCCAGTTGACGGTCGTAGACGTTGGTGCTGAACGAGGCCTTTTGCGGCGGCTGTTGCGCCAGCACCGGGCCGCTCTGGTCGCGCAGGTTCACATCGACCTGAGTCGACAGCCCCACGCGCAACGGGTGTTTGGCCAGTTCTTCGGCGTTGATGTGAATCCGCACCGGCACACGCTGCACGATCTTGATCCAGTTACCGGTGGCGTTCTGCGCCGGCAGCAGGGCAAACGCGCTGCCGGTGCCGGCGCCGAGGCTGTCGATGGTGCCGCTGAACTTCACGTCGCTGCCGTAGAGGTCGGCCTGGATATCGACCGGCTGGCCGATGCGCATGTCGCGCAGCTGGGTTTCCTTGAAGTTGGCGTCGATCCACAGCTGATCCAGCGGAATCACCGCCATCAGCGCGGTGCCCGGCTGGACCCGTTGACCGAGTTGTACAGAGCGCTTGGCGACGTAACCGGTCACCGGTGCAATCAAAGTGCTGCGAGAATTGTTCAAGTACGCCTGGCGCAATTGCGCAGCGGCCGACATCACGTCCGGGTGCGACGACACCACGGTGTCATCCACCAGGGCGCTGGTGGTTTTCAGTTGCTGCCTGGCATTGGCCAGGGCGTTTTGCGCCGAGGTCAGGTCGTCGCGAGCGTGGGACAGTTCTTCCTGGGAAATCGCTCCGCCAGCGGCGAGATTTTTCCGGCGGTTGAAGTTGTCCTGGGCCTTTTGCACTTCCGCCTGCTGGGCGTTGACCTGGGCTTTCATGCCGTCGACGTTGCTGTACAAACCGCGCACCTGGCGCACGGTGCGGGCCAGGTTGGCCTGGGCACTTTGCAGGCCGACTTCGGCGTCGTTCGGGTCGAAGTTGATCAGTACCTGGCCTTCATGGACCAGGTCGCCATCGTCGGCGCCAATGCTGACCACGGTGCCGGTGACCAGCGGCGTGATTTCCACCACGTTGCCGTTCACATAGGCGTCGTCGGTGCTCTCGTTCCAGCGCCCGTAGAATTCGTGATAACCCCAGACGCCGACACCGGCGAGGATCACCACGATTGCCAGCACCACCAGCATGACCTTGCGTTTGCGCGGGTTGCTGGTGTCTTGCGCGTTGTCCGGGATTTGTGTGTTTTCTGCAGTGGCCATGACCATTACCTTGAATTAGTTGTGCTGCGTGGCTGGGGTTGCGTTGGCCGCGGTCAGGGTTTCGCCCTGAAAACCGCCGCCCAGCGCCTGCATCAGTTGGATCGACAGGTCGATCTGCTCGGCATTCAGGTTGGCCAGCTGACGCTGGGCCTGGAGCAATTGCTGCTCGATGCTGAGCACGTCCAGGTAGTTTCCGATGCCGGAACCGTAACGCTGGACCACGGTGTTGTAAGAATCCTGGGCAATGTCGGTGGCGTGCTGTTGAGCGCCGATTTGCCGGCCGATATCGCGCAACTGGTTGATGGTGTCGCTGACATCACCCAGCGCTTTCACCAGGTTTTTGTTGTACTGCGCCACCGCGAGGTCGTAATCGGCGTCACGGGAATCAAGGTCGGCGCGCAGGCGGCCACCGTCGAAAATCGGCACTGAGATGGTCGGCGCGATGTTGAAGAAACGACTGGCCGAACCGAACATCGCGTCGCCCAACAACGATTCGGCACCGGCTGCGGCGCTAAGGTTGAGGTTGGGATAGAACTGGGTCTTGCCGGCGTCGATGTTTTTGCTCGCCGCCTCGACCCGCCAGCGCGCGGCGACCAGGTCCGGACGACGACCGAGCAACTCGGCGGGCAGGACCGACGGTAACGCGACGGCGCTGGCCTGAAGGATCTTCGGCCGGGCGATGTCGTTGCCGCGATCCGGGCCTTTGCCGAGCAACACCGCCAAGGCGATTTTCGCACTTTGCAGGCGTTTCTCGGCATCGATCAGGCTGGCTTCGGACGTGGCTTCCAGGCTTTCGGTTTGCTGGAACTGGTATTGGCTGTCGATGCCAGAGCTCAGGCGACGCTGGCTCAGGTCGAGCATTTGCCTGGTGCGTTTGAGGTCTTCCTGGGCCAGGTCATGGACGATATGCGCCTGCCCCAGATCGCTATAAGCGCGGGCAACGTCGGCGGCCAACGTCAGTTGAGCAGCCTGCTGATCGACTTCGGCAGCGCGGGCCTGGCCCAACGCCGCTTCCCAGGCGTCACGCTGACCGCCCCAAAGGTCGAAGTTGTAATTGAAACTGGCGCCGATGTTGCGCACGGTGGAGTACGCATCGCCCTCGCCTCGTGGGTCTTGATCCCGCGCCAAACGCGAACGGCTGACACCGGCGCTGGCATCGAGGGTCGGCATCCGCGCAGCGTCGGCAGCGTACGCAGCAGCGCTGGCCTGATGGGCGCGGGCGTCGGCGATCTGCATGTCCGGGCTGTCGTGCAGGGCTTCGCGAATCAGACCGTCCAGCTGCGGGTCGCCGAGGCTTTTCCACCAATCGCTTTTCGGCCAGGCCGCGGGCGACAGGGTCACGCCGCTGAGGGATTGCCCGGCCTTGAGGTTTTTTGCATCCAGGCTTTTGCCTTCGGTGGTCAGCCCGCTGTAGCTGGCGCAACCGGCCAGGGTCATGGCCGCCAGCACCAGGCTCAGGCCGGTACGCAGGATTGTGCTGCTCATTTGTCACCTACCCGCAGCAGCGTGATCGAGTCACCGGCTGCCACCAAAATTTTCTTCAGGATCCGTTCCAGGGTTTTCAACTCTTCCGGGGTGATCGCACCGGCCAGTTCGTTCATGGCGTCAGCGCCGATTTCCGGCAGGCGGTCTGTCAACTGTTGGCCTTGCTCAGTTAACACAAGCTGCACCTGACGGCGATCCGCCTCGGAACGCTGGCGGGCGAGGAAACCTTTCTGTTCCAGACGATCGAGCATGCGGGTCATCGAACCACTGTCGAGCGACAGGTGGCGGCACAGCTCGGCCGGGGTATCAACACCGAACTGAGCCATGATGATCAGCACTTTGAACTGCGCGGCGGTGATGCCGTGGGGTTCCATGTGCGTGTCGATGATCCGGTCCTTGAGCAGCGCAGCGCGCCCGAGCAAGAGGCCGAGATGGCAAGTGTGGAACTCGTCCGGGGTGAAATGTTTCATCTGACCACCAATTAGCTGCCTAGGCAGAGAATGTATGTCGAGATGTTACTGCCTAGGCAGCGAATGTCAACGTAATAGTTAGGTTGCTTTGTATTTGGCGGATAAATGGCGCGGATTTTTGTGATAAACACACTGACGCCATCGCGGGCAAGCCTCGCTCCTACAGGTTCGGTGTAATCCCATGTAGGAGCGAGGCTTGCCCGCGAAAACAGCGACTCGGTTTTGGAGGGGAACGCGGGTCTAGAAATCCCGCTTGTAGAAGATATCCAGCGAACTGGCCACGCCGCCCGCCGCTTCGAGGTAAACCTTCTTGCTCAGCTTATAGCGCAAGGCAATGGTGTTGGCCGGCTCGAACACGCCTACGCCATAACGAAGGCTGAGCTTCTCGGAGAGGTTGCCGCTGGCCACCACACTCGTCGTGTTGCCGCTGCCTTCGGTATCGAGCTGGAAATCCTGAATCCCCAGATCGCTGGCCAGTTTGCCGGTCACCCCGGAACTACCCATCAAACCCAGGCCAAGCGCGGCCTGCGCCAGCATGTTGTTGTCTTCACCGGTGGTGCTCAGCGGACGCCCCAGCACCAGATAGGACAAAGCCTGTTCCTGACTCATCGCCGGTTCGGAGAAAATCTGCGTGGTCGGCTGCTCGGCGCTGCCGCTCAGGCGAATACCAGCAATGACGTCGTCGGTCTGGCGAATCGCCTCGATGTCCAGATACGGCTGATCGATCGGGCCGGCAAACAGCAAGCGCGCCCGGCGCACCGTCAACCGCTGGCCGTAAGCGCGATAACGCCCGTCGTTGAGCCACAGCTCGCCGCGGGTGTCCATGTTGTCGCCGATGTGCACATGCCCTTGCAGGTTGGCGGTGAGGCCAAACCCGGCGAAGCTCAGTTTGTCCTCGCCGACCGCCACGTCGATGTCCATTTTCATCGCCAGCGGCGGTTTGCCCTCTTCGGTTTGCTGACCGATGATCACCGTGTCATCGGACACCTTGACCGTCGACGGCGGCAACTCGCGCACGGTGATTTCACCTCTGGGCACCAGCACTTTGCCGGCGATGGCCAGCTCGTCACCTTTCATCGAGATCTTCAGGTCCGGCGCCACTTCCAGCTTGGCGTACGGCTCGACGGTGACCGGCAATTGCGTGCCCTTGAGCGCCAGATCTACCACCAGTGCCTGACCCCAGCCGATATTGCCGTTCAGGCTGCCCTGCCCGCTCTTGCCGCTTTTCCAGCCACCGTTCAATTGCACGGTTTCACCGGCGATCACCGCTTGAAGCTGCAAGGCTTCGATTTCCATCGGTAGCTCAGGCCCGGAGACTTCACCGTCGCTGAGCAGCAGGTTGCCGTTTACCAGAGGCGCCATCAGCGTGCCTGCGATCGTGCCGCTGCCATTCAGGCGTCCGCTCAGTTTCTCGACCATCGGCACAAATGGTCGCGCCACGGACAAATCGAGGCCATTGAGACGGAACGAGCCAGTCAGCGGTTTGTTCTTCGGCAGCGGATTGATCTGCGCCTGCACACTCAATTCGCCGAGCTTGCCGCCGACGAAATTGAGGTCGGTGTCGATGCGCTTGGGCGTGAGTTTGCTGGTGAGTTTCAGGGTCTGGTACGGGAAATCCAGCCACTGATCCTTATCCTTGATGCGCAAGGTGCCGCCGCTGGCATCGAGGCTGATCTGGCCGTTCGGACCGCTGGCCGGCAGGTCCAGTTGCAGGTCGGCGTTGAGCCGGCCCTTCCAGGCGAAATCCTTGGGTAGCCACTGCGCCAGGCTGTCGATCGGGAATTGCTTGAGGTGGTAACGCAGCTTCGGCTCCGGCATCAGGCGCTGGTCTTCACCGCACAGGCTGGCCGGCCCGGACATCCAGCAATGGGCGCCGAAGTTGATTTTGCCGTCCGCCAGCCGCTCGAGTTTCGCCGGACCTTGCAGCTTCCAGTCCTGACCGCCGGCCTGGATATCGCCACTGGCCAGGCGCCCGCGCCAGTTGCCTTTGTCCAACGCACCGTCGAAGCCAAGGGCCAGTTTCAGCTGCGGGCCTTGCAGATCAAGCGCCAGTTTCTGGTTTTTGATATCGCCGCTGCCGCTGGCGGTCAGCGTGCCCAGCGAGGTGTCGCCGGCCTGAATGCCGCTGCCCTTGAGGTCGATTTTCGCCCGTTGCGCGCTGTCGAGGGTGGCGTCGAGGTTCAGGCTCTGCAGGCGATTGTCTTCGAAAGCCAATTGCGTGCCCTGCAACCCGAGCTTGCCTTGTGGCGCCTTGAGCGTGCCGGCGACATCGACGCGGCCGTTGAGCTGACCACGCAATTGCGGCCAGAGCTGTGCCAGACGCGGCAGCTTGATGTCGATCTGGCCGGCGAGTTTCTGTTGCAGGCTGCCCTTGCCGGTGATGCTGTTATCACCCAGACGGATTTGCAGCGCACTGAGGTTCCATAGCTCACCGGCGCCATCGGCCTTGGCTTGCAGAACGGCCGGTTGGCCACGCAACTTGCCCTTCAAATCCAGGTCCGCGCTCAGGCTGAGTTTTTCATTCTTCATCTCGCCTTTGCTGCGCAACGGTCCGGCCAGGGTGCCCGGCAATTCCGCGACCCAATACGCCGGGTTGATCGCCGAAAGGTCGAGCGCAGTGTCCCAGGCAATGCCGTCGGCAAATTGCAGGTTCAGGTGCCCCTCGGCCTTGCCCTGCCCGGCTTCGAGCTGGATTTGTTGCAGGTAGATTTTCGTCAGGTCACCGGCGAACGGGCTGCTCAGGCTGAACGCTCCGGCCGGGCCATCCAGCGCGGCTTTGAAGTTGCCGAGGTATTTGCCGTCGGTATACGAGATTTCACCGTTGAAGCTGCGCAAGGCCACTTCCGGCTCGTCGATCAGCGGATAGAGCCGGTGCCAGGGGAAATCCAGCCAGTCGACTTTCGCCGTGGCGTTCAGGCCTTTGCTCCAGTCCAGAACGCCAGTGAGTTTGAGGCTTTGCTTGTCGTTGGCGGTCAGGTCCAGCGCGGCGATCTGCGCGCCGTTGGCGTCGACCTTGCCTTGCAGCAATAACGCAACCGGGCCTTGCTCGGCGGGCAACGTGGCGTTGCCGCGCACCTGATAGCCGTTTTTCAGGTCGCCGTCGCCGGTTAGCTCCACTTGATTGAGTTGCAGCGTATCCGGCAGATCAGCGCTCGGCTTGAAGCCGTCAGCCGTGATCCGCACCTTGGCCGGCAGGTTGTCCACCAGCGGCTGCAACTCGCCGGTCAGTTGGCCGTTCAGGTAGCCGCTGCTGTCGGCTTTCAACTTCAGGGTTTTCAGCAGATCGCCGTCAACCTTCAGCGCCAGCGCCCAAGGTCCCGGGGCCGGCAGGGTCAGTTTGCCCTCGGCCTTGAGCGGCCAGTTGCCGCTCGGTTGCAGCAGACCCGACAGATTCAGGCTCAGGTCGTCGCGTTGCAGCTGCACGGAGTCGATCTGCAACCCCTGTTCGGTCCAGTGCGCCGCCAGTTGCAGGCCTTTGAGTTCTTCGCTGCCGTTGAACAGCAGACTGCCGACCTGCACGTCGCCCAGTTCGATCGCCAATGGCAACTTCAGGTCCGGCAGCGTAATCGGTCCGCTGCTGTCTTCTTCGGTGCCCGGCGGGAATTGCAGGCTGACCTGATCGGCCTTCAACTGCTCGATACACAACGTCATGCGCGTCAGGCACAACGGCGACCAGGCGAAAATCACTTTATCCAGCTCGACCCGGCTGGTGTCTTGCTGCCAGACCAAATGGTCGGCGCTCCACTGCCCGCCCAGACGGCCCTGAAAATTCTCGACGGTCAGACCCGGCACAAAGCCGAGCGCCCAGCGGCTGCCGGTCGCCGTGCCCAGCACCGCGGTCACGGTCAGCAGCGCCAGCATCAGCAGCGCCAGAATCGCCAGCAGCGTTACTTTCAAACCACGCTTCACAGCTCAGGCCCCATGGAAAAGTGCAGTCGAATGCCGCCGTCATCGTCCATCGCGTGGGCCAGGTCGAGGCGAATCGGCCCCACCGGTGACACCCAGCGCACACCGATACCGACGCCGGTCTTGAGGTCGGGCAGTTCGAGTTTGTTGAAGGAGTTGCCTTGGTCAATGAAGGTCGCAACCCGCCATTTTTCGGCGATGGAATATTGATATTCGACACTGCCGGCAATCATGTAGCGACCACCGATGCGGTCGCCATCGGAGTTTTCCGGGGACAGGCTCTGATAGTCATAACCGCGCACGCTCTGATCGCCACCGGCGAAGAAGCGCAGCGACGGTGGCACCGATTTGTAGCCGTTGGTGGCGCTGCCGCCCACCTGCACCCGACCGAGGAAACGGTGTTTATCGAACACCGTGGTCAAGCCTTTGACCAGCGCCGTGCCGTAAACCAGGTTGGTGTCGGAACCCAATCCTTCCTTGGCGACTTTGGTTTCGAATTGCAGGCGATAGCCGTTGTGCGGGTCGATGCGGTTGTCGCTTTTTAGGTACGAATAGCTCACGCCCGGCATCAGTAAAGTGCTCAGGCCCGAGTCGTCGCCAAGTCGATATTCTTCGCGCTGCCATTTCAGCGACACCACCCGCTGCCAGCCGCTGGGCAACTTGCTGTGCCACTCGGGTCCGAGGGTCAGCAACTTGCTCAGGCTGTCCTTGTCGGCAATTTCTTCACTTTGATAGCCACCGGCGAAGCGCAGCTTGTCGGTCAGCGGCGGGTCGAGCGGAATGTCGTAGAACAGCCCGACGTTCTGCCGTGGCGCGGAGACTTCGGTTTCCCAGCCATAGCTGTGGCCCTGGGGGTTGACCCAGTGCCGGGTCCAGTTGGCCTTGACCCGAGGGCCGACGTCGGTGGAAAAACCCAGACCGAGGCCCATCGTCCGTGGCTTGCGGGTTTCAAGTTTGACGTCCACCGGGATCACGTCGTTCTTGGACGCCGTTGGCGCGGCATCAACGCGCACGCCTTCGAAATAGCCGCTCGATTGCAGATTCTGATTCAGTTCGGCAATCAGTTCGGAGTCATAAGGCGCACCCGCCTTGAACGGCACCATACGTTGCAGCAATTCTTCGTCGAACGGCGTATCGCCTTCGAAACTGACCTTGCCGAGGGCGTAACGCGGGCCGCTTTCATAGATCAGTTCGATGTCGGCAACACCCGCTCGCGGGTCGACTGACAGTTTCTGCCGAGTGAAGTAGCCACTGAAAAAACCGAACCGCGAAGCCTGGTTCTGGATCAGCCGCTTGGCGTCTTCGTAGCGGCCATGATTGAGCACCGCGCCGGTTTTCAGCGCGTCGCTTTTTGGTACACGAAAGGATTTGAGGGACGCGGCCGGACCGTCGATGCGAATAGTGACATTGCGCAAATGCACCGGCTCGCCGGGATCGATGTTCATGACCAGGCGTGGCGTCTTGCCGCCCTTCACGTCCGTGTCGATTTGCGGCTGGTAATAACCCAAGGCCTGGGCGGCCTTGCGCGCTTGCTCTTCGGCGCCACGACTGAAGCGCAACAAGGCTTCTTCGTCACGATCGCCGAGGCTGCCGATATAGCCTTCTATATTGGCCTTCAGTTCGTCGTTGGACGGTTTGATCCGCACATCCAATTCACTTTGCGCCAGCGCCGCGCAGCTGGTGATCAGCATCAGCACGCCGCTGGTAATTCTTCCTGGAAACTTCATAGGCGCGGATGCTATCACGAGCTTGGGAGCGTGATAGAGCCTCGCATCCCGCGAAAGTTCTACTGTTTATGCCGAAGCGGTTTGCAGCACCTGCGGATTGGCATGGAAAAACACGTGTTCGCGGATCGGTCCTACGGCAACCTCACCGATTTCTTCATAACCCTGACGCTTGTAGAACTCCAGATAACGCGGGTTCCCGGTATCGAGCACCACACCTTCAGAGTGCTCATCGACCGCGCACCAGTTGTGCACGGCTTGCAACAGCTGCTCGCCGAAGTGCTTGCCCTGGAATTGCGGATGAATCCCCAGCAACGGCAGCAAGTGCACCGAGTCAGACGGCACGCACGCCATCACCGCATCGTGGTACTCGAGGTAGCGGCGCGT
This sequence comes from Pseudomonas hormoni, assembly GCF_018502625.1. NCBI lineage: Bacteria > Pseudomonadati > Pseudomonadota > Gammaproteobacteria > Pseudomonadales > Pseudomonadaceae > Pseudomonas > Pseudomonas hormoni. The sequence continues at coordinate 3,375,364 of NZ_CP075566.1, forward strand.
GCAGCGAAACCCGGTGCTGAGCACCATCCGCAGGCGCCAGGCCCAGCTTTCGGTAATGCCCAGGCGTCGTTGCGGCGGCGCGATCAGGGCGATGCCGATCAGACGGTCGTTGACCAACAGGCCGATGGCCGGCAAGTCCTGAAGAAAGTGTTGTTTGACCAGTTCGCGCACGGTGGCGCGGACCCGTTGTTCATAACCGGGACGCTCGGCTTCGAAAAGGTAGCCGAAGGTCGGTTCGTGCCGGTAAGCCTGGTACAACAGGGAACGGGCTTCGCGGGAATAGCCGCTGTCGAGCATGTGGATATCGGCGATGGCGGTCGAGGTTTCGGGCATAACGGTAGATCTCCCCGGCACAGCTCAAATGGCTGTGCTCTTATTGGTACGAGCGTTTGGGTGGCTTCACAGTTCCCCAGACAGGTATAGACCAAGTCGGGATCTTCATCGACCGGGCTGCCGCCTTCGCGGGCAAGCCTCGCTCCTACAGGTTCTATGTTTGCCGAATCATTTGGGTACAACACGAAACCTGTAGGAGCGAGGCTTGCCCGCGAAGAGGCCAGAGTAGCCAATGAAGATCTGACAGCACACAACAAATCCCCTCACCCCAGACTGGCCCGATTCCCACAGGTCAGCTAGCATCGCCCTTTTGCCAGGACTGCCGACCATGAAGATCGTCTCCTTCAACATCAACGGGCTGCGCGCCCGCCCCCATCAGCTGGCGGCGCTGATCGAAAAGCATCAACCCGACGTGATCGGCCTGCAGGAAACCAAGGTCCACGACGACCAGTTCCCGCTGGCCGAAGTTCAGGCGCTGGGCTATCACGTGTATTTCCACGGGCAAAAGGGTCACTACGGTGTCGCCCTGCTCTCGCGCCAGGAACCGCTGGCGCTGCACAAAGGTTTCGTCACCGATGAAGAAGACGCTCAGCGCCGCTTCATCTGGGGCACGTTCGCCGACGCCAATGGCGTGCCGGTGACCATCATGAACGGCTATTTCCCACAGGGCGAAAGCCGCGACCATCCGACCAAATTCCCGGCCAAGGAACGTTTTTACAACGATCTGCAGCACTTGCTGGAAAGCCAGTTCAACAACGAACAGCCAGTGGTGGTGATGGGCGACGTGAACATCTCCCCGGAAGATTGCGACATCGGCATCGGCCCGGACAACATGAAACGCTGGCTGAAAACCGGCAAATGCAGCTTCCTGCCGGAAGAACGCGAGTGGATGGCCCGTTTGAAGAACTGGGGCCTGGTGGACAGCTTCCGTCACCTGAACCCGGACGTGGCCGACCGTTTCAGCTGGTTCGACTACCGCAGCCGTGGCTTTGAGGATGAACCCAAGCGCGGTCTGCGGATTGACGTGATCATGGCGTCCCACGGCTTGTTGCCGCGGGTGAAGGATGCCGGCGTGGATTACGAACTGCGCGGGATGGAAAAGCCCTCGGACCATGCGCCGATCTGGCTTGAGTTGAGCTGATCCCTACCTGTCGACACAGATCAAATGTGGGAGCGAGCCTGCTCGCGAAAGCCGGTGTGTCAGTCGACATCAATGTTGACTGACACACCGCTTTCGCGAGCAGGCTCGCTCCCACATTAATGTTGGTAACTGTCATCTTTCGGACATCTTACTGACTTAATCTCCCCGCACTTTCTTTCGCTTTATAAGGTGCCGGCATGACGCTGCGCGTTTTATTCCTGTTAATGCTGTGCGCCGGACTGCCAGTCACCGCGTCGGCCGGTGACTTGCCGACGCCCAAACAGGGTCCGGTGTTGCGAATCCAGGGTTCCAACACCATTGGCGCGGCATTGGGTCCGGCGCTGGTCGAGGGTTTGATGCGCGAGCAAGGCTTGCTCAAGGTTCACAGCGAAGCTCCGGACACCGCCAACGAACTGCGGGTGGTCGGCGAAACCGCACAGGGTCACCGGGTCGAGGTAGCAGTCGCGGCCCACGGCTCCAGCACCGGCTTCACCGCCCTGAAAAATGCCACCGCGGACCTTGCCGCCTCTTCGCGCCCGATCAAGGACAGTGAACTGGTGGCCCTGCAATCCCTTGGCGATCTGAAGAGCCCCGGCACCGAGCAGGTCATCGCCATCGATGGCCTGGCAATCATCCTTCATCCGCAAAACCCGTTGAATCAACTCGACACCGAGCAACTGGCGCGCATCTTCAGCGGCGAAGCCCACACCTGGGAAGAACTCGGCGGCAGCGGCGGGCCGATTCATCTGTACGCACGGGATGACCACTCGGGCACTTACGACACCTTCAAGGAAGTGGTGCTCAGCCGTCGTGGGAAAACGCTGAACAGCGCGGCGAAACGTTTCGAATCCAGCGAGCAGTTGTCCGACGCGGTCAGCCTCGATCCGCAAGGCATCGGCTTCATCGGCCTGCCCTACGTGCGTCAGGCCAAAGCCGTGGCGATCGTCGATGGCCAGTCCCAGGCCATGTTGCCGCTCAACAGCCTGATTGCCACCGAAGACTATCCGCTGTCGCGCCGGCTGTTCTTTTACCTGCCGCCCAACGGCAAAAATCCCTGGGCCGATGCGTTGGTGAAATTCGCGCAGAGCAGCGAAGGCCAGACAATCGTCGCGGCCAACGGGTTTATTGCCCAGACCGTGCAGGCCATGGCCGTCACACCGAATGCGCTGATGCCCGAGGGCTATCAGGCACTCAGCCGCCACGCCCAGCGCCTGACCGTGAATTTCCGTTTCGAAGAAGGCAGCGCGACGCTGGATAACAAGGCCCGGCAGGACCTGACGCGGGTGCTCGATTACATCCGGCAGAACGAGAAGACCAACCGGCAGGTGACGCTGGTGGGGTTTGGCGATGCCAAAAGCGATCCGGCGCGGGCCGACCTGCTGTCGAAACTGCGGGCCATGGCGGTGCGGCGAGAGCTGGTGAAAAGCGGCGTGGTGTTTCGCGAGATACGCGGTTTTGGCGCCGAGATGCCGGTGGCGGCCAACAGTGCGGATGAGGGGCGGATCAAGAACCGGCGGGTTGAGGTTTGGGTGTACTGACATCACGAAACCTGGAATTTTCAACAACCCTGTGGCGAGCGAGCTTGCTCGCGCTGGGCTGCGTAGCGGCCCCAAAAACCTCAAGTTCATGCAGATTTTTGTGAGTGCTGGCACTCAAGCGGGAGCAAGCTCCCTCGCCACAGGGTATTGGAAAATCAGCCGAGCAATTTCTCAAGCTGCGCCGTGGTATCCACCGCGCCAAGCGTTTTAGCGGCATCCAGCGCGGACACGCCATTGGCATCCTTGGCTTTCGGATCGGCGCCTTTGCTGATCAGGTAATCGACGATTTCCACGCGGTTGAACATCGCCGCCATCATCAGCGCCGTACGGCCGTCGAACGATGAGCCTTCCACTTGTGCGCCACCTTCGACCAGCGCCTTGACCACGGCCAGGTCGCCCTTGAACGCTGCGCCGGCAATCGGGCTCTGGCCGTTGTCGTTGCGGATCTCCGGGTCGGCCTTGTGCTCCAGCAGGACTTTCACGGTTTCCACATGGCCGTGGTAAGCGGCCAGCATCAGCAAGGTGTCGCCCTTGTGGTTGCGCAGGTTCGGCGGCAGGCCTTTGGTCAGCAGCGCAGCCATCATGGCCGCATCGCCCTCACGCGCCTTGTTGAAGACCTGTTCGGCAAACTCGGCGGCTTCTTCGGGGGTCATCTGGCGGCTTTGATCGGACATTGGAGACTCCACTCACAGTTATTCGCAAAGCCGACAGTTTCCCGAGCGCCCCCGCCACTGTCACTTCTTTTTTCTCAAGGCGTGCCATAGCCACATTCAATAGCGGTACTTGCCACCGTGAATGTCCGCCAGCAATTGTTCGGTGACCTGCACGTACGTCTCGGTCCCCGGCAACCAGGCGTAGATCGGATCATCCCCGGTTTTGCCAGGGTCGAAGGCTTCGTCCTTGAGCCGGGTCTTCTGGTACTTGAAGGTGCCGGTGGTTTCCATTTTCACTTTCACCCGCAGGAACAACGGTACCGCATACGCTGGCATGTGTTCGCGGGCGAAGGCCAGCAGTTCGCTGAAATCCAGAGTCGCCAGGGATTCGGCCGGTGTGATCGCCGCCATCCCCGCCCGCCCGTTGGTGTTGCGCACTTCCACGCCATAGGCCACGGCTTCGGAAATGTTCGGGTGCTGCAGCAGGATGTTCTCGACTTCGGTGGTCGAGACGTTTTCACCCTTCCAGCGGTAGGTGTCACCGAGGCGATCGACGAACTGCGCATGGCCAAAACCGATGTTGCGCAGCAGGTCGCCGGTGTTGAAATAACGGTCGCCCTTCTCAAACACGTCGTGGAGCACGACTTTTTCGGTCTTCTGCGGATCGGTGTAGCCGTCCAGTGGCGCCTTGTCGTCGATCTTCGCCAGCAACAGCCCCTGCTCGCCTTTGGCAACTTTGCGCATGAAGCCTTTGGCGTCACGCGTTGGTGCACCGCTGTCGTGATCGTAAGCCGCCAGCTCCCAGGACATCAGGGAAAAACCAACGGTGTTGTCGAAGTTGAGCATGTTGGTGAAGCCGATATTGCCGTCGCTGGCGGCATACAACTCGCAGATGTGGTTCACGCCAAAGCGCGTCTTGAATTCGCGCCACGCACCGGGGCGCAGACCGTTGCCGATCATTTTCGTCACGCCGTGCCGGCTGTCGTCGGCACTCGGCGGTTGATCGACGAGGTAGCGGCACAATTCACCGACGTAACCGAGGGTGGTCGCACGGTAGTTGCGCACATCGCTCCAGAACTGACTGGCGCTGAACTTGCGGCGAATGGCAAACCCCGACGCGCCGCTGATGGCCGAGCCCCAGCACACGCACAGCCCGGTGGCGTGATAGAGCGGCAACGTGCAATAGACAATGTCCTCGGGGCGCATGTCCAGCGCGATCAAGCCGAAGCTCGCGGAACTGCGCATCCAGCGGCCGTGCTTGAACACACCGGCCTTGGGCAATCCGGTGGTGCCCGAGGTGTAGATGTAGAAACACGGATCGTCGAGAAAAACCTGCTGGCTGCTGGCGGGGTTATCGCTGGGGCTGTCCGCCGTCGCCGACATCAGGTTGATGAAGCCGTCGGGCGCAATGCCCGGCTGGTTGTAAGTGTCTCGGTCGGCGACAAACCAGGTGCGCGCCGCGTCGATCGAAACCCGCTCGCGCACCGCCGAAAACGCCGGCACCAGCTCCTCACCGACGATGATCGCCGCAGGCGCCACCAGGTTCAGGCTATGGGCCAGTGTATCGCGAGTCTGCGAAGTGTTGAGCAAGGCGCTGATCGCGCCGACCTTGGCCACCGCCAGGATCGTCACCAGCAACTCCGGGCGGTTCTCGATGAACACCGCCACCACGTCGCCCTTGCGGATGCCTTGGGCAATCAAGTGATGGGCAATGCGATTGGCCCATTGATTGACCTGTGAATAGCTGAGTTTCACGGCGCCCTGCAGCAATGCCGGGCCCTCGGGATTGCGCAACGTTGCCTGCTCGAAGCTCCAGCCGAGGCCACACGGTTGGGTCGGGTCCTTGACGTTGGCGGCCTTCATGCCCTTCACCACCCGAGGGATGGCCTTGGCAATCGAAGGCAGCTTGCGGAGCATCATGCCCCAGGTGATCGTGTCGTTCGTCGTGTGGCTCATGGTAGTTCCCGTGCGATTTTTTTATTGTCGGGCGACGGTGATTGAGCCCGAAAATACGTCAACGGTTCTTGAGCTGTACACGCGGTTTTTGAAATGTTTTGTATCCGCAGCTAACGCAAATGAAAACGTGAACCCTGAGGGGCTGAATGGTTCCATCGAATCGTCGTCGACCTCGCAAAATGCAGGATGCACGATGGCCATTCATGCAGATTGCACGAAAGTAAAAATCAGCCTAAAAATTATCTTATTGATTTATAACAGTTTTTTAAGAAATCAGGTGCTGGCACAATCACTGCAACTACCTCTGCATGCTTGCCATTCAAGCGCTTACGGAGCTGATAGACATGAGCCTGATCCAAGAAAAATTTTCGTCCCTGTTTTCCAACTTCGAAGTCACCACTCAGCCACGTCCTGACGGTGGCATTTTGCTCACCTTGCGCAGCACCGAAGGCCGGGTGTTCAAACGCTCGATTTCCTACCAGCAATTGCATGCCGGTGATCAGCTGTCGTGGGTGATCAGCGCTATCCGTCGCGACCTGGCTGAACAGGCGAGCGAACTGCCGCAGATTTCCATGCTGCAGAGCCAGCAGCGGTTTGCACTGCCCACTTATCATTCGGCGTAAATCTTTTTAACGCTGCAAACAAACAGGCCGTGAAAGCTCTCGCTTCACGGCCTGAGTTGTTTTTGAAACTGCACCCATCCCCTGTAGGAGCGAAGCTTGCTCGCGAAGGCGGCGTGTCAGGCGATATCAATGTTGTCTGACACGCCGCTTTCGCGAGCAAGCTTCGCTCCTACAGGGGATGTGTTTCGACAGTTAGAAAGTTGAAGGATCGATCCGCGCAAAGCTGTCGACAGTCACATGCCCTGCCAACTCCCCGCCCTCTCTCGCCAGCCCGCAGGTCGCCATACCCGCCGTGCGCGCCGCATCCAGCTCTTCGACGATATCGGACAGAAACAGAATCTGCGCCGCTTCAAGGCCAATCGCCTGAGTAATGCGCTGATAAGACTGCGCTTCACGCTTGGGCCCCGACGTGGTGTCGAAATAGTCGCTGAACAGCGGCGACAAATCCCCCGCCTCCGAGCAGCCGAAAATCAATTTCTGCGCCTGAATCGAACCGGAGGAGTAAACAAACAGTTTGAAACCTTCCTGATGCCAGCGTTTCAGCGCTTCGACGGCGTCCGGGTACACGTGGCCTTTCAACTGCCCGGCCTGATAGCCCTGCTCCCAGACCATGCCTTGCAAGGCCTTGAGCGGCGTGGCTTTGCGGTCTTCGGCGATCCAGCCCAGGAGGATCTCGATAATGCGCTCGACGTCCGCGTCCGGCTCATTGTTGTCCCGGCGAACGGCGGCCAGTTGCTCGGCGACATCGGCGCGCGTGGCGTGTTGGCGAACGAAGTCCGGCAGGTGTTTGGCGGCATATGGAAACAGCACGTCGAACACAAAACTCACCGCGCTGGTGGTGCCTTCGATGTCGGTGAGAATCGCTTTGATCGGCATCGGCTCAGTCCTCCAGACGCGGGAAACGGCTGGCGATGTCTTCGCCGGTGAAATTGGCCACCCAGCCTTCAGGATTGTTGAACAGACGAATGGCGACGAAATGCGGATGCTCGCCCATGTCGAACCAGTGCGGCGTGCCGGCCGGCACCGAGATCAGGTCGTTCTTCTCGCACAGCACGGCGTACACGTAATCGTCGATGTGCAGGGTGAACAAGCCACGGCCGGCGACGAAAAATCTTACTTCGTCTTCGCCATGACGGTGTTCGTCGAGGAACTTGGCGCGCAGTTCGGCTTTTTGCGGGTGGTCGCTGTTCAGGCTGATCACATCGACGGTGATGTAGCCGCGCTCGGTCATGAGTTTGTCGATTTGCTCCTGATACGCGGCGATCACCTCTTCCTGGCTGGCGCCCGGCTGGATTTTCGCCGCCGCTTGCCAGCGGTCGAAGCGCACGCCCTGCTCGGCCAGGGTCGAGGCAATGTCTTCGAAATGGGTCAGCACCTTGTTCGGAATATCAGGGCTTGAGACGTGGTAGACGGACAGGCTGCTCATCAGGGCAACTCCTTAACGGTTCAAGAGTGAGCGCGTCTTCAACTCGCACTCGAACAAAAATTCAAAGGCCTCGATCTGCCGCAGCGCATCGCTCATGCGCGCACCCCAGGTGTAGAGGCCATGACCGCGGATCAGATAGCCGACGCAATCGGGATGGGCGTCCAGCCAAGGCTGCACCTCGGCGGCGAGACGCGCAATGTCCTGATCGTTGTCGAAAATCGGCACACGCACCCGGGATTCGTGGGTGGATACGCCGCTGAAGGCTTTCTGCAGTTCGTAGTCTTCGAACTCGATGAAATCTTCCGGCGTCAGGCGCGACAGCACGGTGGCGTTCACCGAATGGGTGTGCAGCACCGCGCCGATTTCCGGGCGCCAGCTGTAGAGCTGAGTGTGCAGCAAGGTTTCGGCGGACGGTTTCTTGCCCGGCTCCAGGCTGTTGCCCGACAGATCCGTGGCCAGCACATCGTCGAGGCCCAACTGGCCCTTGTGCTTGCCGGACACGGTCAGCAAGGCTTCGGTCGGCGACAGACGGGTCGAATAATTGCTGCTGGTGGCCGGCGACCAGCCGCGGCCATACAGAAAACGCCCGGCGTCGATGATTTCCTGGGCGAGGTGTTCACGGGTAAGGCTCATGGCCTGTCCTCTTGCATACGTGTGGCAATGATAACGGCAGCGGCGAAGGCTGCGAGACTGGCAATACTAAAGGTGAACATGGCCCCGAGGGCATTCCAGCTGTAGCCGGAGTACAACGCGCCCAGTGCGCCACCGGTGCCGGCCAGCGCGGCGTACAACGCCTGGCCCTGCCCTTGCTGGCGCGCACCGAAGCTACGTTGCACGAATTGGATGGCAGCTGCGTGAAAACTGCCGAATGTCGCGGCGTGCAGCACTTGGGCAAACAGCAGCACCCAGACAAATTCGGCAAACGAACCCAACAACAACCAGCGCAGCGCCGCCAGCAGAAAACTCGCCAGCAGCACCCGGCGCACCGAGAAGCGCGCAAGGATCTTGCTCATGGCCAGAAACATCAAGACTTCGGCGACTACGCCGAGCGCCCAGAGCATGCCGATCAAGCCACGGCTGTAACCCAATCGCTCAAGGTGCAAGGTCAGGAAGGTGTAATACGGGCCGTGGCTCATCTGCATCAGCGCCACACAACCGTAAAACGCCAATACGCCGGGGTTGCGCAATTGCCTGAGGAAGCCGTCACCGGCAATCCGTTCGCCCTGAACCGGTTGGGCATTCGGCACCCACAGGCTGCTGACCACGATCCCGGCCATGATCAGCACCAGCGCCACCGGGTAAATGTCGAGGCTGAGCCATTCGAACAAGCGCCCCAGCGCCACCACGGTGATGATGAAACCGATGGAGCCCCACAAACGAATCTGGCTGTAGCGCTGCGTCTGGCCCTTCAAATGCGCGAGGGTGATGACTTCGAACTGCGGCAACACCGCATGCCAGAAAAACGCATGCAACGCCATGACCATCGCCAGCCAGGCGTAGGACTTGCTGACGAAAATCAGCGAAAACGTCAGCAACGTGCAGACCGCGCCGAAACGCACGATGGCCAGGCGCCGGCCGGTGTAGTCACCGAGCCAGCCCCAGATGTTCGGCGCGACACAACGCATCAGCATCGGGATTGCCACCAGCTCGCCGATGCGCGCGCTGGAAAAACCCAGGTGATCGAAGTACAGCGCCAGAAACGGCGCTGTCGAACCGAGCAAGGCGAAATAGAACAGATAGAAACTGGAGAGCCGCCAGTACGGCAGCGCCGCCACGGTCATCAGACCGCAGCGACTGAGAGGTCAGCCATTAAAGCTGACCCAGCACCGGCGTGCTCACGCGCACATCGGCGTTCTGCCCGCGGTGACGCAGCAGGTGATCCATCAGCACGATGGCCATCATCGCTTCGGCAATCGGCGTGGCGCGGATGCCGACGCATGGGTCATGGCGACCTTTGGTGACGACTTCCACCGGGTTGCCATGGATGTCGATGGAACGGCCCGGCGTGGTGATGCTGGAGGTCGGCTTCAACGCGAGGTGCGCGACGATCGGTTGACCGGACGAGATACCGCCCAAAATGCCACCCGCGTTGTTGCTGAGGAAACCTTCCGGGGTCATTTCATCGCGGTGCTCGGTGCCGCGCTGGGAAACACTGGCGAAACCGGCGCCGATTTCCACGCCTTTGACCGCGTTGATGCTCATCAGCGCATGGGCCAGTTCGGCGTCGAGACGGTCGAAGATCGGCTCGCCGAGGCCCGGCATCACGCCTTCGGCGACAACGGTGATCTTCGCGCCGACCGAATCCTGGTCGCGGCGCAGCTGGTCCATATAGGCTTCCAGCTCCGGCACTTTGTCCGGGTCTGGGCTGAAGAACGCGTTCTCTTCCACCGAATCCCAGGTCTTGAACGGGATTTCGATCGGGCCGAGCTGGCTCATGTAACCGCGAATGACGATGCCCTGGGTGGCCAGGTATTTCTTGGCAATCGCGCCGGCCGCCACGCGCATGGCGGTTTCCCGCGCCGAGCTGCGACCACCGCCGCGGTAATCGCGTTCGCCGTACTTGTGGTGATAGGTATAGTCGGCGTGGGCCGGACGGAACAGATCCTTGATCGCCGAGTAGTCCTTGGACTTCTGGTCGGTGTTGCGGATCAACAAGCCGATCGAGCAACCGGTGGTGCGGCCTTCGAAAATTCCGGAGAGGATTTCCACCTCGTCCGCTTCCTGGCGCTGGGTGGTGTGGCGGCTGGTGCCGGGCTTGCGGCGGTCGAGGTCGCGCTGCAAATCCTCCAGGGAAATCTCCAGCCCCGGCGGGCAGCCGTCGACAATGGCGACCAACGCCGGACCATGGCTTTCGCCTGCGGTGGTGACAGTGAACAGCTTGCCGTAGGTATTGCCGGACATGCAGGACGCTCCGTGAAATGAACCTGAATACGTAATGCGCGCCAGTATACGCAGGCTACCCAAGTAGTTCATCCTCGAACCTTATGGGTGCCCGCGAGTCCAACCGGCACCTTTGTGAATGATGGCGTGATGATGCTGCGAGTTTTAGCCTTGAGCCTTACTTTGTTTACCGGCTTTGTGCAGGCCACTGTCCTGCAACGGCCGATCACGCTGGATACCGGCACCGGAGAGCTTTTCGGCTCGTTGTTGCTGCCAAAATCAGACAAACCCGTGCCGGTTGTCCTGATCATTTCCGGTTCCGGTCCTACGGATCGTGACGGAAACAACCCGGACGGTGGGCGCAACGACAGCCTCAAGCGCCTCGCCTGGGTGCTGGCCAAGCACAACATCGCCAGCGTGCGTTACGACAAGCGCGGCGTGGCGGCCAGCCTGGCAGCGACCCCGGACGAACGCAATCTGTCGGTGGAGGCCTATGTGGCCGACGCCGAAGCCTGGGGGCAGAAGCTCAAAACCGATCCGCGTTTCGGCCAACTGATTCTGCTGGGCCACAGCGAAGGCGCGCTGATTGCCAGCCTCGCGGCGCCGAGCGTCGATGCCGCGGCGGTGATTTCCATGTCCGGCAGCGCCCGGCCGATCGATCAGGTGTTGCGCCAGCAACTGAGCAATCGCCTGCCGCCGCCGCTGATGCTGCGCAGCAATGAACTGCTCGACAGCCTCAAGGCCGGGAAAACCGACGACAACGTGCCGCCGCAGTTGCAGGTGATTTTCCGCCCGAGTGTGCAGCCGTATCTGATTTCGCTGTTCCGCCAGGACCCGGCGGCGGCGTTTGCCAAACTGAAAATGCCGGCGTTGATCATTCAGGGCAGCAACGACATTCAGGTCGGTGTCGATGACGCCCGGCTGCTCAAGGCCGCCAAACCCGATGCCGAACTGGCGCTGATCGATGGCATGAACCACGTCATGCGCATCGTACCCAACGACGTCAAACGGCAATTGGCCTCTTATAAGGATTCGCAATTGCCATTGGCTGCCGAGCTGGGTGCGCGAATCCTGGGATTTATTGACGGACTTCGCTCCAGTTGAGCGCTTTTGCCCTCCAGTCCTGAAAAAAACGGCCGATAAGCCTTTGTCGCCAGCGTTATGACTGGCGACGAGCTGAGCTTGGACAGGATCTCGCCGTTATGACTGATACCCCGACTTCACCCGACACCACCGCTGAAAAAGACGCACCGCCAGCGGTCGAGCTGCCGTGGGCGGACGTCCACGTCGAGCACCACAAGATGCTCCGCCTGGCGCCGTTGCAGACCGATCGCAACACCGGCGGGCGGCCATTGCGCTTTGTCGAATTCGGCTATGCCGAACGCAACGACAAGCAACACAGCCTGTTGCGCATGACCATCTCCTTGCCCGGCCAGCGCGTGCGCAAAGAGCAGAATCACCTCGACGTGTGGGTCGATCACGCCACCAAACGCGTGCATTTCGGGCCAGACAGCGGTTTGCAGATCGAACCGATGAACCGTGGCATCGGGCGCTACATGGCGGCCCAGGGCATTACCTGGGCGAAAAAGCGCTGGCCCGGCTACACCGTCGACGGCACCGACCTGAACAACAAGGACGCGCTGAACGAAGACACGCGCCTGCGCCGCGATCATTTTCTGAAGGCGCACGGTTTTGAGGTGGCGTATGCCGACGCTCAGCATTTGAAGGGCAGCGTCAAAGAGGTGCAGGTCGGCGACCTGTTGGCCGACTGGAATACCGAAAAGCTGCAACAGGTGGAAATTCTCGAAGCGGCGCAGATGCTCCAGCAGGCTGAACAGAACCTGGCCGAGCAGGAAGTGAAGCTGAAGAAGCACGAGGAAAAGGTCAGCAAGTACAAGCGTGAAGACGCGGGACTGCGTTTCACCATTACGTGCCTGGTAGCGTTTGCGGTGTTTCAGGCGGGGTTGTTGATCTGGATTGCTACACACCGGTAATCAGTGTCGAACCCAATTGTGGCGAGGGAGCTTGCTCCCGCTGGGCTGCGAAGCAGCCCTCAAACCTGAAACCACATTCCTGCAGTTAAACCGCGGTCGCCTGTTTTGCGACCGCTTCGCGCTCGAGCGGGAGCAAGCTCCCTCACCACAATGATCGGGGTCAGACGCGGGACGCGAACAACGCCTGATGCTCGCGGCACTGCTGCGCCGTCAACATGAACACGCCATGGCCGCCGCGCTCGAAATCGAGCCAGGCGAAGTCGACTTCCGGGTACAACGCGTCAACGTGAACCTGGCTGTTGCCCACTTCGACAATCAGCAAGCCCTTCTCGGTCAGATGATCCGCCGCTTCGGCGAGCATGCGGCGCACCAGGTTCAAACCATCATCGCCACAGGCCAGGCCCAACTCGGGCTCGTGCTGGTATTCCTGCGGCATGTCGGCGAAATCTTCGGCATCGACGTAAGGCGGGTTCGACACGATCAGGTCGAAACGCTGCCCCGGCAAACCGTCGAAACCATCGCCCTGAACCGTGTACACACGCTCATCGGCGCCATGACGCTCAATGTTCTTGTTGGCCACCTCCAGCGCTTCGAACGACAGGTCGGCCAGCACCACTTCGGCGTTCTGGAACTCATAGGCACAAGCGATACCAATGCAACCGGAGCCGGTGCACAGGTCGAGAATCCGCGCAGGTTCGGCGCCGAGCCACGGCTCGAAACGCTTTTCGATCAGCTCGCCAATCGGTGAACGCGGGATCAACACACGCTCGTCGACAATGAACGACATGCCGCAGAACCAGGCCTCGCCCAGCAGGTAAGCGGTCGGGATGCGTTCTTCGATACGGCGCTTGAGCATGCGCTGCAGTTTGACTACCTCGCCCTCTTCGAGGTTGCAGTCGAGGTAACTGTCAGCAATTTCCCACGGCAGGTGCAACGCGCCCAACACCAGTTGACGGGCTTCGTCCCAGGCGTTGTCGGTCCCATGGCCGAAAAACAGATCCTCCCCATGGAAGTGGCTGACGGCCCAACGGATATGGTCGCGCAGGGTACGAAGGCGGGAAGTGATCACGGGGGCAAACTCCAGAAAAAACGACTGGCGATTCTACCAGCCAAAACGCGTTACGACGACGCAGGAAAAACACCGGCCCAGATGTATGACACTTCCATTTTTTGCGCTGGCTATTGAACAAAACGAGTATCTTGACAACGCTGCGGGCCAGCAACGACGGCCCCTGCGATGGTAGCGATTCACAGAAGCGCTCAGCCAGAGGACAATGTCGCAAAAGCCCCACCCGAAGGAGCCCCAGAATGTCCGTTCCAAAAACGATGTTTCAACTCAGCGGCCGCGGTTATGCAGCAGCCAATCTGAGCCATGCGACCCTTGTCATCATCGATGCCCAGAAAGAATACCTCAGCGGCCCCCTGGCGCTGGTCGGCATGGATGCTGCCGTCGCGAACATCAAGCAACTGGTGAGCGCTGCCCGCGCAGCCGGTCGGCCCATCGTGCATGTGCGCCACCTCGGTACCGTCGGCGGGTTGTTCGACCCGCAAGGCGAACGCGGTGAGTTCATCCCGGGCCTGGAACCACAGGCAGACGAAACCATCATCGGCAAACTGCTGCCGAGTGCGTTTCACGGCACCGAACTGCTGGAGCGCCTGCAGAATCTTGGTTCACTGGACCTGATCGTGTGCGGTTTCATGAGCCATTCCAGCGTCAGCACCACTGTGCGCGCCGCGAAAAACCTGGGTTTTCGTTGCACCTTGGTTGAAGACGCTTGCGCAACCCGCGATTTGCCTTACAAGGGCGGTGTGCTGAGCGCAGACCACGTTCAACAGACCGAAATGGCGATCATGGCGGACAACTTCGCCACCCTCGCCCTGACCCACGATCTGATCTGAATGACGCTTGATGAGCGGTTCATGCCGCCGCTCATCCGCAAAAGCCTCTCATTAGCTGTAAATGTCATAGCCTCAGGAACATCCCGGTCAACTCCCGGTCGAAGGGCCGATACCCATTGAGGAAGGTCGGAATGAAGTTATCCGATGGTTTTGACGCACGCCGCTTGCGGCCCAAAGGCCAAAGCAACTGGCGTTTTCGATTCGGCGCAGCGTTCGCTGCTCTGCTGGCAACCTGCGGTGTGTTGCTGGCCATGGCCGGCGCCGCCAGCCTGCTGGGACGCCCGCCGGCACTCGGCGAGCTGAACGCCAGCCCGCTGGGCTCGGCCATCATTCTGGCGGTCGGCCTGTTTCTGCTCTACCTGGGCGTTTGGCTGTGGCGTCGCTGCCGTCGCCGTGCTCGCCAGTCGCGAGAGCTGAACATGTCCCCGCATCTGATGAAAAAACACGACTGAATTGACGGCCTGGCGTTTTAGCAGGCCCCAATTGTTATCGATCGTGTCTCGACTTGGGTAAACTGGCCGCCCTTCGCGGAGGCTGACATGCAAGACGACGATTTTTCCCTGTTCAAAAGCGCGATCCAAGGCGTCAAGCCGATCAAGCACGACCGCGCCGAAACCGGCAAACCCAAGGCTGACCGCGCGCAGATCGCCAAGCTGCGTCAAGCTGCCACCGTGCGCACCGATGCCACCACCGTTGACGGTCTGTCCGATCAGTTCGTGATCGACGTCGGCCCGGAAGACGAGCTGATGTGGGCGCGCGACGGCGTGCAGGAAAGCCAGATGCGCAAGCTCAAGATCGGCCAGATCCCGTTCGAAGGCAGCCTCGACCTGCACGGCATGAGCGTGGAGAAGGCCCGGGAAACCCTCTGGGCCTTCCTGGCCGAAGCGACCAAATTCGAAATCCGCTGCGTGCGCGTCACCCACGGCAAAGCCGTGCGCCTGGACGGCAAGCGGCCAATGATCAAAAGCCACGTCAACACCTGGCTGCGCCAGCACTCACAGGTGCTTGGCTTCACTTCGTGCCAGGCCAAACATGGCGGCGCCGGTGCGGTGTATGTGATGCTCAAACGCACCATGATGGAAGGTCGCGACGAGTAAAGCTGTTGCGTCAAGCTTGCAGCGCCGTGTTTGCCACCGTACCCTTGCCCTTTGCGTAAAATCCCACAGGTAGTTTCATGTCCCTGGAACAGAATTACACCGCGATTCTCGGCCAACTGGGCGAGGACGTCTCCCGCGAGGGCCTGCTCGACACGCCAAAGCGTGCCGCCAAAGCCATGCAGTACCTCTGCCGCGGTTATGAACAGACACTTGAAGAAGTCACCAACGGTGCCTTGTTCAGCTCTGACAACAGCGAAATGGTGCTGGTGAAAGACATCGAGCTGTACTCGTTGTGCGAACACCACCTGCTGCCGTTCATCGGCAAGGCCCACGTCGCCTACATCCCGAGCGGCAAGGTGCTGGGGCTGTCGAAAGTCGCGCGGATCGTCGATATGTACGCCCGCCGCCTGCAGATCCAGGAAAACCTCAGCCGCCAGATCGCCGATGCGGTCCAGCAAGTCACCGGCGCCCTGGGCGTTGCGGTGGTGATCGAGGCCAAGCACATGTGCATGATGATGCGCGGTGTGGAAAAGCAGAATTCGTCGATGATCACCTCGGTGATGCTGGGTGAGTTCCGCGAAAACGCCGCCACTCGCAGCGAATTCCTCAGCCTGATCAAATAATTTGCAACACGAAGAAAACCGGCATTCATCGCCGGTTTTTTTTCGCCTGTGAAAAATCAGGTAAGCTGCGCGCCTTCTTTCGCCCCGTGAGGCTTGTACCGTGTTCGTTAAAGCGCTTCGTGTCGGCCTTGGCCAACTGATCATCTTCATCGACTTCATCACCCGCCCGGGCAAGAAGCAGCGCCCCTCCGCTGCTCAGGCTCAGGTCGAAACGGCCGCCAAAGGCCTGACCCTGTATCAGTTCCACGCCTGCCCGTTCTGCGTGAAAACCCGCCGCACCTTGCGCCGCTTGAACGTGCCGGTGGCGCTGCGTGATGCGAAGAATAACGAGCAGGATCGCCAGACGCTGCTGGAACAGGGTGGCAAGATCAAGGTGCCTTGCCTGCGTATTGAAGAGAATGGCCAGACCACGTGGATGTATGAGTCCAAGGTGATTATTGATTATCTGGATAAGCGTTTCGCGGCGGCCTGAGGTTGTTGTGGTGTAATTGATGGCCTCTTCGCGGGCAAGCCTCGCTCCTACAGGAGAACGCGGATTCCTGTAGGAGCGAGGCTTGCCCGCGAATGCGTCCGCCCTAACACCACAAAATCCAGACAAAAATAAACCGGCCCAATGGCCGGTTTATTTGTTTCTGCCCTCCCCTCAGGCCGCTTTCGCAGCCTGCGCCTGACGCACCACCGCCGCCAATCGCTTCAACCCTTCATCCAGCCGCACCGGATCGATATGGCTGAAGTTCAGGCGTAGATGCCCCGGATGTTTGTCCGGCTCAGGGAAAAACGGCTCACCCGGCATGAACGCAACATCCGCCGCCAACGCCGCTTTGAGCAACGTCCGCGTATCCAGCGGTTGCTTCAACGTCAGCCAGAAAAACAGCCCACCCTGCGGCACGTTCCAATCGGCCAAATCAGAAAAATGGGTTTCCAGCGCCGACTGAAATGCGTCCCGCCGAACGCGGTAGAAGTCCCGCAATTCACTCAGGTGATGCTGAAATTTCTCTGTGCCGATCCATTGCAGCGCCTGCCACTGGCCGACCCGATTGGTGTGCAGGTCAGCCGATTGCTTGAGCTTCAGCAAGTGCGGAAACAGGTCCGGGCTGGCAATCAGGTAACCGACGCGCAACCCCGGCAACAAGGTTTTCGACACGGTGCCGGTGTAGATCCAGCTGGCCTTTTTCAAACGACTGACAATCGGCGTGGCGCAGCCTCCGTCGAAAGTCAGCTCGCGGTAAGGCTCGTCTTCGATCAGGGTGACGCCGAACTCATCCAGCAAGGCGGCCACAGCGTCGCGCTTGGCTTCGCTGTAGCGCACGGCCGACGGGTTCTGGAAGGTCGGGATCAGGTAGATGAACCCCGGGCGGTGTTTTTCCAGGCGTACACGCAGTTGCGTCAGGTTCGGACCATCAGCCTCCAGCGGGACGGTGATGCAGTCGGCGCCGAATAGCTGAAAGATCTGCAATGCCGCGAGATAAGTCGGCGCTTCAAGCAGGATCTCGGTGCCTTTGTCGATGTAGAGCTTCGCTGCCAGATCGAGGGTTTGCTGGGAACCGCTGACCACCAGCACCTGGCTCGCCTCACACGGCACACCCAGTGCTCGTGCCTCCGCCGCCAGCGCTTCACGCAGCGCTGGCTCGCCTTCGCTCATGCCGTATTGGCCCATGGACAGCGGCATGTCGGCCCACTCGACCTTCGGCAGCATGGCTTCGGCCGGCAGGCCGCCTGCGAACGACATCACTTCCGGCCGTTGGGCCGCCGCAAGGATTTCACGGATCAGAGAACTTTTAAGGCGCGAGACACGTTCGGAAAAAGCCATGGGGGTCACCGGTAGCGAGGCCTGAGGAAAATGAGTCAAACTGGTTGACCGAAATTACGACAACCCGAACGGATACGTCAATATGCTTGACCTTAAAAATCCCGCCTCCCAACAGCAGGCCATGGAAGCGTTTTTCTTCGGCTATCAGGCGTTCACTGCCAAGGCCGACGAAATGCTCGAGCGTCGCGGCTTGAGCCGGATGCATCAACGCATCGTGTTTTTCATTGCCCGTTACCCGAACCTGAGCGTCAAGGAATTGCTGGCGTTGCTGGGTGTGAGCAAGCAGGCGTTGAACATTCCACTGCGCCAGTTGGTGGAAATGCATTTGGTGAACAGCGTCGCCTCGGAGGCGGACAAGCGCAAGCGCTTGCTGGAACTGACCGTGGACGGCGCACGGTTCGAACAGTCGTTGCGGCGTGAGCAGGTGAAATTGCTGGAGCGGGTGTTTGCCGAGGCTGGGGAGGTGGCGGTGAATGGGTGGTTGGCGGTGAATCTCGCGTTAGGGGAAGTAACAAGAATTGACCGGGACGACGCCTGACTGTGGCGAGGGAGCTTGCTCCCGCTCGGCTGCGCAGCAGTCGTAAAGAACGATAACGCCGCAATGCCTGAAAAATTACCAGCGCCTGAGTCGGGCCGCTGCGCGCCCCAGCGGGAGCAAGCTCCCTCGCCACAAAAAGCTCGCTGCACATTACATTTCTTATCCATATACCCCGCCTGCCATTTTTTTCGTCTACAAAATCAAAAACATTATTTGCATTATTTGTATACAAAAGCATAATCCACTGCGTGCGAGTTCCTGACCAAGCGGTCAACAAATTCGCGAATGCCTCAAAGGGCCGCTGCCACCCTCATGGGTCCGGCCCTGGAAATAACAATAAAACTCTTGAGGAGTACTCGCTGTGGAAAGCCGCAAATCCGAAGCCTCGACGCTGGAACTCTCGCCGCCGTTACGCACTGGCTGGCTGGAGCGCATCTTCAAACTCAGCTTGCATGGCACCACGGTGAAGACCGAGCTGATTGCCGGTCTGACAACCTTTATCACCATGGCTTACATCATCTTCGTCAACCCCAACATCATGGCTGACGCCGGGATTGATCACGGCGCTGCGTTCGTCGCCACCTGCATCGCCGCCGCGCTGGGCTGCCTGTTGATGGGTCTGTACGCCAACTGGCCGGTCGGCCTGGCACCGGGCATGGGCTTGAACGCTTTCTTCACCTACACCGTGGTCGGCACTATGGGCTACAACTGGGAAACCGCCCTTGGCGCGGTGTTTGTTTCCGGCGTGTTGTTCATGTTCCTGACCTTTTCCCGGATCCGTGAATGGCTACTCAACAGCATTCCGGTGAGCCTGCGCTTTGCGATGGGCGCGGGGGTCGGTCTGTTTCTCGGGCTGATCGGCTTGAAAACCGCCGGTATCGTCGTCGATAGCCCGGCCACCCTGATCAAGCTTGGCTCGTTGCGCGAACCCGGCCCGCTGCTGGCCGCCATCTGTTTCCTGATGATCGCCATGCTCAGCTACCACAAGGTTTTCGGTGCGATCCTCATCAGCATCATCACCGTGACGCTGGCTGGTTGGGGCCTGGGCCTGGTGCATTACGAAGGGATCATGTCGGCACCGCCGAGCCTGGCCCCGACCTGGATGGCCATGAACGTCGCCGGCGTGTTCAACGTCAGCATGATCAGCGTGGTGCTGGCCTTCCTCTTCGTGCACATGTTCGACACCGCCGGCACCCTGATGGGCGTCGCCCAGCGCGCCAACCTGGTGAACGCGGACGGGCGGATCGAAAACCTTTCCCGTGCCATGAAAGCCGATAGCGCCTCCAGCGTATTCGGGGCGGTGGTCGGTGTTCCGCCAGTCACCAGCTACGTTGAAAGTGCCGCGGGTGTCGCCGCGGGTGGTCGGACTGGTCTTACCGCAGTGACCGTAGGTGTGCTATTTATTGCAGCGATGTTTTTCGCACCGCTGGCTGGCATGATCCCCGCCTATGCCACCGCCGGCGCGCTGATTTATGTAGCAATGCTGATGATGGGCGGCATGGCGCACATCGAGTGGGACGAAGCGACCGACAGCATTCCGGCGATCGTCACCGCGATCATGATGCCGCTGACCTTCTCGGTCGCCGACGGAATCGCGCTGGGCTTCATCACCTACGTGGCGCTGAAGGCCGGCACCGGTAAGTACAAGGAAATTTCCGTCAGTCTGTGGGTGCTTTGCGCGATCTTCATCGCCAAGTTCATTTTCTTGTAAGCCTTCTACGTTTCAAAAACAGTGTTTCAAAACAGCCTCACCCCGTCGGGTGGGGCTTTTGCACAAATGGAGGCAAGTGATGAGTCTGGAAACCTGGCTGCTGTTCAGCGGCGCTGCGCTGGTGGTGATCCTGATCCCGGGGCCCCTGTCTTTGCTAATGATCAGCAACAGTCTGAATTACGGTTTGCGTCGTTCTTACCCGGCGTTTCTGGGTGGCGTATTTGCTTCGATCTGTTTGCTCAGCGCGTCGGCCCTGGGTTTGGGCGCGTTGTTGCTGGCGTCGGAACAGCTGTTCAGCGCGCTGAAAATCGTCGGTGCGTTGTACCTGTTCTACCTCGCCTGGCAGAGCTGGCAGCAATCGCGCCAGCCATCGGTAGGCGCCGAAGTGCCTCAGGCTGCTGCGGCACCACGCTTTCGTGCCCTATTCGGGCGCGCCTTTGTTTTGGGTGCGAGCAATCCTAAAGACATTCTGTTCTTCGCCGCTTTCCTGCCGCAGTTCTTGAACGCTGAGCAACCGTTCCTGCCGCAGTTGCTGGTGATGATTGCCACCTGGACCGTGCTGGATCTGCTGTGCAAACTGGCTTACGGATTGGGTGCGCATGGCGCGGCGCGGTATTTGCGCAGTGGCAAGGGCCAGAGCTGGTTTAACCGGGTGAGTGCGGGGTTGTTCAGTGGTGCGGGTGCGGTTTCATTGCTGAGCCGCTAAAGGCAAAAGCATCGCTAGCAGGCTAGCTCCCACAGGGGGATTTGTTGAACGCCGCAAATCCAGTGTGGGAGCTAGCCTGCTTGCGATTACGTCTGCACGGACGCCACATTTCTCCAGACGAAAAAAAGCCCGCAGTGTGAGCGGGCGAAAGACCAAAGAAGCTATATGCGCAGTCGCTTCTCGGAGGAGACAGCTGCTTGGGGGATCAGCTGCCGCGGTACGTGGAATAGCTGTAGGGCGAAATCAGCAGCGGCACATGGTAGTGATCCTGTTCTGCAGAGATGCCAAACCGCAGCACCACCACGTCCAGGAACGCAGGCTCCGGCAGCTGAACGCCACGGGCGCGGTAGTAATCGCCCGCATGAAACTGAAGCTGATAGACCCCGGTGCGATAGTCATCGCCCTGCAGCAACGGTGCATCGACACGGCCATCGCTGTTGGTCATCGCACTGGCGACCAATTCCAGTTGCGAACCTTCAACGCGGTACAGCTCGACCTTGATCGAGCTGCCCGGGCAACCGTGTGCAGCGTCCAAAACGTGTGTAGTCAAACGTCCCATTGATTCTGCGTGCCTGCCTGCGTGGAGCAGTCAGACCTCGCGCCTCCCGAAGTCAGTTGAAAAGGAGACCGCACCGATTCGGAGCACGAAAAGCTGCGGCGAGCGACTGATTAAGACACTTTTCATAAAAATTGTACACAATAAAAACGACATTTTTAGCGCTACCGCCACCATTCGGGATTTGCCAACGAATCCGTCGGCAAACTATACGATCCAAGGACCTTCCATCCATTAGCTGACCAATCAGGCAGGTTTCTTGCAATAACATGTGAAGATGACAGCCGATGAAAAATGCGAAAATTCAGGCTTACAAAGTGGATATAAAGTTGTATACAATCAGCCCATCGCTGTGACGCCAGCCTGACTTCCCACTTGCAGGCACGCCACACAAACTGTCAACGAATAAGAAGGAAGACTGCAGTGAGCGCTGACTACCCACGCGACCTGATCGGTTACGGCAGTAACCCTCCTCACCCACACTGGCCGGGCAATGCCCGCATCGCCCTGTCCTTCGTCCTGAATTACGAAGAAGGCGGCGAGCGCAACATCCTGCACGGCGATAAAGAATCCGAAGCCTTCCTTTCTGAAATGGTCTCGGCGCAGCCGCTGCAAGGCGAGCGCAACATGAGCATGGAATCCCTTTACGAGTATGGCAGCCGCGCTGGCGTCTGGCGGGTTCTGAAACTGTTCAAGGAATTCGACATTCCGCTGACCATCTTCGCCGTGGCCATGGCCGCCCAGCGCCACCCGGACGTGATCCGCGCGATGGTCGATGCCGGCCACGAAATCTGCAGCCACGGCTACCGCTGGATCGACTACCAGTACATGGACGAAGCGCAGGAACGCGAGCACATGCTCGAAGCGATCCGCGTCCTCACAGAAATTACCGGCGAGCGCCCACTGGGCTGGTACACCGGCCGCACCGGTCCGAACACCCGCCGGCTAGTAATGGAAGAAGGCGGTTTCCTCTACGACAGCGACACCTACGACGACGACCTGCCCTACTGGGAACCGAACAACCCGACCGGCAAGCCGCACCTAGTGATCCCGTACACGCTGGACACCAACGACATGCGTTTCACCCAGGTCCAGGGGTTCAACAAGGGTGACGATTTCTTCGAATACCTCAAAGACGCGTTCGACGTGCTCTACGCCGAAGGCGCCGAAGCACCGAAGATGTTGTCGATCGGCCTGCACTGCCGCCTGATCGGCCGTCCGGCGCGCCTGGCCTCGCTCAAGCGCTTTATCGAATACGCTAAAAGTCATGAACAGGTGTGGTTCAGCCGTCGCGTCGACATCGCTCGCCACTGGCACGAAACCCACCCGTACCAAGGGGCTGCGAAATGAGCCACTTCCAGACACTGAAACCCTCGACCCTGAGCCGCGACGCATTTGTCGCCGCTTTCGCCGACATCTACGAACATTCGCCATGGGTGGCCGAGAAGGCCTTCGACCTGGGCCAGGACGCCTCGATCGACGAGATCGAAACCCTGCACCAGCGCATGAGCGACATCCTGTTGAGTGCTGATCACGAAAGCCAATTGGCCCTGATCAATGCTCACCCGGACCTGGCCGGCAAAGCTGCCGTTCAGGGCCAACTGACCGAAGCCAGCACCAATGAACAGGCTGGCGCCGGTATTCACCAATGCACGGCCGAAGAGTTTTCTCGCTTCACCGAGCTGAACGACGCCTACAAAGCCAAGTTCAAGTTTCCCTTCATCATGGCGGTAAAAGGCAGCAACCGGCATCAGATCCTCGCAGCGTTCGAAACGCGCATTCACAACTCGGCAGACACCGAATTCAAATGCGCGCTGGCGGAGATCAACAAGATCGCTCTGTTCCGATTACTGACCCTATAGCGACCTTGGCCCGAGCGACACTGAACGCATACATCGCCCAGGGCCCTGAGAGCATCCCAAGCCAACTAATTAAAGGCAGACAAGAAGAATGAAAGCTTACGCCGTACCTTTCGAGAAGTTCGTCAACCTGGCCGACGCCCGCCTGGGCACCAAAATCATCTCGGTCACCGATGACTGGTTCGCAGACGCCAACCGTCTGTTCCAACCGACCCCGGCCGTGTGGAAGGAGGGCGTGTTCGATGACAACGGCAAGTGGATGGACGGCTGGGAGTCGCGCCGCAAGCGCTTCGAAGGCTACGACAGCGCCGTGATCCGCCTCGGCGTACCGGGCTCGATCAAAGGCGTGGACATCGACACTTCATTCTTCACCGGCAACTTCCCGCCGTCGGCTTCGCTGGAAGCCTGCTTCCTCGCCTCGGGCGAGCCGGACGAAAACACCCAGTGGACTGAAGTGCTGTCGGCCGTCGAGCTGCAAGGCAACAGCCACCACTATCACGAAATCAGCAACGATCAGGCCTTCAGCCACCTGCGCTTCAACATCTACCCGGATGGTGGCGTGGCCCGTCTGCGTGTGTACGGTATTCCGTTCCGCGACTGGTCCGCTGTCGGCGACAACGAGCAGGTTGACCTGGCCGCAGCCCTCAACGGTGGCCGCGCCCTCGCCTGCTCCGACGAACACTTCGGTCGCATGAGCAACATCCTCAACCCGGGCCGTGGCATCAATATGGGCGATGGCTGGGAAACGGCGCGTCGTCGTACGCCGGGCAATGACTGGGTGATCGTCGCGCTGGGTCATGCCGGCGAGATCGAGAAAGTCATCGTCGACACCCTGCACTTCAAGGGCAACTACCCGGACACATGCTCCATCCAGGGCGCGTTCGTCAAGGGCGGCACCGACAGCCAGATCGAAACTCAATCGCTGTTCTGGCGTGAACTGTTGCCGGCGCAGAAACTGGAAATGCACGCCGAACACACCTTCGCCGAGCAGATCAAGGCGCTGGGCCCGATTACCCACATCCGCCTGAACGTGTTCCCGGACGGTGGTGTGAGCCGCCTGCGCGTATTGGGCAAGGTCGCTAAATAAACGGTGAACCCAATCGCTAGCAGGCTGGCTCCCATAGGGGAATGCATTCCAAATGTGGGAGCTAGCCTGCTTGCGATAGCAATAGAACCAACAACAAAGAATTCGGATAAAAACAGCATGCGCACACTGACGATTGAACCGCTGACCAAAGAAGCCTTCGCCCCTTTCGGTGACGTGATCGAAACCGACGGCAGCGATCACTTCATGATCAACAACGGTTCGACCATGCGCTTCCACAAACTGGCGACGGTGGAAACCGCCACGCCAGAGGACAAGGCGATCATCAGCATTTTCAGCGCCGACGCGCAGGACATGCCACTGACCGTCTGCATGCTGGAGCGTCACCCGCTGGGCAGCCAGGCTTTCATTCCGCTGCTCGGCAACCCTTTTCTGATCGTGGTCGCGCCCCTTGGCGATGAACCTGTATCAGGCTTGGTCCGCGCCTTCGTCACCAACGGCAGGCAGGGCATTAATTACCATCGCGGCGTTTGGCACCATCCGGTGCTGACGATCGAAAAGCGGGATGACTTCCTGGTGGTTGATCGCAGTGGCACAGGCAATAACTGCGATGAGCATTTTTTCAAAGAGGATGAGCGTTTGATCCTCGCCCCCCACCAATAAGAGAAGGTCTGATCACTCGACAACAGAGTGACAGGCGAGAGGTAAAGACTGTGGAAGCACATCTGTTGGAATGGCTGAACCTGAGCGTGCGCTGGGTTCACATGATTACTGGCGTGGCCTGGATCGGTGCGTCGTTCTATTTCGTCTGGCTGGAGAACAACCTCAATCGGGTCAACCCGAAAAGCGGTCTGGCCGGTGATTTGTGGGCGATCCACGGCGGCGGTATCTATCACCTGGAAAAATACAAACTGGCCCCACCGACCATGCCGGACAACCTGCACTGGTTCAAATGGGAAGCCTACTTCACCTGGATGTCGGGGATCGCGCTGCTGTGCGTGGTGTTCTACTCCAACCCGACGCTGTACCTGCTGGCACCGGGCAGCAGCCTGACCGGCCCTGAAGGGGTCGCACTGGGCATCGCTTCGTTGTTCGTCGGCTGGCTCGTCTACTCCTTCCTCTGCGACTCGGCGCTGGGCAAACGCCCTGCCCTGCTCGGCTTCATCCTGTTCGTGCTGATCATTGGCGCCGCTTACGGCTTCAGCAAGGTGTTCAGCGGTCGTGGTGCGTACCTGCACGTCGGCGCGATCATCGGCACCATCATGGTCGGCAACGTGTTCCGCATCATCATGCCGGCGCAGCGCGCACTGGTGGCGGCGATCGCCGAGAACCGCACGCCGGATCCGGCGCTGCCGGCCAAGGGCTTGCTGCGTTCGCGTCACAACAACTACTTCACCTTGCCGGTGCTGTTCATCATGATCAGCAACCACTTCCCGAGCACCTACGGCAGCCAGTACAACTGGCTGATCCTGGCCGGGATCGCGGTGCTGGCGGTGTTGGTGCGTCACTACTTCAACACCCGTCACGACAGCCACAAGTTCGCCTGGACCCTGCCCGTCGCAGCCGTAGGCATGATCTGCCTGGCTTACGTGACAGGCCCGGCGCAGATGCCGAGCGCACCGGAAGTAGCCAAGGCCCCTGGCACCATCGAGTACCAACCGCTGCCGGAAACTGCACTCGGTGGTGGTGCCAAACCTGCCGCTGCGAAACCTGCTGAAGCACCGGTCCAGGCGTCAAACGCCGGCCCGAGTTTCGACAAGGTCCACAGCGTGATCCAGGAACGTTGCTCGGTTTGCCATTCGGCCAAACCCACCAGCCCGCTGTTCAGCGCGGCACCGGCCGGGGTGATGTTCGATACCCCCGAGCAGATCCGCCAGAACGCGGCGCGCATCCAGGCGCAAGCCGTCACCAGCCAGATCATGCCACTGGGCAACATCACCCAGATGACCCAGCAGGAACGTGACCTGATCGGCGCGTGGATTGTTCAGGGAGCTCCGACCAACTAAGCAACACAAAAGCCTGTGAAAGCGGGCTTTTGTGGCGAGGGAGCTTGCTCCCGCTGGGTCGCGAAGCGGCCCCCCTTTCTATCTGGAAAGAAGGGGACTGCTGCGCAGTCCAGCGGGAGCAAGCTCCCTCGCCACAGGTCTCCCTGATACAAAAATCACAAGAATAAAAAAGATCCGAGGTGTTGCATGTCCGAGCTATCCGAAGCGCGCATCCCCGACGCACCCGCCATTCAGCGTTTGCCCCTTTTGCAACTGATCCTGGTCGGTCTGCAACATGTTTTGCTGATGTACGGCGGAGCCATCGCGGTGCCGCTGATCATCGGGCAGGCCGCAGGCCTGAGTCGTGAAGAAATCGCCTTCCTGATCAACGCCGACCTGCTGGTCGCCGGCATCGCCACCATCGTGCAATCGCTGGGCATCGGCCCGATGGGCATTCGCATGCCCGTGATGATGGGCGCCAGTTTCGCCGCGGTCGGCAGCATGGTCGCCATGGCCGGCATGCCGGGCATCGGTCTGCAAGGAATCTTCGGCGCGACCATCGCCGCCGGGTTCTTCGGCATGATCATCGCGCCGTTCATGTCCAAAGTCGTTCGGTTCTTCCCGCCGCTGGTGACCGGCACGGTCATCACCTCGATCGGATTATCGCTGTTCCCCGTGGCGGTTAATTGGGCGGGCGGCGGCGCTGGCGCCGCTCAATTCGGTTCACCGATTTACCTGGCCATCGCCGCGCTGGTGCTGGCCACCATCCTGTTGGTTCATCGCTTCATGCGCGGTTTCTGGGTCAACATTTCGGTGTTGATCGGCATGTGCCTCGGCTATGCGATCTGCGGTGTGATCGGCATGGTCGACCTCAGCGGCATGGCTCAGGCGCCCTGGCTGCAAATCGTCACCCCGCTGCACTTCGGTATGCCGAAGTTTGAACTCGCGCCGATTCTTTCGATGTGCCTGGTGGTCGTGATCATCTTCGTCGAGTCCACCGGGATGTTCCTCGCGCTGGGCAAAATCACCGGTCAGGAAGTCTGCCCGCGGATGCTGCGTCGCGGCCTGTTGTGTGATGCCGGCGCGTCGTTTTTCGCCGGGTTCTTCAACACCTTCACCCACTCCTCGTTCGCGCAGAACATCGGTCTGGTGCAGATGACCGGTGTGCGCTGCCGCTCAGTGACCATCGTCGCCGGCGGTTTGCTGATCGTGCTGAGTCTGCTGCCCAAAGCAGCGTTCCTGGTGGCCTCGATTCCCCCCGCCGTACTCGGTGGCGCTGCGATTGCGATGTTCGGCATGGTCGCCGCCACCGGGATCAAGATTCTTCAAGAGGCCGACATCGGTGACCGTCGCAACCAGTTGCTGGTGGCAGTGAGCATCGGCATGGGGCTGATTCCGGTGGTGCGTCCGGAGTTTTTTGCGCACCTGCCATTGTGGATGAGTCCGATCACGCACAGCGGAATTGCCATGGCCACCCTTAGCGCCCTGATGCTGAACCTGTTGTTCAACATTCTCGGCGGCGCCGAACGCGCGGCGATCAACGACTGCCACGCTCACTCGCACTGACAGGTAATTACACAGCCACCTGTAGGAGCGAGCTTGCTCACGAATGGGCCTTCAGCCTCAACATCTTTGTTGACTGACACACCGCTTTCGCGAGCAAGCCCGCTCCCACAGGTCAGGGCTGCCTGTGCCTCAAAAAATAAAAACAAGAGGGAGCAACAGATGATTCGGACTCATACAAACCTGCTGTTGGTCGGTGGCCTGCTGGCTGCCAGCCAAGCCATGGCCGGCGATTTATTGCTGTGGCAGACCAACAGCCTGAGCTATTTGTACGGAAAGAATTTCGCGATCAACCCGTCGATCCAGCAGACGGTGACGTTCGAGCACGCCGACAAATGGAAGTACGGCGACAACTTCCTGTTCGTCGACAAGATCTTCTACAACGGCGAGGAAGACCGCAACAAAGGCCCGCGCGCCTTCTACGGCGAGTTCAGCCCCCGCCTCTCCTTAGGCAAGATCCTCGACCGCCGCTTCGAATACGGCCCGATCAAGGACGTGCTGCTGGCCATGACCTATGAGTATGGCGAAGGCGACAGCGAGGCCTACCTGATCGGCCCCGGTTTCGACCTTGCAGTGCCGGGCTTCAACTATTTCACATTGAACTTCTATCGCCGCCAGACCGAAGGCCCGCGCCCCGGCGATGGTGTCTGGCAGATCACGCCCGCCTGGTCCTACAGCATTCCCTTGGGCAACTCGGACTTGTTGATCGATGGTTACATGGACTGGGTGGTGGATAACGATCAGAACGCTCGCGGCACTTACCACGCCAACCTGCACATCAATCCGCAGATCAAATATGACCTCGGCAAAGCGCTGGGCTGGAGTCAGAAACAGTTCTACGTCGGCACCGAATACAGCTACTGGAAGAACAAGTACGGCGTCGAAAACAGCGCCAGCCTCGACACCCACCAAAACACCGCCAGCCTGCTGGTGAAGGTGCACTTTTAAGATGGCCCGCAACCGTGCTTCAAACCTGTCGTCGGTGCGCTGTTGCGGGGCACTTGAGACCTGGCCAAGGAGTCAGTATTCTCCGCGGCCGCCCGAATCCGCTTTAAAAAAAAGCCCGGATTTAATTCCTGACCAGAAAGCCAACTTATCCCGGCCCTGGACGGTAACAAGGCATTCCAACCCCCCTCTCAATCGACTGCTCTTGAGTCGCCGAACGGGAGTTTTTTTGCTATTCGAAAGCCTTGGCGCAGCGCTTGCCAACAGCACTGAAGCTAACCGACTGGATGATTTTTTACTGCTACAGGAAAAGGCGCCACACCAGAGCGCCGATCTTAAAAAAACAACGTGGAACACCTACTTTTTGGGAGCAACCGAATGAAACGTACGTGCACTAGCCTGATGTTGGCGGGATCCTTGCTGGCCGGGGGCCAGGCCATGGCCGGCGACTTGCTGCAATGGCAGAACAACAGCCTGACTTACCTGTATGGCAAAGACTTCAAGGTCAATCCTGCGATTCAGCAGACCGTGACGTTCGAACACGCTGACGCCTGGAAGTACGGGGATAACTTCTTCTTCGTCGACAAGATCTTCTACAACGGCGACAAGGACTTCAACGTCGGCCCGAACACCTACTACGGTGAATTCCAGCCACGTATTTCCCTGGGCAAGGTGCTCGACCAGAAGATCGAATTCGGCCCGATCAAAGACGTCTTGCTGGCGATGACTTACGAGTTTGGCGAGGGCGATACAGAGTCCTACCTGATCGGCCCGGGTTTCGACCTGGCAATTCCCGGCTTCGACTACTTCCAGCTGAACTTCTACCAGCGTCATACCGAAGGCCCGCGCGCAGGTGACAACGTCTGGCAAATCACGCCAGTGTGGTCTTACACCATCCCGGTCGGCGATTCGAATATCCTGATCGACGGGTTCATGGACTGGGTAGTCGACAACGATTCCAACTCCAAAGGCGACTACCACGCCAACTTGCACTTCAACCCACAGGTTAAATATGACTTGGGTAAAGCGCTGAATTTTGGCGAGAAGCAGTTGTATGTCGGTGTGGAATACGACTACTGGAAGGACAAGTACGGGATCGACGATACCCGTGCGTTTACCACCAATCAGAATGTGACGAGTTTCCTGGTCAAGTTCCACTTCTGATCCGGCTGTAAGTGGCGTCTGCAAGGACGTCATCGCTAGCAGGCTAGCTCCCACAGTTGATCTGAGTGACACTGAAGATCCATTGTGGGAGCTAGCCTGCTAGCGATAGCCGCACCGCCGATCTCAGGCCGAAACCACCGGCTCCGTCAACCCAAGAAACCGACAAAGCTCCTCACGCTTGGCCAACGCATCCCGCCGCCCCAGATCAATCAACTCGCTGCAATACCCCGCCTCGAACAACAGGTAACTCAACACCCCCGCCCCGCTGGTCTTGGTCGCCCCCGGCCCACGCAGGAAAAGACGCAATGCCGCCGGCAATTCCTGACGGTGACGCGCAGCAATTTCATCGATCGGCTGGCTCGGCGAAATCACCAGCACTTCCACCGGCGCTACGCCGAGCGCACGGGTCGGCGTGCCATCGGGCATCAGATGACTGAACTGATTCAGACGCTGCAGCAATTCGATGTCGCTTTCCAGGCTGTCAATGAACGTACTGTTGAGCATGTGCCCGCCGATCTGCGCGAGCGTTGGTTGCTGGCCGGTGTAGGCGCGTTGCAGCGGTTGTTCCGGGTCGACCCCGCGCGGGTTGCCGCTGACGCCCACCACCAGCACGCGACTGGCGCCCAGGTGCAGGGCCGGGCTGATCGGCGCTGATTGGCGTACCGCGCCGTCGCCGAAATACTCTTCGCCGATTTTCACCGGTGCAAACAGCAATGGGATGGCTGAGCTGGCGAGCAAATGGTCGACGGTCAATTGCGTCGGCACGCCGATTCGCCGATGACGCAACCAGGCGTCGATGGTCCCACCGCCCTGATAGAACGTGACCGCCTGACCCGATTCGTAGCCGAACGCGGTGACCGCCACGGCCTGCAACTGCTTTTGCGCGATGGCTTCGGCGATGCCGGTCATGTGCAGCTTGTCGTTGAGCAACCCGCGCAACGGCGAGCTGTTGAGCAAGGCCACTGGCACTTGAGCGCCGATGCCGAGCAAACTGTGGCTGACAAACCGGCTGGCCTGACGAATCACGCCCGGCCAATCGCTGCGCAACACCAGATGACTGCGGAACCCCTGCCAGAAGGCTGTCAGACGTTCGATCGCACCCCGGAAATCCATCGCCCCGCTGGCGAGGCTGACCGCGTTGATCGCTCCGGCCGAGGTGCCGACGATCACCGGAAACGGATTGTTTGCCCCCACGGGCAACAGTTCGGCAATCGCCGCCAGCACCCCGACCTGATAGGCCGCCCGAGCCCCGCCGCCGGATAAAATCAACCCTGTAACCGGTTCAGCAGGACTCATCGCAACACTCCATGGTGCTTAAAGGGATCGGTGGTTCAACCGCGTTTTGCGTACAGCTTGGGTTCGCCCGGCGGCCGGCTCTTGAAGCGGCGATGGGCCCAGAGGTATTGCTCCGGGCAGTCGCGCAGCACGCCTTCGATCCATTGATTGATGCGCAGGCAATCAGCCTCTTCGGTCTCGCCGGGGAAACCCTCGAGAGGCGCATGGATCACCAATCGATAACCGCTGCCATCCGCCAGACGCTCCTGGGTGAAGGGCACCACCAACGCCTTGCCCAGCCGCGCAAACTTGCTGGTCGCGGTCACAGTCGCAGCCTGAATGCCGAACAGCGGCACGAAGATGCTTTGCTTGGCGCCGTAGTCCTGATCCGGTGCGTACCAGATCGCTCGGCCGGCCCGCAGCAACTTGAGCATGCCGCGCACGTCTTCGCGCTCCACGGCCAGCGAGTCGAGGTTATGCCGCTCGCGGCCACAGCGCTGGATGTAATCGAACAACGGGTTCTTGTGCTCGCGGTACATGCCGTCAATGGTGTGCTGCTGACCGAGCAACGCCGCGCCGATTTCCAGCGTAGTGAAATGCACAGCCATCAGGATCACGCCCTTGCCGTCGCGCTGGGCTTTCTTCAGATGCTCCAGCCCTTCGACATGGGCCAGTTTCGCCAGGCGCTCCCGGGACCACCACCAGCTCATGGCCATTTCAAAGAAAGCGATGCCGGTGGAGGCAAAGTTTTCCTTGAGCAGGCGTTTGCGTTCGGCAGCGGATTTTTCCGGGAAGCAAAGTTCCAGATTGCGCTTGGCAATGCGCCGTCGGTCGCCGGCCGCACGATACATCAATGAACCGAGACCGCGACCGATAAACAGCAACGCCGGGTATGGCAATTGAACAATCAGCCACAACAACCCCAAGCCGCACCAAAGCGGCCAGAAACGCGGCATCAGAAATGCTTTTTGAAAACGCGGGCGATCCATTAAAGGTTCCGGAAAGACGATGGCCGCGCATTCTACATCGTTCGACCCGGCTTGCGGCTGGCGAGCGTTCTCGTTATAAGTCTCGGCACTTTTAGTGACAAGCCGTTGTATGCCGACCATGAGCCAAAACGACCCGTTAGACCAAGATCCCGTGTTCCAGTTGAAGGGCAGCATGCTCGCCATTACGGTGCTGGAGCTGGCCCGCAACGACCTCGAGAGCCTCGATCGGCAACTGGCCGCCAAAGTCGCCCAGGCGCCCAACTTCTTCAGCAACGCCCCGCTGGTACTGGCGCTGGACAAGCTTCCGGCCAGTGAAGGCGCGGTCGATCTGCCAGGGTTGATGCGCGTTTGTCGCCAGCACGGCCTGCGTACGTTGGCGATCCGTGCCAGCCGCATCGAAGACATCGCCGCCGCCATCGCGGTCGACCTGCCGGTGCTGCCGCCGTCCGGTGCCCGCGAGCGTCCGCTGGACCCGCTTGAAGGGATCGTTGCGAAGAAACCGGAAAAACCGGCGGAACCGACGATCAAACCGACGAAAATCATCACTTCGCCCGTACGCGGCGGCCAGCAGATTTATGCCCAGGGTTGCGACCTTGTCGTGATCTCGTCGGTGAGCCCGGGGGCGGAACTTCTCGCCGACGGGAACATCCATGTATACGGCCCGATGCGCGGTCGTGTATTGGCCGGGGTCAAAGGCGACACGAAAGCCAGGATTTTCTGTCAGCAAATGAGCGCTGAACTGGTTTCCATCGCAGGCCACTACAAGGTTTCGGAAGATCTGCGGCGCGACCCTTTATGGGGTGCGGGCGTACAGGTCAGCCTGTCGGGCGATGTGTTGAACATCATTCGGCTTTAACGGATACTGCCGCATTTTCCAAGCATCTCTAAAACGTAGCGAATACGGCTCAAACGAAGTAGGAAAAAGGCCAAAAGCAGTGTTTATCGAAGGTAAGCGCCGTTCAGGGCCGGATTCCAGCCAAGGCTGTCCGACTGCAGTAGTTTTTCTAGAGATGTTTTTCAGGGGCTAAATGTCCTTTTTCCTTAGGGGTGAAACACCTTGGCCAAGATTCTCGTGGTTACATCCGGCAAGGGTGGTGTGGGTAAGACCACCACCAGTGCTGCTATCGGTACCGGCCTCGCACTGCGCGGTCACAAAACAGTTATCGTCGACTTCGACGTCGGTTTGCGTAACCTCGACCTGATCATGGGTTGCGAGCGTCGCGTCGTGTATGACTTCGTCAACGTGGTCAACGGCGAAGCCAACCTGCAACAGGCCCTGATCAAAGACAAACGCCTGGAAAACCTCTACGTTCTGGCCGCCAGTCAGACCCGCGACAAAGACGCGCTGACCGTCGAAGGCGTGGAAAAAGTCCTGATGGCGTTGAAGGAAGACTTCGAATTCGTGGTCTGCGACTCCCCGGCGGGCATCGAGAAAGGTGCTCACCTGGCCATGTACTTCGCCGATGAAGCGATCGTCGTGACCAACCCGGAAGTCTCCTCGGTTCGTGACTCGGACCGTATGCTGGGCCTGCTGGCCAGCAAATCGCGTCGCGCTGAAAACGGCGAAGACCCGATCAAGGAACACTTGCTGCTGACCCGCTACAACCCGCAACGCGTCAGCGACGGCGAAATGCTCGGCGTCGAAGACGTCAAGGAAATTCTCGCCGTGACCCTGCTGGGTGTGATCCCTGAGTCCCAAGCGGTACTCAAGGCGTCCAACTCCGGCGTGCCGGTGATCCTCGACGACCAGAGCGACGCCGGCCAGGCGTACAGCGATGCCGTCGATCGCCTGCTGGGCAAAACCGTGGAGCATCGGTTTCTCGATGTGACGAAGAAAGGATTCTTTGAGCGTCTGTTTGGAGGCCGGTAATGAACATTTTTGACTTCTTTCGTGCTAACAAGAAGCCAAGTACCGCCTCGGTAGCGAAAGAGCGTCTACAGATCATCGTGGCGCATGAACGCGGCCAACGCAGTACGCCGGACTACCTGCCCGCCTTGCAGAAGGAACTGGTCGAGGTGATCCGCAAGTACGTCAATATCGGGTCCGATGACGTGCACGTCGCCCTGGAAAACCAGGGTAGCTGCTCGATTCTGGAACTCAATATCACCCTGCCAGATCGCTGAGTCGATCCGGCTGGAGCCACGGCGGCTCAGACTCTTACGCATACCGTAGGAGCGAAGCTTGCTCGCGAAGCAGGCAACTCGGTTTATCTGATAGACCGAGGTGATGCTTTCGCGAGCAAGCTTCGCTCCTACGGGCTGTGGGGGCCTGAGCCGCCGTTGGCGTTTGTTACGAGGCTGTTTTAATGCCGTTGTCCAACATCCGCATCATCCATCAGGACGCCGCCGTACTGGTGGTGGATAAACCGACCCTGTTGCTTTCCGTCCCTGGCCGGGCCGATGACAACAAGGACTGCCTGATCACCCGCCTGCAAGAAAACGGCTACCCGGAAGCCCGCATCGTCCATCGTCTGGACTGGGAAACGTCCGGCATCATTCTGCTGGCCCGTGACCCGGACACCCATCGCGAACTGTCTCGGCAATTTCACGACCGCGAAACCGAAAAGGCCTACACCGCACTCTGCTGGGGTCAACCGGAGCTGGACAGCGGCAGCATCGATCTGCCGTTGCGCTATGATCCGCCGACCAAGCCGCGCCACGTGGTGGACCACGAGTTCGGCAAAAACGCCCTGACGTTCTGGCGCGTACTCGAACGTTGCGGCGACTGGTGCCGGGTTGAACTGACCCCGATCACCGGCCGCTCCCATCAGTTGCGCGTGCACATGCTTTCGATTGGCCACCCACTGCTGGGTGACGGGCTATACGCCCACGAGCAAGCGCTGGCCGCCTGGCCTCGGCTGTGCCTGCACGCGAGCATGCTCAGCTTCACCCATCCACAAACTGGTGAACGCTTGCGTTTCGAGTGCCCGGCACCGTTCTGACCGATCCAGTGGAATGGCTTTTTGTGGCGAGGGAGCTTGCTCCCGCTCGGTTGAGCAGCAGCCGCAAACCCTGCGCATGCGGTGTATCTGACACACCGCATCAAGGAGACTCGGGGCCGCTTCGCTGCCCAACGGGAGCAAGCTCCCTCGCCACATTAAATCTCATGCTCCCACCGTAACGGGCCACCTCACTTTGCCCTTTCAATACGTTAAACTGGCGCCATTGCTGTCTGGAGCTACTTATGCGCGAAGAGTTGAACCAAGGCCTGATCGATTTCCTCAAGGCCTCCCCTACCCCGTTCCATGCCACCGCCAGCCTTGTTCAGCGCCTGGAAGCGGCGGGTTATCAGCGTCTCGATGAACGCGAGCCCTGGTCCACCGAAGCCAATGGCCGTTACTACGTCACCCGCAACGACTCTTCGATCGTCGCCATCAAGATGGGCCGTCACTCTCCGCTGCACGGCGGCATTCGTCTGGTCGGCGCCCACACCGACAGTCCGTGCCTGCGGGTCAAACCCCAGCCAGAACTGCAACGCCAGGGCTTCTGGCAACTGGGTGTCGAAGTCTATGGCGGCGCGCTGCTGGCTCCCTGGTTCGACCGCGACCTGTCCCTGGCCGGCCGCGTGACCTTCCGCCGCGACGGCAAGGTCGAGAGCCAACTGATCGACTTCAAGGCACCGATTGCGATCATCCCGAACCTGGCCATTCACCTCAATCGTGAAGCCAACATGGGCTGGGCCATCAACGCCCAGACCGAACTGCCGCCGATCCTGGCGCAGTTTGCCGGTGATGAGCGTGTGGACTTCCGCGCGGTGCTCACCAACCAGCTGGCGCTGGAACATGGCCTGAACGCCGACGTGGTGCTCGATTACGAGCTGAGCTTCTACGACACCCAAAGCGCTGCGATCATTGGCCTGCATGGCGACTTCATCGCCGGCGCACGCCTGGACAACCTGCTGTCGTGCTACGCCGGCCTGCAAGCCTTGCTGACGGCTGAAACCGACGAAACCTGCGTGCTGGTCTGCAATGACCACGAAGAAGTCGGCTCCTGCTCCGCGTGCGGCGCTGACGGCCCGATGCTTGAGCAGACCCTGCGCCGCCTGCTGCCAGAAGGTGATGAATTCGTACGCACCATTCAGAAATCCCTGCTGGTCTCGGCCGATAATGCCCACGGCGTTCATCCCAACTACGCCGACAAGCACGACGCCAACCACGGCCCGAAACTCAACGCCGGCCCGGTGATCAAGGTCAACAGCAACCAGCGTTACGCCACCAACAGCGAAACCGCCGGGTTCTTCCGCCATCTGTGCATGGCCGAAGAAGTACCGGTGCAAAGCTTCGTGGTGCGCAGCGACATGGGCTGCGGCTCGACCATCGGCCCGATCACCGCCAGCCACCTGGGCGTACGTACCGTGGACATCGGCTTGCCGACGTTCGCCATGCACTCGATCCGCGAGCTGTGCGGCAGCCATGATCTGGCGCACCTGGTGAAAGTGCTAAGCGCGTTTTACGCCTGCCAGGAATTGCCGTAATCCCCAAGCAAAGGAATCTGGAGAAAATCCTCTGTGGCGAGGGAGCTTGCTCCCGCTCGGCTGCGAAGCAGTCGAAAACCCGGCGAATGCGGTCTGCCTGGAAGAACGCGATGGCTGGTTTTGGGGCTGCTCCGCAGCCCAGCGGGAGCAAGCTCCCTCGCCACAGAAAGCTTTTTCGCCACACATACTGCGTTTGATGTGTGGCTCATTTCTGGTACACATCACCCCAGGCCACCCAAAAGCCACCTAGACTTTAAATACCCCTTTCGACAAGGCAGTCGCCCATGATCTCGATGTCTTCATTCCACGCCATGCTGATCCCGATTCTTGCCGGAATGATCCTGCTGGCCATCGGCTTCAATTTCCGTGACAAGAATGCCGGCGTGTTCGCGATGTGGATCGGTATGCTGACCATCCTCGCCACCGTCGTCTTCAAGATCCTCGCCAAACTCAACGAATAAATCCCTCCCCTCGGCTCGCATTGATTTTGGCGGGCTCGTACACTCGGTCGATCTGCTCCTTTCAAGGTTGACCGCCTAGTGTTCGCTCGTCTTTTTGCTCTGCCCTGTCTTTTCCTCGTCTGCCTCATGGCGCTGCTGCCGATCACGCCCGCCCAGGCCGCCGGTCTGCCAAGCCTGCTCAACGGCTCCGCGAAAACCCAGCCAGAGGCGCAAGAGCCTCTGGGGCAATCCCTCGACGAAGTCATCAAATCGCTGGAGAACGATCAGCAACGCAGCAAGTTGCTGGCCGATCTGAAGAAGCTGCGCGACGCCACCAAAAAAGCCCAGCCGGCCAAAGAAGAAGGCGTGCTTGGCCTGATTGGCGGGACGTTGGCTAACTTCGAAAAACAGTTTTCCGGCGCCGACAGCCCGCTCACGCGCTGGTCCGAAGAGTTCAACCAGGCCAAGGATGAACTGACAGCACTGGCGCTGCCAGCCAACGAATGGCTGCCGATCATTTTTGCCTTCGCCATGATCCTGATGGTCTGGAGCCTGCTGGCCGCCGCGCTGATCTGGCTTGGGCACCGAGTACGGATGCGCTTCGGCCTGACCGAAGAATTGCCGCAACACCCCAAAGCCCTCGACATGCTGCGTTTCGCCCTGCGCAAACTCGGCCCCTGGCTGATCGCTCTGGTCATCACGGTGTACATGAGTTACGCCCTGCCCTCGTCGCTGGGCAAAAGCCTGGCCATGGTGCTCGCCTATGCGCTGGTGGTCGGCACCTGTTTTTCGGCGATCTGCGTGATCGCCTTTTCCCTGCTCGACGGCCCCCACCGCCACCGCGCCTTGTACATCCTGCGGCATCAGGCCTTTCGGCCGTTGTGGCTGATCGGCAGTTTCGCCGCCTTCGGTGAAGCCTTGAGCGACCCGCGACTGGTGACCAGCCTCGGCAGCCACCTGGCGCACACCGCCGCCACCATCGCCAACGTGCTGGCGGCGCTGTCCACCGGGCTGTTCATCCTGCGCTTTCGTCGCCCCATCGCCCACCTGATCCGCAACCAACCGCTGTCCCGGCGCCTGACCCGCCGCGCCCTCAGCGATACCATCGAGATTCTCGGGACCTTCTGGTACGTGCCGGCGCTGGTGCTGGTGGCCATCTCGCTGTTCGCCACCTTCGTCTCGGCCGGCGACACCAGCACCGCACTGCGTCAGTCGCTGATCTGCACCGTGCTGCTGGTGTTGTGCATGGTCATCAATGGGCTGGTGCGTCGCCATGCGCTGAAACCGCAACGCGGCGTGAAGCGTCATGCGCTGTATTCCGAACGCCTGAAAAGCTTCTTCTATACCCTCGCCCATTTGCTGGTGTGGCTGGCGTTCATCGAACTCGGCCTGCGCGTCTGGGGCATGTCGCTGATTGCGTTCACCGAAGGCGAAGGCCATGAAGTCAGCGTCAAACTGTTCAGCCTCGGCGGCACGCTGATCTTTGCCTGGCTGATCTGGATTCTCAGCGACACCGCGGTGCACCACGCCCTCACCCGCTCGCGCAAAGGCCTGGCCAATGCCCGCGCGCAGACAATGATGCCGCTGATTCGCAATGTGCTGTTCGTGGCAATTTTCATCGTTGCGCTGATCGTCGCTTTGGCGAACATGGGCATGAACGTCACGCCGCTGCTGGCCGGTGCCGGTGTGATCGGTCTGGCCATCGGTTTCGGTGCACAGTCACTGGTCGCCGACCTGATCACCGGGCTGTTCATCATCATCGAAGACTCCCTGGCCATCGACGACTACGTAGATGTCGGCGGCCACCTCGGCACTGTCGAAGGCCTGACCATTCGCACTGTGCGCCTGCGGGACATCGACGGCATCGTCCACACGATTCCGTTCAGCGAGATCAAAAGCATCAAGAACTACTCACGGGAGTTCGGCTACGCGATCTTCCGCGTGGCGATCCCCTCCAACATGGACATCGATAACGCGATCAAACTGATGCGCGATGTCGGCCAGAAGATGCGCACCGATCCGCTGCAACGACGCAATATCTGGTCGCCGCTGGAGATACAGGGGGTCGAGAGTTTCGAGTCCGGCAACGCGATCCTTCGGGCCCGGTTCAAGACCGCGCCGATCAAGCAGTGGGAGGTTTCCCGGGCGTTCAACCTGTCCTTGAAACGGCATCTGGATGAAGCCGGACTCGATCTGGCGACGCCACGCATGAGTGTGCAAGTGGTGACGGCGGGTGGCGGCCCGGTAACAGAATAACCGCCGCGATCCGATCGCCTGTAGCAGCTGCCGAGCCTGCGAAGCAAACCTGTGGCGAGGGAGCTTGCTCCCGCTGGGTCGCGAAGCGCCCCCCTCTCTATCTGAAAAGAAGGGGACTGCTGCGCAGTCCAGCGGGAGCAAGCTCCCTCGCCACAGAGCTACAGGGACCGGGTGGATTCAAAAATGGCAGGCATAAAAAAATCCCCGAACCAGTCGGGGATTTTTTATGTTCGATCAATCAGCCCGAGAGCGGATCAATCTTCGCGATAGCGACGCAGCTTCAACTGCTTACCGGCAACGCGAGTGTCCTTCAGCTTGGTCAGCAGACGCTCCAGACCATCTTCCGGCAGCTCGACGAGGCTGAAGCTGTCACGCACCTGGATGCGACCGATGGCTTCACGCGCCAGACCACCTTCGTTGAGGATGGCGCCCAGCAGGTTCTTGGCAGCGATACCATCACGCGCACCCAGCGCGGTACGGCAACGAGCACGACCTTCAGCCAATGGAACCGGAGCGCGACGCTCACGATCACCACGGTCCGGACGATCACCGGTACGCTCTGGACGATCGCCACGAGGTGCGTTGTTCGGCACCAGTGGACGTTCTTTCTCGATCGCGGCCAGGGTCAACGCCTGAGCGTTGGTGGCCTTGCGCAGCAGAGCAGCGGCCAGTGCACGTGGCGTGCAACCGATGTCGGCGGTCAGGCGATCGAGCAGATCACCGTGGGTCGACTCGGCGTCGCCAACCAGCGGCGACAGGCTGTTGGTCAGTTTCTTGATGCGGGCATCGAGAACAGCCTGAGCGTCCGGCAGGCGAACTTCGGCAACTTTCTGACCGGTGACACGCTCGATCACTTGCAGCATGCGGCGCTCACGCGGAGTCACCAGCAGCAGTGCACGACCTTCGCGACCGGCACGGCCGGTACGGCCGATACGGTGAACGTAGGACTCAGGATCGTACGGCATGTCAACGTTGAACACGTGAGTGATGCGCGGAACGTCCAGGCCACGAGCAGCAACGTCGGTCGCCACAACGATGTCCAGACGGCCATCCTTGAGGGAGTCGATCACGCGCTCACGTTGGTTCTGGGCAATGTCACCGTTCAGCGCAGCGGCTTTGTAGCCTTTGGCTTCCAGGGCGCTGGCCAGGTCCAGGGTCGCTTGCTTGGTGCGCACGAACATGATCAGGGCGTCGAAGTCTTCGACTTCCAGCAGGCTCAATACAGCCGAGGTCTTCTGGTCAGCGTGAACCAACAGGTGAGCCTGTTCGATCGCGGTAACGGTCTGAGTCTTGGTCTGGATCTTCACGTGTTGCGGATCGCGCAGGTGGCGTTCGGCAATGGCACGGATCGACTGTGGCAGGGTGGCCGAGAACAGTACGGTCTGACGGGTCGCTGGCAGAGCCTTGAAGATGACTTCCAGGTCGTCCATGAAGCCCAGCTTGAGCATTTCGTCAGCTTCGTCGAGAACCAGGTGGTTCACGGTCGACAGGACTTTTTCGTCGCGACGCAGGTGGTCACACAGACGGCCCGGGGTGGCGACAACGATCTGTGCGCCGTTACGGATTGCTTTCAGTTGTGGGCCCATAGGCGCGCCGCCGTAAACGGCCACAACGGTAACGCCTGGCATTTGCTTGGCGTAGGTTTCGAAAGCGGTTGCTACTTGCAGCGCCAACTCACGGGTTGGCGCCAGGATCAGGGCTTGCGGCTCGCGCTTGGCAGGATCGATGCAATGCAGGATAGGCAGGGCGAACGCAGCGGTTTTACCCGTACCGGTTTGCGCCTGGCCAATCATGTCCTGGCCGGCCATGATGATCGGGATCGATTGCTGCTGAATAGCCGAAGGCTCTTCGTAGCCAGTCGCGATGACGGCTGCAAGAATATTCGGATTAAGATTAAAAGCGGCGAAGCCGCCGGTTTCCTGGGTCATGGGTCTGCCTCTAAGTGCATCCGCAAAGACCCATGCTCCAAAGCTGCGCATGCCGTGTAAGACTCAAGAGTCGCCCTGGCTGCTTTGTCGGCGGGGATTTGCGAAAACGAATGAATGAAAAAGATTCGTCAAGGGAGAGTCCGCTGTGCGGACGTGCAGCCGAAGCTGACTTCGGGGAATTGCGCTACCTAAACGCGGCCCGGTTAAAGGCCGGCGCGCACTATACCGGAATTAGCCCAAAAAGGGAGCATTATTTGTCGGAAATCTGACGCATACACCGTTGTGTCACAGGCTTTGCAGATAATCGTGCAGCCGTCTACTTTTCAAAGGCCCGGCCCTGCTGGCGATGGCGCCAAAACGGTTCACCCTTGTGACGCAGCCCTGCGGTCTCAAACCCCTTCCCGCCCGAGGAATTGCTTGATGAATCAACCCGTTACCAGCCGTGTGACCTGCGAACGGCACGGCCATGTCCTGTTGATCGGCCTGGATCGGGTGGCCAAGCGCAACGCCTTCGATCTCGACCTGCTCAATGCCCTCAGCCTGGCCTACGGCGAATTCGAGGCCGACAGCGAGGCGCGGGTGGCGGTGGTGTTCGGCCATGGCGAGCATTTCACTGCCGGGCTTGATCTGGTCAGCGCCAGTTCAGCCCTGGCCGAAGGCTGGCAGGCACCGCCCGGTGGTTGCGATCCGTGGGGCGTGTTTGCCGGGCCCAGGGTCAGTAAACCGGTGATCGTCGCCGCGCAAGGTTACTGCCTGACCATCGGCATCGAGCTGATGCTGGCCGCCGATATCAACCTGTGTGCCAGCAACACCCGATTCGCCCAGAAAGAAGTGCAGCGCGGGATCTTCCCGTTTGGCGGCGCGACGTTGCGCCTGCATCAGGTTGCAGGCTGGGGCAATGCCATGCGCTGGCTGCTGACCGGCGATGAATTCGATGCCCATGATGCCTTGCATCTGGGGTTGGTGCAGGAGGTCATGGCCAGCGAGGATTTGTTGCCGCGGGCGATTGAACTGGCTGAGCGGATTGCCCGGCAGGCACCCCTGGGGGTTCAGGCGACGTTGATGTCGGCGCGACAGGCACGTTATGAAGGGGAAACCGCGGCGGCGCAGGGATTGCCGCCGCTGGTGAAGAAGTTGTTGGCGAGTGAGGATGCGAAGGAAGGAGTGCGGTCGATGGTCGAGAAGCGGCCAGGAATTTTCAAAGGCTGCTGACAAGACGGCTTTTGTGGCGAGGGAGCTTGCTCCCGCTTGAGTGCGCACCACTCACAAAATCTTTGGGGCCGCTTCGCAGCCCAGCGGGAGCAAGCTCCCTCGCCACAGGTGACCTCAGTACATCAAGTCGCCGGGCGAATCGCCTTGATCAACGACTGCAACGAATACCCCAACCGCGGCGCCAACGCTTCGGCCCGCACCACCAACCCATCCAGGTCCAGATCCTGATCGAGTTCCGAAGGCACGATCAGAATCACATTGCCCTCCTTCACCGGCAGTTCCCAGTAATGCCGATGATAAAGCCCACGCAACAACGCCGCGCCCAGCGGCTTGCCATCGTCAGTGGCCCACTGGTTGATCACCAGCCAGCCACCGGGATTCAAGCGTTTCTGACAGTTTTCCAGAAAACTCCAGGCCAGATGCCCGACGCCTGGCCCGACATCGGTATAGAGGTCGACGAAAATCAGGTCCGCCGGCTCGGCGGTTTCCAATAATTCCAGTGCATCGCCAACCCGGATGTACAGCCGGGGATCGTCATCCAAGCCAAGGTACTCGATGGCCAGGCGCGGCACGTCGGGGCGCAGTTCGATGGCCTCGACATCTTCCAGCGGCAGGAATTTCAGGCACGCCTGGGTCAACGTGCCGGCACCGAGGCCGAGGAACAACGCGCTTTCCGGCTGCTCGTGGCACAACGCACCGATCAGCATCGCCCGGGTGTAATCGTATTCGAGCCAGCTCGGATCCGCGGTGAATACACAGCTCTGTTCGATGGCATCACCGAACTCGAGAAAACGGTAATCGGCCACTTCCAGCACACGAATCACGCCGAACTCGTCCTGTACCTCGGCGAGCAGATGCTCGACGCGCTCCTCAGTCATTTCGTCTCCTGATCGTTACCGGGCCCGGCAACGTAGTACACCGCAACATGAGGCGGCAAAAGCGCGATTGTCCGCGAAGCGACGGGAACAGGTCACGCACTAATTTGCTGATAACATGAACGTCCGAGCGTAAAACAACCGAGACCGTGATGAGCCAACCCTGGAGCCCTGACAGCTGGCGCGCCCTGCCGATCCAGCAACAACCTGTTTATCCCGACGCGGCGCATTTGCTGCACGTCGAGCAAACCCTGGCCAGCTATCCGCCGCTGGTGTTTGCCGGTGAGGCCCGGGAGTTGCGCCGTCAGTTTGCCGAAGTGACCCAGGGTCGCGCGTTTCTGTTGCAGGGCGGCGACTGCGCCGAAAGCTTCGCCGAGTTTTCCGCCGCGAAAATCCGCGACACCTTCAAAGTGCTGCTGCAAATGGCGATCGTCATGACCTTCGCGGCCGGTTGCCCGGTGGTCAAGGTCGGGCGCATGGCCGGCCAGTTCGCCAAGCCGCGCTCGGCCAACGACGAAACCATCGACGGCGTGACCCTGCCGGCCTACCGGGGCGACATCGTCAACGGCATCGGTTTCGACGAAAAAAGCCGCGTCCCGGATCCGGAGCGCCTGCTCCAGTCCTACCACCAGTCCACCGCCACCCTGAACTTGCTGCGTGCTTTCGCCCAAGGTGGTTTTGCCGACCTGCATCAGGTGCACAAGTGGAACCTGGACTTCATCGCCAACTCGGCACTGGCAGAAAAATACAGCCACCTCGCCGACCGCATCGATGAAACCCTGGCGTTCATGCGCGCCTGCGGCATGGACAGTTCGCCGCAACTGCGCGAAAC
Organism: Pseudomonas hormoni; assembly: GCF_018502625.1. Taxonomy (NCBI): domain Bacteria; kingdom Pseudomonadati; phylum Pseudomonadota; class Gammaproteobacteria; order Pseudomonadales; family Pseudomonadaceae; genus Pseudomonas; species Pseudomonas hormoni. The sequence continues at coordinate 3,419,690 of NZ_CP075566.1, forward strand.
CAGTTTCTTCACCGCCCACGAAGCGCTGTTGCTGAACTACGAAGAAGCCTTTGTGCGTCGCGACAGCCTGACCAACGATTACTACGACTGCTCGGCGCACATGCTGTGGATCGGCGACCGCACCCGTCAGCTGGACGGTGCTCACGTCGAATTCCTGCGGGGGGTGAACAACCCGATCGGGGTCAAGGTCGGCCCGAGCATGAACCCGGAAGACCTGATCCGCCTGATCGACGTGCTCAACCCGGACAACGATCCGGGGCGCTTGAACCTGATCGCACGAATGGGCGCGAACAAGGTCGGCGATCACTTGCCGGCACTGATCCGCGCGGTGCAGCGTGAAGGCAAGCAAGTGCTGTGGAGTTCCGACCCGATGCACGGCAACACCATCAAGGCCAGCAGCGGCTACAAGACCCGTGACTTTGCGCAGATCCTCGGCGAGGTGAAGCAGTTCTTCCAGGTTCACGAAGCGGAAGGCAGCTATGCCGGTGGCATCCATATCGAGATGACCGGGCAGAATGTCACCGAGTGCATTGGTGGTGCGCGGCCGATTACCGAGGATGGGTTATCGGACCGGTATCACACCCATTGTGATCCGCGGATGAATGCTGATCAGTCGCTGGAGTTGGCGTTTTTGATTGCTGAAACCCTGAAGCAGGTTCGACGGTAGTTTTTGATCGCCTGATGTACCGCTATCGCTAGCAGGCTAGCTCCCACATGGTTTTGTGTACGACACAGATCCATTGTGGGAGCCAGCCTGCTGGCGATTAGCCCAGATCAGTCACCCATCTATCTGTGCCAATGCCACCCGCAACCGCGCCGCACTCGCTCTAGGGCAATTCAACTGAATCCGCTCCAACCCCAACCAATCCGCCATCCGCCGCAAATTGACCGCCAACGCCAGCATCCCCTCCTCATCCAGCCCCGGCTCTTCCTCATGCACGGCATGCACCGCGAGCCGCCCCAACGCCCGTTCCGCACGTAAATCCACCCTCGCGGCAATCCGTTCGTTGTGTAAAAACGGCAGCACGTAATACCCGTAGATACGTTTGTCCGGCGGCGTGTAAATCTCCAGCCGAAACCGAAAATCGAACAACCGCTCAGTCCGACTACGCTCCCATATCAGCGAATCGAACGGTGAAAGCAAGGCGCTGGCTTTGACCTTGCGCGGCACTTTTGGCTCCGGCAGACAAAACGCCGGTTGCCGCCAACCCTGAACCTCGCAAGTTCGCAATTGCCCCGCCTCCACCAATTCTGCCAGGCGCGGACGCGCATCGCCGGGGCTCAAGCGAAAGTAATCGCGCAGGTCCTTCTCCGTTGCCACGCCCAAGGCCGTCGCGGCATGCAACAACAGACCGCGCTGAGCTTCGTCTTCCGAGAGCAACGGTTGCTGCAGAATCGCCGAAGGAATAACCCGCTCCGGCAAATCATAAAGCCGCTCGAATCCGCGCCGTCCGGCCACGGTCACCTCACCGGCGGCGAACAGCCATTCCAGCGCATGCTTTTCCGCGCTCCAGTCCCACCACGGCCCTGCCCGCTCCTGGCGGGTCGACAGACTCCCGGCACCCAGCGCGCCGAGTTCCTGAACCGAGGCCAGCACCCGGCGAATGGTGTCCTGCTGCTCACGCCCGAAACGCGCCAGTTGCTGATAGATATCTTCGCCGCGGGTCGCGCGCAGCATGCGCCAGCGCATCAACGGGTACATCGACAGGGGCAGCAACGAGGCTTCATGGCCCCAGTATTCGAATAACGTGCGTCGACGGCCCGAACTCCAGGCAGCCTGGTCGAGCAAGTCGGATGAGTAGTTGCCGAGGCGGGAAAACAAGGGAAGGTAGTGCGAACGCACCAACGCATTGACCGAATCGATCTGCAGAATGCCCAGCCGCTCGATCAGGCGATTGAGCTGAACCGCTTTGATCGTCGCCGGCGGCTGGCGCCCGTTGAACCCTTGGGCGGCCAGCGCCAGGCGTCGAGCCTGTTTGATGGAAAAGGACAGCGTTGCGGGCATGAGCATCTCCTTGTCTGCTCGCAACCTACCTCACCTGGAGATGGTTTGTGTAGTTGTGGTTTACTCATTTGTGCATCGGGTCATTCCAGAATGGTTTGACCGACTCGAACTCCACATCCGCACGGCTCATGCCAATGTCCTTCAGTGCTTCGTCGCTCAGACTCGCCAACAGCTCGCGCTCCCGGTGAAGTTCGTACCAGCGACTGAATTTATGCAGCAGATCGGATACCAGGTGGACCGAGTGTTTTTCTACAGCTGGATACTCATGTTGACCTTTCATCTTGTTGCCCTCCGTTTAGGTGGTTCCAGTCTCGCCCCAGGACTAAGATCAATCCAACGAATGTTTCTGATGTCACATATCTCGGAGATTGATGAATGTCAGCCTTCCCAAGTATCGACACCGAAGTGCTGCGCACCTTTGTCGCCATCGCCGACCAGGGTGGTTTTACCCGAGCCGGCGAATTGGTCAATCGTACCCAGTCGGCCGTGAGCATGCAGATGAAGCGGCTGGAAGAGGATGTGTTGCAGCGTCAACTGTTCCAGCGTGACGGACGGCAGGTACGCCTGACGGCTGAGGGCCAGGTGCTGCTGGGTTATGCCCGACGCATCCTCAAGTTGCACAGCGAGGTGTTCAACACCTTGCGCGAGCCGCACATGGTGGGCATGGTGCGCATCGGCACGCCGGACGATTATGTGATGCGTTTTCTGCCGGGGATTCTGCGGCGATTTGCCCAGTCGTATCCGCTGATCCAGATCGAGGTGCACTGCGAATCATCAAAACAATTGCTGATACGTCAGGACCTGGATCTGACGATCGTCACCCGAGAACCGGGCAACGAGATCGGCCAGTTGTTGCGCAAGGAGCGTTTTGTCTGGGCCGAAGCGCAATGTTTCAGTGCCCATGAGCAAACGCCGCTGCCGCTGGCGATGTTCAACAGCGATTGTTTCTGCCGCCTGTGGGCCTGCAATGCCCTCGATGCCATGGGCCGCGACTACCGCGTCGCCTATAACAGCTCAAGCCTGTCGGCAATCATGGCGGTGGTCAGCGCCGGCCTGGCCGTGACCGCGCAACTGGAAAGCCTGATCACCCCCGACATGCGCATTCTCGGAGAAGCCGAAGACCTGCCGATCTTGCCCGAGGCGAGCATCATGCTGGTGCGCAATCTGCACAATCCGTCGCCGATCACCGAATGCCTGGCCGAACATATCGTCGAAGGGTTCAAACTTTAAAGGCGAGCATCACCGCGCACAGCACCAGGAAACCACAGAACAGCCCGCGCAGCAGCCGCTCCGGCATGGCGTGGGCGATCTTCACGCCCCAGCTGATGCTCATCAGACCGCCGACGGCCAATGGCACACCGATCATCCAGTCCACTTGATGATGCACGGCATAAGTGACCAGCGTGACGCCCGTGCTGGGTAACGCCAGCGCCAGCGACAAGCCTTGGGCCACCACTTGGCTGGTGCCGAACAGGCTGGTCAGCACCGGCGTTGCCACCACCGCCCCGCCTACGCCAAACAATCCGCCCATAGTCCCGGACGCCGCGCCGAGTACGCCCAGCCATGGCCATGAATAATTCATTTGCGAACTGGCCGACGCATTGGCGTAGAACATTCGCATCAGGTTGTAAGCCGACAGTGCGATCAGGAACGCGACAAATCCTACGCGCATGGTTTGCGCATCAATGCCCACTGCCCAGATCGAACCGATCCACGCAAAGATAAAACCCATCGACGCCAGCGGCAGCGCGTGACGCAATTCGATTTTATTGCGCTGGTGATAGCGCCACAGCGCCAGCATCACGTTCGGCACCACCATGACCAGCGCAGTGCCTTGGGCGATCTGCTGATCGAGACCGAACAATACCCCCAGCAACGGAATGGCGATCAGCCCACCGCCAATGCCAAACAAGCCGCCCAGGGTTCCCAGGGCGGCACCGAATACCAGATACATCAAAAATTCAATCACGGCCAATTTCCTCTCATCTCAGGCGTTCCATCCTACGCAGTCGGCGCTGGCGGGGAAACGCATAGCAACGCACAATGGCTGTGCCAACTTCGCACAAGCACTGACGACACCATGAACCCCAATCAATTAACCGACCAACTGGGTCTGTTCCTCGATGTACTGGAAACCGGCAGTTTCTCTGGCGCCTCCCGCCGTCATCCGCTGACACCGTCGGCCGTGGCGCGGCGCATCGACAGCCTGGAAAACGCCGTCGGCAGCCAGTTGTTTATCCGCAGTACCCATGCGGTGCGTGCGACGCCGGCCGGGTTGGCGTTCGCCGAACGGGCGCGACGGATTGTGGCGGAACTGCAACTGGCGCGGGCCGAAGCGGTGTCCCTGAGCAGTGCGCCGGAAGGCCTGATCCGGATCGACGCGCCCGCCGCGTTCGGCCGACGGCATCTGGCGCCGGTGATCGCTGATTTTCTGATGCTCTACCCCGGCCTCGACGTGCAACTGCACCTGATCGACAGTTTTGTCGACATGCAGGGTTTGAACCTGGGCAAGGTCGATCTGGTGCTGCGTGCCGGGCAAATGGCCGACACCCGTCTGGTGGCCACGCCGCTGGCGAGCATAGTGCGCATCGCCTGCGCCAGCCCCGACTATCTGAAGCGCCGCGGTGTACCGACCGACCCGGCGCAGTTGATTGAACACGACGGCCTCGACTGGGATGGCCTTGCCCCGCCCTTCGCCTGGCGTTTCGAGCGGGATGGGCAAATGCACCTGCACCGTCCGTCGCGCATCCGCATGAGCGCCAACAATGCCGAGGCGCTGCTCTGCGGAGCATTGGCCGGGTTGGGTGTCGCGCATTTGCCGACCTGGCTGGCCAGCGAATATTTGTTGCGTGGTGAGCTACTGCCCCTGTTTTGCGAAAACGGTCTGCCACCTTCGGACACCACCGGCATCTATGCCTTGCGCTTGGCGCAACAACCCAATTCCCGCAGCCGTTTGTTGCTGGAATACCTGAAAACCCGCTTCAGTCCGATTCCGCCATGGGACCTGGCGCTGCAAACCAACCTGGACCGGCACTAGTCCAGAATTGTCTGGCGCATTAAAGATTCGCCCGCTAGATTTATGACGATCACAGATCAAGGCTTCGAAATGAACACCGAGCGCAACCTCTCCGATAACTGCGACGCCCTGCTGCTGGATAATCAGGCCTGCTTCGCCCTGCATTCCACCTCGCTGCTGATGACAAAGGTCTACAAGCCACTGCTGCAAGCGCTGGGCCTGACCTATCCGCAATACCTGGCGATGATGGTGTTGTGGGAACAGGACGGTTTGACCGTAGGCGAAATCAGCACGCGCCTGCTGACCGATCCTGGCTCACTGACGCCACTGCTCAAACGCCTGGAAGCCGAAGGCTTGCTCAGCCGCACCCGCAGCCGCGAAGACGAACGGGTGGTGATTGTCGAACTCACCGAACAGGGTCGCGCCTTGCGGGACAAGGCGCGCGATGTTCCCCAGTGCATCCTCGGCGCCAGCGGGATGACGCTGGAGAGACTGCAGAAATTGCAGGCGGAGCTGCAAGTGCTGCGGAGCAATTTGCAAGACAGCCTCTGATCCCAACCCACCACAAATCCCCCTGTGGGAGCGAGATCGGCTTGCCGACGATGGCGGAGTGTCAGTCAGCATCAATGCTAAATGACACACTGCAATCGCGAGCAGGCTCGCTCCCACATTTGCTTTGTGGTGCCCTGCCGACCTCGTTTCCTCCCTCAAAAAATTTTTCCGCTGAACAGCCTGCCGCGACCGCTCTAACTCAACACATCTAACCAGTGACCACTTCGAAATCAAAACTTTTCAAAAATTTATCTTGCGCGCTAAATATCTGCGCGCTACATTTACCTCGCACTTACTTAGCGCGCAAACATTTAGCGCAAAACAAACAAGTCCAAACGAGGCGTACACCATGCAAACTCTCTACACCGCAATCGCAACCTCCACTGGCGGCCGTGACGGTCGTGCGGTTTCCAGCGACAACATCCTCGACGTCAAACTCGCGACCCCGAAAGAACTCGGTGGTGCTGGTGGCGCTGCAACCAACCCTGAACAACTGTTCGCCGCCGGTTACTCGGCCTGCTTCATCGGCGCGCTGAAATTCGTCGCCAGCCAGACCAAACGCAGCATCCCGAACGACGCGTCGATCACTGCCCATGTCGGCATCGGTCAGATTCCTGGTGGTTTCGGTCTGGACATCGACCTGCACGTCAGCCTGCCGGGTCTTGAACAAGCCGATGCGCAATCCCTGGTCGACGCTGCCCACCAGGTCTGCCCGTACTCCAACGCCACCCGTGGCAACGTCGATGTGCGCCTGCACGTTACCGTCTAACAGCTGACTCCAAGACCGAACAGGAAACGAACATGAACACTTTCAGCAAAGTCTTGACCGGCACCCTTCTGGCCCTGTCCATCCACAGCGCATTCGCGGGCGACGGGGTTGAGCACAACACCCAGGCGTTCCTCGATGTGCTGAATGCCGGCACAGGCAAACCGATGGAACAGCTTTCACCGAAAGATGCCCGGGCCATTTTGGTCGGCGCGCAAGCCGGGGTGAAATTGACGCTGCCAAAAGCGGACGTCAGCCAGAAGACCATTCAAGTCGACGGCCAACCGATCAGCCTGACCATCGTCCGGCCGGCCGGGGTCAAAGGCGAGCTGCCGGTGTTCATGTTCTTCCACGGCGGCGGCTGGGTGCTGGGGGATTTTCCGACCCACGAACGGCTGGTTCGGGATCTGGTCGCTGGTTCGGGTGCGGCGGCGGTGTTCGTCAATTACACCCCTTCGCCGGAAGCGCATTACCCGGTGGCAATCAACCAGGCTTACGCCGCAACCAAGTGGGTGGCTGAGCACGGTAAAGAAATCAACGTCGACGGCAAACGTCTGGCCGTGGCCGGTAACAGCGTCGGCGGCAACATGGCGGCCGTGGTTGCGCTGATGGCCAAAGACAAGGGCACCCCGGCGATCAAGTTCCAGGTGCTGCTGTGGCCGGTGACGGATGCAAACTTCGAAACGGCGTCTTACAACCAGTTTGCCGAGGGACACTTCCTCACCAAAAACATGATGAAGTGGTTCTGGGACAACTACACCACCGACGCCAAGCAACGTAACGAGATCTACGCTTCGCCACTGCGGGCGACCACTGCCCAACTCAAAGGCTTGCCACCTGCGCTGGTGCAGACGGCCGGCGCCGATGTGCTGCGCGATGAAGGTGAAGCCTATGCCCGCAAACTCGACGAGGCCGGTGTGCCGGTGACGGCGGTTCGCTACAACGGCATGATTCACGATTATGGTTTGCTGAATGTGGTGAGCCAGGTGCCAGCGGTTCGTTCGGCGATGCTGCAAGCATCTGAAGAGCTCAAGCAACACCTGAAGAAATAACCCCTCCCCTGTAGGAGCGAGGCTTGCCCGCGAAAGCGTTCTGTCAGTCGACATCAACGTTGAATGACACACCGCCTTCGCGGGCAAGCCTCGCTCCTACAGGGGGTTTGTGCATTTCAGGCACAAAAAAAGCCCGACTCAATGGTCGGGCTTTTTCATTCCTGAAGCGGTGCTTATTTAGCACGGCCTTTGTAGGAACCGCCTTCGCGGGTATCGATCTCGATCATGTCGCCGATTTCGATGAAGTCAGCAACCGACAGCTCGGTACCGTTCTTCAGTTTGGCAGGCTTCATCACCTTGCCGGAAGTGTCGCCGCGAGCGGAACCTTCGGTGTAGTCAACCTGACGCACGATAGTGGTCGGCAGTTCTACGGAAACCAGACGCTCTTCGAAGAAGATCGCTTCGCAAACATCGGTCATGCCTTCTTCAACGAAAGGCAGAACGGCTTCGATGTCTTCAGCGTTCAGCTCGTACATGGTGTAGTCGGTGGTGTCCATGAACGTGTAGGTGTCGCCGCTGATGAAGGACAGGGTCGCTTCTTTGCGGTCGAGGATTACGTCGTCCAGTTTGTCGTCGGCGCTGTAAACGATTTCGGTCTTGTAACCGGTCAGCAGGTTTTTCAGCTTGGTCTTCATGATCGCGCTGTTACGACCAGACTTGGTGAATTCAGCTTTCTGAACCAGCCAAGGATCGTTTTCGAGACGGATCACGGTACCGGGTTTCAGTTCTTTACCAGTTTTCATTGCGAATATCCGAATTTGGATGGGATTTACAAAAATCTAGGCCGCGTATCATATCCAATTTAGGTAAAAGTTTACATAAAACTGGGCAACGAAAGAACTGGGGCCATCCTATCGACATCATTGGGCCCCGTAAAGGCCCTTGTGACACCCTTGGCTCTACCTTGGGCCACCTACGGTACAGGGCTCTAACACAACATCCAGAGGCGCCCATGTGCGCGGTAAGGACCCCAGGCGAGGCCCCATGGGGGGAACTTGCGGCTGAGCCCTATTGAGGTGGTCACTCAGATTTTTCTGTCAGATTCTCAAAGGTGCCCTCACGAACGCTCCCAATCTACACTGTACGCATCACCAGCGATAAGGCGGCCTCATGCAGCTCACCGAAAACCAGAAGACCGAGAAGGAATACTTCGACTTGTTCCGGCAACATTGTGAGCTGCCATGCGGAACCATCGAATTTTCTGACAAGCCAGATGTGGTAATTCGTGACGAGGACAACAGGAGGATACTGGGCATAGAAATTGCCAATCTTTACAACAGCGATGGCGATGGTCAGGACAGTGAACAAAAGCAGAGAGTAAACAGGCTAAAGGTGATCGCATCAGCTGAGAAAATCTACCAAGAGCGCGGCGGGCGTAGTATTCAGCTTTTTATAGGGTTCTGTCAGAAGAATCCGATTAAACCCAAGCGCATCGAGCGAATCGCAGAAGACTTGGCGTCGCACGTTTTGAAAATCAGCACGCTGTCAGAAGCCTACCATTGTCACGACCCACTCGACCCCACTCCAGAGATAAGCTTTATTTCACACGATGGCTCTGAATCTCCCAAACTCATGTGGGATCTATGGCACTCCTACAGCACGCCTTTGCTGAATGTCCCACGAGTTAAAGAGATGATCGAACGGAAGGCGAAGAAGGTTCGGCAATATGCTCCCTGTGGCGCCAATTGGTTATTGCTAATCGTTGATTTTTGGGACCCCGCCCAAGACCAATGGATGCATTGGCCCGCAGAAGAGAGTGTCGAAAAAACCCCTTTTGACCGTATTCTCATCTTCAACACCGCCACCGGGATCATTGAGGTTTTGCAGCGCAGCCAGTAACCCTAAGACAATCCCGCCAAGATCACCCGTCACAGCCACCAAGTAGAACACAGACGACATCCCCAAAGGTTTCGACAAGTGGACCACCTTGAACAACTCCGAGAGAAACAAGGAGTAGAGCAAGAAATCGGTAGGTGACACGGTGCGTCAGCAGGATCCGAAGGGACGGCCATACGGCTCTTATCACGTCCTTCATTCCTGTTTGCTCCTTTGTGTCTGCCCGTGGGAGGTGATGCTTATCAGCATAATCACCAACCTCTTAGGGTCTTTGAGATGGTCTTTAAGAGGACATCTTTAGGCCCCCTATCCTAATAGTGAGTTCTTTTGGAGGCCCCGGCCTGCAAGGGCTCCAGAGGTGCATAGAAAGTAATCAACGAGTGAAATAAAGGGGCCCCTTAAGGACCCCTTGTGTTTGTAGTTGTTTACCTGCCCCACTCCATGAAGCTCCCTGAGCCTGCATCGTCCTCCCAGGACATCGTTATGTTTCCACCTACGGTCAAGCGCATAGCCGACTCATAGCCGTGCAATGGGTTCTCCATTTGTTCCTCAAGGAAATCCGCGAGCATCTCTTGGGCACCCACCTCAGAATCCTTTTCCATGGCCTCTGTGAAGAACTGAACGCCAATCGCCAAGGCGTCCAAGCGGTCATCGTGAAGCAGCGAGCCCCTCTCCTTCGTAATACGAGTGAGCTGGTAGAAGCCGCTGTATTTAACGTCTGTGGTCCCGTCGATGTTTAGGGCCGTCTGGTAGTCCTTCTCAATGACTGACTCGTGGACACAGAGCCTATGACTGCCCAACACGGGCTCCAACACATCGCAGATACGTAGCTCTTTCTGACCTTTCGACTTGACCTCAGTGATAGCGCAACGATGAGTCCGGGTCATCACAGGACTGAACAACTTCACATACATCCCGTCACCGAAGTTACCTTCAATGACCACCTCGTTAACCTTGTACTTTTTCCCGATGTCGGCAAGGGCCTGCAAGGTCTTGTCGTCGTACCCACCACGGAAACCGCCCCAGTCAATTAGGTATATGTAGCCGTTGAGCATGTAGAGGACCGCGTAACCCGTCTCGTCCTTACCGCGTCCGCTTGGGTCAATCGCAAGAATCTTTGCGCCGTAGGCAGCAGTAGCGGCCCCGGCAGATTCGTAGCGGTGGAACCGGTCACCTTTAAGGCCAACGTTAGGAACGCCCCTCGCTTCGTTGTTGGTGTTGGGTAACCACTGAAGGGTTGTCGGTGCCGTGTCCAGAGAGAAAAGCCCCACGATAAAATCACGGAGCTTCAGAGGATACTTTTCGGCATCGCTAAGGTTGGGGTTAAGCATGAATTGAAGTGCGAAGCCGCCTTTACCGTAAGACAGTTCCCGTTCCCGTAGGTCCGTGTCATCAAATCGCACAGGATCGGTAGGCATCCAATAAAGCGAATCGTCTTCCTGAAGCTCTTTAAGAAGCATCGGTGCTAACCGGCTACCACCACCGCGCGCGTAGCTCTCAAGGTCTTTGTGGTCCTTGGGATACCGAGCGGGCCAGATAGTCGTCACATAGCCTTTGTCTTCGAGCGACCTATAAAGGGTCATCTCGGTTTGAGGCGTACCCAGATAGATAATCTGAGACCCTGGCAGCGGCTTAAGGATCGCGTCGAACTCTTGAACGAGTGTTGCCAAGGCTTCACGGGCTGCCTGAGTGGCACTGTTGCCCGGAACCTCAACGTCATCCGCAATAAGGATGTCTGCACGGGAACCCGTAAGCTGCCCAGTGATACCAACCGACTTCACAGACGGCGAGTGGTCAGGCTTAGCCGGTCCCACATCGAAACTCAAAGAGCTGTCCCGCTGCTTCGCGTTCGGTTTGAGGTGATGCAGAAACGGAAGTAGATCAATGATCCGCTTGATAAAGATGCTGTTTGCATCCGCCCGTTCTTTCGAGGCCGACACAATGAGGAACTTTAGGTCTGGGTTATTCCAAAGCTTCCACACCACAAAGGCGCATGTAATGAAGCTCTTGCCGATACCTCGGAATGCCTGAAGGATGAACCGCTTGTCTTTCCCCGAGGAAAGGACCCGAGCCATGTCTATTTGACATCGTGTTGGCTTCGGTAAGTTCAGGGCTGCCCACAGGACAAAAAGAAAGGCCACAAAGGACCTTTTCATTAACGCTATGTCTTTTTCAGATTGATTCAATTTACCTCCCTGTTATTTCTCCCCTTGTAATCTCCTTACAATTTGTTGAAGCGCAGTTACTTGCTCGTCTGCGCGCTGGGCCTGCTCGATAAGAAATCGAGAAGTGTTTGGGTGTAGTTCGGCGTTACCATTACTGACTGATCGACAACTACCTGTGACGTTACAGACGGTTGAATCTGCGAGCTGGACTGACAGCCTGATACCGTCATTACGCAACATATCAATAGTCCGTTGAGCCATCGCCTTGCTGTTCGTGCTGTAGTCCTGCCAATTTCTCGATATTTCGTTAAGAACCTTTTGAGTTGCTGCACGTTCTTCCTCCCGTTCGCTGTTGAGCTGTAATAGCTCCTGGGCCTTATCGTTGGATGCTTTTAAGTCCCGGTCATGCCAGCCCTTGGAATAGATCCCAAAGGCCAACAGACAGGCACAGGCAAGCCCCAATATGATCTTGGAAAGTGTTCCCATGGGTCTCCTTATTGCTTAGTGAGTAGTACCGTAAAGTTCATCGTCTGTAAGATCACGCACATCATCCAGAGAGGACGCAAGCTCACCTAACAGTGATGCGTTAGGCCGCAACTTTGCGATAGTGAATTTATGACGATCAAGGTATTTTTCGACAGCGTTGTATAGTTGAGGGCTGCGCTTCTCGGGGTCGCGCATGTCTTGCAGCATGAACTGACCTTTCTCCGTATCAAGTGCCTCAAGCAACCTTTCAAGTAAATCATGCATTGCATGCTCCGGCATTAGGTGACCTCCTTTGTATTAACCCCCTTTACAGTCTTGTATACCAAGACGCCGCATTGAGTAAGTGTGTAGATGATGGCAGCGGCATAGAACCAATCCGACATCGTTAAGCCCGCGAACCGGCTTGCCACATCGGCACCAGCAGCGGCCACGACGGGAGTTGCCCTTACAACCCCCTCATTAAAATTCAATTCGATCACTTAAGGGACCTCCTTAGATGTTTGTTAGGCCCATGCCAGAAGTTCAACGTTCCAGTCAAAGACGGACTGTATGAGTGTGCCGACTTGTCCGGTTGTACCCATGATGAATACGCCTGTAACGCCGCCATTGATCCAGAACGAAGAGGCGGTAATAGCACCGACTTGAGAGCCGTAAGTAGTAGAGCCGCCGCCGTAGTCACCAGCATATGCAGGGAACTTGAACACAGACCCAGCCGCCCAACCCAATTGGGAGGACTTTAAGGTTGCTCTAATGGTCACAATGTCAGGCATCACGCCAAGGCCGTGACTGTACTGAGTAGCGCCAGAGGTCAAAACGATGTTCGCGGAGGTCCATCGCTTGATCTTCGGGACCGCTTCAAGGGCAGTCGCTCGGGTCTCAAGGGCAGTCGCTCGGGAAGCCAGAGAGGCGTAAGCAGTTGCCAGAGAGGCAGCCTCAGCGGACCCCAGCGGCGTGACGATCCCGAAGAGTCGAGTCATCCATGCGCCAGTCGCGTGGGTTGGGTATGTCTCCGATCCGATCCGAGGTGTCCCGTTGGCGCCATCACTCCCCACAGTAAGCAGTGTTGTATCTGCAAACTTGTTCGCCTTCGGAGTCATGAATGCCCCTCGGAGGTTGGATAGGGTGCTTGGAGCGCTCGCATAAGTTGGAAACTCCGCAAGGACCCAGCCGGGACTGCCAGTCAGTTGGGACCCTTGGAGCTGGTCCTTCTTAATAACGGTAGCGGCGTCATTACCACCACGAAGGAAGTTCGCCCCAAGGGAGCCCGCAGAGATACCGTTGAGGTCCCGCATACGGAACTTGCCAGTGCTGGAAGTCAACACGAAGCAGCCACGCTTAGACGGGTCAGCTTGCCAAGTGGCTTCGCTCACAGTCGGGAAAAGGCCAGCCGTCAAGGCAGCCACGAAGTCAGGGAAAAGGCTCTTATCAAGCTCCTGCCCGTCATCCAGTGCGAAGCCCTGAAAGGGTTGCGGTCGGTGGCCCCACATGGTCATCCCGAGTTGAACGCCAGCACTTGCAGCGGACAATTCAGAGTTCTTAGCGGCCAGTTCAGAAGCCTTCGCGTGGTCCTCAGAGACCTTCGCCTTATCCTTGGAATCCAGAGCGGAATCCTTGTAGGTCAATGCACTGTCTCGGTAGGACTTCGCGTTGTCCTCAGAGGACTTCGAGGCAACCTGAGATAGTCGAGCTTTCTCAGCATCCTCAGCCGCCGCAAGGGCCTTTGTGGAAGCCGTAGAGGCAGCGCCCACAGCCGTCGTTTCGGAGACCTTAGCGTTATCCTCAGAGGTCTTCGCACGGACTGCGGAAGCCATGGCGGATTCACTGTTAGCCAGTTGTTGTCGGACGGTCACAGCGTCACCTGGCTGCACGCCGTCTCGGAGATTCACCAGACCCCGACCGCGAGCATCAAGGTCACCATCATTGTTCACTGCGATTGTGTCGGCGGTTAGGTCGCGCGCCTCTTCTGCGATGTGCAGAGATTGGACCTGGGCGGTATTCAGGTCGTAAGCCCGAAGGACGGAACCGTCTGAGAAATCCACAAGCCGTTCAGTTGCCGAAGTGATGCGGCGAATTTCCAAGCTATCAAAGCCATCGCCAGGACCCCAAGCAGCCGTCGTGGTAATAGTCTTCTTTGTTGCGAAACGATATTCAGAGGTAACAGCGAGAACGCGCCGTGTAGCACCCACGAGGGTAACTACAACAAATTTACGGGCGAGATACTCAAAGGGTACATCGAAGTCTTTACGGGAACCGTCAAGCGGATACGTAAGGACTGTTTTTGGTGCGGCCATATAGTCCTCCCTTTTAATAGGCAAAAGAAAACCCGCTGTGTAAGCCGGGTTCTAATAGTGAGTGTTTCTGTCCTTATCGAATCTCGACGCCCTGAGCCTCCATCATCATTAGCAATAGTTTCTGAGTGACCGGATCGTTAGGTACGAGCCCGCGCAGTCCATTGAAAACGCCTGTCATATATTCCTGATCAGCCCTACGTGAATCAGAGCCCATCGCCCCAAAGGCGTTGTAACCAGTCTGGTAACCGTTCGCCAGGACGCCCACGGCGGGAACCTGCTCAGTGACCCGACCGAGGAACCCAGTGAACCGCTTGTCTTTGGTAGCGCTGAACTTCATAGCGCCCTCTTCAGGTTTCTCCTTTGCCCCCCGAGGGAGGATCGACGAACGCACAGCGGCGCCCTGATCGAAACCGAAAGGAGCCGCTACGATGTTCAGCAGGCCCAGAGGTGCGCCAATGTGCGAACTGCGAGATAACCCTGCATAAGCCAACATTTTGGGATCAAGCGAACTCTTCAAGAATCCTTCACGCTGGTCCTTAGGCATCCCCGCCGCTTGGCTGTACTTCATGCCCACGTAAGTGGATACCGCGAGGCCCGTAGAGAGAACAGCTTGTAGCGTCTGGTCAATTGCCCGACCGTTCTTCGTTGCATCGTGATAGCCCCGGATCAATCGAGAATTGACGGAGCGCATCGTGAAGTTCTTGAACTGCATAGCCATCTTGACCCCAGCCCCGTAAGCCTGAGTGTCAGTAGAGGAAAGCGCGTGAGGCCGTAAGATGGTCTCGTGTGCGATCTTGTCACCCATACGCCACATGTCCATAGTCCGAGGATCACGCTGAAGGGCTGCACGGTCCTTAATGGTGTACTTGCCGCCCTTCCCTACTGCCATGTGTTCCCGAATCGCGGCCTTCATGCCCTCGAATTGCTCGGGACTGATAGACATCGAATGGAGCCTTTGAGGGTCAAACAGACTCGACTTACGACCGGCTAACACATGGTCCACAAGATCCGAAAGGACACCCGACCGGCCTGCATCTGCGATGTAGTTAGAAGACTCTGTTAGGAACTTCGTGAATGGAGACCGGGCCGATATTTCCTGGGTGAAGTACTTAGCGGTCCCCACAACGTTTGCCATCAGGGGGTTTACATCCGCTTGGTCTCGAAGGCGCTCTACGATATCTGTTCGGGTTGGTCGTAGGTGGTTATCCAGCTCACGACCGAACACCATTGAATGCATGTCCTTCAGGTCCTTAGCGCTGATCTTTGAGCCCCACTGAGTCATCTCACGAAGCAACGGAACGCCCTTCAAGAGCATGTGTGTATGCCCCTTCGTGACCATGCCTGCGACCTCTGAAATTGACTGAACACCCATGTAGGCATTCTTAGCGACAAACCCCAGGTCGGAGAGGATCCGCGCAGCGGTCGCTAAGGCTCCTTCCGCGTCCCGACGTGCCCGACCTGTGAGAATCTTTATGGACTCTTCGAGGGCAGCTTTCTCGGCCTTGCTTGATGCTTTGACCTGGGAGATGTCGTGTAGTAATTCCCCAGTGGTACGCCCAGTGGCCCCCATGATTCCGATGTCGCCATTAACGCGTCGGTCATAGCTCGGAGTGATACGGCCAAGGTCAAATTCCCGAAGGTCGTTGACCGCGAACTGTGTTCCATCCGAGAGAGGCACGGCCATATCAGAATCAAATAGGTGTCGCCCTTCGAGGAAGTTGTTAGATGCAAGCCCCATGCTTCCGGGGATGCTTCCTTGGTCACCCACGGATAGCAAATTGGAACCGTCGAAGTCCTCAGACTTGGCGATACCGAAAGCCTTACGCGTGGCGTAATCCTCTACGGCGGCTTGCAGGTCCGAAGCTTCCAACACACGTCCTTCACGGGCTGCCTGATCCATCAGGAATTTATCTACACGAGCCTTAACGTGTGGCCGTGCTGCATAACTGGCAAGCCAGGATTCAGAGATTGCATGCTGTAGTCCTTCCTGGCCCCCGAACTTTTGCAAGTGCAACGCCTTGGCTGCCGTCGAGTAGACGTTAGGGATGTATGAGCCAGCGTGCCGCGTCTCTGGGAGGATCGCTCGGGCATTCCGATTGCCGAACTGTGCGGGAGCTGCAAGGTAGTCGGCCTTACGGTCATAGTGATCCCGGACAGTCTCCATCAGCTTGCGTTCGCCTGGGGTCAGTTGGGTCAGCTTGTTCCCGGTGGTGTCCTCAATGGCTTCAGCTACTCGGCGATTTACCATGTCCTTGTGAGCCTGTCGGCCTCCCGCCTGGGTTGCAAACTGAGGGTCCTTGATAGCCTCCAAGAGTTGCTCCGACATCTTGTTGTACGTGACATGATCCTGGGCGGCAGTACGTTCAATGATGTCCGAAGCCGTGGCCCCGAACCTTCCATTAGACCCACTCACAGTACCCGTAGGGGACCTGAAGAGCTGATCCCCAATGTCCCGCACAGCTTGATTCTCGGAGCGCAACAGCGTGTAGCCAATCTCCGAAAAGCCGCCCATGGAAACCCCTTTGGCTGCCCTCTCCGCTGGCTCTTCCATGAACTGTGCAGCATCACGAAGGGTCATCGGGTTTAAGGGGTTGTTACCTGAAAGGATCGAACCGTCTTGCAATCGGACAGCGCCGGGCTCGCTGGGATGCGGCACTACGTCAATCCCACCGATGTTCTCAGGGGTTTCCCCAGCCAGCCAAGGGAATCGCGAAGGGTCATCCATTCCGGTCTGTCGGGCTGTCTCACGGGCTTCCAGGCGGATCGCCGACCCAGCAAAAGGGTTGCTATCGAACGTTTCCATTTCTGGGTGTAGCTCGAACCTTTCGTTGGGCAAGGCCGACTCGCCGTGCATCGCTAAGGTTTTCTCCAAGAGGTCATCAGGGACTTCCTCACGCGGAACGTTGACGGCTCGTTGTGCTGCACGGTCAAACAAAGCAGTAGCACCGGCACCGAAGAGAGCCCCGCCAACCAATGCGGTTCCGTAGTGCCCTTCAATACCTGTAGCCGCCTCACGAAGTCCCTCAGAACCAGCAGCAGAGATACCACCGTAGACGGCCCCCTGAGCCACACGAGAAATCAAGCGAGCGCCGGTTGTGCCTGGAAGTGGCGCGTAAGTCATAGGGTCAACACCCGCAGAGATAAACCCACCGACTACCTGTGCGCCTGTCCCGGCCCCATTGATTCGAGCCTCATAGCCGGCGTTTTCCTTTGCCATTGCAATGGCCTGAGGGAGATTCGCTCGCTTGCCCTTCGAGTAATCCATGATGAACCCGAAGTATTGAGGGTCTACACCCTCTTTGCGGATCATTTCGAAGTCATCACGAGTCCATGAAGAAGTGTCGGTAGGGTTCACCCATTCCAGCGGATCCACGGTTTCTTGAGTGGCATAGCGAAGGATCGACGGGATTGGCGAAGTCATAACAGAAGCCTTCGTAGCATCCCCAGTGCCCTCGAAGAACGTCTTTTCAGGCTTCACCATCGAGAGATAATCAGGCTGGGTCACTGGGGCTTCGCCACCCTTAAGACCCATCGCGCCAAGACCTGGGAGGCCCTGACCCACATGTATTGGGTTGGTGGCTGTAAGCCCCTGAGTGGCGTCCTCAAAGGAAACAGCCTTAGCCTTTGGGTGAATACCTGGGTCGGTCACCTCCTGGGCATCAAAGTATTTACGCGAAGGGCTCTCACCTGATACGTCCAAGAGGTTGCGCATATAGGTCTGCCCCTCAGGGCTAATCTTGGAAAAGTCGCCTTGATCCAATGCGGCCAACTGAGGGGAACCGAGTCGACCTTGCCCCTGGTTATACGCAAGGGCAGCTTTCAGAAGGTCACCGCCAAAAGCGCCTTTAAGGTCTTTGAGGTGACGCATCACAGCAGGGATTGCCTTCTGTGGGTCCATGCGGTCATCAGGGGTCATCAGGCCGTAAGCTTTACCGGTTGCCTCTGTGAACTGGCCGAGACCGAGGGGACCAGTAGGACTCTTCGCGTCCGTTTTAAATCGGGATTCGTTGAAGATCAGCTTATGGGCGAAGTCGTAGGGAACGCCTTCACGGTCTGCCTCTTGCCGAATCAGCGAATCGAAGGGAGTCCCGTTTGCCAGGACCTGGGTGTATTCGTCTTTGCTATTCAATATGTCCTCCTTGTGATTACTGTTTGCGGGCACCTCCCAGGATCCAACGCTCGTGCAATTCGTTAATGCGCTCGGCGCTCTTAACTCCGTCATCGAATCGTTTCTGTTGGGCAGCCGCTGCTTTTTCCTGGGCGTGTTTCTGCATGTCTTCACGACTGATGCGCATGCGCTTGCCGATCATGTTTGAGATATAGAGAGCGCCGCCTTTGCTCTCGACTGTCAGCCCACCGGCCCCCCATTCAGAATCTTTGCGTAGGGCCTGCATGGTCTCGTCGATGTGCGCCTTACCCGTTTCCCAGGATGCGGAATCGTTCGGGTCTACCATCAGGTCTCGTTTGCTAATCATTCCGTGGAAGCTGTTTGAGCTGTTCCACCCGTTGTCCTCAACAAAAGACACAGTGGTTTTCTTGAGGTAGTCGGACACGGCTCGGGAGGCTTCATTGGAGTCACCAGACCGCAACGTGACCGCGTCAAACACGGCCCTTGCCTGAGTCTCGAAGGCGCCAGGTAAAAACTTCAGCTCCTTTGCGTTGCTGTCGTTCTTAATGGCTGACCACTGTTCATTGCGATACTTCTGTTCATCCTGAGATAGCCCCTTCTTGGACTTCTCGGCGTCGATAAGAACCTGGGGGTCAATGCCGGATTCTGCCGAGTAACGGAGCTTCTCTAAGAGCCCTGCTTGATCTGGGAAGAGCTGGGAGATTGTCGCGGGGTCTGCCTGATAGGCGCGTTGAAGTTCCTTGAGCCGTGGCATGTCGCCGGCTGGATCAGGACTAATCAGCGCACCCTGCCATTCCCGAGAGGCATCCGTAAGGAGCGTCCCGAAAGCCGCCTGAAACGGGCCCTTGTCGTAATCAGCGCGCAGAAGGGAAACCTTCATGGCGTCCTTCTGGTTGTCGGGAATCTGTAAGGCGTCAATCTGGCCCATCTTCTTGGCCGCATAGGTAGCCATGTCGCTTGCTTTCATCTCGCCCGTGTTTTCGTTAACAGGGAGAAACTTAGGATCGACCGATACGTTTTCCCCATTCATGCGCCGGGTGTACGCGTCATCAATTACGAGCTGTCGGTTATCCGCCTGGGCAGCTTGTTGCAGCTTCACCAGTCCTTGCTGGGACGCCTGCGCGACTTTGTGCGAGAGCTGCGACTTTGCGTCGATCAGCATTTGCCGTTGAGGGGTCATCTCGGGCCCAGCCTGTACCCAGTCGTTCCCTTGTTCGAGCTTGTTGAGCATCTGCCAGCCAGCAGCCGGGTCAACCTGATTGACGGCGTTGGTGATACCCAGTTGGAATGTCTCGTTGCGTTTGGAGTCCCGTGTATAAGCGGACCCCATGGCCTTGACCCTTAGGTTCTCGTAGACCTCAGGGCCCAATAGATCCTTGACCTTGTGCTGTGCCCCGTAAACGTTAAGCGTCTGGTCTCCCAGGTTGTCCAAGAGAGTCGTACCGCCCTCCTTGTTGACCGCCTCAGAGGCTACTTGCTGGAGCGCTTTAATAGCATGGCCGTCACTCGGGAAGAGGCCCGATTGAAGTCCTGTATTGATGTAGTTAGAGAACCATTGGGCGCTTGCAGGATTCGACATCACCTTAGGGTCATCAAGCATCGGTTGGGTATCTGCCCTGGTCTCAACGACCGATTGAGCTTCGAAGTTCTTGGAAATCCATTGACCGTGCAGGTCATAGACCGCCGCATTGCGGTTGGTGATGTCGGTGTTAAACCCCTTCTGATACAGCGTGTCGTTAGGGTCAATACCTGCATCTTCGGCGTAGCTCTTGCTGACCATCTCCATCCGGGTCTGTCGGTATTCATCGAGGTCTTTCCGAGTACGGAAGGTTCCCTTTTGAATTTCTTGTTGAATCTCCGAGTCCACCTGATAGGCAGCGTTCCGGCCCGACTTTAGCCGTAGCTGGTCCATCGCGTCCGGGTCATCCTTGTACAGAAGCGTCCCGTCTGCGATTGCCGAACGGCGTTGCTCAGGGGTCAGCTTTCGGATGATCTCGTTAGAGCGTTCATCGGCGGTTTGTTGCTGTTGCTCCCTAAGGGCACCGTAAGCAGCCCCCGAGTTCTTCACGAAGTCCGCCATGCCTTCAGCGAAGCCATTGCTTCCTGTGTAATCACTAAGCTGCCGTTGTGCTTGGAAGTTACCGCCACCTTGCGCAGTAAAGCCCTTACGTTTCCCGGTGGTCTGCTGGGATTGGCTTAGCGCCTGTTCAATCGAATTCATTTAGTCGGTCCTCCTTGTGGTGTACCAGCACCTTTCGGAGCGGTCTTTGAGAAGCCGCCACCGGATGCGTAACCGCCCAGGCCAGCCCCAACGATGTTCAAGGCATTCGCGATGTTGTTCACCTTCGCACCCTGGCCACCACCGCCACGAACAGCCGACCGGGCATTCTCCACAGCACCGACACGGTTCTGAAAAATGGCCGCATAGTCACGGTTGTAGTTGTCGGTAATGTTCATTTTCTCGGCTGAAGATTCGTTGTCAGCAGAGCGTCGAATGCGGTCAATGGTGTTGCCGGACATACCCGACTCCCCCACTGCTGCGTTGATCGTTCCTTGATTGCGAAGAGCCTGTAGGTTGACCTCTGTGAGTTGGCGTTGCGCCTCTTCACGCTTGTCCACCATCGTCAGGGCCGTGTCCGCGTCCTGCATATTTGCTTGCTTGATTATTTCCTGTTGGTTCTTCCGCTGGGCGTCCGTAGCTGCCCCTTTAGCTTTAGCCTGTTCAGAAGCTCCCATTGCTGCACCGGCTACGGCTACAACAGCCATGCCGATAGAGACCGGTTCGCACATTGCGATTCCTCCTATAGCCAGAATTGACGGAACCTGAATCCAGCCGGACTCATGATGTGACCTGTGTGAAAGGTTGCACCGAGAGACTCCAAAAGCCGGACGTGGGCGTGATTGTCCACCGACACAATGTTGGTCAATGGCATGTTGTTAGGCAGCTCGTCCTTAACGAGAGCCAAGTGTTCCTTGAGGATCCTGTAGAACCGGAACCGCTCGGCCTTGTTGAGCATTCCCAGGACACTCGTAGTCACGAACCAAACAACCCCCTGAGCGTGCCCACCCACAGCCAGAACGAGAGAGCCGCACTTAATTGCGTGCGTGGTTTCGTCGAGAGCTTTGGGGAGTACGTCAGAGGGTGTCCGGCCAGATTGAAGCGAGTGGAACTCCGCAAGATCACCAGTGGATAAATCAAGAGACGCGGCCCATAGGTCCCCGTGTGTTGCCTTTACTTTGTACATGCGTTGAGCCTCCCTATTGTTCGTAATAGTGAGGACTTTTGGAGCGGCTACACCCCAGCAGAGCGCCGCATGTAATTAGCCTCCCAGCCTGCGCCAATGATCTTTAAAGGCACTGGGGCGGCGCTGTAGATCGTTACTCGTTGGGCCTTGGCGTTGCCCGTAACCGGGAACTTAAACTGTCCTGTGCCAAGCATCAGAGACCCCAGGACAACCTCTGTACCCAAGCGACCACCGGCCATCTGGTAGACGTATTCTGTGGACCCGTTGTTGACATTGATTTGGAAGAATCCCGAGGTCTCGTAGTTCACCCATGCACGCCGAAGCTGCAACCGCCCAATGTCTTCTGTTGCGCTCGATCCGTCGTCGGCGGTTTGCTTAATGAGGAACTTGCTGAACTCGTATTGAAATGCGTATTCCTGCCCCACGACAAACGTCTGACCACGCCGGTCCCCTACGAGGATCAAGCGGGCGTCGGCAGTCCAAGTGGTCATCGGCTCATGCCGTTGAAGAACGCCACCCTGATCCAGCGTGTAGAACGCCGTTGTGGGATGTGGGAAGCCTCCGTATAGGTCTTGGAGGTTCAAGTAGGATTCGTTTAGATCCTCGTTGTACTGCGAAACCTGGGCTACTTTCTTCAAATCCATGTAGCCCCTGTAGGGCTCTTGAACGAAGTCAACGGTGTTACTCGTGAACTCAATACGTTCCAGGGTCACCCCTAAGGCCCTCTCAAGGATCAGGTACATATAAGATCCGATGGACGCAGCCGCCAGGATTCGAACGTCATCCCCGAAGGTCCAATGCGACCACGCTTGCTGCACCAGCTCTTCGCGCAGATAGAGGAACTTGTAGAGAAACAGTCGGTGTTCATCCGTGTCCGAGAGGACCGACACGAAGTTCTCTGTACCGGAACCGTGGATGTTGTAGACGGTGTTTGGGATATAGCTCGGAATGTGAGCCGAAACGTCTTCAGCGGACTTCACCGAGGAAACGTCCTGTACCGCGTAATACCGTTTAACCGACGTGAAGGATGCACGAGGGGATGCGAAGTAAACCCCACGACCAATGCCCCAGGGACGCGCACCGTCGCTCACATCGAACTCTGTTGTGAGGTCCAGTTGAATCGTCTTGCTCGACATGATGCCTTGAGATGTCAGTACGAACTGAGCTTGATCCGACCACAGCAGTAACTGTTCAGAGAACGGAACGGCATATTTGAGAATGGAGATCCGGTTATGGGATACGGCCACGTCGATAGGGTCGTCATCACTGAGGACACTCACGGAAGCCGGAAAGAAATGAAAATACTTGGCGGTTCTCGACATGATCACATTTTCCCCAGAGAGGAAACCGAGACGGTTCCGAAAGAAAAACACGTCGTTAATCGTCGAGTCTACAAAGGAACTCATAGGGTTCGTTGTGTCGTCACCAGAAGTCCGGCCAACCCAAGGAAGGACCTTCCAATCAAACTGCCCGTCTGCCGCTCGGACAAGGCCATGCGGCATGGTCTCGGGCTTGAAGCCTTCGATGATTCCCGGCTTAACGGTTTCCTTCCATACCTGGCCCTTTGCGTCGTATCGGACCCAGTAGTTATCTCCCGACCGTGTAGCCTCCCCAGTGATTTCCACGAGGTATCCGTCTTTGCACTGCAATGGCAGCTTTGAAAACGTTTGGACCTGATAGATGAACCCGGAGAGAAGCTGATTTGCGTAACCGTCTGCTGTAGTGATCTGGTTTATAACTGTGCCAACGGCCCTTGCTTCGATCAGGACCCAACCGGGGCCAGCTTCGGCTTTCCATAGGCCTGTTGCGTTGACTTGGTTGGCGATGCTGTTGGCGATGAACTGGGCGTCGGTCTGGGCTACCTGCTCAACAGCGTTACCGTTAGGCATCACCACGTTAGCCACCACGGAGCCGTTTACGTTCACCGTAAGGGTCCGGCCATATTGACCACCACGCACGTTCACAATGGCTCGACTGGTCAAAGACGGGTAGCCCGCCTGGGTCAGTGTTGAATTCATCGAGACTACCTTGAGACGGTTCACAACAAACGTGTAGTCCGCCACAGTGATTAGCCGTAGGTCGTCTCGCGGATGATCGCAGTTCGCATACCCGTCATACCCACGGACACTGTAGGAGTTACCAAATAGGTCCACTACATTAATCCCGGTGCCTGTGAACACCATGTAATACTGTTCTTTTTCGTCTCGATTAACGAGATGGATAAGCGGCTTAGCCCCAAACAGCCCAATGTTTCCTAAACGTTTGCGAAAGGTAGTTGGCGGTCTCTTTTGGAGTCCTTCCGTTTCCGAGGACCATCCGTTCTCTTGGAACTCGCCTTGATTGCTGAAACGCAGAATATCTGGTTGTTGTGAAACACCTCCTTTGAGGTTCTTAATACTTTGAGAAACAAGACCCATATAGCCCTCCCTGTTAGTTATCCCCGTCCGATCTGGCCTCCCACGAAAGCGTCACCGTCAAGCATGTTGAAATTCCCGTAATCTAATTCGTACTCCTGAACACTCGCCCAGTGAGTTGCTTCCTCTTCTGCAAGAGAACCTTCAATTTCACCAGCACCAAAGAAGCTCATATTGAACTTACGCGCTGCCTTGGCGACGATATAGGAGCGGAAACACTCGGGCATCTCGTTGTACTCTCGAAGACGGATAAGATCCGCCGTAATGGGTCCTTTAAAAACGTCTGTCCGCGCTTGTCGGTCATATAAAAACCCGCCACGATTTACGTAGAGCGAACCGCCAGTAGTCGTAATCTTCAGATAGTCCGAGAGATAAGTAATGAGTCCCGAGAATTGATCCGGAAGAAGTGTTGCCCCTTCCTCGATATTGAACGTCCATCCCTTTGCTTGAACCTCTCGATTAATCTTTGCCAAGATTCTTCGGCAGTTTGCTACGTCTGCGTTAGGGTCACCTTCAAGCGAACTAACAGGGCTCTCCCCGATGGCCGCGAGCATGTCGTTAACAGCGCCCAGTTCCTCGTCAGACTCAAGTGTTGCTTCAATAGAGCGCGACATTGATTCCTCCTTATGCTTCTCCTTGATTCATGAATAAAAAAAACCCTCAAGGCCCCGTTAAGGACCCCAAGGGTTGGTGTTATGCGGTAACTGTTAAAGTACAGGCATCCGAGAAGGAGCCATCTTTAGTAGTACCTGTGATGCTTGTAGTACCGGCTGTTAAACCCGTTGCTACACCAGAGGCAGACACTGAGGCCACTGCTGGGTTACTGGATTCCCAAGTGACAGACTTATCAGTTGCATTAGACGGAGAGACCGTTGCCGAGATGTTCCGAGTGGAACCTACAACTACTGAAGAGTTCTTAGGGGCAACGGATACGCCAGTAACAGCTACTGTGCTCAGGCCTTTGTGAACACCAGTGCACCAGCAGCCTCAGGACGCAGACCGCCGTGACCCATCGCGTAACGACCGATAATCTGGTCAGCTTGGTATTCCGAACGGCGTGCACGCTCCAGAGCCATATCACGCAGCTTCACAGTACCGACAGCCGAGCGGTGGTTGAAGAGGCCGACCACGTTATCAAGGGCTACTCGCACGTCGCCGGCAGCAGTCGCTGGGAATGCGTGTTTGCGGTTAGTGCCCGCCAAGTCATCACCAGCACCACCGACCGTCAAGTGCGGAACCTCGATTACCTCGAAGCTCATTACGTTGCGGATGTTGCCGGTTTCTGGGTCAGTCAGTGCCGAGAAGTTCGCCGCGTTAGGCAGCAGGGCCGCCAGGATTGCCGAGTAGTTTTCCGGCGTGGTGTAGAACTTGCGGTCAGCAGCAGGAACGTAGTTCTTAGTCAGCTTGGCGCGGGCAATGGTCAGCTGTGCCAGGATCGCAAGACCCAGCTTTGCAGGGTCCGAAAGGTCAGCAGCTTTACCCACGTTTAGAACGGAGGCTGCGCCAAGACCTGCGATATTCTCGTCATTGGCCGCAGGCAGGTTGCACAGAGCAGCCATTTCAGCCAGCACCGCGCCGTCAGCAGCGATTGCCAAAGCTTCGCCGAGTTGCGCCGAGTATTCAGCACGAACATCGTAATGGTTCATTGCGTCTTCGATGTCGTAAATCAGCACATCGGAAGCCAACAGGCCGTCAATCTGAATCACTTTTTCGGAGTGCTTAATGTCACCGCGTTTGTCATCCAGGCTTTCACCTGGTGCCAAGTAGTAACCACCAGTCCGGCCCATCACAGGGAAAGAGGCAGACTTGCCGTTCTGAATAGTGCGGACCATATGTTTATCCATGGTCACAGCCCGGCGCATAAATGCTGTCAGAACTTCACCACCAAAAACCTTCAGAAACAGCGCCAGTTTGTCGGCTGGGGATTGCCCCTTGCCCTGGTTAGCACCTACTTGTTGACCACCTTTTGCATTTGCCATTAATAAGCCTCCTTGTATTTAGTTCTTTATTTCCTCTTTGGAAAAGTTAGGGATATGCAAACAGGCACAAACCGGCCTCCCTCGAAACCGAAGGAACTTGCCGATTTATGTTGTCTGTTGCTAATAGTGAGGGGTTTTGTTTACCAGTTAGAAACCGCTACACGGGCTTCAACTTTTGCTCGAAAAGATGCGTCTTCGCGGTACTGACGGGAACCCATATCTTTAATCATGTCAGCCTGTGAGGTGTAGCCTTCAGGACCAGCAACACTACGGCCAGCAGGTGCAGCAGCTCGACGATTCAAAGTCCTTGAAGGGCTCTTGCCGAACTTCTTAGTTTGACTCGCCATACCCAGGTTAATGGTCGTGCGGATAGCGCCAAGGTCTTGCCGAGAAATGGCATCTGCCAGCATTTCCGCTGCATCAGGGCTGTTTGCCTGAAGATGCTTGCAGATACGTTGGAATTGCTCCTTACCGCCTGCAAAGTCCATGATCTTGCCAATAAAGGTTTCCGCAAGAGCTTCTTGGCCCTGCATGAAGCTATTGACGAAGCCACGGGAATAACCGGCTTTCTCAAGTTGAACATAAGAGTCTTCCGAGAGCGTCCCATTTTCTTCGTACTCGGATTCAATGCGATCCGCCACGACTTCAGGAAGACCCGCCTTAACAGCCTGGGCGCGCATTTGGTCAAAGCCTGCCGCGTAATCGTCGATCTGTTGAGAAGCTTTGGTAAGTTCCTCAGAGGGCTCGCCAAGGGGTTTAAAGTCGCCCTCTTCGGGTTCCTCTTGTTCTTCCTCTTCGCCTTCTTCTTCGGACTCTTCCTCTTCTTCCTGCTCTTCTTCCTGTTCCTCTTCGAGCAATTCCGGTTGTTCCGGGTCATTGAGGTTCAAGCTGTCGTCGCCGTCACGGGCGCTTACATCAAGAGCAAGCATGTTTTGTTCATGCTCAGAAATATCGTTCGAGCTGATCACAGCATTGTTAACACCAAAACTCGCATATACATCAGCGGACATTAAGTTCTCCTTTAAGAGTCAAATAGAAGGCGAACAGATTCCCGAAGTTGTCTGTTCGCAATAGTGAGGGTTTTAAACTAAGCGCCTATCGGTGTCATCTCGACGCCTGTTGCGTCCATTGCGCCTTGTAGGTTCTCTGGGGATGCTGTTGCCTGAGCTGCGAGACCCGCCCCCATGCCTGCTGCTGCCTGCTGCCCACCTTGGGCAACCATCTCTTCTGCCTGCCGTTTGGCCTTGTCAGCGTCGGTAAGAAGAAGACCAGAGGTATCCATGCCGATAGCATTAGCCAAGCGAATCTTGAGATTGCTCATGTTGATATCTGGGTCTTGGGATAGCGGCGCTATGGCCTGTAGACCGGTGAAGAATTGTTGAAGCTTGTCCAGGTCCTGGCCTCGTCCGAGTGCTTCCAAACCAGTGCTTACCGTTGGCTCTACGGCCTCCTTAGGCATGTCTGGAATCTGGGCGGTTGCCTGAAGCTGGGTAAGTAGGATTCGCACGATAGGCAGTTGCAGTTCCTGGGAGAGAATCGAGTAAACGCCTCCCAAGGTGTCCTCCAGTTCGCTTGCGACATACCGAATCTCTTCAGCTGTCACACGTTCGCCGGATCGTTGAACCGCCGAGTTGAGCATGAAGACATAGGCCAAGCGGCCCTCAATGGCATCCGCTACGGACTTGGCTACCGAGAAGTCAGCTGTCTTTTCAAGCTGCAAGAATTCGATGTCAGCCTTACGGCCCGCTACGAAGTCCCCCGTCTGGGCCTTGGTTAATCGCCGGACCTGGGTAGAGCCGTTGGGGTTCACCAATCCGACCACCTTAGAGGCGATCATGGAGAACTTAATCATGGCTTCGTGCAGGTTCTCTAATGAGGTCAGGTCACCCAAATATTCCTCACAGTGCGACCGGCCGTAATGCTCGCCGTCGCGCTTGGTCCATCTCACTGGAATCCAGGGACAGGCCTCACGCGGATATTGCCCATCGGTCCCGTCTACTTCCTCGCCGTTCACCTCCTGATAGCTCAGGTAATCCCCCGACTCTTCATCAAGGTAAACGTGGGTGTAGACCTCAATCTCTTCTTCCGGCTTGGTCTCCCCTTCGGCAGACAAAGCGTTTCGAACATCCTCAGGCAGTGCCGCATAAGCGACCTTATCCAAGGTGACAATCTGCAAGACGTTCCCGAAGGCGTCACGCTGGACCACATACGATGGCAGCGGATAGAGCTTCATTGGGTTGTAGCCCGTATCGGAAGCGTCAGGCGGCGGAAGGTACAGGCAGCCGTTACCAGCCAGGGCAAGCTGTCGGATTAGCTCAAAGAGCGTTACCCGGTAGCTGTTCGATTCCATATAGCTAAGCAAGATGCGCTCAACCATGCCCAAGCCTTGCTCAACGACGGCCAGTTGCTGCGGGTCTGCCACAAGCTGCTTTGCCTGCCATTCAGAGACTTTCAGCTTCATCCAGCTTTGTAGCGGAAATAGAGCGAGCATCACTTTTGCGGACAGGTTGTTAAGACCTCGGGCGCCTACGGCTTGCCAGGGCGTCGTGTAGTTTGTTGAGGCGTTGTCGGAAGACTTGGGGAACAGCGAAGGGATGGTGACTTTTGCGCAATTTTCAGCGCGGGTCTCGTAGGGTTGTCGGTCGTTCTTCAGCCGGTTGTAGGCTGCAACTGCACTTTCCTCCCCGAGACCAGTTCGAGCCGTAGAGGCCATAAAGACCTCCTTAGATGTTCAGACCGGTCCCCGAGCTGCGGGCTACTGAAAGCCCTCGTTTACCTTTAGCCTTTGCGGCCCGTTTTGCTGCCTCGGTGTCGGCGTCGTCGTCTGCTTTGTCGTCCGCCTTTGGGGCTTCTACAACAGCAGCCGGGGCCGGTGTAGGCGCTGCGGGGGCGGCTACTTCTGGTGCTTTCTTATCATCGTCACCACCACCGAGGGGGTTAGATGCGATTTTCACTACCTGCTTAAATGCCTTTTTTAGAAAACCCATTTAGACCTCCTTATGTTGTTCGTTGAAGGGCGCGCTTTACGGCGGTGTTAGATTTCTTGCTGGTCGAAGCTGGGGCCTTTACGGACGCTGTAGAGGAACCGTCACCGGTATCCTTTGCGCTCTTCTCGACTTTCAAACTTCCGATACCATCGTTTTCCCCACCATCGTCTTTGCTGACATCCGACCCAAACTCAACGCCTTTAGGCTCTTCGAGATTCACAGGGGCGGGCGCAATGATTGCGTTAGGGTCTTGCTTTGGTGTCTTGACCTTGGATTTAAAACACATTCAATCCTCCTTAGTCGTCATCCTCATTAGTTGCGTTTCGTTGGGACATCATGAGTTCACACAGCTCAGGCACAGAGCCCAAACCGTCCACGAACCCAAGAATGTATTGTTCGGAATAACCAGCTTTTCGGAGGTCATCAATAACCCCTGTCCGCTGAAGATACGAATAGTTACAACGAACCATTAAGTATTGAGCTGAAGCGTTTGGCATATCCGGTATGTTCTCCGGGTCATCCAAAGTTTCCTGAATCACATGAAGCAAGGGACCTCCTTATCTTAGAGATGAACTTAAAGTAATCAGGGAGGACCCTGCTGCTAATAGTGAGGGCTTTTAACTTTGCGGCTGCCAAAGGATTGGCTTGCTGTTTTCAAAGTCCCAATCAGAAGCTCGAAGGATTCGCGCCACTTGAGCTTGAACAAGTAGTTCGCCTTCAGTCATGCCCTTGGACTTCGCCAGGGAGACCATACATTCCCACAGGGTTTCACCCTCAGGTTCACGAGCGGCCCAGAATTCGACCTCAAGGCCCTTACGGGGACCGGACTTCATGACCTTAGTTGCGGGGTAAAAGAACTGAGGGGCATCAAGGAACTGTCGAGCGCTCTCGGGGCCAAGACCTGGGATTCCGGTATAGCCGTCCGTGGTATCGCCCATTAGGGTTTGGTACATGTGCCAGTCGTTTGCCTGTTCCTCAGTGACACGCAGGAACTCGCCTGTTGTCAGGTGCAGGAACATGCCAGGGACCGTTTTAAAGTCCTTGTCGCAGCTCACCGTAACCACGCGGTCACAGCCTGCAAGATCTGGCTTGGTCGACAGGATGCCGCAAACGTCGTCGCCTTCCACACCGTCCCACTTAAAGGCGCGCTCTGGGCCGTAATACTGCATACAGGCCTCTACGAACGCTGGGTAGCCGACTGGCTTACGTTTACCTTTACGGTTCGCCTTATAGGTCTCAAGGACCTCCTTACGCCAGTTGTCCGAGCCGGAAACGATGCACAGCGGAATCAGCTCGAAGGGTTTCTTATTGCCCTTCTTCAAGGCCCGCTCAATGTCCGAAAGGATCGTCTTGATGGTGCCCGCCAGGATGCTTCGGGCTTTCTTGTGGTCGCACTCCAGGGACCAAACGTCATCACCCCAGTCCACCTCATTTTCACTTGCAGACAGCGCGGAGAAAATCAGGAAGTCCATATCCAGGGCCACACCGATACGAGCGGTCATACAGCACCGCCGTGCTTACTAAGGAACACTTGGCCTTTGGTGGTCAGTGACCAGAAGCCCATGTTGCGGCCAGAAGTAGACACACAAGAAATATGACCTCGGGAGGCAGCCTCGGAGACCAATGCAGCGTTCTTGCGGTAAAAGTCCGATTGGTAGGTACGCGCCTCCTTTTTGATGGCGTAGAGAATTCGAAGGTACTCACTCATGCGGCACTACCACATTAGTTTTCACCGGCGACATACGGGTAACAAACAAACCTTTCAGAGAACTACCGAGTTCTTCTTTAATGCCATTCTTGAACGCTTCCCGGAGCAGCAGAATGCACATCTCTTCATCTGGCAGCGACAGTGCATCATCTACACGTTTAATACCTGCACGAGCCTGTGCGGCTTTCTTATTGTCTTTACTCGCCGTCATTAACTCCAAGCGACCCCGCGCCTCTTGAAAACCCTCACGGACATCTTGAATATCCTGAGTAGACAGCACAGCTCGGGTAGTGAAAGTGTGTTGCAGGTTCAAAGTTACAGCCATTGGATAACCTCCATAAATGACAAAGGCCCGAAAGGGCCCTTTAGGTTTTAATTAGTGACACTCGCGCCAAGTCGGCCCCGTCTTCCCGTCTGTATCGAGCGGGCACCGGAACTCAAACACTTCGGCTACGTTTTGAATTGCTTGCTTGGAGACGCCAAGAATCAGTGCGGCAATCTCTGGGGTTCGTGCGGCGATTTGGAGTTCGTCGTGAACCCATGCCATGAAACAGAAGTCACCATCCCAACCGTGGGTTAGGCTGTGCTCTTCCATCAGAATCCGTTCGACCTCAACCACCCAGGCCTTACAGACCAATGCGCCGGCACTCTGTAGGAGAGTGTTAAGGGCGCTGTGTGGTGAACGAACGTGGATCTTCCGACCGTCAAGGCCCTTGATCCAACGGCGCTTCCATTTGATGTCAAATTTACGTAGGGCCTGGTTCCACTTCTGGTCCGCGATAAGAGAGTCTTCGAGGGCTGCTCTGAGGTCTGCAATAACCGGCGTACCCTCAAGAAATGCCTTCTTAAGCTCCTTACCGCGCTTTGCACCACCACCGACAATAGAGCCGATCTTGGCGTCACCAGCACCGTAGAGAAACGCGTAGATGAAGGTCTTCGCATTACCCCGCCAAGCTTCATGGTCAGCGTTGTGTTTGTCCCGAATGGTGCCAGCGGGAATCAAGCCAGCGGCCAAGCCGTTAGCCCAATGCACATCACCGTTCAGAACCGTATCGGCATATGCCCCGTCGTCGAAGCGCGCCCCGAAGTGGCCCAGGCAGCGAAGCTCAAGGCCCGAGGCATCGACACCAACCTGTATGCAGTTCTCCCAGCCCGGTAAGTGCCGCGCCAAGATGGCCCCGAAGAGCGAGCGACATTCAGGACCGTAAGGGGAACTCGAAGAAGGCACTTGCCCCATGTTCGGATAGCTGTGAGTTGCTCGCCCGGTCACCGCCCCGTTAGGGTTGATAGAGCCGTGCATGAACCCATCAGAACCGACAAGGCGCATCCATGCGTTGTCACCTTCGGCAAGCATTCCAATACGCTTCTGAATCATCAGATAGTCACGTACCAGCGCGATGCAGGATTGGGCCTCAGGGTCATCAACATGGACCCCTTCAAGGGTCTCGTCATCAACCTTAGGGGCGCCCTTTTCGGTGAACTCCGTTGGTTCCCAACCGGCAATCTTCAGGACCCGAATCAGGTGCTTACCGGACGCGGGGTTGAAGGTGACGAACTCGACGGGGGTGTACGGGGCGCCCTCAAAGGTTTCCCGCTTGTCCTTGCGTTTACCGTCTTTGGTGTAGACGCCGCCGACCTTTGGGTACTTCACCCGAGGCATCACACGGCCATCCGACCAAAACTCAATTGGCTTCCGTGTCACTGGATGGCGGAATTGCTCAGTACCACCCTTAGGCTCGTACCAACTCCCGAAGGTCTTAATGAGCTTCACGAGTAAGTCAGAGCGTTGGCCTGCAAGATCCGCGTAGAGTCGCTCGGCTGCATGCTGGTCAAAGGGGAAGCCATTACGCTCCATCTGCGCCAGCGTCCAAGCCACCTCATGCTCTAAGTGGACGGCCTTAATCGACTGCATCCAGTGTTCACCGTTAGGGGCGAGACCACCGGGGAAGTAATAAGGGTCCGTCATGATCTTGGTGACGAGCTTCGAGGTAACCACAACGTCCTGAACGCAATACGCTTGCATCTCAGGGGACCACTTGGCCCACTCCATGCCCTTCACGTACGGGATGCCCTCACGGGCGCACATAGCTACGAAGTCGTTCTTGTATTCGCCTTTCATCTCGCCCAGGCGATAACCCCAAGCTTCCAAGGCATGAGAGCCGAAGCGCGAACCTGGGAGTTTTCCTGTGCGCAGAAGGCCCGCGTCAGTGTCTCGAATGTTCGCGTAGATCAACCGGGACAGGACAAGGGTGTCCATTACCCTCTTGCGGGGAATGTTCAGGCGCTTACCGAAGTAGAGGCGCTTCAACTTGTCGAGAGCGGGAATGTCGTACTTGATGCCGTTGTGAAAAACGATAAGGCCATTTGGTTTGGCCGCTTCGGCTTCAAGCTGTTTGATGTACTCGCCCAGTTGGTCCGGGCCGTATTCGAAGGTCTCGCCTGTGAAGTAGTCTTGAGAAACACCGCAGTGAAACTTAGAGACATCCTCAAGGAGACCATCAGTTTCAATGTCTGATGTGAGCAATAGCCCTCCTATTAGGTTTATCGGATATAGAACTCTCCTTTGGTTGGTGTAACGGTTACTGAAAGGTCCCCAGTTACGGAGACCCTTGGATAACAGTTAAATCAACGCAGACAGCTTCTCAGCCTTAACGGCCAGCTCGTTGGATTCACGCAGTTGTGCAGCGGCAGCCGAATTAGCCTCGCGGGCAGCCTTGAAGAGAGCGGTTGCTTTCGCGTCGGCCTGCTTCGAGGATTTCAACAAGGCGGCTTGCAGTTTGGTCAGGGCGAAGGTGTACAGTTTTACGATAGTCATAGTTGTTTCTCCTTTAATAGTCTGAGTTCTGGTCCACTTGTCCGGCCCAGGTGTTTTCGGTAGAGGAATCGTCGTCACCTTCAGGCTTCCAGCCATCCGGTGTTTCGTCGAGCCAACCCGTTTCTTTGTTGTAAATCAGATATCCAGCCACGCCGGTCTCCCCAGTAAAGCGACACTTCAATACGCGGATAGTGACCACGTTAGGAAAGTCGCCTTGCTGGTTACGCTCCAGGGCAATGATGGTGTCTGATAGTTGGCGTAAAGAGCCGGAACCACGGAGGTCCGTGATAGATACTGGGCGCCCCTCTTCGTGGGCCTTCCCTTTCTCTGGGTTCTTCAAGTGGCAAATGACCACCATCAGAATGTCATTGGTCTTAGCGAAGGTCTTCAACTTGGTCATAAGACGGTCAATGGTCTTACGCTCGTCGCTGTTATCTTCCATGCCGGAAACAACGATAGAGATATGGTCAAGGACGATTACTTTGCAGCCCTGGCCCTTCACCATGTAATGCAGCTTTGATAACAAGCGGTCTTCTACGGATTCCGCAAAGGAGTCGTACAGAAACAGCTTGTCGTGTTCAAAGATCGTATCAAAGGCTTTATCAAACTCTTCCTCGGTGGTCCCTTCGGGGTCCTGGCGGTAACGTCTGCGCATATGGAGGCCCACGAGGTCCTCTACGGTTTCCTCTACGGACTCTTCGAGCATTGCTACGCCGGTCGGCAGACCTGAGTTATGAAACCAGTTGTAGACGTTCTGCCGGACCCAAGTGGATTTTCCCATGCCGGACCCAGAGGTCACCATGAGTACCTCACCGGCCCGTGCGTTCTTGGTCTTACGGCGCATCTCAGCGGGGCCCATCAGTGGAATCTGTGGGATTTCCTGCTTGTTCTTGATGCGCTCTTTGAGGGATTTCGCGGAGACCACACCGTCAGGGACGAATGGTGCAGCGTTCCAAATGGCATCAGTGACAGCCTTGGCTTGCCCTTGCTGAATACACTCGTTGGCATCCTTGAAGGGCAATACGGCAATCTTGACCTTGCCAGCGGGCAGGACCTCGGCGGCTTCCATTGCTGCCTTGCGCCCTGGCTCGTCCATATCGAACATCAATACGATTTCGTCGAAGGTGTCGAAGTACTCGTAGTTACGGGCACAGGACTTACGGGCAGCGGCTGCACCAGTCGGAATGGACACCACTGGGTACTTGCCACCTTGCAACTGAGCTACAGAAAGGCAGTCAATCTCACCTTCCGTTACGACGATCTTTCGACCACCAGACCACAGGTGCTTACCAAAGAGGCAGTCCACGCCATGCTTGCCGGTTGACGAAAAGTTCTTGTCCTCGTCGCGGACCTTCTGACCAACGAGGTTTCCGTGTTCGTCGCGATAATCCGCTACTTGTATCCACTTGCCGTTACGCTTCCCGACCCAGTAGCCGTATTGTTTGCACACGGCGGACTGTAGGAATCGTTTTGGCAAATCGACATAACGGCCCTGGTGGTCACCAAGGGACAGCGTACCGTCAGCCCTCAGGGTCTTAGAGCGCTCACCAGATACATCGCCATTGGCCCCGGTGCGGTGATTACAGACGAAGCAATAGGTGTGACCGTCAGAATAAGTCGCACATCCATCCGAAGAACCACAGTCGTCCTGATCGCAAGGGCCCTTATGAAGCAGCTCGCTTTCCGGGTAGCCCTCAGAACGCTCCATCAGGGCCGCCCACAGGGACCTCGACGGCCTCGCCAGTAGCGCGGCGATACGACAGGTCCAGCCACTTAACTTGCATCTTGTCGTGACGCTCTTTGGTGTAGTCCTTACGAACAGGAACCAAAGTGGACCAGTGACGCGCACCGACGAAACGCACATGAGCGCCGTCAATACCGTGATGGATACCCGAGATAATGAATTGATTCAGGTTGAAGTCGAACGAATCGACCGCTTCCATTACGTCATCACATTCATAAACGCAGATATCAATATCGGTGCCTACCAGCTTATAACCACCCAAGAGACGATCAGTAGCCGCGCCGTTGTAGATATGGAAACCCACGGAAGCAATACCGAACTTTTCGAGAATCTCGGCTGCTGTCGCCATTGAGATTCCGGCAATGATCACGTCGATATCTTTAGGACGAACACCGAAGTAGATATCACGAGCGGCTCCGCCTGCGATAATTGCTGGCACGCCTTCCTTTTGAAACATCTCGACGATATCGAAAGCCCCCTGCATTGTTGCCCGATTTACAGACATAGAAAATCCTCCTAAGTCAATAGAATGAGTTTTAAGCGAGCCCATAAGGCCCGCCTAAAGTTGTGTGTTAGTTCTTGATGCGGGACTTAAGCCAAGAGGCCACGTCAAAGGACGGGCAGGCTTTACCGCTGTCGAGGTCCCGGTGACCGCATATACGCGCTTCGGGATACCAGACTGTGGACGCTTCCCAGACAAGCCCCTCAAGGGCTATCCATTGAGCGTCCGTAAAGTTGTCTTCAGGGAAACCTGAAGCGTCGATACCACCTACGAGGCAGATACCGAGGGATTCTGAGTTGTGGCCTTTTACGTGGGACCCGACAACATCGCGGGGTCTACCTTCTTCCACTTGACCATCTCGACGGATAATGAAGTGATAGCCAACGTCGAGCCAGCCTTGCTGTACATGCCATTGGCGAATCTCACGAAGGCCAATATCCATAGTCGGTTTAGTTGCAGCACAGTGAATAACAATCAGGTCCGTTTTAGTCCTCTTGTTGAATTGAACTTTAGCCATATGATTACTTGGTCCCCTTTGGTATTAGGACCCCTTCCGGGATTACCTTTCGCTTCTCCTTCATCCAAGCCAGAGGAACCAGCTTGTCTGCGTATTGAATGCCGTGTTTCTCGCACCACGCCCCGTAGGTTGTAGGCGAGCCCTTGTAGAGCCTCGACTTGGACGAAGAGAACACCAACCGAATATCGAGTTCTGGGTATTGCTCACGCAGCAGCAAGTGCTTAGCGCGGTCATCAACTTCCCAGATTCCTTTACATTCAATGATGATCCCGTTCGCCAGGATGAAGTCCGGCAGATACTTTGCGGCTCTTTCTGGGATCGTGTACTTGATCCAATGTTGCTCAAAGCTGTATTCCACCTTGTTCTTGTCGAGATGCTCGCTGTTCTTTTCTTCGAGACCCGAACGGAAGACCTCAGAGGTTCTCCGTGGTCCCGTGTAGCGACCGAAGGCCACCTTTAGAAGTCGCCGCCGTATTGACCTTCGTCATCCGAAGAATCGTCGCCCTGGTTCTGTTCGGAGTCCGACCAACCCTGTTCCTGGCGGTTCTCTTCGGCTACGTAGCCGTCTTCAGCTTCATCGCCCCATTCATCATCACCACCGCCGAACTCAACAAGTTTCAGCAGCATTACGGAGTCGAGTTGAAGCTTGACGGACGCACCGGCTACAGCCGAGAAACCGTAGGCGAACATAGAGAAACGCGCTTTCAACTCGGAACCACCCGAGATGGCGGGAACGTTGTCGATGCGCTTACCTTTCGAATCCACGACCTTCAGAACAAGCGGTTTCAGCTCTTCGGTTTTCTTGTCCACGTAGGAGGCGTAAGAACTGAACTTGAAGGTCACAGTACCGTCGTCGTTAACGAAGTACGGCATGTTGCCCTCGTAGGGTTCTTGCAGTTTCTTACCGCGACCCAGCTTAGCCATGAGTGCCGGACGGTCTACTTCGAATTGCTCGCAGATTGCCGAGTAGTTCTCTTCGTGCAACTTGTTGATCTTGTTGATCAGTGGTTGGGCGTCCTTACTTGGCACCGTGAGGTCAACCTTATAGACACCACGTGGATTACCGAAGCCCTTTTCAGGGTTTCCGTAGTCAGGTTTTTGAATTGAGCAATACGGCTCAGCGGTGCCACGAGGGGTAAACATGAATTCTTTCTTAATAGCCACGAATATTTCTCCTTTGGTTAGGTGATTGGTTTCCTTTCGGGTGTGTTGCTAACAGTGAGTGCTTTTAATTGAACCCAGGACGAACAACAACTACGGACATCTCCTGAAGTTGCTCGCGACTGATCGCCATAGAGACCTCTTGGGCCGGGCTCTTTCGGATGGACCGGTAGACCGAGTAAACAACCGACTTGAAGTGGTCCCGTAGGAACTTCTTGTCAAAACGCCAAACTTCATGTTTGAAGTGAGCAAACTCAGACCCTTGGGACAGTTCCAATAGGGTCAACTCGACAAGCTCTTGTTGTTGCTCAGTCATGACGCGGTCGTATAGAACCCCAGCGAGTCCCGATTGTTTGACGTGACTGAAGTTGTTCAAGTGAAGGAATCCATCAGGTTTGGCACGGCCATTACCGTGAGCGCGCCTCATTGGATGTCCTCTACGATGCATACAGCAGAATGCTCACGACGAGTACCCGCCGTGTCGTACTTACCCTTGTCGTCCATTTCCACCATCTTGGCGGTGATCTTGACCACGCGGGACAGCTTAAGGCCGCGATACTGGGCCCGCTCTGTGTGGGCTACCAGTTGTCCAACCTTCAGTTCACGGCCTGCAACGTCTACGGCGCTCATTGAGTCACCGTGAATCGGTCAATGTTTGGCGCGATTGCTGGGCGGATGCGGGTTACTTTCGCCTGGGTAAACATGGTTTCAGTTTGGGCCCATGCTGCATCAAGACTTACCGCATACACGGTTACTTCGTCTACATGGTCGTCAACTTGCACAGTTACTTTGAAAGCTTTCTTTGCGTGTTCCATTAGTTCAAAACTCCTTGTTCTTTTAGTTGGTCAAGCATTGCCCACGGCTCACCCAGTCGATTCAATACGAGAGCGTCGAAGGGATGGGCCATAAGTGCGATGTCGGATATGTGGTAGGACTGATCGTCTACGCCCGGAATGAACCAGTCGCGAACAATGCGGACGGTCTTAACGTCTGGGGCATACAAGATGCCTTCGTATTCGTTGACCATTCGCATATCGGTAACTACAACGTGGTCGTAACTGCCTTCTTCCAGGCCCTTGCGAACTTCCACCATGCCAAGTTCAAACCACACATGCGGTCTGCCAAGGAACTCGCGGTGATATTGAGTCCCGAAGGTCTGCAAGTGCCAGCGAAGGGACTTCGGCGTGGACGGTTCTTCCCGGTAAGTTTTCCGTAGCCAATGTTGATAGGAGCTATCAGCAATCTGGGATATACCGAGACAGCTTTGGGGCTGATCCTTAATGGACTTGTGCATTTCCTTTTGATACTTAGTCGCAAGCTCGCCAGGGCCACCCGCAAGAACCTGGGAGCACATCTCTTTAAGGACATCCGCGAAAGCCACGCGAAAAACCTTGCGGCCCTCGGATTCCAATAAGCCAATAAGGGTATCCTTACCGGATTTCCCTCGGATGCTGTTAAGCGCAAGGATATCAGTCATTAACGATTTCCTTGATTCGCTTAACAATCAAGGCAACACGCGGCCAGTTGCCGACATACGGGACCAACTTCAGACGGCCCAACTTACGGGCAACTTCGAATGTCCCCTTAGTCAGCAAAAAGGATTCTTTTGGGGAACTGTCAGTAACCAACACAGTGTTGACTGGGGCCTTAAAGACCTTGCGAATTTCGCGATTGACACGGACGGTATAACGGAGTGCTTTAACGCCGTTGTTGTGATGCAAGAATGTTTCGGCCACGAGTGGTCCTCCTTTGGTTAGGTGATGGGTTGTGTTGCTAACAGTGAGGGTTTTAAATGGCTCTAAACGACAAGGCCCCATCAACCGAAGTCAGTGAGGCTCTTTAAGGTTTAACAGTTGAACAGGCCGACAAGTCCCACGAACAGGGAAACTATCAGGGCCACAAGAAGACCACCAACGCCCCAATCAATACGGTGCCAATTAGAGTCATTCTTGTGCATGTCGTAGAGCATCACACAGAGGAACCAAACGAACCCAAGGGCAACAACTCCCATAGACCCGTACATAAGTTGGTCACCCAAGGGAGTGCATTGCAGCGGCAAGGATTCACTGTTAGAGGAACTTGCGGCGGACGCTGCCAGAACAGCGGCAGTGGTGAACATAACCATAGTGCTCATTGTGAAACCTCCTTAAGTAGTTCTTCAAGGTCATACCAAAGGTCATCGCTGTAGTTGTACACGATCAGGGAATCTACAAGCGCCTTTAGTTGGTCCTTTGGGAGTGCGGTGATTGCTCGGAAACTTCTTCACGGGACATAAAGTTACTCCTTAATGAGTGGGTCAGAGATCCCACGGAAGCAGTCGAAGGAAGGGTGACGCAACGAGCCGTTCTCATAGCGCTCCATAAAGGTGACCCTCACGGTGTGGCCTTCGTACGGCATAGGCGCATCCCGCTCCGATTCCTCACGGGTCTCCCAATGATTTACGGCGTCGGTGAACTCTTCCATTTGAGCTTGGGAGATCTTGCAGGCGTTTACTACATGGCCCGACTCAAGGAGAACCTCGAAGCCAATCACCTTGCCTTCGTTAGCCTTGCCTTCAGTACCCCAAACCAAACCAACAACCTTGCCGTCTTCGTTGTCCTTCGGAACGATCTTCCACATCCCGTTAACCTTCGAGCGCTTCCAGACCCCATTAGGGTCCTTCGCTACAACACCTTCACCGCCTGCATCACGGATCTTGTTGTTGAACTGATGCAGCTCTTCGAGCGAGAACACATCAAGGCTTTCGACGACTTCCCATTGGATCTCAGGGAACGTCTCTTTAAGGGCTCCCACCTGGGCCTCAACGTGGTACTTCATGACAGCGTGAGTTACTGGGTAGTCCTTACCGGACTCAATCGCGTCCATTGGGACTACCCCGAAGACCACAACCTTTAGGTGTTCAAGTGGAATATCTCCGTGTTCTTCACGATCCCGGCGAAGAGTTCCCGAGGTCCCTTTGCAGGCCATGTCGGCGCCGAACTCGTTCTTTACGATCAACTCTGCGTCCAACATGAACCCCTGAGGGAACAGCCCCTGCATCGAAGCGAACGGACTGAAGAAGTCACGACCCCACCGAGGATCACGGCTCAACGGGCCTTTACGACCTGCACTGTTCAACCGAGGGAACCGTTTCCCTTCACGGCTCAACCACTCGACATTAAAAGCGCCCGTGAAGGCTACCGAAGGGGTCACGCACAGATTCAGACGTACGCCATCCTCTTTCTTGTCGGCAATCAAATAGGCATCTTCGAGAACAGCCAACAAGGCCGCTTCGTTGTAGTCGGCTGGGCGCTGTGGATTGGTTGCGATCACTACGGCTTCTACCTTGCTCATTCAGCAGCCTCCCACTCAGTACGGCCACCACGTTGGGTCTTGTTGCGTTTACCTTTCTTCGCACGGACTTGCTCCATCTCGTCAGCGTTACGGCGGACTTTGCGAGGGTTCTTTTCAAAGGTCATTGCAGCGTTCATTCAGTTCTCCTAAAGGGATTCGATTGGTATTTCTAAAAGTGAGGGTTTTTAAATTTCAGGCAGCAAAAAGGCGCCCTTAGGCGCCCTCTTGGTTGATGCAGTGGTTAGGCAAATGCGAAGTCGGATTCGAGAATCTGGGTGATGTCCAAAGAGCCCTGTTCGGGAACTTCAGGCATGTCGCTTAGCTGGGTCTCGTGGAGCTGCTCAAGGAATTGATCCCTGAAGTCAGCGAGTACGTTTGTGGCGTCGTAGGTCTCTACCATCGTTTCGCGGACGGCCTTGAACATTGCCCCGGCCTTCGCTGGGATGGTCCCGAAGCTGTCGTGAATCAAGCTGAAGAAGGTGACCCCGTAGGCCTCGGAAGCTTTCACTACGGTTTTCCGCAAGTGGCTACCGTCCTGGCTGTGAACGAAGTTCGGAGAGATTCCCGACTGCTGCTTAAGGCCGTCAATGACGTTGCTGTCACGGACGTTGATGGTCGTTTGGAGTCGCATAGAACCCAGGAACGTCAGGTCAATACGGCGTTGCTCAGGCTTCATATACTCTTGCCATACAGGGAACCCGTCAGGGGTCACCCAGAAGACAGGCATGCACGGCTTGAGCTGCTCGCCGGTTTCCTTGCAGACGACTTCTTTAGCCAGGTGCTTAGCGGCCACTTGTAGCCACTTCATGGCCTCAACGGCCTTCACTACGGTGACACCTACGGCCTCCCAAATGAGATTGGCCATGTACCGAGCGCACTGCTGAACGTTGGCGAAGAACTCTTGACCCACTCCCCGATCCATTGCCGGGGTGATGATGTCGCTAATGAGTTGCTCGGAAAAACCGAAGGCCTTTGAGCCATACGCCAGGGTCATAACGGAACGCTTGGTAACTGAACGGGTGACCCCATAGCCCAGCCATCCAGCCGCCATGCCGCGAGTCCCAAGCACACGCTTTTCAGTAATCTCGCCGGTCTTCTTGTTCGCTACCGTTTCCGTTGAGTCGTCCGAACCTTCTGCAAAGTCTCGTGCAAGCGCTTCGTTTACACGGTCAGCGACAAGCTTGTAGATGTCCTGCACGGTTTCAGAGGGAACGAGATTGACGGCACGACCACCACGTTCATCTCGGAGCATTGCGCTAAAGTGTTGAATCCCAGAACACGAGCCGTCGAAGGCGATAGGTAGAGCGGAAAGGTGCTGCACTCCGTTTTGTTTGACCCCTGCCCATTCAAAGCAGAACGCAAGGAAGCAAAACGGCGAGTCCATTGAGGTCCACTCGGTGTTATTGAGTGGGTCAGCGGCGCACCCGAGGATAAGTTCTTCATTGTCTTTCACCCATTGTTTACGTTGATCGAAAGCGACCTTATCGACCCCAGCACAGTTCGCACCGTGGATCATTAGCCACTCAATGCCCTCTTCTCCCACAGGTTCCGCAATGGATGCCTGTAAGAGCCCCTTAGTCATGTCGTTACCTTGTGGGTTGAATGCAGGAATCGCATAGACCCGACCACGCCAGTCCAAGTTATAGGGGAAGTAGATCGACTCGAACGCCGAGAACTTGTTGGCTTGCTCCAAGGCAAACTCATAGCCCAGGCGACGAGATACGCGCGCTTTATCACGGCGGTACACGGTGGCAGCTTCGCGCTTCCAGGACTTCAGGACTTCGGCGTCTTCGTCGATGCCTTCGGGTTTGGTTGGGAGTTCTTCACGCTCAGGCAGTGGGAAGCCGTCGATAGGAACGTGCTTCCATTCCATGATCGCATTGGCAACTTCGAGAACCCTTGTGTTGATGCCCCATGCGGTCTGCTGGGCCAAGTTAACGGCCTTGTAGACTTCCGGCATGTACACATCGCGATAGCGGTTAAGAGCCTTCTTGGTCCGCACTCGAATCAGAGGAATCGGCTTGCGGCCTTTTGCCCAATAGCCACCACCCACCATCTGGGTCCACTCACGGGGCGGGACGATCATCGGTTGATGCTGTGGGGCGATACCTGCAAGAGAGAACGCACGGTCACACAGCTTCTGTGCCCAATCAGGATGCAGGTAGACGTACTCGCCATCCTTCGACTTGATCCCGGCAAATTCCCGGCGAACCTCAACCAACTGAGTGGACTCAATGAGAAGCTCAAGGAGTCGGATTCCCATGTGATAGGTCACGTCGTTATCCAGCGTGTCCCACTTGACCCACTTCGATGTCAGTTGCTCAGCATCGAGCATGTGCCCTTCGACCTTCTCCATGAACTTCACTTTGTAGGTGTAGGCGTTACGGGTATCGAGAGCCTTCTTTACGTGCTTGTTGAAGTGAGCTGCTTCCTGGGTACGGATGCGACCGAAGCGCGCTTCTTCTTCCAAGTGCTGACCAATGCGGACCGCGACCTGCTGGATAGAGAGAGCGGCGGGTTTCGCCATGTCTCCGAGGACCACCTTGATGGTCACCGCCGCGACAGCCTCAGGGCTCATTTGCAGGAAGTAAGAGAGACCAACGTGTTTACGACGAACCTTGTTTACTTGATGGTCAATCCAAGCTTCGTAAGCAGTTATCAACTTAGGGACCAAGTGAGCAAGCAACGGTTTAGCGGTTGCGTTATCGGCAAACTCTCCCCGTTCAATCTGACGTTCGAGTTGTTTCTTAAAGCGGTCTTCGCCAAGCGTGTAGGCTTCATGTTCAAGGTTCAACTGTGCGGCTGCTATTTCAGCTCCGTACATTCCCGAGAGGGTCTCAAACGCCCACGATGATTCGCTTTGAATGTCACTGAAGTCATGCTTAGTTACTTGGATATTACTTTTTACGGACATGGGGATCCCTTGGATGCTCTTTAAGAGCCCAATAAATTTTGGTTAGGTAGTTGGGTTAATTACTGAATTGAGGGCGTAGGAGGCCCTTAGAGGTATCTCTAAGAATTCTTAAAGTTTGTCTTAAAGAGTCTCTAAGGGAGGCTCAGAGAGGTACTGCTAACAGTGAGGGGTTTTAATCTCGCCGTCCGATTCTTGCACTGATGTGACCTCGACACGGCCTGTTATTTCTCTTATTAAGTAAACAAATTCCTTGACTTCACTTTCACCCTCAGACGGAAGCGCACATTCTTGGATGATCGTT
The DNA here is from genome assembly GCF_018502625.1 of Pseudomonas hormoni. Lineage (NCBI taxonomy): Bacteria > Pseudomonadati > Pseudomonadota > Gammaproteobacteria > Pseudomonadales > Pseudomonadaceae > Pseudomonas > Pseudomonas hormoni. The sequence continues at coordinate 3,463,608 of NZ_CP075566.1, forward strand.
AGGAAGTCGCCATTTGCGCAAAACCACAGCCCCGTTACAGTCCGGCCACAGGGCCCGAGACCTAATGAGAACTCACAGCGCTCAACGCGTGAGCGGTAATCCCCGTCACAGACGCTAAAACGCGGAACCGTCGCCAAGAAGCGAAGGCTACTTACTGGCTTGCCAAATGATGGCGCTGTGCTACTCTTTGTTTTCGTCGCTGTTTGTTCCGCCCTTAGTTGGGTGTTGTACGGGTCCGCCTTGATTAAAGCCCCAGCGCAAAAAGAATCACTCATTTAATTTCGCCCCAATGAACCAAAAGATTTCTTTCGCCACTCGTCACGGGCATCCCGTAATGACGCATAGCTTTACCGTTAAAGAACATCGCGTGCCCAACAGGAAGTTGAGGGACCACAACATGCTTAGAGAACGGGCCAAGATGTACTTTAGTGCCCCCACCTTCATGGTCATTAGTTAGGGCTACAACCATCGTTACGTCCGAATCGTTGTCAGCGTGCCAGTGACCATGCGGCGTGTTCTCTGGGTTGTACTTTGCGGCCTGAATGGTGCGCAGGTACTGAGGATCCTGGCCGAACAAGACTTTAGCGAGAGTGACCCCCGCGTCATGCCACAGGGAGCGCAAGCACTCGTGTAGAGAGGGGCAGTGGTGCATTAAGACCAGCTCGGGAATCTGTGCCTCTTCAGGTTCTGCTTCGTTGACCACGTAGTCCATGCAATCAAGTTCTAACATGAGGTCCTTGCAGAACTCAGGGGATAGATACGGGAACGAGAAGATACCCGGTGCATGTTGGGTGATAGGTCTAAGTGCATCACTCCAATCACTGACCAACGCGTAATCTTCAGCAGAAACCGGATTTACATCTTCAGCGTAATCGGCCATTTCTTTAAGAACATCCAAACGCTTCCGTAGACGGTTTGCGTACTTATCCATACTCGGGATAGCTGTTACTGATTTCGATAGAACGTGCGGCATTACTTCAATACTCCGATAATGGTTACGCACTGAGATGCCTCAGGGGTCAACTTGTAGGGCGCTGCTTCGACACTCCGACGATACCCACCACCGTTACGCTTCACTGTCCTCTCCCCATCTTTCGGGTAGATCGTAATAACAGTCTTACCGAATCCAAAGAGGCCTTTCTTGAAGCTCGCAAAGTAGTACTTACCGCCGTCCGTACGGATGATGTGAGTAGCCCCCATTTGTTTTGCCCTGGCATGTAAACGAACGCGTCTCGCCGCACTTTCAACACGTTGCGTCCGAAGATCCGCTGCCTGTTGAATCCTCGCCTGAACTGCCGCCTCACGTTTCTTAATGGTTACCCCTGGATGCTCGACGAGTTCATAAACAGCCTTCAACAAGGCAGCAAACCGGATTTCCAAGGGACGGGACCAATGGAACCACGAAGACTGCGCGATGATGTCGCCTACTTCCTGGCCGTTATATGCGAGAAATTGCAAGTTCTGCTTACCGTCTTGCTCTTTGATGTCCACACGAAGCCAGCGCTTCCCGTTACGGTTCTCCAGGTATTGCGAGTGACCCGAAGTTAGTGCCGCGTCGATAGCATTCAGGATCTTCGAGGCGAGCGAATCCGACGCGAACGCCGTCACGTTGAGTTTTGTCAACATTGGTAGTTACCTTCTAATGTCTAAGTAGTAAGAGCTGGCAGCCCAGAGGACCACCGTTAAGAGGAATATCGTTAGTTCGAAAATGGCTTACCTTTCCAATATATCCGGCTTCATCCTGGGCCCAGGTCGTGCCCCTTAGGTGTCTCGTAGGAGCCCTCTGTGTCGATTTGGTGAGGGTTTCTAACAGTGAGGGTTTTTGCGGATGCGTAAGGTAGCGTCACGACTACTGTATGTCCATCCATATTTATGCATTTGTGCATATTCGATGCATTGGCGCATACGCCCCTTCCCCGTCATCGGCGCCCCCCGCCTGGATCGCGGCAACATCCGCTCGAAGGCCCGCGTCTTCCGCATACGCCCCAGCCCAAGTACGGGCGCAGCTCTTGAGGTAGCTCAGGCTGTTGTCGCGGTAGACATGGCCGCAAGGCGCCTTCATGGCGTAGTTAGTCCAGCACTCGCCGTTGCGGGTCTCGGTGAACTCAAAGGCATGTCCGCAATGACTGGCCGTAATTCCCTCAGGGGCTGCTTTGAGGTCGGCTACGGTGAAGCTGCGAAGGTTTTGCATGGTGGTAACTCCGTCCCAGTTGTACGCACAAAACGCGTATATCTATTCAAGGCTATACACGGATCTGCCCTGAGGCCGTCAAATCTACGCATCAAAAGCGTACATGTCAACGCACGGACGCAAAAAACCGGCGAATCCTCTGGGGACTCAACCGGGTTTCATTTGGGGTGCTGTCAGTAAATTGGGTGTTGCTTCAAGGTAACCATCAAGGCTCTACGTGTCTCTTTGTGAGAGACCTTTAGCGACATTGCGAGACACAGCCAGGATCCGAAGTATATGCAGGCCTGAGGTCGATCGTAGGCGTCCTTATACAATCCAGTCAGTGCCACAGGGGCACTACCAGCAAACCAAGCCCCCGGCGTCCTCTCGACAATTACACCATCTTCAGCCAGCTCAACGAGCGCCGCGTGGAACGTCCTAATGAGATCGGCATGAGACCTGGGCCGAGAGGACACCGGAACCATCTTGTGGATCTCATAGGTAGACGTGATTAGTTTGGGCGATTGCATGAATCAAAATCCTAATAGAGCCATCACCTTTGGGTAAGCCTGCACAAGCTTAACAATCCCGTAGAGGACAGCAGCACTGAAGACCCACGCGGCGACTGTAAGCGCTCTATCCATGGGTCAATCCTTGTTGTGAATCGTGAAGGCCGTAGCGGTTCCGCCCAGGACGTACCAGCAGTTACGGTTTAGGCCTGAGTCTTTCGAAATGGCCACTCCCGTAATACCGTCTGCACCCTGTGCGTAGGCTGCGATCTTCAAGTCAGTCAACACTGTGGATTCTTCCGGGGCTTGCTCAACGAAGCTCCTGTGACACCTACCCGCTGATACGTTGCCCACTACTTCGGCGCCTGCTGGGAGCGCATCGTAAATCTTCACCGTTCGAACCGCTTCGCGCTGGTCCTTAAGGCTCGCGTAGGACTGCTCATTGCCTACCTGAAGATTTGAAGAGTGACTACTACAGCCCATTACGAGGCCACAGAGTAAAGCAAGGGCAACACAACGCATCGGTAAGGCTCCAATCAAGAAGCCCCGGATGATACCGTTAGGCTGCCTTTAAGGCACCCTCAATGACTCCCGCCAGGGAGGCTACAGGGATGCTCGTTCCGCCGTATGTGTCATATGCGAGAGTCCCCGTTGAGTGCCCTAAGAGAGCCTGTGCGTATGCAACAGGAACGCCTTTAGTCTTGAATGAGGACGCCATATGGTGCCGTAGAGAGTGGAGTGTCTGGTGTTCTGACTTGTTCGGTAGGACTTCCTTGAGAACTGCTCCGAGCTTCTTACGAGCCTGGATGTTGTTGACCTCGTGATAGGTTGGGAGTGGCGGCTTAGGACCAGCGAGGGCAGCTTTGAACGCCTCAAGGTCAAACCCTAATGCACCGTCTACCAGGGGCACCACCCGGACGCTGTATTTGTTCTTAACAGACTGACCTTCGGCTTCCTCTCGGATGCTGACACAGGTGAATCCTTCAATCTCTTGAATGTCTTTGGTGTTCAGTTGGGTGATTTCTCGTGCCCTTGCCCCTGTCACAGCAAGCAAAGAGAGACCCCAACGCTCCCAACTATCAGTCGGTAGAGTTTCAGCGTGTGCCATCAGGGTTTCTACCTGGGAACGCTCGAATGGGATACGGGAGCTTTCTGCACCTTTAGCAAGCTTGAGCTTCGAGGTGTACGCCTTAGCGATGTAGTCATTATCTACAGCCCAGGTCATGACCGAAGTGAACTGAGTGATCAGGTTATTCACCGTCGAAGCCTTACGACTCTCCAACAGTTCATCCCGCATAGCGATAAGGTCGGACCGAGTGTGAACCCTTAGGTTGGTCACCCCGACTACCTCTAACGCTTCGCTCACTTGCTTGTAGTTACTCTCGTAACCGTCGAGCGTGGCTTGTTTGATGTCCCCAGCCTTCTCCTTCAGATACACCGGATAGAGATCGTCCCAATGGAGCGCCTCTTGGGTTGCTTTGAGTGATTGTGCTGGCCCACTCCCCACAATCCCATCAAGGCTATCAACGATATCTACAAGGTCCTTCGAGTCCCCTTTGAGACGCTTAAGGGATGCTTCGAGAATTCGTTGAGCCCCAATAGTCCCTCTGTGTCGATCCAAGGACAGAGGCATATGGGCCGTAGCCAAACTCAGGTTCTCCTGTAGGTCCCCATAGATGGACTCATAGGCCGACAGGGAGGCGTCTGTGTGAGCCAGTGAGAGTGCGTTAAGAGCCACGAAGGATAGGCGCTCTTTGATGGCAGCCCACGGAGCATCAGGTGTATCAAGGTGGAACACTGCAAGGGCGGCAAGTATGTCTTTGGTCAACTCTGTGGCCTGTGGTCGTTCAGTTGTGCGCAAGGATACCGTGAAGAGCCCCTTAGTGGTCCCCACAGGGCGCATGCGTAGGTAGTAGACGCCTTCACGCCTATACAGATAAGGACGGGCAAGGACAGTTTGTAACAGCGTTGTGTTTCGCTTGGTGCACATTGAGGCTCTCTCCCCGTAATCATTGGGGTTCCTCATTGCCTGTCTGGTTTAGGTAAAACTGTACCAGCGCCGCGGCAAGATCTGCCTGCAAGGCTTGTTCCAGACACCACGCTTCGGCATGTTTTTGCAGTTCCGGCCAGTGTTTACGGGTCGTCAGCCAGTGACCCGACATATCATGCCCGGCATTCCACGCACGCCAAAGCCCGCTGATCGCCTCGCGGGCAGGCGCAGACAGGCCTTTTGTGTACAGCGTCAGGAAGGCTTCGAGCTTGTCCAGGTGAATGTCTTCATCCTGCCGATAGATGTGCCAGAGCAGTGGCCGGCCCGCCCACTGGGCGCGGACAAACGAATCTTCGCCGCGCACAGCGTTGAAATCGCAGCACCAGAGCAAGTGATCGTATTGCTCCTGTCGGACGAACGGCAGCACTTGCACAGTCAAGGCATCGCGCACATGCACGGCGCCCGCCGCCAATCCGTCGATACCGAGCCAACGCTCGACATCACCCAGAATCCGCCCTTCGGGCACCAGCAGATGCGTAGGTATCGAATCGGCGGCCATCACCTCCAGCCAACTCGCCAGGCCGGTATTCTCATAGGCAAACAGCGAGATCAGCTGCGCACCTTGCGCGCGATCAATCCCTAACCCTTGCAGGAATTTTCGCTGAGCCTCGGGGCTTTGCTGGAATTGCCGGCGTCGCTCGAGCAATCCGCTTTCACGTAGCAAGCCACCGGTGCCCTTCTGGAACCCCGGAAAGAAAAAGTACTTCTGCACGCTTTTGTATTTCACCGACGGCAAACCGTGGCAGCCAATGACCCAGTCTTCGGCACTCAGATAATCAAGGTTGAGCCACAGCGGCGGCTTTTCCCGCGCGGCCATGGCGTCCATGTAGCCGCTCGGCAGTTGGCAGGCGAATGCGGCGATCACCACGTCGGCGGCGTCGGTGGGTAACCAGTCTGCTGGCCATTGCCGGACTTCGACACCTTCCTGCCATTGCTGCGCTGCATGGGTGTCGATTTCAGGACAGAGTCGCTCGAAGGCCCGCAGGTCATCGACCCACAAACGCACCTGCAGCGAATGCTCGGTGACCAGTTGTCGGGCCAGGCGCCAGGTCACGCCGATGTCGCCAAAGTTGTCGACCACGGCGCAAAAAATGTCCCAGCGCCAGCGGCTTTTCATTTGAGGCATTACAGGCATTCCAGGCTCCCGTTGGCAAAGGCGCCGATTGTCCGCATAAATTACTCCGTGCAGAAGAGCCGACGGCGATTAATCTTCATGCGACAATCGCCACTCGCCCGCGACCACCCGCCAGGAGGCAGTCATGCCCTACCGCCCCAACCCGCGCCGCCCCTTGCCGATTCAGCTCAACGCCCTGCAACTGACCGGCAGCATTGCCCTCGGCTTGTGGCTGGGATTCCTTGCGATCGCGCTGACGTGCTGGCTCGCTTCCCGACTGTTGTTCAACGAGCAATTGGCGCCGGTCGCGCAAGCGATAGAGCAACTGGCGAAACCACCCGTGGTCGCGCAACCAGTGCCGGATATTCCGCCGCAGAGCCCGCTTTTCGATCAATACGAAGAGAACCTGCGCAAGAACGAACAGCAGCAACGACTGGATCAGGCCCGCAGCACCAGCCGCAATCGGGCCAATCCGAAATGCCAGTTTTGGCTGCAACAGGACCAGACCGCGCCAAGCGAAAAAAGCCGCGCCAATGTCCTGCAATTTTGCGACTGACCATGAATAAACAAGCCGTCCACCAACTGATTATCGACAAGCTGCGGGTCGATCTCGACATCGCCGAACGTGCCGCGCAAACCGCGTACGAAACGGCGACCCACGAAGAAAACATCGCCGAAAACAAGTACGACACCCTGGGACTGGAGGCGTCATACCTGGCGGCCGGGCAGGCGAAACGGGTCGAGGAAATCAGGCAGTCGCTGACGCTTTGCCAGAACCTGACGTTGCGCCCGTATGACGATCAGCGCGGCATCGAAGTCGGCGCCCTGCTGGGTCTGGAAGACGAAAAGGGTCGTGAACAATGGCTGTTTCTGGCCCCCGACGCGGCAGGCTTGAAGGTCGATCTGGTGGGGCAAATGATTACCGTCATCACCCCCCGCTCACCGCTGGGCAAAAGCCTGCTGGGCAAGTTCGAAGGGGACGAGGTGGAAATTCTGGTGGCGGGTGCTCGGCAACAGTTTTCTGTCACCGAGGTGGTGTAAACCGGAGATTAATGAACGGGCAGTTCGACGCCGTCGAACAGCTCTTCCAGCTCCTGCTTGTTATGGCACTGAATGGCTTTGGCCATGACTTCGCGAGTCAGGTGCGGGGCGAACTTCTCGATGAAGTCGCACATGAAGCCACGCAGGAAGGTGCCGCGACGGAAACCGATTTTGGTGATGCTGGACTCAAACAGATCGCTGGCATCGAGCATCACCAGATCGCTGTCGAGTTTTGCATCAACCGCCATTTTCGCCACGATGCCCACACCCAGCCCCAGGCGAACGTAGGTCTTGATCACGTCGGCGTCGGCCGCGGTGAACACCACTTTCGGCGTCAGGCCGCGATGGCTGAACGCTTCGTCGAGTTTCGAACGGCCGGTGAAACCGAACACGTACGTCACGATCGGGTATTCGGCCAGCGCTTCAAGGGTCAGCTTCGACAGTTTGGTCAGCGGATGGCCCTGAGGCACGACCACGCAGCGGTTCCAGCGGTAGCACGGCATCATCACCAGGTCACCGAACAGCTCAAGGGCTTCGGTGGCGATGGCGAAATCGACGGTGCCGTCAGCGGCCATTTCGGCGATCTGCATCGGCGAACCCTGGTGCATGTGCAGCGCAACGTCCGGGTATTGCTTGATGAAATTGCTGATCACCGGCGGCAATGCATAACGTGCCTGGGTGTGCGTGGTGGCGATCGACAGGGTGCCTTTCTTCTCGTTGGAGAATTCCTGGGCGATCTGCTTGATGCTTTCAACCTTGCGCAGAATCTCGCCGGCGGTGGTGATGATGCGCTCGCCGGCCGGGGTGACGCGGGTCAGGTGCTTGCCGCTGCGAGCAAAAACCTCGACGCCCAATTCGTCTTCCAGCAGACGGATCTGCTTGCTGATACCCGGTTGCGAGGTGTAAAGGCTTTGGGCTGTAGCGGAAACGTTGAGGTCGTGGTGCGCCACTTCCCAGATGTAGCGCAGTTGTTGAAGCTTCATATGAATCCCTCAAAGCAGGTAGACGCCACGGGCATCAGCGACGGTATATAACTATATTAATGGTTTGAAGAATAAATCTAGAACTTTTTTATCAAAACGCCACTATTCGTGTTCTAGTCGGGTTCTAGCGATCCCCTTGGCGACGGCGTTCCACCAGCGGCACCAGATAGACCGGGACCCGAGCCAACTGCAACACCCGCGCTGCGGTCCTGCCCAAAGGCGTTTCCGCGCCAGCACCATGGCTATGACTACCTACGATCAACAAATCCACGGAGAGTTTCTGCGCCTGGTCGAGAATCACCTGCGACGGATCGCCCTGAAGCACCCGCACCGCTTGTATCCGTTCCAGGTCCTGCTCCCCTTCATCCCCCAGTTCTTCACGAAAGCTGTCGAGCACGCGCTGCTCGATACTGGCGATTACCGTGTTCAAGCCCTGACTGTGAAATTCGTTCAGCGCCTGCTCATCGAGGTAACTCTGCAGCACCGATTCGGCAAACAGCCCCATGGGTTCCACGGCGTGCACCACATACAAGTCGGCATTGAATGTTCGAGCCAGCGCCAGGGCATGCTGCATCACCAAAGGGGCGTACAGGCCGAGGTCAGTGGCATAGAGCATCGAACGAATCATATGACCTCCTCGAGTGCCAACATGGCGGAGATTGATTCAGCTTAGCAGTGCCTTGGCGAGTACGACGGCCCGCGTAACGCGTTGAACGGCGGGCTTAAACCTTTTGCTCGTTGCTTATGCCATGGGGCACATGGCCGGTAGCGACCACCTCACGGGCCAACTCGCAATGGCCGGCCTGATCGTCGAAAAACACGTCGGCGGCAAAGGCTTCGAGGAAAGCGGATTTGGTCAGCCCGCCGAGGAACAACGACTCATCCAGGCGAATGTCCCACTCGCGCAACGTGCGGATCACCCGCTCATGGGCGGGCGCCGAACGGGCGGTGACCAGCGCGGTGCGGATCGGACAGGCATCCTCCGGGAACTCGCGCTGCAACAGATTGAGCGCCGCGAGAAAGCCTTTGAACGGCCCACCGCGCAGTGGCTCGCGGGCACTTTCGCGTTCGCTGGCCTGAAACGCTTCCAGGCCTCCCGCCTGATAAACACGCTCCGACTCGTCGGAAAACAGCACTGCGTCACCGTCGAAGGCAATCCGCAATTCATCGCTCGCGGCACGGCTGGCACCGCCCGACAGAATGGTCGCCGCAGCGAAACCGGCCTCCAGCGCACTGCGCACGTCTTCGGCGTGAGTCGACAGAAACAGGTCGCAACCAAACGCTTTGAGATACGGGTACGGACTGCGCCCGCCGACAAACGCCGCACGGGAGATCGCCAACCCGTAATGGTGAATCGAGTTGAACACCCGCAGCCCGGTGTCGGCGCTGTTGCGCGACACCAGGATCACCTCGACCCTGGCGCGGCCGAGGCGGGTATTGAGGCTGAGGAGTTTTTCCACCAACGGGAAGGCATCACCGGGTTCGAGGATTTCGTCTTCGTGTTCGATCTGATATTGCCGGTAAGCCTCGACGCCGCTCGACAGATAAACCTTGTGGCTTTCGCTCAGGTCGAACAGCGCACGGGAAGAAATCGCCAGCACCAGTTTGTCGTCAATCGTCTTTGCCATGCCCTTCCCCCTCGGGTTGATCGACTCAGGTGTTCCGTCGATCGATAAAACTCAAACTGCGATACAACGCTTCGATTCGCGGCAATTCGCAGCCGGCGGCCTTGGCTGCCGCCAGTGGCCTGGCGTAAATGGCCGCCAGTTCCAGCGGTCGCTTGTGCAGGAAATCGTGGTACATGCTCGGCCAGTAGTCCGGCATTTTTTCGGTCATCATGAACAGATAGTCCGCGTAACCGGCCGGCATGTCGTGACCGCAAGCCTTGGCGCCCTGAACCACTTCGGCCATCAAGGCCTTGATCAGTTCCCGGCTGTCGGCATCGGCCATCAACGGTGTGGTGCCTGCACCGAGCAGAACCGACAGGCCGTTGTAAGGGATATTCCAGACCAGTTTCTGCCAGCGCGCCTGATGCAGGTTCGGCATGGCCTGGGAGTCGATGCCGGCGCTGCGGAACAACCCGGCGCCTTCCTCGACAATCGCCATGCGCGCCTGTTCATCGGTGGCGGGACCACTGTGGTAGCCGACGTTCACCGCACCAAGGGCCTGATGAGTGATCGCACCCGGGCCGGTGCGATGGACGCAGATCAGGCAGAGCCCGCCGAGCAGGTGCAGGGAATCCGGGAGCAAGGCTCGCAGACTGTCTTCGACATCCAGGCCGTTTTGCAGTAACAGCACCTTGGCGTTCGGTGCCGCCGCTTGAATGATCGCCGGCGCCAGACCGGCATTGCTGGTGGTCTTCGCGCCCACCAGCAACCAGTCGCAGGGCGGCATGTCTTCGGCCGACGAATAGGCCTGGACCGGATTCAACGTCAGCGCACCGTGCACCGCGCTGTCGAGTTGCAACCCGCGTTCGGCCACCGCTGAAAATTCGCTGCGCAACAGAAAATGCACATCGAAACCGGCACGCGCCAGCATCAACCCGTAGAAACCACCGATCGCACCGGTTCCGATAATACCGATGGTCGGCCTGGCAACTGCTCCCGTCATGGCAACTCCTCTGCTGTTCTGGTCAGCGCCTGACCCACGGCCGCATTGAGCTCTGTGCTGGTCAGGCGCGATTTCAGTGCTCCGAAAAACTCACCGTCGCGCACCACAAACAGCGCCGGCAAATGAAAGACCTGATAACGCTCGACCACCCCGCCATTGTCCCCCGCATCGATCCAGCACAAGCGGTCGACAGGCAGATCGAGCCTTGGCAGTTGCTCACGGGCAAAACGGCAGCTGGCGCAGCCGACGCTGGTGAATATCACCAGCGATATCCCGCTCATCGCCAGCAACCGTTGGTCGGCGTCGAAATCGGTCAGTTCCAATTCGACCACTATACTGGGGGAAACAATGTCAGATGGCCGACACATGGAGTCCGTGCTCATGGGACGTTTTATTCCTCATCCTGACGATGTACCCGTCGAATTAACGTTGCTGAAACCTGAGTGTATTTCACGACAACAGCTGCACACTATCAGCCTCGGGGGCATGGCTTGCAATTACCACCGCGCCTGGCGCCACGGTACGGCGCTGGAAGTTCGCATACCGACCTTGAACCCCGATTTGCGTTTTCTGGGCTATGTAGCCTGGTGCCTGCGACGCAAACACGGTTATCTGGTGGGCATTGCCTTTGTCGACGAGCAGATGATGTTCAGTGCCCGAATGGGCGAACAGGTGTGCCAGATCGAACGTTACTGTCGACTGCATGACGCCCACGACGACCTGCAGGAAACCCAGGCGCTGGCCCTCGAATGGGTCCAGCAACACGCCGACGAGTTCTCCCACGACACGGTTCGCAGGGCATTTGCACAGGCGGTGATGGATTAAGGGACGTTATCAATTCGTTGCGAATGCCCCTTAAACCGCTGTCTGCCCATTGTCGAGCCACGGTGTAACGCGCTAAGGTTCCGCTCCCCGACGCGCTTAATTTGCTGTGCTCCGCCGCGCGGGTTCGCTGGCGGCCGGCACCCGTGACCTGACGAGTAAACGATGGCTGATTTACCGATCAACGACCTAAACGTCGCCTCCAACGAGACGCTGATCACTCCAGATCAGCTCAAGCGTGATATCCCCCTGAGCGACGCTGCCCTGCGCACCGTTACCAAGGGTCGCGAAGTCATTCGCAACATCCTGGATGGCACCGACCACCGCCTGTTTGTCGTCATCGGGCCGTGCTCGATCCACGACATCAAGGCTGCCCACGAATACGCCGAGCGTCTTAAGGTACTGGCTGCGGAAGTGTCCGATACCTTGTATCTGGTCATGCGCGTGTATTTCGAGAAGCCACGCACCACCGTCGGCTGGAAAGGCTTGATCAACGACCCGTACCTGGACGACTCCTTCAAGATTCAGGACGGTCTGCACATCGGTCGTCAGCTGCTGCTGGACCTGGCCGAGATGGGCCTGCCGACCGCTACCGAAGCCCTCGACCCGATCTCCCCGCAGTACCTGCAGGACCTGATCAGCTGGTCGGCCATCGGCGCGCGCACCACCGAATCCCAGACTCACCGTGAAATGGCCTCCGGCCTGTCTTCGGCGGTCGGCTTCAAGAACGGCACCGACGGCGGCCTGACGGTAGCGATCAACGCCCTGCAATCGGTTTCCAGCCCGCACCGCTTCCTGGGCATCAACCAGGAAGGTGGCGTGTCGATCGTCACCACCAAGGGCAATGCCTACGGCCACGTGGTGCTGCGCGGTGGCAACGGCAAACCGAACTACGATTCGGTCAGCGTCGCCTTGTGCGAGCAGTCGCTGAACAAGGCGAAGATCAAGCCGAACATCATGGTCGACTGCAGCCACGCCAACTCCAACAAGGACCCGGCCCTGCAACCGCTGGTGATGGAGAACGTCGCCAACCAGATCCTCGAAGGTAACCAGTCGATCATCGGCCTGATGGTCGAAAGTCATCTGAACTGGGGCTGCCAGGCCATCCCGAAAGACCTCGCCGACCTGCAATACGGCGTGTCGATCACCGATGCCTGCATCGATTGGTCTGCGACCGAGAACACCTTGCGCAGCATGCATGCCAAGCTCAAGGACGTGCTGCCGAAACGCGCTCGCACCTGATCACTTTTCAGCGCACAAAAAAAACGCCGGGCTATAAACCCGGCGTTTTTTTATGCGTTCGTTTTACTGACTCAGCTTGGCCGCATGCCGCTGGTGACGCTCCATGTAGCGCTCCACGTAGGAACACGAAGGAATGACGGTGTAGCCCATTTCCTCGGCGTACTCCAGCGCCTTCTCGGTCAAGGCTGCCGCAATGCCGCGACCACGCAAGGCATTGGGCACAAACGTGCGATAGATATCCAGGGTCTGTTTCCCCAGATCCATATAGGTCAGGTAGGCACGATGACCGTCCACATTGGTCTCGAACTGATGACCAGCCTGGTCATGGTGGATGGACAACGCCTCACTCATCACTACTCCTCGCGGGTCTTTGATTCTGACCCCTACCTTACCGATGTTTTTCCGGCGAAGGAACATCTACGCCACCCCGTGCCTGAATGGACACCGAGAAGAACTGCACCGATCTCGCGCAACCGAGCACGTATCAAATAGTAGGCACCATTGGCAGAAAATGCTCAAGGTACGCTCGTCATCATGCAAGGTTGGGCAGGTGCTGCTCCGGGGTTACGCAGGGGCGGCTCGACCGAAGATCCCGGGTGGTCGATCGCCTGAACATTGCCGGATGTTGAGACTTAAGACGAGCGCCCTTCTTTTAAGTCACCTCAACTAGGAGAAAGATATGAGAGGTGCACCGCAAATCCCGAACAAAAGTGTAGACGAATCCATGTAGACAGACTTTAGCCAAGACCGCGAAAACACTCGCGGCCGCCGGGAACTTTTGCGTGCCAACTCGCTCAGCGCGGGCCTTGCAGCTGGATATTTTTTAATCAAATGCAAGTAAAAGTTGCTCGAAAAAGAATCAACGCCTACAATTTTTTTTGCTTCTTGCTTTACGTCAGTTTACTTACGACAAGTAATGGGTAGTATGTACGCCGGCTATTTCCTCACTCTGAGGAGACAGCTACTTAATAGAAAGTCCTTGAAGGGGAACACGATGAACAACGTTCTGAAATTCTCTGCTCTGGCTCTGGCCGCAGTTCTGGCTACCGGTTGCAGCAGCGTATCGAAAGAAACCGAAGCACGTCTGACTGCTACTGAAGACGCAGCTGCTCGCTCCCAGGCTCGTGCAGACGAAGCTTACCGTAAAGCTGATGAAGCTCTGGCTGCTGCTCAAAAAGCACAACAGACTGCTGACGAAGCTAACGAGCGTGCTCTGCGCATGCTGGACAAAGCTAGCCGCAAGTAATAATCCCTCGGGATTGTTATCAAGCCGACCCATTTTTTGGGTCGGCTTTTTTATTGCCCGCTATTTCGTACAGGCAATAAAAAACCCGCCGACGCGGTCAGCATCGGCGGGTTCCTTTCAAGCATTACTGCAACGGGTCGATCGGCGCACTCGTCACCATCGGCGCCGAGGAATTCGGCACTCCGATTTCCACCGGCAGACCATCTTCGGCGGCAACCACGTCGCGGACCACATCCCAGTTCATGCGCAGGTTGTTGGTGATGTCCTCACGCTTGAGCATCGCGTTGATCACCGCGGTGTGTTTGTCGACTACAGAAGGGTTGCCCTTGTCGTCCAGCGGCGTGTGCGCTTCCAGATACACCTTGCCGCCACTGACACCGAACTTGTACGGGTCGCTGATAATGCGCACCGACGTGCCTACCGGCACCATGCCCGCCATTTCCAGCACATTGTTGTTGAACATGCGGAAGCAACCGTGGCTGGTGCGCATGCCGATGCCGAACTTCTTGTTCGAACCGTGGATCAGGTAACCCGGCGTGCCGAGGCTGAATTTGAACGGCCCCAGCGGGTTGTCCGGGCCGGCCGGCACGACGTTTGGCAACGGATCACCGTCTGCAAGGTGCTCGGCCTTGATCGAGGCTGGAGGCGTCCAGGTCGGGTTCGGCGTCTTGGCCGTGATGGTGGTGTGAGCGATCGGTGAACCCCAACCCTCGCGACCGATGCCCAGCGGGAAGGTGTAGACCACATTCCGGCCTTTCGGATAGTAGTAGAGACGGTATTCAGCTAGGTTGATGACGATACCTTCACGTGGTCCTGGCGGCAGGATGAAGCGCGTCGGCAGCACGATTTCGGTACCGGCGCCCGGCAGCCATGCATCGACGCCGGGGTTGGCCGCGACCATTTCCGAGTAACCCAGATCGTAAGTGGTGCCAAGGTCGGCGAAGGTGTCTTCGTACTTGGCCTTGATGACCTGAACCTGGCCGATGATGTCTTCACCGGGTGGTGGCAGGGGCAACTCCAATGCTGCTACGGGGCCTGCCACACAGAGGGCGGCAAGAGACAGGCAGCGGGTGACGGCAGGAAAACGCGGCAACATCCGGAAAATCCTTCGCAGGGTCAGGGGTAAAAACGGGATTGTACACCGACGTCCGTAAATTCGGGGAGTTGGCCGATAGCACGCTATCTTTATTGCCTCAAAGCTCGAAGCGCAGCTCTGGCCAGATCGGCGAAGTGCCGCGTTTCTGCGATTCCAGGATCGCCCGGCACAGTGAGCACAGGCGCTGGTCCTGGAACACGCGGCGGTCGACGCTCGACCAGCGCGGCTGCGCCGGAAGCAGGCTGCCGCACAGGGTTCGATCGGCGGAGCCACCCAGCTCCAGCTGACGGGTCACCAGATGTACCCGCACTTCCTGGCAGGCGAACAGATCCAGCTGTTCGTCAGGCTCGATCAGTTGGTAGGCAAAAAGTGACCAGGCGGGACGCGGCATCGGGGGCTCCAAATCGGGGGCGCCACCTTAGCCGAAACGCCGCCACTAGAAAAGCGTCAAAGCAGCGGTTTCAGTGTCGGCCAGACATTTTCCAGCAACTTGTCCTGAGCCCCCGCAGCGGGGTGCAAGCCGTCGGCCTGCATCAGGTCTGGATGGCCGCCCACGCCGTCGAGAAAAAACGGTACCAGCGGGATTTTTTTCTCGGTGGCGACGTTGCTGTACACCTCGGCGAAAGCCTTGGTGTAGCGCGCGCCGTAGTTGGGTGGCAGTTGCATGCCGAGCAGCAGCACCTTGGCCCCACTGGCGCGGGAGCTGTCGATCATCGCTGCAAGGTTTTGTTGCAATTGCGTTGGGAGCAATCCGCGCAGGCCGTCGTTGCCGCCCAACTCGAGGATCACCAGCTCCGGCTTATGCTCTGCAAGCAGCGCTGGCAGGCGCGCCTGGCCTCCGGCGCTGGTGTCGCCGCTGATGGATGCGTTGACCACTTTATCGTCGAAACCTTCGCGCTTGAGCCGTTGCTCGAGCAACGAGACCCACCCCAAGCGGGTATCCAGTCCGAAACCGGCGCTGATACTATCGCCAACGATCAGGACTGTACCCGCCGCTGCGCTCTGGGCCATGCACATCAAGGCCAGGCCAGCACTCAAAAACCACACACGCATCGGATTCTCCATGGGCGCAAGCATTCTCACCGCGAAGAACCTCAGCAAAGTGGTTCCCAGCGCGGAAGGTGAACTGACTATCCTGCACGAACTCAGCCTGGAACTGAACAAGGGCGACAGCTTGGCCATCGTTGGCGCGTCCGGTTCCGGCAAGTCCACCCTCCTCGGCCTGCTTGCCGGCCTCGACCTGCCGAGCAGTGGCGAAGTCACCCTCGCCGGCCAGGGCCTGAGCAATCTCGATGAAGACCAGCGCGCGCGTATTCGCGCCGAACACGTCGGTTTTGTCTTTCAATCATTCCAGTTGCTCGACAGTCTCAACGCGCTGGAAAACGTCATGCTGCCGCTGGAACTCGATGGCCGCAAAGACGCCCGTGAACGTGCCACTCAATTGCTCCAGCGGGTTGGCCTGGGCCAGCGCCTGACCCACTCGCCACGCCAGCTCTCCGGTGGCGAACAGCAGCGCGTGGCGATCGCCCGGGCGTTTGCCGCCGAACCCGATGTGCTGTTTGCCGACGAACCCACCGGCAACCTCGACAGCCACACCGGCGAGCGCATCAGTGACTTGCTGTTCGAACTTAACCAGGAGCGCGGCACGACTTTGGTGCTGGTGACCCACGATGAACGCCTGGCACATCGTTGCCGGCGCCTGATCCGACTTGAAGCCGGCCTGCTGGTCGCCCCTCTGGAGCCTTGATGGCACGCTTGCCGCTGTTGCGCCTGTTCAGTCTCGCCATCCGCCAACTGCTGCGCGATGCTCGCGCCGGCGAGTTGCGGGTGTTGTTCTTCGCCTTGCTGGTGGCGGTGGCGGCGAGTACTGCCATCGGTTATTTCGGCGCCCGCCTGAATGGCGCCATGATGCTGCGCGCCACCGAATTTCTTGGCGCCGACCTGCTGCTTGAGGGCAGTTCACCGGCGCGTCCCGAACAGATAAAAAGCGGGACGGAGCTGGGCCTTGAACATGCGCAGGTGGTGGAGTTCTCCAGCGTCATCGCCACCGACAACGGCATTCAGCTGTCCAGCATCAAAGCCGCCGACGATGTCTATCCCCTGCGCGGCGAACTGAAAAGCGCTCCCGCCCCCTTTGCTCCGGAAGAGCCCGGTGGAGGACCGAAACCCGGAGAGGCCTGGGTCGAGGCACGACTGCTGACCGCACTGGACCTGAAGATCGGCGACAGCATCGACGTCGGCATGCGCACGCTGAAACTGGCGCGAGTGCTGACCTACGAACCGGATCGCGCCGGCAATTTCTACAGCCTGACGCCACGCGTGCTGATCAACCTCAGCGACCTTGCCGCCACCGGTGTGGTGCAACCCGGCAGCCGCGTCAGTTACCGCGAACTCTGGCGCGGCAACGCCGAAGCGCTGGAAACCTACCGTCAATTGATCAAACCCGGCCTCGCCGCCAACCAGCGTATCCAGGATGCACGCGACGGTAACCGGCAGATTGGCGGCGCGCTGGGCAAGGCCGAACGTTACTTGAACATGGCGAGCCTGGTGGCGGTCCTGTTGTCCGGTGTCGCGGTGGCGCTGTCGGCGACGCGTTTCGCCACCCGCCGCTTCGATGCCAGCGCATTGTTGCGCTGCCTGGGGCTGTCCCGCCGGGAAACCATGGTCCTGTTCAGTTTGCAGCTGACGGTGCTCGGACTGTTGGCCAGCATCAGCGGCGCGTTGATTGGCTGGCTGGCGCAGCTCGGCCTGTTCTTGCTGCTGCATGATCTGTTACCGACTGACGTTCCACCGGGCGGCCTTTTTCCGGCCATCGCCGGGATCGGCACCGGCCTGGTGGCGCTGGCCGGTTTTGCCTTGCCGCCCCTCGCAGCGCTGGGCCGGGTTCCGCCATTGCGGGTATTGCGCCGCGACATGCTGCCGATTCCTTCCAGCACCTGGATGGTCTACGGCGCGGCATTGGGCGCTCTCGGGCTGATCATGTGGCGCCTGAGCCTGGACCTGGTGCTGACCTTCGCCCTGCTCGGCGGTGGCGTCATTGCGGCGCTGGTGTTGGGTGGCTTGCTGTTGCTGCTGCTGAAAAGCCTGCGCCGGATGCTCGCGCGCGCTTCGTTGCCGTGGCGCCTCGGGCTGGGTCAATTGTTGCGTCATCCACTGGCTGCCGCCGGACAATCCCTGGCCTTCGGTTTGATTCTGCTGTCCATGGCGTTGATCGCCTTGTTGCGCGGTGAATTGCTGGACACCTGGCAAAACCAGCTGCCGAAAAACGCGCCGAACTATTTCGCGCTGAACATCCTGCCGGCGGACAAACAGGCCTTCACCGATCGCCTGATCGAACTGTCGGCGCAATCGGCGCCGTTGTACCCGGTGGTGCCGGGACGGTTGATCAGCATCAACGGCGAGCCGGTGCGGGACATCGTCAGCAAGGACTCGGCTGGAGATCGGGCGATCCAGCGCGACCTGAGCCTGACCTGGGCGGCGGACCTGCCGGCGGGCAACAAGCTCACGGCGGGAAACTGGTGGAGCGAACAGCCAGCGGACGACATTCCCGGCGTGTCGGTAGAAGGCAAAGTCGCCGAAAGCCTGAAGCTCAAGCTGGGCGATCACATGGTGTTTACCGTCGGCGGGGTCAATCGCGAAGCGAAAGTCACCAGCCTGCGGGACATCAACTGGGACAACTTCCAGCCGAACTTCTTCATGATCTTCCAGCCGGGAACACTGAAGGATTTACCGGCGACTTACCTGACCAGCTTCTATCTCGCGGCCGGTCATGATCAGCAAATCGTCGACCTGTCCCGCGCCTTTCCGGCGGTGACCATCCTGCAAGTCGAAGCCTTGCTGGAGCAACTGCGCAGCATCCTCGCCCAGGTCACCCTGGCGGTGGAATACGTGCTGTTGTTCGTGCTGGCGGCGGGGATGGCCGTGTTGTTCTCGGGTCTGCAAGCGACGCTGGATGAACGCATCCGTCAAGGCGCATTGTTGCGAGCGCTGGGGGCCGAGCGACAACTGCTGGTCAAGGCCCGGCGAATCGAGTTCGGTCTGCTCGGCGCGGTCAGCGGATTGCTGGCAGCGCTGGGTTCGGAACTGGTGAGCCTGGTGCTGTACCGTTATGCGTTCGATCTGCCTTGGCACCCGCATCCATGGCTGTTGGTACTGCCATTGATCGGCGCTGCGCTGATCGGCGGTGCCGGCGTGTTCGGCACCCGTCGAGCCTTGAACGTCAGCCCCCTGACAGTGTTGCGTGAGGGTTGATAGACTCAACCCTTCTCCATCACAAGAAGTTGCCATGAGCCGTTATCGCCCTCCCCGCACCGCTGGCACCGCGCTGATCACCCCTGAAGGTGAAGCGCGGATGCGGGCCGAGTTCCATGAACTCTGGCATGTGCGCCGACCGCAAGTGACGCAATCGGTCAGCGAGGCCGCGGCGCAAGGTGATCGCTCCGAAAATGCCGAATACACCTACGGCAAGAAGATGCTGCGTGAGATCGACAGCCGCGTGCGTTTTCTTACCAAACGCCTGGAAGCACTCAAGGTGGTCAGCGAAAAACCCAGCGATCCGAACAAGGTCTACTTCGGCGCCTGGGTCACGATCGAGGACGAGGACGGCAAGGAGTCGCGTTACCGCATCGTCGGCCCGGATGAACTGGACTTGAAACTCGGCCTCATCAGTATCGACTCACCGTTGGCACGCGCCCTGATCGGCAAGGCGCTGGACGCCGAAGTTCGGGTGCAGACGCCTACCGGCGAGCAGTGCGTGTATATCGTGGCGATTGAGTACCCCTAGGCCTTAGCGGCGGGTGATCAACCCTTGTCGAGCCACGCGGGTCAGTTGTTTGATCACTTCAGGCGCTTCTTCGAGGCTGGGTGACTGAATCACCGCCAGATCGAAACTGTCGCTGGCAAAGCGAGCCAGCGATTCACCGTCTTCGACAAACTGGATCAGAAACGCTGCCGGCCCGCCGGTACGACGTGGCCAGCCATCCAGATAACGCAAGAGCGTCGGCTGATGTTTGCCGCCAAGCAGGATTTTTGGATTGCGCTGGGTGAGGTGTGCCGTGATCGGCGCGGGACGTACAACGGGGTTTAGTGCATTCATCGTGTCGTGTCTCTGCCTCAAAAGTCTGCATGGCAGGTGAGAGGCAACACCGAACCAGCGCTTTAGCGGTATTTCGAAGCCTGTTTCAGGCTTCTATCGGCAACTGAATGAGTCACCTGGCGCCCCGCAAGTAGCTGTTTAAATCGGCGCATGAGCAGCATCCTAGAGAAGCTGACTGGACAGTGTCAAGAATGACGCACAACAAAAAAGGCCCGCGCAATGCGGGCCTTTTCGTTGAGCCAGAGCGGTCAGCCAGCGATGGCGCGGTCGGCCGACAGTTTGCCGGCGCCTTCGATCAGCACGGCGATACTGCCACCCAGCAGGGCCAGGGCGAATTCATAACCGTTGTTGGCCATGAACAAACCGTTAGGGAGGTGCACCGAGAAGATCGCCACCAGCGAGAGGATGGTCAGGCCGAGGGCTGCCGGGCGGACCAGCAAGCCGATGATCAAGGCCAGACCGCCGAAGAACTCAGTACCGCCCGCCAGTGTCGCCATCAGGTAGCCCGGTGCCAGACCGATACTCTCCATGTACTGCGCGGTGCCGGCCAGACCGTAACCACCGAACGCCCCGAAGAGTTTCTGCGCGCCGTGGGCAGCGAAGATGATACCGACGAAGATCCGCAAAACAGTCAGGCCGTAGCCAGCGCGGGTAAACAGTACCTTATTGATCAGTGTGCTCATGCTGTGTCATCCATTCAGGAGTTATGTGTGTTGGTTGGCCGCTATATTAATCAATAAATCGAATGCTAAAAGCGCAATATTTGCACCATAACAATCAATTTAGTCGATCATTTTCGCGAGGCCACTTTTTGCCCCTGAGGCTCCAACGACTCCCGCTCCCGATCGAACGCCAGGTAATACTTGTTCACGCTATTAACATAGCTGACAGGGCCCATTCCCACCTGCTCCATGGCGATGCGCTCGACCTGGAAGAACCACTGATTGGGATTCAAACCCCGTCGCCGCGCTTCGGCGCGCATGCCCTGAACTCGCTCCGGCCCGATGTTGTAGGCCGCCAGCACGAACGCCATGCGCTCACGCTCGTTGAGTTTGGGACTGGCAAAAAACTTGCGGCGGATCATCGCCAGGTACTTGGCTCCGGCCTGCACGTTGGCGTCGAGGTCCTGAATGTTATTGACCCCTACACGCTGAGCCGCGGACGGGGTGATTTGCATCAAGCCGGTGGGGCCGCTACCACTGCGGGCATTGGGTTGCAGCGCGGATTCCTTGAACGCCAGTGCCGCCAGGTTCAGCCAGTCCATGTCCTGGGCAGCAGCGTGTTTCTGCAGCACCGGTCTAAGTTTTTCCAGGCGCTGGCGATCAGCCTTGGCCAACGGATAATGCACTTGATACAGGCGCCGATAGATCCTCAGGAACGCCGCGTCCTGATCCGAGGGCTTTTTATAACCGGTGAGAAAGCGGTCGATACTTGCCCGCAGCATCGAAGCGTCGCGACGCACAAACCAAAACTCTTCCCCCGGCTCGCTGATCAACACCTGCCGATCAAAGCGCAGCCTGGGCAGGATCTTGCCCCAGCGCTCGGCAATCGGTTGCTCGACGATAGTCAGGTGAAAGATTCCGCCCTGAACCATTTCCAGCACGTCTTCGACCGCCAGGCTCGGATCGACCCACTCGATCTTCACCGGCGCCAGTTTGTGTAGTGCGAGTTTTTGATTGATCTGACTGATCGCTTCCCCGGCGGCGCTGCCGGTGGGCAATGCCAGGGTTTTACCGGAAAGTTGCTCAAGGTGGGTGTAGCGTTTCTCGCCTTTGATCCCGACCAGCACCAGCGGGATGTTGCTGGCAATGGGCTCACTGGTGCTGACGGCGTACCCCGGTTGCAGATCGAGCAATTCCCCCGGCGCAACCAGATCGCCCTCCCCGCGCTGTAATGCGCCGAGCAGTTGATCCTTGGCTTTGGGGATGATCTTGAGAGTGACCTCCTGACCGTCGCGGGCGTGGCCATTGAGGTATTGCTCGAAAGCGCGCAACCGATGGTATTCGACGCCGATGGCCTGGCCCTGGACTTCGCCGGAGCTGTTGCGGCTCTGGTTGACCAGCACCTTCAGCACACGGCTGCTGCGGATTTCCTGCAGATCGCGCACCTTGGCCGCCGGCACGGCTTGCAGCGGGCCGGCCAGACGCGCAACCGCCGGCATCGGCAGGAGCAAACAACCACACAGCAGTAACAAAATCGAGGGACGTGTCATCCACTCTCCGGAAAGAATACTGGGCCGATTTCAACAATTTTCATGAAATCGAACGACAGAAACAGAGCGCCTTGAGCGCTGGCAAAGTGCGAAAGACTGGCACAGTGATGGCACGCTGACCACCCCGGCTTGCCTCGCGGCATCAAAAGACAGCTTTAACTCGTTGTAGTTCTTGGCTTTTCTTATAAATCTACAGCTCTGATATGCTTTCCGGCCTTTGGTCCGAGGTAGCACCATGCAACTCATCGATATCGGCGTCAACCTGACCAACCCCAGTTTTGCCGACAAGCACCAGGCTGTACTCGACCGCGCGTACGCCGCCGGGGTCTGCCAATTGGTACTCACCGGCACCAGTGTCGAGGGCAGTGAACAGGCGCTGGAACTGTGCCAGCAACTGGATGACACGGCTCAACGACTGTTCGCCACCGCCGGCATTCACCCTCACGCAGCCAGCGACTGGAACGCCGACAGCGCCCAGCGTCTGCGCAGTTTGCTTAAAGAGCCGAACGTGGTGGCCGTGGGTGAATGCGGCCTGGATTTCAATCGCGATTTCTCGCCGCGCCCACAACAGGAAAAAGTCCTCGAAGAACACCTGGCGATGGCGGTCGAACTGCAATTGCCGGTGTTTCTCCATGAGCGAGACGCCAGTCAGCGTTTGCTGGAAATCCTCCGCGATTACCGCGATCAATTGCCGGCCGCCGTGGTGCATTGCTTCACCGGCGAGAAGAAAGCGCTGTTCAGCTACCTCGACCTGGACTTGCACATCGGGATCACCGGCTGGATCTGCGACGAGCGTCGCGGCACGCATCTGCATCCGCTGGTGAAAGAAATCAAGCGCGGGCGGTTGATGCTGGAGAGTGATGCGCCGTATCTGTTGCCGCGCAGTTTGCGGCCCAAGCCGAAGAATGGCCGTAACGAACCGGCGTATCTGACTGAAGTGTTGCGGGAAGTGGCGTTGCATCGCGGGGAAAGCGAGGAAGAACTGGCGGCTCACAGCACCGCGTGCGCGCGGGCCTTTTTCGGGCTGCCTTTAATAGAGGCATGAAGTATCGCGGGCCTGAAGCAGGCCCGCGATACAGCGGTCTTAATGACTGCTACGCATCATTTCCTTTGGCACGTACTTGCCGATCTCGAACTTGCCGATCGCCGCGCGGTGCACTTCGTCCGGGCCGTCGGCCAGGCGCAGGGTGCGTTGCATCGCATACATGTAGGCCAGCGGGAAATCGTTGGAAACCCCTGCCCCACCATGGATCTGGATCGCCCGGTCGATGACACGCAGTGCCACGTTCGGTGCGACCACCTTGATCTGCGCGATTTCGCTCTTCGCCACTTTGTTGCCGACAGTGTCCATCATGTACGCCGCTTTCAAAGTCAGCAGGCGTGCCATGTCGATTTCCATCCGCGAGTCGGCGATCTTGTCGATGTTGCCGCCCAGACGCGCCAGCGGTTTGCCGAACGCCGTGCGGTTCACCGAGCGTTTGCACATCAGTTCCAGTGCACGCTCGGCCATGCCGATCGAACGCATGCAGTGGTGAATCCGGCCCGGGCCAAGACGACCCTGAGCGATTTCGAAGCCGCGTCCTTCACCCAACAGAACGTTTTCGTACGGCACCCGGACGTTTTCGAACAGCACTTCGGCGTGGCCGTGTGGCGCGTCGTCGTAACCGAACACCGGCAGCGGACGGACGATCTTCACGCCAGGGGCATCTACCGGCACCAGAATCATCGAATGCTGGGCGTGGCGCGGCGCATCAGGATTGCTCAGGCCCATGAAGATCAGAATCTTGCAGCGTGGATCGCAGGCACCCGAGGTCCACCACTTCTTGCCGTTGATCACCCACTCGTCACCGTCACGCACGGCGCGGGCGGCCATGTTGGTGGCGTCGGAGGAAGCCACGTCCGGCTCGGTCATGGCGAACGCCGAGCGGATTTCACCGCGCAGCAGCGGTTCGAGCCAGCGTTGTTTCTGTTCTTCGTTGGCGTAACGCACCAGCACTTCCATGTTGCCGGTGTCGGGTGCCGAGCAGTTGAACGGCTCGGGGCCCAGCAGCGAGCGGCCCATGATTTCTGCCAATGGCGCGTATTCGAGGTTGGTCAGGCCGGCACCGAGTTCGGACTCAGGCAGAAACAAATTCCACAGGCCCTCGGCCTTGGCCTTGAGTTTGAGTTCTTCCATGATCGCGGTCGGCTGCCAGCGGTCGCCCTCGGCAACCTGGCGTTCGAACACGGCTTCGGCGGGATAAACGTAGGTGTCCATGAACGCGGTCACGCGCTCACGCAGTTCTTGCACCTTGGGCGAATAAGCGAAATCCATGAGCAGCTACCTTCTGGAGGGAGGTTGTTTAGGTCATGCAATCGATGCTAGAACAGCTACGAAAATTTACCTAGCCTATTCTCGGCGTGTATTAACATTCATCACCGATATATGATCGGGTGATTGCCGAGGCCCCCGGCCTCATCAAAATGCCCCAACAATAAGAGTGCAGCGCAATGAATCTGAGCAAGGTCGACCTCAACCTTTTCATCGTCTTCGACGCGATCTACACCGAAGCCAACCTGACCCGCGCCGGGCAGATTGTCGGCATTACTCAGCCTGCGGTCTCAAACGCTCTGGCACGCTTGCGCGAGACGTTCAACGATCCGCTCTTCGTTCGCACGGCCCAGGGCATGGTGCCAACGCCGATGGCGCAAAACATCATCGGTCCGGTGCGCAATGCCCTCTCCCTGCTGCGGGTCTCGGTGCAGGAAAGCCGTATCTTCAACCCGTTGCAGGCAGTCAAGACGTACCGCATCAGCATGACCGACCTCACCGAAGCGGTGATCCTGCCGCCGCTGTTCCAGCGCCTGCGTCGCCTGGCGCCAACGGTGATCATCGAAAGCTTTCTGTCCAAGCGCCGCGAGACCACCAAGGAGCTGGCGGCCGGGCGTCTCGACTTTGCGGTGGATGCGCCGCTCAACACCGACCCACAGGTGCGTCACGTCAAGTTGATGGAGGACCGCTACGTGTGTGCCATGCGCAAGGGCCATCCGCTGGCGGGCAAAGAGAAATTCACCCTCGATGATTACCTGTCGCTGACCCACATCCATATTTCCAGTCGCCGTAGCGGTCTCGGCCATGTAGACCTCGCGCTCGGTAAAATGGGCATCCAGCGCAAGATCGCCTTGCGTTCCCAGCATTACCTGATGGCGTCGCAGGTGTTGCAGCAGACCGACATGGTCATGACCGTGCCGGAACGCTTCGCCCGCCGCCATGATTTGTACTCGGTGAACCTGCCGGTGAACGATGTACCGCCGGTGGAAACCCACCTCTACTGGCACGAAAGCACCGACCAGGACCCGGCCAACCGCTGGATGCGCGAGCAGATGATCGAGTTGTGCCAGCAGGTGACGGCGCATGAGAAGAAGCTTGATAAGGTGTAAGGCATTGCACCGAGTCATCGTTCTTCGCGGGCAAGCCTCGCTCCTACAGGTTTTACGCGAACGTGTAGGAGCGAGGCTTGCCCGCGATGAGGCCAGCGGCAACACCACAAAACCATGCCCCCTTGACGTAAACGTCAACCTGCCATTAGCTTAGCGCCATGACCCTTTTCGAGCGCGCCCATGAGCAGCCAGACCTACAGCATTTCCGACCTCGCCCGCGAACTCGACATCACCACGCGGGCCATTCGCTTCTATGAAGAGCAAGGCCTGCTCAGCCCCGAGCGCCGTGGCCAGGAACGCATCTATTCACCCCGGGACAAAGTCAGCCTGAAGCTGATCCTGAGGGGCAAGCGCATTGGTTTCTCCCTGGCTGAATGCCGCGAGCTGATCGAACTTTACGACCCCACCGGCGGCAACCAGAAACAGCTGCAAACCATGCTTAACAAAATCGCAGAACGCCGCGAACAATTGGAGCAGCAGATGCTCGACATCGAACAGATGAAGCTGGAACTGGACACGGCGCAGGAGCGTTGTACCCAGGCGCTGGAACAGACGATGAAAAGCCAGCCGGTGACTCAGTAGGTCAACACATTCCCCTGTGGGAGCGGCGGTGAGACGATTCGACTTGCCCGCGATGAGGGCATGACATTCAACATTGTTGCTGACTGACCTTCCGCCATCGCGGGCAAGCCTGCTCCCACAGGGTTAGTGCCAACATTCAGACAATCAGCACAGGTCGATCCCCATGTCCCTTCCCTCCCACGTACGCCTGGTCGAAGTCGGTCCACGCGACGGTCTGCAAAACGAAGCCCAACCCATCAGCGTTGCCGACAAGGTGCAACTGGTCGACGCGCTGACCGCTGCCGGCCTTGGCTATATAGAAGTCGGCAGTTTCGTCTCGCCCAAATGGGTGCCGCAGATGGCCGGGTCCGCCGACGTCTTTGCGCAGATCCAGCGCAAACCGGGCGTGACCTATGGCGCCCTCGCCCCCAACCTGCGCGGGTTCGAAGATGCGATCGCCGCCGGGGTCAAGGAAGTTGCGGTGTTCGCCGCGGCCTCCGAGGCGTTTTCCCAGCGCAACATCAACTGCTCGATCAGCGAAAGCCTGGAGCGCTTCGCGCCGATCATGGAGGCTGCCAAACAGCACGGCGTCAGCGTGCGCGGTTACGTGTCGTGTGTGCTGGGCTGCCCTTACGAAGGTAGCGTCAAACCCGAGCAAGTTGCCCGGGTCGCCCGGGAGCTCTACGCCATGGGCTGCTACGAAATCTCCCTGGGCGACACCATCGGCACTGGCACGGCAGGTGCGACGCGCAAGATGTTCGACGTGGTGTCCGCCGACGTGCCGCGGGAAAAACTCGCCGGGCACTTCCACGACACCTACGGCCAGGCCATGGCCAATATCTACGCCAGCCTGCTGGAAGGCATCGCGGTGTTCGACAGCTCCATCGCCGGCCTCGGCGGCTGCCCGTACGCCAAAGGCGCCAGCGGTAACGTCGCCACTGAAGACGTGGTTTATCTGTTGAATGGTCTGGGTATCGACACCGGTATCGACCTGGACGCCTTGATTCTGGCCGGTCAGCAGATTTGTACAGTGCTGGGCCGTCCAACCGGTTCGCGCGTGGCCAAGGCTCGTAGCGCGCAGTGAGTGCGCGGATGTGTCCGGGTGTTACCGCCCTCTCTGAAATGTGGGGCGCAACCGAGTAACACGGAAACAAATTGTCGGGTTTTGACTGAGTGAAAAATCCGATAAAAACTCAAGCTGTTGATTTTAAAGGATTTTTAAAAGTTGGCACGGCTTCTGCTATCTCTATGGCATAACAAGAATAAAAAGCAGCAAACCAATAAAAATAAGACGAAACGACTCTGACATAACAAGAACAACACGGCAGAGACGCAGCTAACAGATTTTTTTGGAGAAGGTGTGCTTTTCAGGGTGCTTTTCGGAGTAACCCGCAACCGGGCAGAGAACAATAAAACTACCTTTAGGTAGCTCCCGAACTGGTTGGATCGCTCAGCGAAAAAGCAGATCAGCGCTCAAAAAAATACGTTTGCTCTTGATCCCGGATGGGGATCGATAAAAACAGCGGTAAAGGGTCACGGTTACCAAAAACAAAAACAGACCGCCCCTCAATAATAAAAAAAGAGCACGCGCAACGAAAATTAAAGGGGAGCTTCGGCTCCCCTTTGTGCTTTCTGCGATTCAGGTTTTCACCACCGCCCCTTGTGGGAGCCAGCCTGCTGGCTCCCACAAGGGAGAATTTGTCAGACCTGCTTTTCGCGCAACTCCTCGATACTGATCTCGCGCATCCGGAACTTCTGGATTTTGCCGGTCACCGTCATCGGAAACTCCTCGACGAACTTGAAGTAACGCGGCGTCTTGAAGTGCGCGATGCGTTCCTTGCACCAGGTTTGCAACTCCTGCTCGGTGGCGCTGTGGCCCGGGTGGAACTTGATCCAGGCGACAATCTCTTCGCCATAACGCGAACACGGAATGCCGATCACTTGCACGTCCGCCACCGCCGGGTGGGTAAAGAAGAACTCTTCCAGCTCCCGCGGGTAAATATTCTCACCGCCGCGGATGATCATGTCCTTATTGCGTCCGGCAATGCACACGTAGCCTTCGTCGTTCATGCTCGCCAGGTCACCGGTGTGCATCCAGCCGGCCTGGTCGATCGCTTCCGCGGTGCCTTCGGGGTTTTTCCAGTAACCGAGCATCACGCTGTAGCCGCGGGTACAAAGTTCACCAATGGTGCCGCGCGGCACCAGGTTGCCCGCCTCATCGATGATTTTGCTTTCCAGCTGCGGCTGAGTGCGGCCGACGGTGGTGACGCGCAATTCCAGTTCGTCTGACGGACCGGTCTGCAAAGACACCGGACTTGTTTCCGTCATCCCGTAGGCAATCTGCACTTCGCTCATGTGCATTTCGCTGATGACCCGACGCATCACTTCGATCGGACAGGTTGCGCCGGCCATGATCCCGGTGCGCAGGGTCGACAGGTCGAACTCGGCGCGCCGGGGTTGATCGAGCATCGCGATAAACATGGTCGGCACGCCATAGAGCGCAGTGGCTTTCTCTTCGGCGACAGTGGTCAGGGTCAGCAACGGATCGAACGCATCATTGGGGTAGATCATGGTGCTGCCGTGGGTGATGCATCCGAGGTTGCCCATGACCATGCCGAAGCAGTGATACAGCGGCACAGGAATTACCAGCCGATCATGGGCGGTCAGGCCGAGGCTTTCGCCGACCATGTAGCCGTTGTTGAGGATGTTGTAGTGGCTGAGGGTCGCGCCCTTGGGAAAACCGGTGGTGCCGGAGGTGTACTGGATGTTCACCGGTTGGTCGAAATGCAGGCTGTCCTGACGTTCGCGCAACTGTTCGGCGGACACGCTGGCCGCGAGATCGGCCAGTTGTGACCAGGGCAGGAAACCCGATGGCGGTTGCGCATCCAGACTGATCACCCCGCGCAGTTCGGGCAGGCGTTCACTCTGTAACTGTCCGATGGATTGCTCCGCCAGCTCAGGCGCCAGCCCTTGCAGCATGCCGTGATAGTTGGAGGTCTTGAAAGAGCCTGCGCAGACCAGCCATTGGCAGCCCGACTGCTTCAACACGTATTCGAGTTCAGAGCTGCGATACGCCGGGTTGATGTTGACCAGAATCACGCCGATTTTCGCGCTGGCAAACTGGCTGATGCACCACTGCGCGCAATTCGGTGCCCAGATGCCGAGGCGATCTCCGGCCTGCAAGCCCAGCGCCAGCAATGCCCTGGCATGCAGGTCCACCGCGTCGGACAGTTGCTGCCAGGTGTAACGCAGCTGTTGATGGCGTACGACCAACGCCTCACCAGCCGAGTACTTCGCGACGGTGTTATCGAACGCCTGACCGATGGTCATCGCCAGCAAGGCTTTGTCCTGAGCACCACGGGTATAGCTGCGTTGCAGGCTTGCACTGGGTTGATCCATGACGACCCCTATTGTCTTTATTGTAGGAGCGAGGCTTGTGTGGCGAGGGAGCTTGTCGAATCGTCGCACCGTCCCGTTCGGCTGCGCAGCAGTCGTGAAATCATCAGCCAGAGTGCTTTCTGACACACCTGACTTGCCGATTTGCGACCGCTTCGCGCTCGAGCGGGAGCAAGCTCCCTCGCCACAGAATGCGACGCTGGTCTTTTCAGAACTGCCTCTACTCTCGCTCAAGTTGACGTTAACGTAAAGGGTGATTGACAGCCATTCGTCACAGGCTTACGTTAACGTAAAGGTGAGAGCCGATTGACGGTCTCACCAACCGACAAAAAAGCCAAAAGGTGACCCATGAGCTACCCATCCCTGAACTTTGCCCTCGGTGAAACCATCGACATGCTGCGCGATCAGGTTCAGTCCTTCGTCGCCAAAGAGATCGCGCCGCGCGCTGCTCAGATCGACATCGACAACCTGTTCCCCGCCGACCTGTGGCGCAAATTCGGCGACATGGGCCTGCTCGGCGTTACCGTGCCGGAAGAGTACGGCGGTGCAGGCCTGGGTTACCTGGCCCACGTGGTCATCATGGAAGAAATCAGTCGTGGCTCGGCCTCGGTTGCCTTGTCCTACGGCGCGCACTCCAACCTCTGCGTCAACCAAATCAACCGCAACGGCAATCACGAACAGAAAAGCAAATACCTGCCCAAGCTGATCAGCGGCGAGCACATCGGCGCCCTGGCCATGAGCGAACCCAATGCCGGTTCCGACGTGGTCTCGATGAAACTGCGCGCCGACAAACGCGGTGATCACTACGTGCTCAACGGCAGCAAAACCTGGATCACCAACGGCCCGGACGCCAACACCTACGTGATCTACGCCAAGACCGACCTGGAAAAAGGCCCGCACGGCATCACCGCGTTCATCGTCGAACGCGACTGGAAAGGCTTCAGCCGCAGCAACAAGTTCGACAAGCTCGGCATGCGCGGTTCGAACACCTGCGAGCTGTTCTTCGATGACGTCGAAGTGCCGGAAGAAAACGTCCTCGGCATCCTCAACGGCGGCGTGAAAGTGCTGATGAGCGGCCTCGATTACGAACGCGTTGTGCTCTCGGGTGGCCCGACCGGGATCATGCAGGCCTGCATGGACCTTATT
Source organism: Pseudomonas hormoni (assembly GCF_018502625.1). NCBI lineage: Bacteria > Pseudomonadati > Pseudomonadota > Gammaproteobacteria > Pseudomonadales > Pseudomonadaceae > Pseudomonas > Pseudomonas hormoni. The sequence goes on from NZ_CP075566.1 coordinate 3,494,321, forward strand.
GTTCCGTACATCCACGACCGCAAGCAGTTCGGCCAGAGCATCGGCGAATTCCAGCTGATCCAGGGCAAAGTCGCCGACATGTACACCCAACTCAACGCCAGCCGCGCCTACCTGTATGCCGTCGCTCAAGCCTGCGAACGCGGCGAGACCACCCGCAAGGACGCCGCCGGCGTGATCCTCTACAGCGCCGAACGCGCCACGCAAATGGCCCTCGACGCGATCCAGATTCTCGGCGGCAACGGCTACATCAACGAATTCCCGGCCGGTCGTCTGTTGCGTGACGCCAAGCTGTATGAAATCGGCGCCGGCACCAGTGAGATCCGTCGCATGCTGATCGGTCGCGAACTGTTCAACGAAACCCGCTGAGACGGAGCTGTCCATGGCTATCCTGCATACCCAGCTCAACCCCCGTTCGGCAGAGTTCGCGACCAACAGCGCGGCAATGCTCAAACAGGTCGACGCCCTGCACACCCTGCTCGCGCAAGTGCAGCAAGGTGGCGGCCCGAAGGCGCAAGAACGCCACACCTCGCGGGGCAAATTGCTGCCCCGTGAGCGAATCAATCGCCTGCTCGATCCGGGCTCACCGTTTCTCGAGATCAGCCAACTGGCGGCCTACGAGGTGTATGGCGAAGATGTGCCAGCCGCTGGCGTAATCGCCGGGATCGGCCGTGTGGAAGGCGTCGAGTGCATGATCGTGGCCAACGATGCCACCGTGAAAGGTGGCTCGTATTACCCGCTGACCGTGAAAAAGCACCTGCGCGCTCAGACCATCGCCCAGCAGAACCGCTTGCCCTGCATCTATCTGGTGGATTCCGGCGGCGCCAACCTGCCACGCCAGGATGAAGTGTTTCCGGACCGTGAGCACTTCGGGCGGATTTTCTTCAACCAGGCCAACATGAGCGCCATGGGCATTCCGCAGATCGCCGTGGTCATGGGCTCGTGCACCGCCGGTGGCGCTTATGTGCCAGCGATGGCCGACGAAGCGATCATGGTTCGCGAGCAAGCGACGATCTTCCTTGCCGGTCCGCCGTTGGTAAAAGCCGCGACCGGTGAAGTGGTCAGCGCCGAGGATCTGGGCGGCGCCGACGTGCACTGCAAGGTCTCCGGTGTCGCCGACCACTACGCCGAGAGCGATGAACACGCCTTGGCCATTGCCCGACGCAGCATCGCCAACCTCAACTGGCGCAAGCTCGGCGAAGTGCAACAGCGCACGCCCATCGCCCCGCTCTACAACAGCGACGAGTTGTACGGCGTCGTGTCGGCGGACGCCAAGCAACCGTTCGACGTGCGCGAAGTGATTGCACGACTGGTGGACGGCTCGGTGTTCGACGAATTCAAGGCGTTATTCGGGACTACGCTGGTGTGCGGTTTTGCCTACCTGCACGGTTACCCGATCGCCATCCTTGCCAACAACGGCATTCTGTTCGCTGAAGCAGCGCAGAAAGGCGCGCACTTTATCGAACTGGCTTGCCAGCGCGGCATCCCGTTGCTGTTCCTGCAAAACATCACCGGTTTCATGGTCGGCCAGAAATACGAGGCCGGCGGCATCGCCAAGCACGGCGCGAAACTGGTGACCGCCGTGGCGTGCGCCAAGGTGCCGAAATTCACCGTGATCATCGGCGGCAGTTTCGGCGCCGGTAACTACGGCATGTGCGGGCGAGCCTACGATCCGCGCTTCCTGTGGATGTGGCCTAACGCACGCATCGGCGTGATGGGTGCCGAGCAAGCGGCGGGCGTTTTGGTGCAGGTCAAACGCGAGCAGGCCGAGCGCAGTGGCCAGGGTTTCAGCGCCGAGCAGGAAGCCGAGATCAAGCAACCGATCCTCGATCAATACGAAGAACAGGGCCACCCTTACTACTCCAGTGCACGGCTGTGGGATGACGGTGTCATTGACCCGGCGCAGACCCGCGACGTGCTGGCCCTGGCCTTGTCCGCGTCGCTGAACGCGCCAATCGAACCGAGCCGCTTCGGCGTGTTCCGGATGTGATCCGATCCTGTAGGAGCGTGGCTTGCCCGCGAAGGCGTCGGTACATCCAGTATCGATGTGACTGACAAATTGCTTTCGCGGGCAAGCCTCGCTCCTACAGAAAAGAGTTGTGGAGACGGACGAATATGAGCGACTTCAACACCCTCGAGCTGCAAACCGACCCACGGGGTTTTGCGACCCTGTGGCTCAGCCGGGAAGAAAAGAACAACGCCTTCAACGCTGAAATGATCCGCGAACTGATCCTCGCACTGGACAAGGTCTCGGGCGATGCCAGCCTGCGGTTCCTGCTGGTGCGCGGACGCGGCAAGCATTTCAGCGCCGGTGCCGATTTGGCCTGGATGCAGCAGTCTGCCGAACTCGACTACCACACCAATCTCGACGACGCCCGGGAATTGGCGGAGTTGATGTACAACCTCGCCAAGCTGAAAGTGCCAACCCTGGCCGTGGTGCAAGGCGCGGCGTTCGGCGGCGCGCTGGGTCTGATCAGTTGCTGCGACATGGCCATTGGTGCCGACGACGCGCAATTCTGCCTGTCGGAAGTACGCATCGGCCTGGCACCGGCGGTGATCAGCCCGTTCGTGGTGCAAGCCATCGGCGAACGCGCGGCGCGTCGCTATGCCCTGACCGCCGAGCGTTTCGGCGGGCAGCGGGCACGGGAAATCGGTTTGTTGTCGGAGAGTTATCCGATCAATGAGCTGGAGCAGAAAGTCGAGCAATGGATCGACAACCTGCTGCTCAACAGCCCTGCGGCCATGCGCGTCAGCAAGGACTTGCTGCGTGAAGTCGGCAATGGTGCGCTGACGCCGGCGCTGCGCCGCTACACCGAGAATGCCATCGCGCGAATCCGCGTCAGCCCCGAAGGCCAGGAAGGCCTGCGCGCCTTTCTGCAAAAACGTCCGCCGAGCTGGCAGGCCGAAACCACCCCCAAGGAGCCGCGTTGATGAGCGCACCTGTTATCACCTCTCTGCTGGTGGCCAACCGTGGCGAAATCGCTTGTCGGGTGATGCGCACCGCCAGGGCGTTGGGCCTGACCACCGTCGCCGTGCACAGCGCCACCGACCGTGAAGCCCGCCACAGCCGCGAAGCGGATATCCGCGTCGACCTCGGTGGCAGCAAGGCCGCCGACAGTTACCTGCAAATCGACAAACTCATTGCTGCCGCCAAGGCCAGCGGCGCTCAGGCCATTCATCCGGGCTACGGCTTTCTGTCCGAGAACGCCGGGTTTGCCCGCGCGATCGAAGCAGCGGGCCTGATTTTCCTCGGCCCGCCCGCCTCGGCCATCGATGCGATGGGTAGCAAGTCCGCCGCCAAAGCCCTGATGGAAACGGCTGGCGTACCACTGGTGCCGGGTTATCACGGCGAAGCTCAAGACCTCGACACCTTCCGCGACGCCTGCGAACGCATCGGCTATCCGGTGCTGCTCAAGGCGACGGCGGGTGGTGGCGGCAAAGGCATGAAAGTGGTCGAGGACGTCAGCCAACTGGCCGAAGCACTGGCCTCGGCTCAGCGTGAGGCGCAATCCTCGTTCGGCGATTCGCGGATGCTGGTCGAGAAATACCTGCTGAAGCCGCGCCACGTGGAAATCCAGATTTTCGCCGACCAGCATGGCAACTGCCTGTACCTCAACGAGCGGGATTGCTCGATTCAACGTCGGCACCAGAAAGTCGTCGAAGAGGCACCGGCACCGGGCCTGAGTCCGGAACTGCGTCGTGCCATGGGCGAAGCCGCCGTGCGTTCGGCGCAGGCCATCGGTTATGTCGGCGCCGGCACCGTGGAGTTTCTGCTGGATGCGCGCGGCGAGTTCTTCTTCATGGAGATGAACACGCGCCTGCAAGTCGAACACCCGGTCACCGAAGCCATTACCGGCCTTGATCTGGTGGCTTGGCAGATTCGTGTGGCGCGCGGCGAAGCGCTGCCGATGACTCAGGATCAGGTGCCGTTGATCGGGCATGCGATTGAAGTGCGGCTGTATGCCGAAGATCCGGGCAATGATTTCCTGCCGGCCACCGGGCGTCTGGAGTTGTATCGCGAATCTGCCGAAGGCCCGGGACGTCGGGTCGACAGCGGTGTTGAAGAAGGCGATGAGATTTCGCCGTTCTACGACCCGATGCTCGGCAAGCTGATTGCCTGGGGTGAGGATCGTGAGCAGGCGCGCCTGCGCTTGTTGAGCATGCTCGATGAGTTCGCGATTGGTGGGCTCAAGACCAACATCAACTTCCTGCGTCGAATCGTTGGTCATCCGGCGTTTGCAGCGGCAGAACTGGATACCGGGTTTATTCCGCGTTATCAGGAGCAACTGCTGCCGGAACCTTCACAGCTCAGCGATGAATTCTGGCAAGCCGCGGCGCAAGCGTATGCCCAGAGCCAGCCTCGCTCACTGCGCGTTGATGATCCGAGTTCGCCTTGGGCCAACAGCAACGGTTTTCGGGCCGGCCTGCCGACGGAAATCACCTTGCACTTGAGTTGTGAAGGTCAGGACCGCGCATTGACGTTAGGCGACCGCAATGCCCAAAGCGCACAACTCAAAGGCGAGCAACTGCTGACTGAACACAGCGGCGTGCGCCGCCAGCATCGGGCAATCCGCCGCGACGGCATTGTGTATCTGCAATGGGAAGGTGAATTGCGCCGCATCGAGGCCTACGACCCGATCAGCGCCGTCGAAGCCAGTCACAGCCATCACGGCGGGCTCACTGCCCCCATGAACGGCAGCATCGTGCGGGTGCTGGTGGAAGCCGGGCAAACGGTCGAAGCCGGGGCGCAACTGGTGGTGCTGGAAGCGATGAAGATGGAGCACAGCATTCGTGCGCCACACGCCGGGGTGATCAAGGCGTTGTATTGCCAGGAAGGCGAAATGGTCAGCGAAGGCAGTGCGTTGGTCGAACTGGAAGAAGCCTGAAATGAAGATCGGTCCTACGCCTCCCGAGGACCGATCTGATCAGAACCTGGCCGTTGCCTGAACCACTACGCCGATGATTCGGCAGGCTTCAGTGAAAAGGGCTTTCGGATACGTCGGATTGAGCGGGACCAGGTAACGCTGCCCGCCCTCTTCGATCAGCTTGCGAAAGGTCGCCTCGGTGCTGTCCGGCCATTGGGCGATCACCAGTTTTCCGGGCTCCGGCACAATGGCCGGGTCCACCAGGATCATCATCCCCTCGGCAATACTGACACCACTCGGTGCCGTCATCGCATCGCCCACCACCCTCAACCAGAACGCCGCGCCCTGAGCGTGGTAATCGGTCAGCTCGAATCGCGCCTTGTCATACACCGTCGGCTCGCCGTCGCGCACCTCGCAGGATTCTCGCCAGTCACTGACCGGGTAGCGGAAGTACGGGTTGTACTTTCGCACCAGATCCTGGCTTTCCTCCTTCGACGTGTCCGGCTCGCGGATGACCAGCGCCACTTCGAGAAACTCCATGCCCAGTGCGTGTAACACCCGGTTCATGTCATCGATGCCCGGCTGGCGGCGTTTGTTCAGCCAATGGCCGATGCCGCCCTGGGACATTCCGAGGCGCTCGGCGAGTATCTCTTGAGTGACGTTGAGTTCACTCATCTTGGCCTTGACCAATTCAATCCATTTATCCATGTGCGGCACGATACGTGGGCGCCTCCGGCCATCAAAACACAAATTGTAGTATTTAAATCCTCGTCACAAATACAGTTCGTACTAGGATTGGATCACGGATCTGAATCTATCACGGAGCTTGCCATCGCCATGACCATCCCCAGCAACGACCTGCCCGACCTGCAAATCGACACCTCCCTCACCTCGCCAAAAGGCTCGGCCGCCGCACAGCGGGCGCTGGATTATTACTTGAAACCAGCTGTGTCCGAAGAGGCGGAGGAAGAGCGTTTTTTTGAGGTGAACCGCAACGTCAGCAGCGAGGAAGCGCTGGTGCGTGCTTCAGATCTGTTGCGCTGCGCCGCCGCCACGGCGTCCGAGTCGGCGAACAATTTGCACGGTGTCCACCGGGACCTGGCGTTTTCGACGGTGCACATGATCGATATGGCCAAGGCGTTGCTGGATCGATCCCTGGATGGGGATCATCACGCGTAAGACAAGGAGGGATATTCTGGAGGGCGCGGGAAAGAATTTTCCAATCGCGCAGATAAAATCATTTGACTTGCAAACGAGAATGATTATTATTGCATTCAGCTGGTCGCGAGATCAGTCGATTGTCCAAGTGACCTTAGGTCGGTCTCCTGGACTATCTCCTCATCAGGCTAATCACGGTTTTTGACCCGGCTTTTTGCCGGGTCTTTTTTTTGCCAGTTATTCTGGCTTGACCTTCAGGCTAATGAAGTCTTTACGTGCTGCAAATTCGATGGCGCGGATAATATCAAAAGAATATCTGTTGGCAAGAGAAGCCCGGCAACATTGGCTCAAACTAACGAAAAATAGCACTTGAGAATCAATCGCACAGTCTCTAAGCTGCATCGGCGTCAAGGAGGACGCCCCCCGCTACACCCCGCAATTTCCCCCGGTTTTTCCCTTCCCAGCGTGTAAAGTAGCAGCCATAAAAATCATATTCAGGAATCGACTATGACCGTGGCTAAATCCTCTTTCAGCATCAGTGCAAATTTCGACAGCGGCAACATTGAAGTGCTGGATATCAGCAATCCGTTGCAAGCGCTGTTGACCATCAAGCCCGACACCCGCAGCCAGCATTTCCAGTGGTTTCACTTCAAGGCCAGCGGGTTGCACGTCGGTCAGGAGCACTGGTTTCGTCTGAGCAATGCCAGCAAATCCTCATACAACAAAGCCTGGGATGGTTATCAGGCGGTGGCTTCCTACGATCACGTCAACTGGTTCAGGGTACCGACCATTTTCGAAGGTGACTGCCTGCGTTTCAGCCTCGAAGCCACGGCGACCCACGCCTGGTTTGCCTACTTCGAACCCTACAGCCGTGGCCGCCATGACTGGTTGATCGAGCAGGCGCTGACCAAGGCCGGCACCGAACTGCTGGCCACCGGCAAGAGTGTCGAAGGTCGTGACATTCAGCTGCTGCGCAAAGGCACCGGTGTCGAAGGTCGGCGCAAGGTCTGGATGATTGCCCAGCAACACCCCGGCGAGCATATGGCCGAGTGGTTCATGGAAGGTGTGATCGAACGCCTGGAAAGGCACGACGATCCCGTCCTGAACAAACTGCTGGCCAGCGCCGATTTGTACCTGGTGCCTAACATGAACCCGGACGGCGCCTTCCACGGTCACCTGCGCACCAACGCCATGGGCCAGGACCTCAATCGTGCCTGGCAGAGCGCCAGCCAGGAAGTCAGTCCGGAAGTCCTGTTCGTTCAGCAGCAGATGGAAAAATATGGCGTCGACCTGTTCCTCGACATCCACGGCGATGAAGAAATCCCTTACGTGTTCACCGCCGGTTGCGAGGGCAACCCAGGCTACACGCCGCGGATCGAAAAACTCGAAGAGCACTTCCGCAGTCATCTGAAGCACCTGACCAAGGATTTCCAGACCAAACACGGCTACACCCGCGACGAGCCGGGCAAAGCCAACATGACCCTGGCGTGCAACAGCATTGGCGAGAAATTCGACTGCCTGTCACTGACCCTGGAAATGCCGTTCAAGGACAACAACGATGCACCGAATGCACTGACAGGCTGGTCGGGCAAGCGGTCGAAGCAGTTGGGCAAGGATGTGCTGACGACCGTCGCGGACATGGTCGATACCTTGCGCTGATCCCCTTCAAGGGCTGCATGCCCGGCATGCAGCCCTGCTTCATTCGGCCGCGACCCGCACGCAATCCTCCGGCCCCAATAAACGCCCGTCCTCGGCGCGCAACTCCAATGTCCGCACCGGTCGACCGTTATCTCGGTCAACCACCCGCGAATGCGCCTCCCCTTCTTCATAGAAAAACGCCTCACCCCACTGCCGCAAACCAATGATCAGCGGGAATAACCCTCTGCCCTTCTCCGTCAGGACATATTCCTGATACGCGCTGCCATCCGACGCCGGCACCAGATCGAAAATCCCGTGGGTCACCAGCGTGCGCAATCGCGCCGAGAGAATGTTCTTCGCCATGCCCAGACTGCGCTGAAACTCGCCGAACCGGCGAATGCCGTCGAAGGCATCGCGCACGATCAACAACGACCACCAATCGCCAATGGCATCCAGTGAACGGGCGACCGGGCATTCGGAGCTTTGCATGCTTGTGCGTTTGGCCATGATGGCGCCCTCGAAAACAAATGTGGTTGCAATATAAAACCGGCTTGCTTACCGTACAACTGGTTTTATTTAGAAACCACCTTAGGAGCCCGGCATGAAGCCCACTCAAACAACACTCAGCACCGGCGTTGTTCTGCTGTTCGCCGTCGCCTGCGGCCTGGCCGTCGGCAATGTGTATTACGCGCAGCCCTTGCTCGATGCCATGGCCGAGGCGTTTGCCATGGACCCGGCCACCGTCGGGATCGTCGTCACGCTGACTCAAGTCGGTTATGGCGTCGGATTATTGCTGCTGGTGCCGCTTGGCGATCTGCTGAACCGTCGACGCCTGATCGTCACGCAAACCCTGCTGTCGGCGCTGGCCTTGTTGATGATCGCGTTCGCCTCGAACAGTGCCTGGCTGTTGCTCGGGATGACGTTGACCGGGCTGTTAGCCGTCGTGACACAAGTATTGGTGGCCTACGCCGCGACATTGGCCATCCCGGCGCAGCGCGGGCGCGTGGTCGGCGTGGTCACCAGCGGCATCGTCGTCGGCATTCTGCTGGCCCGGACAGTGGCGGGCGGTATGGCTGATCTGGCGGGGTGGCGCTCGATTTATCTGTTGTCGGCGGGGTTGACCCTGTTGATGGCGTTGCTGCTGTTTCGCGTGCTGCCCAAACACGAAGACGCGCAACCCGCCAGTTCTTACGCGGCGTTGCTCGGTTCGGTGTTTACGTTGTTCAAGGAAGAACCGGTGCTGCGTCAACGGGCGATGCTCGCGTTGATGACCTTCGCCAGCGCCATGGTGCTGTGGACGCCCATGGTGTTGCCGCTGAGTGCCCCGCCGCTGTCGTTGTCCCACACGCAAATCGGATTGTTCGGATTGGCCGGTGCTGCCGGTGCATTGGCGGCTGCACGCGCCGGGCATCTGGCCGATCGCGGTTTGGGGCAATGGACCAGCGGGTTGTCACTGTTACTGATGCTGGTTTCCTGGCTGCCGATCGCCCTGACCCAATCCTCCTTGTGGGCCTTGTTGCTGGGGGTGATTACCCTGGATCTTGGCTTGCAAGCCGTGCATGTCACCAGCCAAAGCATGATCTACAGCGTGCGACCCGAAGCCCAAAGCCGCCTTACCGCGGGTTACATGCTGTTCTATTCGATTGGCAGCGCGTTGGGTTCGATCGGTTCGACGGCAATGTATGCGTGGGGCGGGTGGCTCGGCGTTTGCCTGCTGGGGGCAGGCATCAACGCCGTGGCATTGGTCTATTGGTGGCGAACATTGAACATCAAAACACCGGAACCCTGTGGCGAGGGAGCTTGCTCCCGCTCGGCTGCGCAGCAGTCGTAATCCATTCACTGCGGTTCATCCGACGAACCGCGTTTTGGGGGCTGCCTTGCAGCCCAGCGGGAGCAAGCTCCCTCGCCACAGTGACTCGGGCCAGGCTTCTGATCAGGTGCGATCCTTGCCCCGCAACATGCTGTCCAGCACGTCATCACGCCGCACCCAACCGTGAAACAACGCCGCAGCCAGATGCAGCAACACGGTCAGAAACAGCAGATACGCCAGATACCCATGCGCCTTGCGCAGGAACGCAAACACCTGCGCATTGGCCGGCACGATCGAGGGCAATTGCAACGAACTGCTGAGCATCACCGGGTCGCCCGCCGCCGAAATCATCGCCCAGCCGAGCAGCGGCAGGATAAACATCAAGGCGTACAGCAAGACATGCGAGGCCTTCGCCGCCAGCGCCTGCCAACCGGGCAAATCCGCCGGAAGCGGTGGTTGTCGGGTAGAAAAGCGCACGCCGAGGCGCACGATCACCAGCAATAGAATCGCAATGCCCAGCGGTTTGTGCAGATGGATCAGCCATTCATGACGCTCTGAGACAGAGGCGACCATGCCCGCGCCGATAAACAGCATGGCAATGATCATCAACGCCATCAGCCAGTGCAGCAGTCGCGCCATTGGCGCGAAGTGGTTCGGTTGGGCGCTCATTGTTGAGCCTCCTGTTTAGCGGCAGGCAATTGGCTGACTTCGCTGGTGCGGCGCAAGTAGGAACTGGCATAACCGGCTGAACGAGCTGCGAGCAACGGGTCGTCGGAACCTTCGATACCGGCGGGCAAGACCAGCGGGTCGTAGTTGATGTCCCGGCATTCGCCATTGAGTTGCGGTTGGGTGCTTTCGAGCACCAGCGTGCCGGCGTTCACCACTTTGCGACCGTCGGGCCAGGTTTTGCTGGCGTCGTTCACCGGATCACCGGGGTCGGCCAGCGTGATCTTGAGCTGCCAACGCAACGGTCCCGCGGCGATCCGCTGAACCAGGTCTTTCTCGAGGAAATCACCGCCTTCTGGCGCCGTAGCGCCTGCCGCGTCCTGCGCCACCGGCACCATGCTCCAGCGCACCGCTTGCTTTTGCCCGGTCGCATTGACCAGGTAAAACGCATTGACGCTGTTGTAGGTTTCCGTCACGTAACTGGCGGACGGCTTGGCGGTTTTGATCCAGGCCAGGAACGGCGCGGCTTCCGGGTGCGAACCGAAGAACGCCGGCACCGCTGCCGGGTTCGGTTTGCCAGTGGCCGGGTCTGGTGACTGGGCTTGCTGCAATTGGTAGAACGCTTCGGGTGTGCCTACCGGGAACACTGGCATGCTGTTCATCCCGGTGCGCCACTGTTGGCCGTTGGCCTGGGTGAAACGCAGTGCGAGGCTGCGAATCGGCACGCTGCTGTCCGGCGCGTAAGGATTGCCAGCCGGCAACGCGAAACGCCCGACCACCGGGGTCCGCACCTCATTGAATACCTGAGCGCTGGAATAGCTGCGCGCCTCACCGCTGCTCTCGAAATGCCCGATCACGCACACCCCTTTGGAGTGATTACGGCGGAACCCGGGGTGCACGCCGTTGTTGGTTTCCAACACATTGATCAGTTTTTTTGGCGTCAGGCGCTGTGGGTCAAAGGTGCCGTTGACGTAGGCAAAAGCCCCGGCCACGACAGCGACCACCACGGCAATGCCGGCCAGACGCAACGTCAGGCTCGCGGCACTCAAGGGTGGCCGGGTGGGCGGTGATGAGCGATCTACCATGAAAGACTCCAGGGCCATCGGCCACAAGTGAGAAGGATCAAGCAGACGAACGCCACGAGGGTTTATTCCATCGCGCGGTATTTATTTTTTCAGGCGTGGAATAACCTCGGATGCCGGGCGTCTCTCTAGTCCGAAGCGTAGTGACTAGTCAGAACTCCATGAATGATATCGACGAACAACTGAGTGAAATCATTCCCAGATTGCGCCGGTTTGCCGTGTCGTTGACGCGCAACCCCAGCAGCGCCGACGATCTGGTGCAGTCATGCCTTGAGCGGGCGCTGTCGAGCTGGAGCGCAAAACGCCCCGAGGGCGACTTGCGCGCCTGGCTGTTTTCGATTCTTTATCGGCAATTTCTCGACGCGCACCGACGCTCGCGGCGCTATGCGCGGATGCTCGAACTCTTTACCGGACGGGACGATACCCAGCCGTCGGTAGAACGCACCGTGATCGCCCAATCAACCCTGCAAGCCTTTGATCAGCTCAGCACCGAGCAACGCGCGTTGCTGCTCTGGGTGTCGGTCGAAGGCCTGAGTTACAAGGAGGTCGCCGAGATTCTCGACGTCCCCATCGGCACCGTGATGTCGCGCCTGTCCCGCGCCCGCCAGGCCTTGCGCCAACTCAGCGACGGCGAAATCACCCGCCCTTCTCTGCGGAGACTCAAATGATCAGCATGCCCCCGAGCGAGCGTGACCTGCACGCCTATGTGGACCACCAACTCAATGATGACGACCGACGCCTGGTGGAGACTTTTCTGGCCGGCAACGTGGAAATGTCTGCACAGGTCCGCGCCTGGCAGCAGGACGCCCAGCAACTGCGCGCGGCCCTCAGCGGTGCGTTGCAGCAACCGGCCAACCCGGACCTCGACCCGACGCTGATTCGCCAGCGCCTCAAGCGACAATCGCGCCGTCACCTGGCCAGCGCCGCCGTGTTGCTGATCGCCGTGAGTATCGGCGGAATCAGCGGCTGGCAGGCGCGGGAAATGACCCTCATCAGCGCTGCAGCGCCGATGGCCGATGCGATGCAGGCTTATCGGCTGTTTGCCCAACAAGGCATGCTGCCGGCGGATTACAAGGTCAGCGACGATGGCGATATGCAGGGCTGGCTCGACCGTTATTTCACCCAGGCCCATCGCTTGCCGGACCTTTCCGGCGCAGGGTTCAAACCTGTCAGCGGGCGCTTGCTCAGTACCGAGCAAGGGCCGGCGGCGATGGTGGTTTACGAGGATCCGAGCGGGCATAAAGTCAGCTTCTACGTGCGCCCGCCGGGGCCGAAAAACTTCCTGCTGCCGAGGGGCAGTCGCAGTGATGGTGAATTGCAGGCTGAGTATTGGTCGGGGGGTGGATACAACTACGCGATGGTCAGCCCGACAGACACGCCGACGGCGAAAATGCTCAAGCAAACCGTGCAGTTTTGACCCCCCCTCGAACCCTGTGGGAGCGGGCTTGCCCGCGATGACGGCTGCACATTCGACATTGATATTGACTGATACACCGCAATCGCGGGCAAGCCCGCTTGTGTCTAGATCTAGGAATAAGCTCTGGGGTGAGAGGGGTGAATGGCAAGCTGTGAGTCCGCGGTGCTTAAAGCACGTGTGGGAGCCAAGCTGCCATTCACCTTTCCACTCTGGCCCATAAGCCCGAACAGTTGGACGAGCAGCCACTCGAAATCACAAGCGTGGGCAAAGCCAGAGCACTCTCACTCCTGAGTGTAAGAGGGTTTTGCCATGATTTCCTGGGTCGGCATCGATATCTCCAAATCAAACCTCGTTGTTTGGGTTCAACCAGACGGTGAAGGTTTTGAGCTTTCAAACACCTCAGAAGGCTGTGTTGAGCTTCTTCAGCGCTTGAGCCAGTACGAGGTTGGCCGAGTTCTGCTGGAGGCCACGGGAGGCTACGAACGCAAGGTCATGGCCGCATTGCTAGGTGCCAACTTCAATGTCCTCAGGATCAATCCTCGCCGGGCCAGGGCTTTCGCCGTGGCGATGGGCAAAAATGCCAAGACCGATCTGATCGATGCAGCTGTGTTGGCCGATTTCGCCGAGGTCTTGAAGATGGACGGCGACAAGGTCATTTCGCCTGAGCGTGAAGCGTTGCGCGAGCTGGTTCAGCAACGCGAGCACTTCGTACAGCAACGGGACGACAATAAGCGCCGGCTTCAGCAGGCTCAGCTACCCGCTGTTGTGGCGGCAATCAAAGGCCATATTCATTATCTGCAAGTTCAGATCAAGCAGCTCGATAAAACCATCCACCAGAGCATGCACGACCTGGACGCAGAAAAAACCGAGCGGCTCATCTCTGTTAAAGGTATCGGCACGGTCGCCACTGCCAGTTTGCTGGTTTACCTGCCCGAATTGGGCAAGCTCGACCGTCGCCAGGTCGCCGCACTGGCAGGAATTGCACCCTGCAACGATGACAGCGGCAATCACAGCGGGAAACGCCAAATCTATGGAGGAAGAGCCCGTGTGAGGCGTGCGCTTTACATGTCCTGCTGGGTAGTGATCCGCTATCAAGCTGACTTTAAAGCACGCTATGACGCTCTTCGGGCGCGAGGCAAGAGCGCGAAGGTCGCGCTCATCGCCTGCATGCGAATATTACTGATCAGACTGAATGCCATGCTGAGAGACGGCACCGAATGGCGCTGACGAATGGCAGGGTGAAGACAGTTGCTCCCACAAGGGACGGTGGAGGATTGTGAACCGTATTCAACCCTGCCCGAAAACCTGCGAAGGCCGGCGCAACAGCGGATCAAACGGATTGATCCGCGGCCCGATCAGCGCCGCTTCGCGCTTGAGCATGTCCACCACCGTCGGCAAGCGATCCGGCCCCAGCCGATCACTCACGGTGGCGACACTCAACGCCGCCACCGCACGCCCCTCACGATCAAGAATCGGCACCGCCACGCCGGCCATGCCCTGCAACACGCCGGTGTTGCGCCCGGCGTAACCGAGGGCGCGCACGTTGTCGACTTCCGAGCGCAGGAACACCTCGTCATACAGGTGAAAATCCTTCAGCCGCGGCAAGTTGTAATGAATCACCGTGTCGCGTTCCTCTTCCGGCAGGAATGCCAGAATCGCCAGGCTGCCCTGGCCCACACCCAGCGCCACCCGCCCGCCGATGTCGCCGGTAAACGTACGGATCGGAAACGGCCCTTCACTGCGGTCCAGGCAGATCGCATCAAAACCACTGCGCGCCAGCAAAAACAACGAATCCCCCAGCGAGGCCGAGAGTCGCAGTAACGACGGCCGCACCAGTTCGCGCAAGTTTCCGGTGTTGCCGGCACGCGCCGCCAGCGCAAAAAAATCCAGGCTCAGGCGATAACGTTTGCTGCGCACGTCCTGCTCGACCATGCCCTCGTCCATCAGGCTGCGCAGCAAACGGTGCGTGGTCGGCTGCGACAAACCGATGCGCTGGGCCAGTTGCGTCACACGCTCGCCGCCCTCGACGGTGTCACCCAACGTGCGCAACACGGCAAACAGTCTTGAGACGGCACCGACGCCGACTTCATTTTTGTTTTCATTCCGCTCAGTGGAATCAGTCATGTCTTTTCTCGATGATTAATTTACTCACTGAATGAAACTGAAAATAACCATCGATTCAGTGAAATAGGCCATTGAGCCCATCCTAGTCTTCGTCCTAATCTGCGTCCACAGGGGCGATTCGAACAACAGCGGCAGCCGACCCAAGTCGAGCGCCAACGCACCCCGCAACAACCTTTCGTATCTGCCCATACAAAAAAGCGCGACCTCAGGCCGCGCATAACAATCTCAGGTGGAGCGCAGTTATGGCTTTTGTGCAACTTGAAGGACTCGGCAAACGTTACGGCGAAATCGACGCCGTCGTGGCCACCCACCTCTCGGTCGAGAAAGGTGAGTTCGTTTCCCTGCTCGGCCCCTCCGGCTGCGGCAAAACCACCACCCTGCAAATGATCGCCGGCTTCGTCGAAGTCACCAGCGGGCGCATCATGCTCGACGGTCGCGACATCACCCACGCCAAACCCGCCAGCCGTGGTTTGGGCGTGGTGTTCCAGAGTTACGCGCTGTTCCCGCACATGACCGTCAAGGACAACGTCGCCTTCGGCCTGCGCATGCGCAAAGTGCCCAACGGCGAGTTGCAGCAGCGCGTGGATCGGGTGCTGAAACTGGTGCGCCTGGATCAGCATGCCGAGCGTTACCCACGAGAACTGTCCGGTGGTCAGCGCCAGCGTGTTGCCCTGGCCCGAGCGCTGGTGATCGAGCCGCCGGTGCTGCTGCTCGACGAACCGCTGTCCAACCTCGACGCCAACCTGCGCGAAGAGATGCAGTTCGAGATCCGTCGCATCCAGCGCGAAGTCGGCATCACCACGTTGATGGTCACCCACGACCAGTCCGAAGCGCTGTCCATCAGCGACCGCGTGGTGGTGATGCAGGCCGGGCGCATCACCCAGATCGACGCGCCCTACACCCTTTACGAACACCCGCGCACCGAATTCATTTCCGGCTTCGTCGGCAAGGCCAATCTGCTGCCCGGCGAGCGTGACAGTGCGGGTGTGGTTCAGGTGCGCAGCGGCGGTGAACTGACCCTCAGCCTGCGCCCGGAAAAAATCGATCTGCGGGAAAAAGATCACGGCCGTCTGCAAGGCAAAATCGTCAGCCGCTTCTTCCTCGGCAGCCAATGGCTCTACGGCGTCTCCACGACCCTGGGCGAACTCTGCGTGGTGCGCCGCAACGACGGCTCGGCACCGATGAACGAAGGCACGGCAGTCGGTCTCGACTGGGACGCGGCGCTGTTGCGGGTGCTGAGTGTCGACGAGGTGTCGGCATGAGTACGCTCGTCGCCCTTCGCCAGGGACGCCAGGGTTACCTGTTGTCGGCACCGGCGCTGGCGCTGTACGTCAGCCTGCTGGTGATCCCGCTGCTGCTGACGCTGGTGTTGTCGTTCAACGTCTTCGACTACAGCTCGGGCATCAACGGTGACGCCTACACCGTCGACCACTACAGCAGCCTGCTCGGTGACCCGTACTTCTACGAGATCTTCCTGCGCACATTCTGGATCAGCGCCCTGACCACCCTGCTCTGCGTGGTGATCGGCGTGCCCGAGGCCTACATCCTCAGCCGCATGGGCGCGCCATGGCGTTCGATTTTCCTGATTCTGATCCTCACGCCGTTGCTGATTTCGGTGGTGGTGCGCGCCTTCGGCTGGAGCCTGTTGCTCGGCGCCGACGGTCTGGTCAACCAGACCCTGCAAGCCTTTGGTGGCTCACCGATGAAGCTGCTCTACACGCCGTTCGCGGTGGTGATAGCGCTGGTCCACGTGATGCTGCCGTTCATGATCATTCCGGTCTGGACCTCGCTGCAGAAACTCGACCCCGCCGCTGAGCAAGCTGCGTTGTCCCTGGGCGCCAGCCACCTCACGGTGATGCGCAAAGTGGTGCTGCCGCAAATCATGCCCGGCGTGCTCTCCGGCACGCTGATCGTGTTCGGCCTAGCCGCCAGTTCCTTCGCCATTCCCGGCCTGCTCGGCGGGCGCCGCATCAAGATGGTCGCCACGCTGATCTACGACCAATACCTGTCGGAGCTCAACTGGCCGATGGGTGCGGCCATCGCCGTCGCGCTGCTGTTGCTCAACCTGCTGATCATGCTGTCGTGGAACCGGATGATCGAAGGCCGCTACAAGAAGTCATTGGGATAACTCGTCATGTCCAAGAACGGTCCTTTCGCCCTGCTGTTCCATGCCCTGGTGGTGCTGTTCATGCTCGCGCCGCTGGTGGTGGTGTGCCTCGTCGCGTTCACCCCGGAAAACACCCTGAGCCTGCCGACCACGGAGTTTTCCCTGCGCTGGTTCCGCGCGGTATTCGAGCGCGCCGACTTTGTCGATGCGTTCTACAACAGCCTGATCCTGGCGTTCAGCGCGGCCAGCCTGGCGACGCTAATTGCGGTGCCGGCGGCGTTGGCTATTACCCGTTTCGAGTTTCCCGGACGGGACTTTTTCAATGGCCTGTTCCTGTCGCCGATCATCATTCCGCATCTGGTTTTAGGTGTTGCCTTGCTGCGTTTGTTTGCGCTGATGGGCGTCAACGGCAGCTTCGCCTGGTTGATCTTTGCTCACGTGCTGGTGATCACGCCGTACGTGCTGCGTCTGGTGCTGGCGTCGGCGATCGGCCTGGATCGCAGCGCCGAACACGCCGCGCAATCGCTGGGTGCCGGGCGCTTCACGCTGTTCCGCCAGATCACCTTGCCGATGATTCTGCCGGGGGTCGCCGGTGGCTGGCTGCTGGCGTTTATCAACAGTTTCGACGAGGTGACGCTGTCGATTTTTGTCACCTCGCCGGCCACGCAAACCTTGCCGGTGCGCATGTACGTGTACGCCACCGAATCCATCGATCCGATGATGGCGGCGGTGTCGGCCCTGGTGATTGCGCTGACGGCGGCGACGATGATTCTGCTTGATCGGGTTTATGGCCTGGATCGGGTTCTGGTGGGTAAACAATGAGGGCGCCATGGCTCTGCTGAAACGACTGGCCGAAGGCGACCGCCCGGCCCTGGACTTTACCCTCGACGGCCAACCGGCCAGCGGGCTGCTCGGCGACACCGTGCTGACCGCGGTGCTGACCTGCAGCGAACACTTGCGCGGCAGCGACTTCAGCGCCGAGCCTCGCGCCGGGTTTTGTTTGATGGGGGCGTGCCAGGACTGCTGGGTTCGGCTGGGCGATGGCCGGCGCGTGCGCGCGTGTTCGACGTTGCTCGAGGACGGACAGCAGATCAGTCGCGAACCGGGGCGTTGCCTATGAACACCTTTTCTATCTGCCGAAACGCGATCCCCTGTGGGAGCGAGCCTGCTCGCGATTACGGAGTGCCAGCCACCCTCATTTTTGACTGTGCCACCGTCATCGCCAGCAGGCTGGCTCCCACAGGGATTCAGCGGCGGTCGGCTAAAGGGGGGTGGGTATGAAGTCAGTGGTGATCATCGGTGCCGGGCCGGCCGGGATTCGTGCGGCGCAGACGCTGGTAGCGCATGGTGTGCGCCCGATCCTGCTGGACGAAGCCGCACGCGGCGGCGGGCAGATTTATCGGCGTCAACCGGCCAACTTCAAACGCTCGGCTGTCAAGCTGTATGGCTTCGAAGCGCGCAAGGCGAACGCGTTGCATCAAACGATAGATGAGTTGCGCGAGCAGCTCGATTACCGTCCCGAGACCCTGGTGTGGAACGCCGAAGACGGTGCACTCGACACCTTGCACGAGGCCCGCGCCGCACGACTGGAATTCTCTCGGGTGATCGTCGCCACGGGCGCCACCGACCGGGTTTTGCCGGTGCCGGGCTGGACGTTGCCGGGTGTCTATAGCCTCGGCGCCGCGCAGATCGCCCTGAAATTCCAGGGCTGCGCCATCGGTGAACGGGTGGTGTTCGCTGGCAGCGGACCGTTGCTGTATCTGGTGGCGTATCAATACGCCAAGGCCGGCGCGACGGTAGTGGCGGTACTCGACAGTTCGCCATTCAGCGCTCAGGCCCGCGCCCTGCCCGGCCTGCTGTCGCAACCGGCCACATTGGCCAAAGGCATTTATTACCGCAGCTGGCTGACCGTTCACGGCATCCCGGTGCATCAGGGCGCAACCTTGAAACGCATCAACGGCGAACAGCGGGTGCAGTCGCTGAGCTGGTCCAACCCAAGCGGCGAGCATGCGCTGGACTGTGATGCAGTGGCCTTCGCCCACGGTCTGCGCAGCGAAACCCAACTCGCCGATCTGCTCGGCTGCGCCTTCGCCTGGAACCCGCTCAACCGCGCCTGGCTGCCGCAACGCGACAGCGCCGGTCGCAGCAGCGTCGCCGAGGTTTATCTGGCTGGTGACGGTGCCGGCATCATGGGCGCCGACGCGGCGGAAATGGCCGGCGAGCGGACCGCCCTCGCCTTGCTCGAAGACAACGATTACCCGATCGCGCCGCAGCGTGGCGTGCAACTGGAGCAGGCACTTGGACGGATCGATACCTTTCGCCATGGCCTGGAACGCGCTTTCGTATTCCCGGAAAACTGGGCGGCCGATACCGCTGACGACGTGATGATCTGCCGCTGCGAAGAAGTGCGCGCCGGGGACATCCGCGAAGTGGTGCGTGAAGGCCATTGGGAAATCAATCGGGTCAAGGCCCATTGCCGGGTCGGCATGGGCCGTTGCCAGGGTCGAATGTGTGGTGCCGCGGCCGCGGAAATCATCGCCTGCGAAAGTCATCGGGCGGTGTCCGACATCGGTCGACTGCGAGCGCAGGCGCCGATCAAACCGTTGCCGTTTGGTCTGGAGATCGAGCCATGATCGAAGTCGATGCAGTGATCATTGGTGGCGGCATTGTCGGTGCTTCCGCCGCGCTGTTTCTGAGCCAGGCGGGTCGTCGCGTGGCGCTGCTGGAGCGGGACTTTTGCGGCTCGCATTCCAGCGGCGTGAACTATGGCGGTGTACGCCGTCAGGGTCGGCCGCTGTCGCAACTGCCGCTATCGCAACAGGCCCACGAGATCTGGGGCCGGTTGCCGCAGTTGATCGGCATCGACGGCGAATATCAACGCAGCGGCCACTTGAAACTGGCACGCAGCCTCGACGATCTGCGCGCGTTGCAGGACTACGCCGCCAGCAGCCAGGGCTTTGGCCTCGATTTGCAGGTGCTGGATCGCAGTGAATTACGCGCGCGTTTTCCGTGGGTCGGCGAGGTGGCGGTCGGCGCCTCGTTTTGTCCGGATGACGGTCACGCCAACCCGCGCCTGGTATCGCCAGCGTTTGCCCGTGCAGCACGGCGCCATGGCGCGCAGATCCATGAACAATGCGCGGTGAGCGCGGTGGAGCACGACGGCCAGCGCTTTCGCATCAGCGCTCAAAACGGTCTCGAACTGCGGGCACCCTGGGTGTTGAACTGCGCCGGCGCGTGGGCGGGAAAAATGGCCGAGCAATTCGGTGAAGCCGTGCCGATGCACGCCGGGCACCCGGCGATGCTGGTCACTGAGCCGTTGCCGTGGGTGATGAACGCCAGCACCGGAGTCGAGGGCGGTGGTATCTATGCGCGCCAGGTCGCGCGCGGCAATTGTGTATTGGGCGGCGGTCAGGGGTTTGCCCTCGACGACGCCCGCGCCCGCCCCGGTCAACACGCGGTGATCGAGATCCTGCGCCAGGCCGTCGAGCTCTACCCGTTTCTTGAAGGCGCTCAGGCGATTCGGACCTGGAGCGGCACCGAAGGTTACTTGCCTGATCGCCAGCCGGTGATCGGTCACAGTGGCACTCAACCCGGTCTGTTGCACGCGTTCGGCTTTGCCGGCGCAGGTTTTCAGATCGGCCCTGCGGTGGGCCAGGCGCTCACCGAGATCATCTGCAGCGGCGCCTCAACCACGTCGCTGGATGCGTTTTCCATCACCCGGTTTCACTCCATCTCCGTTGCTTGATAGAGGAAGGTCGCGCCAATGAATAACGTCAAACGCACTGCACTGCTCGGATTTTCGTGCCTGAGCGCCCTGCTCACAGTCGCCCAGGCCCAGGCCGAGCCGACGCTTTACCTCGGCATGAACGGCGGGACCATGGAGCGGCTTTACGCCGACAAGGTGTTGCCGGTTTTCGAAAAGGCCAACAACGTCAAAGTGGTAATCGTGCCCGGCACCTCGGCCGATATCCTGGCCAAGGTCCAGGCCAGCAAAGGCAACCCGCAGATGCACGTGATGTTCCTCGACGACGGCATCATGTACCGCGCCATCGCCATGGGCCTGTGCGACAAACTCGAAGACAGCCCAACCCTGGCGCAGATTCCGGCCAAGGGCCGCATCAAGGACCAGGCCGTGGCGGTCAGCCTCGGCGTCACGGGACTGGCGTACAACACGCGACTGTTCAAGGAAAAAGGCTGGGCCGCACCGACCTCGTGGATGGACATGGCCGACCCGCGCTTCAAGGACAAACTGGTGTTCCAGTCGATGGCCTCTTCGACCTTCGGCCTGCACGGTTTCCTGATGTTCAACCGGATTCAGGGTGGCAGCGAAACCGACGTCGAACCGGGTTTCAAGGCCTGGCCGAACACCATCGGGCGCAACGTGCTGGAATACATTCCGAGCTCGGCGAAGATTTCCGAAATGCTCCAGACCGACGAAGCGGCGCTGTTCCCGCTGACACCGACTCAGGTGACGGCCCTGAAACTCAAAGGCATGCCGGTCGAGTACGCGCAACCGAAAGAAGGCGCGGTGGTACTCAACGTCGCTGAGTGCGCCATCGCCAACAACACCCAACCGGAACTGGCGCAGAAACTCGCCGCGTTTCTGCTGACTCCCGATGCGCAAGCCGCCGCCCTTGAAGACGGCGATCAGATCCCGTCCAACCCGAACACCCCGACCACCGACAAGACTCGCGGCCAGGTCGAGGCGATGAAGCAGTACCTGCAAACGGCGATTGCGATCGACTGGGATCAGGTCAACGAACAGCGCCCGGCGTGGAATGCGCGGTGGAATCGCAGTATCGAGCGGTAGTTCTCCGATAGCGTAAACGCAACAAATCCCTGTGGGAGCGAGACCGGCTTGCCGGCGATAGCGCAGTGTCAGTCAGTAATGTTGTGGCTGACCCACCGCCATCGCCGGCAAGCCGGTCTCGCTCCCACAGGTTTCGCGTCAAACCCCACATCCTGCAACGCTCGTTTTGCGTCCCGCACTTGTCTACACAACTGGCAGCAAAATTCCGGTATTGGTTACACTACGCCGCCGCAGCTCGGGGAGCCTGCCTGACGATAACGGGGTGATGCCAGTGGCCGTTCGACCGCCTGACCGTTCGCGATTCACACCACGCTGGCCCGCGCTGCGCCGCCTCTTCGGCAAGGTATCGACCGCCTTCGCCAGTCATTCCGCGACGGGACGCGCAGTCCACGACTACTTTCGCCACAAGGCCCATTCCCAGGGTTACACACTCAGCCACAGCCAACAGCGCGTGATCGACTGCATGGCGCAGCACGCCACGACGCTGCTTGGCCCGTCGACGAAACCATTGCCGGGTCTTTACCTGCATGGCGCCGTCGGTCGGGGCAAGAGCTGGTTGCTCGACGGTTTTTTCCAGGCGCTACCCATCGAGGCAAAACAGCGCCTGCACTTTCATGAGTTTTTCGCCCGACTGCACCAGGGCATGTTCAGTCATCGCGACCACCCTGATGCACTGGCGACAACCCTGGACGAGCTGCTGAGCGATTGCCGGGTGCTGTGCTTCGACGAGTTTCATGTCCATGACATCGGCGATGCAATGCTCATTACGCGGCTGTTCAAGGCGCTGTTCCGCCGCGGCATCCTGCTGCTGGTCACGTCGAATTACCCGCCCGAAGGCTTGCTGCCCAACCCGCTCTATCATGCGCGCTTCAAACCGGTGATCGACCTGATCAACGCCCGCATGCAAGTGATGGAAGTCGGCGGCCCTCACGATTACCGCAGCCAGGCGAGAACCCACGCCCAGCAGCTGTTTACCCAGGGCCACTACGTATGGCCGGCCACCGTGGCGCAGCGTCAGGCATTGAACCTGCCCGAGCCCGACGCGCCAACCATCGCGCTGCCCGTCGGCACCCGGCATCTTCCAGCCCGCTACTGCGAAGGACGAACCATCGGTTTCACCTTCGCCGACCTGTGCGACCACCCCACCGCTGTCATGGATTACCTGGAACTGTGCCGGCGATTCGATCACTGGATCATCGACAAACTACCCCTCCTCGCCGACTGCTCAATCGCCGCACAACAGCGCTTCATCAATCTGGTGGACGTTTTGTACGATCAGGACAAGCACCTGATCCTGCTGGGCCAGCGGTCGTTGCGAGAAAACCTGGGCGGCGATGCCATTGATCTGGCGCGCACCCGTAGTCGGTTGGGGCAGTTGGTGGAAGTCAGGGAGTCGGCCTGAATCCAGTATTTGCGGCGCAGCAGCCACCGTCATCGCGAGCAGGCTTGCTCCCACAGTAGACCGGTGTTCCAGTGTGGGAGCGAGCCTGCTCGCGAAGGCGGCCTGACAGTCACCTCGTTTTTACCGCTATCATGTCGCCCTTTTTCAGGCCCCCGCGCCCTACCCTCGATCTATAGCGAATCTGTTCATGGATACCCTTGCGCAACTGCGCGCCGGCCTGCTGGCTGGCTCCACTCGCCTGGACCTGGCCGCCGGCCTGACGGAGTTCCCCCGGGAAATCCTCGACCTCGCGGACTCGCTCGAGGTGCTCAACCTCAGCGGCAACGCCTTGAGCAGGCTGCCGGACGACTTTCATCGCCTGACCCGTTTGCGTGTGTTGTTCTGCGACCGCAACCATTTCAGCGAACTGCCCGCCTGCCTTGGCCAGTGCGCCGCCCTGACCATGCTCGGGTTCAAGTCCAACCGCATCGAAACCGTTCCGGGCGCTGCACTGCCACCGCTGTTGCGCTGGCTGATCCTGACCGACAACCGCATCAGCGAACTGCCCACCGAACTGGGTGAGCGCCCGCACCTGCAAAAACTGATGCTGGCCGGTAACCGTCTGCAGCGCTTGCCCGAGAGCCTGAGCAATTGCCATCGCCTAGAGCTGACCCGCATCGCCGCCAACCAGTTGACCGAATTGCCGGAATGGCTATTGACCCTGCCAAGCCTGACCTGGCTGGCCTACGCCGGTAATCCGCTGGAAACAGAGGCGGATGCGGCCGCGCTCGAGGCCACGCCGACGATTCCCTGGTCGCAGCTCAGTCTGGAACAACAATTGGGCGAAGGCGCTTCCGGGGTCATTCATCAGGCGTTGTGGAAGCAGACAACGCCGGTCGCGGTCAAACTCTACAAGGGCGAAATGACCAGCGATGGCTCGCCGCTGCACGAAATGAACGCCTGCATGACCGCCGGGCTTCACCCTAACCTGATCCGGGTCGAAGGACGGATCATCGAGCACCCGCAGGCGCAGGCCGGGCTGGTCATGGAGCTGATCGAGCCGAGTTATCGCAACCTCGCCGGGTTGCCGAGCCTGGCGTCCTGCAGCCGCGATGTCTACGCCAGCGACACCCGGTTCAGCGCCGGCGTGGCCTTGCGGATCGCTGGTGGCATCGCGTCAGTGGCCGAGCATCTGCACCGTCAGGGCATCACCCACGGCGACCTCTATGGCCACAACATTATGTGGAACGAACACGGTGATTGCCTGTTGGGGGACTTTGGCGCAGCGTCTTTTCATTCGACGGAAGACAGCCTTGAAAGCCGTGCATTGCAACGGATCGAGGTGCGTGCGTTTGGCGTTCTATTGGGGGAATTGCTGGAGCGGATCGACGCGGGGTTGAGCGATGAGATGCGTGTACATCTTGAGGATTTGCAGCAGCGTTGCTGTCAGCCGGATGTACTGGCGCGACCGGGGTTCAGCGAGATTGTGCGGGAGTTGGCCAGGTTCAACTGAAGGCATGAAGGCAATACAAAACCTGTGGCGAGGGAGCTTGCTCCCGCTCGGTTGCGCAGCAGCCGCTGCTTTGGGGACGGCTTCGCCGTCCAGCGGGAGCAAGCTCCCTCGCCACAAGCAAGCTCCCTCGCCACAAAATCTCAAACGATTCGGCTTAACCCGCCAACCCGACAAACATGTCCTGCACATCATCATGGTTATCGAGGCCTTCCAGGAAGGCTTCAACCTCAGCCATCTGCTCATCGCTCAAGCCGCTGACCGGGTTCTTCGGCTTGTAACCCAGCTTCGCCGACAACACGGTGAAACCCTGCTCAGGCAAGGCTTTCTGCACCGAATCCAGGTCGCTCGCTTCGGTGATGAACAAGGTCGCGCCGTCTTCGCCAGGCTCGAAATCCTGTGCACCGGCTTCAATGGCAGCCATTTCCGGATCGGCATCCGGGCTGTCCGGGGACGCCTCGATCATGCCCACATGGTCGAAATCCCAGGCCACGGAACCGGACGCACCCAATTGCCCCTTACGGAACGCGACGCGGATTTCCGCGACGGTGCGATTGATATTGTCAGTCACGCACTCAACGATCAGCGGCACCTGATGCGGCGCGAACCCTTCATAGGTCACGCGATGGTATTGCACGGTTTCGCCGAGCTGGCCGGAGCCTTTCTTGATCGCACGTTCCAGGGTTTCGCGGGGCATCGAAGCCTTTTTCGCCTGTTCAACCACCAGGCGCAAGTGTGCGTTGGTGGCGGTATCGGCACCGTTGCGCGCAGCGATGGTGATTTCTTTCACCAGTTTGCCGAAGATCTTGCCCTTGGCGTTAGACGCCGCTTCTTTGTGTTTAACCTTCCACTGTGCGCCCATTACTCACTCTCTTATCTGTGGCGCCGAGACATCTATTGGCCGACGCTTTGTGCAAGTTTATACGGCCTAAAGTTGGCAATCGACCAAAAAATCCATCCTGTCGAATCGACATCTTCACCGCGAGTTGTAGGGCGATTCTGAAACATCGCTTTGCGGTGACCACAATGAGTCATGTTTCCGTACCCTCTGCGCCCGTATTCCCTGGCAGAAGCGCGCTCGATGCACAACGACAAGGAAAGTCCCTTCATCCTGACCCTGCTGAACGGCAATTTGAGTTTGCAGGTGCTGCAGTTCACTGGCCTTGAAGCCCTCAACCAGCCTTACCGATTCGACATCGAAGTGATCGGCCTGGCGCCGGCCATGAGCCTCGATTGCCTGCTGCAACAACCGGTGTTCCTCAGCCTGACCGAGGGCCGGGGCATTCACGGCATCATCCACTGCGCCACCCGCGAACATCGCGACCTGCACCGGGTCGGCTACAGGCTGGCGCTGGTGCCCAGGTTGCAAAACCTCGACCGACAGCGTTCACGCCGGGTGTTTCATCAACTCGATGTGCCTGCCATCCTGCGCCAATTGCTCGAAGAAAACGGGCTGCCAGAAGACAGCTACCGCTTTGAGCTGCCGAACGGACGCTATCCCGCCAGGCCGTTGTGCATTCAGTTTGATGAGACGGACCTGGCCTTCCTGCAACGACTCTGCGAAGAAGAAGGCATTCACTATCACTTCGAACATCAGCGCGACGGCCATGTGCTGGTGCTGGCGGACGACAGCCTGAGTTTCCCTCAGGAACCGCTGCTCCTGCCGTTTCACGGCGACGCGTCTCCTGCCGTAAACGTGCCGGTGATCAGTGAACTGTTCCAGCGCCACACCTCGCCCCCACTCACCGCGCACCCTGCCCCACAACCGCTCGAGCGCGACCAGCTCAGCCGTCGAACACTGGAACGCCTGCGCTGCCGGCATGGGCAGATGCAGGGTCAAAGCAACCAGAGCGCATTGCGCAGCGGACGAATCGTACAAGTGTCGGAACATCCGCTGCCGAACTTCAACGATCAATGGCTGGTGATCGAAATCCGGCATCAGGGTCGGCAGCCGTCGATTCTTGAGCGCAACGCAACCGACGGGGTCCGGCGTTACAGCAATCAGTTCACCGCCATTCCATGGTCAACGGTATTCCGGCCCTCGCTCACACAGGCCAGGCCCAACATTCCCGGTTTTCAGACAGCGCGGGTGCTGGGCCCTGTCGGCCAGCCAGCGGAACTGGATGATCAAGGCCGGATAAAGGTCAGGTTATGGCCAACCCCGCAGACCGAGGAGGATGAGTCCAGCGGGTTCTGGCTGCCCGTGGTCGTCGTTGCGCCCGATGGCCGGATCGATCCGTCCAGGCTGCCGGTCGCCGGAACCGACGTGCTCATCAGTTTTCTCGACAGTGATCCGGACCGCCCCGTGTTGTACGCCACCGCGAGCAGCCCGCCAGCGCCTGGCCCCGTCCCGCAACCCAAGGGCGATGACCGCCTGCTGTTTGACTGGCTGGTGAACCGCAAAACCTGATCAGCCCTTGTCTGCCTTGCCGGCCGCCGCCGCGAATTTCGCCAGGCGCACATCCAGATGCCGTGGCCGGCGCCCGTGATCCTCGGCGCGCTCCTTGCGGCGGATGGCGTTGCGCACCATCAGCGAGCCCAGGTAGCGAATCGGTTCCGGGGGAAAGAAGCCCAAAGGGCCGTTGACTAGCGGCGAACGGGTCCAGGCGTTGTCCAGCCCCTGGACCATCGAAGCGAGAATCTGCCCGCCCATATGGCACGGTCCGACCCCGCTGCCGGAATAACCGAACCCGTAAAACACATTGCCGTGGGCACTCATCTGGCCGAAGAACGGCAGCCCCGTGACAGAGCGATCCGAAGGGCCGTTCCAGGTGGCCTCGACCTTGACCTCGGCAAACGCCGGAAAGAATTCACTCAGGCTGTGCTTCAACAAACCGGCATAGGGCGACGGCTGATCGAACACCGGCAGCATTCGCCCACCGTAGGCGAACGTGTTGCCACCCTTGCCGAGCATGATCCGGCCGTCTGGGGTGTTGTGGTAGTAATGCACAAAAATTCGCGAATCGAGCACCGTGACGCCGCTGGTCAAACCGATTTCGTTGAGCAGATCCGGGCGTGGTTCGGTGATCAGCATGTCGCTGGAGACAATCGCCACGCTGCGTTCGAACTGCGGGAATGCGCGGGCCATCCACGCGTTCATCGCCAGTACGACCCGGTCCGCGTGGACAGTGCCGTTCGGGGTTTGAATGCCCGCCGGCTTGCCCTCCTCCAGTCCGGTCATCGCGGTGTTTTCATGAATCCTCACACCCGACTGCAACGCAACCCGGCGCAAACCGCGCACGAGTTTGCCTGGCTGCACGCTCGCGGCGGCCGGTGAGAACCAGCCTTCCAGGTGTTTGCGAGAGCCGGCCATGCGCTGCACATCCGCGACCGGCCGCTGAGTGAAAGAGTTGATACCGTTGCGCTCGAGCGCTGCGATCACCGCGTCGGTCGAACCGCATTGCGCGCGATTGGTCGCGGTGTAGAGCGTGCCGTCGAGGCGGTAATCGGCGTCCACGCCGTACTGTTCGCAGAAGGTGCCGATCGCGTAAATGCTGCGCTCGGATTCCTTGACCAGACGCACCGCCTCTTCGACGCCGAACAACCTTTCCAGGGTGAAATACTTGGCCGACCACGACAGCGCACAACCGCCGTTGCGGCCACTGGCGCCGGCACCGCAGATGTCGGCCTCGATCAGCAACACGTCCAGTTCAGGGTTCTGCTCCTTGAGCATGATCGCGGTCCACAACCCGGTGTAGCCACCGCCGACGATGCACACATCGGCGCGGGTGTCGCCTACCAAGGGTTCGCACGGCGCGCACGACTCGGCCGCCAGCGCGTGTTCCAGCCAGAAAGGTCTCATCGCTATTTCCTCAGGTACGCAGGGGTTTGACACTCATCGGCCGGTTAGGCACGAACGCACTTTTGGCCTGCAGGCCAGCCGGGCGGCTGTTCCAGTAAGGGATCAGCACCAGCGCGGAGAACAACGCGCAGCCGGCGAAGATGATGAACACGGTGACCGAGTCGAAGTAGCCCGGCAGCAAGCCGCCGAGAATCGCCCCGACGGAGCCGCAACCGTTGACGAAGCCTGCCGACGTTGCGCCGGCCTTGGCGGTGCCGAAATCGATGGCCGCCGCGCCGCTGATCATCGAGTCCGGCCCGTATAAGGTCAGGCCCATGACGAACAACAACGCCACCACCAACATCACGCTGCCGGTGTGCAAGGCGCCCATGAACAACGCCAGGGAAATGGTCAGCGCGAGCAAACTGATAACGCAGGCCGGCATGCGCCGGGCACCGAACAGTTTGTCCGAGGCCAGCCCGAGCAGGATCGGCCCAAGCAGCCCGGCCAGTTCGAACGCTGTCGGGATGATCGCCGCACCGACTTTACCCACCGTCGGCATCTGCTCGAAAACGATCACCGGCCCCCACAGCAGAATCGCGTAGCGCGCCGGTTTCAGCAGGAAATACGCGAGCCCGAGAATCAGCACCGTGCGGTTGCGCAGGATTTCCTTCAGCGGTTCCAGCACGCTGATCTTGCTTTGAGCGTACGCCTCCTCGGCGGTCAGCTCGGGCTCAGGCTCCACCGCCGGCAAGCCGACGTCTTCCGGTTTGTTGCGTTGAAAAATAAAAAACAGCACGGCGACCAGCCCAACCACCGCCGCACTGGAAATGAACGCCGCGTGCCAGCTGCCGATGAGCGTGTACGCCCACCAACCGGCAAACGGCGAAGCCACGAGCCCGCCAAAGGCGTAGCAGGAACTCCATAAACCGAGCACCCGCCCGCGCTGTTCGGCGGGGAAGAAACTGCCGATGTTCTTGCACAACCCCGACCATCCGGTGGACTGAGCCAGGCCTTGAATCAGCATGCAGGTGGCGAAAATCGGTAACGTGGCGAAGCTGCCCATCACCAGCGCTGCGGCAGCGGAAATCAGCAGGCCGCCGAGCACCACGACCCGCGGACCAAAGCGGTCGGCCAGGATGCCCCAGGTGAATTGGCCGATGGCGTAAGCGGCGAGGTAGATGGCGTCGAGGTTGGCCATGGCCATTTTGTCGAGGGTGAACGTGGGGTCTTCGGCGATCCCCAGTTTGGCCACGGAAAACGCTTTGCGGGTGAAGTAGAAAGCGGCGTAGGCGAGCCAGGTGATCGCGAAGATCTGCACGCGCCAACGCTTGATGGTGCCGATGTGCTTGTTCATTGTGGTTCTGACCTCAGGGTGTGAGTGTGCCGGCAGAAATTGAGAAATAACGCCTGTGTTTTTATTGTTGAGCACTGCGATATCGCTGCGTCCCTGAGGCGATACCGGTCAGATGAGTCCTGCAAATGCACGCGCAGGCTCATGGTCACGGAGGCTGTTCGACTGACCAGTCACCGCGACTGAGGCCGATAAAAACAATTACTGATTAATAAGTGAAATCGATTTATCGTATTTCCAATATAAGCTCAGCTTGTTACTGGAGGTTTCGATGTCGGTTTCCCACGCCCAGCTCAAAGCCTTCCACGCCGTGGCCGTTCACGGAAGCTTCACCAAAGCCGCCGAGCGGCTTTTTCTCACCCAACCGGCGATTTCCGACCAGGTGCGCAAACTCGAAGAACGCTTTGGCGTGTTGCTGTTCCACCGCAACAAACGTTCGGTGCGCCTGACCGATCTGGGTGAACGCTTGCTCGGCATCACCCAGCGGCTGTTTGTCATCGAGGCCGAGGCGCAGGAGTTGTTGCAGGACTCCCAGGCGTTGCAGACCGGCAGCCTGATTCTGGCGGTGGATGCGCCGGTGCATGTGCTGCCGCAGATTGCGCGGTTCTGCGAGCGTTACCCCGGCATCAGCGTGAAAATCGAAACCGGCAACACCGATGAATCGCTGTTTCGGCTGTTCAACTATCAGGCTGACCTGGCGTTGCTTGGGCGTGAAGTCAGCGATGAACGATTGATCTCGCTGCCGCTGCGTAACGACCCGATGGTCGCGTTTGTTTCGCGCAATCATCCGTGGGCCGACCGCGAGTCGATCTGCCTGGCGGACCTCGACGACACGCCGCTGGTGTTGCGGGAAATCGGCTCGGTGACGCGTCAGACACTGGAAGAGGAAATGGCCAGCGCCGGTTTCCGGATTCGCCCGGCGATTCAGGTTGAAGGTCGGGAAGCGGCGCGTGAGGCGGTGGTCGTGGGGATCGGGGTGGGCGTGGTCTCGGCCGCGGAATTTGGCGCGGATTCGCGGGTGTGTGCGTTGCCGATTACCGATTGCACACGGCGGCTGACGGAGACGCTGGTGTGCTTGCGCGAGCAGAGTTCGCGGCGGGTGGTGGCGACGTTTCTGGAGATGGTGCGCGAGAGTCTGGTGTAGGCAGGTCTGGCCCCTTCGCGGGCAAGCCTTGCTCCTACAGGTTGCACGCGTCCTTGTAGGAGCGAGGCTTGCCCGCGAAGGCCGCGCCTCGGTCTATTAGACTGGCGCCAACTCAATAAACGCCTGTATCAAACGCAAATCTCTACGCCGCTCCATACACCCGATCATGTGCCGGTTTACCAACCCCTCACCAATAATCGGCACCGCCGCCACCCGAGGGTCATGGCTGACTTCCACCGATGACACCCCCCCCCCCCCCAACTCCGCCGCGACGGCCTCGGTCACGGCCTCGCGACTGTCCAGCTCCAGCAACACCCGCGGGTTCACCTTCGCCTGAACACACGCCTCATCAAACGTACGCCGGGTAATCGAACTCGGTTCGCGCAACACCATGATCACCTGATCCAGCTCCTTGAGCGGCACGCCCTTCGAACGGTGCGCCCAAGGATGACTATCCGGCACCAGCGCACAAATCCGCGACTCGCTCAGTGCCTGCAAATGCAAGCCCTTTCGCGGCTCGACCTCGGTCAGCACCGCCACGTCGGCATGCTCCGACAACAGCGCCGCCAGGGTTTCCTGGGCATTGCCCAGGCGCAGGTTCACGGTGATCCCCGGATACCGCGCCCGCAAACTGGCCAGCATCGGCATGACCATGTGCGGCCCGTCCGCCGCCACTTCCAGGCGGCCAGTGAGCAACTGCCGATTGGCCTCGAGCATCACTTGCGCCTCTTCAGCCAGACCAAACATCGCCCGTGTGATCGCTGCGAGTTTGGTGCCCTCCTCCGTCAGCTCCACCCGTCGCGCCGTTCGCCGCAGCAAGGTGATCTGGTAGTGCTCCTCCAACGCCTTGATATGCCCGGTGACCGCCGGCTGGCTGATGAACAGCCGCGCGGCGGCACGGGTGAAGCTGCCTTCGCGGGCCACCGCATCGAAGGCGCGGAGCTGGAACAGGTTCATGAATAACCCTCACTGATGGTTGGCATAACAACAAACAATTTGATTGATAGCACGGCAAATTGCAATTTAAGCCCCGTAGCTTCATCCCATCGATTACGAGGACACGAGAATGAGTACTGCCGAACCCATCCTGCTCACCCCCGGCCCGTTGACTACTTCGGCCCGCACCCGTCAGGCGATGATGGTCGACTGGGGTTCATGGGATGACCGCTTCAATCAACTGACCGCCAGCCTCTGCGAACAATTGCTGGCGATCATCAACGGCGGCGACAGCCACCATTGCGTGCCCTTGCAAGGCAGCGGCACCTTCGCGGTCGAAGCGGCAATTGGCACGCTGGTGCCTCGCGACGGCAAAGTCCTGGTGCTGATAAACGGCGCCTACGGCAAACGCCTGGCGAAAATCTGCGAAGTGCTCGGCCGCGCCTTCAGCACGTTTGAAACCGCCGAAGACGAACCGACCACCGCTGCCGACGTCGACCGTCTGCTGCGAGCCGATACCAGCATCACTCACGTCGCGCTGATTCACTGCGAAACCAGCACCGGCATCCTCAACCCGCTGCCGGAAATCGCCCAGGTCATTGCGCAACACGGCAAACGCCTGATCATCGACGCCATGAGTTCTTTCGGCGCGCTGCCGGTGGATGCGCAACAGGTGCCGTTCGACGCGCTGATCGCC
The DNA here is from genome assembly GCF_018502625.1 of Pseudomonas hormoni. Lineage (NCBI taxonomy): Bacteria > Pseudomonadati > Pseudomonadota > Gammaproteobacteria > Pseudomonadales > Pseudomonadaceae > Pseudomonas > Pseudomonas hormoni. The sequence continues at coordinate 3,526,798 of NZ_CP075566.1, forward strand.
GCCTCGGGCAAATGCCTGGAAGGCGTACCGGGGATGGGTTTCGTCTTCGCTCGCAAAGAAGCACTGGCGAACGCCGCGGGTAACTCGCACTCCCTGGCGATGGACCTTTTCGACCAGCACACCTACATGGCCAAGACCGGTCAGTGGCGCTTCACCCCGCCGACCCACGTGGTCGCGGCACTGCACGAAGCCCTGCTGCAATACAACGAAGAAGGTGGCTTGCCGGCTCGGCATCAGCGCTACGCCGACAACTGCAAAGTGCTGCTCGATGACATGGCCAAACTCGGCTTGCGCAGCTTCCTGCCCGCCGCCATTCAGGCACCGATCATCGTCACTTTCCACGCGCCGAAAGACCCGCGCTACCAGTTCAAGGAATTCTACGAACGCGTCAAGGCCAAGGGTTTCATCCTCTACCCCGGCAAATTGACCCAGGTCGAAACCTTCCGCGTCGGCTGCATCGGCCACGTCAACCAGGCCGAGATGCACGCGGCCGTGGCGGCGGTGGCTGAAGTGCTGCGCGAGATGGAAGTGCTCGAAATCTGAACCACACCGCCTACCCCTGTGGGAGCGGGCTTGCCCGCGATAGCGGTCTGACATTCAACATAGATGTCGACTGACACGGCCTCATCGCGGGCAAGCCCGCTCCCACAGGTACATCGAACTCCCGAATATTTCGTTCTCACAGGAATTCATTTGCCATGAACTACACCAACCCAACCAAACTCCAGGCCGCCATCCTCGACTGGGCCGGCACCGTGGTCGACTTCGGCTCGTTCGCCCCCACGCAGATTTTTGTCGAGGCCTTCGCCGAATTCGACGTCCAGGTGTCCATCGAAGAAGCCCGTGGCCCCATGGGCATGGGCAAGTGGGACCACATCCGCACCCTGTGCGATCAGCCGGCAGTCGCCGAACGCTATCGCAAGGCATTCGGCCGCACGCCGACCGACGATGACGTCACCGCCATCTACCAACGCTTCATGCCGCTGCAGATCGAGAAAATCGCCGAGCACTCGGCACTGATTCCGGGCGCGCTGGATACCATTGCCAACCTGCGCCAACAAGGAATCAAGATCGGCTCGTGCTCCGGCTACCCGAAACAGGTCATGGACAAAGTGGTCGAACTGGCCGCCACCAACGGATACATCGCCGATCACGTGGTCGCCACCGACGAAGTGCCTAACGGTCGCCCATGGCCGGCTCAGGCGTTGGCCAACGTCATCGCCCTGGGCATCGACGATGTCGCCGCGTGTGTGAAGATCGACGACACCGTGCCGGGCATTCTCGAAGGCCGTCGCGCCGGTATGTGGACCGTTGCGCTGATCTGCTCGGGCAACGCGCTGGGCCTGGACTACGAAGGTTATCGCGCCCTCGGCAGTGATCAACTGGCCAGCGAACGCAAGCGCATCCACGCGCTGTTCGAAGGCTCGCGCCCGCACTACATGATCGACACCATCACCGATTTGCCGGAAGTGATCGCCGACATCAACAAGCGTCTGGCCAAAGGTGAGATGCCGCAAACCGACTGATCCCCCGCATCTCCTGTAGGAGCGAGGCTTGCCCGCGAAGGCGTTCTATCAGCCGACATCCATGTTGAATGTTCAGACGCCTTCGCGGGCAAGCCTCGCTCCTACAGAGGGGGCTCACCTGATTTAGAGCGTTGAACCTCCACTGGCTCCAGGCAAACCCGGCGAAACAGGATTACAGTTAGAGCACACCGTCGACCAAGAACGGTGGCTCGACCCGAACTGTGAGGAACGCCGAATGCCCTGGAAAAACTCCGATTCACGCTACAGCACCGTGTCGATCACACTGCACTGGTTGATGCTGGTCCTGCTGGCGCTGGTGTACGCCTGCATCGAATTTCGCGGGATCTTTCCAAAAGGCAGCGGCGGCCGAACGCTGATCACCGAATCGCACTTCATGCTGGGGTTGACGGTATTCGTGCTGGTCTGGCTCAGATTGTTCGCCCGCAGCCTCGGCCCGGCACCGCAGATCTTCCCCGCCTCCCCGCACTGGCAAACCACGCTCGCCAGGTTGATGCACTGGGCGTTGTACATTTTCATGATCGCGATGCCGATACTGGGTTGGCTGGTCACCAGCGCCAAGGGTCATCAGGTGATGTTCTATGGCTTTGACTTGCCGCTGCTGGTGTCAGAGGACAAGGCGCTGGCCAGGCAGATTGAAGGCTGGCACGTGCTCGGCGGCACCATTGGTTACTGGTTGATCGGGCTGCACGCCGTGGCGGGGATTTATCACCACTATGTGGTGGGTGATAACACCTTGTTGCGGATGATGCCCAAGCGCGGCTGAATCCCGGCGCCGGATCCAAACAATGACCACCTGTGGCGAGGGAGCTTGCTCCCGCTGGACTGCGTAGCAGTCCTAAAACCTTTGCGTGCAGTGTGTCAGATTCGACGCGATTGCCGAAATCAGGGCTGCTTCGCAGCCCAGCGGGAGCAAGCTCCCTCGCTACAAGAGTGCGATGTGCTCTTCAGGTCTGTGGATTGAATCCGCGGCGGCCCTGCAAGCCGCCGGTGTGGATGAAAATCAGGCGCGTGCCCTTTGCAAATCTGCCCGCTTCGACGTGCTGCTTGAGCGCCAGCAGCGCTTTGCCGGTATACAGCGGTTCGAGGGGAATGCCGCTGGCCTGTTCGGTCTGCGCGATGAAATCCAGTAACAGCGGATCGACTTTGGCGAAACCGCCGCGACTGGCGTCAAACAGTTCATAGACCGGATCGTGCAAGCCTGCTTCCTGCACGATCGATTCGACCTGCTGCGCCACACCATGGTCGTCGGGCACTGCCAGCGCGCCGTAAACCGGATGCTCCCCCGCTTCGGCCAGTACCAGGCCGGCCAGCGTGGTGCCGGTTCCGCAGGCCAGCCACCAACCGTCGTAGCCGTTCCAGCCCAGACCGTTCAGTTGCTCGCGAACCCCTGTTTTCAACTGCATGCAGCCCTTTGCGCCCGGCAATCCTCCGCCGCCTTCAGGCACTGGAAGCAGATCGGGGTATTGCTCCCGCCAGGATTCCCAAAAACCAGATTCATGCCGCGCGCGATAACCGCCATAACCCAGCCAGTGCAACTGCATGCCGAATGCTTGCAAGTCTTTAATCGTAGGGGTTTCTTGCGGATGACCGCGCAGCAAACCCACCGTGTTGAACCCGAAGCGTTTGCCAGCAGCCGCCAGTGCATGCAGATGATTGGAGTGAGCTCCGCCCAGGCTGATAATGCCTTTGGCACCGGCGAGGTCGGCTGCTTTGAGGTGTTCGATGAGCTTGAACCACTTGTTGCCGCTGATCAGCGGGTCGACTCGGTCGAGGCGCAGGATGGCGACTTCGATGCCTGATCGGGTTAGCCAATCAAGTTGCAGAAGTTCGAGTGGGGCTTGGGGTAGCCAGTCACTGGGAGGGAGAAGCATCGATGCCGGCTCTGGGTAAAGAGCCGGCATCTTAACAGCCAATTTGTGGCGAGGGAGCTTGCTCCCGCTGGAGGCCGAAGGCCTCCTTTTATCAGCAATGGTGTTGCGTCAGGTTAATCACCATCGCTGATCTGCGGCTGCTGCGCAACCGAGCGGGAGCAAGCTCCCTCGCCACAGGGATTGCGGTGATTACAACTGCGCAGCCAACCGCGAGCCCTGATTGATCGCCCGCTTCGCATCCAGCTCCGCCGCCACATCCGCGCCGCCAATCAAATGCACGTTCTGCCCGGCTGCGACCAGCCCGTCCTGCAACTCACGCAGCGGATCCTGCCCGGCGCAGATCACGATGTTGTCCACCGCCAGCACTTGCGGCTCGCCGGTTTCACCGATGCGGATGTGCAAGCCTTCGTCATCGATCTTCAGGTATTCGACGCTGTTGAGCATCTGCACTTGCTTGTTCTTCAGGCCGGTACGGTGAATCCAGCCAGTGGTTTTGCCCAGGCCGTCGCCGACCTTGGTTTTCTTGCGTTGCAGCAGGAACACTTCACGGGCCGGTGCATGCAGTTCGGCCTTGACGCCGGCCACACCGCCGCGTGCTTCCAGATGGGTGTCGATGCCCCATTCTTTCCAGAAGGCTTCGCGGTCGAGGCTGGTGGCTACGCCTTGATGCACCAGGAACTCCGACACGTCAAAACCGATACCGCCCGCGCCGATGACCGCGACACGTTTGCCCACCGGTTTGCGCTCAAGGATGACGTCCAGGTAGCTCAGCACCTTGGCGTTCTCGACGCCCGGAATCGCCGGCGTGCGAGGCGCAATGCCCGTAGCGAGGATGATTTCGTCGTAACCGCCTTCCACCAGTTTCGCCACGTCGACGCGGGTGTTCAGGCAGACCTCGACGTTGGTGGTTTGCAGTTTGCGGTTGAAGTAGCGCAGGGTTTCAAAGAACTCTTCCTTGCCCGGCACGCGCTTGGCGATGTTGAACTGGCCGCCGATTTCGCTGGCCGAATCGAACAACGTCACCTGATGTCCACGTTCGGCAGCCACGGTTGCAGCAGACAGACCCGCAGGGCCGGCACCGACCACAGCGATCTTCTTGAGCTGCTGCACCGGCAGGTAATTGAGTTCTGTCTCATGGCAGGCCCGCGGGTTCACCAGGCACGTGGTCAACTTGCCGCCAAACGTGTGATCGAGGCACGCCTGGTTGCAACCGATGCAGGTGTTGATTTCATCGGCACGACCAGCGGCGGCCTTGTTGACGAAGTCCGGGTCGGCGAGGAACGGCCGCGCCATGGAAACCATGTCGGCATCGCCCTCGGCCAGAATCTGCTCGGCGACTTCCGGGGTGTTGATGCGGTTGGTGGTGATCAGCGGAATGCTCACCGAACCACGCAACTTGGCGGTGACTTTGCTGAACGCCCCGCGCGGCACTTTGGTGGCAATGGTCGGAATCCGTGCTTCGTGCCAGCCGATACCGGTGTTGATGATCGTCGCACCGGCCTGCTCAATGGCCTTGGCCAGCGTCACGATTTCTTCCCAGGTGCTGCCGCCCTCTACCAGGTCGAGCATCGACAGGCGGAAGATAATGATGAAATTCGGGCCAACGGCTTCGCGCACACGACGGACGATTTCCACCGGCAGGCGCATGCGGTTTTCGTAACTGCCGCCCCAGCGGTCAGTGCGATGGTTGGTGTGGGCCGCGAGGAACTGGTTAATGAAATAACCTTCGGAGCCCATGATCTCGACGCCGTCGTACTCGGCTTTTTGCGCCAGGGCCGAGCAGGTCACGAAATCGCTGATCTGCTTCTCGATGCCTTCCTCGTCCAGCTCCTTGGGCTTGAACGGGTTGATCGGCGCCTGAATGGCGCTCGGCGCAACCTGTTTCGGGCTGTAGGCATAACGACCGGCGTGAAGAATCTGCATGCAGATCTTGCCGCCCGCTTCGTGCACCGCGCGGGTCACGATCTGGTGTTTGAGCGCTTCTTCTTCAGTGGTCAGCTTGGCCGCGCCGGAATACACGCCGCCTTCGTCGTTCGGGCCGATACCGCCCGTGACCATCAGGCCAACGCCACCACGGGCACGTTCGGCGAAGTAGGCGGCCATGCGCTCGAAACCGCCGGGTTTCTCCTCGAGACCGGTGTGCATCGACCCCATCAGGGTACGGTTGCGCAGCGTGGTAAAACCCAGGTCCAGCGGGGCCAACAGGTGCGGGTAATGAGCGGCGGTCATCGGTAACTCCACAACGAGCGATCACGGAAAAAGTGTGGGCGCTCTTTGGCGCCCCTCTGTCATGTGCACAGACTATGAGCACTCCCCCGGCCGCTCAATGACCGTAACTGACAACTTAATGATCTAAATGTGCAGCAGCCCTTGGCAAGCGCTGACATGGGCCCTACCCTAGTCATCGAACCCTGCACACGGCCGTTGACTGTTTTCCCATGCGCAAACTTCTGTACCTGACCTTCTCCATGGCATTGATTGCCGCCCTGACGACCTACGCCATGTGGGCCGCGGACCGTCCGGTGGGTCATTACCTGTCGGACCTGCGGATCGATCTCGCCATCGATCAGGGCACGCCTGCCGATCGCGGCAACCTGCTGGGCATCCAGCCGGAACTGTTTCCCACCGACTACCAAAGCGCCGAGCGCCTGCACCGCAAACTCGCGGCCTATCTGCAGAAAGCCCAGGAACAGGGCCTGTTGAATGAAAAAACCATCGTCGTGCTGCCCGAACATGTCGGCACCTGGTTGATGGTCAGTGGCGAAAAGGACGAGCTGTACCAGGCCAACACCATCAAGGAAGCCATGAACTGGCTGGCGGTGAGCAATCCCTTGAAGTTCGTCCGCGCCCTGATCAGCGCCAAGGGCGACAACCGCCTGGACGATGCGCACCTGCGCATGAAAGCCAAAGGCATGGCCAAGGAGTACCAGGCACTGTTCGGTGGTCTGGCGAAAGAATTTCACGTGACACTGGTGGCGGGCTCCATCGTGTTGCCCGAGCCGAGCATCATCGACGGCAGCCTGAAAATCGGCCGCGGCGCGCTGTACAACAGCAGCGTGGTGTTCGGTCGCGATGGTCTGCCGATTGGCCAGCCACAGCGCCAGATGCATCCGATTTTCGCCGAGCACGATGTGATCAAGGCCAATGGCGAACACACGCTCAACGTCGTCGACACCCCGGCCGGGCGCCTTGGTGTGCTGATTGGCAGCGACAGTTGGTACCCGGATAACTACCGCAAACTCGACGATCAGGGCGCAAAGCTGGTTGCGGTCCCGGCGTTCGTCAGCGGTCGCGGTACCTGGGACAAGCCATGGCGCGGTTACAAAGGTTTGTCGACGCCCGGCTCCGTCAGTCTCAAAGCCGGCGAGCTCAGCGAAGGCCAGGCCTGGCATCGCCTGACACTGACCGCTCAACCACCCAGCAGCCAGGCCATTGCCGGCATGAGTGTGTTCCTGCGCGGGCAGTTCTGGGACCAGGGCAGCGCCGGGCAAAGCTTTCTCAGCAGCAACGGGCAGCATTTCGCCGGTGGCAATGTCCGTGGCGCGCGACTGCTGAACCTCTGGTTGTAAGCCATGAAACCGTTGCCGGTGCGTCTGGGCGATTTGTCGGTAGGCTTTGTTCATAGCCTGGCCGACGCTGTGCGCAGCCACGGCCTGGACCCTCAGCCCCTCCTCGATCAATATGGCCTCGACCCGGCTCGCCTCAGCGAAGCCTGCGCCCGACTCTCGATCCCGCGCTACATGCGCCTGGGCCATGGCGCGATTCAACTGACCAACAACCCGGCGCTGGGTTTGCGCATGGGCCAGCTCAGCCGCCTGAGCCAGGCCGGTCTGGCCGGGGTCACCGCCGCGCAGGCGCCAACGGTACGGGAAGCGGCGCGCTGCCTGATTCGCTTCGAAGCCTTGTACGGTTCCAACTATCGCGGCCAATCGAGCTTTCATGAAGACGCCCAAGGCGCCTGGCTGCGGTTCTATTCCATCAGCCCTTACAACGCCTACAACCGCTTCGTGGTGGATTCGATCCTTGCCGGATGGTTGCAGCAATTGTCCAGCGTCAGCCCTGTTCCCTTGAGCGCCGAGCGCATCGAAATCGAGTTCGATGAACCGGATTACCGAGATGCGTATGCGGTATTGGGTGATTGCCCAATCCAGTTCGGCGCCGAACAGAACCAGCTGCGTCTGAGCCTGGCCAGCCTCGCCCAGCGCAACCCGCTGCACTGCCCCAGTACCTGGCGGCACCTGCTGCAACTGTGTGAACGGGAACTTGAACAACTGACACGCACCCGCAGCCTGCGTGAACGCATCACTCAGTTACTGGGGCCGTTGCTCAATGGTGGCCGGGAACCCGACCTGGAAGAAGTGGCGGCACGCCTGAAGCTGCCTACCTGGACCTTGCGCCGCAAACTCGCCGAGGAAGGCACGCAGTTTCGTGCAATTCTCAACGACACCCGTCGCGACCTGGCCATGACCTACATTCGCGATACCGAACTGGCGTTCGGTGAAATCGCCTACCTGCTGGGCTTTGCCTCAGCCGAAGCGTTTCAACGCGCTTTCAAACGCTGGAGCGGTCAGACACCCGGCGAATTTCGCCGCAGTCACCGCCAAACAGCCTGACGCTTACAACTCGGTAGCGTCTTCCGCCGGTTCCAGCGGGTCCAGTTCAAACGCCTGAAACTCGAGCAGCTCTTCTTGATAATCGTCCATTGTGAATCTCCCACAGCTCATTGAAAAAACGCTTGAATAAATGACCAGCGCCTTGAGCATAAAGTGCCCGCATGAAAGAAAAATGACGCAGGCACGACGCTTCGTCGCTACTGAATAAAACGTAGCAGGCGGTCAGGAATTTATCACAGGATTTTTTCGATAAAGGCTGTAGGAATACGGCCTGGGTTGACGCGATTGAACGCTGTTCCGGGATCGATGAGCTGTGAGCCGATCCCGGAACGCCAGTTGCCGATTACTGGCTGGTGACCGGCATGGCCGGAATCGGCTCGCTCGGCGGAGGCAAATCCGACTGCGGCGGTGGCGTGACGTTTTCCGTCGACGGGGCCGATTCGGCGTTTTCAGCCGGTGCAACCGGTGCGGGTTCAGGTGGCGGTGCAACCGGTTCAGAGGCTGGTGCCGGAGCCGGCTCAGCGGCGGGTGCAGGCTCCGGCGCCAATGCAGCCGGTGCGGCCTTGGTTTCAGGCACGCCCAGGTCGGTTTTCGGTTTCTCGACGATGTGCGCGGCTTTTTTCGCTTCCGGCGGCAGGAACAATTCCACCAGGGTGAAGAAGCGCTCGTAGAACTTCGCCGACGATACGGTTTCGCTGGCGACCTTGACCATCGAATCATCGGACGAGCCGATCGGCATCGAAACCGAACCCAGCACGCCCACGCCAAGGCTGGCGGAGTTGTTGGTTTTCTTCAGCGCATAGCGATCCTGCAATGCGTTGGCAAACATGGTGGCGTGGTGCCCTTCGCTGCCATCATCGGCACAGACCACACTGAAACTGATCTCCATGTGGGTATCGCCAGTCTGCTGGAAGCTTTTGTGACCACTGATCAATTTCGGATCGCTGCTGGTAATGATGTAGCCCTGACTGAGCAGCGCCCGACGGGCGGCTTCGCAGGTTTGCGCATCGGTTACCGGATAGTTGCGCGAAAACGTTCCGGAGTCGTCGAAGTTCTCATGCTCATAGATGGGGGCTTTTTTCGACGAGCAACCGGCCGCGGCCGCCAGCACCAGAGCCAGCCCGACAACCCGCACGGGAAATGATTTAAACATTGAACATCCTGAAGAAAACGGTCCGGGGCGTATTGTGCAACAGATCGATGCTTAGCGTCGCACCGATTAGTGTCTTGAAACAGTTACAAGTGTAATGACTGCCATTTACAGGGAAAAGTCGTTCGGTAAAAAACCCAGGCGACGGATAGCTGCTGCCCACTTTTCCTGCGCCCACAAAAAACCCCGACCTTTCGGTCGGGGTCTTTGTGTTGCGGGAAACTCAGTCAGGCATCAGAAACGCTTGATGTCTGCTTCGGCTTCCAGCTGCTTGCGGTACGCCGCAAAGTCTTGCTGGCCGATGCGCGAGGCGAGGAAGCGACGGTACTGAGCCTTCTCTTCTTCGGTCGGTGCAGCGGCTTCGTTGACGCCGTTCAGACGCACGATCACCAGGCTGCCATCAGCCAGGGTCACGCTGCTGAAGGTCGGTTTGTCTTTGGCGGCTGGTTTCGGCATGCGGAACAGCGCTTGCAGCACGGTAGGGTCAATCCCTTCCTGAGCGCGTGTCGCTGCTGCGGTGACTTTCCAGGCCTGGCCATCAATTGCCTTGTCCAGTGGCGTCTTGCCTTCGCGCAGACTGGCGATCAGCTGGTCAGCCTTGGTCTTGGCGGCAGCACTGGCGTGCTCCTTGGCCAATTGACCACGGATGGCGGCAGACACGCTTTCCAGCGGCAATTGCGCAGGCTTCAGGTGCTCCTTGGCGCGCAGCACGATCACGGTTTCCGGATCGAGCTCGATGGCGGTGCTGTTGGCACCCTCATCCAGCACTTCAGGACTGAACGCGGCAGTGAGCACGGCACGGTTGGCTGCAATGCCTTCGCCACCTTCACGGCCGAACGGCTTGGAGGTGTGAACGGTCAGTTTCAGGTCCTGCGCCGGCTGGGCCAGATCGGAGGATTCGAACGACGAATCTTCCAGTTGCTTGGTCGCCTCGACGAAACGCTGCTCGACCTGCTGGGTTTTCAGCTCTTTGGTCAGCTTGTCTTTCAGGCTGGCGAGGGTCGGAACTTCCGGCGCCTCGACACCCAACAGCTTGATCAGGTGGAAACCGAAATCAGTGCGAACCGGTGCCGAAACCTGATCCTTGGCCAACGCATACAGCGCTGTTTCGAAGGCTGGATCGTAGACACCAGGGCCTGCGTAGCCGAGGTCACCGCCGTTGTTCGCCGAACCCGGGTCCTGGGAGAATTCCTTGGCCAGGGCCTCGAACTTCTCGCCTTTGGCCAGACGGGCCTGAACTTCTTCGATTTTGGCCTTGGCTTGCGCCTCGGTCACCTTGTCGTTCACTTCGATCAGAATGTGCGCCGCCCGGCGTTGCTCGGACAGGTTGGCGATTTCTTTCTGATACGCCGCTTGCAGGTCTTCGTCCTTGACGGCGACCTGATCAAAGAAGGAAGACTTCTTCAACTCGAGGTAATCGATGATCACCTGATCCGGCGTCATGAATTCCTTGGCGTGTTCGTCGTAGTAGGCCTTGACCTCATCGTCGGTCAGCTTCACAGCCGCCGGGTCAGCCTTGACGTTCAGGGTTGCGAAATCGCGGGTCTGTTTTTCCAGACGGGCGAAAGCCAGAACCTGTGCGTCGGTGACGAAACCGCTACCTGCCAGACCCGCGCGCAGCTGACCGATCAGCATTTCCTGAGCCAGCATCTGGCGGAATTGCATGCGGCTGTAGCCGAGTTGACGAATGACCTGATCGAAACGCTCGGAGCTGAACTTGCCGTCCACCTGGAATTCAGGGGTTTGCAGGATCACCTGATCCAAAGCCGCTTCGGAAAAAGCGAATTTCGAGTTTTCTGCGCCTTGCAGCAGCAGTTTGCGATCGATCAGGCCTTTGAGGGCCGATTCGCGCAGCATTTTTTCGTCGAGCAAGGAAGCATCGAAATCCTTGCCCAGCTGTTGCATGAGCTGACGGCGTTGCATATCAACCGCCTGGCTCAGCTCGTTCTGGCTGATTTCTTCGCCGTTGACCTTGGCCGCATCATTACGATGGGTGGTGGCCTGAAAAATGGCGTCGAAACCGGTCAAAGCCATCAGTGCGACGATGACCCCGATAATGGTCTTGGCAATCCAGCCTTGTGAATTGTCCCTGATATTCTGCAGCATGCGTCCCCCAGAAACGGTTGAACTTCAAAATTAGGCAACCGTGGAGCGTGGGTAGAATCCGGATAGAAGAAAGGCGCATCCGAGGATGCGCCTTCTCGTAACTGGCGGAGCGGACCAAGGGTTCGAACTTGCGACCCTCGGCGTCTCGGACCGGCGACTTGCCGACTGGACTACCGCTCCGCTGCCAGGTCAGGCATGACCCCGACCCGGATAGGCAAAAACCTGAATCGAACTTAGTTGACAGCTTCTTTCAGTGCTTTACCGGCTTTGAAACCTGGTTTTTTGGCTGCTGCGATTTCCAGTGTCTTACCGGTCTGTGGGTTACGACCAATGCGAGCTGGACGATCAGTTACGGAGAAAGTACCGAAACCAACCAGAACAACAGAGTCGCCAGCCTTGAGAGCGCCAGTGACGGATTCGATTACAGCGTCCAGCGCACGGCCAGCAGCAGCTTTCGGGATATCAGCGGATGCAGCGATAGCATCAATCAGTTCCGACTTGTTCACTCTAAGTCCCCTTATATCTATTTGAGTATGATTCTAAGTTTTTTGGTGAAAGCAAAAACGAGTGCTGAATGGCCTACAGACACTTAAGAGCCGCTTTATAACAAGGGCTCTAAAAAGCTGTCAACAAGCCACCCAGGCAAATGCGTACTAATGCGTGCTAATTCTTTCCTTAGAGTCAGACTCGCGTTTTTCATCCTTTGCAACTATCTCCGGAGCTACATCGGGTAAGGGCTCCGGCGCGTATTGCAGCGCAATTTGCAGGACCTCGTCAATCCATTTAACCGGTTTAATCTGCAGATCCTGCTTGATATTGTCCGGAATTTCCTTCAGATCGCGTACGTTCTCTTCAGGAATGATGACCGTCTTGATTCCGCCGCGGTGAGCCGCGAGCAGTTTTTCTTTAAGACCACCAATCGCCAGTACTTGACCACGCAGTGTAATTTCGCCGGTCATGGCGACATCAGCGCGCACCGGAATCCCGGTCAATGCCGACACAAGGGCCGTGCACATGCCTACACCGGCGCTAGGGCCATCTTTCGGGGTCGCCCCTTCCGGCATGTGGATGTGTGTGTCGCGCTTCTCGTGGAAGTCCAGGGGAATCCCCAGGCTCTTCGCACGGCTGCGGACAACGGTCAGGGCTGCGGTAATGGATTCGACCATCACGTCACCCAGGGAACCGGTCTTGATCAACTGGCCTTTACCCGGCACGACAGCCGCTTCAATAGTCAGTAATTCGCCGCCGACCTGAGTCCATGCCAGACCGGTCACCTGGCCAATCTGATCCTGCGATTCAGCCAGGCCGTAGCGGAATTTACGCACGCCCAGGAAGTGCTCCAGCATGTCGGCAGTGACCTTCACCGAGAAGCGTTTTTCCATCGCATGCTCTTTGACCGCCTTGCGGCAAACCTTGGCAATCTGGCGCTCCAGCCCACGTACACCGGCTTCGCGGGTGTAGTAGCGGATGATGTCGCGGATCGCTTCAGCGTCGAATTCCAACTCGCCTTTCTTCAAACCGTTGGCCGTGATCTGCTTCGGCGAAAGGTATTTGACGGCGATGTTGATCTTCTCGTCTTCGGTGTAGCCCGGCAGACGAATCACTTCCATCCGGTCGAGCAGCGCCGGCGGAATGTTCATGGAGTTCGAGGTACACAGGAACATCACATCGGACAGGTCGTAGTCGACTTCCAGATAGTGATCGTTGAAGTTGTGGTTCTGCTCCGGATCCAGCACTTCCAGCAACGCCGACGCCGGATCGCCACGCATGTCGCTGCCCATTTTGTCGATTTCATCGAGCAGGAACAGCGGGTTGCGGACGCCCACTTTTGTCATCTTTTGAATCAATCTTCCTGGCATCGAACCGATATAAGTCCGGCGATGACCACGAATTTCCGCTTCATCGCGCACACCGCCGAGGGCCATGCGTACGAATTTGCGGTTGGTGGCGTGAGCAATCGACTCCGCCAGCGAGGTTTTACCCACACCAGGCGGCCCGACCAGGCACAACACCGGACCACGAATCTTCTTCACGCGCTTTTGCACGGCGAGGTATTCGAGGATCCGCTCTTTGACTTCTTCCAGACCGTAGTGGTCCGCGTCGAGGATGTCTTCTGCACGTGCCAGGTCCAGGCGCACTTTGCTCTGAGCCTTCCACGGCACCTGAACCAGCCAGTCGATGTACGAACGCACCACGGTCGCTTCCGCGGACATTGGCGACATTTGTTTCAGCTTGTTCAGTTCACCCTGGGCCTTGGCCAAGGCATCTTTCGGCAGGCCGGCGGCATCGATGCGCTTTTTCAGCTCTTCGATTTCGTTGTGACCTTCGTCGCTGTCGCCGAGTTCTTTCTGAATGGCCTTCATCTGCTCATTCAGGTAGTACTCGCGCTGGCTGCGCTCCATTTGTTTTTTGACGCGACCGCGAATGCGTTTTTCGACTTGCAGCAGATCGATTTCGGCATCCAGCAACGCCAGGACGTGTTCGACCCGAGCCGACAAATCGATGATTTCGAGGATTTCCTGCTTTTGCTCGATCTTCAGGGCCATGTGCGCAGCCATGGTGTCGACCAGGCGGCCTGGCTCGTCGATGCTGTTGAGCGACGACAGGACTTCTGCGGGGACTTTCTTGCCCAGCTGCACATATTGTTCGAACTGAGCCAGCAGGCTACGGACAAACACTTCCGACTCGCGTTCAGGCGCGTCGACTTCGTCGATCAATGAGACTTCGGCACGGCAGTGGCCGTCCACTTCGCTGAAGCGCTCCACGGCGCCGCGCTGCTCACCTTCGACCAGAACCTTGACCGTGCCATCCGGCAGCTTGAGCAGTTGAAGAACGGTAGCGATCGTACCTACGCGATAGAGTGCATCTTCACCGGGATCGTCGTCAGCAGGGTTTCTCTGAGCCAGCAGAAGGATCTGCTTGTCGCCCGTCATCGCGGCCTCGAGGGCTTCGATGGATTTCTCGCGCCCCACGAACAGCGGGATAACCATGTGCGGATAAACCACAACATCACGCAATGGCAGGAGAGGCAATTCGATGGTTGTCTTCATGATTTCGCCTCTACGGCGGCCATAAGGCCGTAAACAGATGGAAGTAAGCTTGAAACCAAGATGGGGGCTGCCTTCAAAAAAAACAAGCGCAAAGACAGGGTTAAAACGCGCAAAAAGCAAAGGGGCCCGAAGGCCCCTTCTTTATTCCAGCTGCGTGACGCTTAAGCGTCTGGCGCGGCCTTGGCAGCCGGCTCACTGTTTTCGTAGATATACAGTGGCTTGGACTTGCCTTCTATAACGCTTTCATCGATCACTACTTTACTCACCTCGGACTGCGAGGGGATTTCATACATAGTGTCGAGCAACACACCTTCGAGAATCGAGCGCAGTCCACGGGCACCGGTTTTGCGTTCCAGGGCACGTTTAGCGACCGATTTCAGCGCGTCGGCCCGGAATTCCAGGTCCACGCCTTCCATCTCGAACAGCTTGGCGTACTGCTTGGTCAGAGCATTTTTCGGCTCGGTGAGGATCTGCATCAATGCAGCTTCATCAAGCTCGTCCAGCGTGGCGAGGACCGGCAGACGACCGACGAATTCCGGGATCAGACCGAACTTGACCAGATCGTCAGGTTCGACTTCACGCAGGGACTCACCAACTTTCTTGCCTTCTTCCTTGCTGCGCACTTCTGCGTTGAAACCGATGCCGCCCTTGGTGGAACGGTTTTGAATAACCTTTTCCAGACCGGAGAACGCACCGCCACAGATGAACAGGATGTTACGGGTGTCGACCTGAAGGAATTCCTGTTGCGGATGCTTGCGACCACCTTGAGGCGGAACGGAAGCTACCGTGCCTTCGATCAACTTGAGCAGGGCCTGCTGCACGCCTTCACCGGAAACGTCCCGGGTGATCGACGGGTTGTCAGACTTGCGCGAGATCTTGTCGATCTCATCGATGTAGACAATGCCCATCTGGGCTTTTTCCACGTCGTAATCGCACTTCTGCAGCAGCTTCTGAATGATGTTCTCGACGTCTTCACCCACGTAACCCGCCTCGGTGAGGGTGGTTGCGTCGGCGATGGTGAACGGAACGTTCAGCAAGCGGGCCAGTGTTTCGGCAAGCAGGGTTTTACCCGAGCCTGTCGGGCCGATCAGCAAGATGTTGCTTTTGCCGAGTTCGACGTCGTCATTCTTTTTGTCACGCTGGTTCAGGCGTTTGTAGTGGTTGTACACCGCTACGGCCAGAACCTTTTTCGCACGCTCCTGACCAATCACGTACTGATCAAGGATGCCGCTGATTTCTTTAGGCGAAGGCAATTTATGCGCGCTGCTTTCGGCCTGGGCTTCCTGCACCTCCTCTCGGATGATGTCATTGCACAGGTCGACGCACTCGTCGCAGATAAAGACCGAGGGGCCGGCAATCAATTTGCGCACTTCATGCTGGCTTTTGCCACAGAAGGAGCAATAGAGCAGCTTGCCGTTGTCCTCGCCGTTGCGGGTGTCAGTCATTCGTTCGATCCAAATCCGATAGGCTTGCAACACAAGATGAAGGCTATTGCGGGCTTTTTCAAGCCCGCTGGTGATCGGACCAGCCGACCCACCTTATTTTGAGCTGCTTATTTTAAGCGGGGCGCTGGGTGATCACTTCATCGATCAACCCGTATTCACGCGCGGCTTCTGCACTCATGAAATTGTCGCGGTTGGTATCACGCTCGATTTCTTCAAGAGTGTGCCCGCTATGCTTGGCCATCAGCGTGTTGAGACGCTCACGAATGAAGAGGATTTCCTTGGCATGGATTTCGATATCCGATGCCTGCCCCTGGAAACCGCCCAGTGGCTGGTGAATCATCACGCGTGAGTTCGGCAGGCAGTAACGCTTGCCAGGGGCACCGGCGGTCAACAGGAATGCGCCCATGCTGCAGGCCTGACCGATACAGGTGGTCGACACGTTTGGCTTGATGAATTGCATGGTGTCGTAGATCGACATGCCCGCCGTCACCGAACCGCCCGGGGAGTTGATATAGAGATGGATGTCCTTGTCCGGGTTTTCCGCTTCAAGGAACAGCAGTTGCGCACAGATCAGGTTGGCCATGTAGTCCTCTACCGGACCAACCAGAAAGATCACTCGCTCCTTGAGGAGACGCGAGTAGATGTCGTAGGCGCGCTCGCCACGAGCGGACTGCTCGACAACCATCGGGACCAGGCCGCCTGCGGCCTGGATATCAGAGTTCTGCTGAATATACGAATTACGGAACATGCTCTGCAGTCACTCCCAAATAGTTATGTCTTGAATACGCATAAGCCAGCACGAAGGCTGGCTTATGGTGTGTACTTCTTACCGCAAAAACGATCAGTCGGCTTGTGGAGCTTCTACCGGCTTGACTGCTTCTTCGTAAGAGACCGATTTGTCGGTCACGCTAGCTTTCTGCAGAACAGTATCCACAACTTGTTCTTCCAGCACAACCGAACGGACTTCGTTCAGTTGCTGGTCATTTTTGTAGTACCAGGACACAACCTGCTCAGGCTCCTGGTAAGCCGAAGCCATTTCCTGAATCATTTCGCGAACGCGGGCTTCGTCAGGCTTGAGGTCGAATTGCTTGACCACTTCAGCCACGATCAGACCCAGCACAACGCGACGCTTGGCTTGTTCTTCGAACAGCTCGGCCGGCAGTTGATCAGGCTTGATGTTGCCACCGAACTGCTGAACAGCCTGCACGCGCAGACGGTCAACTTCGTTGGACAGCAGAGCCTTTGGCACTTCGATCGGGTTGGTGGCCAGCAGACCGTCCATTACCTGATTCTTGACCTTGGATTTGATTGCCTGACGCAGTTCACGCTCCATGTTCTTGCGAACTTCGGCGCGGAAGCCTTCCAGACCGGTTTCCTTGATGCCGAATTGAGCGAAGAACTCTTCGTTCAGCTCTGGCAGTTTTGGCTCGGAAACAGTGTTCACGGTCACGGTGAACTCAGCGGTTTTGCCCGCCAGGTCGAGGTTCTGATAGTCCTCTGGGAACGTCAGGTTCAGAACGCGCTCTTCGCCGGCTTTAGCGCCAACAAGACCGTCTTCGAAACCAGGAATCATGCGGCCGGAACCCAGAACCAGCTGAGTACCTTTGGCGGAACCGCCAGCGAACACTTCACCGTCGACCTTGCCGACGAAATCGATGTTCAGCTGGTCATCGTTCTGGGCAGCGCGATCGGCCACTTCGAAACGGGTGTTCTGCTTGCGCAGGACGTCCAGCATTTTGTCCAGGTCAGCGTCAGCCACGTCAGCGCTCAGGCGCTCTACGGTGATGCCTTCGAAACCGGCAACGGTGAACTCAGGGAACACTTCGAAAATCGCGACGTATTCCAGGTCTTTGCCAGCTTCCAGGGATTTCGGCTCGA
The DNA here is from genome assembly GCF_018502625.1 of Pseudomonas hormoni. NCBI lineage: Bacteria > Pseudomonadati > Pseudomonadota > Gammaproteobacteria > Pseudomonadales > Pseudomonadaceae > Pseudomonas > Pseudomonas hormoni. Next base: position 3,544,458 of record NZ_CP075566.1, read on the forward strand.
TCGAAGGAGCGCCAGCCGGGTTCAGCTTCTGCTCGACAACAGCTTCGTAGAACGAGGACTGGATAACGTCGCCGACAGCTTCCTGACGTGCATCAGCACCAAAACGGCGCTTGATTTCGCTCATCGGCACTTTGCCTGGACGGAAACCAGCGATCTTGGCCTTTTGGGCAGTCTGCTGCAGACGCTTGTTGACCTGAGTCTCGATGCGCTCAGCCGGCACGGTGATGCTCATGCGGCGCTCAAGAGCAGAAGTATTTTCAACAGAAACTTGCATGGATATTCCTCGTTGCACAGACGTTGGCCGGCCGTTTCCGACCCCAGAATCAAGGGCATGCATTCTAGTAGGTCAAACTCAAGAAGTCACCCTACTGAAAACGGGTAAAAACGCAGCAGGCAATTTAGAGGGGCGAATACACGAATGCATCTCGCCCCGGTGGCAAATACAACCCATCACGCCAAGGCTCTGCGCCAACCCTTCTATATATAGAAGCGGTTGCCGATCATCACCCTGACTGCCGACCTTGCGAGCAAGGCCGGCGGGCAGCGCGGCATCATCGAGAAACATAAATACGACGAAACGCCCTGCCCATGCGACCCGGAACTGCAGCCGCCGACTCTCAAAACACTGAAACAAAAAAGGCGCCAGACTGTTAAATCTGGCGCCTTTCGAAATATGGGGTGGACGATGGGGATCGAACCCACGACAACGGGAGTCACAATCCCGTGCTCTACCAACTGAGCTACGCCCACCATATTGCGTTACAAAGAAGCCAAACAACTTCTTTGTGGAGCCCCAACCAGGCCAACCGGCATGAGTGAAGCTTTATTTGGTGCGGATGAAGAGACTCGAACTCTTACGCCTCGCGGCGCTGGAACCTAAATCCAGTGTGTCTACCAATTCCACCACATCCGCGTATAGCCGTTAAAGCAAAGGCGCCAGACTGTTAATCTGGCGCCTTTCGAAATATGGGGTGGACGATGGGGATCGAACCCACGACAACGGGAGTCACAATCCCGTGCTCTACCAACTGAGCTACGCCCACCATATCGCGCTACTTGTGCCAATGCTGCCTAATGGCGCACCCGGCAGGACTCGAACCTGCGACCATCCGCTTAGAAGGCGGATGCTCTATCCAGCTGAGCTACGGGCGCCTTATTAATCTGTACTCTTGGAGGACTACAAACTAAGTGCTTTTCAGCCTTGCAGAACCGTAATTCCGCGCAGCCTTCTTAACCAGTGCTAGGCTGTGCCCGACAAGTGCGACGAATAGTATAGAGCCCCCCGGGGGGCGTCAAATCCTTTTTATAAAAAATTCATTTAATTAAAGGGGTTAGAGGAATTTGCAGACCAAGCGCCTTTGCCCTCACCTCATGACATGCGAGAATGCGTTCTCTTTTTTTCCCCTCTCGATGGTTAATCACGCGCAATGACTGCACAACTAATCGACGGCAAATCGATCGCCGCCAGCCTGCGCCAGCAGATCGCCAAACGAGTGACCGAGCGTCGCGAGCAAGGCCTGCGCACGCCGGGCCTCGCGGTGATCCTGGTCGGCAGCGATCCTGCCTCTCAGGTTTATGTCTCGCACAAGCGTAAAGACTGTGAAGAGGTCGGCTTCATTTCCCAAGCCTACGACCTGCCTTCCGAAACCACTCAAGAAGCGCTGACCGATCTGATCGATCGCCTGAATGACGACCCGGCAATCGACGGCGTTCTGCTTCAGCTGCCTTTGCCTGAACACCTGGATGCTTCCAAATTGCTGGAGCGCATCCGTCCGGACAAAGACGTCGACGGTTTCCATCCTTATAACGTCGGCCGCCTCGCCCAGCGTATTCCGCTGCTGCGCCCGTGCACGCCCAAAGGGATCATGACGCTGCTGGAAAGCACCGGTGCCGATCTTTACGGGATGGACGCAGTGGTTGTCGGCGCCTCAAACATTGTGGGCCGTCCGATGGCGATGGAGTTGCTGCTGGCCGGTTGTACCGTGACCGTCGCCCACCGTTTCACCAAGGATCTGGCAGGCCACATCGGTCGCGCCGACCTGGTGGTCGTGGCCGCCGGCAAGCCGGGCCTGGTCAAGGGTGAGTGGATCAAGGAAGGCGCCATCGTGATCGACGTCGGCATCAACCGTCAGGAAGACGGCAAACTGGTCGGCGACGTGATCTACGAAACCGCCCTGCCCCGCGCTGGCTGGATCACGCCGGTGCCGGGTGGCGTAGGTCCGATGACCCGCGCCTGCCTGCTGGAAAACACGCTGTACGCGGCGGAAACGCTGCACAGCTGAGTTCACGCTTGAGTATCAGCGACGAACAAAATAACCCCGCCAATGGCGGGGTTCTTTTTGCCCGGAGAACGGCCCCTACCATTCGCCGGAAACCTGCTGTTTTGTAGGGGTTTTCAAGGACTTTCACCTGTTCACTGAACAACCATCGACAGTTCTTCAGCCATACTTCTAAAATGCGTCGGTTTTTAAGAAACAGCCCGTTACAAAACGGCTAATCCACACCTTATGAGTCTGCCAGCGTGAAAATCCGTCTTTCCATCCTGAGCCTATTTTTTGCATTTACAGGGACGTTCATCACGCCAACGGTCAATGCTGCCGACACCACTGCGGCACCACGTGACACCACCCAACTGAAGATCGCCTCCGGCAGCGCGCTGCTGATGGATCTGCAGACCAACAAAGTCATCTACGCCAGCAACCCGGACGTGGTCGTGCCGATCGCCTCGGTCAGCAAACTGATGACCGCACTGGTCGTGGTTGAAGCGAAGCAGAACATGGACGAGTACATCTCCATCAACATCAGCGACACACCGGAGATGAAAGGTGTGTTTTCCCGGGTCAAACTCAACAGCGAAATGCCGCGCCGGGAAATGTTGCTGATTGCCCTGATGTCGTCGGAAAACCGCGCGGCCGCCAGCCTGGCCCACCACTATCCGGGCGGTTATGTCGCCTTTATTGCCGCCATGAACGCCAAGGCCAAGGCGCTCGGCATGACCAGTACCCACTATGTCGAACCGACCGGTCTTTCGCCGCGTAACGTATCGACCGCACGCGACCTGAGCAAATTGCTGGTCGCGGCGCACAAGTACCCGATTTTGACCGAGCTGAGCACCACCAAGGAAAAAACCGTCTCGTTCCGCAAGCCCAATTACAGCCTGGGTTTCCGCAACACCGACCATTTGGTCGGCAAGCCGAACTGGGACATCCGGCTGACGAAAACCGGCTTCACCAACGAGGCAGGCCATTGTCTGGTGCTAGTGACCAGCATGGGCAATCGCCCGGTGGCGCTGGTGATTCTCGACGCCTTCGGTAAGTACACGCACTTCGCCGATGCCAGCCGTATTCGCAATTGGATCGAGACCGGCAAGGGCACCAACGTTCCGTCTGAAGCACTGCAATACAAATCGGAAAAAAACCTCAAGCACCGTCAGAGCGGTGTGGTTGAAGCCTCGAAGTAACGACGCAGAAAGCAAAAGCCCCGACTGGTCGGGTAATGCTGTTCACTTAGGCGCGCTCTTGGACCGTACGTAGCATTGTGGCGAGGGAGCTTGCTCCCGCTTGAGTGCGTAGCACTCACAAAATCGACAATGGTTTTCAGATTTTTAGGGCCGCTTCGCGCCCCAGCGCGAGCAAGCTCGCTCGCCACAGGTTTCTCTGTTTCAAGACTCTCTGAACACAGTCGGTTTTTTTTCGTCCAGCGTTAATCATTGGGCAGCGGCATCTGGTCGTCATCCGGAATGCCGTCGCCGGCACTCGGATCCCTCCTGCCCAGCGGATGCTCGGTTGGCGTGACCAACGGCCTGGCCAACGGGTCGCGCATCGGGCTGTCCGGATCCATCACCGGATCCATGTCGTCTTCGGGGGTGGTTGGAACACTGTCGGGACGTTTGTCGTCAAAACTCGAATCGGTAGACATACACACCTCACACTTAACGTCAGGGTTTCAGATTTGCCAGCGGGTCGTAAGGCTTCGCAGGGGCCTTGGTATCCTCGCCCGGTTTTACGTCTTTGGGCGCCTTGGCAGGGCCGATGGGGTCGACCTGAGGATCGGCGAGGTCCGGCGAATCGGGGTCAAAACCCAACTCGTCGCCTGATGAATGCTCAGACGAGTGCGGGCCGGTGGGTGCAGTGGGATTTGTCATGAACGCCTCCTTGGAACTGACCCGGAAAAAATCCGGGCCCTTATCCTTCAGAGGCTAACCGCGCGCAGCAGTGCAATGCAGATGACGAACGGAAACCTACTGAGCGCCCAGCGCCTTCTTCGCTCGGGCCGCCGCTTGTTCCTGACCGGCTTGAGCCAGGTCACTCGCTGCTTTCAACCAGCGTTGCTGATCGACATTGGCCGGAATCTGGTTCGGCTTCTGGATCAGCACCGCCCAACCGCCGGCGTCCTTGAAAGCTGACTCAAACGAACCGAAGCTCATCAACTCCCGACGATTCATCCCGGCGCGCAGCAGCACTGTCTGTTTCTGACGGTTGTACCCGGCGAGAATGGCGTAACGCGGTTCCGCCCAGAACGCCGAGCCCTCGGTGAAGCGCACCATCACCGGATAACCCGCCGCGACCTGGGTCAGCAGCGCAGGCAGATTGCTGTCGAGGGGATAAACCACCATGCCGTACTCGCGGGCGAGGTTCTGCATATTCTGTTGCAACTGAGCTTCCGCGCCAGGCACGTGCAGGGGTTTTTCGAGCAAACCCGGTGTAATCACCACGCCCTGCTGCGACAGCATGCTCGCCAGGACCTGCGGTCCGCTTTGATAGTCTTGCCCGCGGTAGAACGTGCCGCTGAGCTCTACCCGTTCCGGCAGCCGCTTGACCTCTGGCGCAACGCTTCCCGCGCAGCCGGCCAGACCCGCAACACAACCGGCAATCAGTGCTGCCATTCGAATTCGCGACATTACCCGCACCCTCATCACTCTTTTGTTCAGACGCCGTCATCGTGCTCCCGGCTTGGCCGTCGATCATAGGACGCCACGCGGCAGCGGTATAGCCTTAACCGGCAGTCGAGTGCATTCGATAGAGCGAACTGGTTGGTGACAGACGACCTTTGGTCAATAGCCTGAAACACGGCAGCGACTAGACTGTCAGTTGCACAGAGTGTGTGCCCGCAGCAGGGCAAAGAGGAGGCACCGATGAGCCTGACAATGACCATAGTAATGTTGATTTCTGGCTGGCTGGCCGTTGCCGCCTCCATGTTGTGGGGCGTCCTGCGGATTGCGCGCCGGCACCATCACCCTGCCCGGCCCATTCGGATAGCAAACACCGATAAACCGGCTCCGCGCCACGCTACTGCGCATTGACGGGCGCATTCAGCCACCCCGAACAAAAAAAGGCCGCCTGGGCTCTTTCGAGCGCAGGCGGCCTTTTGTATAACGCAGGTTACGCTTCAGCGGCTATGCGCTTCTGCTTCGCCCGACGGGACATCATGTTCAAGCCCTCGATCGTGGCCGAGAACGCCATGGCCGCGTAGACGTAGCCTTTCGGTACGTGGGCGCCGAAGCCTTCGGCGATCAGCGTCATGCCGATCATGATCAGGAAGCCCAGCGCCAGCATCACCACCGTCGGGTTGTCGTTGATGAACTTGGCCAACGGGTCGGCGGCCAGCAACATCACCAGCACCGACACCACCACCGCGATGATCATGATCGGCAAATGCTCGGTCATGCCGACAGCGGTAATGATGCTGTCGATGGAGAACACCATGTCCAGCATCAGGATCTGACCAATCGCAGCGGCGAAGCCCAGGGTCACGGTCGAGGTCGCCGACTTCGGATCATCCGGCGCCGGGTCCATGCTGTGATGGATCTCGGTGGTCGCCTTCCACAACAGGAACAGTCCGCCGGCGATCAGGATCATGTCCTTCCAGGAGAACGCGTGGCCGAGGATCTCGATCACAGGCTCAGTCAGCTGGACGATGAACGCGATGGTGCTCAACAGGGCCAGTCGCAGGATCAGCGCCATGCCAATACCAATGCGCCGCGCTTTCTGCCGATGCTGCTCGGGTAGTTTATTGGTCAGGATCGAGATGAAGATCAGGTTGTCGATGCCGAGCACGATTTCCATCACCACCAGCGTAGCCAGGGCGACCCAGGCGGTGGGGCTTGCAGCAAGTTCTAAAAGGTATTCCATGGGTCAGTCCTGACTCGTTTAAGACGGTTTAGATTTCCTGGGACGAAGATTCGGATTTCTCTTTGTCATCGCCCGATGGTTCTTTCTTGCTGATCAACCCGCCGGTGGCATCGCTGATCGCTTGCTCGGCAGCTTTGTGGGTATCGTCGATCGCTTGTTTGGCGGATTCGGCAGCCTTGCCCATCAGTTGCTGAGCGCTTTTTTCGGCCTGGTCGCAACCGGCCAATACCAGTAAAGACGCAATCAGCAGTGCCGTGGTTCTAAGCTTCATGATGCTTTCCTCGATAGAACAAAACGGGCCGAAACGATGGCCCGTTGATAGCGAGGCATTCTAGGGAGGCGAACACTTCAGGAAAATTCGTATTTTCAGCGGTTATACTTCGGTTTTAACGAACTGTAGGTCGCCATGCTCAACTATCGTCAACTGCATTATTTCTGGGTGGTGGCCAAGACCGGCAGCATCGTGCGCGCGTGCGAGCAGCTGAACCTGACGCCGCAGACCATCAGCGGGCAGATTTCCCTGCTCGAACAAACGTATGGCATCGAATTGTTTCGCCGGGTTGGCCGACAGTTGGAACTCACCGAAGCCGGGCGTCAGGCCCTGCCCTACGCCGAACAGATGTTTCAGCTCGGCGGTGAACTGGAGTTGATGTTGCGGGCGCAACCCAATGAGCAGCAGATCCTGTTTCGGGTCGGCGTGGCCGACGTTGTGCCCAAATCCATCGTCTATCGCCTGATTGCGCCGACCATGGAGTTGAGCGAGCCGCTGCGTATCACCTGTCGCGAAGACAAACTGGAGCGCTTGCTCGCCGACCTGGCGATTCAGCGCCTTGACCTGGTGATCTCCGACAGTCCGATGCCGTCGCACCTGGACATCAAGGGCTACAGCCAGAAACTCGGGGAATGCGGGATCAGCTTCTTCGCCACCGCTGAACTCGCGACGCAGTACGGTCAGGATTTCCCGCGCAGCCTGCACGGCGCACCGTTGCTGATTCCGGGGCCGGAAACCGTGGTGCGCAGTCGTTTGCAGCGCTGGTTTGCCGAGCAACAGATCCAGCCGCGCATCGTCGGCGAATTCGACGACAGCGCGTTGATGCAGGCGTTTGGTCAATCGGGCAGCGGGATTTTCATCGGCCCGAGCGTGATTGCCGATGAAGTGAAACGCCAATACGGCGTGGAGCTGATTGGCCAGACCGACGCCGTGACCGAGTCGTTCTACGCCATTTCGGTGGAACGCAAGGTCAAGCACCCCGGCATCGTTGCGATTACCGAAGGTGCCCGACGCGAGCTGTTCACCGCGATGTGAGGTGTCAGGCGCAGATTTCGCGGGGCTTGAAGGTCATCAGCGCCATGGCCAGCAGAATCGAAGCCAGGATAAAAGCAGCCGCCGCAAAGCCAAGCCCGCCGAGGCCAACGCTGTCGATCACGCGCCCGCCGATCATCGCACCCAGACCGATCCCGAGGTTGGCCCCGGCAATGTTCAGCGACGCGGCAAAGGCCGGCGCTTCAGGCGCTGCCTTCATCAATCGCACATGACTGACGAGGAACAACGCCGCCTGCGTCACGCCCCAGATCCCCATCGCCGCCGCCAGCCCCAGCGGCGAATGAATGTTCGGCACCAGCGCCACCATGCCGGCAATCATGAAGGCGCAGAACGTCACGGAAGCGATCAGCGGATGACGATCCACCGCGCGACCGCCCAGCGAGTTGCCGATCAAGCCCACCGCGCCGAAGCCCATCAGGCACCAGCCCACCACCGTGCCATTGAAGCCGGCCAGCCGCTCAAGGATGTCGGCCAGATAGGTGTAAGCGGTGAACATGCCGCTGAACACCAGGATCGACAGCAACACATGCCCAATCATCAGGGGACTGCGCAGAATTTTGAACTGTGAACGAAAACTCACTTGATGCTGATGCAGGCTGGTTTTTGGCAGGTAGATAAACAGCAGCAACGCCTTGGCAAACGCGATCACCGCCAGAATGCCAAAGGCACTGCGCCAACCGAATGCATCGGAAATCAGCGTGCCGACCGGAATGCCAAACACCGTGGCGCAGACGATGCCAAAACCGATCTTGGCGATGGCGCGCCCGGCGTAATCCGGCCCGACGATGTCCACCGCTGTCTCACTGGCCAGCGCCCAGAACACCGGCAGCCCGAGCGCGGGAATCAACCGCGCAACGGCCATCACCCAAATGTTCGGCGCAAACGCCGCGAGGGTGTTGGCCAGGCCGAACATGATCAATACCGAAATGAACAACTTGCGCCGTTCGAACCGGGCGAAGTACGCGGTCAGGAATGGCCCGAACGCGGCGACGGTGAAGGCGAACAGGGTCACCAGCAAACCCGCTTGCGGGATGCTGACTTCGAGGTCTCGAGCAATCGCCGGCAACAGGCCGACGATAACGAATTCTGTGGTCAGCACCGTGAAACCGGCGGCGGACAACAGAAGGATGGGCAACAGCATGCAGAACTCCAGAAAACGACGACACCAGCGATAGCCCGAAGGCCCACTGGCAGAGATGAAAATGAGGATGCGCAATGTTAACAGAGTGTTTCCAAATGGGGTTGCACGAACCTGCCAATCGCGTTTAACAGGCGGGTGGCAGATCGTCACAGGTCTGAAGGATGCAGACGACGCTGTGATAAAGTCCGCGCCCTGCGATTCGTACACCCTGTTCATCCGCCCTTCAATGGCCGCGATGTCGCAACACCCCCGCACCTAAAAAAATCAGAGATGCCGTTTTATGACCGCTTCATCCCCTTCGCTATTGCAACGCTTGAAACGCTTGAGCCTGGTTTCGCAAATCATCATCGGCCTGCTCGCCGGGATTGCCCTGGCGCTGGTTGCGCCCGAGGTGGCGAAGTCCACCGCGTTCATCGGCAAAGTGTTCGTCTCGGCGCTGAAAGCTGTCGCGCCGATTCTGGTGTTCGTGCTGGTCATGGCGTCGATCGCCAACCACAAGCACGGCCAGGAAACCCACATCCGGCCGATTCTGTTTCTGTACCTGCTTGGCACGTTTGCCGCCGCGGTGGTCGCGGTCGTGGCCAGCATGATGTTCCCGTCGAGTCTGGTGCTGTCCACTCACGACGTCGCGGTGACGGCGCCGGGCGGTATCGGTGAAGTGCTGCAAAGTCTGCTGCTGAGCGTGGTGGATAACCCGGTCAGCGCGCTGATGAATGCCAATTTCATCGGCATTCTGGCGTGGGCCATCGGCATGGGCGTTGCCATTCGCCATGCCGGTGACACCACGCGTGAAGTACTCGGTGATTTGTCTAACGGCGTGACCCTGATCGTGCGCCTGGTGATCCGTTTTGCGCCGCTGGGGATTTTCGGCCTGGTGGCTTCGACCCTTGCCACTTCCGGCTTCGGTGCCTTGATCGGCTACGCGCATCTGCTGGCGGTGTTGTTGGGCTGCATGCTGTTTGTGGCGCTGGTGATGAACCCGGTGATCGTGTTCTGGAAGCTGCGTCGCAACCCGTATCCGCTGGTGATCATGTGCTTGCGTGAAAGCGGCATCACGGCGTTCTTTACCCGCAGCTCGGCGGCGAACATTCCGGTCAATCTAGAGTTGAGCAAGCGTTTGGGGCTGCATGAGGACACTTATTCAGTCTCGATTCCGCTGGGTGCGACGATCAACATGGCGGGGGCTGCGATCACCATCACCGTGCTGACTCTGGCGGCTGTGCATACGCTGGGTATTGCGGTGGACATTCCAACCGCCATTCTGTTGAGCGTCGTTGCGGCGATCTGTGCTTGTGGCGCTTCGGGTGTGGCGGGCGGGTCGTTGTTGCTGATTCCATTGGCATGCAGCCTGTTTGGTATTCCGAGTGAGATCGCCATGCAGGTGGTGGCGGTCGGGTTCATCATCGGGGTGTTGCAGGATTCGGCGGAGACTGCGTTGAATTCTTCTACTGATGTGTTGTTTACGGCGGCGGCTTGTTTGGGTGAGGACGAGAAGGCTCAGCGTTTGGCGTGACACGCTGTTTGGGGTTGGTTTGTTTTGGGGGCATATCCGTTTCTGCGGTAACGGCGGCTATTGGTTCCGCTCTTACAGCGGGTTACTTGGAAAAACGGAACGCCGCCCGGCGCCAAGTAACCAAGCGCTTTTGCCCCTTTCGTTCGGTGCCTCGCTAAGGCTCGGGCCGTACGTCAGGGGCAAAGCCTTTTGGTTCCTTTTCGGCGTTTGGAAAAGGGACTCGCCGTAAGGGCGAAACCACTAGCCGCCGTTACCGCAGGAATGGATATGTACTCGGTCAACAAAATATAGGTCGGCTATCAGGCCGCCATCGCTGTCAAGCCAGCCCCCACAAGGGTCAGCGGCGTAAATGAAAAATGCTTACAGATGAAAAAGCCCCCGCAACCTGAGGCTGCGGGGGCTTTTTTGTACCCGGGCGGTTTAGAACGCGCCCATGTAATCGCGCTTGCCCACTTCCACGCCGTTGTGACGCAGCAGCGCGTAAGCGGTGGTGACGTGGAAGAAGAACTGCGGCAAACCGTAGCTCAGCAGGTAAGCCTGGCCGCTGAAGCGCTTCTCTTTCGGCGTGCCTGGACGAGTAACGATCTCGATGCCTTCCTTGCCGTTGATCTGCTCCGGCTTGATCTCGCCGATGTAAGCCAGAACCTTGGTCAGCAGCGCTTGCAGCTCGGCGAAGGTGGTTTCAGTGTCGTCGTACTTCGGCACTTCGATCTCGGCCAGACGCGAAGAAACACCCTTGGCGAAATCCACCGCGATCTGCACCTGACGCACCAGCGGGAACATGTCCGGGTACAGACGGGCCTGCAGGAAAGCGTTCGGATCGATGTTCTTCGCAGTGGCGTGGGCTTCGGCCTTGTTCAGAACGTCGCTCAGGGCGGTGAGCAATTGTTTGAAAACCGGAACGGAAGCGTCATACAGGGAAATGGTCATGGCAGTCTCGTGTGGTGACAGGTGTGAAACGTGGGGACGATTATAGCGATGCACGGTCCCAGGTGAAGCGATAGATATGGGCGGGCGGGCCAGGATGGCAATTGCCATTATCAGCGTCGGCACCGACGATCGACCACTGCGCCCGCGAGGTCTCGCCCAACTCGCGGGCGGCCTGAGGATTGAAACACTGGCCGAGCTGTTCATCCGGCACCAACGCGTACGCCTGCGGATGCTCGCGCAGCCACTGCGCCGCCTGTTCGACCGTGGAACCGGCCATTCCGAAATGCACGATCGGTTGCCTTGCGAACAACCAATGCCCCTCGCGCCAGTTGACCAACACCAGGTCAGCGCCCTGGGTCATTGTCGCCGCCTGCGCCATCAGCGCTTCATGAGGGTTGTCCCCATCCTTGACCGGCTCGATGAAACCGCGGGCAAACCACAGCGCAAACCAGGCCACGGCCACCCCCTGAAAGATTCGCCAGCCGAGCAGACGCCGACGGAACCAGCGCTTGAACAGCCACGGCATCAGCGGCGCGGCGACCAGCACCAGCCCCGGCAATGCCGGATAGATGTACAACTTGCGCTTGCCGCTGCTCAGGCAGAAAAAAAGCACGACCAGCACCACCCAACCCAGCAGCACCAGCACTCGACCGTCGCGCTTGCGCAACTGCCTGCGCCAGGCGGGAATCAGCCACGGCAAGGCGAGCACCAATGGCAGCCAATACTGCGGAATGACGTTGACAAAGAAATACCAGAATGGCTCGCGGTGATCCCAGGCTGCTGCATAGCGCCCCGCCGTCTGGCGCAGCAGGATTTCCCGCGCATAAGCGATTTCGTCAGCGCCGCCATTGAGCGCGATGGACAGGGCCAAGGGCAGCAGCCAGATGGCAACGGCGCCCAGTACCACCACAACACCCATCAACCACTTGCGCGCCTCGCCCGGCATCGCCACCACGCCGGGCCAGCCTTTGCGCACGGCATAGGCATACGGAATCAGCATCAACGCCGGCACGAAGCCGACCCCTTTGGTGATCACGCCGATGCCCATGGCGGCGCATCCGGCGTAAAACCAGCGCCAGGCAGGCCCGAGCAGCAGGTGACGGGTCAGGCCGTACAGGCCCAGCGATGTGAACAGAATCAGAAAACTGTCGATCTGGCCGGTCCGCAGAATGCTGTAGGTCTGATAGGTCGCCAGGTACAGCAGCGCCGCCGTTCGACCGGCTCGCCGGTTCCAGAGTCTGCGGCCCAGGTCGTAGAGCATCGCCGTAACCGAGGTGGCAGACAGCAGCCCCGGAATATAAAGGGCAATGGCGGGCATCCCGGTGATCCAGGTGAAAAACGCCACGGTCCACATGAATATCGGTGGTTTATCGCCGTAAATCTCCGCGGCGCGATGGGGAATCAGCCACGAACCGTTGTGCAGCATCTCCAGCGCCACGCCGAGGAAGCGCTCCTCGTCCACATTCTGCGGCTGGCGCAGACCGAGCCCCGCGCCGACCAGCAACAGAGCAAGCAACATCAGCCCCAGGCATTCGACGCCGGGTGACAGGGTTCGGCGCATGGGTCAGTCCTTCAAGGTTTTGCTGCGGGCAATCAATTGCAGGTTGCGCAAGTAAACGATGGAGCCGAACGCCTGGCCGGCGATGAACACCGGGTCCTGTCGGTAAATCGCGTACGCGAACAACAGCGCGCTGCCGATGATGCTCAGGTACCAGAAGCTCACCGGAATCACGCTGCGCTTTTTGTATTCGCTGTACAGCCACTGCAGGACAAAGCGGCCGGTAAAGGCGATCTGGCCACTGAAACCGACCACCAGCCACAGGGTTTCGCGGGACAGGTTCATCCTTCGATCTCCTGCGCATGAGTGTTCAGACGCGTGCGCCGGATCAGCCACCAGACACCGATCAGGTCGAGAACACCCACCAGCGCACGGTCAATGTTGCCGTATTTGGAAACCCCGGCCGTACGGGATCGGTGGTTGACCGGGTGGGTGATCATGCGGCCGTTGTGGCGCTGGATCAGCGCAGGAATGTAGCGGTGCATATGGTCGAAGTACGGCAAACGCAGAAACGCCGCGCGCTGAATCAGTTTCAGCCCGCAACCGGTGTCCGGCGTCTGGTCCTTGAGCATGCGGCGGCGTATCCCGTTGGCAAACCGCGAGGCCCAGCGCTTGCTCGCGGTGTCGCGGCGGTTGACCCGATGCCCGGCCACCAATTGCAGGTCGGCGGTGGCTGACTCACTGCGCACCAGCGCCAGCATGCCGGGGATGTCCGCAGGGTCGTTTTGACCGTCGCCATCGAGGGTGGCCAGCCATTGGCCCCGGGCGGCAAGTGCGGCGTGGTAGAGCGAAGTGCTCTGTCCCAGCGAACGCTCATGCCGCAGGATGCGCAACGTGCTCAGCCCGCTGTGCCGGGTGTTTCGCAATGCCTGCAAGGTGGCGTCAGTGCTGCCGTCGTCGACAACGATGACTTCGTACGCTTCATCCGCCAGTGCGATGCGGATTTCTTCCAGCAGCAAGGTGAGATTGCTCGCTTCGTTTTTTGCCGGAATCAGCACGGATACAAATAGGTCTTGGCTCATAGAGGCCCCTGTTCCCTGGATTTTTTATGATCGAGGGCCAACGTTTCAAATCTGATAAAAGTGGCGATACCACTTCACGAATTGCGCAACGCCGGCCTCGACCGACACTTGCGGACGAAAATCGACCCATTGCGCCAATGCCGACACGTCTGCCCAGGTCCTGAGCACATCGCCCGCCTGCATCGGCAGCAAATTGCGTTGGGCTTGCCGGTCCAGCGCCGACTCCAGACAATCGACGAAATCCAGCAGCGCCACCGGCACGCCCCGCCCGATATTGAAAATCCGGTTGACGCCCTCGCCCGCGCCCTCCGGCAATGGCGGACGAGGACGCAGACGTACGATGCTTTCGACGATGTCGTCGATGTAGGTGAAATCCCGCGACATCAGGCCCTGGTTGTAGAGGTCGATCGGTTTGTCGTTGAGGATCGCTTGGGTGAACTTGAACAGCGCCATGTCAGGGCGGCCCCAAGGTCCGTACACGGTAAAGAACCGCAAGCCGCTGGCCTTGATTCCATACAGATGGCAGTAGCTGTGGGCCATCAGCTCATTGGCACGCTTGCTCGCGGCGTACAGCGAAACCGGATGATCGACGGCATCTTCGACGCAGAACGGCATTTTGCTGTTGGTGCCGTACACCGAGCTGCTCGAGGCATAGATCAGATGCTCGGGGCGATGGTGTCGGCAGGCTTCCAGCACATTCAGAAACCCCGTCAGGTTCGATTGCGCGTACACGTCCGGGTTGTCCAGCGAGTAACGAACGCCGGCCTGGGCGGCCAGGTGGATAACTTCGGTAAAGCGGTGCTCCTTGAACAACGCAAGCAGGGCAGGCTTGTCGACGATATCCAGCGTCTGGAAATGAAAGCCCGGCAAGGCACGCAGCTCGTTGAGCCGGGCGTGTTTGAGTTCCACGCTGTAGTAGTCGTTGAGATTATCGATGCCGACCACTTCAAGACCTTGCTCACACAGGCGCTTGACCGTGTGAAACCCGATGAAACCGGCGGCGCCGGTGACCAGCACGGTCATGGCAGGTACGCGCCGATCAGCGCATTATTGCGGGTCGTTCCCAACGTCAGCGTCATGCCTTGCTCCAGGTTGCAGTCAGTAAGGCCAGTGACGTCGTCGATACGCTCTGACGCCGCGCCTGTCAGGTGCGGCCGTCATTTCGCGGCCCTGCATACGGTGCCCGCCAGAATGTAAAAATAGCGTTATGGATTGATGTCGCTTTTATGACCATTGCAGGGGTGGCGCGACGAATTCAGTTGCCATTGGCGCACGCCAATCTAAAGTGCATGCCAGCAGGAGAAGAATATGAACCGGGGTAAGGACGCAGCATCATGAGCACTGAGCAAGAAACGACCTTCGACGAACCGCGCCTGAACAGCACGGAAATCCGCATTCTCGGTTCGTTGATCGAGAAACAGGCCACCAGCCCGGAAACCTATCCGCTGACCCTCAACGCCCTGGTGATCGCCTGCAACCAGAAAACCAGCCGCGAACCGGTGATGAACCTCACCCAGGGCCAGGTCGGCCAGAGCCTGCGCGCCCTTGAAGGTCGCGGGTTTACCAAACTGGTGATGGGCAGCCGCGCCGACCGCTGGGAACACAAGGTCGACAAGGCCCTGGAGCTGGTGCCGGCGCAGGTGATTCTGACGGGACTGCTGTTTCTGCGCGGTCCGCAGACAGTCAACGAACTGCTGACCCGCAGCGGCCGCATGCATGAGTTCGAAGATGCCGAACAGGTCGTGCATCAACTTGAACGGTTGATTGCTCGCGGTCTGGCGTTGCTGATTCCCCGTCAGGCCGGGCAGCGGGAAGATCGCTACATGCATGCGCTGGGCGATCCGGCGGATATCGAAGTGATTCTCGCGGCACGGCAGAATCCGGTGGAGCGTGGCTCGGGTAGCGGCGTTTCCGTAGAGCGGATCGAAGAGCTCGAAGCACGCATTGCCGCGCTGGAAGAGCGACTGGCACGCCTAGAATAACCAGCAACGTAGAACCAACTGTGGGAGCGAGACCGGCTTGCCGGCGATAGCGGTGGATCAGTCGACATTGATGTTGAATGACGAACCGCTATCGCCGGCAAGCCGGTCTCGCTCCCACAGTTAGATGGGGGGTGTCAGTGCTTTACTCGCCGTCCCAGTAATCCACGCCGTCAGACGGCCGGGCAATGGCGACGAAGCCCGACGCATTACCCTCGGCATCGACCTTGAAGTCGTCCATCACCGCGTATTTTCCGGAATCCGGGTACTCGCATATTTCCGGCGATTGCTGGGTGCTGACCGCCAGGTAGCGCAGTTCATGGGTGCTGGTGTTGATGATCTGGTGCGCTGCTTCCGGACCGCCCGGCGGGCAGGCGATCACGTCACCCGCACGAATGGGAAAACGCTCGGCCCCGAGACGGATCTCCCCTTCCCCGGCCACCACGTAAAACATTTCCTCGTTGACCCGATGGCTGTGAAACGGACTGCCACGCATGCCCGGTTCCAGCACGTACAAGCGATAGCCAAGCTTTTGCGCACCCAGTTGCTGACCGACGCGAGCCATCCGCTGCTGATAGCGGCCAGCCGTTTCACCGGTCGGCGCCAGGGCTTGGGGCAGCGGTTCGAGTTCGACCTGATTGAGGTTGAGGATGGCGGGATGCATGGGGACCTCGGGGCACGGTTTTATGGGGTGGCAAGTCTTTGCTTGCTGGCGAGGAAGTATAGGCCCAGGTGCGAATTCATCTGGGAGACCGGGTCGCGCCCATCGCGAGCAGGCTCGCTCCCACATTTGACCGAGTTCTTCCAGAAGAATGCGATCAAATGTGGGAGCGGGCCTGCTCGCGATGGGGCCGGCACAGCCATCAAATAACTTGAGGAAAGTCAGCTCCGGGCAAACTCCACCGCTTTCTTGAACTGCTCCTCCGTCGGCCGCACACCGGTGTACAACACAAACTGCTCCAACGCCTGGATTGCAATCACCTCCAGCCCGGTGATCACTCGCTTGCCTTCAGCGCGACCGCGCACGATCAGCGGTGTTTCCGAGGGGATCGCCACCACATCGAAGACAGTCTCGGCAGCAACAATGACATTGGAGTCGAAGGCCAGCTGATCGGCCTCCGGCCCGCCAGTCATGCCGATCGGCGTCACGTTGATCAGCATCTGCGGACGCCGGGCGCCCAACTCGGCTTGCCATTCATAGCCCAGTGACTCCGCCAGGGCACGCCCGGCGCGCTCGTTACGGGCCACGATCAAACCCTTTTTGTACCCGCCATCGCGTAAGGCGCTCGCCACAGCCTTGGCCATGCCGCCGCTGCCGCGCAGGGCGAAGGTCGATTCCTTGGGCACCTGATGGGTTTCCAGCAATTGAGCGATGGCGATGTAATCGGTGTTGTAAGCCTTGAGGTGACCGTCGGTGTTGACGATGGTGTTGATCGATTGAATGGCGGCGGCGGACGCGTCCAGCTCATCGACCAGCGCAATGCACGCTTCCTTGAACGGCATCGATACGCCACAACCACGAATGCCCAGGGCGCGAATACCCGCGACGGCACCGGTCAGGTCCTGGCTGCGAAAGGCCTTGTAGTAGAAATTCAGCCCCAACTGTTCGTACAGATGATTGTGAAATCGCAGGCCAAAGTTTCCCGGGCGCCCCGACAGGGACATGCACAGCTGGGTGTCTTTGTTGGGGTTCATCTGCATGAAGAATCTCCTTCGGTAGCACTTTCAGATGGACGGGATTAGCCATTCCATCGAGATCTGATCGATCATATCGGCGTGCCTGCTCGTGGCAGCGCACGCGGGTAAGGAAGCCGGTACAGACCTTACACAAAATTTACCCAACGGCTGTGCTGATTTTCGAAAAAACGCTGTCTTAGAAGTATCCCCGCGACAATCCTTGGGTCTATTGCAGACGCAAGCGCCGGGTTGAAGAACCGAGGAATGATCATGATCCGTAAAATCCCCACAGTTGCCTTGCTGATCGGTGCTCTTGCTATCGCAGGGCAGGCAGAGGCTGGCGGCGGTCACGGTTGGCAAGGTCCAGCGGTATTTGGCGCGATCGTTGGCTCGGCCATTGTCGGTTCGGCCATCATCAACAGCAACCGGCCCGTTTATGTCCAGCAACAACCGGTTTACTACCAGCCGCAACCGGTGTACGTGCAGCAACCGCCACCGGTTTACTACGAGCCGGCGCCGGTCTACGTACAACAACCGGTCTATTACGCCCCGCCACCGGTCTACTACGGTCCGCCCCGTGGCTATTACGGCCCGCCACGCGGTTATTACGGCCATCCCCATGGTTACGGCCGCTGGTAACAGGCGCACAAGGCCCCGCTTTTATAGCGGGGCTTTTTTATGCCCGTTCGTCGGTGAAGGTCTGAAAAAATCTCGCCAAGGTCGCTATCGGGACAGTCCCGCCGGTTCAAGCGGGCAAGATTGAATCAAGCGCCCTTCCCCCGCGCCGGGGGAAACGGTCATGTTTATGTCATGTCAGGTCCGCAAGCTTGGATCTGTCCGCCAACAACAGGTTGATAACAACAAGGACGACCTCATGCCCACGCAAAACCCGCACCGCGATATCAGCTTGTGCACCTCCAGCAAGGTGTACAACGCCCTGACCGAACTCAAGCACCTGGAAGGCCATCGCAGCGCCAAGTTTCTTTCGCTGCTGGCCGAAAACCTGGTGCGCAAAGGCCTGCTCAACGAGCACGAAGTGGTCCATATGCTGGACCTGGTGGTCGACTGACCGACAGGCGGTCGTTTGGGGCCACTGGCGTCAATGACGACTATCGAAAGCGTTGATTTCTCGTTCAAGCGTCGGGTCCGTAAGGTAGCTCCATAGATTGATGGAGGTACTTATGTCCCAGGTTCAGATCATGTCCGTTATCGGCAGCGCCGTTCCCGCCCCGCTTAGAGAGCTAGGATTGCTCGCCTGTTGGTATCTGGTGCAGGACGGCGAACCGATCAGCGGCCCACTCCCCTCGCTTAACGCCGCCAAGGCACTGTCGCAGAGCCTCGACCCCGGTCGACTCAGCGCTTAAGGCAGCTGCACCCGCGGTTTGGTTTCGGTGAAAATCGCCCAGCTCGACATGAACAGCGCCGCGATCAGGGGCCCGATGACAAAGCCGTTGAGCCCGAAAATCGCCAGGCCGCCCAAGGTCGAGATGAGGATCAGATAGTCCGGCATCTTGGTGTCCTTGCCCACCAGGATCGGTCGCAGCACATTGTCCACCAGGCCGATCACGAACACGCCGAACAACCCCAGCACCACGCCCTGCCAGATTGCTCCGGTGAACAGGAAAAATGCCGCCACCGGCGCCCAGACAATCCCCGCGCCCACCGCTGGCAACAGCGACAGAAACGCCATCAACACCGCCCAGAGCAACGCGCTCGGGATGTCGAGAAACCAGAAAATCAAACCGCCCAATGCGCCCTGCGTGATGGCCACCAGCAGGTTGCCCTTCACCGTGGCGCGCACCACGCGGTTGAACTTGAGTTGCAAGCGGCGTTTCTGGTGTTCCTCCAGCGGCACGGCAGCGCGAACCTTGCGTGCAAGCTCTGCACCGTCGCGCAAAAAGAAGAACAGCAGGTAGAGCATGATGAAAAAACCCACCACGAAATCAAACGTACCCTGCCCGAAACTGAACACCTGCGTGGCGACAAACTCGTTGCCCGTCACCGCACTCTTGATGATTTTCTCCCGCAACCCGTCCAGCTCACCGACCCCGGCCCGATCGAGCAAGTGCTGAAAGTACGGCGGCAGGCTGTGTTTGAAATGCGTCACGTACCCCGCAATGTCCAGCTCGCCGCTTTCGATGCTTTTGTACAGCGTGGCCCCCTCTTGCACCAGCAGGATACTGAGGATGATCACCGGCAGAATGGCGATGACCAGGCAAATGCTCAGGGTGAGCAGCGATGTCACGTTACGTTGCCAGCCAAACTTCAGTTGCAGGCGACGCTGCAGCGGTGCGAAGAGAATGCCGAGGATCACCGCCCAGAACACCGCGCCGTAGAACGGCAGCAAAATCCAGATAAACGCGGCGGTGACCAGCCCAAGCAGAACCACCAGTGATTTGTTTTGTACCGTCTCTTCGTTCATGTCCGATCCATGTCAGTCCGCAGGGACGCAATGTCGCGTCCTGATGCTTAGTCCGCCACGGTCCGCGCGAGTGCCATCCGCTTGTTCATCAAGCATAGATCCAGATCAATGAAACCTGCGGCCAAGCCGATTACCCTCGCGGACTTTTGCGATCGACCCGCCCATGACCCTCGCCACGCCAGAACTGCTCGCCCCCGCCGGCACCCTGAAAAACATGCGTTATGCCTTCGCCTACGGCGCCGATGCGGTGTATGCCGGCCAGCCGCGCTACAGCCTGCGGGTGCGCAACAACGAATTCGATCACGCCAACCTGGCGCTTGGCATTCGCGAAGCCCAGGCCCAGGGCAAGCGTTTCTACGTGGTGGTGAACATCGCCCCGCACAACGCCAAGCTGAAAACCTTTCTCAAGGATCTGGAGCCGGTGATCGCCATGGCGCCGGATGCGCTGATCATGTCCGATCCCGGCCTGATCATGCTGGTGCGCCGGCACTTCCCGCAGATGCCGATTCACCTGTCGGTGCAGGCCAACACGGTCAACTGGGCGAGCGTCGAGTTCTGGCAACAACAAGGCTTGAGCCGGATCATCCTGTCGCGTGAACTGTCCCTGGAAGAAATCGCTGAAATCCGCCAGCAAGTGCCCGCCATGGAGCTGGAAGTGTTCGTTCACGGCGCGCTGTGCATGGCCTACTCCGGCCGCTGCCTGTTGTCGGGTTACATGAACAAACGCGATGCCAATCAGGGCAGTTGCACCAACGCCTGTCGCTGGAAGTACTCGGCGCAAGAGGCCACGGAAAACCAGCTCGGCGAGATCGTGCAGACCTTCCAGCCCGAACCGACCCTGGGGATTGGCGCACCGACCGATCAGGTGTTCCTGTTGCAGGAAGCCAATCGACCGGACGAACTGATGCCGGCGTTCGAGGACGAACACGGCACCTACATCATGAACGCCAAGGACCTGCGCGCCGTGCAGCATGTCGAGCGTCTGACGCAGATGGGCGTGCACTCATTGAAAATCGAAGGCCGGACCAAATCCCATTTCTATTGCGCCCGGACCACTCAGGTGTATCGCCGGGCAATCGACGATGCGGTGGCCGGTCGAGAGTTTGATCGCAGCCTGATGACCGATCTTGAATCCCTCGCCCAGCGCGGTTACACCGAGGGTTTTCTACGTCGGCATGTGCATGACGAATACCAGAACTATCAGAACGGCAGCTCGGTGTCGGAACGGCAGCAGTTTGTCGGTGAGCTGACCGGTGAGCGGCGTGAGCGTCTGGCGGAGGTCAAGGTGAAGAACCGCTTCGGCCTGGGCGATCACATGGAACTGATGACGCCCAAGGGCAACTTCCACTTCGATCTGCATCAGCTGCAGAACGTCAAAGGCCAGCCAATCGACGTGGCGCCGGGGGACGGGCACACGGTGTACCTGCCGATTCCGGATGCGGTGGATTTGCGGTTCGGGTTGTTGATGCGGGATGTGGGTATGAAGTAGCCCGGTAGACCAGATGAAACCTGTGGCGAGGGCGCTTGCTCCCGCTCGAGCGCGAAGCGCTCGCAGATGGGTGTTCACTGTTCAACCTGAAGAAACCTATGCTCTGGTTTTGGGGCGCTTCGCTCCCCAGCGGGAGCAAGCTCCCTCGCCACAAAGTCCCGTATTCCATAAAATCGTCTACGCGAACTCTTCGCGCAACATCGCCACAAACGCCTCTCGCGCCGGGTGCACCCCGGCGTTTTCATGCCAGTAAAACAGGTTGTCGATGGCGGTCAGCTCGGGGAATTCGTACCCCGCGCAACCGGCGCCCTTGGCGTACTGATCGAACACACCTTTAGGCACCAGCGCGACGCCCGCCCCCGCGCTGACGCAACCGACAATCGCGCCGTAACTGGCCAGGCTGACAATCGGCAGCGCCTGCCCCTGGCGCAACAACCAGTGTTCCAGCGCCGCGCGGTAGGGGCAGCCCTGTGGCCACATGAACACGGTTTTATCCTGCAAGTCGGCGATATCACGCACCGGGCCCAGGGACGTCGAGGCGATCAGCAGCAGCTCCTCGCGGTACATCGGCGTGCGCTTGAGGTGCGCGCGCTCGACATCCACCGCGACGATCGCGCCGTCGAGCCGGTGGCTGACGGTGTCATCCAACAATTGGCCCCAGGTACCGGTGGTCAGTTCCAGCGCCACCGCCGGGTAACGCTTGTGGAACTTGGCGAGCAATCGCGGCAAGCGCCCGGTGGCCGAGGATTCGATGGCGCCAATGCGCAGCGGGCCGGAGGGTTCGGCAGCGGGGTCGACCGCGCGCCGGGCCTCCGCCGTGAGCGCGAGAATCTTCGAGGCATAAGCCAGAAACGTCTGCCCCGACGGGCTGATGCGCAACCCTCGGCCTTCGCGCAGAAACAGCGCAACACCCAACTCCGCCTCCAGCGCCTTGATCCGTGCCGTGATGTTCGACG
Organism: Pseudomonas hormoni; assembly: GCF_018502625.1. NCBI lineage: Bacteria > Pseudomonadati > Pseudomonadota > Gammaproteobacteria > Pseudomonadales > Pseudomonadaceae > Pseudomonas > Pseudomonas hormoni. The sequence continues at coordinate 3,566,600 of NZ_CP075566.1, forward strand.
GCACGCAATGCAACAACTCGGCTGCACGGGCGATGCTGCCGACATCGGCAACGGTCTTGAACATGCGAATCTGCGCCAGCTCCATACATCACCCAAAGTGAACAGTTGACGCAGTATAAGTCAGTTGTGGCGAACGGTCCGAGTTCTGATACTCGGTGCATCTGTCCACAGGTGCCCGACCATGCAACCGCTCGCAACGCCCTCCCACTCTCCCGTCAAAATCATTCTGGCCACGGCGTTTGTCGTGGCCTGCTGGGGTTACTCCCCGACCGGCATTCACATCGGCTTGCAGGCCTATGACCCCGGACATCTGGCGCTGCTACGGTTCCTGGTGGCATCTGCGTTCATGGCGATGGTTGCGCTGGTCAAAGGCATCACCCTGCCCAACCTTCGCGATTTGCCGCTGCTGTTCGGCCTCGGTTTTTTTGCCGTGAGCCTGCATCACGTGGCGATCAATTTCGGCCAGCAAGGTGTCAGCGCCGGCGCGTCCAGTGTGCTGGCGCAAACAACGCCGCTGTTCAGCACGCTGCTGGCGCGTTTCGTGTTCAAGGACCGCGTGAGCACCTGGCGTTGGGGTTGTGTTTTTCTGGGGCTGATCGGCGTGGTGATCGTGGTCGCGGGCGATCGCGGAGTGGGCAGCATCGATGCCCACGGTTTGTTGATCCTGCTGGCGGCGGTGTCCTGGAGTTTTTACTTCGCGTTGCAGAAACACCACTCCGGGCGGTACGACGGACTGACGCTGGTTTGCTACACGGTGTGGTCGGGGACGGTGTTGTTGCTGGTGTACTTGCCGGGGTTGGTTGCGCAAGTGGTCAGCGCACCGATGCATGTGCAGTGGGCGGTGGTGGCGTTGGGCGTGTTTCCCAGTGCACTTGCTTACCTGGCCTGGGCGTTTGTGCTGGCTCACGTTGATTTGAGCCGGGCGACGATGACCCTGTATCTGGTGCCGCCGACGGCGATGGCGATGGCTTCGTTTGCGCTGGGGGAGCGGCCGACGGTGATGATTGTTGTGGGGGCGATGGTGGTGTTGGTCAGTGTGTTGGCGTTGAATCTGGAGCGGCGGTGGGTGGTGATTCGGGTGGCGGGTGTTTGATTGGGAGTTTGTGGTGATGCGTCTGGCGTCATCGCGAGCAGGCTCGCTCCCACAGGGGATCTTCAGTGTTCATGAGGTCAATGTGGGAGCGAGCCTGCTCGCGATGAACGATGACGCGGTCAACCTGCCCGCCACAAAAAACCCGGCACACTGGCCGGGTTCTGTTTAGCGCCTGTCATCGGACAGCGGCGTGGGCTCATCCGGCGGAGGCACGTCCTCCTCCGTGGCGGGGTCCATCCAGTCTTCAGGTCGATCAGGCTCTGCGCCGGCCGGGTCCCGCGCTTGGTCCATGCCGGGTGGAGCATCGTGATCCATTGAGTTAGCCATGACGCACCTCATTGATGAGGTCCAGCAAATCTGGGCCGTACTCGTTGGAAGCAGGCGCGCTAACGGCGTGCTATCGAACAGACAAATGGTTAATCGCGATCGGCGAGAAACCGGTCCCGGCTGTTGGTCAGGTGCAGCCACATGGCCGCCCGCGCCGCATCCGCGTCCTGGCGTTTGATGGCGTTGAGAATCGCCTCGTGCTCAAGGTTGGCGAGCTGCCCCAGCTTGCTCAAATCCGCCGCGCCACGCTCGACGGCGTTGACCCGGGTCCGGGGAATCATGGCGCTGCCCAGGTGCTGCATGATTTCGGTGAAGCAGACGTTGCCGGTGGCTTCCGCAATCAGCAGGTGAAAGCGCTTGTCAGCTTCGACGCAACTGTCGTTGTTGGCGAGCAGGCTTTGATAGTCATCAAGCGCTTCGCGCATTTGCGCCAGTTGCTGATCCGTGCGGCGCATGGCCGCCAACGCGGCGGCCTGGGTTTCGAGGCCCATGCGCAACTCCAGAATGCTGCGCACCCCCAGCGCCGTATCGACATTCAGTCGCAGCCCCTGCTCCGGCGCGCGCTCGATCACGAACGTGCCGATGCCGTGCCGGGTTTCCACCAATCCGGACGCCTGCAATTTCGAGATCGCCTCGCGCACTACGGTGCGACTGACGCCGTGTTCCTGAACAATCGTGTTCTCCGAGGGCAGCTTGTCCCCCGGCAACATCTGGCCGAGCAGGATGCTCTGGGTCAGTTTGGCGACCAGGTCGTGGGCCAGGTTGTGGGTGCGCTTGCGGGCAGGCGCGTCGAGATCTTCTTGCATGGCGGTCATCCGAGAGCAGAGCTGACGGAATCGTAGCACCGCGATCAAGTGAAATCCCCAAGAAACGCCTCTCTACTTGTATGACAACACTCAACAAACGCCACAAATACAGCGCACAAAGACTGATTCACAACCCGTCACCACCAAACAAATTTTAAGATAACGGCCATTTCACAAGACATTACCGCTTGCAGAACAAAAAAATGCAGTTGTATGATGTCTAGCAACAACGTAGCACCAGCAACACCCCGCATAAAAATAATCAGTGGGAGAAAACCAAGTGAATACATCCATCTCCGGGATGCACGACGGCGCCGATTCGGTCCTGAAGTCCGCCATCTCGAAAGTGAAACGCCACGTTCTGCCGCTGTTCGTCATCATGTTCATCGTCAACTACATCGACCGCGTGAACATCGGCTTCGTCCGCGCCCACATGGAACATGACCTGGGCATCGGCGCTGCCGCCTACGGCCTCGGTGCCGGTCTGTTCTTCATCGGTTACGCGCTGTTCGAAGTCCCCTCCAACATCCTCCTGCAAAAAGTCGGCGCGCGAATCTGGCTGACCCGCATCATGCTGACCTGGGGCCTGGTGGCCGCTTGCATGGCGTTCATCCAGAACGAAACCCACTTCTACATCCTGCGATTCCTGCTGGGCGTGGCTGAAGCCGGGTTCTTCCCGGGGGTGATTTACTACTTCACTCGCTGGTTGCCGGGGGTGGAACGCGGCAAGGCCATTGCGATTTTCCTCAGCGGTTCGGCCATTGCCTCACTGATCTCCGGCCCGTTGTCCGGGCTGCTCCTGCAAATCAGCGGTTTTGGCCTGCACGGCTGGCAATGGATGTACTTCATTGAAGGGATGTTCTCGGTCGGGCTGTGCGTATTCGTCTGGTTCTGGCTGGACTCCAAACCCCACGACGCCAAATGGCTGAGCCGCGAAGAACAGGACGCACTGGTCAAAGCCATCGACGACGAACAACTGGCCCGCGAAGCCGCGACGCCGATCAAACCGTCCCTGGGCAAGCTGCTCAAGGATCGCCAGATCATCCTGTTCTGCCTGATCTATTTCTTCATTCAGCTGACCATCTACGCCGCGACCTTCTGGCTGCCGAGCATCATCAAGAAGATGGGCGACCTCAGCGACATTCAGGTCGGGTTGTTCAACTCGATTCCGTGGCTGCTGTCGATCGTCGGCATGTACGCCTTCGCTTCGCTGTCGGCGAAATGGAAACACCAGCAAGCCTGGGTCGCCGTCGCCCTGCTGATCGCTGCGGCGGGGATGTTCATGTCCACCACCGGCGGGCCGATCTTTGCCTTCGTTGCGATCTGCTTCGCAGCACTGGGTTTCAAATCCGCTTCGTCACTGTTCTGGCCGATTCCCCAGGCATACCTCGACGCACGGATCGCCGCTGGCGTGATCGCGCTGATCAACTCTGTGGGCAACCTCGGCGGCTTCGTCGCGCCAACCACGTTCGGCCTGCTCGAAGAGCACACCGGTTCGATTCAGGGCGGACTGTATGGCCTGGCCGCCACGTCGATCATTGCCGCGATCATCGTCTTCGCCGCCCGTAATACCCCGAAAACAGCACCGGCCGTTGCGCTGGGCAAACCAACGCCTGAACACGCCTGAACACCGGTCTACAAGGATAAGAATATGAACGCACAAGACACCGCAAGAGCCCCGATCATCACCAGCATGCAGGTCGTTCCGGTGGCCGGCCACGACGGCATGCTGCTCAATCTGAGCGGCGCCCACGGTCCGTTTTTCACCCGCAACATCGTGATCCTCAAGGACAACGCCGGCCACACTGGCGTCGGCGAAGTGCCTGGCGGCGAGCGTATTCGCCAGACGCTGGAAGATGCGCGCAGTCTGGTGGTCGGCAGCCCGATTGGCACGTATCAGAAAATTCTCAACCAGGTGCGCCAGACCTTCGCCGACCGCGATGCCGGCGGCCGCGGTTTGCAGACGTTCGACCTGCGCATCACCATCCATGCCGTCACCGGCCTGGAAGCGGCGTTGCTCGACTTGCTCGGTCAGCATCTGGACGTGCCGGTCGCCGCCCTGCTCGGCGAAGGCCAGCAGCGCGACGAAGTGAAGATGCTCGGTTATCTGTTTTATGTCGGTGATCGTAACCAGACTGACCTGGCCTATCGCAGCGAACCAGACGCCGACAACGACTGGTTCCGCGTGCGTCACGAGAAGGCCATGTGCGCCGACGCCGTGGTGCGTCTGGCGGAAGCCGCCCACGCCCGTTACGGCTTCAAGGATTTCAAACTCAAGGGCGGCGTGCTCAGTGGTGATGAAGAAATCGAAGCGGTCACCGCGCTGGCCGAGCGCTTCCCTGATGCGCGCATCACCCTCGATCCGAATGGCGCGTGGTCGCTGAAAGAAGCGATTCGTTTGTGCCGCGATCAGCATCATGTTCTCGCCTACGCCGAAGACCCGTGCGGCGCGGAAAACGGTTACTCGGGCCGCGAAGTCATGGCTGAATTCCGCCGCGCCACGGGCCTGAAAACCGCGACCAACATGATCGCCACCGACTGGAGGGAAATGGGCCACGCGATCCAGCTGCAATCAGTGGACATTCCGCTGGCCGACCCGCACTTCTGGACCATGCAGGGTTCGGTGCGCGTGGCGCAGATGTGCCACGAATGGGGCCTGACCTGGGGCTCGCACTCCAACAACCACTTCGATATTTCCCTGGCGATGTTCACCCATGTCGCGGCCGCCGCACCGGGCGACATCACCGCGATCGACACCCACTGGATCTGGCAGGACGGCCAGCGCCTGACCAAAGCCCCGCTGCAAATCGTCGACGGTTGCGTGCAAGTGCCGAAGAAACCGGGGCTAGGGATTGAGCTGGACATGGACCAGTTGGCCAAGGCTCATGAGCTGTACAAAGGCATGGGGCTGGGTGCACGGGACGACAGCGTGGCGATGCAGTTTCTGATTCCGGGGTGGAAATTTGATAACAAGCGGCCGTGCCTGGTGCGCTAACAATTAAATGAACGCCGCAAATCCCTGTAGGAGCAGAGCTTGCTCGCGAAGTCGGTCTCTCAGTCACGTTGATGCAAGATCTGCCGCCGCCTTCGCGAGCAAGCTCGGCTCCTACAGGTTAAGCGGTGTTCAATCGTTCAGTTGCGCCGTTTGCAGCAACCACCCCTTGAACGCCGCCATCGCCGACGTTTCGGCACGCGACTGCAAGCGGGTCAGCCAATAGCTGCCAGTAGTGATGCCGATGGCGAACGGTTGCTCGATGGCACCCGCCGCCAGTTGTCGGGCGAACATCAGTGGTGGCGCCAATGCCACGCCCATTCCTTGCAGCGCCGCCTCCATCATCGCCAGCGAGGAATCGAAGACGATGCTCCGGGGCGGAGCGGCATGGGCAGGAAGGCCGGTGGCCTGAAACCATTCGGGCCACTCATCCGTGCGGTAGGAACGCAGCAGCGTTTGCTGCAACAGATCGTCCGGCGTGCGCAGTCGCCGGGCAATCTCGGGAACGCACAACACCGACAACGGCGCCTCGATCAAGCGCACCGCTTCAATCCCGTGCCACGCACCCGCCCCAAAGCGAATCGCGTAATCCAGCCCTTCAGCCGCCACGTCCACCCGATTGTTGTGGGTCGACAGGCGCAAATCTATGAACGGATGTTTCGTCTGGAAGTCGGCCAATCGCGGCAACAACCAGCCCACCGCAAACGTTCCCACCGCGCCCACCGACAGCACTTCGCGAAAATGCCCGCCCTCGAAACGCTCGAGGGTTTCGGCGATGCGGTCAAAGGACTCGCGCAGCACCGGCAACAACGTCTCCCCTTCACTGGTCAGCATCAAGCCGCGGGGCAAGCGTTTGAACAGCGTGACGTTGAGCTGGGCTTCCAGGCTTTTGACCTGATGACTCACCGCCGCCTGTGTAACGCACAACTCTACCGCCGCCCGTGTGAAACTCAGGTGGCGTGCAGAAGCCTCGAAGGCGCGCAGTGCGTTCAGCGGTAATTGCGGGCGGATCATGCCAACTCCCAAATTTTTCTAATGGCTCATCCGAAATAACGTCGTTTGTCGATGGCCGGCAAAGTGACTAGATTTGGCACGCTCATCGGCGGACCGATGTGCAAACCGCTCGGAGTGTAGCGGGTTTAATCATCAAATCTTATGGACAGCGGCTCAATCATGCATAACTTAAAACTCGGCAAGGTCTTATCCTGCAGCGCTTTCGGACTACTCCTTGGTGCAGGTTACTGCGTTGCCGGAAGTCAGACTGACGCGCAGATCGAAGCGGTGGTGAATGCCGCGGTTGTCCCGATCATGCAGCAACAGAACATTCCCGGCATGGCCGTCGGGATCACGGTGGATGGCAAGCCGCATTACTTTAACTACGGCGTGGCCTCGAAGGAAACCGGAACGGCTGTCACCGAAAGCACCTTGTTCGAGATCGGTTCGGTGAGCAAAACCTTCACTGCCACCCTCGCCGCCTACGCCCAGGCCAGTGGCAAACTGTCCCTGTCCGACACGGCCAGCCACATCCTGCCGGCGTTGCGGGGCAGTGCGTTCGATCACGTCAGCGTGCTGCAACTGGGCACCTACACCGCCGGTGGTCTGCCGCTGCAATTCCCGAGCGATGCCGATGCGCCGGACAAGATGCTCGGCTATTTCAAACAATGGAAACCGGTCTACGCCTCCGGCAGCCATCGGCAGTATTCGAACCCGAGCCTGGGGCTGTTCGGTTATCTAGCGGCCCACAGCATGGGCCAGCCGTTTGATGAAGTGATGGAAAAAACCTTGCTGCCAAAGCTCGGATTGCAGCACACCTTCCTCAAGGTGCCGCCCGCGCAAATGGCGCTTTACGCCCAGGGTTACAACAAGGATGACAAGCCTGTGAGGGTTGAGCCGGGGGCACTGGATTCGCAGGCGTATGGCGTGAAAACCAGCGCTTCGGACTTGCTCGGATATGTCGAAGCGAACATGAAACCGTCGGACCTTGAAGCGCCGATGCAGCAGGCCATCGCCACGACGCATACCGGCTTTTACAAGGTGGGCGACATGACCCAGGGCTTGGGTTGGGAGTTTTACAGCTACCCGATCAGCCTCGACAAACTGCTCGCCGGCAACTCGTCGCAGATGGCGATGGAGGCACATAAAGTCAAATGGCTGAACCCGCCGCAGGCTCATCCGGACAATGTGCTGTTCAACAAAACAGGTTCGACCGGTGGCTTCGGTGCTTACGTGGCGTATGTGCCGTCGAAGGACATTGGCATCGTGATCCTGGCCAACAAAAACTACCCGAACCCGGAGCGGGTCAAAATCGCCCATGCGGTGTTGAGTGCATTAACCGAATAATCCTCACCCCGCATTTGTGGCGAGGGAGCTTGCTCCCGCCGGTCGATCCCCGGCGCAGCAGTCGTGAAACCTGCCCCCTAAATTTATCTGATGGAACGCGGTTACCGAATTGGGGCCGCTTCGCAGCCCAGCGGGAGCAAGCTCCCTCGCCACAAAGGATTCGCGCGCGTTCAATCGTCAGGCATTTCCGGTGGCTTGGCGGGCTTCGCCGGTTTGCCCGGCTTTGTCCCTTTGGCACCCTTCTCCGGCGCGGCTTCAGTAACCGGCGGCGGTGTGGGCACCGTGGCTTCTTTCTCGGTAGGCGGCAATTCGTCGACGGTTTTGAAAATCGTCTTCAGATCAACCGCATCCGATTGCTCGATTTTCTTTTCGCCGTCCTTGCCGACCAGAATCACCTTGGTCTTCGCCCCGGCACCCAACTTGAGCGAACGGATCAGCGCCGCCGTGTCTTGTGGTCCCAGGTCTTTGCCTTCGCGCTGGCCCATCAAATTGAGCACGGTGTACAGGACCATATTGCGGTCGGTGAATTCTTTGCGATTGGCCGGCTCATCCAGCGACTTTTTCAGGCTGACCCACGTCGGATCGACCGTGCTTGGAGCGATGACAATCAACGGCCGGGACCTGCCCTTGTCCATGTCCAGTGGTGAGTCGCCATCGGCGGCGAGCAAGGGGCCGGCAATCGCCAGCAGGGTTGTCAGGGTCAATGACCTGATGAGCATGCGCATCTCCTTTTGATATCCACGCTCTAATGATTGCGCATCGCGGCGATCGTTCCGGGTGACGCACCGCAATTGTGTCTCGCCTTGACCCAAGCTTAGGTCAGGGCGGTCATTGCGCAACAGACTGGACTAATCTCATCACTCATAAACAAACCACCTGATCCGCCGTGAGGATTTCTCGATGAGCGCTCAGCTGAACCACACCATCGTCTGGTGTCGCGACAAGCAGACATCGGCCAACTACCTGGCAGACCTCCTCGGCCTGCCCGCCCCCGAGCCCTTCGGGCCGATGCTGATCGTCAGGTTCGACAACGGCGTGTCTCTGGATTACTACGACAATGACCCACCGATAGCCTCTCAGCACTATGCGTTCCTGATCGGCGACGACGATTTCGATGCGGCCTTCGCGCGCCTGCAGGCCAGGAAGCAACCGTGGTGGGCTGATCCGGGCAAGCAGCGCGCCGAAGAGATAAATGACTATGCGGGTGGAAGGCGTGTGTATTTCGATGACCCGGACGGGCATCTGCTGGAGATATTCACCCGTGAATGACTGACGCCCGGGCAAACATCAGAACGCCAGTTTGTAGCCGATCAGCACCAGCATCGTGGCCAGGCAGGGACGCAACACTTCATCGGAGATACGGCCCGTCAGGTGACTGCCCAGGTAAATGCCCGGCAGCGAACCGATCAGCAGGAAGCCCAGCACCTGCCAATCCATGTTGCCCATGCTGGCATGGCCAAGACCGGCGACCAGGGTCAGTGGCACGGCGTGGGCGATTTCCGTGCCGACCAGACGGCGGGTCGGCAGCAGCGGATAGAGTATGAACAACGCCACGGTGCCCAGGGCGCCTGCGCCAATGGAAGTCAGGGCCACCATGGTGCCGAGGATCAGGCCGGTGATCACGGTCAGCACATTCAAGCGCTGGCCGCTTGGGTTGTACTCGCCGCCCGCTCGTTTGTGGGCAAAGTCGAGCAAGCGCTTCTTGAAGAAAATCGCCAGTGCCGTGGCAAACAGCACAAAGCCCAGCGCCTGTTTGATGACGGCGTTCATCGCGTCGGGGGAGGTTTGCAAACTGCTCAGGAACCACAGCGTCAGCGCCACCGCCGGCACACTGCCGAGGGTCAGCCAACCGGTAATCGCCCAGTCGATGTTCTTGTTCTTGCGATGCACCAGCACACCACTGGATTTGGTGATGGCGGCGTACAAAAGATCCGTGCCCACCGCCGTGGCCGGATTGATCCCGAACCACAGCAGGATCGGCGTCATCAACGAGCCGCCGCCCACGCCGGTCATGCCGACGATGAAACCCACCACCAAACCTGCAACCACCAACCCGAAGTTAACGAAATCCATTAACACGCCCACTGAAACGCATGAAAAATCTGGCCCGCAGCATAGCGATTTTTCTTATAACTACTTATATCGATAGGGTCTATCGTTATTCCCGCGCATGCATTCCCTGTGAGAGCGATCCTCTGTGGCGAGGGAGCTTGCTCCCGCTGGGCTGCGGAGCGGCCCCTTTTGTGAGTGCTGCGCACTCAAGCGGGAGCAAGCTCCCTCGCCACAAAGGTCCACACATTGGGGATCACTGCACAGGCAGGAAATTGAGGAACAGCAGACTCTGCGCGTAATTCAGACCGATCCGCCGGTAGCGCTCGTCCAGCATCTGGGTCAGCAGGTCCAGGCGCGCGACGATCTTGCCGAACTCCACGGCGAAACTCAGGTTGCTGCCCTCCTCCGAGATCTCGTTGGAGAACAGCAAGGGTTCACCGTTTTTGTTCTGCCGCTGGCTGAGGATCCAGGTGGCCTTCTCGATGTTACGCGCGGCGTTGTTGACGAAAGTCGGGTTGATCGCATCGGTCATGTAGAACTCGAGCCGGTTGCCGTGAGCGGTGACCAGCATGCTGCCGATGGCATAGATGAAGGCACCGACCCGGTCGCCGAGGAACTCCGGACTCATGGCGTAGCTCAGCGCCGCCAGATCTTTCTTCCCCCCCAGCGTTGGCAGCGGTTGTTGCTGTTCGATGGCCATACGCACCTGTTTGCCTGCGGTGCGGGCGTCGAGGAAACCGGATTTCTTCAGCTCCTGCGGGTTGCGCAGGTAGAGCTTGCTCATCAGTAGGTAGAGGCTATCGAGGTTGTCGCGCATCGCCAGGGTGGCCATGCGGTCGACGCTGGTCTGGAGGAATTCCTGGGGCCGGCCTTCGCGAAACTGGCTGACGATGTCCCGGCCTTGTTGCTGGCTGCAACCGGTCGTGAACAGCATCGACAGGACGGCGAGCAGCAGGCAGTGGCGGCGGATGTGCACAGCAGTGAGGGGTAAAACTCGGGCCATGGGGCTTGAACTTGGGCATGGGCCGGCAGTGGGGATCGCCGCAGGCTGGCAAGGGATAGAGCCGTGGATTGCGAAAAAGTGCAGTGCCGGCAGTCCGTAAGTGCTGGCAGCGTGGTGTTTCAGTTGAATCGCGCTCGCCGGCAGGGCTACAGATGGACGGAACCCATGGGCTATTCTGCTGCCAACCGAAGTATCGACTGAATTACATCAAGGAGGTTTTCATGCGGACCCTCGAACTGGCCGGCGTCAACGTACCCGTCATTGGCCAGGGCACCTGGCGCATGGGTGAAGATCACGCTCGACACGCTGAAGAAGTCGCCGCGCTGCGCCTGGGCATCGAGTTGGGCATGACCCTGATCGACACCGCCGAGATGTATGCCGAAGGTGGCGCCGAAGAGGTGGTGGGCGAAGCGATTGCCGACCAGCGCGACAAGGTGTTTCTCGTCAGCAAGGTCTATCCGCACAACGCCGGCCGCAAAGGCATTCCCCAGGCCTGCGAGCGCAGCCTGCGCCGTTTGAACACCGACTACATCGATTTGTACCTGTTGCACTGGCGGGGCCAGTATCCGCTGGAAGAAACCGTCGACGCCTTCGAACGCCTGCGCGAAGACGGCAAGATCGGCCGTTGGGGCGTGTCCAATTTCGATGTGGATGACCTGCAGGAACTGGCCTCCCCGGCGTGCGCCACCAATCAAGTGCTCTACAACCTGGAAGAACGCGGCATAGAATTTGATTTACTGCCGTGGTGCCAGCGGCATCGGCAGCCATTGATGGCGTACTGTCCCATCGGCCAGGGCGGGGCGTTGCTGGCCCACCCGACACTCAATCAGGTGGCCGCCCGTCACGGCGTGACACCGGCGCAGGTAGCGCTGGCATGGATTCTGCGACAGGATGGTGTAATCGCCATTCCCAAAGCGGTTCGGCCTGAACACGTGCATCTGAATGCGCAAGCCATGCAATTACGGCTTGAGGCCGGGGATCTGGAGGCGCTGGACCAAGCGTTTCGCGCGCCACAACGCAAACAGCGACTGGCCATGGTCTGAGCCATCGCGGCTTTGTCAGAGGGCTTCTCATGAGAAGCACCGATCAGCTTGACGCCTTCAACCTGCAGCGCTTTATCCAGGCGCAGGACCCGGTGTTCGAGCGAGTGAAAAACGAACTCGGCACAGGACGAAAGCGCAGTCACTGGATGTGGTTCATCTTTCCGCAATTCATCGGCCTGGGCGGCAGCGAAATGTCGCAACGATATGCCATTCACTCGAGCGAAGAGGCCTCGGCTTATCTGAAACATGCTTTGCTGGGGTCCCGACTGCGAACTTGCGCACAATTGGTGCTGAACATCCCGCAGCGCTCCATCGCGGAGATTTTTGGCCATCCGGACGACCTTAAATTCCATTCGTCGATGACTCTGTTCGCCCAGATCGCCCCGGATAACAGCCCGTTTCAACAAGCGCTGGACCAGTATTTCCACGGAATCCCGGACGCGTGGACGTTAACCCTGCTGGATTCAAAACAGGCCCAACTGCCCCCCAATCAGGGTTGAGAAATCGTCGTCCACGAACGGCAGGATCGCATCGGCCACCGGTTGCAGCTGCCGCGTGACGTAATGGTCGTAATCGATCGGCGCACTGCGGATCTCCAGCGGCTCGGGGCCGGCGACGGTGATCACATAGCTGATCCAGCCGCCATTCTGGTATTGCCGCGGACGGCCCTGCTGATCGTTGTAGTCGTCGGCAATCCGCGCCGCGCGAACATGCGGCGGCACGTTGCGCTCATAGTCGTCCAGGGTGCGGCGCAGGCGCTTGCGGTAGATCAGGCGATCGTCGAACTCGCCCGCCAGGGTTTTGCGCACGTACTCGCGCACATAATCCTGATAAGGCTGGCGATGGAAAATCCGCGTGTAAAGCTCTTGCTGGAATTGCCGGGCCAGCAGCGACCAGTCGGTGCGCACGGTTTCCAGCCCCTTGTAGACCATCTCGTCAGTGCCGTCGTCACGTGTGACCAGCCCGGCATAACGCTTCTTGCTGCCCTCTTCGGCGCCACGAATGGTCGGCATCAGAAAGCGTTTGTAGTGGGTCTCGAACTGCAACTCCAGTGCGCTTTCCAGCCCGTATTCCTGTTGGACATGCTCGCGCCACCACTGGTTGACGTGGTCCACCAGCGCGCGGCCGATCTGCGCCGCTTCTTGCTGACCGTGGGCTCGGCGCAGCCAGACAAATGTCGAGTCGGTGTCACCGTAGATCACCGTGTGCCCCTGGGCTTCGATCAGTTGCCGGGTGCGCAGCATGATTTCGTGGCCGCGCAAGGTGATCGACGAGGCCAGACGCGTATCGAAGAAGCGACAGCCGCTGGAGCCGAGCACGCCGTAGAAGGCGTTCATGATGATCTTCAGCGCCTGGGACAGCGGCGCGTTGTGTTCGCGCTTGGCGGTTTCGCGACCTTCGGCAACCCGGGCGACGATGGCCGGCAGGCAATGCCGGGTCCTGGAAAAACGCGCACCGCGAAAACCCGCTACGGACTCGCTGTCGTCAGGATGCTGCAAGCCTTCGATCAGCCCGACCGGGTCGATGAGGAAGGTGCGGATGATCGACGGATAGAGGCTTTTGTAGTCGAGCACCAGCACCGATTCGTACAGACCCGGCTGCGAGTCCATGACAAATCCGCCGGGGCTGGCCTGCGCCGGTTTCGTCCCGAGGTTGGGCGCGACGAAACCCTGACGGTGCATCAACGGCATGTACAGGTGCGTGAACGCCGCGACCGAACCACCGCTGCGATCCGCCGGCAAACCGGTGACGCTGGCCCGCTCGAGCAGGAACGTGAGCAATTGGGTTTTGGCGAAAATCCGTGTGACCAGTTCGCAGTCCTTGAGGTTGTAGGTGGCCAGGGCCGGTTTGTCCTCGGCGAACATGCGGTTGATTTCGTCCATGCGCTGGTACGGCGTACTGATCGCCTTGCCTTCGCCGAGCAGGGTTTGCGCGACGTTTTCCAGGCTGAACGAGGGAAAGCTCCAGGTCGCCGAGCGCAATGATTCAATGCCATCGATGATCAATCGCCCGGCCGCCGAGGCGAAATAATGGTTGCGGCTGCCGTGTTCGCGCCACTGCATTTCTTCGCCGCCCCGCCCCAGTTTCAGCGGCACCGCCAGCCGTCGTGCGTGTTCGTGCAGCACGCGCAAATCGAACTGCACGACGTTCCAGCCGATGATCGCGTCCGGGTCGTGGCGGGCGAACCATTCGTTGAGTTTCTTCAGCAGCAGGGTTCGGGAATCGCAGTATTCGAGCTGGAAATCCACCTCGCTGTCGTCGCCATTCGGCGGGCCGAGCATATAGACCTGGCGCTCGCCGCAGCCTTCCAGGGCAATGGAATACAGATCGCCTTGCGCGGTGGTTTCGATGTCCAGGGACACCAGCCTGAGCGTTGGTCGGTAGTCGGGATCGGGTTTCATCTGCGCGTCGAGCAGCAGGCCTTCGGCATTCGGTGTGCCACCGAAGATCACCGGCGCCGTGATGAAGCGCTCCATCATGTAGCGTTCCGGTGGGCGCACGTCGGCTTCGAACATCTCGACACCGGCCTTGCGCAGCGCGGTTTCCAGACGCATCAGTTGCCCGTGTTGCTGGCAATACAGGCCGAGCACCGGGCGATGTTCGAAATCCTGCAGAGCCAGGGGTTTGAGCTCGACGTTTTTTTCGCCGTGCAACACTGCTTCGGCCTGCTCGCGCTGTTCAGCCGGGATGAACGCCACCGACGGTTGATGAGGCAGGCGGATTCGCCGGGGACCGGTCTCGGTCGCCAGCCAGAACTCGACTTCCGTACCGGCCGGGGTATCGCGCCAATGCCGGGTCAGGACGAAGCCCCGCTGTAAATCCACCACTGCAACCTCAAATCCGATTCAGGTGGCAATTCTACGCGTCATCGCTGGCGATAGCGCTCGTGATGTAGGCGCTCCCACGCTGTCGGGGCGAGTCAGTAGGACCGCGTTATCGTTCATCGCGGGCAAGCCACGCTCCCACAGGATTTATAGCGGTCACAAATGTTGTGCTCGCCGCAAATCCTGTGGGAGCGTGCGATGCGGCGACCCGACTTGCCCGCGATGGAGCCCGCGGCAACAGCACTAAATCGTGGCTTTGTACTCATTCTCCCGCTGCAACGCCCGCGCTTGAACCACATCCAGCACAGCACAGCCCTCACGCATGAGCAGATGCACGGCGCGGGTGATACGCACCAGATCACAGTCGGAAGTGTTTTTCAGGTTCAGGCTGGTCAGCGTATCTGCCAGATCGCGAACCACGGTGAAGCGATGCATGGCGCAGGCAGTGAGTTCACTGAGTTCTTTGTGGGTGTTGACGAAGAGCACCGGTGTTTCGGCGTCGTAGGTGTCGATCGGAAGGTAACGCGGCATGACTTGGAACATGATAGAACCTCGAGTTGAGCTACCACCCATCGCGGCCAAGCGAAGATAAGGTGACAGCCGTGTGCAGGTTGGCCGACCGGTACCCGAAACCCGGCACACCCGAAGGTGTCCCGCACACAGCCGCCATAACAGGAGCAACTGTTGCGTTTCGGAAATCCGACCGGCCAAGGTCGTTCGCGGTGTTTTCCGCGAACCCGAACTATGGAGTCGATCCCGAAACGCGGCAACAAGATACGTTGTAGGAAACGTCTTGAAAAGTTGTGTGCCTCATGACGGGCATTTCCACCGTCTGCAAGGGAATGCAATCCCGGGTCGCTCAGCATCCCTTCCAGTGCCGATCCTCGGGCAAGCCATGCACAGGTTTGTGGATGTTTACTGACCCGACAGGTGAGGTTTATCGAAGAAAAACCGCCGAATGACGTTTTTTGCGCGTTATCTGCCGCTTTCTGCCTTGCCCTCAGCGCTTGCGTCTACGATTCTTCAAGAACAACGATAACACCCGAGAAGCCACCATGAAAACCGTCGCCCAACTGCTCAAGTTGAAAGATCAGAAAAATCAGGAAGTGCATCAGATCAAGCCGGATCACATGGTGCTGGAAGCACTGATGAAGATGGCCGAGAAGAACGTCGGTGCCTTGCTGGTGGTAGAGAATGAAGAAGTGCTGGGCATCATCAGTGAGCGTGATTACGCGCGCAAACTGGTGCTGCACGGCCGTTCTTCGGTGGGCACACCGGTGCGCGACATCATGGTGTCGCCGGTGATCACCGTGGACACCCATCAAACCGTCGATACGTGCCTGGGCATCATGTCCGACAGACGTCTGCGCCACTTGCCGGTGGTGGAGAACGGCAAGTTGATCGGGCTGCTGTCGATCGGCGACCTGGTCAAGGAAGCCATTGCTGAACAGGCTGAATTGATTCGTCAGTTGGAGCAGTACATTCGCGGCGAGTAATGCGAGCCGTTGTAGGAGCGAGCTTGCTCGCGATGGTGTGTCAGTCGACACCCATGTAGCTGACCCACCATCGCGAGCAAGCTCGCTCCTACAGGGAATTGAGGTGTTCAGGACGGCCAATGCCGCGCAAAGACCGGGGCCAGTGTCGGGTGCCGGTCAATTCTCTCCAGCCAGGCGAAAAAACCGGGGCGGGCGCCGCGCAAATATTCCCGGCTGCCCGCCCAACGCGTAATCACCGCCGCCAGTACATCCAGCGCGCCGGGCGGCTCATCGCCCAGATACAACTCGCCGGAAAACTGATCGGCGAACACCTCCCAACTCCAGTGCAGTCGTTCGCGAGCGCCGGCCATGAGGTTGTCCCGTGAGGGTTTATCCGCGACCTGCAACCACCGTTCCGGATAGTCGATGATGCCGATCGCCGCGTAACAATTGCTGACGATGTACACCAGGCCACGGATCGCCTGATCGCGCTCGGCGGCGTTATCCGGCAGCAGTTTCGACTTGGGAAACGTGAGCCCGAGATGGATCAGGATCGCCGCACTTTCGGTGAGAATGCTGCCATCGGGCAGCTGCAAGGTCGGAATCTGCTTGAGCGGATTGAGTTTCTCCAGCGCGTGGGCCGCCTCCGTGGAGACCTCGACGTCGATGAAGCGGTAAGGAATCTCGCAGAGCTCCAACGCGGCTTCGATGGCGGCGGCGCCGGAGTTCTGGTGTCCGTATAGCTGATACATATCGCGCTCCTGGCGAGACGAACAGATGATCAGTAGACGAGTGGTGACAGGTCACGTTCCCTGCCATTTGGCGGATCGATGCAGGTAAGATGCGCGATCCCGGGGCTCTGTTTTAATCCCCCGCAGCACACTTCAAGGAAAGAACATGCGCCAACAGGATGGCCAACGCGCCTCACTTTCTCGTACCTTCGGGTTCATTCTGGCCTGCCTGGCGATAAGTGCCTGCTCGCCGAGCGACCATTCGTCATCGGCCAGTCTAGCCGGTGAACAAGGGCGTGGCGGGGCCATGCTCGCCTATGAACACGAACTGCAACTGTTGCTGCCCCAGGCAAAAATCGCCCCACGCTTGCAGGCCACACGTGAGGCGTGCGAAACCGCGCGTTTCGGCGCCTGCAACATCTTGCGCATCGAGCAAGGCGCAGGCCGTGCCGACATCACCGTGCGCATCGCACCGGCTGGCGTGGAACCGTTGGTGGCGATGGCCGCCGAAGGTGGCGAACTGGGTCAGCGGATCACCAGCGCCGAAGACCTGGCCGATGCCGTGGACGACACCCGCCGACGCCAGGAACGACTCAAGGCCCAACAGCAGCGCCTGGATGAACTGGCGACCCGCAAAGACATCAGCGTCACCGATCTGATCACCTTGAGCAAGGAGCAGGCCGGGATCGAAAACGATCTGCAAGCCCTGGCGCAGATTGCCGCCGGGCACCAGCGGCGTCTGGACACCAATCGGGTCACGCTGTCGTTCCTGCCAACCGGGGCCAGCAGTCGCTCTTCGCACCTGAGCCAGGCGTTCAGCAATCTGCTCGACAATCTGGCCGACGGCGCCGCCGATGCGCTGGAAAAAACCAGCTACGCGCTGCCCTTCCTGATCCTGGCGTTCCCGCTGTTCATGCTGTGGGTCTGGTTGTGGCGCAAGTTTGTTCGGCGTCGGGGCTGAGTTGGGCGTGCGCCACAGGTATTCAGTTATTTTTTTTGGCCACCGCATCCAAATCGCTTTCCGCCGGGTAGTCCCTGTAGCAGCCCTTGTTGCTGCACAGCGGATGACTCATTAACGGAGAGAATTTCATGAACGCCAGACAACTGATTTGCCTTGCCGCTTTGTTCGCCGCAGTGCCTGCGGCCTTTGCCCAGAACGGTCTGCCCGACACCATCAAGGTTCCGGACGGGCACAAGGTCGCCATGGAAACCACCGGCGTTGGCGAAATCACCTACGAATGCCGTGACAAGGCCAACGCGGCCGGCCAGACCGAATGGGTGTTTGTCGGGCCCAAGGCTGTGCTCAATGATCGCGCTGGCAAACAAGTCGGCACTTACTACGGCCCCCCGGCGACCTGGCAAGCGAAGGATGGCTCGAAAGTCACCGGCACCCAGCTGGCAGTCGCACCGTCGAGCCCGGGCAATCTGCCCTATCAACTGGTCAAGGCCAATCCGGCCGAGGGCAAAGGTGCGATGAGCGGCGTCAGTTACATCCAGCGTGTTGCCCTCAAAGGGGGCGTCGCCCCGAGCGCCGAGTGCACGGCGGCTAACAAGGGCACGCAGGAAGTGGTGAAGTATCAGGCGGATTACATTTTCTGGGCCGCGAGTTAACCGTCAAGACCACCGAAACCTTGTAGGAGTGAGGCTTGCCCGCGAAGGCGTCTAAAAATCCAACAAGGATGTCGGATGACACAATGCCTTCGCGGGCAAGCCTCTCTCCTACAGGGATGTGGATTGTTTGCTAGATTGCATTCGGACTGCCCCACATAACGGCTGAGATCTGTGTCCTTGCCCGAACCCATTTTCGACTATGAAGCTCACCTCGCCGCCTGTGGCCGGGGCGAGCGTCAGGCCCTGCGCGATTTGTATGTGCAGGAGAGTCCGCGGCTGCTCGGCGTGGCCAGGCGCCTGGTGCGCGACACCGCGCTGGCCGAAGACATCGTCCACGATGCGTTCCTCAAGATCTGGGCCGGCGCTGCAGGTTTCGACCCGACGCGGGGGTCGGCACGGGGCTGGATGTTCAGCGTGACCCGGCATCTGGCGCTCAACTTCATCCGTGACAACAGCCGCGAAATCCAGGGCGATATCGACGTGCAGAACGACGCTGAAACCTTCGATGCCCAGGTGCACTCCTCACGCATTCATCTGTGCCTGGAGCAGTTGGATCCTGCGCGGCGCAGCTGCATCCTGCACGCCTACGTCGACGGTTATTCTCACGCACAAATTTCACGCAAACTCGGCACCCCGCTGGGCACCGTCAAAGCGTGGATCAAAAGGAGCCTGACAGCATTGCGGGAGTGCATGGGATGACGATCAGACCTGCGGATGAGACCCCGGAGCAACTCGCCGAACTGGCCAGCGAGTATGTGTTGGGTACGCTCTCGGACGAACGACGCCGCGCGGTACAGCAACGCCTGCCCGACGATGCCGAACTGCGCACGGCGGTCGATACCTGGGAGCGTCGCTTGTTGGGCCTGACTGACTTTGCCCAACCCGAGACGCCCTCGCCCGCGCTGTGGCAACGCATCGAGCGCAGCGTCAACGCCCTGACCCGCCAGCCAACTCTCGAACCGTCATCCTGGTGGAATCGCTTAGCGCTGTGGCGCGGGCTCGCCGTTGCGGGGCTGGCGGCCACGTTGCTGCTCGGCACGCTGCTGCTCACGCAAACCACGGTCAAGCCGACCTATCTGGTGGTGCTGGTCGCGCCACAAGACAAATCGCCGGGCTGGGTGATTTCGGCCAGCAATCCCAGGGAAATCCAGTTGATTCCGCTGGGGGTCGCCCAGGTTCCGGAAGACAAGGCACTGGAGTTCTGGACCAAGGCCGAAGGCTGGCAAGGGCCGGTGTCGCTGGGCTTGGTCAAACCGGGGCAAACGCTGTCGGTGCCTGTGGATAAACTGCCGCCGCTGCAACCCGACCAATTGTTCGAACTGACCCTTGAAAACCGCACCGGCTCGCCGATCGGCAAGCCTACCGGGCCGATTCAGTTCATCGGGCGGGCGGTGAAGGTGATCTGAAAGTCACGCGCCAGCCACCCCCCGGTCAACTGCCCTCACCCAGCTGACGAATAAAACATCACGCTCACGCACGGGGAGTTGCCCGGTCCATCATTGCCGTCGATGTTCACCATCACGTCAATGAAGTTCTCATAAAAAATCCGCGGCGTAACATCAGCTCCATACCAAACAACTACACCCCGGAGCACACCATCATGAAACGCCCACTCTTCCTCAGCATCGCTTTCTCGGTTTTTGCAGTTAACGCTTTTGCCGCTTCTTCCGCTCACCCGGTTGTCGCTGAAGGCGGCTCGGATCGTCTGATTGAAAGCCGTGTGGCTGAAGGTGGTTCGGATCGTCTGATCGAAAACCGCGTTGCCGAAGGTGGCTCGGATCGTCTGATCGAAAACCGCGTTGCCGAAGGTGGCTCCGACCGTCTGATCGAAAACCGCGTTGCCGAAGGTGGCTCTGATCGTCTGATCGAAAACCGCGTCGCTGAAGGTGGCTCGGATCGTCTGATCGAAAACCGCGTTGCCGAAGGTGGCTCGGATCGTCTGATCGAAAACCGCGTAGCAGAAGGTGGTTCGGATCGTCTGATCGAAAACCGCGTAGCAGAAGGTGGCTCGGATCGTCTGATCGAAAACCGCGTAGCAGAAGGTGGTTCGGATCGTCTGATCGAAAGCCGTGCAGTGTGAATGAATGGCTTTACCGCAAGACTCGACAAAAAACCCGGCCTCATCAGCCGGGTTTTTTTACGCCTTTTTGAAACCGGTCACTTCCCCGCCCGCCCCATGCAGCGCTGATAACGTTCATCAACCCGCTTGGCAAACCACGCTGTGGTGAGTTTGCGGGTGATTTTCGGGCTCTGCAGGACGATCCCCGGCAACACCGCACGCGGCAATGAACGGCCTTCGGCTTGTTCGGCCAGCTCGAAAACCCGCTGATACAACCGGGTGTCCTCGAACTCGAGGCTGTTGCCCTTCTCCAGTTGATCCCTGATGGTCGGATTGCGCATGTCCAGGCGTTTGCCGAGGGTACGCACAGCCAGTTCCGTGGTGCCGGGCATGATCGAGTCGTAGCGCACCAGGTCGCCGTCCAGCGCCAGCGGGATGCCCGAGGCACGGCTCACAGCGTTCTGAAACGCGGCATTGCGGCTCGCGTACCAGCCGGCGTTGAAATCGGCGAAGCGGTACAGCGGCTGTTTGTAGCTCACCGGATAACCGAGCAAGTGAGCGATGCCGAAATACATGCCGCCGCGACGACTGAACACCTCATGCCGAATCGTATCGTCCACCGGGTAGGGATAACTCCGTGCCTGTTGCTCGGCGAAGTCGATGCTGACCTGCATCGGGCCACCGGTGTGCACCGGATTGAAGCCGCCGAACAACGTGCGGCCCATGGGCACCATGCCGATGAAGTCATCGAAGATCGCGCTGAGCTCCTTTTCACTGCGCGCGGCATTCAAGCGGTCGCTGTAGCTTTTGCCGTTGCTTGAACTCACTTGCAACGCCCCGCTCACCAGCAGGCCGGGGATGTGGGCCTTCGCGGCACGCCGGTCGATTTCATCCCGGGCGATTTTGCCCAGGCCCGGCACCGACGGATCAACCTGAAAGGTCGATTCCTGTTCGGTGACGGCCAGCACGGAACACAGGTTTTGCGTGGAGGGATAAATGTCCTGCGCGGCAAAGGCCGCGTAAATGTCCGTGGCCCAGCCTTGGCGATCCACGGTTTTGGCCGGCAGCAGGCGCACGATCTCTGCCTTGACCTCGGCGGGTGGCCGGGCCGGGGCTTCCTGACTGCGCTGCGTCCCGCACCCGGCCAGCACCAACAGCGCCGCGGCGCTCGTGATCAATCGATTGGCTTGCATGCTGCTCCATCAAATCCGTTGGGCCGGGGTAACCATACGATCAATCCCATGATGCAGGCTATGACTGTGCCGGCGAGACACTGTTCCCTCCACAGACGCATAGAACTGTGGGAGCCGGCTTGCTGGCGATGGGAGCACCGAGGTGCATCAAGATGACCGCGTTATCGTTCATCGCCAGCAAGCCGGCTCCTACAGGGCCTTTTTCCGTTGGGCAGTCTGTCTGACGGCCCTCCTCGCCTGAACCATACTTGAGCCAAACGCCAGGGAGGACAGGCGCATGAACCGTAGCGACGTACTGATCATCGGTGCCGGCCCCACCGGGCTGGTGCTCGCACTGTGGCTCAGCAAACTGGGGATCCGCGTGCGGATTCTCGACAAGACATCGGCACCCGGAACCACTTCACGGGCGCTGGCGGTGCAGGCGCGGACGCTGGAGTTGTATCACCAGCTCGACCTCAGCGACGCCGTGATACAGAAGGGACATCGCGTGGCGGCGGCCAACTTCTGGGTCAAGGGCGAACCGGTGGCACGCTTGCCGTTGAGCCGGGTTGGCGAGGGATTGACGCCCTATGCGTTCCTCGAAATATTTCCTCAGGACGAGCACGAGCGGTTGCTGATCGAACGCCTGGAAGCCTTTGGCATCCGTGTGGAACGCGACACCGAGCTGGAGAGTTTCGAGGAAACCGGCGACGGCATCACCGCACGTCTGCGCTTGCCCGACGGTCAGCAGGAAACCTGTCAGGCCTGTTACCTCGCCGGATGCGACGGCGCCCGCTCGATCGTGCGCAAAACCCTCGACACCGGATTTCCCGGCGGCACCTACCAGCAGATTTTCTACGTGGCGGACGTGCAGGCCAGCGGGCCGGCACTCAATGGCGAGTTGCACCTGGATCTTGATGAGGCGGATTTTCTCGCGGTGTTTCCGTTGGCGGGCGAAGGTCGCGCCCGGCTGATCGGAACGGTGCGCGACGAACGCGCCGAGCACGCCGACACCCTGCAATTTGAAGACATCAGCACCCGCGCCATCGAGCATCTGAAGGTGCAGATCGAACAGGTGAACTGGTTCTCGACCTACCGCGTGCATCATCGGGTGGCCGATCACTTTCGCAGCGGCCGTGCATTTCTATTGGGCGACGCGGCCCACGTCCACAGCCCCGCGGGCGGCCAGGGCATGAACACCGGGATTGGCGATGCCATCAACCTCGCGTGGAAACTCGCTGCCGTGTTGAGCGGCGGTGCCGCGCCGCATTTGCTCGACACCTATGAAACCGAACGCATCGCGTTTGCCCGCAAACTGGTCGCCACTACCGACCGGGTGTTCAGCTTCGTCACCGCCGAAGGGCGCGTCGCCGATCTGCTGCGCATGCGTCTGGCGCCATTCCTGCTGCCGAAAATGGCTTCGTTCGAGACCTCCCGCGAGTTCCTGTTCCGTACGGTGTCGCAGATCACCCTCAATTATCGCGGGATGCCATTGAGCACCGGCGTTGCCGGACACGTGCATGGCGGTGACCGACTGCCTTGGGCGCACGACGGTGAAGGGGATAATTTCAGGTCGCTGAAGTGCCCGAGCTGGCAGGTGCATGTGTACGGCGACACCAGCGATGAAATGATCGCCTGGTGCCACGAACATCACTTGCCGTTGCATGTGTTTGACTGGAGGCCGGCGTTTGAAGCGGCAGGCCTGGGGCGTAACGGGTTTTACCTGTTGCGGCCGGATACCTATGTGGCGATTGCCGAGACGTGCTCGGACCCGAAGGTGATCGAGCGGTATTTCCGCGATCGCGGGATACGGCCGTTTTTTGATGCTCACTGATTCAACACAGTCCAAATGTGGGAGCGAGACCGGCTTGCCGGCGATAGCGATGGCACATTCAAAATTGATGTGTCTGATACACCGCTATCGCCGGCAAGCCGGTCTCGCTCCCACAGGGGTTTGTGTGTTTTTTCAGATCCCGGCCAGCGCCAGGTCCATCGCGAAATACGTGAAGATCAAATCCGCCCCCGCCCGCTTGATCGCCCCAAGGCTCTCGCGTACCACGCGGTCCTCATCGATCGCCCCGGCCTGTGCGCCGAACTTGATCATCGCGTACTCGCCGCTCACCTGATACGCCGACAGCGGCAGGCGCGAGACTTCGCGGATGTCGCGGATGATGTCCAGGTACGCGCCGGCCGGTTTGACCATCAGCGCGTCGGCGCCTTCCTGCTCGTCCATCAGCGATTCACGCACTGCTTCGCGGCGGTTCATCGGGTTCATCTGATAGCTTTTGCGGTCGCCCTTCAGCGCGCTGCCGCCGGCTTCACGGAACGGGCCGTAGAGCGCCGAGGCGAATTTGGTCGAGTAGGCCATGATCGCGGTCTGGGTGAAACCGGCGTCATCCAGTGCCCGGCGAATCGCCTGGACCTGCCCGTCCATGGCCGCCGACGGCGCGATCACATCGGCACCGGCACGTGCCGCCGCGACGGCTTGCTTGCCGAGGTTGATCAGGGTCTGGTCGTTGTCGACTTCGTGGTTGTGCAGCACGCCGCAGTGACCGTGACTGGTGTATTCACAGAAACAGGTGTCGGACATCACGATCATTTCGGGCACTGCGTCCTTGGCGATGCGCGACATGCGCGAGACCAGGCCATTGTCGTTCCAGGTGTCGCTGCCGCTGCTGTCCAGGTGATGCGACACGCCGAAGGTCATCACCGACTTGATCCCGGCCCGGGCATAGCGCTCGATCTCGCCGGCCAGTTTCGACTCCGGAATACGCATCACGCCGGGCATGCTCTTGATCGGCACGAAGTCGTCGATTTCTTCCTCGACGAAAATCGGCAGCACCAGGTCGTTCAGGGTGAACTCGGTTTCCTGGAACAGGCTGCGCAGGCTCGCATTGCGGCGCAGACGGCGTGGACGTGCTTCGGGGAACTGACTGGACATGGGGGTTCCTGAAATCGGAGGACGAGACGAAAGTCGCAAGGGGGCGAAAGCTTATGCCCTGTGCGCCGTCAGTTACAAACCTCAGCGGAGTAAAAACCCTTACCGCTTCGGCAACAATCACCCTGTTCCCTGTGGGGGCGAGACCGGCTTGCCGGCGATGGTGTATCAGCTACATTGACGGCGACTGACACTCCATCGCCGGCAAGCCGGTCTCGCTCCCACAGGTTTTACAGCGTCAGGGTTCCGGAGATACAGGTCACGACGGAACCGCCAATCCAGATCTCATCGTCGATTTTCTCGACCCGAATCCGCCCCGCGCGCCCCATCGTCAGGCCCTGACTGACCACGTAGGACGCCGGCGCCAGCCCCTCGCCGAGCAACCACTGAGCAATCCCGGCATTCAGGCTGCCGGTGGCGGGGTCTTCCGGCATGCCGTCGCCGGAGATGAACGCGCGCACCTCGAACTGTGCATCATCGCCGTCGCGCTCCGGATGCCACGGCGCGATCACGCCGACCGCGAGGCCGAGCATGTGCGCGTGATCCGGTTGCAGGTCCAGCACCTGCTGGCGATCCTCGACCATCACCGCCAGCCAGCCCGCGCCGTTATCAACCCACTGCGCCCGCACAATGGCGCCCGGTTCCAGCCTGAGCCCGCGCCGGACGCGCTCCATCACATCAGCCTCAACCGGCCCGGTCTTGAGCAGTGGCGGTGCGAGAAAAGCCAGCTCCGCGCCTTGTCGACGCACCCGCACCAGGCCGACGCCGCATTCCTGAATGATCTCCTCGCCCTTGGGCACGCCACCGGCTTCGAGCCAGGCATGACAAGTGCCCAGCGTCGGGTGACCGGCGAACGGCAATTCGTTCAGGGTGGTGAAAATCCTGACCCGGTAATCGGCCCGGGGATCCTGCGGCTCAAGGATGAACGTGGTTTCACTGAGGTTGGTCCACGCGGCGAACGCCGCCATGCGCTCATCGCTGAGCTCGTCCGCGCCGAACACCACGGCCAGCGGATTGCCCTTGAGCGCGACGCGGCTGAAAACATCTACTTGCTTGAAATCGAATGAATGCATGGCCTGCCCTGGTCCTGAGAAATCGAAACGTCCTACTTGGGTATTTCCAGCCCGCGCATCACCGCCGGCCGTGCGAGGAAGCGCTCCAGCACCCGCGTTACGTTCGGGAAATTCTTGATGCCCACCAGATCGCCCGCTTCATAGAAACCGATCAGGTTGCGCACCCACGGGAACGTCGCGATGTCGGCGATGGTGTAGCGCTCGCCCATGATCCAGTCGCGCCCTTGCAGACGTCCATCAAGAACTTTTAACAAACGTTTACTTTCCTCGACATAGCGATCCCGAGGACGTTTGTCTTCGTAGTCCTTGCCAGCGAATTTGTTGAAAAAACCGAGCTGGCCGAACATGGGTCCGATCCCACCCATCTGGAACATCAGCCACTGGATCGTCTCGTAACGTGCCGCCGATTCCTGGGCCAGCAATTGCCCGCTCTTGTCAGCGAGGTAGATCAGAATCGCCCCGGATTCGAACAGCGGCAGCGGCTTGTCGTCCGGACCGTGGGGGTCGAGGATGGCCGGGATCTTGTTGTTGGGGTTCAGCGACAGAAACTCGGGAGACAGCTGGTCGTTGGTATCGAAGCCCACACGATGCGGTTCGTAGGGCAGCCCGATCTCTTCGAGCATGATCGACACCTTGACGCCGTTGGGGGTCGGCAAGGAGTAGAGCTGAATCCACTCGGGGTATTGGGCCGGCCATTTTTGGGTGATGGGGAACGCAGACAGATCGGTCATGGGAAGCATCCACGATGAGATTGAGAGAGACGATCATAGTGTGAGCGGCCGAAGGGTGCGATGTCTGGCGTATCGATATTGATGATTAGCAAGATCAATGTATTGCAGCCTTCCCCGGGGCCGACCCGTGTACCGTGTCCATAAATCCGCAACATCCCGCCGGTAACCTTTGCTCCAACCCGTTCAAGGTTGTCGGTGGATTGCTGCCCACTCCGCCGGAATCGAACCAAACGGGCTTCAGTGGACTCTGAGTGTTGCCCTTTCGGAAACGGACCGGCTTAACGACATGGAAAACACCCGACGCTGGGAGCGCGGGGTGTAAAGGTTTGTCAGCCTTAACCGAATGCGCTGAAGACTCCCTAATGCCATGATGAACCTTCTGAAATTCGTCCAACGCTTCAAGCATCGCGCTTATGTCGTGCTGCCTACCTTGCTGGCAATCAGTGCGTTGTTCCTGTCGCTTGAAGTCCGTGAAAGCCGCGCCCAGCCGGCTGACGGCACCCAGACGCTGGTCTTCCTGCGCCACGCGGAAAAACCCGCCGGAGGCCTCGGCCAGCTCAATTGTCAGGGCCTGAACCGCGCCATCGATCTGGCGACCTTGCTCCCGGAAAAATTCGGCAAGGCCAATTACGTGTTTGCGGCCAACCCGACGCGCAATGTCGAGGAAGGCGAACTGGACAATTCCTACAGTTACATTCGCCCCCTGATGACCATCAGCCCCAGCGCGATCAAGCTCGGTTTGCCGGTGAACATCAACTTCTCGGCCAATGACACCAGCGACCTGGCCGATGAACTGCTCCACGACAAGTATCACAACGCGGTGATCTACACCGCATGGTCCCACGGCTACCTGCCCGAGTTGATCAACAAGGTCGCCGGCGAAGCCGTCGGCAAGAAACAGAAAATTACTGAAGACTGGGAGTCCAGCGATTACGACTCGCTGTTTGTGCTCACGCTGACCTGGCACAACGGCAAGGCCAGTCTGCAGAGCCACAGTTACAAGCAAGGGCTGGATAACGGCCGGGAAACCTGTCCGACTTGAGGGGTGATGGTTTAGATTTTGTAGCGTTTGTCAGGGCCTCTTCGCGGGCAAGCCTCGCTCCTACAGGTTTCGTGTCGTTCGCCCATTTTGTGAACGACGCAAAACCTGTAGGAGCGAGGCTTGCCCGCGAAGGGGCCGGCAAAAACACCATCACCCCCGCAGACTGCCCCGCTCCCGCAGATACTCGATAACCGCCCCCGTTCCCCGGCAAACTCGATCCGCGCCCCTTTCTTCTCCCGCTGAAACGCATACATCGGGTCGTAATACTCGCGCAGCAACCCTTCGATCCAGCCCCGGTGCAATTCCACCGCCCCGCTGCACGCCTGTTCCGCCAGCGCATCTTCCATCAGGATCAACATCCGCCGATGGCGCTCGCCGCCCAGTCGCTTCTGAACGTTGTTCAGGCTCGCCAGCAAGCGCTCGGAAAACAGCCCGAAACCTTCATCGCCATGCACCTCGATGAACTCGGCACTCAAGTCCACTACGTAATCGCGCAGGATCCGTTCGACCCGCCCTTCAACGCTGTCTTCGAGCCAGACCATCGGAAATTGCTGCATGCCCTGATACAGCGGCAACGGCAGCGCGCAACTGCCGATCGCGCGGCTCTCGTCTTCCAGCACAAACTGCTCGATACCGCGACTGCGCTTCTTCAGCACGTCCACGGCCAGTCGGTTTTCAAAATCGATGTTGGACGGCTGGCCCGTGGCGCGCTTGCCGAAACTGGAGCCGCGATGGTTGGCGTGGCCTTCAAGGTCCAGGCCGTTGCGCAGTTGCGTGAGCACTTCGGTCTTGCCGGTGCCGGTCATGCCGCCCAGCAGGACGAAATCACATTGAGCCACCGCCTGATCCATCGTCCCCAACAGGAAGCCACGCATGGCCTTGTAGCCGCCACCGACCCGCGGATAATCGATACCGGCCTCGCTCTTGAGCCATTGCTGGACGATCTGCGAACGCAAGCCACCGCGAAAACAATACAAGTACCCATCAGGATGAGCCCGGGCAAAATCGGCCCAGGCTTGAATACGCCCAGTCTTGATCTCGCCAGACACCAACTGCTGCCCCAACGTAATGGCCGCCTGCTGCCCGTGTTGCTTGTAGCAGGTGCCGACCCGTTGCCGCTCGTTGTCGTTCATCAGCGGCAGATTGATCACACCGGGGAACGAACCCTTGATGAATTCAACCGGCGCGCGGGCATCCATCATCGGCCGGTCATTGAGGAAAATGTCGCGGTAATCGGTGAAGTCGCTGGACATCAAAACACCTCGACCGCGTTCGTCTGTCGCTCGACCAGCTCACCGATCGGCGCAAGGGTCAGGCCCAGTTCGGCAGCGACGCTGAGGAATTGTTCGTTGCCTTCGGGGGTGACCGCCACCAGCAGACCACCACTGGTTTGCGGATCGCAGAGCACGCGTTTGTGCATCTCCTGCAGTCGCCCGAGTTTGCTGGCGTAGCTGTCGAAATTGCGTAGCGTCCCGCCCGGTACGCAACCCTGGTCGAGGTAATACTCGACGCCCGGCAGACGCGGCACGCGATCGTATTCGATGCGCGCCGTCACGTGGCTGCCGTCGGCCATTTCCACCAGGTGCCCGAGCAGGCCGAAACCGGTGACATCGGTCATCGCGGTCACGCCGTCGAGCTTACCGAAACGGCTGCCGGGTTTGTTCAGGGTGCACATCCAGTCGCGGGCCAGGCCGATGTCGGCGTGGCGCAACTTGCCCTTCTTCTCGGCAGTGGTGAGGATGCCGATGCCCAGGGGTTTGGTGAGGTAGAGCAGGCAACCGGCGGTGGCCGTGTCGTTGCGCTTCATGTGGCGCTTTTCCACCAGCCCGGTGACGGCAAGGCCGAAGATCGGCTCCGGCGCATCGATGGAGTGCCCGCCCGCCAACGGGATCCCGGCTTCATCGCACACCGAACGCCCGCCGCGAATCACTTCCCGGGCAATCTCCGGCGCCAGCACATTCACCGGCCAGCCGAGGATCGCAATGGCCATCAACGGATCGCCGCCCATGGCGTAGATGTCGCTGATGGCATTGGTGGCGGCAATGCGGCCGAAATCGAACGGGTCGTCGACGATCGGCATAAAGAAATCGGTGGTCGAGACCACGCCGCGTTCTTCATCGATGGCATACACCGCCGCGTCATCGCGCGAGGCATTGCCGACCCAGAGTTTGGGGTCAAGGTTCTGCGCCCCGCTGCCGGCCAGAATCACTTCCAGCACCTGAGGGGAAATCTTGCAGCCACAACCTGCGCCGTGGCTGTACTGGGTCAGACGGATCGGCTCGCTCATGGGGTGCACCTCGTGAAGTCGGTGCGGATGAGTCTACAGCAAGGTCATTTTGAGGGGCTTTAACGAACAACACAAAAACCTGTGGGAGCTAGCCTGCGAGCGATGGTGTATCAGCTACATTGATGTCGACTGACACCCCATCGCTAGCAGGCTAGCTCCCACAGAAACTGAGTCAGGGCAGCAAGATCACCTTGTCGCCACTGCCCTGATTCACCTCGGCATAGCGCTCCAGCCCTTCGGCCAACGGCGATTCAAACAACCCTTGCGGCAACGGCAACAGGTCCTGATCGAAGAACCGGCCGAACTGATCGAGCATCGCCGCGCACGCCTGTACCCCGTACAGCAGCGAGTTGATCCCCACCACCGAACCGCCCTTGCGATACAACGCCAGGGCCGGCAATTGCACCAGACCATCCACCGGCGCGGCGATGATCGCGATGCGGCCGAACGGTGCCAACGCGGCGACCGAGGCCGGCAGCCAGAACCCGGTGGTGTCGAAAATCACGTCAGCGCCGCCGGCATAGACCGCGTTTACCTGCGCGCCCAGATCTTCGGGTTTATCCAGTTGCAGCGTCTGATAGCCCTGAGCCTGCAAGTCCTTCACCTGCTCCGGCCGCCGCGCCGCTGCCAGCACCTGAGCACCACGCACCTTGGCCAGCGCCAGCGCCGCACTGCCGACCGCTCCGCCGCCGATCACCAGCAATCGCGTCTGCGCCGTCACCAGGCTGCGTTCCAGTGCATCCCACGCCGTGGTGTAAGGCACGCCGAGGCTGGCGGCCTGCGCGAAGCTCAAGTGTGTCGGCTTGAGTGCCACGCCGTTGGCCGGCAATTTGACGAATTGCGCATGGGAGCCGTCGGCGAAAAAGCCCAGCTCCCGGCCGGTGCCCCAGACCTCCTGACCGATCAATGCCTGCGGGCCTTCAACCACGACGCCGGCGAAATCACGACCGGGAATCCGCGGCAACGTGGTGTAGGGAAAACGCCCCAGCACGTTCTTCACATCGCTGGGGTTGAGGCCGGCGGCCTTGATCTGCACCAGCACTTCATCGGCGCCTGGAACGGGGGTCGGCACCTCGACATAGCGCAGGGCCGAGAGGTCGCCGGTTTTATCGAACTGCAATGCTTTCATGGGAGTGTCCATCGAACAAAGGGGAGAAAATTCAGGAGATCCAGCCTGTGACCAGTTGTCGGCCCATCGGCCACAATTTTTCACCAGCGAGCATGCCCAGCAGGCCCACCAGCGCGATGGCCGGGGGTGCGGGGGAACGAAAATCCAGTGCGCCGTAGAGCAAACCGACGCCCAGACCGATGACCAGCGAGATGAGGTAGCTCATGGCAGACTCCGTGGGCAATTGAGGTATGCCCAAAGTCTAGAGGCCGGCAACGGCGAGCATCGGCCAAGTACTTCTGAATTTCGGCCAAATTACCTGAAGACCTTGTAGGAGCGAGCTTGTCTCCTACAGGGTCGTGCAGAACTGCGACGGCGCGACACCCAGTTCCCGACGGAACATGTCGCTGAAGCTGCTCGGCGAATAGCCCAATTCCCGGGCAATCGTGCTGACGGCCACGCCCTGAATCAACTCGGCCGCCGCCGTCGCCAGTTGCACTTGCCGTCGCCACTCGGCGAAGCCCATGCCCAGGCCCTCCTTGAACAGCCGCGCCAGGGTGCGCACGCTGGCTCCGGCATTTTCGGCGTGTTGCTCGAAGGGAATGTCCAGCGATGGCGCGGCCATGACCGCCTGACACAGGTTCATCAGGCGCCGGTCGGAATCGTCCGGCAAGGGGATTTTCAGCAGCGAGCGCCGCGCACGTTTGAGTTCCAGCAGCGCCAGCCCCACCAGCGCTTCGTAATACTCCGGCGCGCCGTCGTCACCCTGCTCCACCAGGCCGATGATCAGCTCACGCAGCAATCCGCCCACTTCGATCACTTGAACCGTAGCGTCCAGCGTCACTGCCAGCGAGGGTCGCAGGTAGATGTTGCGCATCTGCAGGTCCGAGACCACGCGGATTCCGTGAGGCACGCCCGGCGGCAGCCACACCGCCCGTTGCGGCGGCACCACCAGCGCTTCATGGGGCGTTTCGACCCACATCACCCCGCTCATCGCATACAGCAACTGGCCCCAGACATGCTCGTGAGGCTCGATGTATAACCCGCGCGGGTAGGTGCGCGCCAGCGGTTGCACGGGCACATCGGTGTCACTCAGGTCAGGGGGCGCGGCAAGGGCCATGGGCAGCAATCATTGGGGGTTTTCAGAGAATGCATGGTAACCAGCCGCACGCCTTGTCGCCACTGGCAGGCGCCGTCTGACAATCCGACTGAATTTTCCGCAGCCCCGACGATCCCTCTATTACCACAGGGAGGAATACGGGCTTTATGAACAACGCAAAACTTTTCGTCATTGAATACACCCTTCATGGCGCCCCCAAGTCTTTCATTATCCGCCTGGACAAGATGGATAATGCGGAAGCCTGGCACTGGGCGAGTTGTGACGCGGGTGTGGGCCGGATCCCGCGTTTTGGCCGGGAAAAGGTGCAAAAGACCAGTAAACCGATGGCGGAGAAATTCGGTGTGGAAAACGTCACGTGGCGGCCAGCGAACTAACCGAGGGGCGGGATCTGGAGGGATTGGATGACAGCGACACAACTTACCAGCAAGGCACACATCGACTACGGCCTCGATACGCTGTTCGGTCGAGTCACCAAAAGCGCCGAGTGTCAGGTCGGCCTCGAACAGGTCGAACATGATCCGACCCGCTTCGCGCTACGCGTCCAGTCACCTTTGCCACCCGATCTGGAACAGGCGAAAACCATACTGGTGCGGGTGGAGGGACGACGACTCAATGGCATCATCCGCCATACCGAGCGGCTGGAAGATCAAAGTCTGAAACTGGAAGTGGAGCCCGAATAGGCTCCACTTTTTTGCGCGCGGCTGATGTCAGCCATGGGCGCACTTGCACCCTTTGCTTGCGCATTCTTCACCGTGTTCGTGGTGCTTGGCGCACGCTTCGCAACAGTAGTGTTTGCCATGGCGGGCGATTGGATGCTGGCCCAGTTTGCACGAGCATTTCGGGCAGTCGCATTTACTTTCACTGTCGATCATAAGTCTGACTCCATGGGTGGTGGTTGTCGGGGTCCGTTGCTTCGACCCGTCTCACTAGTGTAGGAGCAAAGCTTGCTCGCGAATCAGACACCGCATGAGTTCAGGTGGACCGCGTTATCGTTCTTCGCGGGCAAGCCTCGCTCCTACAGGAAATCAAGGGCGGTCAGGCCTGCCGTGTACTGCTGCGGTACATGAACACCAACGCCAACCCGAGCAACACCATCGCCAATATCCGGCTGCCGGACAACTCGATCGCCGGGTTGCCCAGCCAGCCGAAGTGATCGATCAACATCCCCATGCCCAGTTGCCCGACGATCACCGCTACCGTCGCGACCGCCGTGCCGACCCGCGGCACCGCCCCCACCATGACCATCATGTACACCACGCCGAACAACGCGCCGCTGAGTTGCCATTTCGGCACGTCCAGCAGGCTCACGGCATGGGCCGGTTCGAAAAACACGATCAGCAACCCGGTGCTCACCGCGCCCACCACGAACGTCAGCAAACTGCTGCGCAGCACACCGACCGTTTCGCCCAGACGTCCGTTGATCGCCGCCTGCACACTCAACACGGCACCAGCGGCCACGACTACCGCCAACAGAATAATCAGATTCATCATCAACCCCGAGCAATCAGAACAAGTGCCGCGACAATCAGCAGCAAGGCCAGCCAACGTTCACCGTTGACCTTTTTGCGGGTGGCGCCGAACCAGCCGAAGTGGTCGATCAGCACGCTTTTGCCGACCTGCCCGGACAGGATCGCGATCATCGTCATCGCAATGCCGATGTGCGGAGTGGCCAGGGTCAGCACCACCACGTACATCGGCCCGAGGAAGCCGCCGATCAACTGCCAGCGCGGCAACGTGTTCAAGGCCGGCCCCTGTTGCGGGCCGCTGAACAACAGCAGCAGGAACAGAATCGCCGAGCCAACGCCGAAGATGCTTAGCGTCGCCCACAAGTGCCCGACCTGGACGCCGAGAGGGCCGAGCAGACCGGCCTCTACGGACAGACCCATGCCGGCGAGGATGACCAG
This sequence comes from Pseudomonas hormoni, assembly GCF_018502625.1. Taxonomy (NCBI): domain Bacteria; kingdom Pseudomonadati; phylum Pseudomonadota; class Gammaproteobacteria; order Pseudomonadales; family Pseudomonadaceae; genus Pseudomonas; species Pseudomonas hormoni. The sequence goes on from NZ_CP075566.1 coordinate 3,600,332, forward strand.
CGGCAAGAGCAGCAGCCGCAGTCCAGGCTTGGTCGCCGGCGTTGCAGCGACGTCGATTGAAGAAGATTGCATAAGGAAAACCTACCCATTATCAAATGAAAAACGCCCCCTGTAGGAGCGAAGCTTGCTCGCGAAGGCGTCGTGCCATTCGACATATTCGGCGTCTGACACGACGCCTTCGCGAGCAAGCTTCGCTCCTACAGGGGACGGTGGTGGCGCGCATTATCGGCTGGCGCCGCTTTGCGATAAATGGGAGCATCCTGACAACACTTTTGCGCAACTCGCACAGCAGGAATCGTCATGCACGGCCTCAACGAATTGGGATTCAAGGCGCTTCGGCTGTTTGTCGCGGTGCTCGATCACGGCAGCTTTTCCGAAGTTGCCCGCCGCGAGGGCCTGGCGCCCTCCTCGATTTCCCGCCAGATCCAGTTGATGGAACAGGCCCTGAGCCAGCAATTGCTCTACCGCCACACCCGCGCCGTCTCGCCCACCGAAGCCGGACGCATGCTCGGCCACCATGCGCGATTGGTGCTGGTGCAACTGGAAGAAGCCGAACAAGCCTTGCAGGAACAGCAAAGCGAACCCAGCGGGCTGGTGCGGATCAATGCCCCCGTGGTGTTCGGGCAACGGCACCTGACGCCGTGGCTCGGGCGGCTGTGCGAGCGTTATCCGAAACTGCAACTGGATATCCAGCAGACCGACAGCTACATCGACCCGCTACAGGAAGGCGCCGACCTGTTGTTCCGCATCGGCTCGCTGCACGATTCGAGCATGCAGGCGCGCATTCTGGCGCCCCATCGTTTTCAGGTCGCGGCGAGCCCGGCCTACCTCGAACGCCATGGCACTCCGCAACGTCCCGAAGACCTGGCGGCGCATCAATGCCTGGCCTACAAAGGCGTGACCGGCCAGCAGCGCTGGTTTTTCCGCAAGGATCAGCAGGACTGGACGCCCTGGTCGGTGAAGGGACCGATTACCGGCAACCACGCCGACACACTCACCCAGGCCGCCGAACAAGGCCTGGGGCTGGTGATGTTTCCGTCATGGCTGATTGGTGAAGCGGTGCGCAACGGCTCGCTGGTGCCGGTGCTGGGGGACTATCAGGTGTCCAACAGCCTTGAGCCGCAACAGATCGCCGTGCTCTGGCCCGGTAGCCGGCGGTTGTCGGTGAAGGTGCGGACGGTGATTGATTTCTATGTTGAATGCTTTGGGCCGGTGCCGTATTGGGACAGGCCGTAGAACCTGAATCGAACACCCTGCTTCTGTGGCGAGGGAGCTTGCTCCCGCTTGAGTGCGCAGCGCTCACAAATTCTTGGGGCCGCTGCGCAGCCCAGCGCGAGCAAGCTCGCTCGCCACAATGGCATCATCAATCAGATACGGAACTGTCCGACCAGACTGCCCAGTCGCTGACCCAGATCCGCCAGGCTGCGGGACGTCTGGGCGCCGAGCTGGGTTTCGTCGGCCACGTTGTCCACGGCCACCGCGATCTGATGCACGCTGCGGTTGATCTCTTCGGCCACGGCGGTCTGCTCTTCGGCGGCGCTGGCGATCTGCGCGTTCATCGAGTTGATGGTGCCGATCAGCTGGGCCATGGTGTCGAGGGACGCGCCCGCTTCGTTCGCCTGTGCGGACGTGCCGTCGCCGGCCTCGCTGGAACGGCGCATCGCTTCCACCGCCGATTGAGTACCGGCCTGCAAGCGATCGATCATGCCCTGGATTTCCTGGGTGCTGATTTGCGTGCGGCTGGCTAGTGCGCGGACTTCGTCGGCCACCACCGCAAAACCGCGCCCCGCTTCACCGGCGCGGGCCGCTTCGATCGCGGCGTTGAGCGCCAGCAGGTTGGTCTGCTCGGCAATCGAACGGATCACCCCGAGCACGCTGACAATCGACGACACGTCCTTTTGCAGGCTGTCGAGGGACACGCCGCTGCTGCGAATATCGTCCACCAACGCATGAATCTTCACGATGCTGCCGGCCACCACACGCTTGGCGGCCTGGCCTTCTTCGTCGGTCTGCTGCGCGGCAACGGCGGCGTTTTGCGCACTTTTGGCGACTTCCTGCGCGGCGGCCGACATTTCGTTGATCGCCGTGGCGACCTGATCGGTCTCGTGACGCTGACGCTCCATCGCCTGATCCGAGCGCTGAGCCTGATCGGACACCTGATTCACCAGCCCGGTCAGCTGTGACGTCATTTCGGTGATCTGGCGCACCAGGCCGTGGATCTTGTCGACAAAACGGTTGAACGAACCGGCGAGCTGGCCGAGCTCGTCCTGGCTGGTGATGGTCAGGCGTCGGGTCAGGTCGCCCTCGCCCGCCGCGATGTCATCGAGGTTGGCTTTCATCAGGTTCAGAGGACGCAAAATTGTGTTCGCCAGCAGCATCCCGGCGGCGGCGATCACCAACAGCACCACCACGGCGATGCCGATGATGCTCAGTAACACGCCTTCCATGCGCTCCTGAACCTTGGCCTCGACCACGGCCACCTGCGCTTCGATACCGTCGAGGTTGACCGAGGTGCCGACGGCCATGTCCCACTTCGGCAGGTATTCGGTGTAGCCGAGTTTCGGCACCAGTACCTTGGTATTGCCGGGCAGTGGCGAGCTGTATTGCAGGTAATGAGTGCCGTCCTTGGCGACTTTCACCAGGTCGCGGTTGACGTAGACGCCGTTCGGATCACGGTTGTCCTTGAAGCTTTGGCCCACGCCTTCGGGGCTGTTGGCCTTGAACAGGCGCACGGTGTTGGAGTCGTAGCCGAAGAAGTAACCTTCCTTGCCGTAGCTGATGCTCGACAGCAATTTGATCACCTGGGCCCGCGCCGCGTCGTCACCCGGGGCTGCGGCGTCGTAGAGCGGTTTGATCGTAGTCATCGCCACGGCCACGTAACTTTGCAGGGTGGCCTTGGCATCGCTGAGCAGGCGCTGGCGAGTCTCCTCGACTTCCTTGCGGGCCTGTTCCTGCAGAACGAACAACGTGGTCAGGCTGATGACCAGCGCAAAGAGCAACACCGGGAGGACGGCAAGGGACAGGACTTTAGCCTTCAGGCTCATGCGCATGACGGTTCACTCATTTTGATTTTTATTGGCGTGGTTAAAGGCTTTAACGGCACGCCGGATCAAAAGTTGAGTGCGGTCCCTGTGGGAGCGGGTTTGTGTGGCGAGCGAGCTTGCTCGCGCTGGGCTGCGTAGCGGCCCCTTTTGTGAGTGCTGCGCACTCAAGCGGGAGCAAGCTCCCTCGCCACAAAAGCTCGCTCCCACAGGTTTTGAGGGGTTTACAGAACCATTGCGGCCACCCAGCCGAACGCCAGCAGCGGCAGGTTGTAATGCAGGAAGGTCGGCACCACGGTGTCCCAGATGTGGTGATGCTGGCCGTCGATGTTCAGGCCGGAGGTCGGGCCCAGCGTCGAGTCCGACGCCGGCGAACCGGCATCGCCCAACGCACCGGCGGTGCCGACGATGCACACGATGGCGATCGGGCTGAAACCCAGTTGCACGCACAGCGGCACAAAAATCGCCGCCAGAATCGGTACCGTGGAAAACGACGAACCGATGCCCATGGTCACCAGCAGGCCGACCAGCAACATCAACAGCGCGCCGATGCCCTTGCTGTGACCGATCCACGACGCCGACGCTTCAACCAGCGTCTGCACCTGGCCGGTGGCCTTCATCACTTCGGCAAACCCCGAGGCGGCGATCATGATGAAGCCGATCATCGCCATCATCTTCATGCCTTCGGTGAACAGGTCGTCGGTATCCCGCCACTTGACGATGCCCGACACCGAAAAGATCAGGAAGCCTGCCAGTGCACCGATAATCATCGAATCCAGCAACAGCTGAATGATAAACGCCGCCGAAATGGCCACACCCGCGACCATCAGGCTCAACGGGTTGTACTGCACCGCGACCTGCTCGACCTGCTCGATCTTTTCCAGGTCGTAGACACGTTTCTTGCGATAGCTGATAAACGCTGCCGCCAGCCCCACGACCATGCCCAGCGCCGGAATCCCCATGGCACGGGTAACGTTGATGCCGCTGATGTCCACGCCGCTGCGGGCCACGTTGGCCAGCAGGATTTCATTCAGGAAGATGTTGCCGAAACCCACCGGCAGGAACATGTACGGCGTGATCAGGCCGAAGGTCATGACGCAGGCGATCAACCGGCGATCCAGTTGAAGTTTGGTCAGCACATACAACAGCGGCGGCACCAGCAACGGAATAAACGCGATATGTATCGGCAGAATATTCTGTGAAGCGATGGCCACCACCCACAGCAAACCGATCAGCAGCCACTTGACCGAACCGCCACCGTTGGCGTGCTGGCGGTCAACCATGGCCAGGGCCTTGTCCGCCAGCGCATGGGCCAGGCCGGACTTGGCAATCGCCACCGCGAAGGCGCCGAGCAAGGCATAGGACAACGCCACCGTGGCCCCGCCGCCGAGGCCGCTGTTGAACGCTTTCAGGGTGGCGTCGATGCCCAGGCCACCGGTCAGGCCGCCCACCAGCGCGCCGATAATCAGCGCGATCACAACGTGCACGCGGGACAGGCTGAGCACCAGCATGACGCCGACCGCGGCAATTACAGCATTAATCATCGTTACCTCAAGGCAAGCGAAATGAGCCCGGCCGGCAGTCTGCACAGAGACGCCAGCGGGATAAGGAATGGGTTTTATTAGAGGGCGCGCACTGTGCCGCAGAGTGGGGCCGGTGTCAAAGCGACTGGCCAGTAAATGATGGGCAACTGCCGGTGCCCCCCTGTGGCGAGGGAGCTTGCTCCCGCTGGGTTGCGAAGCGACCCCGGCATTTATCCAGGCAAACCGCATTGGCAGGATTCACGACTGCTTCGCAGCCGAGCGGGAGCAAGCTCCCTCGCCACAGGTAAACACTCACACCACAAAAGCTTTGGTGGCTGCATAAAGAAAGCCGAATCGCAGCCGTTACAGTGCAAAGTCTCAGATATTTATCGAATAAGGACGTCTCCATGTCGCTCAGACAACTTTCCATTCAATGGAAAATCACCCTGCTGGCCGGGCTTTGCCTGGCGGGTATCGTGACCTTGCTGGTAGGTCTTTCGCTGTATCGCATGGAGCACAGCTCCGAGCTGGTGAAAGCCTCGAGCATGGAGATGCTCACGGAAGCCGCCCAGGCCCGAATCGAGTCCCAGGGCGAAAACCAGGCGCTGGGGATTCGCCAGCAGTTCATGGACGCCTATCAATATGGCCACGGCTTTTCACGTCAGGTGCTGTTCCTGCGTGATCAGGCCGAAAAGCGCTTTCTCGATGCCTTCGATCTGCGCGAAGACCTGACCCGCCAGGTCAAGTCGGCGCTGCAAGCCAACCCGGAGTTGCTCGGTTTGTCCCTGGTGTTCGAGCCCAATGGGCTGGACGGCAAGGACGAACTGTTCGCCGGCCAGGCGGAACTGGGCAGTAACGACAAGGGCCGTTTCGCGCTGTACTGGTCGCAACCGACGCCGGGCAAGGTGACGTCGATGGCACTGCCGGAAACCGACATGGCCGACACCAGCACCGGCCCCAGCGGCGAACCGGCCAACGCCTGGTTCACCTGCCCGCGCACTTCGCTCAAACCTTGCGTGATCGAACCTTACTTCTATGTGATCGACGGCCAGAACGTGCTGATGACCAGCATCGTGTTCCCGCTGATGGTCAACGGCAAAGTCATCGCTTCGCTGTCGGTGGACATTAACCTCAACAGCCTGCAAGCGGTCAGTCAGGGCGCGAGCAAAAAGCTCTATGACGGCCAGACCAACGTCAGCATCATCAGCCCGGCCGGTTTGCTCGCCGGCTACAGCCCGGACGCCAGCAAACTCAGCCAGCGCCTGGATGCGGTAGACAAAACCAGCGGCGCCGAGCTGATCCGCATGCTCGCCACCAGCAGCAAAACCACAAGCCTGCACAGCAACCAGCAGTTGAAAGTGCTGTCGCCGTTCCAGCCGATCCCCGGTGGCAAGTCGTGGGGCGTGCTGCTCGACGTGCCGGAAAAAGTCCTGATCGGTCCGGCCGAAGCGCTGAAGAAACAACTCGATGACAGCAACACCGCCGGCACTTTGGTTGAACTCGGCCTCGGTGTGCTGGCAGCGTTGATCGGCCTGTTGCTGGTGTGGCTGATGGCACGCAGCGTGACCAGACCGATCCTTGGCGTGGCACACATGCTCGAAGACATCGCCAGCGGTGAAGGCGACCTGACCCGGCGTCTGGCTTACGACAAAAAGGATGAGCTGGGCCAGTTGGCTGGCTGGTTCAACCGTTTCCTCGACAAGCTGCAACCGATCATCGCCGAAGTGAAACGCTCGGTGCAGGACGCCCGCAGCACGGCGGACCAGTCCTCCGCCATCGCCACGCAAACCAGCGCCGGCATGGAGCAGCAATATCGCCAGGTCGATCAGGTGGCCACCGCCTCCCACGAAATGAGCGCCACCGCCCAGGACGTCGCCCGCAGCGCTGCGCAAGCGGCACAGGCTGCAAGGGACGCGGATCAGGCCACTCGCCGCGGACTGACGGTGATCGACCAGACCACCCACAGCATCGACAACCTCGCCGCCGACATGAGCGCGGCCATGGTGCAGGTCGAAGGGTTGGCAGCAAACAGCGAGAAGATCGGCTCGGTGCTGGAAGTGATTCGCGCCATCGCCGAACAGACCAACCTGCTGGCCCTCAACGCCGCCATCGAAGCCGCCCGTGCCGGTGAAGCCGGCCGTGGTTTTGCTGTGGTGGCCGACGAGGTGCGCAACCTCGCGCGGCGTACGCAGGAGTCGGTTGAAGAAACCCGTCTGGTGATCGAGCAATTGCAGAGCGGCACCCAGGATGTGGTGGGGTCGATGAACAACAGCCATCGTCAGGCTCAGGGCAGCGTCGAGCAGGTCAGTCAGGCGGTCACGGCGTTGCGGCAGATTGGCGATGCGGTGACGGTGATCAGCGACATGAACCTGCAGATTGCCAGCGCGGCGGAAGAACAAAGCGCCGTGGCGGAAGAGATCAACAACAACGTGGCGACGATTCGGGACGTGACGGAGTCGTTGTCGGGGCAGGCGAATGAGTCGGCGCGGGTGAGTCAGTCGCTCAATAGCCTGGCGAATCAGCAGCAGAGTTTGATGGATCAGTTCCGCGTTTGACGCCAATCCAATGTGGGAGCGAGCCGGTGTGGCGAGGGAGCTTGCTCCCGCTCGGCTGCGAAGCAGTCGCAAAACTTTTAGGGCCGCTTCGCGACCCAGCGGGAGCAAGCTCCCTCGCCACACAAGCCCAATCCCACAGGATTACTCGGTTGCGTGTCAGTGTTTGGGGAGTTCGATGACAACGCTCAACCCGCCCCACTCACTCTCCTGCAACCGCAACACCCCACCCCACGTGTCGACGATGTCGCGCACAATTCCCAGCCCCAACCCATGCCCATCCGTTTGTTCATCCAGCCGCGCCCCCCGGCTGAACACCTGATCGCGCTGGTCCTCGGGAATCCCCGGCCCATCATCTTCAACCCTCAACTGAAATCCTTCAGCCGTCTCGACCACGCCCAACCGCACCTCGGCATCCGCCCATTTGCAGGCGTTGTCGAGCAGGTTGCCCAGCAGTTCCAGCAAGTCTTCGCGATCCCACGGCAACTGCAAACCGGCCGGTGCGCGATAGCTCAGTTCAAGGTGTTCGCCGTGGATCATGTTCAACGTGGCGAGCAATCCCGGCAGTTCCGCATCGCAATCAAACAGCGCCCCCGGCAGCGCATCGCCGGACAGTCGTGCGCGATTGAGTTCGCGGTTGAGTCGCTGCTGAACCTGTTCCAGTTGTGCCTTCAGGATCTTGCGCAGCTCGGGATGGGCATCGAGTTTTTCGCTGGACGCCAGGCTCAATAACACCGCCAGCGGGGTTTTCAAGGCGTGCCCGAGGTTGCCCAGCGCATTGCGCGAACGCTTGAGGCTGTCTTCGGTGTGCGCCAGCAAATGGTTGATCTGCGCCACCAGCGGTTCAAGCTCCACCGGCACCTGATCATCCAGTTGCGAACGCTGGCCCTGCTGTAACTGGGCAATCTGCTCGCGGGCCCTTTCCAGTGGGCGCAAGGCGCGGCGCACGGTGATCCGCTGCAACAGCAGAATCAGCAACAGCCCCGCCAACCCCAGACCCAGCCCCACTTGCTGCATGCGCTTGAAACTGTCGCGCACCGGGGTGTAGTCCTGGGCGACGCTGATGGAAATCGACTGGCCCAAACGGCGATAGTCCGAACGCAAGATCAGCAATTGCTGACCTTCCGGCCCCAGTTGCAGGTTGCTGTGCAGGCCGGGATGGTCGAGGCGCGGCAATTCCTGATCCCACAACGAACGCGAGCGCCAATGGCTGTCGGCAAAATCGATGCGGAAGTAATGTCCGGAAAACGGTCGTTGATAGGCCGGCGACAGGTGCCGCTCATCCAGCTGCAAGCCCTGCGGCCCACGCACCAACGCCACCAGCAAACTTTCGCTGTCGTTGCGCAAGCCCGCTTCGAGGTAGCGCTGCAAACCCATTTCGAACAGCCACAGGCTGGTTTGTGCCAGCACCAGGCCGACGATCACCATTACGCTGATCAGCCCCAGGCTCAAGCGGCGCTGGATCGACCTCACTGCGCTTGACCGCCAAACAGATAACCCTGGCCGCGACGGGTTTCGATCACGCTGCGCCCGAGTTTGCGGCGCAGGTGATTGACGTGGACTTCCAGCACGTTGGAATCACGCTCGGTTTCACCGTCGTAGAGATGTTCGGCCAGGTGGCTTTTGGAGAGGATCTGCTCGGGGTGCAACATGAAATAACGCAGCAGGCGGAATTCCGCGGCGGTGAGCTGAATGTCGGCGCCGTCGCGGGTCACGCATTGGCGACCTTCGTCCAGGTGCAAGCCCGCCGACTGCAGCGTCGGCTGATTGACCTTGCCGTGGGAGCGGCGCAACAGCGCCTGGATGCGCAAGTGCAGTTCTTCAGGATGGAAGGGTTTGGTCAGGTAATCATCGGCACCCGCCTTGAGGCCTTCGATCCGTTCGGCCCAGGAGCCGCGCGCCGTCAGGATCAGCACCGGCGTGGCGAGCCCGCCCGCGCGCCATTGCGCCAACACGTCGAGCCCCGGCAAACCCGGCAGCCCCAGGTCGAGGATGATCAGGTCATAGGGTTCGCTGCTGCCCTGATACACCGCGTCACGGCCATCGGCCAGCCAGTCCACGGCGTAACCCTGGCGGTTGAGGCCGGCGATCAGTTCGTCGGCCAGGGGTACGTGGTCTTCCACCAGCAGCAATCGCATCGGTCAATCTTCCTTGTCTTTCAGTAACTGGCCAGTGGTGGCGTCGACGTCCAGCTCACGGACCACGCCTTCGGTGGTCAGCAATTCGACTTCATAAATGTAGACGTCGTGTTTCTCTTCGAGCTCGGCTTCCAGCAGTTTCGACCCGGGATAGCGGTCCATTGCCTGCTTCAACAACTGCTCGAGCGGCAGGATCACGCCTTGCTGGCGCAGGCGCAGGGCTTCGTCCTGATCCAGGTCGCGGGCCATGACCACCGAGCAAAACGCCAGAAGCACCAGCGCCATGCGTGAAAATGAACACACCTTCATTACGTATCCTGATGATCCTTGAGAACCTGCCCGCTGACAGCGTCTAATTCCAGGTCCCACTCAATGCCTTGTGGGTCGCGCAGCTCCACCTGATAGATGTACTTGCCGTACTCTTCTTCCAGCTCGGTTACGGTGACTGTCGAGCCCGGGTGTTTGGCCAGTGCCGTGGCGTTGAGCTTCTCGAAAGACACAATGGTACCAGCGTCGCGCAGCCGCAGGGCTTCGTCGGGGCCCAGGTCACGGGCGTGGGCGAGGCTGGCAGTCATGGCGATGAGGGAGGCGGTGAACAGGGCAGTCAGGGTTTTCATGGGGTGTCTCCGTATTTTTTATGTGTTGCGTACGGCGGTCACCTTAGCGATTCGAACTTAATTGAAACTGAATTGCCATCATTGGTCATGACAACGCGCCATCAGCACCCGGCACAATGTGGGATCGGGCTTGTGTGGCGAGGGAGCTTGCTCCCGCTCGGCTGCGAAGCAGTCGCAAAACTTTCAGGGCCGCTTCGCGACCCAGCGGGAGCAAGCTCCCTCGCCACACAAGCCCACTCCCACAGTAGATTTGTGGCGTTGCCTGACCTGTCTATAATCCCCCGCTTGCCCGACATCGAGACCGGTATGACCGCCATCCACATCAAATTCCCTTCCCTGACCCTCAAGGCCGGCCCTCGTGCCTTCGCGCGCATCCGCGAACACGGTTTGAACGCCGCCGATGTCGGCACGCTACCGGGCGCCGCTGGCGGGCCCAAGGCGTTGGGAATTCAAGGTCTGGACCTGGCGCTGTTCGGTGAATGGCTGCCTGCCGCGCCACGCGAGCGTTCACTGATCGGCGCATCGGTCGGCTCCTGGCGCTTTGCCAGTGCTTGTCTGCCGGATGCCGCCGAAGGCATCCGCCGCCTGGGCCATCTCTACACCGAGCAAAATTTCGCCAAGGGCGTGACCATGGCGCAGATCAGCCAGAGCTCGCAGCGCATGCTCAATGACCTGCTCGACGGCCGTGACGCCTCGATTCTGGACAACGCCCATTACCGACTGAACATCATGGTGGTCAAAAGCCACGGCCTGCTCGCGGACGATCATCGCGGTCGCCTCGGGTTGGGCCTGTCGTCGGTGATTGCCGATAACCTGCGCGGTCGCGCGCGGCTGTCGCGGCATTTCGAGCGGCTGATCATCCACGACCCGCGCCTGGCGCCACCGGTGCATGCGCTGAACGACTTCCCGTCACGCTTCGTCGCGCTGAATGCCGGCAACCTGCGTCAGGCCTTGCTGGCGTCGGGTTCGATCCCGATGGTGATGGAAGGCGTGCGCGACCTTCCGGGCGCCGGCGCCGGAACGTTCCGCGACGGTGGTCTGCTGGACTATCACCTCGACCTGCCCTACAGCGGCAACGACATCGTGCTGTATCCACACTTCACCGACCGGGTCATCCCCGGCTGGTTCGACAAAACCCTGCCGTGGCGCCGCGCCTGCACCACGCGCTTGCAGGATGTTCTGCTGCTGGCGCCGTCGAAGGACTACCTGGCGCGCCTGCCCTACGGCAAACTGCCAGACCGTAACGACTTCAAGCGCTTCATGGGCGATGCGCCGAGCCGGCAGAAATACTGGCGTGCGACGATGGATGAGAGTCGCAGGCTGGGCGATGAATTCCTTGAACTGGCCGCCAACGGTCGCCTTGGCGAACGCTTGCTGACCCTTTAGTCAGGACAAACTGTTAAACTCGCCGCCTGCCCACATCGCTGCGGCGATCGCCACCTGACAGAGCTTAAAAAACTGTGGAAATCTTCAAAGAATTTACCTTCGAATCCGCCCACCGCCTGCCCCACGTCCCGGACGGCCACAAGTGCGGCCGCCTGCACGGTCACTCGTTCAAAGTGGCAATTCACTTGAGTGGCGATCTTGATCCGCATACCGGCTGGATTCGTGACTTTTCGGAGATCAAGGCGATTTTCAAGCCGCTGTATGAGCGGTTGGATCACAACTATTTGAATGACATTCCGGGGTTGGAGAATCCGACCAGTGAAGTACTGGCCAAATTCATCTGGGCCGAACTCAAGCCATTGCTGCCGGAGCTTAGTGCGATTCGGATTCATGAGACGTGCACCAGCGGTTGCATCTATCGCGGGGAATAACCAGATCAAAAGGACACTGCAAAACCACTGTGGGAGCGAGCTTGCTCGCGATGGCGGTGTATCAGTCGGCATTTTCATCGACTGAATAGCCGCTATCGCGAGCAAGCTCGCTCCCACAAGGGCAACTGCGTTTCGTCAGTGATGTGAAAAACAGCCTTCATTGGCTGTTTTTTTATGCCTATGCTTTTTGGCTGGTACCCGCCAAGAGGACGCACCCATGACTGACTGGCCGCTGGCTCAGACCTATCGCTTCAACGGGCACTCCGTTCGCTACGCCGTTCGGGGCGATGGCCCGCCGCTGGTGTTTGTGCATGGCACACCCTTCTCTTCTTATGTGTGGCACCGGATTGCGCCGCACTTCATCACGTCGCACCGGGTGCACTACTTCGATTTGTTGGGTTATGGACTGTCGGAGAAGATCGAGGGTGATGTATCCCTTGGCGTGCAGAACGAGCTGTTGGCGCAACTGCTGGAACATTGGGGCCTGGACTGTCCGGACGTGGTGGCCCACGATTTCGGCGGCGCCACGGTGCTGCGCGCGCATCTGTTGAACGGTAAGAATTACCGCAGCCTGACACTGATCGACCCGGTGGCGCTGACGCCTTGGGGTTCGCCGTTTGTGCAGCATGTGCGCCAGCATGAGACGGCCTTCAGCGGGCTGCCTGATTACATTCAGCAAGCGATCGTGCCGGCCTATATTCGCGGGGCGATCAAGCGGGAAATCCCCGACGAGGAACTCGCCCCTTACGTCCATCCGTGGCTGGGCGATCCGGGGCAAGCGGGGTTTTACCGGCAGATCGCGCAAATGGATGAGCGCTATACCCGCGAGGTTGAAGGGTTGTACCCGACGGTTCGTTGCCCGGTGCAGATTCTGTGGGGTGAGGATGACCAATGGATTCCCATCGAGCGTGGCCGCGCACTGCAGCAGATGATTCCGGGGGCGCAGTTTCACCCAATCCCCAATGCCGGGCATCTGGTTCAGGAAGATGCACCGGAGGCCATCGTTGCGGCGCTGCTTCGGTTCCTGCCTGAATCCCCCTGAAAACACTCGATTCCTTGTCGGAGCCGGCTTGCTGCGGGCGGCGTTCCGACGATAGCGGTGTGTCATTCGGCACAGATGTTGCCTGTCATAACGCTATCGCGAGCAATCGAGCGTCGACCGGCTGCTCCCACAGGAGAACAGTGTTCCTTCAGCCGCTCCGCCGATCAATGGCGGGCTTTTTCTTTCGCTGCCGTGGTCAATATTCACGTCCGGCCGATGCTCGATCGCCGCTACCGCGCTAACTTAAATAACTGACGGGCGTATTCGACACGCAAAGCGCCAACGCACCCTTACAAGATCTCTAAAAGGATTCACCTGATGCACATCATCAACGCCCGCCTGCGCAACCAAGAAGGCCTGCATGAGTTGCACCTGGAAAACGGCCTGATCAGCAACATTGCCCGTCAGACCGAAGCGCCGACCCTGGGCCCCGATGATTTGGACGCTGGCGGTAACCTGGTGGTGCCGCCCTTCGTCGAGCCACACATCCACCTCGACGCCACGCTGACCGCTGGCGAACCACGCTGGAACATGAGCGGCACGCTGTTCGAAGGCATCGAGTGCTGGGGCGAGCGCAAGGTGACGATCACCGAAGAGGACACCAAGACTCGGGCAAAGAAAACCATCCAGACCCTGGCCGCCCACGGCATCCAGCATGTGCGCACTCACGTCGACGTGACCGACCCGCAGCTCACCGCGCTGAAGGCGATGCTCGAAGTGCGCGAGGAAAGCCGACACTTGATCGACATGCAAATCGTCGCGTTCCCGCAGGAAGGCATCGAGTCGTACCGTAACGGTCGCGAGTTGATGGAAGAGGCGATCCGCATGGGCGCGGACGTGGTCGGCGGGATTCCGCATTTCGAATACACCCGCGATCAGGGCGTGAGCTCGGTGAAATTCCTCATGGACCTGGCCGAACGCACCGGCTGCCTGGTGGACGTGCATTGCGATGAAACCGACGACCCCCATTCGCGCTTTCTCGAAGTGCTGGCAGAGGAAGCCCGCAGCCGCGACATGGGTTCGCGGGTCACGGCCAGTCACACCACGGCCATGGGTTCTTACGACAACGCTTACTGCGCCAAACTGTTTCGCCTGCTCGGGCATTCGGGGATCAGTTTTGTCTCCTGCCCGACCGAAAGCATTCACCTGCAAGGGCGCTTCGACAACTTTCCGAAACGCCGTGGCGTGACCCGGGTGAATGAGTTGCTCGAAGCGGGGATGAACGTTTGTTTCGGCCAGGATTCGATCGTCGACCCGTGGTATCCGCTGGGCAACGGCAACATCCTTCGGGTGCTCGAAGCGGGTCTGCACATCTGTCACATGCTGGGGTATCGCAACCTGCAAAGTGCGCTGGACCTGGTGACCGACAATAGTGCCAAGGCGATGAACCTCGGGGATCGTTACGGACTGGAGCGCGGGCGGCCGGCGAATTTGCTGATTCTTTCGGCGGACAGCGATTATGAGGTGATTCGCAGTCAGGGGTTACCGCTGTATTCGGTGCGCGGCGGGAAGGTGTTGATGAAGCGGCAGATGCCGGTGGTGGAGTTTTTTGGCGAGCAGGGCTGACTCTGTTGACTGGACTAACGCTATCGCGGGCAAGCCCGCTCCCACAGGTTTGTCTGGTGTGCACAGGATTTGTGTACGACATACAACCTTGTGGGAGCGGGCTTGCCCGCGATGGCGATATTGAATTCACTGCATCAACCGCGCCGTACCAAACAGGCTGACCCGACTCAATTCACCGCCCATTTCCTCCAGCAAAATCGGCGCCGTACCACCCGGCATCACCACCTTCACCTCACCCGCCGCCACCCAACCCACTCGCCAGGCGGCACACGCCACCGCGCTGGCACTGGTGCCGGACGACGCGGTCGGGCCTTCCCCGCGTTCAAACACTCGCGCCGCAATCCGCCCTTCTGACTCCCGCATCGCCCATTGCAGATTGATACCCGCCGGACACGGCCGCCCTGCCCCGGTCGGCATGGCGTAGGCAATTTGCGTCAAGCCTTCGGACAACCTCGCTTCGCGCATCTGCTCATTGGCCGGCAATGCCTGCGCATCCTCCACAAGCGTCACGCAGTGCGGATTGCCGACCCGTACGAACTGGCTGCGGGACCAGGCCGGATCCAGTGCCGACAGCGGTTGTACGTGGCTGAGTTCGCGACCGTTCATTGTCACCCCTTCAACCCCGTGAGCACTGACCGCCTCCGGCCCGAACGCCGGTTTGCCCAGATCCAGCCAGAAACCCTGCACGCCTTCGACCTGCGCAGCGCTCACCGACGTTTCGCCCGGTGAAGGCGTATCGGCCTTGTCGTGATGAACCCTGAGCACACAAGCTTCGCCTTCCGGAAAAAGCCCCTGATCACTGAGCGCCTGGGAAAAAATCGTCAGCCCGTTGCCACTGCGCTCAGCCAACGTGCCGTCGGTGTTGACGATCAACAGATCGAACGGCGGCGCTGACTGAAACGGCCCCACCAGCAGTCCATCGCTGCGATGGTCCTTGCTGCCGGGCGGTTGCATGCCCGGCGCCCAGGCGCAGAACGCCTCGATGGCCGACATCGCCCATGCCGCGCGGGTTTGCGCCGCCAGACCGGCCTGTTGCGGTAAATCGATCCCTTCGCGACGCACCACGTCAGGCGCCACTACCGCATAGATATTGCCTCGAGCATCGTAGAACGGCGTCATGGCGCCTCCCGTATAACCTTCGCAGGCGTGCAACATATCGCGAAACCGCGACTGGCTGTGCAAGGATGTCACCCTGCCTGAACGCGAAACCGTCCGGACGCTGATCGAACCTCACCGGTGAGTCACTGTCCCTTGGGGACGCGACGTTTTTTGCCAAGGATCGATATGACCAACCTCAACACCCAGACCACCTTCGTGCCCGGACGCCTCGAGCAGATGTCCACGCGCGTGGCTTTTTTCATCGCCGGGTTCGGGATTGCCGCGTGGGCGCCGCTGGTGCCTTACGCCAAGGCGCGGGCCGGGCTGGATGAAGGGACCCTCGGTTTGCTGTTGTTGTGCCTGGGGGTGGGCTCGATTCTGGCGATGCCCATGGCCGGGATTCTGGCCACGCGTTTCGGTTGCCGGCGGGTGGCGGTCGGCGGGACCCTGTTGATCTGTGCGGCGCTGCCGCTGTTGGCGACGGTGTCGTCGATTCCGGCGCTGATCGCCGCGCTGTTCATGTTCGGCGCGGGCCTGGGCACGGTGGATTCGACGGTGAACCTGCAAGCGGTGATCGTCGAACGGGCCAGCGGCAAGACCATGATGTCGGGTTTCCACGGGCTGTTCAGCCTGGGCGGGATTGTCGGCGCGGCGGGCGTCAGTGCCTTGCTCGGCTTTGGGGTTTCGCCGCTGGGGGCGATGCTGGTGGTGGTCGTGCTGCTGCTGATCGCGCTGTGCAAAGCCGCGCCGCACCTGTTGCCGTATGGCAGTGAAAGTTCGGGGCCGGCGTTTGCCGTTCCCCACGGCATCGTGCTGTTCATTGGCGGAATGTGCTTCATCGTGTTCCTCGCCGAAGGCGCGGCGCTCGACTGGAGTGCGGTATTCCTGGCACAGGAGCGCGGGATCGACACGGCGTATGCAGGTTTGGGCTATGCCGCGTTTGCCTTGACCATGACCGTGGGCCGGTTGACCGGAGACGCGATTGTCCACCGCCTCGGCGCAACACGGGTGGTCGTGTTCGGTGGGCTGACGGCCGCCGGGGGGCTGTTTCTGGCGACATTCGCCCCAAGCTGGGAGCTGGCGCTGGTGGGTTATGCGTTGCTGGGGGCTGGCTGTTCAAACATCGTGCCGGTGCTGTATACCGCCGTGGGCAAACAGACGGTGATGCCGGAAAGCGTTGCCGTGCCGGCGATTACGACGCTGGGTTATGCGGGGATTCTGGCGGGGCCTGCGGTAATCGGGTTTATCGCCCACGGCAGCAGTTTGAGTTTTGCGTTTGGATTGATGGCGGTGTTGCTGGTGGCGGTGGCCATTGGCGGGAAAGTGTTGAAAGTCTGAAAAGCACTGCGATTAATTGTGGCGAGGGAGCTTGCTCCCGCTGGGGTGCGAAGCGGCCCCCCTCTCTATCTGAAAAGAAAGGGACTGCTGCGCAGTCCGGCGGGAGCAAGCTCCCTCGCCACAGGTTAATCATCGCTCGTTCTATTTCGTTAGAACCCAACGCTGGCCTGCACAAAGAACGTGCGTGGTGCGCCGACGTACATGCCCGCGTTGTTATCGCTGGAGCGGGTGAAGTACTGCTTGTCGAAGATGTTTTTCACCCCGGCACCGACTTTCAGGTTCGACAGCTGCGCGCCAAAGTCATAACCGCCCCGCACGTTCCAGGTGACGTAACCCGGAATGTCGCCGTACTGGCCGTCGGCGGTGCCTTCGGTGATGTAGTTGTTGGAGAAGCTGCCATTGGCATTCACCGCAACGCCCGGCGAGCGCTGTTTGGACTGGGCAAACGCATCGAGGTTGTAAGTCCAGCGATCGATGTCATAACGCAGGCCGGCGGTCGCCACCTGACGCGAGTAGAACGGCAGGTCGCGGCCCTTGAAAGCAGGAATCTCGCCTTCATAAACAGCGCGCGTGTAGGTGACCCCGGCGTTGGCGGTCAGGCCGTCGAGCCGTGGGTCCAGTGCCGCCATGTCGTAGTGAACCGAAGCCTCGATGCCCTGGTGCGTGGTCGCGCCGAGGTTGGTCCAGCCCGCGTCGTTGCTGATGTACTGCAACTCTTTATCGAAGTCGATGTAGAACAGCGTCACTTCGCCGCCCCACACATCATCGTTGTAGCGCGTGCCGACCTCGTAGGTCTTGGCCTTCTCCGGTTCCAGGCCGTTGGCGGTGTTGTCACCCGTGCCACCCTGGCCGAGCTGGAAATACTGCAGGCTGCCGAACGAGGTTTCGTAGTTGGCGAACAGCTTCCAGGCATCGGAGATGTGATACATCACGCTCAAGGCCGGCAGTGGCTCGTTGCTTTCGATGCTGCGGTTCTTTTCCGGCACGCGCTTGCCGGCGGTGTCGAGCACGGGGCGATCGTGCCAGTCGGTGCTGATGTGTTCGAAACGGATACCGGGCGTGATGGTCCAGTTGCCGACGTCGATTTTGTTATCGATGTACGCCGAGTTGGCTTCAGTGCCGCCGGTGCGGTCCTGATAGACATGGCCATCCGAAGATTTGGTCGCGACCGGCACGTTGTTGACCAGCTCCAGACGGCTGGCCTCTTCGTGCATGGCTTCCTTGAGGTAGCGATAACCGACGCTGACTTCCTGGGTGGTCGGGCCGACGTCGAACACATGGGACACCCGCGGTTCGATGCCGAGGGTGTAGTAAGTGCGCGGGAACGAGCCGAGGGTCTTCTGATCGCGGGCGGCGATGTTGCTGCCACGGAAGCTGTCGGAGTAATAGGTCAGCACTTCGGCCTGGGTGCGGTCATCGATCTGCCGCGCCCACTTGAACGAGATGTCCTTGCGGCGTCCGCTGAAGTTGTCGTTGTTGCGGTCGGACTGAAACGGGTTGGCGTCGTATTGCGCCTGGGTCAGGCCGCCGGGCATGTCGGCGCTGGCGTCGTAGTAATGCAGGTTGAGGCTGAAATCATCGACATCGGTCGGTGCCCAATGGGTCTTGAGAATCACGTCGTCGATGTCGTTGCCATTGTTGCGCTCACGGTAACCGTTGCCGTTCACGCCCGAGTACAACAGCGCCACGCCGATGCCGTTGTCCGCGGTGCCGCCAGCGAACGCCGTGTCGATATGCTTCCAGCCACCGTGCTGGGAGGTTTCCAGGGTGGTGCCGATTTCAGCGGAGGCTTTTTCCGGGATGGCGCGGGTCACGAAGTTGATCACACCGCCGACGTTTTGCGGCCCGTAACGCACGGAACCGGCACCGCGAACCACGTCAATGCTCTCAAGGTTGCCCGAGGAGATCGGTGCCATGGACAGCTGTGGCTGACCGTAAGGGGCAAACGCTGCCGGCACGCCGTCGATCAGCACGGTGGAGCGCGGCGACAGGCGTGAAGTCAGGCCGCGCACGCCGACGTTCAGGGAAATGTCGCTGCCGCCGGTGCCGTTGGCTTCCTGCACTTGCACACCGGGTACACGCTTCAACACGTCACCGACGTTCATCGCACCCTGCTCGACCATGGCTTCACGGCGAATCACCGTACGCGCGCCAGGGTGGTTTTGCACCACGGCGGCATCGGCGTCACCAAGCCAGTCGCCGACCACTTTGATGTCGGTCACGCCCAATTCCAAAGGGCCGTTTGCAGCCGAAACCGGTGCAGGCATCAACGTGACCGAACCTTCGTCGATCTGGTATTGCAGACCGCTGCCTTGCAGCAGTTGGCGCAGCGCGTCTTCTGGCGAGAGGTTGCCGTCCACCGCCGGGGCTTGCTTGCCGGCCACCAGCTCAGGGCTGAAAAACACCTGAAGCGAGGTTTGCTGACCCAGTTCACTCAGGGCCTGACCCAGGAGTTGCGCCGGGATGTGGATCGCGTCGGCAGCAAAGGCCTGAGGCAGCGCAACGTTGACCGCCAGCGCTAGGGCCAGCGGCAACCAAGGACGCTTGTTGTTTTTAGTGGCGTTGTTTTTAGCGGTGGATTTTTTCACGTCGAACGTAGTCCTGTGGATCGCAAGAGTGTGCGCTTGTTAATGCAAACCAGTTGCAGTTGGACAGGAAGACGATCAACTCGAAAAAAACCTGAATCTATTTTGAAATTATTTCCTGACTGCCGTCATCGAGGGTGCGCACGGCCACCGGCAGGATGTTCGGCAAGGCCTTGAGCAGTGCGTCGGTGTTGTCGGATTTGAACACGCTGGTCAGGCGTAGATTGCCGACTTTGTCGTTGCCGACGGTGAGGGGTTTCTCCCGATAGCGCGACACTTCCTCGGCCACTTCGGCGAGGCTGGCGTTGTTGAACACCAGTTTGCCGCTGCGCCAGGCGGTCAGTTCCGCTGGGTTGACGGCATACGCCGCCGCAACTGTGCCTTGGGCATCGACACGTGTACCGAGGCCGGCGGTGAGGCTGATGAATTCGTTGTCGGGCGCACCGCGCCCCTGGACCTTGACCGTGCCCTGCTCCACCACGACCCGGGTGTCGCCGACGCCGCGTCGCACATCGAAGCGGGTGCCGGTGACCGTAACCTTGCCGCTGCCTGCCTCGACCACGAACGGCCGATCACTGTCGTGCGCGACGCTGAACATGGCCTCGCCTTCCGTCAGCTCGATGCGTCGATGGCCTTTTTCATAGCGCACCTGAAGGCGGCTGCGGCTGTTCAGATCGATCACCGAACCGTCCGGCAACGCCACCTGGCGACGTTCGCCCAGCGCCGTCGAAAACTCGGCGGTGTAAGGCGTGGGTTGATTCAAACCGCTGAACAGCCCCAGGCCGAGCGCCACGGCCACCGCACTGGCCGCCACCGCATAACGCAGCAACGGACGGCGTTTGCTGCGGGTCGGCGGGGTTTCACACAAGGCTTGCAGACGTGCGGCGGGCACCAGGTCTGCTGCTGTCCACAGGCCCTGAAGCAATTGAAATTCGTCGCGATGCTGAGGATGCTCGTTCAGCCACAGCTCAAAACGTCGGCGCTCTTCAACGTCGACGACCGGTTCCTGCAAACGCACAAACCACTGCGCCGCCTCATCGCGAACCGTTGTTTGCCCGCACGCGCAATCACGAGTATCCATCATGGAAGTTCCTGTTTGGCTGGGGGTGAGAAGGCGCGGCCGCTCATGATTGCAGTCCGTCGAGGCGGTCGCGCAGATGCCGCAGGGTGCGGATCATATACTTTTCCACCATGTTCTTGGACAGTCCCAGGCGTTCGGCGATTTCGGCCTGGGTCAGGCCTTCGATCTTCTGCCAGACAAACACCTTGCGACAATTGACCGGCAGCTCGGTGAGCGCCCGTTCGATGGAATCAGCCAACTGGATCGCCTGCATGAAATGCTCCGGGTCGCCGGACGACGACACACTGTGATCGATCGCCTCCGACTCCATGGCGCCCCGCCGATCCTCACGCCGATAACCATCCACCGCGATGTTGCGCGCGGTCTGGTGCAAATACGCCCGGGGTTGCGCCACCGCCTCCGAATCGGACTCAAGCACCCGCACGAAGGTGTCGTGGGCCAGATCCTCGGCCTGCTGACGATTTCTCAGGCGACGGGTCCAGGTGCCAACCAACTCTTCGTAATGCTCGAAAAAGCCGTGTCTGCGGGGCAGCTTGGGGGTCATTGCGGTGTGCTGTGAAGACGGGGCGTGAATAGTAATGCTTCCTATTAACTGGAAGCAATGGATTCCAGACCGGCCCTCACCGCCATTCGTCAGCGGCAACAGTTGATCACAGATGGTGTGGTCAACCTGAATCTCCTGTGGGAGCTAGCCTGCTAGCGATGGACGCTCAGACACCGCGTTCATTCAGACAGCACGCGTTATCGTTGGCGTTCATCGCTAGCAGGCTAGCTCCCACAAGGTTCCGGGGTTGGCAGAAAATCCCGGATCAATGCTTGCGCAACCACTCGATAAACAACGCAAACAACTCCGACTGCGAACAGACGCTCAGCTTCAAATACAAATTCTTGCGGTGCATGCGCACCGTTTCCGGTGAGATACCCAACTGACTGGCCGTGGATTTCACCGAGTGCCCCCGCAATACCATGTGCGCCACTTCCCGCTCGCGCTCGGTCAGCAAGTCGCTGCCGAAGTTTTCGAACGCCGACTGCACCCTTTGCTTGAGATCGTCACGCCTGCCCGCGTCGTGATCACTTTGGAGTACGACACGATGCTGCAAGCCACGCTGGCCGAATTCGGCGATGAATTCGCGCACCAATGGCTCGACGGCCCGCAACAGGTTCAATTGCTCGACCCGCAGGCTTTCACCGCCAAAACCTTGAAAGAGGCTCACGGAAATCTGCGTGTCATGACCGGTATCAACCAGGTAAAAGCTGTCCTCCGAACTGCCCGCCTTCAAGTAGTAAGTCTTGTAGTACTCACTGTCGAAAAAGTTGTCCGGGGCAATTTCTTCCAGGTGATAAAACCCTTTCGCCAACCCTTGTTCAACGGCCAGGCAGAACGGATCGAGCAGATACCCCCCGGAAAAATAACGTTCGAGCAGCGAGACCCGATACTGCTCCGCAATGCCCCGCTGATACAGCAACTGCGGCGGACGGTCCTTGTGTTCCAGACTGATCATCACCGACTCGATGGACACCAGATGCCCGAACGCCGACGCCAGATAGCGCAGCGCGTCGGGCTCATCGATATGCGCGAAGGCCTCGCGCAGGTCGCCATGCCATTTGTGCAATGCCCCGAAGGGCAAGGCGATCAAGGTGTCGTCGTTTGGTTTGCTCATGCCCCGCAGTCTAGCGGGTGAACCGATTCCTCGTAACCGCGGGTTCATCGAACTCATTGGCCGAAATACTGACCGCTCTGCTCAAGCTCGGCCGCCACTTCAACAATGCACACCCGCAGGGTTTCGACGATTTCATCCACCTGGGCGCACGTCAGAATCAGCGGTGGCGACATCACGTTAAGGTGCATGATCGGCCGCACCAGCAAGCCTCGGGCCTGGGCGCGGGAATGAATCCTCTCGCCAATGTTGATCTCGTCGGCAAACAGCGCCTTGGTGCGTTTGTCCGCGACGAACTCCACGCACGCCATGAACTTCTGGCAGCGCACATCGCCCACCAGCGGCAAATCCCTGAGTGTCGCCAGGCGTTCTTCCAGATAGGCGCCGACCACATCGACATGTTCCAGCAGGTTTTCCCGTTCGATGATTTCGATGTTCTTCAACGCCGCCGTGCAGCACACCGGATGGCCGCTGTAGGTGAAGCCGTGGGTAAAGCAGCGGCCCTTGCCCGGCTCGGCAATCACTTTCCAGATACGGTCGGAAAAGATGCACGCGCCCAGCGGCAAATAAGCGGACGTCAGCCCTTTGGCCGTGGTGATGATGTCGGGCTGCACATCGAACACATCATAGGAAGCGAAGAACTTGCCCAGCCGGCCGAAGGACGTCACCACCTCATCGGCGACAAACAGAATGTCGTAGCGCTGGCACACTTCCCACATGCGTTTCAGATAACCCTTGGGCGGAATGATCACGCCCCCGGAGCCCATGACCGGCTCGGCAAAAAAGCCCGCGACCTTGTCGGCGCCGATGGACAGAATCTTGTCCTCGAACTCTTGCACCAAAAACTCGAGGAACTGCGCTTCGTCCATGCCATCCGGCGCACGGTAAGGGTTCGGGTTGGACACGTGATGAATCTTGTCGTTGGCGTAATCGAATTCCGGTACACGGTCGGCAGCCTTGTTGCCGATCGACATCGTCAGCGCGGTCGAGCCGTGATAGGCGTTGAAGCGAGCGATGACGTGCTTCTTGTCCGGTTTGCCGCGGCAGTTCTGGTAGTACTGAATGAGGCGGTACGCGGTGTCGACGGCGGTGGAGCCACCGGTGGTCAGGAACACATGATCGAGATCCCCCGGCGCCAGGCTGGCGAGCTTCTCGCATAGCTGGATCGCGACGTTGTTGGACATGTCGGAGAACGGGTTCGAATAGGCCAGTTGCCGCACCTGGTCGGCAATCGCCAGGGCCATTTCTTCACGGCCCAGACCGATGTTGGTACACCACATGCCACCGACGGCATCGAGAAAGCGGTTGCCCTGAGTGTCGTAAATATAGGCGCCATCACCGGCCACAATGTTCAACGAACCCTGTTCGGCGTGTTCGTCGAACATGTGATAGCCGTGCATGTAGTGAGCTTTATCGGCTTTGACCAAGTGCGACTCATCGATGGCGGACAATACTTTTCTGGTAGGCGTAGCCATATATAAACCTCAAACCGAATAGTTGGACGATTAGATGCCGCTTTTCACCGTGCTCCAGACACGGGTCATGGCGCGCATGTCTTTCGCGTCCTGGGTCTTTTGCGGAAACAGGCGCTGACGGGTTTCTTCATCGGGATAGATGGCGGGGTTGTTGCGCACATCGGCCTTCAGCAACGGCGTCGCTGCGGCATTACTGTTGGCGTAATGGATGTAATCCGTGACGTCGGCCATTACCTGGGGCTGCATCAGGTAGTCGAGAAACTTGTGGGCATTGGCGACGTGAGGGGCATCGGCTGGAATGTACATATTGTCAAACCAGATCAACGAGCCTTCCGAAGGAATGAAATAGGACAACTTGATGTTCAGCTTGGCTTCTTCGGCACGAGCCATGGCCGTCGCATAATCCCCGGACCAGGTCATGGCCATGCAAACATCGCCATTGGGCAGGCTGGTCAGGTAGTTGACCGAATCGAATTTACGGATGTACGGCCGTACGGACAACAGCAACTCTTGCGCGGCTTTCAGGTCTGCCGGCGCGGCACTTCTCGGGTCGCGGCCCAGGTACTTCAGCGCCAGCGGAATGACTTCGGTGGGTGCGTCGACCAAGGTGACGCCGCAGTCGGCGAAGCGCGAAACGATCTTGGGATCGAAGATCATCGCCAGTGAACCGATCGGCGCATCCGGCATGCGCTCCCTGATCTTGTCGACGTTGTAAGTGATGCCGTTACTGCCCCAGGTGTAGGGTGCGGAGTAGACCGTGCCGGCATCGAACCCTTGCATGTCCTGCAGAACTTTCGGATCGAGGTTGGTCCAGCCCGGCAGCAACTTTTTATTCAGCGGCTGGAATACGTTGGCTTTGATCAGTGGCGGCGCGAGGGATGCGTTCAGCACCACCAGGTCATAACCGGAGTGGCCGGTGAGCAACTTCGCCTGGACCGTTTCATAGGCGTCGAAGGTGTCGTAGATCACCTTGATGCCGGTGGTTTTCTGGAACTCGGCGAGGGTGTTTTCGCCGATGTAGTCCGCCCAGTTGTAAAGCCTGAGGGTGTTGCTGTCGTTCACTTCGGCGGCTTGGACGTGGGTCATCAGAGGTATGAGAAACAGGCTGGAAATCACCGTGAGGGCCTTGCGCATAGCAAATTCACCTTATCAAGCGAGTTCGGCTCTGGATGAGCGGATGACCTTACTATTCGGTGATTCGGTGATCGGCGCCATACCCCGAATGGGGGTGTGGCGCATGTCTGGTATTAAGTGCCTGCCCTTTCGAAGGTAGGCACTTTTGACACCCGGACAATCCTTATCACAATGCTCTGAGCATATGCTGGATCGCCTTGTGACCGGACTTTGGAGCATCGGTAAAAAAGTCCGCGATACGTGCTGCAAATTTTTGAGTATTTTGGAAGGATTCATTGATTGTCAAAGCGCTGTCGTTGATGGACACCATGACAAAAGCACTTTGCTCGCTGCCTACAAATCCGATAGATGCACGATCAGCACCATGATTCAAAATGATTAAAAATGAATTTTCGGTAATCGGGCACTTTTGAACCTCCCATTCTGGAGGTTCGTTCTCATGAAAAACCTGCGCAAGCCTGGATAAAAAAGAAGTCCGACGAGTAGCTTCCCCCTGCAATCGCTGCTCCGCCAGGACCAATACTCGACTCCAGGCGTCAACGTCAAAGGAAGCATAATGGGTGCATTCGAAGCACTCACTGACTGGCCCCTTGAGCACATATTGCGTCTCGGGGGACATGCAAGTGCCATAGGAAAGAGAGGCAACCATTTCCTCTCTATACTTGCTCAAGAATTTTTCCACAGTTGCTCCGGCAGACCCTGCGCTCAAACGAGTGTCTTCGGTTCCTGTCGGCAAATCATAATAGAGGTCATCCGAAACCGGTGACGCTGAAGTCCTGTCGACGGGTAAACCGTCGTTTACCCAGCCGGTTGCTGAATGCTCAGGATGTTCCTCTTCAAACTGCTCCAGTAAAGCAACGAGTCGGTCTCGTTGAATCGGGTCAGCCATGATTTCAGCGAGCAGCACGGCTGACGCGTCGTAACCACTTTGAGTATCCAGATCAGCACTGAACCCCTTCAATTCACGAAGCGCGTGGGCAAGTTCAGCCTTTGAGAGTTGAGGTATGGTGTTTGGCATAAAATTCACTCTACCTTTCGGCCTTCAGTAGCGCAAAGCGTACCCATGGCTGCCTATCGCCGAGCATCATACAGAGCAGAAAACGCCTGTGCGTCCGCCCCGTTGAAATGGAAATATTCTTCAGGCCGTCCGCGGCGCCCTACTGCCGTGATGCAGCCATTGGTGGGTGATAGACGTCTCATCCTGCAGCTGGCTCCGTAGAACTCAATGAGTTTTCTGCCACCCTTGGGATCTGCATGCAGCAACGATTCCCCGTCTTCGCCTTCGTCCAGAGCAGCCTGAATCGTGCAATCGATTAACGCCTTGGCAACACCTCGAACGACTGGCTGATTCAAAAACTGCTCATAAGCCTCCGACGGTGCATCAGAAAGGTACCAGGTGAACGCTCGCTGCCGTTCAACACCTCAACATTGCAATAGAGCTTCGGAACAATGGAAAGCATCCCTATCGGAAATTTTTGCTCGCCCTTGGAAACGACAACGCACATTGCTTTTCCTTTTTCGGAGGCATTTCCCGGCATCCGGGTAAGGTAATTATGGATAGCCACGAACTTAAGGTAAGTTGGCCAGCGCCATCCAACATCTGCCCTTACTTTCTTGCTCGTCGTACCGTCATGCGCGTAATGGCTATTGACGAGCGGTTGGACTTTCTCGTGCCATTGCATTGCCAACGCCTTGGTCATAGGTACAACGGACACTTTCACTTGAAAAGTGTTACCGAAGGAGTCGCTGGCTGGTAATGACGAAATGGGCCGCTGTAACGGCATAACTGGGCGTCCTTGCTCGTGAAAATGTCGAGTTTTTATAGGCTTTAGCCGTGGATACCCAAAGCCACTATCCATGCGCTTCAAAGTTGCTAATCAAGCTAGCACAGGGTTTGTAACTTCGCGTCCAGCGGCATTTTTCCGAATATTTCTGAAACTTCAGGAAAGAAGTTCAGGATAGAAATTGTCCAAATACGACCCACACCTTCGGTTTTTTCCTACGTTGCTTTGCATGGTTGCCTACGATCAAACAGCAATGGATCTGCTTTTTACCGACGTCAGCAGCAACGCCAGCGCACCGCACACCATCAGGGTTGCCCCCAATGCCTGGGCCCAGGCCACCAGCATCAGCCCTCCACCAATCAGCAGGTAATACAACAAACCGAACAGCGCACCCGCCGTGCCCAGCCGATCCCCGTAGCCGGCCAGTGCCGAGCCGAGAACGTTCGGGATTGCCATACCGAACGCCAGTACCACCAGCAGCATCGCCAGCACAAACAGACCGCTGCCCTGCATCAGCCAGACGCCAACGCCGCCCGCCAAGGCCAACAGCGCCGCCAGCCGAATCAGCTGTGAACCGTTGAGCCCGCGATGTAGCAGGCGTTTGTTGAGCCAGGCACCAAGGCCGGAGCCCAAGGCCAGGATCACCCCGCTATAGCCGAACATCTGCATGCTCAAACCCAATCGCTGAAACGCGAAAGGGCCGAGGCTGTAGTAGCTGAACAGCGCAACGTTGAAAAGCGCCACCAGCAGCGCCGAACGCCAGATATCGCGGTCGCCGAGCATTTGCCGCAGCGTCTCGAACAGGGCTGGCGTTACTACAGGCTGCGGTCGTGTCTCGGGCAAGACGCGCAGGCACCACAGCCATAACACCGAGGACAGCAGCAACAGGCACCCCACCACACCTCGATAACCGAAACCTTCCACCAGACTCGCCCCGGTGAACAATCCAATCGCCGGACTCGCCGCCAGCGCGATGCCCATTACCGAAAATACTTGCGCCAGTTCCGCGCCCTTGAAGCGGTCACGCAGGACGGTTTGCGTCACCACCGAGCCCACCGCCGCACCAAACGCGGCCAGCGCTTGCGCCATCAACAACGCATCGAATGTGCGGACGTTCAGCGCCAGCATGGATGCACCGGCGTACACCGCCAGGCCAGCGAGCATCGACGGTCGACGTCCGATGCGGTCGCACATCCGGCCCCAGACCACCACGCCGAACGCGAAGGCCAGGAAAAACACCGACAGGGTTTGAGCCGCCTCTTTGGGCCCAACGGCAAACACCTGGCCAATGTCCGCCAACGCCGGGCTGTAAAGGGTTTGGGCGATCTGCGGAAACATCAGCAAGGCGATTGCCAACACCAGCAGGCTTCTGGAATTCATCACGACTTCACTCTTCAGGAAAAACTGGCGAGCAGCTTAAGAAGCCGTGACTGACGTACTATCAAAACCCTGACAACTAATCGATGAAATCGGACAAACCATGGCTTGGCTCGATGCCCGTGCACGATTCGACCCCGACAGTTACCCGGCACCCGTCATCGGTATCGCCGCGACCCTTGGCGATCACGATTCGGGTGTGCATCAGCATCAACGCGGCCAGCTGTTGTTCACCCGAAAAGGCTGCACCCGAATTACCCTTGCGCAGCAGTTGTGCCTGCTGCCGCCCTCCCGCGCGGCCTGGATTCCGTCCGGGGTGGCGCACCGCGCGGTGATGCTGCAGAGCGTCGACTACCGCTCGATTTACCTGACACCCGCGTTGTGCGCCGAGCTGCCGCAACAGGTCTGTGTGATTGAGGTCAGCCCGTTACTGCGCGCGGTGCTGGAGCCAATCGCCCTCGCCGACTTCGACACCGATTGGCAGCAGGGCAAATTCGTTCCCTTGCTGAGCCTGTGCCTCAGCGAAATCCGCGACGCCGCGCAACAACCGATGTTGTTGCCTTTGCCTTGGGACAAACGCCTGGCGCCGCTGCTCGCAACGCTCGATCAGTTGCCACCCGAACTTCAGGTCCTGGAAGCACAGATCGGTGCCAGCGGCCGCACCATCGGCCGAATCTTCCAGCGTGAAACCGGCATGAGCTATCAGCAATGGCGCCAACAGTGGCGGTTGATGCGCGCCATCGAATTGCTCGCCACCGGGCGCAACATCGGTTACAGCGCGTTCGAACTGGGGTTTGCCAGCGACAGCGCATTCATCGCTTTCTTCAAGGACATGACGGGCATCACCCCCGGCGCCTGGCTGAAATAAGCACCTGACGACCGGCAACAAAAATAAATTGCCACTAAATATGACATGCGTCATATTACGTACGTAATTAAATGCCGTTTCCTACAGGTAACCCTCCATGACCAGCATGCCCCACGTTGAGCCCGACCTGGCTGTCCCGGTGACCACTCCAAAGCCTCCCCTGCTCAAACGCCTGATCTTGCTGACCCTGGCCATCGCCGCCCTGGTGTTCGCGGGCATCTATGCGGCCCATTGGTGGACCGCCGGCCGTTTCATCGAAGAAACCGACGATGCCTACATCGGTGGCGATGTGACGGTTATCGGGCCGAAGGTCGCGGGTTACATCGAAGAAGTGCTGGTCACCGACAACCAGAAAGTGAAGGCCGGCGATGTGCTGATCCGCCTCGACTCCCGCGACTATCGCGCCAACCTGGCCAAAGCCGAAGGCGCGGTGGCGGCTGAAGAAGCCCTGCTCGCCAACCTCGACGCCACCGAACAACTGCAACAGGCGGTGATCGGTCAGGCCCGCGCCGGGATCGATGCCGCCGGCGCCGAAACCGCCCGGTCGCGGGATGACAACGCACGCTACAAAAAACTGGTGAGCAGCAATGCCGTCTCGGTAGAAAGCGCCCAGCGCGCGGACGCCACCTTCAAGACGGCTCAAGCGCTCAGCTCGAAAGCCCAGGCCGAACTGCTGGCCGCGCAACGTCAGTTGAACGTGATCGCCACGCAGAAACAACAAGCCCGCGCCGCGCTGATGCAGGCCCGCGCCGAGCGTGATCTGGCGCAACTGAACGTCGGTTACACCGAGTTGCGCGCGCCGATGGATGGCGTGATCGGCAATCGCCGGGCGCGGGTCGGCGCGTATGCGCAGGCCGGTTCGCAACAGTTGTCGGTGGTGCCGGCGAGTGGGCTGTGGGTCGATGCCAACTTCAAGGAAGACCAACTGGCGCACATGACCCCCGGCCAACGTGTGGTGATCCGTGCCGACGTGCTTTCGGGGCAGGTTTTCCACGGTCATCTGGACAGCCTCGCGCCGGCCAGTGGTTCGCAGTTCAGCGTGTTGCCACCGGAAAACGCCACCGGCAACTTCACCAAGATCGTGCAACGGGTGCCGGTGCGGATCGTGCTCGATCCGGCCGATGGCGTGCTCGGCCATCTGCGCCCGGGCCTGTCAGTGACCGCTGAAGTGGATACGCGCAAGGCGCCTGAAACCCCAGCCGTGGCCAGCGCACCATGAGCCGCGCCCTCGCCGTCCCTGCGCAACCGTTCAATGCCGCCAGCATGGCGACGGCGACCAAGGTGTTTGCCTTCGCCACCATGTGCATCGGCATGTTCATTGCGCTGCTGGACATCCAGATCGTCTCCGCGTCATTGCGCGATATCGGCGGCGGACTCTCGGCGGGCACTGACGAAACCGCGTGGGTGCAAACCAGCTACCTGATCGCCGAAATCATCGTGATTCCGCTGTCCGGCTGGCTCTCGCGAGTGTTCTCGACACGCTGGCTGTTCTGCGCTTCCGCGGTGGGTTTCACCCTGGCCAGCCTGCTTTGCGGCGCGGCCTGGAACATCCAGAGCATGATCGCCTTCCGCGCACTGCAAGGGTTTCTCGGCGGCTCGATGATCCCGCTGGTGTTCACCACCGCGTTCTTTTTCTTCACCGGTAAACAACGGGTGATCGCCGCCGCGACCATCGGTGCGGTGGCGTCATTGGCGCCGACACTGGGACCGGTGATTGGTGGCTGGATCACCGACGTTTCCTCCTGGCACTGGCTGTTCTACATCAACCTGGTGCCGGGGATTTTCGTTGCGGTGGCGGTGCCGATGCTGGTGAAAATCGATCAGCCGGAACTGTCGCTGCTTAAGGGCGCCGACTACCTGAGCATGGTGTTCCTGGCGCTGTTTCTCGGCTGCCTGGAATACACCCTCGAAGAAGGCCCGCGCTGGAACTGGTTCAGTGACCGCACGATCCTGACCACCGCCTGGATCAGTGCTCTGGCGGGCCTGGCGTTCATCGGCCGAACCTTGCACGTGGCCAACCCGATTGTCGATTTGCGCGCCCTGAAAGACCGCAACTTCGCCCTCGGCTGCTTCTTCTCGTTCGTCACCGGGATCGGCCTGTTCGCCACCATTTACCTGACGCCGCTGTTTCTCGGCCGGGTGCGTGGCTACGGCGCGCTGGACATTGGTCTGGCGGTTTTCTCCACCGGGGTGTTCCAGATCATGGCGATTCCGCTGTACGCCTTTCTGGCCAACCGCATCGATCTGCGCTGGATCATGATGACCGGCCTTGGCTTGTTCGCGTTGTCGATGTGGGATTTCAGCCCGATCACCCATGACTGGGGGGCCAAGGAATTGATGTTGCCGCAAGCCCTGCGCGGGATTGCCCAGCAACTGGCGGTGCCGCCAGCGGTCACCCTGACCCTCGGCGGACTGGCGCCCGCCCGGCTCAAACATGCTTCGGGTCTGTTCAATCTGATGCGCAACCTCGGCGGCGCCATTGGCATCGCCGCCTGCGCGACCATCCTCAATGACCGGACCAACCTGCACTTCACCCGCTTGGCGGAAAACCTCAACAGCACCAACGAGGCGCTGAATCAGTGGCTGTCCCAGGTCGGCAACAACTTTGCCGCCCTCGGCCAGAGCGGTGACGCGGGTGTCACCGCCAGCCTGCATCAGTTATGGTTGCTGACCTTCCGCGAAGCACAGACGCAAACCTACGGCGACGCGTTTTTAATGATCGGAGTCTGCTTCGTCATTGCCACGGCGATGGTGCCCTTGATGCGCAAGGTGCAACCACCGGCGGCGCCGTCAGCAGATGCTCACTGATCAGGCCTGAGGTGTTTTGCGGAAACCCACAGCCAGACGATTCCAGCTGTTGATGGTGGAAATCGCCACGGTCAGGTCGACCATTTCCCTTGGCGTGAACTGCGCGCTGACCACTTCGTAGTCTTCGTCCGGAGCGTGGGTGAGGCTCAGTTGGGTCAGGGATTCGGTCCAGAGCAGCGCAGCACGTTCGCGATCGCTGAAGAATGGTGCCTCGCGCCAGGCTGTCACGGCGAACAGGCGACGCGGGGTTTCCCCGCCCTTGATGGCATCGGCGGTGTGCATGTCGATGCAGAAGGCGCAGCCGTTGATTTGCGACGCACGCAGCTTGACCAGTTCAATCAGGTTCTTTTCCAGCGGCAGCTTCGAAACGGCGGTTTCCAGGGCGATCATGGCTTTCAGTGCATCAGGGGAAGCGGTGTAGAAATCGGTACGAGCTTTCATGGCGGACTCCAGTAGCAAGTGGGGGTGGAGCTAAGTTAATCCCGTAGGCCCACAGCTCAAATAGCCAATATTCCAGAAGTCGAGGAGGCCACCCCACAAGCCCTGTAGGAGCGAGCCTGCTCGCGATGAACTCAAGGGCGGCGCGTTTATTCAGACAGAACGCGTCATCGTTAACGTCCATCGCGAGCAAGCTCGCTCCTACAAGGGTGCGAAAAATAGTCTGTCAGGCTGATTGCCAGCACTCGGTCCACGCCACTAGAATGCGATCAATTCTTAATTGCAATCAGGCCAGGATGCCCGAAACGAGTATCTGTCCCCCATGTCGTCAGCCGACCAGCCTTCGAACCAGCACATCCACACCCTCTACAGCGAACACCACGGTTGGCTTCAGGGATGGCTGCATCGAAAACTCGGTAACCGCTGCGACGCGGCCGACCTGGCCCACGATACGTTCCTGCGCCTGTTGACCCGGCAAGTCGTCAAACCCTTTGGCAGCGAGCCCCGCGCCTTGCTGACGCACATCGCCAAGGGCCTGGTGATCGACCGCTGGCGACGTCAGGACATCGAACGCGCCTATCTGGAAACCATCGCTCAACTGCCGGTCGCCGAAGTCCCGTCGCCGGAAACCCGCCTGCTGATTCTCGAAACCCTGATGCGCATCGAAGCGCTGTTGCGCGAATTGCCGACAGTCACTCGCGACACCTTCATGCTGTCGCAGATCGAGGGGCTGACCTACGCGCAGATCGCTACACGCCTGGGTGTGTCGTTGATCACCGTCAAACGGCACATGCGCGCCGCGTTCATTGCCTGCCTGAGTGTTGCCTGATGAATTCGTCGATGATCAACCCGCAGATTCTCGGCGAAGCCGCCGACTGGCTGGTGCAGCTGCATTCTGGCACCGCAACGCCGTCCGACCATCAGGCCATTGCCCATTGGCGCAACCGCAGTGCCGAGCATGCCCAGGCCTGGCTGCGGGCCGAAGCGCTGCTCGGCGAGGTTCGCAGCGTTCCGGCCAACCTCGCCATCCAGACCCTGCAGCGCGCTGCGCGCAAAGAAGGCCTCAGCCGTCGCCAGACCCTCACACGTGTGGGTTTGTTTTTAATGGCCGGCCCTTTGGGCTTCGCCTCGCAACATATGCCTTGGCAACAATGGACCGCCGATCAGCGTACCGCCGTGGGCGAACAGAAACGCCTGCAATTGCCCGACGGTAGCGAGCTGCTGCTCAACACGGAAAGTGCAGTCAACATTGCCTTCAACGGGCATGAGCGGCGCGTCATGTTGCTGGATGGCGAAGCGTTGATCAGCGCCGCGAGGGATCCCGGAGCTCGGCCGTTTATCGTTGAAACCCCGCAATGCATTACCCGTGCGACGAGTGCCCGGTTTTGCGTGCGGATCCATGGCTCGCGAAGTCAGGTGTCCGTGCTCGAAGGGCTCGTGGACGTCACGCCGCTGTTGCTTTCACAGAGCGCCACCCTCAAGGCCGGTGAACGCCAGAGCTTCAAGCCCGACCGGTCCGACCCGGTGGAACGTTTCGACACCAGCGCCCTGGCCTGGGACAAGGGCATGTTGCTGGCCAACAATATGCGCCTGGATGAATTGCTCGGCGAATTGAGCCGCTACCGTCCCGGCGTGTTGCGCTGTCATGCCGATGTCGCGGGTTTGCGGGTGTCGGGGGCCTTTTCCCTGCGCGATACCGACGCCAGCCTGCGCCTGCTCAGCGATACGCTGCCGCTTAAAATCAGCAGCCTGACCCGATACTGGATGTCGGTCGAACCGCAGGTGTGACCGCGCCGCATTTTTTTTCACTCCCCCTGATACCTTTCTGCGTTTCGTTCGGTGTGTGGATAGACCTTTTCAATTCCACGCGCTCGACAGGAACGCCGAATGACTTCAACGCCACTGCACCGCCCCGCCGATTTCCCGCTCAAGGCCCTGAGCCTGAGCATTGCCCTGGCCTTTACCGCGTTGCTGCCCGTCACCAGTCAGGCCGCCGACAGTGTCAACGAAAGCGCCAGCCGCAACGTCAACATCGGGCCAGGGTTGCTCAGCCAGACGCTGGCGCAATTTGCCGTGGCAGTCGGGGTGCCGCTGTCGTTCGATCCGACACAATTGGGCAATCGCCAAAGTCCAGGATTGCAGGGCAACTACAGCGTGCAATCGGGCTTCGCGCAATTGCTTGAGGGCAGTGGTTTCGAGCTGATCAGTACGGGCGGAAACGGTTAAACCGTGGCGCCGCGAATCGCCGCCGACGGCGCGCTGGAACTGGGCGCCACCAACGTCAGCGCCCTGCGCGACGACAACGCTGACACCTACGGCGGTGGCCAGGTGGCCAAAGTGGCGCAGGTCGGCATGCTCGGCAATCAGGCGTTGAAAGACCTGCCGTTCAGCGTCACCAGCTACACCGCCAAAACCATCGCCGACCAACAGGCCCAAACCGTCGGCGATGTGTTGCTCAACGATGCCTCGGTGCGTCAGTCCTCCGGTTTCGGCAACTTCTCCCAAGTGTTCATGATTCGCGGTTTGCCGCTGGCGTCCGACGACATTTCCTATAACGGCCTGTACGGCGTTTTGCCGCGGCAGATCATCGCCACCGAAGCGTTGGAACGGGTGGAGCTGTTCAAGGGGCCGAACGCTTTCGTCAACGGGGTCACGCCCAGCGGCAGCGGGATTGGCGGCGGCGTCAACCTGCAACCCAAACGCGCCAATGATGTGCCAACCCGCAGCGTCACCCTCGATTACAGCGCCGATGGCCGGGTCGGCGGGCATCTCGACCTGGGCCAGCGCTTTGGCGAAGACAACCGTTTCGGCGCGCGGATCAACCTGATGCAACGCGAAGGCGACACCGCGGTCGATGATGAAGACCAGCGCTCGTCGCTGATCAGCCTCGGCCTCGACTATCGCGGTGATCGCCTGCGCGTGTCGACGGACCTGGGCTACCAGAAACAAGTGATCAATCAGGGCCGTTCGGTGGTGTACGTCGACTCGTCCTTGCAGAAAGCGCCCAAGGTACCGGACGCCAATGCCGGCTATGCGCAGAGCTGGAGCTACTCGCAACTGGAAGACACCTTCGGCATGGCCCGCGCCGAATACGACCTCAGCGACAGCTGGACCGCCTACGTGTCCGGCGGCGCCAAACACACCCGGGAAAACGGCGTGTACTCGTCGCTGACCGTCACCAACCTCAACGGCAATGCCCGTGGCGGCATGCTCTACCCGCCGCACGACGAGGATAACCAAAGCCTGATGGCCGGCCTCAATGGGCATTTGAATACCGGCCCGATCAGCCACCAGCTCAACCTCGGTCTGGCAGGCATCTGGGGTCAGCAGCGCTCGGCGTTCGAAACGATTGCCACCGCCGGGCGCTACAGCACCAACCTCTACGACGTCACCGATAAACCGCGTCCACGGGCCACTTCATTCGGCAGCGACATTCATGATCCGCGCATCGTCGGCAAGAACACCCTGCGCAGCGCGGCGGTGTCCGACACCCTGGGCTTCATCGATGATCGCGTGTTGCTGACCCTCGGCGTACGCCGCCAGACGCTGAACGTCGACGGCTGGAACACCACCACCGGCGCGCGCACCTCAAGCTATGAAGAGTCGATCACCACCCCGGTCTATGGCCTGGTGATCAAGCCGTGGGAACACGTTTCGTTCTACGCCAACCGCATCGAAGGCCTGGCCAAGGGCCCGACGCCGCCGACCAGCGCGATTAACCGCGACGAAACCTTCGCCCCGGTGCGCAGCAAGCAAATCGAAGCCGGCGTGCGTCTGGACATGGACACTTATGGCGCGAGCCTGGGCGTGTACCGCATCGAACAGCCGTCGAGCTATACGCAGAACGGGATCTTTCGGGTCGATGGCCAGCAGCAGAACAAAGGCGTGGAGTTGAACATCTACGGCGAACCCCTCGATGGCCTGCGCCTGCTGACCGGTGCGACACTGATGAAGACCGAGATCGAAGGCAGCACCAACGGCGTCAACGACGGCAACCGCGCCGTCGGCGTGCCACGCTTTCAACTCAATATGGGTGCCGATTGGGACGTGCCAGGAATTGAAGGCGCAGCGCTCAGTGCGCGGATGCTGCGCACGGGTGGGCAATATTTGAATGCCGCCAACACTCAGAGCATTCCGGCGTGGAACCGTTTTGATGTGGGGTCGCGGTATGCGTTCAGGCTTGATGAGAAGGAAATCACCCTGCGGGCCAATCTGGAGAACGTGGCGAACAAGGCGTATTGGGCGTCGGCGAATGGCGGGTATCTGACGCAGGGGACGCCCCGGACGTTGAAGGTGTCGGCGACTTTGGATTTCTGATTTTTTGCAGTGAGGCGGATATTGCCCGCGATCCGCGCAGCGGCCATTCAACACACCCCTTAGGCCCGACTCCGCAGCCACTGCAAAAATCCCTTCTTCGCCACCACCTTCGGCGCTTCCTGGGTCAACGTCTGCGCCTTGTGCAAGCGGAAATCCAGCAGCGCCTTCATCGCTTCACCGATGTCATGCCGCGCATCCAGGCACGGTTTGAGGTAGTCCTTCTCGATCCGGTACAAGCTGCAGGCCGTCTTGGCGGTGAAGTCCGCCGGCAGCGCGGTGTCCGACAGGATCCCACCCTCGCCGATCACCTCACCCGGCCCCATGCGGCCGGATTCGAACTTGACCCCGGCGCGGCTCAGCGCCACCGACACCACGCCGGATTCGATGATGAACAAATGATCGCTGACCTCCCCCGCCGGCAGGATCACTTCCCCGGGACGGAAGGTTTGCAGGGTCATGTGCTGGCTGAAGGTTTCTTTCTCTTCCTGGCGCAGGGTCGAGAAAATCGCCGAGCTTTCCAGCAACGCCCGCGGACGTGACAGACCCGCCGGAGCATTCGATTCGACGCTGGACAACAGGCTCACGCCCGACGCCTGCAAGTGCCGGAACGCGAGGTCGAACAGCAGATTGCGCACCATGCGTTTCTGATCCATCGAGACCACGAAGCCACTGATTTCGTATTCCACGCCGGTGGCACTTGAACCTTTCAGTGAAACGCTCGGCGCCGGTTTGCCGAGCAGATAACGGCAACCTTCCATCGCCCGTTCCAGCGCATCGATCACCGTCTGCGGCCGTGCGTGCGGGCTGAGTTGAAGGCTGATCGACACGCCGAACATGTCGCTCGGTCGGCTGAAGTTGACGATCTTGGCTTTCGCCGCCAGCGAGTTGGGAATCACCGCCATGCTGCCCTGGGCGGTTTGCAGGCGCGTGGCGCGCCAATCGATATCGGTGACCCGGCCTTCGGTGCCGTCGATGGAGATCCAGTCATCCAGTTGGTAGGGTTTGGTGGTGTTGAGGACGATCCCGGAGAACACATCGCTGAGGGTGCTTTGCAACGCCAGGCCGACGATGATCGCCAACGCACCGGAGGTGGCCAGCACGCCTTTGACCGGCAGATCGAGCACGTAGGCCAGCGCTGCGATGATCGCGATCAGGAAAATCACCGCGCCGAGCAAATCCTGGAGCAAGCGCCCGGTATGCCCGACCCGCTGCATCATCACCGCGCCGATCAGCACCGTCAGGGTTCGTGCACCGAACAGCCACCAGCCAATCTGCAAACCGGTCGCCGCCAGGTGCAGCGGCACATTGTCGGCCCAGGGCGCGGGCTCCAGCGGATTCAAGCCCTCGTTGAACAGCAGCATGCTGAACAGCGCGAAAATCACCAGCCGCACCACCAGTTTCCAGTTGCTGCCACCGGCGCTGATCAGGCGCCACAATCCCAGGTCGATCAGGATCAGGATCAGCGCGCAGATCAACGGGTGATTGGTGAGCAGTGACAGCATCGAGCGACTCCAGCCATGTACGGATGGGCACAGTGTAGGAGCAAACGCGGGCCTGAGAACAACACAAAACATGTGGGAGCGAGCCTGCTCGCGATAGCGGTCTGACAGTCACTGCAAAGTTGACTGTCGTACCGTCATCGCGAGCAGGCTCGCTCCCACAGGAGATCGGGTTATTTGCTGTTGGTCAGCGTGTTGTAGCTGGTCATCAAATTGCGGTAGTCCGGGATGTGGTTGGAGAACAGGGTCGCCAGGCCTTCCACGTCGTTGCGCCAGTCGCGATGCAGCTCACAGGCCAGGCCGAACCAGGTCATCAGTTGCGCGCCGGACGACGACATGCGGTCCCAGGCCGATTGGCGGGTCAACTCGTTGAACGTACCGGAAGCGTCGGTCACCACGAACACCTCAAAGCCTTCAGCCAGGGCCGACAGCGCCGGGAATGCCACGCACACCTCGGTCACCACCCCGGCGATGATCAGTTGTTTCTTGCCGGTGGCCTTGATCGCCTTGACGAAATCTTCGTTGTCCCAGGCATTGATCTGGCCAGGGCGAGCAATGTAAGGCGCGTCCGGGAACAGCGCTTTTAGTTCAGGCACCAGCGGACCGTTGGGGCCGGTTTCGAAACTGGTGGTGAGGATGGTCGGCAACTTGAAGTACTTGGCCAGGTCAGCCAGGGCCAGCACGTTGTTCTTGAAACGGTCCGGATCGATGTCCCGCACCAGAGACAGCAGGCCCGCCTGATGATCCACCAACAGAACGGCGGCGTTATCCTTGTCGAGACGTTTGTAAGAAGTAGTCATGGGGTCATCCTCGCTTTTAGTCGATGCCGAACAGTTCGGCGAACAGGTGTTTTGATTGATCGTTCAAACGCGGCCAGACAAGCGTAGTCAGTCATGCCTGGCGCGGTGTAACCGTATATCCGTGTTTCAACCGTGCATCTGGCCAAACCGGCCGGACTGGAAGTCAGCAAAAGCCTGGTGAATTTCCTGCTCGCTGTTCATCACGAACGGGCCATGGCCGACGATCGGTTCGTCGATCGGCTCGCCGCTGAGCAGCAACACCACTGCGTCGTTATTGGCTTCCAGATTGATCTGGTTACCATTGCGTTCGAACAACGCCAACTGCCCTTCGCGCACCAGCTCCAGGCCGTTGACCTGAACCGTGCCGCGCAGCACGACCAACGCGGTGTTGCGACCTTCATGCAGATCGAGGGTCAGCAACTTGCCGCCGTTGAGGCGCAGGTCCCAGACGTCGACCGGGGTGAATGTCCGCGCAGGACCGGTGTGGCCGTCGAACTCGCCGGCGATCAGGCGCAGGCTGCCGGCCTTGTCCTTGAGCGGGATGCTTGGGATGTCGCCGTCGAGAATCGTCTGGTAACCGGCATCGGCCATTTTGTCCCTGGCTGGCAGGTTGACCCACAGCTGCACCATTTCGAGGGTGCCGCCGGTTTTGGCGAAGCCTTCGGAGTGGAATTCTTCGTGGAGAATTCCCGAGGCGGCGGTCATCCATTGCACATCGCCCGGGCCGATCTTGCCGCCGCTGCCGGTGGAGTCGCGGTGCTCCAGTTCGCCCTTGTAAACGATAGTCACGGTTTCAAAACCGCGGTGCGGATGCTGACCAACGCCACGACGCTCGGTGGTCGGCGTGAATTCAGCGGGACCGGCGTGATCGAGCAGCAAAAACGGGCTGATGTGTTTGCCCAGGTTGTCGTAGGAAAACAGCGTACGAACCGGAAAACCGTCGCCAACCCAATGGGTCCGTGGGCTGGTGTAGATGCCGATGATGTTTTTCATGCTGCCTCCAAATCTGTGGTTTGACGCGATGAACAAAGCTTAAAACCGAACCCTTTGGTGCGCTAGACTGCAAAAATCAGCCTTAGCGTTCTATATGGAGAACGATGGTGGAAGACCTCAACACCCTCTACTACTTCACCCAAGTGGTGGAACATCAGGGTTTCGCCGCGGCCGGGCGGGCACTGGACATGCCCAAATCGAAGCTCAGCCGGCGCATCGCCGAACTCGAAGAGCGCCTCGGTGTGCGTTTGCTGCATCGCACCAGTCGGCATTGTTCGCTGACGGAAATTGGCCAGGCCTATTACCAGCGCTGCCTGGCCATGCGCGTCGAGGCGGAAAGCGCCGCCGAACTGATCGAACGCAACCGCTCCGAGCCCCAGGGCCTGGTGCGCATCAGTTGCCCCACCGCACTGCTCAATTCCTGGGTCGGCCCGATGCTGACCCGCTACATGCTCAAGTACCCGCTGGTGGAGTTATTCATCGAGAGCACCAACCGCCGGGTCGACCTGATTCACGAAGGTTTCGACATTGCCCTGCGCGTTCGCTTTCCGCCGCTGGAAAACACCGACATGGTGATGAAGGTGCTGGGCAACAGCACCCAATGCCTGGTGGGCAGCCCGGCGTTCGCCGAACGACTGTCGTCACCCGCCTCTCCGGCCGACCTCAGCGGTTTGCCGAGCGTGCACTGGGGCGCGGCGCAGCGTGAATATCAGTGGGAGTTGTTCGGCGCGGACGGCGCCAGTGCGCTGATTCGGCACGCGCCGCGCATGGTCACCGATGACCTGCTGGCCTTGCGTCACGCAGTACTCGCGGGTATCGGCGTCGCGCACCTGCCCAGCGTGGTGGTGCGCGATGACATCGCCGCCGGACGCCTGGTGGAACTGGTGCCGGGGTGGGCGCCCAAGTGCGGGATCGTCCACGCGATCTTCCCGTCGCGTCGTGGACTACTGCCGTCAGTGCGGGCGTTGATCGACTTTCTGGGGGAGGAATTCAGTCACAGCGATATTGCGTGAAGGACTGGACATGCGGGGCTGGCGGAGTTTTTATTTCGGACATAATATCAACGCAGATTACAACCATAATATCCGCGCCCGCTCGAGGACATGATCATGCAAAGCCCCAACCGAGAAGCCACCCTCGCTCAATGGATTGCCCAGGAAGACGCCATGCGCGCACGGCTGGCCGGCCCGGGCAGTCTGTCGATGGCCGAGGTCAGCGCGCTGTCGCCCAGCGAATTCTTCGACGGCATCGGTAACGGTGAACTGCCCTCGCCGCCCATTGGCACGCTGATGGATTTCATCCCCATCGAATGGTCGGCCGGGCTGTTCGTCTTTCAGGGCACACCGGATTCGCGGCATTACAACCCGCTGGGCAGTGTGCATGGCGGCTATGCGGCGACCTTGCTGGATTCGTGCATGGGGTGCGCCATTCACACGCAGCTGAAAAAAGGCCAGGGGTATACGACGCTGGATCTGCGCATCAGTTATGTTCGTGCGTTGACCGGCGCCAGTGGACCGGTGCGGGCCGAGGGCAAGATTGTCCATCTGGGACGCTCGACGGCGCTGGCCGAGGGGCGGATTTATGATGTGGATGGCCGGTTGTATGCGACGGGGTCGACGACTTGCATGATTCTTGAGGCGCGGGGGTAAGTCGTTAAACCGAGTTGCAGCTTTCGCGGGCAAGCCTCGCTCCTACAAAAGGCACATTGTTCCTGTAGGAGCGAGGCTTGCCCGCGAAGGCGTCCGCTGCAACACCGCTAATCCTCCTCCCTTACGATTCATGACTTACCGTAAACATTGCTTTGCCCCACCAGCGGTTTTTCTCAAGGATGCGGACGCGGATACTCGTGCCCATTCCCACTGCAAACCCTGGAGTCATTGATGTCTATTCCCGCATTCGGTCTTGGTACGTTTCGCTTGCAAGGCCAGGTGGTCATCGATTCGGTGAGCACCGGCCTGGAGCTGGGCTATCGAGTCATCGATACCGCACAGATCTACGAGAACGAAGCCGAGGTCGGCGAGGCCATCGCAGCCAGCGGCATCGCCCGTGACGCGCTGTTCATCACCAGCAAGATCTGGGTCGCCAACTTCGCCAAAGACCGCTTGATCGACAGCCTCAAGGAAAGCCTGAGCAAACTGCAAACCGACTACCTGGACCTGACCCTGATCCACTGGCCATCGCCGGAAGACCAGGTGCCAGTCGAAGAATTCATGGGCGCCCTGCTCGAAGCCAAACAGCTCGGTCTGACCCGCCAGATCGGCGTTTCCAACTTCACCGTCGACTTGATGAAACAGGCGATTGCCGCCGTCGGTGCCGAGCACATCGCTACCAATCAGATCGAACTGCACCCGTACCTGCAAAACCGCAAGGTCGTCGAGTTCGCGCAGAGCCAGGGCATCCAGATCACGTCCTACATGACCCTGGCTTACGGCGAAGTGCTGAAAGACCCGGTCATCCAGCAGATCGCCGATCGCCTGCAAGCAACGCCTGCGCAAGTGACGCTGGCCTGGGCGATGCAACTCGGTTACGCGGTAATTCCTTCATCCACCAAACGCGCCAACCTGCAAAGCAATCTGAAAGCCTGCGCCCTGACCCTGAGCGACGCCGACATGGCGCTGATCGCCGGTCTTGATCGCGGCCAGCGCCTGACCAGCCCCAAAGGCATCGCGCCGAACTGGGATTGAACGTCAACCCTGCGCCAGGCTCTGGTCCAGCCGCGTCATGGCCTGCTGCAACTGTTCAACCGCGGCGTCGATCTGCGCCGCATGACCCTCACTGCAGGCACGCTCCAGGACCTCGCAACACTCGATCAGGCTGACCGCCCGAACCATCAACGCCCCGCCCTTGATACGGTGTGCGAGCGTGCGAAGCACCTGCTGCTCGCCGCTCGCATGCGCCTCGAGCAGCTCATCCCGATCAGTGCGATTGGTCTTGACCACATCGCGTAGCAATTGCGTGATCAATTCATGGTCGTCACCGACGTATTGCAGCAGGCCACTCAGATCG
The DNA here is from genome assembly GCF_018502625.1 of Pseudomonas hormoni. Taxonomy (NCBI): domain Bacteria; kingdom Pseudomonadati; phylum Pseudomonadota; class Gammaproteobacteria; order Pseudomonadales; family Pseudomonadaceae; genus Pseudomonas; species Pseudomonas hormoni. The sequence goes on from NZ_CP075566.1 coordinate 3,642,887, forward strand.
ATCTCGGGGGTTTCAGATGCTTCGATAACCGGCACGGGTTCACCTGCAAACCTGGAGGCCAACCAGGCACTCAGATCCGGCAGGCCGATCGGTTTGAACAGGCAGTCGTCCATGCCCGCCTCCAGGCAACGGGCCTTCTCATCGGGTTGCGCATTGGCGGTCAACCCCAGAATCAGCGTTGGCGGCAATCCCTGCGCACGCTCTTCATCGCGTATCGCACCCGTCAATTCATACCCGTTGAGCACCGGCATGTTGCAATCGGTCATGACCGCATCGAATTCGTATGCACGCCAGCTTTCGAATCCTTGCCGCCCCTCCTCGGCGACCATCACGCTGTGCCCCAGATAGCCTAACTGCCGGGACATCAACAGACGGTTGGCCGGGTAATCGTCGACCACCAGAATCTTCAGCTGACGCGTCTGCGGCAGCCCTTCTTCTTCGGGCGCATCGCAGGAGGGCAGCGCAGGCAACACGGGCAGTTCAAGGCAGACATCGATCCGCGTACCACGTCCAAGTGTGCTTTCGAGGAGCAACCGGCCGCCCATCATTTCGCACAAAGTCCGGCTGATCACCAACCCCAGCCCGGAACCTTGCCGGCCTGAATGCGGATTGTTACCGGCCTGCACGAACGAACTGAACAGTCGCTGCTGATCGAGTGCGCTGATGCCAATGCCAGTGTCTGCAATGCGTATGCTCACCACCAGATGCCCCGCCACGCCAGGTTCGACCCGCAGTGACAGGCTCACTTCGCCTTCACGGGTAAACTTGATTGCGTTACTCAGAAGATTGGACAGCACCTGCTTGAATCGAGTGGGGTCGATCAGCACGTCGCAGTCGCTGCGCTTATCCAGATCCACGCGCCATTCCAGATTCTTCTGCCGCGCCAGGCCTTCGAACACCCGGCACAACGATTCGACCAGCGTACGCAAATTGGCCCGTTCCGGTGTCAGGGACAAATGCCCCGATTCAATACGGGCGATGTCCAGAATGTCGCCAATCAACGCCAGCAATTGTTGGCCGGCACTGGACGCCACTTCGATGGCCGGACGGTCGATAACGCCTTCATCCGCCCGCTTCAGCGCCAACTCGAGCATGCCAAGAAGCGCATTCATCGGCGTGCGGATTTCATGGCTCATCGTGGCCAGAAACGTGGTTTTCGCACGATTGGCATCGTCCGCGGCGTCCTTGGCCTCCTGCAACTGACTGAGCAACTGTTGACGCAGACGAATCTGCCGGCGCTGCCAGGCAATCCACGCCAGTGCCAGCAACAATAAGGCGCCGGCGGCGGCAAAGGCCTGGAAAATATCCTGACGGTGACCCAGCCAGAAGCTTGGCTCGACCATCAGGTCATTGCTCCAGTTGCTAGTCATTGCATCGATTTCTTCGAGTGGAATGCTGAGCAGCGCCTTGTCCAGAATCGAATGCAGCACCACCGCCTCGCGACCGGTCGCCAGGGTGCTGCGGGCCGGGTCGGTGCCGACGGTGCTGGTCACTTGCAGCCGGTCCCGATACTGCCGGGAAATCATGACCCTGGCGCCGATCAGCGAGTTGATGCCGCCGTCCGCCTTGCCTTGGGCCACCATTTCCATCGCTTGCGCCGTCAATGGCGCATTGACCAGTTCAATCCGCGGAAAGTGCTGACGAATGAATTCACCGGCACTGTTGCCCTGGGTGATGGCCAGCGTTTTTCCCGCCATGTCATCCAGTGTTCGGGGATTGCCCGGCGCGATACGCGTCACCAGCACATTAGGGCTGGTCAAAAACGGTCGGGTGAAGCGCAGTTCGATTTCACGTTCGATGCTGGGGCTGATCCCGGCGACCAGATCGACCTGCCCGGTCCTGATCCATTCCAGTATTTCAGCCACTGACCGGGTGGGTTGAATGTCAAACTTCAAGCCGGTGCGCAGGCTGATTTTCGCCAGCACATCAATGCTGATGCCCCGGTACTTGCCCTCACTGTCGATGAATGAAATCGGCATGAGGTTTTCGTTGATCGCTACTCGTACGCGCGGATGATCGTCGAGCCAGCGTTGCTCGATGACGCTGAAGAGCGGGGCCTGAGTGCCTGCGATGGAGGTCCCGCTGCCGCCCCATCGGCGCAGGATGTTCATCCGTTCATTGGTCGGAATCGCCGCCAGCGCCCGGTTGACGATGCGTTGCAGCTGATGACTGTCGCTGCTCATCGCGAACGCGAAACGCCCGGACTCCAGAAGCGCAAAATCGGCCAGTTGAACATTGTTGAGGTAGTTTTTGCTGATCAGGTAGTGGGCGCTGATGGCATCGCTGAGGACAGCGTCCGCCTGACGGAACGCCACGGCCCCCACCGCCTCAAGCGTCGAGGGATACAGCTCGACATTCGCCTTGGGATAAAACGCCCGCACTTGCTGCTCGGGCAAATAGTGGTACAGCATCGCCAGCCGTTTATTGGCCAGATCGGGGTCAAGCGGCGCAGTCGAATCCGTGCGGGTCAGCACGACGGGTTGATCGTCCGCATAGGCAGCGGACATCCGCAACTGTGGGTCCTCGACCTCGTAACGATTGGCTGTTCCCAGCAAATCAGCCTTGCCTTCCTTGATCGCCCGCACCGCATCGTCCCGCGTCGCATAGCGGTGAACGTCGATCTCCACGTGCAACAGCTGTTTGAGCAACCCTGCAACGTCAGCCGTCAACCCTTCATAGTCCGTGCCGGTGGTGGTGATGTCGAAGGGCGGGTAATCCGGCGCCGAGATGGCCAACACCAACCGGCCCTTTTGCCGCAGCAGGCGCGAATCGGCATCTGACAGTTTGACGTCGTAGTCGTCGACGCTGGAGCGTCCCAGTAATTTCAGGGTTTGCGGCTTTGCGTAGACGCTGGATATCCATAGACAGCCCAGCAGTGCGAGGAGTAGCAGGCTACGCGAACGTCGGAAGGTCTTCATTCAGATCAGATGATTGCGTTTGGCGAGTTCACTCAGGTGTACATTGGATTCAACGTTGAGTTTTTCTAACAGCCGGGTCTTGTAGGTGCTGGTGGTCTTGGGGCTCAGGTTCATGAGGTCGGCGATTTCCTTGTTGCCCAACCCCTTGGCCAGGTACAGAAAGATGGTCAGTTCTCGGTCGGAGAGCTTGTCGATCATCTCCTTCTCGCTGCGTTGCATCGTGCTCAGCGCCACCGAACTCGACGACAGCTCGGCGAAATAGGTGTAACCGGCCATCACCGCAAGCACTGCATCGTGCAAATGCTGCAAATCGTTGGACTTGGAAACATACGCCACGGCGCCGGCACGCATGCAGCGGTCCTGATAAAACCGGGGGTCCTGGCCGGTGAAAACCAGCACCCGGCATCGCTCATCACTGGCCTGGATGCGGGCCAGTACTTCCAGCCCGCCGAGACGGGGCATCATCAGATCCAGCAGCACCAGATCAGGTTGATGCTCACGGATCGCCGAAAAGACCTCGTTGCCGCTGGACAGCTCGTAAATCGATTGAAACCCTAACTGTTTAAGCAGGATTTTGACGGCTGCGCGAACCACCGGATGGTCGTCCGCTATCAGCGCTGACTTCATGGCAACTCCCTGTGCAAATACACGACGAGGGGACAAAGAATGTCCATGGGCCGAACCCGGATTAACGCAGCAGTTGCGCGAAGACTCTTGCACGGAAAACAGCGCAAAACTACCTGACAGAAATGACAGTGCCGACGAACGGCAATCGAGGATCAACCCTTGCCATCAACCGCTGAATGCACGCCAGATCAGGCAGCGTGGCGAGGTTCACCTGAACCTCCTGCTGCCTGCAGGCAGGGATCAATGGCAACTTCACCTGCTCGCCGTCATAGATCAATGCGTGATGAACCTGTGGGTTATCGAGGAAGAATTCGGGCAGGTCGAGCTCTTCACCCGCCAGCGAGGCATTGATGACCACCAGATCAAAAGGCTCGCTCCCGTACTCGACCAGCGTCAGCAATTCCGCAAGGTCCTGCACCGGCGCCACGCGGTAGTAATCGAGCCGGTTGAACAGGCGCTCGATTCTCATCCGCTGGCAATGCTGCTGGTCGGCAATCAGGATTCGCAACGCTTTGTTCGGCAACCGGGGCCCCCAGAAGGGTTTCAGATTCGTGAGGCCGCAAGGCTACGGAAGAGCCAACGAGTTTTCTGTAGGACTATTCCTAAAAACCAGGGCATCCCGTCCGTTGTCAGAGGGGAATCAACGCTATTCCGTCGTACTCGGACTCCAGAACGCCTGTACCACCAGCGTCGACGTCGAAATCCGAGCCACCAGAGCATCCAGTTCATCGCCGTCCACCGAGGTCGTCGCGAGCGTCGCTTCCACCTCGATTTCTTCGGTGCCGAATGCGTGCACGTCCACATCGCTCGCCGGGTAATTGCAGCGCTCGAGTTCCGCCTCAAGCAGCGCCAGTACGGCTTTCTGCTGCGAGCGTCGGGCTATCACGTAAACGATGTTGGTGACTTCAGCCGAAATCACGTCCAGCGGCTGACGGTTGATGTTATTGACGATCGGCCGCAGCAAGGTATTGGCCGCCAGCACGAACAGCGTACCGAGCAAGGCTTCGAGGACCAGGTCGGCACCGGCGCAGGCACCGACGGCCGCCGAGGCCCACAAGGTGGCGGCGGTGTTGAGGCCTCGTACGTTGCCCTCCTCGCGCATGATCACCCCGGCACCGAGAAAGCCGATGCCGGAGACCACGTAGGCAACCACCCGCACCGCCCCTTCGGCACCGCCGAGGCGGTTGGCCATGTCGACGAAAATCGCCGCACCCACCGCCACCAGCACATTGGTGCGCAGGCCGGCCGTGCGTTGACGGTATTGGCGTTCGAAGCCGATCAGGCCACCGAGGATGAAGGCCGCACTGAGGCTGACCAGGGTGTCGACCAGCGAGGTCAGGTTGATGTTGTTGAGTGCTTGCATCGAAAAATCCTTGAACGACATAGAACCCCTGTGGCGAGGGAGCTTGCTCCCGCTGGGCTGCGAAGCGGCCCCAAAAAAACCGGACAACGCAGATATTCCGGTAGACCGTGTCAGCCGGTTTGCGACTGCTGCGCAGTCGAGCGGGAGCAAGCTCCCTCGCCACAGGGTTTCGGCACAGCAAATGTGTTTGGTTTACTGCCAGCCAAACCGGCGGACATAGAAGCCCTTCACGGCCTGGGTCAGCGCCATGTACGCCAGCAGAATCACCGGCGGGAACACGAAATACAGCGACGGCAACGCCTGCAATTTGAAGTAGTGCGCCAACGGTCCCATCGGCAGGAAGATGCCCACGGCCATGATGATCCCGGTCATCACCATCAGCGGCATGGCCGCGCGGCTTTGCAGGAACGGGATCTTCGGCGTGCGGATCATGTGCACGATCAGCGTCTGCGTCAGCAGCCCGACCACGAACCAGCCGGACTGGAACAGGGTTTGATGGTCCGGGGTATTGGCGTCGAACACGTACCACATCAAGGCAAACGTGGTGATGTCGAAGATCGAACTGATCGGGCCAAAGAACAGCATGAAGCGCCCGACGTCCGCCGGTTGCCAGCGCTGGGGTTGCTTGAGCATGTCTTCATCGACGTTATCGAATGGGATGGCGATCTGCGAAATGTCGTAGAGCAGGTTCTGCACCAGCAGGTGCATCGGCAGCATCGGCAGGAACGGGATGAACGCGCTCGCTACCAGCACCGAGAACACGTTGCCGAAGTTCGAGCTCGCGGTCATCTTGATGTACTTGAGCATGTTGGCGAAGGTGCGGCGCCCTTCCAGCACGCCCTCCTCCAGCACCATCAGGCTTTTCTCCAGCAGGATGATGTCCGCCGCTTCCTTGGCGATGTCCACGGCGCTGTCCACCGAAATGCCGATGTCGGCGGTGCGCAGGGCCGGGGCGTCATTGATGCCGTCGCCCATGAACCCGACTACATGGCCGTTGCCTTTGAGCAGACGAACGATGCGTTCCTTGTGCGTCGGCGTCAGTTTGGCGAAGACGTTGGTGGTCTCCACGGCCACGGCCAGTTCCGCGTCCGTCATGCGTTCGATGTCGTTGCCCATCAGCAAGCCTTGCTGCTCCAGGCCGACTTCGCGGCAGATCTTCGCGGTCACCAGTTCGTTGTCGCCGGTCAGCACTTTTACCGCCACGCCATGAGCGGCCAATGCTTTCAGGGCCGGCGCGGTGCTTTCCTTCGGTGGGTCGAGAAACGCCACGTAACCGATCAGCGTCAGTGCTTGCTCATCCGCCAGGCTATAGGTGTCGCGTCCCTCGATCATTGGCCGCGCGGCGACCGCCACCACCCGCAGTCCTTCGGCGTTGAATGCAGCGGTGACCTGACGAATCCGCGCCAGCAGGTCATCGGTCAGCGCTTCATCGATCACGCCATGACGCACCCGCGTGCACACCGCCAGCACCTCTTCCACCGCGCCTTTGCAGATCAGCAGGTGCGAGTGATCGCGCTCGGCGACCACCACCGACATGCGCCGGCGAGTGAAGTCGAACGGGATCTCGTCGACCTTGCGAAACGCCGTGCCGACTTTCAGTTCACGGTGGACATCGACGTGTTCGAGTACCGCCACGTCCAGCAGGTTTTTCAGGCCGGTCTGGTAGTAGCTGTTGAGGTAGGCCATTTCAAGCACGTCATCGGAGTCGTTGCCCCAGACATCGACGTTGCGCGCCAGAAAAATTTTGTCCTGGGTCAGGGTGCCGGTCTTGTCAGTGCACAACACGTCCATGGCGCCGAAGTTCTGGATCGCGTCGAGGCGTTTGACGATGACTTTTTTGCGCGACAGGAATACCGCGCCCTTGGCCAGGGTCGAGGTGACGATCATCGGCAGCATTTCCGGGGTCAGGCCCACGGCAATCGACAGCGCGAACAGCAGCGCTTCGGTCCAGTCGCCCTTGGTGAAACCGTTGATGAACAGCACCAGCGGCGCCATGACGAACATGAAGCGGATCAGCAGCCAGCTGACTTTGTTGACCCCGGTCTGGAACGACGTCGGCGCGCGGTCGGTGGCACCGACTCGCTGGGCCAGCGCACCGAAATAGGTGCTGTTGCCCGTGGTCAGAATCACCGCAATCGCCGTGCCGGACACCACGTTGGTGCCCATGAACAGGATGTTGTCGAGGTCCAGCGGGTTGCTCGTGTCGCTGTCCTGCTGGCGAGGGAATTTTTCCACCGGCATCGATTCGCCGGTCATGGCCGCCTGACTGACGAACAGGTCTTTGGCGTTGAGCACACGGCAATCGGCGGGAATCATGTCGCCGGCCGAGAGCACGATCAGATCGCCCGGCACCAACAATTTGATCGGCACTTCGGTGCGCAGGGCATCGCGACGCATCACCGTGGCCGTGTTGCTGACCATCGCCTTGAGCGCGTCGGCCGCCTGGTTGGATTTGGTTTCCTGCCAGAAGCGCAGCAAGGTCGAGAGCACCACCATCGAGAAAATCACGATGGCGGCTTTCATGTCCTCGGTCAGCCAGGAGATGGCCGCGAGCAACGTCAGCAGCAGGTTGAACGGATTCTTGTAGCAGTGCCACAGGTGAATCCACCATGGCAGCGGTTGCTCGTGCTCGACTTCGTTGAGGCCGAATTGCACGCGCAGTGCGTCGGCTTCGGCTTCGCTCAGGCCGTCGGTGTGGCTGCTGAGGTTGTCCAGCAGTTGGCCGGTGTCGCTGTTGGCGGCGCTCACCAGAGTTTGCGCCAGGGTCGGCGGCACCTCGCGGCTGACCGTGGTGTCGGTGAAATTTTCCAGCAACGCCAGGCGACGGAAGTGTCGGGCGATGTGGCGGGTGCGCAGGAATCCGGCGAAGAATTCTTTGAGCAGGGTCAGGTTCATGGCAGTTCCCCCAGGGTCAGCCGGGAAACCTTCCAGCAGGCGTGTCGATACGCCGCGATGACGACAAAAAAAGTCGAACATCACGCACGGTTCAGCGTCGATGAGAGGACATCGGGACACGGACCAGGACTGGCCGCGATCGGGATGCCGCTGCTCGCTATTCGGCGAGACAACGGCACAAGAATTTGCGCGTTATCTTGCCGAGAATGTGCCGGTTATTGGAACCGGCCGACTACTGTCACTCGAACAAGTACCCACTGTGGGTCTCCGCTATTGATGAAAACGCGCGAAGCTTACGCCCCGATTTGTGGAGAGTAAACGAAGTATTGGCAAGTCGTTGGGGAATTGAGGGGTTCTTCAGGAAGGGTTCAGGATTAAGGATTTGTGGAGTTAATGAGGGCCCCATCGCGAGCAGGCTCGCTCCCACAGTGGATCTTCAGTGAACACAAATTTTGTGTAAGACAAAGATCAAATGTGGGAGCGAGACCGGCTTGCCGGCGATAGCGGTTTTACAGACGCCGAAAATCTTAACTGGCTGTCGCTAGCAGCAAGTCCATCACCGACCGACCCTGCCCACGGCTCCTGCCATGTTCATACAAAGAGCCCGCAATCTCATCCGCGCGAATCGGCAGGATCGACAGCAAGGTGTCGCTCAACCCGTGGCTCGCCTGGCAGAAGCCCTGCATGTAGATGCCGGCCTTGCAGCGCTCGTCAGCGATCAGTTTGTAGTTGCGGTCCACTTCGAAATCACCCAGGTAGTCCTCCAGCGGCGCCAGCAGCTTGCGGTGCATCTGACGCTCATACCCGGTGGCCAGAACCACAGCGTCGTAATGACGAACCGTGACTTCGCCGGTCGCGTTGTTACGCACGGCCAGTTCGATTCCACGCTCGGTGGCGGTGGCTTTTTCGATAGTGGTCAGGGTGCGGAAAGCATGACGGGCAATGCCCGAGACTTTCTGGCGATAGAAGATGCCGTAGATGCGTTCGATCAGGTCAATGTCCACCACCGAATAATTGGTGTTGTGGTACTCGTTGACCAGGCGCTCACGCTCGCTGCTCGCCTGCTGGAACACCAGGTCGGTGAATTCCGGCGAGAACACTTCGTTGACGAACGGGCTGTCGTCCGCCGGCTTCAGCGCCGAGCCGCGCAGGATCATGTCCACCTGCACCGACGGGAAGCTGTCGTTCAGATCGATGAAGGCTTCCGCCGCGCTCTGCCCGCCACCGATGATCGCGATGCTCATCGGATGATTGTTCACGCACGGTTGCTTGGCCATCTGCGCCAGGTACTGCGAGTGATGGAACACCCGACCGTCATCCTTCAACGCCTTGAACGCTTCGGGAATGCGCGGCGTGCCACCGGCACTCACCACCACCGAACGGGCGGTGCGCACGTGTTGCTGGCCCTGGGTATCGCGGGAGATCACACGCAGCGCTTCGACCTGCTGGTTGTGCAACACGGGCTCGATGGTCAGCACTTCTTCGCCGTAGCGGCTCTGTTCGGCAAACTGCCCGGCGACCCAGCACAGGTAGTCGTTGTACTCCATGCGGCACGGATAGAAGGTGCCGAGGTTGATGAAGTCCACCAGACGGCCATGGTGCTTGAGGTAGTTGACGAAGGAATAGGGGCTGGTCGGGTTGCGCAGGGTCACCAGGTCCTTGAGGAAGGAAATCTGCAACTCGCTCTGGGTCACCAGGGTGTTGCCGTGCCAGCGATAGTCCGCCTGCTTGTCGAGAAACAGAACATCCAGCTCGCCCTGACTCGGCCCGCGCTCTTGCAGAGCGATGGCCAGCGCCAGGTTCGAAGGGCCGAAACCGACGCCGATCAGGTCGTGAACGATGGGCGATGCAATTGCCTGTGTCATTTCCAGTGTCCTCTGGATGAACCCCTCAACAAGGGGAGGAAGCCTAAGTGACCTGGCCATTCTTGGGAGCACAGCAGGTCGTCTGTTGAGTAGGAACGAGGACAATGAAATAAAATTTAACAACAAACGCTCAGTGGGCGTCCCATTGCAGCATCCGCACCCGGCAATGCTTCATCGCATTGACGATGTGCTTTTCCACCAACGCGCGGGAAATGCCCAGATGTGCGGCGATCTCCGGGTGTGACATCCCTTCGATCTTGCGCAGCAGGAAACTCTCGCGGCACAACCGCGGCAATTCCGCCAACGCACGCTGGAGCATCTCCAGGCGCTGGCCGTGATCGAGGCAGTTGTGAGGGGATGGGGTGAAGTAGCGCTCTTCGTTGTCGAGCACCTCCAGCGACTCGACCTGACGCAAGGCATTGCGCCGATGGTCGTCGATCACCAGATTGAGCGCGGTGCGATACAGGAAAGCCCGGGGCTGCTCGATCGGCGTATCGCTGGAACGTTCCAGGACCCGCACATAAGCGTCATGCACCACATCTTCGGCCACCTGACGGTTGCCCAGCTTGGCGTTGAGGAAACACACCAGCTCGCGATAGTAGTTTTCCAACCATGACTCCCGGCCGCACGGGTGCGGTTTCTTTCCTTGAGCCACCGCAACGACCGCCGAAATGGGCAGTGGCACGATAGTGGCAGTTCAGGTGTGTAATTTATAGTAATTCTCATATAGATTTAAAGTGTTGCTTTGTCTTGCCCGACAAATAGTCTTGAACTACAGGTGTAACCCTAAATGTCCACGCCTAAATTCCCCGCCGCTTTTCTCGTATAAAGGACAGCTCCCCGTCTCTGTCGGCTTCCCGACAGCGTTCAACTGTTGCCAGATTTCGTGCGCAGGCTGAGCGACGGGCCGATATCCATTGGCCGGAACCCTGCATGAAACGTCCCCGACAGACCCGACGCGCCCTGCTTGTAGCACTTTGTCTGATCCCCGTTATCGCTGTGGCTGCCTGGCAGGTCATCCCGCCCGGGCGAGACAAATTTGCCACGGTGCAAGTCAGCCGCGGCGACATCGAAAGCAGTGTCACGGCCCTCGGCACCCTGCAACCTCGACGCTACGTGGACGTCGGCGCGCAGGCGTCCGGGCAGATCCAGAAGATCCACGTGGAAGTCGGTGACGTGATCAAGGAAGGCCAGTTGCTGGTGGAAATCGATCCGTCCACGCAACAGGCCAAACTCGACGCCGGGCGTTTCTCGATCGAAAACCTCAAGGCGCAACTCGAGGAACAACGGGCGCAACACGAACTGGCCCGGCAAAAGTTCCAGCGCCAGCAGAACCTCAAGGCCGGCGGCGCCACGCGCGAAGAAGACGTGCAAACCGCCCAGGCTGAGCTGCGCGCCACCCAGGCGCGCATCGACATGTTCCAGGCACAAATCCGCCAGGCCCAGGCCAGCTTGCGCAGCGATCAGGCCGAGCTCGGCTACACGCGCATTTACGCACCGATGTCCGGCACCGTGGTCGCACTCGATGCCCGTGAAGGCCAGACCCTCAACGCGCAGCAGCAAACGCCGTTGATTCTGCGCATCGCCAAGTTGTCGCCGATGACCGTCTGGGCCGAGGTGTCGGAAGCCGACATCGGTCACGTCAAACCCGGCATGACCGCCTGGTTCACCACACTCAGCGGCGGCAAGCGACGCTGGAGCAGCACCGTGCGGCAGATTCTGCCGGTGCCGCCCAAACCTTTGGACCAGACCAGCCAGGGCGGCGGCAGCCCGGCCAGTTCGAGCAAAAGCGGCAGCGCCCGCGTGGTGCTGTACACCGTGTTGCTCGATGTCGACAACGCCGACAACGCGCTGATGGCGGAAATGACCACCCAGGTGTTCTTCGTTTCCAACCAGGCGAAAGACGTGCTCACGGCGCCCATCGCCGCGCTGCAAGGCGGCACGCAACCAAACATTCAGACCGCTCAGGTCGTCGCCAGGAATGGCCGCGTCGAGCAACGTGACGTGCGCACCGGCATCAGCGATCGCCTGCGGGTGCAGATCCTCGACGGCTTGCAGGAAGGCGATCACCTGTTGATTGGCCCGGCCGACGGGAGTGGCGGCTGAATGCTGACGCCACTGATCGACCTGCAGGACATCCGCAAATCCTACGGCGGCGGCGATTCACCGCAGGTTCACGTGTTGCGAGGTATCGACCTGTCGATCCATGCCGGTGAGTTCGTGGCGATTGTCGGTGCGTCCGGTTCCGGCAAGTCGACGCTGATGAACATCCTCGGTTGCCTCGACCGCCCGACTTCGGGCGAATACCGCTTCGCCGGGGAAAACGTCGCCGCACTCGACAGCGACGAACTGGCCTGGCTGCGTCGTGAAGCCTTTGGCTTTGTGTTCCAGGGCTACCACCTGATCCCGTCCGGCTCGGCCCAGGAAAACGTCGAGATGCCGGCCATCTACGCAGGCTTGCCGGCCGCCGAACGCCATGCCCGCGCCGCCGCCCTGCTCGACCGCCTCGGCCTGGCCTCGCGCACCGGCAACCGGCCACATCAACTCTCCGGCGGCCAACAGCAACGCGTCTCCATCGCCCGTGCCTTGATGAACGGCGGCCACATCATCCTCGCCGACGAACCCACCGGCGCCCTCGACAGCCACAGTGGCGCCGAGGTCATGACGCTGCTCGATGAACTGGCGAGCCAGGGCCACGTGGTCATCCTCATCACCCACGACCGCGAAGTCGCGGCCCGGGCCAAACGCATCATCGAAATCCGCGACGGGCTGATCATCAGCGACAGCGCCCACGACAACCCCCACGTGCAAACCTCGGCCAACCCCGGCGCGCTGCAGGCCGTCGACTTGCGCAAGCGCCTGAGCGAGGGCGCCGAGGCCACCGGAGCCTGGAAAGGCGAGCTGGTGGACGCGGTGCACGCCGCGTGGCGGGTGATGTGGATCAACAGGTTTCGCACCGCACTGACGTTGCTCGGGATCATCATCGGCGTCGCGTCGGTGGTAGTGATGCTGGCCGTCGGCGAAGGCAGCAAGCGTCAGGTGATGGCGCAAATGGGCGCGTTCGGCTCGAACATCATTTACCTCAGCGGCTCGGCACCCAACCCGCGAACGCCGCTGGGCATCATCACCCTCGATGACGTCGCGGCGGTGGGCAGCCTGCCGCAAGTGACGCGCATCATGCCGGTCAACGGCGAGGAAGCCGGGGTGCGTTTCGGCAACCTCGATCATCTGAGCTACGTTGGCGGCAACGACACCAACTTCCCGGCGATCTTCAATTGGCCGGTGGTGGAAGGCAGCTATTTCACCCAGGACGATGAACGCAACGCAGCGGCTGTCGCGGTGATCGGCCACAAGGTGCGGACCAAATTGCTCAAGGACGTGGCCAACCCGATCGGCCAATACATCCTGATCGAAAACGTGCCGTTCCAGGTGGTCGGCGTGCTCGCGGAAAAAGGCGCCAGCTCCGGCGACACCGACAGCGACGACCGCATTGCCATCCCGTATTCCGCCGCCAGCGTCCGGCTGTTCGGCACTCACAACCCCGAATACGTGGCCATCGCGGCAGCTGATGCGCGCAAGGTCAAAGAAACAGAAATGGCCATCGAGCAGCTGATGTTGCGTCTGCACGACGGCAAGAAGGATTTCGAGCTGACCAACAACGCGGCAATGATCCAGGCCGAGGCACGCACGCAAAATACCCTGTCGCTGATGCTCGGTTCGATCGCCGCGATTTCGCTGTTGGTGGGCGGGATTGGCGTGATGAACATCATGCTGATGACCGTGCGCGAACGCACCCGCGAGATCGGCATTCGCATGGCCACCGGCGCTCGCCAGCGCGACATCCTGCGGCAGTTCCTCACCGAAGCGGTGATGCTTTCGGTGGTCGGCGGCCTCGCCGGCATTGCCCTGGCGCTGATCGTCGGCGGTGTGCTGATCCTCAGCGAAGTGGCCGTCGCGTTTTCTTTGATAGCGGTACTCGGTGCTTTCGGCTGTGCCTTGGTCACCGGTGTTGTCTTCGGCTTCATGCCGGCTCGCAAAGCTGCCCGGCTCGACCCGGTCACGGCCCTTACCAGTGAATGATCGATCTATGAAAGCGCCACTCAGCCTGTTGACCCTCTGCGTGTTGCTCAGCGCGTGCGCCAGCCCGGACCCGCGTCCGGACAGTGGCTTGCAGCCGCCGCCCGCCTGGCAATCGGCGCACAGTGAAAACGCCGTGTTGAGCAACGCCCGGTGGTGGACGCACTTTGGCAGCCCGCAGCTCGATCAACTGATTGAACAGGCCCGCGTCGGCAGCTATGACCTGTCAGCGGCACTGGCGCGAGTTCGTCAGGCCCGGGCGACGACTGTGATTGCTGGCGGTTCGCTGCTGCCGGAAGTGAAAGCCGCGATGAACGCCAATCGCCAGAAGCTGATGCGCGGTGACGGCTACAGCCAACTGGACGCCGACGACAGCAACAAGGCGGTGGATTACTTCGACGCCAGCCTCAGCGCCAGTTATGAAATCGATTTCTGGGGCGGCCAGCGCGCCTCCCGCGACAGTGCGCAATTCGGCCTGCGGGCCAGCGAGTTCGATCGCGACACGGTGGAATTGACGCTGCTCAGCGCGGTCGCCAGCACCTACGCGCAAGCCCTGTCGCTGCAAGAGCAACACCGTATCGCGCAGCTCAATCTGGCGAATGCGCAAAAGGTTTTGAACCTGGTAAAAACCCGCTTCGACGCAGGTTCGGCCACCGCCCTGGAACTGGCCCAGCAAAAGAGCCTGGTCGCCGCGCAACAACGGCAGCTGCCGCTGGTGCAGCAGCAAGCCGAAGAAGCGAGGATCACGCTCGCTGCCCTCCTCGGCCGCCCCGTTCAAGCATTGAAGCTCGATGATCAGCGCTTCGATCAACTCAGTTGGCCGGTTATCGGTGCGGGCGTGCCCAGCGACTTGCTCAACCGGCGCCCGGACATTGCTCGCGCCGAAGCGCAGTTGGCGGCCGCCCGGGCCGACGTAACCGTGGCCCGGGCGAAAATGCTGCCCACGGTGACATTGAGCGCCCAGATCGGTTCTGGCGCCGACACCTTTAACGATGTGCTGCGCAGCCCGTTCTACAACCTCACCGCCGGATTGGTCGCGCCGATTTTCAACAACGGACGCCTGAGCGCCGAACGCGACAAAGCCACGGCCCGTCAGGAAGAACTGCTGGAAACCTACCGCGGCGCGATCATCAACGGCTTTGCCGACGTGGAAAAAGCCCTGACCGGTATTCGCGGTCTCGACGCCCAGCGCCAATGGCAAAGTGAAGAGTTGAATCAGGCGCAAACGGCATTCGATATTGCGCAAAGCCGCTATCAGGCCGGGGCCGAGGATTTGCTGACGGTGCTGGAGACGCAGCGCACGTTGTATGCCGCGCAGGATTTGAATGTGCAGCTGCGGTTGTCGAGGTTGCAGGCGAGTATTGCGTTGTACAAGGCGCTTGGGGGTGGGTGGCAGGTTTTATAGCTTAATTGCTAGTGATGGCCTCTTCGCGGGCAAGCCTCGCTCCTACAGTAAATTTAATCTCCTGTAGGAGCGAGGCTTGCCCGCGAAGAACGATTACGCGGTAATCAAACCGGACTGTGTTTAGCCTTCAGATTCCGCGCATACCACGGCCGTTGCGGCACCTTGCGGAACAGATCCTCCAGCTTCTTCTCGTCTTCACCAAAGGTAATCCGCAACGCCAGCTTCATGGTTTCCGGGTCCATTTCCACCGACTTGCCCACCTGCAACCCCGGCGTGGCGTTGCAGCCATGGGTACTCGGGCCAAGCCACGGATCGTCGATCTCGACCCAGCGACCTGGCGCGAACCACGGCACGCCTTGGACCTCCAATCGACTCACTTCACCCGGATGAAAGCGCTCATGCGCGCGGAACCAGTCTTCGAGACGGTCGTCGATCCAGCCGTGAAAATGCCAGAACACCGGGTTCACATGGGAGGAAAACGGGTCGCCAAGGAAGTCGTTTTCCGCCGCGAACCATCGGGCGGAAAAGTCTGCGGTGTCCCGCGCGAACGGCACAGGCTGTCCATTGGACGGGTCCCGGGGCACTGACGCCCAGCGCATGTGCAGCCAGTCATGCAGGCCCAGCTCGACCTCGGAACCGAACTGTCCCAGGGTCAGTTTCGACAAGTAACGCGGGTCACGGTAGCGCGATTCCCAGACCTGGAAATTGCTGTGGTAAGTCTCGGCGGTCTTGAGATCGGCGACCCACTGCGAATACTCGTCATCGTCATCGGCGCGCCAGGCTGGAGGCAGCGCGGTGCCGTCGTGGTTGTCGAAGTAACGGGCAAACCCTTGGCGATCACGCACCAGCTCTGGTTGCGGCAATGGAAACTGCTGCCAGGACGGCAAATCCTGCAAGGAACGCGCGGTGCCGAGCATGTGGCGGTGCATGAAGAAAAAGTCGATGCCCGAGCCGTTGCGATCCTTGCGCGGCCCGCGAGCATCGCGCTCCTTGTCGCGAAGCCCCGGCTGCCAGCCGATCCCGCGCAAGGCGTTGCGCTTGTCCTCGGACAAGGTATGCCATTTGTCTCGAGAGGCGTGCCAGAGCTGATGGAACAAACGGTGCTCGGGCGAAATCAGCCACGCCAGCAACGCCGGGCCCAGGCCTGTGCGTTCACGCGCCTCGGGGAACACTTGCTTGACCGCGACGAAACGATTGTCCTGAGCGGTCAAGGCCAGCGGACGATCCAGACGCAGCACGCGCCCGCTCAAGGTGCCGCTGCCAGCATTGCCGAATACGGCCCAGACTTCGTCGAGTTTGAAGGTGAATTCGTAGTCCGGCGTCCCGGTCGGGGATCGGGTATCGATCAGGCGCCAGCTCAACTCGGTGGTGTTCGTGCCGGCCAGGTCGCCGAGGACGCGATAGCGCGGCGTCGGTTCGCCGCGCAGCGCATCAAAGGTATCGAGAAAGCCATTGAGCCCACGGCCCTTGTGACCGACGTCGAGCAACAGCTGCAACCCCTCGCGAGGCAAACCGTCGAGCCCGGCGTCACGGCCTTCGAAACGGATGTCCCAGACGCCCTGCAGCGTATTGGCCAGACGTTGTCCGGCCACATCCGCGACGTCGAATGACGCTTCACCGGGGGTAATCGTCGGGTCCGGTTTTGTCAGTTCGCGATGCCCGTAATACGCCGCAGGCAGGGCAGCGCCAGTCAGTGCCAGACCCGCCAGGAACCATCGTCGAGAAATCGTCATTGCCCTACCTGTGTCAGCCATGGAGCAGGCTTTATCCAAGCTAGAACGTTTGTTGTCTTCACAAATTTAAGAGCTTCGCGGGCAAGCCTCGCTCCTACAGGCAACTGGAAAACCTGTAGGAGCGAGGCTTGCCCGCGAAGAGGCCCTCAAGCGCACTAAATTTCTCACCCGGCCACTCGTTCTTCCCAGATAGCAAAGGCCCCCGCGCCTGCACCCTCGACGGCGAACCTGACTGAGATGGCAATGACAAAACCTCGTTCGAAAAAGGCTCTTTTCATTGGCCTGCCCCTGGCGCTGGCCATCGCTGGCGCGGCAGGGTTTGCGGCCTGGGATCACTGGTTCAACGACAACCCCGGCTACCCGGTCGCAGTGATGAAACAGGCGGATGAACTGCAAGAGCGCATCCTCTCGTTCGACAGCCACATCACCGTGCCGATGGATTTCGGCACCGCCGAAAACGAGGCCGACAAGGACGGCAGCGGCCAGTTCGACCTGGTCAAGGCCGCACGCGGTCGCCTGTCCGGCGCGGCGCTGACCATTTTCGGCTGGCCGGAAATCTGGAACGGCGACAACGCCCCGCACCGCCCGACAGCCGGGTTCATCGATGAAGCCCGTCACGAGCAGGAAACCCGCTACAAAATCATCAGCACCCTGGTACGCGACTTCCCCAATCAGGTCGCCATTGCCTACACCCCGGACGACTTCCGGCGCCTGCACGGCGAGGGCAAGTTCGCCGTGTTCATCAGCATGCTCAACGCCTACCCGCTGGGCAATGACGTCAACGCCCTGGATAAATGGGCCGCCCGCGGAATGCGCATGTTCGGCTTCAGTTACGTGGGCAACAACGCCTGGGCCGATTCGTCCCGGCCACTGCCGTTTTTCAACGATTCCCGCGACGCCCTCGGCGGCCTGTCCGAGCTGGGCAAGCAAGCGGTGCATCGCCTGAACGACCTCGGCGTGATCATCGATGTGTCGCAAATGTCGACCAAGGCCCTGGAACAAGTCAGCCAGTTGAGCCGTGCGCCGATGGTCGCCTCGCACTCGGCACCACGGGCGCTGGTGGACATCCCGCGCAACCTCAGCGACCAGGAAATGCAGCTGATCAAGCACAGCGGCGGCGTGGTGCAGATTGTCGGTTTCCCGACCTACATCAAGCCCTTGAGCCAGGCCACCCAAGACAAACTCAACGCCCTGCGTGCGCGTTTCGACCTGCAACCGCTGCAAGGCCTGGAGATGGCGCTGATGCCGGGTGACCCGGTGATCACCGTGTGGTCGGAACAGCGTTTCGGCGAATACGCCAGCCAGCTCTACGGCATCATCGATGAAGAACCGAAAGCCACCCTCAAGGATTACGGCGACGCCATCGACTATGCGGTGAAAAAAATCGGCATCGACCACGTCGGCATCAGCTCCGACTTCAACGACGGCGGCGGCCTGAACGGCTGGAAAGACGTGAGCGAGGCACGCAACGTCACCGCAGAGCTGATCAGCCGCGGCTACAGCGAGGCCGACATTGCCAAGCTCTGGGGCGGCAATTTCCTGCGGGTCTGGGACCAGGTACAGAAGTCCTCCCGGCCTGTCGTCAAACATTGATCGTCACTTTGCCAAGCGAACCGAATCCATGACCAACCGTCGTACCTTCCTCAAACAGGCTGGCGTTATCGCGGCCGGCATCCCCCTGAGTTCCGCGGTCAACCTGCCGGCGCTGGCCGCCACGCCGGCGCCGCTGCCCAAAGACAAATGGGCGCAGTTTCGCCAGCTGTTCAATCAAGACCCCGATTACCTGCACTTCGCCAACTTTCTGGTGACCTCGCACCCAAGGCCCGTGCGCGAGGCCATCGAGATGCACCGCGCCAACCTCGACCGCAACCCGGGCCTGGCCATGGACTGGCATCGTGGCGAAACCGAACGCCGCGAAGAAGAAGTCCGCGTGTGGGCCGGCCGTTACCTGAAAGCCAAACCCTCGCAGATCGCCCTCACCGGCAGCACCACCGAAGGCCTGGCAATGATTTACGCCGGCATTCATGTGCGTCCGGATCAGGAAATCCTCACCAGCGAACATGAGCACTACGCCGCCAACAGCGTGTTTGAATTCCGCACGCAAAAGGACGGCACCCAGGTTCGCAAAATCAAATTGTTCGAAGACCCGTACAAGGTTTCGACCGATGAAATACTGGCGTCGATTGCCCGCAACATTCGCCCCGAGACCCGCGTGCTCGGCATGACCTGGGTGCACTCCGGCAGCGGTGTGAAATTGCCGATCGGCGAGATCGGCAAACTGGTCGCCGAGAAAAACCGCGACCGTGAGGAAAACAATCGCATCCTTTATGTAGTCGATGGCGTCCACGGCTTCGGCGTGGAAAACCTCGATTTCCCGGACATGCATTGCGACTACTTCATCGCCGGCACCCACAAATGGATGTTCGGCCCACGGGGCACCGGGATCATCTGCGCGCGCTCCGACGAGATGAAAGACATCACGCCGACCATTCCGACGTTCTCTGAAGCGACCACGTTTTCGACCGTGATGACCTACGGCGGCTACCACTCGTTTGAACACCGCTGGGCGCTGACCGAAGCGTTCAAATTGCATCTTGATCTGGGCAAGGCCGAGGTTCAGGCGCGCATTCACGAGATCAACAGCTACCTGAAAAAACGCTTGCAGGAGCATCCGTCGGTGGAGCTCGTCACGCCGTTGTCGCCCGAGTATTCCGCCGGCTTCACCTTCTTCCGCATCAAGAACCGGGACTGCGAGGAAGTCGCCAATTTCCTGATGGACCAGCGTGTGGTCTGCGATGCCGTCGACCGCGATGTCGGCCCGATCATTCGTCTGTCCCCGGGCCTGCTCAACACCGAGGCGCACATCGACCGCGTCATGACGCTGTTGGCCAGCAAGCTCTGACACACCGATTCCCTTTAGCGAGAATGCTCATGAAAAACCTCCTGCACCGATTCATTGCTGCTCAGTCCTGGGCATTGCTGAACCAGTGGCGAGGGAGCTTGCTCCCGCTGGGCCGCGCAGCAGACCCTGTTCTTCAGGCGAAGAGCGGGGGTCGCTTCGCGCCCCAACGGGAGCGAGCTCCCTCGCCACAGGTTTATGTTTACGCAGTATTGGCACTGCTGGCGTTGTTGCCCGTCGCCGCCCAGGCCTCCACCGCGCCGCTGCCGGGCAAGGTGTTCAAGGATTGCCGCAACTGCCCGGAAATGGTGGTGCTGCCTGCCGGCACCTTCACCATGGGCACACCGGAAGGTGAAGTCGGTCGCGAGCCCGATGAAGGCCCGATGCACGAAGTGACGTTCGCCAAGCCATTCGCCATGAGCCGTTACCAGATCACCGCCGGTGAATGGGACCAATACCTGAAGGAAACCGGGATCACCATTCCCGACGGCGACACCCGCCCCGGTCGCGAATGCATCAACAGCAAGCCACGTTATCCACAGGGCCCGCGTCAGCCGGCGGTGTGCATGAACTTTGCCGAGGTCAGCGCGTATGTCGCGTGGCTGTCCATCAAGACCGGCCAGCACTACCACATCGTCAGCGAGGCCCAACGCGAATACGCCGCCCGTGCCGGTTCAACGGGGCCGTTCCCGTTCCCGTTCGATGAAGGCACCGAGTACAGCATCGCCACCCATGCCAATACTTACGGGCCAACCGACGGCTACAGCTACACCTCCCCGGTCGGCAGCTTCCCAGCCAACGCCTTCGGCATGTACGACATGCACGGCAACGTCTACGAGTGGATCGCCGACTGCGAACACACCGATTACGTGGGCGCCCCTACCGATGGCAGCGCCTGGGTCGAACCCAACTGCGAAGCCCTGCAGATTCGCGGTAACGACTGGGGGGAAGCGCCGGTGTTCTCGCGTTCCGGCAACCGCAACAACATCTACCCGCAAACCCGTGGCGACTGGATCGGTTTCCGTGTGGTGCGCGATCTGCCGTCCAAAGGCTGACCCCTCCTCCTGCGGCCGCCGCCAGTCGGCGGCCGTCTAAATTAAACGCCTGACCACACGTTCTACTGGGTATGCCTCACGACCCAAGGGACCGTCCTCAAATGCATTTCCTCAAGACCCAGCCTACGCGCGGTGCAATTCATGAATTGTTCACCCTCCTGAAACCGTTCCGGCTGGTGGTCAGCCTGTCGATCATTCTGGGCATGGTGGGCGGTCTGAGCGTGACGGTGCTGCTGGCCACGATCAACAATGCCCTGCATTCGGAAAGTGGCCTGACCCAAGGCGTGGTCGCGCTGTTCGGCGGTCTTTGCCTGTTGGCGCTGGCGAGTTCGATCTGCTCGGACATCGGCACCAACTATGTCGGCCAGCACATCATTGCCAAGCTGCGCAAAGAGCTGGGGGAAAAGGTCCTTTCGGCCCCCATCGAACAGATCGAACGCTATCGCAGCCACCGCTTGATCCCGGTGCTGACCCATGACGTCGACACCATCAGCGACTTCGCGTTCGCCTTCGCGCCGCTGGCCATTTCCCTGACCGTGACCCTCGGCTGCATGGGCTACCTGGCCCTGTTGTCGTGGCCGATGTTTCTGATGATGGTGCTGGCGATCGCCATCGGCACCGGCATCCAGTTCTACGCCCAGGGCAAGGGCATCAAAGGCTTCATGGCCGCCCGCGACGCCGAAGACGAATTGCAAAAGCATTACAACGCCATCGCCGGCGGCGCCAAGGAACTGCGCATTCACCGTCCGCGCCGCCAGCGGATGTTCACTTCGGGCATTCAGGGCACGGCGGATTTCATCTGCAACACCCAGGTGCGTTCGATCAATACCTTCGTGATCGCCAAGACCCTGGGGTCGATGCTGTTCTTCGTGGTCATCGGCCTGGCGCTGGCCCTGCAATCGTTCTGGCCGAGCGCCGACAAGTCGGTGATGAGCGGCTTCGTCCTGGTGTTGCTGTACATGAAAGGCCCCATCGAGCATCTGGTTGGCACCTTGCCGGTGGTCAGCCGGGCACGTATTGCCTTCCGCCGCATCGCCGAACTGTCGAGCCAGTTCTCCTCGCCCGAACCGCATCTGTTGCTCAACGACACTGGCAAAAAACCGGCCGTGGTCAACAGCCTGCAACTGGACAACGTCAGCTATGCCTTCCCCGCCGCACCGGGCAGTGAAGCGTTCCGTCTGGGACCGGTGAACCTGACCATCGAACAGGGCGACATCGTTTTCATCGTCGGCGAAAACGGCTGCGGCAAGACCACGCTGATCAAATTGTTGCTCGGCCTTTATGCGCCGCAACAGGGCGCCATCCTGCTCAACGGCGACAGCATCGACGCGCAGAATCGTGACGACTATCGCCAACTGTTCACCACGATTTTTGCCGACTACTACTTGTTCGATGACGTGGTGCAGGGCGATCAGCACATTCCCGAAGACGCCAACAAATACCTGCAACGCCTGGAAATCGCGCACAAGGTCAGCGTCAAGGACGGCAGTTTCACCACCACCGACCTGTCCACCGGCCAGCGTAAACGCCTGGCATTGGTCAATGCCTGGCTGGAAGAACGGCCGGTGCTGGTGTTCGACGAATGGGCGGCCGACCAGGACCCGACCTTCCGCCGGATCTTCTACACCGAGCTGCTTCCGGACCTCAAGCGCCTGGGCAAAACCATCATCGTCATCTCCCACGACGATCGCTATTTCGACATGGCCGATCAGCTGGTGCGCATGGAATCGGGCCGCGTGGTGACTGAGCGGGCAACCGCCTGAGCACAGCAATACCACTCACTCGACGATTTTTTCGGGTTTGTTTTCCGGTTTCGTCGGGGTGATGCGTCTAATAATAATTATCATTAACTAAAAAAATGCACACCTTAGGAGCGATTTGAGCAATGCAAAGCCCTACCCTGTCCCGCGCGCCGTTGGCAGTGGCCATCGCGCCGCAAAAGAAATTCCGAACAGTCGTACCGGGTGCGTTGCTGACCCTGTTGCTGCTGGGTACGTCTGAAGTCCAGGCGGCTCCGGTGAACGTCAACGTTCCCTCGCAATCGCTGGCCAGCGCGCTGCAGCAACTGGGTCAACAGACCGACCTGCAAATCCTGTACAGCCAGGACATGGTCAACGGTCTCAAGTCCACGGCGGTTTCCGGCAATCTGGAGCCGGAACAGGCATTGAACACGTTGCTGCTGGGGAGCGGCATCACTTTTCAATTGACTGGCAACACCGTATCGCTGGTTCCAGCAGCGGGAAACTCCAGCGCGCTGCAACTGGGCGCGACCGCGATTTCCGGCGTGGCACCGGGGCCGACGACTGAAGGCACGCATTCATACACCTCCGATGAAGTCAGCATCGGCAAGGGCAACATCAAGCTCAAGGACATCCCGCAGTCGGTGTCCGTCGTCACGCGCCAGCGCATGGACGACCAGAACATGAACAGCCTGCAAGACGCGATGCGCCAGGTCACCGGCGTCACCATCAAGACGTACAACTCCGGTTCCAGCCTGAACGACGTCTACATGCGCGGCTTCCTCGTCGATCAGGTGCAGGTTGACGGCGTGTCGCAACCGACCGGCCAGGGCGACATGGGCACCAGCTTCGACCTCGCGATGTACGATCGCGTCGAAGTGTTGCGCGGCCCGTCGGGCCTGTATCAAGGCGCTGGCGAACCCGGCGGCACCATCAACGTGGTCCGCAAGCGCGCCCTGAACAAATTCGCCCTCGGTGGCGAACTGGGCGCAGGTTCCTATGACCACTACCGCTCCATGGTGGACGTCACCGGCCCGTTGAACGATCAGGGCACCGTGCGCGGGCGCTTCATCACCGCTTACGAGAACAACAAATCCTTCGTCGACTCCGCCCAGAACGAACGCCCGATGGTGTACGGTCGCCTGGAATTCGACCTCGACCCGTCCACCACCCTGTCGGTCGGCGGCGCTTATCAGCAGAACCATTCCACCCCGGCGTTCGGTCTGCCGGCCTTTGCCGACGGCAAATTGCTCGACGTGCCGCGCTCGACGTTCGTCGATGCCAAGTGGAACACCCTGAACGAGAAAGTCTGGGAGTCCTTTGCCGAGGTCGATCATGCGCTGGACAACGGCGGTCAGTTCAAGACCACCGTCACCTACCGCGACGCAGAAACGCCACAGCGAAACTTCACGTGGGCAGACGGTGCGGTCGAGCCCAATGGCGACAGCTGGGCCGTGGCGTATGACTACTACACCCACATCAAGACCATCGGCGTCGACAGCTTCGTGACCACGCCGTTCGAATTCGCTGACCGCCAACACGAGTTCACCGTCGGTGCCGAGTACCAGCACCTCGACAAAGACTTCGAATACGGTGGCGGCGAGTATTTCCCGATCAACGTCTACAACCCGGGCAGTATCGATATTCCCAAGAACGACTATGAGCGCGTCAACGGCAACTGGTCCAAGTCCGATCAATACGGCCTCTATACCCGCGCCAAGTTCAACGTCACCGACTGGCTCGACGTGATCGGCGGCAGCCGCGTGACCTGGTACGAAAGCGACGCGAAGAACGCCAACGCCTTCTTCAACAGTTTCGGCGAAGCCCACACCAGCATCAACCGCAAGGTCGTGCCCTACGGCGCCATCATCGCCAAGCTGACCCCGGAACTGTCGGCCTACGCCAGCTACACCGGCGTGTTCAAGCCACAAAGCGAAGCCGGTGCTGACAACTCGCCAATCGGACCGCGCAAAGGCAAGCAATACGAAATCGGCCTCAAGCGCGAATTCTATGACGGTCGCCTGAATGCCAGCATCGCGATGTTCCGCATCTACGACGAAAACCGCGCCGAATACAACTCCGACACCAATAGCTACGAAGCCCAAGGCAAGGCACGCAGCCAGGGTTGGGAAACCGAGTTGAGCGGCAACCTGACCGACAACTGGAGCATCGCCACCGGCTACGCCTTCACCAGCACCAAGTTGGTGAAATCTGACGACGCCACCGAAGGCAAAACCTTCAGCACCATCACGCCTAAACACAACTTCAACCTGTGGACCAAATACGAATTCGCCGACGGCCCGCTCAAAGACTTCAGCGTCGGCGGCGGCGTGCGCGTAGTCAGCAAGACCTGGTACCAGCGTGAAGTGCGCTTCGAACAAAGCGGTTATGGCATTGCCACGGCTCAGGTGGGCTACAAGTTCAACGAGAACCTGTCGGCGACACTGACTGGCAACAACCTGTTTGATCGCAAGTACTACGACCGTGTGGATGCTTCGTGGGGGACTAACTTCTATGGGGATCCGCGGAATTTGACGTTGACGTTGCGGGCTCAGTACTGAGTTTCTGGATCGTCAAAAAGCTACACACCACCGGGCCGCTTGCGGCCCGGTTTTGTTTTTGAGGTAAGCGGGAGCGGAGCAAAGGCCATCACGCAGAGATGTCATTTTGATTTCCATTGGACATCACCCTTTATTTTGTCTTAACTGCTTTTATTCCCATCCTCGAACCACTCATCAGCATGAGACCGATACGAATGGAAGCTATCGCACGTTCAATGCTAGTTGTTGCGCTGACTTTTTTAACGGCTTGCAGCGCCGCCCTTGTAGCGCCTGCACCTGTAGATGTTCCGCTACCAGAGCCAGTTTCCGAAGTATCTGTCGAGGAGCCCCCGCCCTCTTCCGTTGATGAGACTCACAATGAGTTTGTCGATAAAATGACCGGAATCGTCACGGTTTTTTTTGCCAGCAATCGAAACATAATTTCCGATTACGGTTGCGTAGATGCTTTGGGTAAAAAGCGAGGAAAGTCTCTGGTTTATGGGTATTGCCATGTAAAAATCCCCTTCAACCATAAAACAGGAATTATCGAATCCCCGTCATGGTTTAAACTTGAATGGACTGAAAATCCCGAAAAACATGTATCTATTGTAGGTGGCGGTGTCGTTGCCAAGGCAGAATTTGAAAAGCTTATCAGTCATAGACTAAAAGAAAACGGAACATCTTTCATTTACGTACACGGATATAATGTTTCGTTCGAGGACGCCGCGAAACGTACGGCACAGATGGCATACGATCTGGATTTCAAGGGTGTACCGGCTTTCTACAGTTGGCCTTCGGCTGGAAACCCGAAAAACTATGTTCCCGACGAAGCGGCTGCAGAAGCGGCGAAGACCAAATATTATAAATTTTTAGTCGATTACCTCGAAAACCCCAATATCAAAGGTGTGTATTTGATTGCACATAGCATGGGTAATCGGGCAGTTGCAGCTGGGCTTGTCACTCTTAACATTCAACACCCAGAGCTCAGGGCTAAAATAAAAGAAGTGATTCTGGCAGCTCCAGATATAGATTCCGATGTATTTGCGGATGAAATTGTTCCTGGCATCGAATCAGCAAAATGGCCAGTTACGATGTATGCGTTAGATAAAGACATGGCTTTGCTCGCATCAAAGACATTTCACGATTACCCGCGAGCCGGGTATATCTCAGACAATCTTATTGTGATGCCAGGCGTTGACACCGTGGACGCCAGCCTGATTAAAACAGACTTTCTCAGTCACTCTTATTACGGCGACTCAACCACGCTAATTTATGACATCTACAACATAATAAACACGGGCGCACGAGCAGATAAGCGTCGAAACCTCTCCAAGATAAATGATACTAACGGAATTTATTGGCGCTTTACGCCTTGAGTTTTTTACTTTCATTCTCAAGGCGTGGGCAACCTCAAGATTCTGGTTGGCTGATCGTAAAGTAAGGGCTATTGGCTTCAGAGCGTAAAGCGCTTTCATAATCCTTGTTCATTTGGCTTCTTTCACCACTGGGCCACTTGCGGCCCAGTGATGTTCTTTGGGGGTGTGTGGGTACTTCAGCAGATCTGCTTCAGCGTTCCCCCAAGAAATACTTACAAACGGAAATAGGAGGTGTACGGCAGGAAAGGTGAGCGCTTGACTTCAATGGTGTTCATATCAAACACCTCAAACAACGCTTGTGTTTCACCCGGGAAGTGCGGGCAGTTCAATTCATCAAATACCACGATCGACCCTTTTGACAATCTTGGCTTGATCGCTTCCAGAACATCCTTCGTCGGCTTGTAAACATCCATATCAAAAATGGCCATTGATATGATTGAGTGAGGATTATCTTCAAGCCATTGTTTCGAAGTCACTGAAGCGTCTCCCTTGATCAGGGAAAACTTCTTCAAGTGATTATTAGGGCTTAGCGACTCTTGAGCCAGCAGAAGCCGTTCTAATAATTTTTCGTAGCCTTCGTCAATATGAAAGTCACCCGACTTCACCAGTCCGCCATCTTTTTCGTCAACCCCGGCAAACCCGCTGAAGGTATCAAACCCGAAAATGTGTCGGGAGTAGTTGTAGGGTTCCTTGATGGCCCTGAGATTGAGTAACGTAGCCAGGCTGCTGCCATAATGAACGCCAAACTCGCAGATCGAACCTGCGACAGGCAGCATTTCATCGTAGAGAAAATTAAGGTTCAGGATTCGCGCCAATGACGGTCTGGTCAGCGTCGCTACCGAAGGCCAATTCCAATATTCCCCTGCAATGTCATGAATTTCGCCATGAATACCCCGCAGTTCTTTATAAGCATCTGCCTGATTGGGAGGGGTGAAAAACAGCTGACCGTCTTGAGTTCTCATTTGCTTTCCATTAAAAAATTAAGACCGTTCGAATTTAATTTGCTTTGAATCAGATAAGCCAGCTTGGAAACCTTGGCGTGGATGCTCGATATATTGTGATCCGGCCGGTGTATGAGCCCCATTCCGCCAATGATAATGGCTTCCAGCGTCAGTTCGGCATTAAATATCCGCGACCAAACCTGTCGCGAAGCCTCATAACCGACGGAACCACTTTCATATTGATTGGAAGCAGTCATCAACTTGACCGGGATTGGGCCGCCAATGGCGTTATTTAAAAAGCGCTCAAGTTTTCCCAGCAGAAAATCAAACAACTCGTCGTTTGTGACGTCATGAGGCTGGCCGGTTTTCACGTCGATGCCCGCGGTACATTGAACGAACGGCCCCGGATTTCTGCGCAAAAAATCTTGCGCCATATCATAGAGCGATCCGTTTTCCCAGGAAGCGGGATATTGATACAGCGATTGGTTCGCGTAGTAATACCCTTTATCAAGCCCCAAGTGTTTAAGGTTTGCAGTGGTTGCATCCTGATATGACTTGAAACGAGATTCGATCATCTCATTTGCGCTTTGACTATCGAAGGACGGGTAGTTGACCGGAAAACAATCCGCGATACCAAACTGGATAAAAAAGTATCGGTTTTCAACAGGGACGGCAGTCAAGCACTTATTAAGTGCATCCGTCAGGGTCGCAGGGTATTCATGCCAGTTGTCATTGGCATGAATAACCGCCTCCGTTTCAGTAATGACGGTAACAACCGAATCATATTCGGTAAATTCCGGATTGATGAAGCATCGCAACTCTACCCCATTGACGTAATAAGCTTCATCCGTCAGTTCGACCGGGTAACGCCCTGTGAGCCGCTCAATACGCTTGGACAGTCCATTGGTCTTGAACTTCGGAACATAGAACGTGGCGTCCGCCAAGTGTTGGCGAATGAAGAAATCATCCAGGTGATCGTCGTGACCATGGGAGATAATGACATTAAGCTTGCTTGCAGGGATAGAGAGTAACTTCTCAATCACTTTAGTTTTGGGCGAGGGGTTTTGAATCCAACCACCAAACGCAGGTGAAACATACCAGGGGTCAGTAAGGAAATAACTTTCTTTATCTTTCAGCAGTAATGAGGCGTGATTAACAAATTCTATATCCACCGACCGGATCCTTCGCACTCATTAATTAAACCAATAAAAAACGCATAAAATAAACACCACATAATATCTCATTTTTATTTTGCGAGCAATCACCCATAAAACAAAGCAAGAAGAACACTTAACCCGACCAAGTAAAGATCTATCAAAATATACAACCCTTAAATATCAGGCTTTAGCGAAACTTACATTAATCATAAAAAATTCCGCTACAGATCTATTTATACTTGTTAATTATCTTACAAATCTTAATAACACCTACCTGGACAAAACACGTCCAAAAGATATTTTTCTTCCTATTAAACTCAAAGTCGACAGTCGTCTTTCAACTGCGCAATAAGGCGCTATTTCCCCAACTTCAGCTCCATGATGATCGTGCGTTCCGCTCCGTGAAATTCATCTCGGACTTTTCTGAAGCCAAGCGATGCGTAAAAGCCTTCTGCCGTGATTGAGGAAGGGACCCGCAACAGACTGACCCCTCCGCTGAGGGCGCTTGACTGGATCATCGCCACCAACCGCCTTCCTATGCCTTTCCCTTGTTGGGTCGGGTCGACGAATACGCTTCTGACCACGTCATGATCAAGGCTGGCTGTTGCAACAATATGATGGTCGATCGTCGCTACGTAGACTCGACGTTGAGTCAGCAAGCGAAGGATGGCTTGCGGTGAGAAGTTTTGCGCCACTTGCTCGATCACTGCTGGCGTGTAGTCCTGGGCGTTGGTGTCACGTAGCGCGCCAATGATGACTTGGCTGATGGCGGCTGCATCTTCGCTTGTGGCGGTTCGGATCAGGCAGTCCATTTGAGTACTTCTTTCCGTGAGGTTGAGTGATCGTAAAGGGAGGCAGCCTGGAACGCCAAATCCGCCAGACACCACTTCGACCTCCCCGGACGAAAAGCCCGATCACCTCAAACGCATCAACCCAGGCTTTCAGTAATCAACCCCGCCAGCTGCTCCAGCATCCCCGGCACTTCCTGAACCATCTCCCCCATCCGCGCGAAGTCGTGGGTCATCCCTGCCTTCACGTCCAGCACCACCGGTTGCCCTGCCGCACGCAATTTTTCAGCCCAGGCCAGGCCTTCGTCCAGCAGCGGGTCGTATTCGGCCAGCCACAACACCGTCGGCGTCAGGCCTTGCAAGGTCTCGGCGAACAGCGGTGAAAAGCGCCAGTCGCGACGATCATCGGCACTGCGCTGGTACTGCTGATAGAACCATTCCAGCGTGGTCGCTTCCAGCAGATAGCCTTCGGCAAAACGTGCGAGGGACGGGCGTTTTTCCACGGCATCGATCACCGGGTACAGCAACGCTTGCACCCGTGGCGTCAGCGGCCAGGCTTGCGGATTCTGCGCGATGGCGATCGATAACGAGGCCACCAGGCTGCCACCGACGCTGTCCCCCGCCAATGCGATGCGCGTGGCGTCCAGCCCCAAAGCACTCGCGCCAGTGGTGGCCAGCCAGTGCGTCACGTCTTCGGCATCCTCATAAGCGGTAGGAAAACGGTGTTCCGGGGCCAGTCGATAATCCGCCGACAGCACCGCAAAACCACCCGCCAGCGCCAGGCGCCGGCACAGGGTGTCGTGGGAGTCGAGGCTGCCGACCACGTAGCCGCCGCCATGGAAATACAGCAGCACCGGGCGCTCCTGAGTGCCCAGCGACGGGCGAGCGTAGAGGCGCGCGTTGAGCAGATGGCCGTCGCGGGCCGGAATGCCGACCGCGGTCACGGTCAGCGCGCCCATCGGTGCAGCATCGAGCAGCTGCGAGGTTTGTTCGAATTGCTGGCGTGCTTCAGTCGGGCTCAGCTCGTGCATGGGCAGGCTTTTACCGGTGAGGCGGCCGAATTCGGCCAGCTCTAGAAAACCCTCGATGTCCGGGTGCAGTGCCATGGGCGGTCGTCTCCAAAAAATAAAAAGCTCGACCTATAAACGAACCGTGAGGGCCGTTCATTAGGGCACACAAGCGCAATGCTCTTCTGTGGCGAGGGAGCTTGCTCCCGCTGGGTCGCGAAGCGGCCCCAAAAAAGGACTGCTGCGCAGCCCAGCGGGAGCAAGCTCCCTCGCCACAAGTTTTTGCAAGCCTCGATATTTTTCTTGAGTGGACGGCAAACCTTACGCCTGTGGCACCACCTCCCGATCGAGTACCGCGACCACGGCGCTCAGGCATTCCTCCCGTTGCAGGATATCGAAGTGGCTGGCGGTGACGGTTTGCACCTTGCGCAGCCGCGGTTGCTGACGTTCCAGCGTCGCGCGTTCGGCCGTCGGGTTGCCATCGGCCCACCAGCAGCACAGTTCGGCGTTCGGCAGCGGCAAGGTCTCGACCTGCCGCGACAGCGCCTTCAAGCGGGTGCTGACCATGAACGTCTGCGCCAACTCGTCGGCACCGAGCAACGCGTAACCGCTGGCCTGCTCACCTTCGGTGTCGATCACTGTGCGAATGATCCGCGCAACCGCGTCCTGATCGCCCGAGGTTTCGACGCTCAACGCCTGGGCAACGACTTCGCTGTCCATGCTCAACGCTGCACCGAGGAACTCGCTCAGGTCTGCGCGCCACTCATCGACACTGGCGACGGCGTTGGCCTGGGTCGGCACAAAGCTGTCCACCAGACCGACGAACGCCACACGCTGGCCCTGCTGTTCAAGCAGGTCGCCGACCATCAACGCCAGCGCCCCGCCCAACGACCAGCCCAACAAATGGTACGGGCCTTGCGCTTGTTTGCGGCGGATCGCTTCGACGTAGTCCGCAGCCATTTGCTGCAGCGAAGCGTCGTGCCACTGGCGGTCAAGCAGCATGCGGCATTGCACGCCATACACCGTGCGCTGACCTTCCAGTCGACGGGCTAGCGGTTCGTAGTCGAACACGGTGCCGAAACCGGCGTGCAGGCAGAACAGCGCCGGCTGATCATCCACTGGCTGGTTCAACAGCAACAGCGGTTCAGGGCTCTGTTTGACCGGTTGCTCATCGACACCGGACAACCCGGCGATGGTCGGTTTGGCCATCATGTCGCGCAGTTTCAGCTGGAAGTCCGGCTCATTCAGCGCCCGCACCTTCGAGATCACCTTGAGCGTGCGCAGCGAATCACCGCCCAACTCAAAGAAATTGTCGGTGATGCCGACTTTGTCGACACCCAACACTTGTTGCCAGATCTCGGCCAGTGCCCATTCCAGCGGCGTGCGCGGGGCCACGTAGTCGCGGCCTTCGAAGGTCGGGTCCGGCAGGGCCTTGCGGTCGAGCTTGCCGTTGGGTGTCAGCGGGAAACGCGGCAACACCACGATCTGCGTCGGCACCATGTAATCCGGCAGGCTTTCTCGCAAGGCGGCCTGGCAACGCAGGCCCAGACCGTCGTCTTCGGCCGCGACCACATAACCCACCAGTTGCGGACCCTGGCCGCTGTCACGCACCACCACGAGGGCGTCGTTTACTCCGACTTGCTCACGCAGACGGGCTTCGATTTCACCCAGTTCGATACGGAAGCCGCGCACTTTGACCTGATGGTCGATGCGTCCCACGTAATCGAACACGCCATCCTCGCGGCGGCGCACCAGGTCGCCGGTGCGGTACAGACGACCGCCGTCGCGGCTGAACGGGTCCGCGATGAAACGCTCGGCGGTTTGCCACGGATGACGATGGTAGCCGCGCGCAACGCCACGACCGCCGATGTACAACTCGCCGACCATGCCCACCGGCAACGGATTGAGGTCCATGTCCAGCACATGCAGGCTGCGGGTGCCGACGCGGCGGCCAATCGGCGCATACATCGCCTGACAGTGGCCGTCGGCAGCGATTTTCCACAGCAACGGCGTGACCACGGTTTCCGTCGGGCCGTAGCCGTTCACCAGGTATTGCGGCTTGAGCGTGTGCTTGACTCGCTCGAACGTGGCGTCTGGCACCGCATCGCCACCGAAGCAGTAGATGCGCACTGGCGGCGGATCACCGCCCTGCAACTCGGCATGTTCGGCCAGCTGCAGCAGGTACGCCGGCGGGAAGCAGGCGACGGTGATGCGCTGACGGTGCAACACCGCCAGCGTCTGCTCGGCGGTCCACAAGGTGTTGTCACGCACCACCAGAGTGGAGCCGCTGATCAGCGCGGTAATCCAGCGTTCATGGGCACCGTCGAAGGCGAACGACATGAAATGCAGTTCGCGATTGCCCGGGTCCATTTCGTACAACTCGGCAATCGCCTGCACGTGCATGCTCAACGGCCCGTGGGCCACGGCGACGCTTTTCGGTTTACCGGTCGAGCCCGAGGTGTAAATCAAGTAGGCCAGTTGCTCGGCGTGTACGTTGCTCAGCGGCGCCGACACTTCGACATCGAGGTTCAAGCGGTCCACGGCGACCATCGGCGTGCCCGGATTGAGTTGCGCCGTGTCACGCAAACGCTCCTGGGTCAGCAACAAACGCATGTCACTGTCGGCCATCATGTAGCGCAGACGTTCCTGCGGGTATTGCGGGTCCAGCGGCACGTAGGCGGCACCGCATTTCATCACTGCCAACAGCGAAACCACCAGTTCCAGCGAACGCTCCATGAACACGCCGATCACGTCTTCGGCCTGCACGCCCTGCTCCAGCAAATGAACCGCCAAGGCATCGGACCGACGATCCAGCTCGGCATAACTCAAGCGCTCGGCGTCGTGGTCGGCATAGCTGAGCACCAACGCGGTGTGGTCCGGTTGCAGGCGCGCCCGCTCACGGATCAGCTCATGCACCGGCCGTTCGTGGTCATCGGCCAGCATCGGCAGCTCGCCGTCGAGTTGCCGGCCTTCGTCCAGCGTCAGCAAGCCCAACTCGCCCACCGCGCGCTCGGCGTTGTCGCACAGACGCTGCATCAGGCTTTCCATGTGGCTGCGCAAAACTTCGACGGTGGCCAGGTCGAACTGATCGCGCTGGTGCATGTACTCGATGCGCAGCCCCTCATCAAGGCTGACCATCAAGTCCATCGCGAAGCTGGTCAGGCCGAAGTCGGAGACGTCTTCGAAGCGCAATGAATCGCCGTTCCATTCACGCAACGTGCGGTCCACCGGCTGGTTTTCGAAGACGATGATGCTGTCGAACAGCGACTGCCCGCCCTGCCCGGCCCAGCGTTGGATATCGCTGAGCGGGGTTTGCTGGAAGTCGCGGATGTCGAGGTTGTAGGCCTGGATCTCGCGCAGCCAGTCACCGACGCTCGCTTCGGTCGGCACGCTGTTGACCACCGGCAAGGTGTTGATGAACAGCCCGAGCATGTTCTCCGAACCGTTGAGGGTTTCCGGACGGCCCGACACGGTTGCACCGAACGTGACCGTGCGTTGACCGGTGTAGCGCTGCAACAGCAACAGCCATGCGGCTTGCACCAGGGTGTTGAGCGTCACTTGCTGCTGCTGGGCAAACGCCTGCAAACGCGCGGTTTGCTGAGCATTCAGGTGCGTATAGATCGCGTGATAACCTGTTTGCGGCGCCTTCACCGGCAACGCGCGGGCCAGGTGCGTGGCGCCTTCCAATGCGCTGAGTTTGTCTTTCCAGAACACCTCGCTGGCCTCGGCCACCTGCTGGCCGAGCCAGTCGATGTAGTCGCGATACGCAGCCACCGGTTCCTGCGCGTCACCGCTGTAATGACGCAGCACTTCACCGATCAGGCGCGACACACTCCAGCCGTCCATGAGGATGTGGTGATAAGTCCAGATCAGGCGATAGCGGTCGTCTTCCAGACGCACCAGCAGCAGGCGCAACAACGGCGCGCGGTTCAGCGAGAAGCCGCGTTCACGTTCATCGGTGGCCAACTGACGTACGCGCTCGGGTTGGTTTTCCACACCGCGCCAGTCCAGTTCGGTCAGCAGCGCCGGCGCGTTGCACAGCACCACTTGCAGCGGCTCCTTGTCGCCCTCCCAGAGGAACGCGGTGCGCAGGATCGCGTGGCGCTGCGCGGCGTCGGCCCAGGCTTCGCGGAAGCGCGGACCGTCAACGCCACGCACGCCCACTTCGATCTGGTTGACGTAAAGCCCCGAGTCGCCGTCCTGCACCGAGTGGAACAGCATGCCTTGCTGCATCGGCGACAGTGGATAAACGTCGTCCACCTCGTCCGCCGTCAATTCCAGCGCCTGATATTGCGCTTCGCTCAGTTCGATTTTCAGCACTGGCGCCGCCATCACCGGCGCCGCTTCCACGGCATCCACGGCCTGGGCGACCGTCGCCAGTTCAGCGATGGTCGGGTGACTGAACACGTGTTTGGGCGAAATGCTCAGGCCGGCCTTGCGCGCCCGGCTGACCGCCTGGATCGACACGATGGAGTCGCCGCCCAGTTCGAAGAAGTTGTCCTGAATGCCGACCGGCACTTCGAACAACGCCTGCCACACGTCTTGCAGCGTCGCCTCCACGGCATTGCGCGGCGCGACGTATTCGCGAACCTGCTGATCGGGTTGCGGCAACGCCCGGCGATCAAGTTTGCCGTTTGGCGTGACCGGCAATTGCTCAAGCATCAGCAGATGACTCGGCTGCATGTGCTCGGGCAGCGCGTTACGCAGGTGCTGCTTCAGCGTGTCGAGCACCAACGACTGGCCGACCACGTAAGCCACCAGCTGTTTGGATTTACCGACATCCAGCGCGATCACCACGGCCTCGCGCACCTGTGGATATTCCAGCAGGCAGGCTTCGATTTCGCCCAGCTCGATGCGCAAGCCACGGATCTTCACTTGATGATCGATGCGGCCGACGTATTCGATCACGCCGTCCTCGCGGTAACGCGCCAGATCGCCGGTGCGGTACAGGCGCTCGCCTTGTACGCCGAACGGGCTGGCGACGAAACGCTCGGCCGTCAGGTCCGGACGACGGTGGTAACCCCGCGCCAGGCCGATGCCGCCCAGGTACAGTTCACCGACGCAGCCCGCCACTTGCGGTTGCAGGCTGTCGTCGAGGATGTAGGTCACCAGGTTGGCGATCGGGTAACCGATCGGCACGCTGATCGAACCGTCATCGACACAGGTCCAGTGGGTCACGTCGATGGCGGCTTCGGTCGGCCCGTACAGGTTGTACAGACCAACGCCGGGCAGCACGCGGAACAGGCTGTTCTGCAAGTCCGCCGACAGCGCTTCGCCGCTGCACATGATTTGCCGCAGGCTCGCGCAGCGTTCAAAGCCTTCGCCCTGAACAAACGCCTGCAGCATCGACGGCACGAAATGCAGGGTGCTGACCTGATATTGCTCGATCAAACGCACCAGCTGTGCCGGGTCACGGTGGGCGCCCGGCTCGGCCATCGCAAGGCGCGCACCGACCATCAGCGGCCAGAAGAACTCCCACACCGACACGTCAAAACTGAACGGCGTTTTTTGCAGCACGGTGTCGCGTCCGTCCAGCGGGTACGCGCCCTGCATCCACTCGATGCGGTTGTACAACGCATCGTGCCGGTTGGCCGCGCCCTTCGGTTTACCCGTGGAGCCGGAGGTGTAAATCATGTACGCCAGCGATTGCAGCTCGACCACGCACGGCAGGTTTTCGTCGCTCAAGCCTTCGATCAGTTGAGCGCTGTCGTCCAGGCAGATCGCCATGGTGCCGGCCGGAATCGGCAATTGCGCCAGCAGATGACGTTGGGTCAGCAGCACATGCACGCCGCTGTCTTCGAACATGTGCTCCAAGCGCTCGCGCGGGTAATCCGGGTCCAGCGGCACATAGGCGCCACCGGCCTTCATGATCGCCAGCAAGCCGATCACCAGTTCCAGCGACCGCTCGGCGGCAATGCCGACCAGCACTTCGGCGCCGACACCTTGGGCACGCAAGTAGTGCGCCAGTCGGTTGGCCTGTTGGTTGAGTTGACGATACGTCAGGGTCTGACCGGCAAATACCAATGCCGGAGCATCCGGTGTTTTCAACACTTGAGCTTCAAAGCACTGATTGACCGGGCGCACGTCGGGCCAGGTCACGGCGGTGTCGTTGAAGCCTTGCACTTGCTGCTCAGTCTGCACGGCGTCGAGCAGGCTCAGTCGGCCCAGGGCTTGTTGCGGCTCACGGACCATGGCATCGAGCAACGCCACCAGACGATTGCTCAAGCTTTCGATGGCTTCGGCGGCAAACAGCGCCGTGTCGTAATTGAAGCGCAGGTCCAGGCACTGGCCCAGCTCGGCGGCGATGGCCAGCGGGAAACTGGTCTGATCGTGATTGCTGATACCGGAAAACTTCAGCGCGCTCGGATTACCGCCCTCCAGCGCCTCGGCGACCGGGTAGTTTTCGAACACCAGCAGCGTGTCGAACAGCGCCTCGCCGGAATGCCCGGCCCAGCGCTGTACATCCGCCAGCGGCGTGTATTCGACATCGCGCAATTTGAGGTTGAGCGCCTGCACCTCGTCCACCCATTGGCCGACCGTGCGCTCAGGATGCGGCGTGGCGATGACCGGCAAGGTGTTGATGAACAGGCCGACTTGCTGCTCGATGCCTTGCAACTCGCTCGGACGCCCCGACACCGTGGCGCCGAATGCGACGGTGCGCTGGCCGGTGTAGCGCTGCAACAGCAACACCCACGCTGCTTGCAGCAAAGTGTTTGGCGTGACGCGGGCCTGACGGGCGAAACCGCTGAGGCGCTCGGTGGCGGCGCGGTCCAGACTCAGGTGAACGGTGCGATGACCATCGCCCTGCCCTGCGACCGGTCCCGGCATTGCGCCGGCCAAACGCGTCGGCTCGCTGAACGCTTGCAATTGCTCCAGCCAGAACGCTTCGCACGCGGCACGATCACGCCCGCCCAGCCACGTCATGTAATCGCGATAACGACCGCCACCCGCCACCGGCATCACACCGGAATAACGCTGCAGCACTTCGCCGAACAACTGCGAGGTGCTCCAGCCGTCCAACAGAATGTGGTGGTTGGTGAAGATCAGGTGATGCGTGTCGTTCGCAGTCTGCACCAGAGTCAGGCGCAGCAACGGCGCGGCCGTCAGGTCGAAACCGCGCAGGCGCTCGTCTTCGGCCAGCCGTTCCAGGGCCATTGCCTGATCCGCTTCATTGCGCCAGTCGAGCACGGTCAATGGCAGCGTGGCGTGGGCCAGAATCACTTGCAACGGTCGCGAGCCATTGCTCTCGCTGAAGAACGCTGCACGCAGCACTTCATGGTTTTCCAGCGTTTGTTGCCAGGCGCTGCGGAAAGCCTCGACCTCGATGCCCTGCACGTCCACGCGCATTTGCGGAATGTAAGCGCCGGCATCCGGGGCGAACAAACTGTGGAACAACATGCCTTCCTGCATCGGCGACAGCGGGAAGATGTTTTCGATTTCACGCGCCGC
The DNA here is from genome assembly GCF_018502625.1 of Pseudomonas hormoni. NCBI lineage: Bacteria > Pseudomonadati > Pseudomonadota > Gammaproteobacteria > Pseudomonadales > Pseudomonadaceae > Pseudomonas > Pseudomonas hormoni. The sequence continues at coordinate 3,680,721 of NZ_CP075566.1, forward strand.
CAGTGGCAGTGCATCGAGCTGCGTCTGATCGACGCTGACCAGCGGCACATCACTCGGCGTCAGGCCACCGGCACCGCTGAGGCAGTGTTCGATCAGCTGTTGCAGCTCGGCGGCATAGGCCTCCGCCAGACGCTGCACGGTGTGCTCGGCAAACACTTCGCGGCTGAAGGTCCAGCTCAGGCGTAGTTGCCCGGCGTACACCTGACCGTTAATGCTCAGGCCACGGTCCAGCGATACCGAAGCACCTTGTTCGGCGCCGCCGCTTTCCCGGGCCGGACGCCACGGTGCCTGTTCATCGAAGCTGGCATCGAACTGGCCCATGTAGTTGAAGGTGATTTGCGGTTGAGGCAACGCCTCAAGACCGGCCTGCGCCAGATAGCGCAGGATGCCGAAACCGATGCCTTTGTCCGGCACGGCGCGCAGCTGTTCCTTGACCGCCTTGATGCTGCCTGCCAGATCGCTGGTCGGGGTCAACTTGACCGGGAAGATCGAGGTAAACCAGCCCACGGTACGGGTCAGGTCGATGTCGTCGAACAGGTCTTCGCGGCCGTGGCCTTCCAGTTTGACCAGGGTCGAGGGCTGGCCGGTCCAGTCGCCCAGCACCCGCGCCAACGCCGTCAGCAACAGGTCGTTGACCTGCGTACGGTAAGCCGCCGGAGCGTCTTGCAGCAATTGGCGAGTGAAGGTGCTGTCGAGCACGGTTTCCACGCTCACGGCATGTTCGCTGGCCAGACTGCCTTGTGGATTATCGGCGGGCAGGTCCACCACCACGTCGTGATACTGGCGCTGCCAGTAAGCCGCCTGACTCGCCAGTTCAGGGCTTTGCGCATGCAACTGCAAACGCGCCGCCCAGGCTTGATAGGCGCTGGATTTGGCCGGCAGGCGCAGGGGTTGAGCCTGACGCGCCTGGTCATAGGCCGTTTGCAGATCTTCGAGCAACAGACGCCAGGACACGCCGTCCACCGCCAAGTGATGCACCACCAACAGCAAGCGCTGACCGGCCGCGCCCATGTCCACCAGCAAGGCGCGCAACAGCGGGCCGTCTTGCAAACTCAGGCTGGCTTGGGCGGCGTTGCAGTGGGTCAGTAGCTCGTCGGCGTTCGTAGCCTGACGTTGCCACAACAGTTCGGCGCTGTTCCAGTGTTCGGCCTGAGCCTGCTGCCAAACGCCATCCACCTGACGCAAACGCAGGCGCAACACGTCGTGATGTTCCAGCAGCGCGGCCACTGCCTGTTGCAGGCAGGCGCTGTCGAGCGGTTCGCGAAGTTCCAGCAACACCGACTGGTTCCAGTGGTCCCGGGCCTCGATGTTTTGCTCGAAAAACCAGTGCTGGATCGGCGTCAGCAACACATCGCCGCGCACCGGTCCCTGATCGATGACCAGACCGGCGCTGCGCTGGGCGACCTTCGCCAGACTCTGTACTGTCTGGTGTTGAAACAGATCACGCGGGGTGATGCGGATCCCGGCCTGACGCGCACGGCTGACCACTTGAATCGAGATGATCGAGTCGCCGCCCAGTTCGAAGAAGTTGTCGTCGATCCCAACGCGATCAAGCTTGAGCACGTCTTGCCAGATCGCCGCCAACGCGACTTGCATCTCGTCCGCTGGCGCCGTGTAAACCTGCTGCGCCAGAGCGGCATCAGGCTTGGGCAGCGCATTGCGATCGAGCTTGCCGTTACTGGTCAGCGGCCAGTGATCGAGCTTCAGCAAATGCGCCGGCACCATGTAATCCGGCAGGCCCGCCTGCAGGTGTTCGCGCAACGACTGACGCAGATCGGCGACGTCCTGGGTGACGGTGAACCACGCGACCAGTTGCTGGCTGCCATTGATCTCAGGCGCCAACACCAACGCTTGCTCGATGGCCGGGTGACTTTGCAGACGGTCCTGGATTTCTCCCAGCTCAATGCGGAAACCACGAATCTTCACTTGATGGTCGATACGCCCGGCGTACTCGATGCTGCCGTCGGCGCAATAGCGCGCGAGGTCGCCGGTGCGATACAGGCGTGCACCCGCTTCATCGGCAAACAGGTCCGGGACAAACCGCGTGGCGGTCAGGTCGGCGCGCTGGTGATAACCGCGCGCCAGACCGGCACCACCGACGTACAGCTCACCGACGCAGCCCTTGGCCACCGGGTTCAGGCGCGGGTCGAGCACGTACCAGCGCAGGTCGGCAATCGGCTCGCCCAGCGGTGAACTGTTGGCACTGTCGAGGTCGGCGCGGGACAACGGCCGGTACGTCACGTGCACGGTGGTTTCGGTGATGCCGTACATGTTGATCAGCAATGGCTGCTGGTCGTCGAACGCGTCGTACCACGGACGCAGGCTCGCGACGTCCAGCGCCTCACCGCCAAACACCACATAACGCAAGGCCATGCCCTGGGCATTGGCGCAGGCAAACGGCATCAACTGGCGGAACGCCGACGGTGTCTGGTTCAGCACCGTGACCTGTTCATCGCACAGCAGGCGGGCGAACTCTTCCGGGGAACGGCTGATGGCGTGCGGCACCACCACCAGCTTGCCGCCGTAGAACAGCGCGCCAAAAATTTCCCACACGGAGAAGTCGAAGGCGTAGGAATGGAACAGGCTCCAGACGTCGTCCGCGTTGAAACCGAACCAGTGTTCGGTGGCGCTGAACAGGCGGGTCAGGTTGCTGTGCGGCAACAACGTGCCCTTGGGTTTGCCGGTGGAGCCGGAGGTGTAGATGACGTACGCGAGGTTTTCCGGGTGGGTCAGGTTCGGCAGGTATTCGGCGGACGCTTCATTGAGCCAGTCACTGGCGTGGTCGAGGCAAATCACTTCGATGCCTTCGGACAACGGCAGTCGCGGCAACAACGCGGAGTCGGTCAGCAACAGGCGCGTGCCGCTGTCGGCCAGCATGTAGGCCAGACGGTCCTGCGGGTATTCCGGGTCCAGCGGCACGTAGGCGCCGCCGGCCTTGAGGATCGCCAGCACGCTGACGATCATCTCCAGCGACCGCTCCAGCGCGATTCCCACCAACACGTCCGGGCCGACGCCGCGTTCGCGCAGACGATGGGCGATGCGGTTGGCCTGTTGGTTCAGTTGCGCGTAGCTGAGGGTGGCACCGTCGCAGGTCACCGCGATGTTGTGCGGGTGCGCGGCAGCCTGGGCTTCGATCAGTTGATGAGCGCACAGCAAGTTTGTGGCCTGCGAAGCGGCGCTGCGGTTCCAGTCCAGCAAAGTCGCTTGCTGCTCGGTTGAGGCGAGCATGCGCAGGTCCGCCAACGCGACCGAACCGTCGGCGCAAATCGCTTGCAACAGGTTCAGCCAATGCTGCCCCAGACGCTCGATAGTCGAGGCGTCGAACAATTCAGTGGCGTAAACGAACGAGGCGTGGATGCCGTCGTCGTTCTCCACGGTGTCGAGCATCAGGTCGAACTTGGTGGTTTTTTCATCCCAGATCAGCGGTTCGACGCTCAGGCCCGGCAAGTCCCAGCGCTGTTTGCCGCCGGCATCGCGCTGGTGGTTGAACATCACCTGGAACAAGGGCGTATGGCTCAGGCTGCGTTCGACATCGAGCCCATCGACCAGTTGCTCGAAAGGCAGATCCTGATGCGCCTGTGCGCCCAGTGCCGCGGTTTTGACCTCGGCCAGCAATTGCAGAAATGGCTGATCGGCATGGGGCTGGGTACGCAGCACCTGGGTGTTGACGAAAAAGCCCAGCAGGTTTTCCACGTCCTGACGGGTACGGTTGGCAATCGGCACGCCGACGCGAATGTCCCGTTCGCCGCTGTAGCGATGCAACAGGGTTTGCAACGAGGCCATCAGCACCATGAACAGCGTGCAGCCTTCGCGACGGGCGAGATCCTTCAGGTTGATCGCCAGTTCGGCCGGCACTTTCAGTTCGACGCTGGCGCCCTGCTGACTCGGGATCGCCGGGCGACGACGGTCGGCCGGCAGGTTCAGCGGCGGGTGCTCGCGACCCAGTTGTTCACGCCAGTACTCGAGCTGACGCTCGGCCTCGCCGGCCTCCAGCCATAGACGCTGCCAGCGGGCGAAATCGGCGTACTGAATGCCCAGCTCCGGCAGTTGCGCCGGCTGCCCGGCGCTCAGTTGCGCATAGAGCTGAGTGAACTCCTGTAACAGAATCGGCAGCGAACCGCCGTCAGTGACGATGTGGTGGAACGTCAGCACCAGCACATGCTGTTGCGCGTCGAGACGGATCAACCGGCAGCGCATCAGCGGGCCATGCTGCAGGTCGAACGGCTGCTCGGCGTTCAGGGCGATCTGACGCTGCAGTTCGACTTCATCAGCGGCGTCGGCCTCGACCAGCGGCGCATCCATCTGCGGGTGAATTTTTTGCAGCACGTGCTGCTCGTCGAAGACGAAGGTGGTGCGCAACACTTCATGACGTTGCACCAGCGCGGCGAGGGTTTGCGCCAGCGCTGCGCGGTTCAGCTCACCGCTGAGGCGAAAGGCACCGGTCAGGTTGTACGCGGTCGCCTGCGGCTGCATCTGCCACAGAAACCACAAACGCTGCTGCGCGTAGGACGCCGGCAACGTGTCGACCGCCGGGTCCCTTGGCGGGATCGGCAGCAGCTCAAGGGTCAGGCCCTGCGCGTGCATCTTTTCTTGCAAGGCACGCCGCGCGTCCAGGCTCAAGCCGCAGAAACGCTGGGCCAGGGTCATCATTCTGTCCGGTGCAGCACTCATCGCGTGTGTTCCTCATCCACTTCGTCGAACAACGCTTCCAGCGCGTCTACATCGTTTTCTTTGTGTTCACTCTGCTGACGGAACTGCTCGATTTCCGCCGCCAGGCGCTCCAGCGTGTCGCCTTCGAAGAACAGCTTCAGCGGGATCGCCAGGTTCAGTTCTTCCTGAATCCGCGCGCGAATCCGCGTCGCCAGCAGCGAGTGGCCGCCCAGCTCGAAGAAACTGTCGTGCACGCCGACACGTTCCACGTGCAGCGCTTCGGCCCAGATCGCCGCCAGGACTTTTTCCAGGTCGGTGCGCGGGGCGACGAAGGCACTGCGGCGTACGTCGAGGTCGAGCAAGGCCTGGCGATTGAGTTTGCCGTTGGGCATCAGCGGGAAGCGTTCCAGCACTTGCAAGCGAGCCGGCTGCATGTGCTCGGGCAGCGCTTCGCCGAGGTGACTGCGCAATTCGTTGAGGCGGATGTCGGCGGTGTCGGCCGGGGAAATCACGAAGCCCAGCAGTTGCGGGCCGGTCGGCGTTTCGCGAGCAATGACGGCGGCGTCTTCGATGCCAGGTGCGCTGAGCATGGCGGATTCGATCTCGCCCAGTTCAATGCGGAAACCGCGGATTTTCACTTGATGATCGACCCGGCCCAGGTACTCCAGCACGCCATCGGCGCGGTAGCGTGCGAGGTCGCCGGTGCGGTACAGGCGCTGACCGGCCTGCTTCGCAAACTGGTCGGGAACAAAACGTTCGGCAGTCAGCGTGGCGCGCTTGAGATAGCCGCGAGCGATGCCGGCGCCGCCGACATACAGCTCACCTTCGACGCCCACGGCCACCGGCATCAAGTCCGGGCCGAGCACGTGGATGCGCATCCCCGGAATCGGCTGGCCAATCGGGATGGTGTCGTCATCCTGACCCAGCGGCAGTTCCCACGCCGAACACCAGACCGTGCCTTCAGTCGGGCCGTATTCGTTGACCAGCGCCAACTGCGGCAAGGCCTCGCGATGTCGTGCGACCAACGCGTTGCTGCACGCTTCGCCGGCGACGATCACGCAGGCCAGGGCATGGTCGCCGAGGTGTTCGAGAATCTGCGCGTGGTAGGACGGCAAGGTCAGGTAGTGGGAAACCTCTTCACGCTGGATCAACGCTGCCAGCAGCGCCGGGTCCTTGTAGCTGTCTTCGTCCGGCAGGCACAGGGTCGCGCCCTGCCCCAACGCCCAGAAAACCCCGGCCACCGAACTGTCGAACGAGAACGACGAGAGCATCAGGAACGCGCGCAACGGCTGACGATAGAACGCGCTGCGCGCCAGGGTCGAGGCCACCGCGTTGGCGTGACTGATCATCACGCCCTTCGGTTTGCCGGTGGAGCCGGAGGTGTAAATGACGTAGGCCAGATTGGCGCTGTCGCCCAGCGGCATTGGTTGCTCTTGTGAAGCGGACCAGACCTCGGCATCGGCCATCAGCGAAATCACTCGCTCACTGTGCAACGCTTCCGGCAGCGGCTGGCAAGCCAGGACCTGACACGCTGCGGCGTCCTGCAACATGAACGTCAGACGATCGATCGGGTAGTTGGGATCGAGCGGCAAGTACGCGGCGCCGGCCTTGAGTGTACCGAGCAGTGCGATAACGATTTCCAGCGAACGCTGACCGTAAACCGCAACGATTTCGTCCGGCGCCACACCTTGGGCGCGCAAGGTGTTGGCCACTTGGTTGGAGCGTGCATCCAGCTCGGCATAACTCAGGCGCTGGCCATTGACGCTCACGGCGATGCGTTGCGGATGCAGGCGTGCATGTTCGGTGAACAGGTCTTGCAGGTAGCGGCACGGCAATGCCTGCTCGGCGGCCAGCGGGTTGAAGTCCTCGATCAAACGGGTCAGTTGCACCGCGTTGACCTGAGTGGCCTGGCCCAAGGTCAGCTCGGGCGAGGTCAGCAACTGACGGCTGAATTCGACAAACTGTTCCAGCCAGGCCGCCAGCATCGACTCGGGCACCGCGCCGGCCAGGCACGACAGCTGCAAGTGTTCACCCTGAACCCGCAGACGCAGGACTTCCGGGTTGGCGTCGCCCACTTCTATGTTCGCCTCGGCGTCGGCTTGAAACACCAGGCCATAACGCAGCGGCGTCGCGACTTCGGCGCTCAGTTCGAATTCGTTGAGGCAGTCGAGCCAGGACAGCGATTGCTCGACGCTGGCAGCAAACGATGCCAGCGCTTGCGCCAGGGTCTCGTTACTGCGGTTGTCGAAGGCCACTGGCAAACGACGGGCGAAACGCCCCAGGGTCGCTTCGGTCTGCTCGTTGCGCCCCGCCACTTCCCAGCCCATCAGCAACTTTTCCTGATTGCCGATGCGCGCCACGAACGCACTCCACAACAACAGCGCCACACGCTGCGCCTCGACACCCTGATCGTCGGCCACCCGTTGCACATCGGCCAGCCATGCCGCGTCGTCGAGCGTGGCCTGATGGCGAACCAAAGTCAGGTCAACGGCTTTTTCGAAGGGCAAATGATGCGCCAGCGCGAACTGCTGTAGCAGGTTGCGCCAGAACGCCGCGCCTTGATGGCCGATGTCTTCTTCGCGCAGTTCTTCCTGCCACGCGGTGTAATCCAGGTACTGCAAATCTTCCCGATTGTCGGCCAGTGTTTCGCCGCGCAACAGGCTCGCCAGCTCCGCCGACAGCACCTGCAGCGACACTTCATCGAGGCTGCTGGCCGGCGCCAGCAACGTGACGAAATGCTGACCTCCTGCGGTTTGCACGGGCGTCACCACCAATACTCGAGCCGGATCGGCAGACAGGGTTTCACGGCTACGGCTCAGGGCTTCGGCCACCGAAGACACGTTATCCAGCAGCGTCACCGGCAGCTCTTCGCACAGACTTTGCACAGGCCACTTCATGCCCGGCAAACGGCGATAGACCGTGCGCAGGGTTTCATGGCGCTGGCCCAACTCATCCAGTGCCGCGCGCAATGCCCGCGCCTCTACAGCCTGGGCGACCGGCACGGTCAGGGCGGCGAACAAGGCCTGTCCGCCCAGCTCCTGAGCGCGCAAATAAAAGGCTTGCTGGGCCGAAGTCTGAAAAACGTCTACCGAAGGTTCGAGGGCGGTGGTGTTCATGTCGAGGGTCCTTATTCCTGATCCAGGTCGGCGCTTTTCTGCGCGATGGCCATGGCCGTGAGGATTTTTCTGTAGCCAGTGAATTCGTTGCGCGCATGCACGCTGAGGATGTTGTCCAGCAGGACCACGTCGCCCTTCTCCCAGGCGAACTCGACCATCACGTCGCGATAGATGCCTTGCAGGTGGCGGATGACGTCGTCGGGAATGGCCGTGCCGTCACCGAAGAAGGTGTTCTGCGGCAGGTCCAGCGGGCCGAATTCACCCAGCAGGTTGTCGCGGATGCTGTCCGGCAGGGTCAGCGCGTTGAAGAAGGTGCCGTGGTTGAACCAGATGCGCTCGCCGGTCAGCGGATGGCGCACGATCGCCGGGCCGTTTTGCCGGGTGCGCAGGCGATTGCCCGACTTCCACTCGGCCTGAATACCGATCTTGGCGCAGTAGGCTTCGACTTCCGCGCGGTCCTCGCTCTGGAACACGGTCTGCCACGGCAGCCCCATGCCGTCGCCGTAGTTGCGCACGTACATGATGCGTTTACGCTGAAACTCCTCGCGCACGGCCGGGTCGATTCGCGCGAGGATTTCGCGGGTGTCGCCAAACGGGGTTTCGCCGCCGGTGGTCGAGGGCGTGTCGCAGTAGAAGTACAGGTGACGCGGGAACACCGGCGAGTAGGAATGCTCGTTGTGCGGGAAGATTTTCTCCGCCGCCGGGTAGTCGGTGGAGCTGTAGATCTTGAACTGGCCGGTGATCTGGGTCCGTGGCGAGGCGCGGAACAGGTACTCCAGGGCACCGTCGGAAATCGCCGCCACGCAGCGGTTGAACTCGGCGATGTCAGCCACCTGGAAGCCACGGAACAGAATCACTGCGTGCTCAAGCAGCTTGCTTTCGATCAGTGCGCGATTCTCCGTCGCCCACTCCACCAGGCTCACGCCGGGCACCGCCGGGCGGCACACCAGGGGCATGCTGATGCCGTCGAACATCGGCGCAAAACTCACCAGCCGGGTCGGGTCGGTGGACAGGCTCTTGCGCGCACCGCGGCCGATTTTGGGAATGGACTTGGTGGTTGAAACAGTCATAAACCCCTCCAGAAAATGATGACGGCGGTGCCCGGTTGGCGCCGCCGCAATAAATCAGTCCGCCGCGGTTTGCGCTGCCGGCGTGCCACGAATCGCCGAGCGGCGCTTGATCGCCATGCGCCCGCCGAACAACGCCTTGCGTTGTTCGTTCAGGCGCGCATCGGCGCGGCGTTGCACATCCGTGGCCAGGTCCAGCAATTCGCTGACCGTCAGCTCGTCGGCGCGCAACAACGCTTGCAGCACCGCCTCGATTTGTTCGAACAGGCTTTCCAGCGTGCTCGGCAGGTACTGCCCGGCGGGTGTTTCGAAACTCAGGTGAATGTGTTCAGCCTCGTTGTAGAACGCAGCGACCATGCCGATCTCGGCGGCTTGCCGGCCCGACGGGAAGTCCTCGACCAGCAGGCCGTCCATGGACGGCAAACGACCGACGCCTTCCTGGTAGATCAACTTGATGTCGAACAACGGCGAACGCCCGGCCCGGCGCGGCAGACGCAACGCTTCCACCAGTCGCTCGAACGGCAGGTCCTGATGGTCCGAAGCCTCCAGAACTGCGCGGCGACAGGCTTGCAACAGTTGCCCGGCAGCCTGGTCCGCATCGACCTCCACTTGCAGCACTAATTGGTTAACGAAGAAGCCGACCATTTGTTCAAGCTCAACTTGATTTCGGTTGGCGATATCGGTGCCGATGCGTACGCGACTGACCTCGGTGCGCTGACGCAATACCAGGGTAAAGCCGGCCAATAGCACCATGAACAGCGACAATCCACGCTGTTGGGCGAAGTCGCGCAACTGCTGACTCAAGGTCGCATTCAAGGTGAAATGTTGGCTGGCGCCTTCCTGCGCCTGACGCTGATCGCCGTCGCTCGGCAGCTCCAGGACCGTTTGCGGTTGGCCAAGGCGCGTGACCCAGTAATCGAGCTGACGTTGCAGCTCACCACCTTGCTCCAGCCACTGGCGCTGCCATTTGGCGAAGTCGGCGTATTGCACGACCTGTTCCGGCAACGATGCGACGCCACCCTGGTTGAGGGTCGGATACAAGGTCACGAACTCATTGATCAGAATACGGAATGACCAGTCATCCGCAGCGATGTGGTGCACTGTCAGCAGCAACACATGCTCCTGATCCGCGACCTGCAACACCCGCACCCGCAGCAACGGCCCATTGCGTAAATCGAATGGTCGGGCAACTTCCTCACGGGCCAGTTGCGCGGCTTCGACGTCCGGCGCCGGCAAATGCCGCAGGTCGCTAGCGGCGAAGTTCAACGGCAGTTCGGCGTGTACTCGCTGCCAGGCGAGGCCGTCTTGCTCATAGAACGTGGTGCGCAACACGGCGTGGCGTTGTACCAACGTTTCAAAGGTTTTCTGCAACGCCGACAGGTTCAGCTCACCGCGCAAACGCAAGGCGCCCGGCATGTTGTACATCGAGCTGTCGGGTTCCAGATTCCACAGGAACCACAACCGTTGCTGGGCAAAGGACAACGGCTGGCGTTCGCCGGAAAGGTCCGCCACCAGCGCCGGGCGTTCGCAGACATTGGCGTCGTGCCGTAGGCCTTGCACCTGAGCGGCGAAATCCTGCAGGCGCGGGTGTTCGAACAGGCTGCGCAAACTCACCGACAAGCCCAGGCGCTGGCGAATCTGCGAGACGATCTGCGTGGCCAGCAACGAATGCCCGCCCAGCTCGAAGAAGCTGTTTTCGCGATCGACACGGGCAACCTGCAACACCTGCTGCCAGATCTGCGCCAGCTCGATTTCCAGCTCGCCTTGCGGCGCGGTGCCGGCCACGGCTTCCCAGACCTCTGGCGCCGGCAGCGCGGCGCGGTCGAGTTTGCCGTTGCGGTTGAGTGGCAACGCACTCATCACCACCAGTTGCGCCGGCAGCATGTAGTCCGGCAGCCGCTCGCCCAAAGCCTGGCGCACGGTTTCGGTGAGTTGACGCGAATCAGCATTCGGCAACACCGGCACGACATAGCCGATCAGTTGCTTGCCACCGACGCCTTCGTGCACCAGCACCGCGGCTTCGCTGATCATCGGCAAGCCTTGCAGGTGCGCTTCCAGCTCACCCAGCTCGACGCGGAAACCGCGAATTTTCACCTGGTGGTCGATGCGCCCCAGGTATTCCAGCGCGCCGTCCTCGCGATACCGCGCCAGGTCGCCGCTGCGGTACAAGCGTGCGCCCGGCGTGGTGGAAAACGGATCGGCAATGAAACGCTCGGCGCTCAGCCCCGGACGCTGGTGATAGTGCTGGGCAATGCCGGCGTCACCGCCGATGCACAACTCGCCCACGCAACCGGTTGGCAGCAGATGGCCCTCGGTGTCCAGCACGTACAGCGCCCGGCCCGACAACGCGCGGCCAATCGGCACGCCGAGCAGATTTTGCGTGTCGGCCAAGGTGCACAGGTGAGTGCTGGAGACCACGGTGGCCTCGGTCGGCCCATAGGTGTTGAGCAAGCGTACGTCGCCGAGACCGGCGGCATGCCAGAGCTTCAGGCCTTCCAGCGACATGGCTTCGCCACCGACGTGGACCTGACGCAACCGGCCTTTGTCACGCTGAGGCTGCGCGGCCCACTCCTGAGCCAGCAAATACCAATAGGCCGCCGGCAAGTCCGCCAACGTCACGCCCTGTTTGATGATCTGCCGGTACAAGGTGTCGGTGTCCCACAGTTCATCACCGCGCAACACCAGCGCCGCGCCCACGCACAGCGGCGGATAGCACTGCTCGACAAAGCCGTCGAAGCTGAACGTGGCGAATTGCAGGACACGGTCGTCGGCACTGAGCTGCGAATAGTCCGCCGCAATCACGCAAAACTCGCGCAGCGCGGCGTGGGCCAGGCACACACCTTTCGGCCGGCCGGTGGAGCCGGAGGTGTAAATCAGGTACGCGAGGTCTTCGGCACAGGCGAAGTTGACCGGGTTGGCCGTGGAATAGCCGGCCAGCGACGCCGCCGTCAGCGCCAGACGCGGCAAGCCTTCGGGCAACGCGACATCGGTCAGCAGCTCCGGTTGCGCCAGCAGCAGATCCACCCCGCTGTCTTCGATCATGTAGGCCAGACGTTCGGCCGGGTAGTCCGGGTCCAGCGGCACATAACCGGCGCCGGACTTGAGGATGGCCATGAGGCTGACGATCATCTGCGCGTTGCGCCGCACCGACAGGCCGACCCGTTGGCCCGGCGCCACACCGTGCTCGCGCAGGCGATGGGCGAGCTGGTTGGCCTGGGCGTTGAGCTGTGCATAAGTCAGTCGCTCGTCACCGAGGATTACGGCCCATGCATCGGGCGTGCGTGCCGCTTGCTGCTCGAAGCGTTGATGCGCCAGCAATGGACTGTCCAGCAGCGGCGCGGCGGGACGCGAGCCCAGCAACACCTGAGTTTTTTGCTTGGCATCCAAGAGGCTGACGGCCCCCAGAACCTGTTGCGGCTGCGCGACGAATTGCTCCAGCACATGCAGCAGGTTCGCGCCCAGTCGCTCGATCTGCGCGGCGCTGAACAAAGCCTGATCGAAACTGAATTCCAGACGCAGGCTGGCGCCGACTTCGATGCCGAGGGTCAGCGGGTAGCTGGTGATTTCGTGATTGCGCAGTGCGCCGAAGGTCAGTCCCGCCGGAGCGCCTTGCTTCAGTGCTTCGGCCACCGGGAAGTTTTCAAACACCAGCAAACTGTCGAACAGCGCGTTGCCCTGCTGCCCCGCCCAGCCCTGGATGTCGTAAAGCGGCACATGTTCGAACTCGCGCAGGCTCAGGTTCAGGGCTTGCAGTTCGTTGAGCCATTGGCTGACCGGCTGACCGGAGTGTGGCCTGGCGATGATCGGCAAGGTGTTGATGAACAGACCCAACTGTTGCTCGATGCCCGGCAACGGCGCGGATCGTCCCGCAATCGTTGCGCCGAACGCCACGCACGATTGGCCGGTGTAGCGCTGCAACAGCAGACCCCACGCGCCCTGCAACAAGGTGTTGAGGGTGATTTTCTGCTGCCGGGCGAACTCCGCCAGGCGCTGCATCGCGGCGCTTTCCAGCGTCAGGTGATGCTCGCCCATGCCACGCCCCTCGACCGGCGTCGGCAAGGCTTGCGCCAGCAGCGTCGGCGTTTCGAGGGCGGCCAGCGCCTGTTTCCAGAACTGCTCGCCCGCCGCCAGTGGCTGCTGCTGAATCCAGCCCAGGTAGTCGCGGTATTGCCCCAGGGGTTTGGCCAGTGTTTGCCCGGCGTAATGCTGAATCACTTCGCCGAGCAACTGCGCGTTGCTCCAGCCGTCCATGAGGATGTGATGACTGGTGTAGATCAGGTGCCAGGCGTCGCTGCTTTGGCGCACCAGCATCAGGCGGAACAGCGGCGCGGCGCTGAGTTCGAAACCACGGCTGCGCTCTTCGGCGGCCAGCGCATCGAGGTCGATATCGGCGGCCTCGATCACCTGCAATTGCAGGTCGATCTGGCGATGAATTACCTGATGAGCAGATTCCAGACCCAACCAATGGAAGCTGCTGCGCAGAATGTCGTGACGGTTGATCGCCGCTTGCCACGCCCGACCGAAGGCCGCCAGTTCCAGCCCCTGAATGTCCAGGCGCAGTTGGTTGATGTAGGCCTCGGCCTGCGGCTCATACAAGGTGTGGAACAGCATGCCCTGCTGCATCGGCGTCAGCGGATAAATGTCCTCGATAGCCGGTGCCGCGACAGGCAACGCGTCCAGCTGCGCCTGGTTGATCCTGGCCAGCGGGAAGTCCGACGGCGTGACCTGACCCGCCGGCGTGGCGCAGCAATGTTCGATCAGCGCGGTGAGTTCTTCGCTGTAGGCATCAGCCAGTTGCTGGACGGTGCTGTCGGCGAACATTTCGCGGCTGAAGCCCCATTGCAGCGAGAGTTGACCGCCATAGACCTGACTCTCCAGGGTCAGCCAGTTGGCCAGCGGCGCATCGTCACCCTGGGCCTGACCGCCACTTTCCAGCGACGGTACAAACAGCGCATCGTCATCGAACTGGCGGTCGAACTGGCCGAGGTAGTTGAAGGTAATCCGTGGCGCCGACAACCCTTGCAAGGACTCACGCTGGGCCGGCTCGCCGAGGTAGCGCAGCAAGCCATGACCCAGCCCTTTGTCGGGGATGGCGCGCAGTTGTTCCTTGATCGCCTTGATCGCATTCGCCGTGTCGGCTTGAGGTCGCAGGCGCACCGGGAACAGGCTGGTGAACCAGCCTACGGTGCGCGTCAGGTCGAGGTCGTCGAACAGGTCTTCACGGCCATGGCCTTCAAGCTGGATCAGCGTCGAGTGATGCCCGGTCCAGCGGCAGATCACCCGCGCCAGCGCCGTCAGCAGCAAGTCATTGACCTGGGTGCGATACGCCGCCGGGGCCGTTTGCAGCAGCTGCCGCGTCAACCCGGCGTCGAGCTTCGATTCGATCTTGTGGCCGTGGCGATGCTGCAGGCTGCCCAGCGGGTTTTCACACGGCAGGTCGCGGGCATCGGCGTGTTGCGCCTGCCAGTACGGCAGTTGCTGATCCAGCGTGCGGGCATGCGCTTGCAGGTGTTTGGCCCAGTGTTGATAGGCGCTGGTTTTGTCCGGCAATGTCGCAACGCTGCCAGCGGCCAATTGGGCGTAGGCCTGCTGGAGGTCTTCGAGCAGCACCCGCCACGACACGCCGTCCACCGCCAAATGGTGGATCGCCAGCAACAGGCGTTGTGTGCCATCGTCGAGGCTGACCAGCAACGCGCGCAGCAACGGCCCATCGGCCAGGTCGAGACTGCGTTGCGCTTCGTCGCACAGGGCCGTCAAAGCCTCGGTCGACGCCGCCTGCCGCTGCCACAGCCCCGCTGTTTCGACCGGCGATCCGTGGCGCTGCTGCCAGCCATCGACACTCGCGGTAAAACGCAGGCGCAAGGCATCGTGATGGTTGATCACCGCGACCAGCGCGGCTTCAAGAGCTTCAGGGTTCAGCGCCTCGCGTGGCGTCAACAACAAGGACTGGTTCCAGTGCTGCGGCTGCGCGATGGCCTGCTCAAAAAAGTAAAGTTGCGCCGGGGTTAGCACCACCTCGCCGCTGACCGGCTCTTGGTCGATGGAACTGCGGTTATCGAACGCCGCCACCAGCGCGAGGCTGCGCACGGTCTGGCACTGAAACAAGTCACGCGGACTGAGACGGATGCCGGCCTGACGGGCGCGGCTGACCACTTGAATGGAGATGATCGAGTCACCGCCCAGCTCGAAGAAGTTGTCTTCGAGGCCCACGCGCTCCAGCCCCAACACGTCCTGCCAGATCTGCGCCAGCGCCGTTTGCATGGCGTCTTGCGGCGCGACGAACGCTTGTTGCGGCGCCGCATCCGGTTGCGGCAGGACCTTGCGGTCCAGCTTGCCGTTGGCGGTCACCGGCAGGGCATCCAGTGGCATCAGGTAGGTCGGCACCATGTATTCCGGCAGGCTATTGAGCAGCCAGGCTTTGAGGGTTTCCGGCCACTGCGCCTCGGCGTTTTCCAGCACCAGGTACGCCACCAGATGCTTGCCGCCCTGCACCAGGACCACGGCTTCGCGCACCAGCGGATGCTGCATCAGGCGGGTTTCGATTTCCCCCAGCTCGATACGCAGGCCGCGCAGTTTTACTTGATGGTCGAGACGGCCGAGGTATTCGATCACCCCGTCGGCACGCTGGCGCACCCGGTCGCCGGTGCGGTACAGGCGCGCGCCGTCATGGAACGGGCACGGCACAAACCGCTCGGCCGTCAGCCCCGGACGGCGGTGATAACTGCGCGCCAGACCGGCGCCGCCCAGGTACAACTCCCCCGCCACGCCCGCCGGCACCGGCAGCAATTGCGCGTCCAGCACATGGGTACGCAAGTTGGCAATCGGCCGGCCGATCGGCACGCTGTCGGCGCCTTCGTCAACGCAGGTCCAATGGGTCACGTCGATGGCCGCTTCGGTCGGCCCGTACAAGTTGTACAACCCGGCGCCCGGCAGCTTGGCGAACACTTGAAGCTGGGCGTCCAGCGGCAGGGCTTCACCGCTGCACGCGATGCGTTTGAGGCTGGTGCAGGCTTCAACGCCCGGCTCGTGGATAAACGCCTGAAGCATCGATGGCACAAAGTGCAAGGTGCTGATGCCGAACTCGCCGATGAGGCGGATCAACCGCGCCGGTTCGCGATGCGCACCCGGCGGCGCCACCACCAGACGGGCGCCGGTCATCAGCGGCCAGAAGAATTCCCAGACCGACACATCGAAACTGAACGGGGTTTTCTGCAACACCGAGTCACTACCATCCAGCCCATACGCCTGTTGCATCCAGCACAAACGGTTGACCAGCGCCGCATGACTATTGCCAGCGCCCTTGGGCTTGCCGGTGGAACCGGAGGTGTAAATCACGTAGGCCAGGTTCAGCGGATTCACCGAATCCTGCGGGCAGGTTTCGCTGTAACCGTCCAGCCAATCCTCGTCCTGATCCAGTGCGATGACCTTGATGCCCTCGGTCGGCAGCGCGCCAGCCAGGGCGCTTTGAGTCAGCAACACACCAACCGCACTGTCTTCAATCATGTAGGCCAGGCGTTCCGCCGGATATTCCGGATCGAGCGGCACATAAGCGCCGCCAGCCTTGAGAATCGCCAACAGGCCGATGACCATTTCCAGCGAACGCTCGACGGCGATCCCCACCAGCACATCGGGGCCGACACCCTGCTCGCGCAGGTAATGAGCCAATTGATTGGTGCGCGCATCGAGCTGTGCATAAGTCAGCTGCCGGTCGCCAAACACCAGCGCGGACGCTTCGGGTGTGCGCAAGGCCTGGGCGTGGATCAGTTGATGAACGCATTGCTCGACGGGATAAGTTTCGGCGGTGCGGTTCCAGTCGTGCACCAGCACCTGCTGCTCATCCGCCGCCAGCATCGGCAGCTCGCCGACCCGCTGATTCGAATCGACCACCATCGCCTGCAACAGGCGCGTCCAGTGTTGCGCCATGCGCGCAATGGTCGGCGCGTCGAACAGGTCGCTGGCGTAGGTCAGTGCGGCGTGCAGCTTGCCGCCCTTTTCGTAGGTGTCGAGGGTCAGGTCGAACTGCGTGGTGCGCCCTTCCCACTCGATCGCGCCCAGCACCAGGCCGGAAGCGGTGCTGATGCTGGACATGTCCGCGACCTGCGGCTGGTGGTTGTACATCACCTGGAACAGCGGCGTGTGGCTGAGGCTGCGTTCCAGTTTCAGCGCTTCGACCAAGCGCTCGAACGGCAGGTCCTGATGGGCCTGGGCGCCGAGGGCGGTTTCCTTGATGGCGCGCAGCAAATCCTCGACGCGGGTGTGGCCATCGAGCCTGGTGCGCAGCACCTGGGTGTTGACGAAGAAGCCGATCAGGCCTTCGATTTCCGCACGGTTGCGGTTGGCAATCGGCACACCGACACGGATGTCGGTTTGCCCGGTGTAGCGATGCAGCAGTGCGTTGAACGCACCGAGCAACAGCATGAACAGGGTGATGTTGTGTTTCTGCGCGGTGGCACGCAGTTGCTCGGCCAGTTGCGGGTCGACGGCAAATTCGTAGCGGGTGCCGCGATAGCTCGGCATCGCCGGGCGCGAGTGGTCTGTGGGCAGCTCCAGCACCGGGTGTTCATCGCCGAGTTGCGCTTGCCAGTAATCCAGTTGACGCGCCTGTTCACCCGCCTCCAGCCAGCGGCGCTGCCACAACGCGTAGTCGCTGTACTGGATCGGCAACGGCGCGAGTTGCGGTTGTGCACCGGCCTCGAAGGCGTCGTAACAGCGAATGAATTCGTCGATCAGCACGTTCATCGACCAACCATCGGAAACGATGTGGTGCAGGGTCAGCAGCAGGACGTGTTCCTGTTCGGCAAGCTTGAGCAGCGTCACGCGCAGCAACGGGCCGACCGAGAGATCGAAGGGCAACACTGATTGCTGCTCCGCCGCTTGGGCGACGGCGCGTTCGCGATCAGTGGGCGGCAATGCGCTGAAATCCACATGATCGATCACCAGCGGTGCGCTGGCCGGCACTTGCCGCAGGTTGCCGTCGGCCTGGCGCTGGAACACCGTGCGCAGGGTTTCGTGACGCTCCACGAGGCTGGCAAAGGCCTGCTCCAGCGCAGGCAGGTTCAACTGCCCGGTCAGACGCACCGCACCAGGCAGGTTGTAGGCGCCACTTTGCGCATCCAGTTGCCAGAGAAACCACATGCGTTGCTGGGCGTAAGACAACGCCTGACGATCCTCGGCCTCGACGCCCGCAGGAATCGGGAACCGGGCGAAATCAATGCCTTCCTTTTGCAAGGCCGCAAGGAACATCTGGCGCTTTTCCAGGGGCAACCCGATAAACCGGCGAGCAAGTTTCAAGGAGTCTTCAGCATTCATTTCTAAGCATCCGGATCAGTGGCGGGAAGCACAAAGGCACGTCGTCCCTATAAAACGAATGCAGACCGGAAAAATTAGCGAATGAGAATAAGTATCAGGAGGGGTGGTAAAACGGAGCTACACCTCGAACCTGTAGGAGCCGAGCTTGCTCGCGATGACGGATTGACATTCAACATTGATGTCGACAGGTACAACGCCATCGCGAGCAAGCTCGGCTCCTACAGGGACTGGATCAGGCAGTGGCGGCCATGGCGTGCCGGCGATGGTGAACATCGAGCTGGTCCTTGATCACCCGCAACACCTTGGCTTCGTGCTCATGGATGAAGAAGTGACCGCCGGCCAGCATGTCCACGGAGAAGCTGCCGTGGGTTTCCTTGCTCCAGCCGATCAGCTGTTCGGTGGTCGCGCGATCAGCCTTGCCGCCGAGCACGTGCACCGGGCATTTCAGCCGCGGGCGCTGGATCGGCGTGAAACGGCCGCACAGCAGGAAGTCAGCGCGCAGGATCGGCAGCGTCAGGCTCATCAGCTCTTCATTGGCCAGCACTTCTTCGCTGGTGCCATTGAGGGTGCGCAGTTGCTCGATCAGCTCGGCATCGGTTTTCGGATCGGCAAAACCCTGATCGTAATCAGCCCGCATCGTCGGCGCGGCGGTGCCTGAAGCGAACAGCGCCACCGGCTCCGGGCAACCCAGCGAGCGAAAGGCATGGGCCATTTCGCAGGCCAGCAAAGCGCCGAGACTGTGGCCGAACAGCGCGTACGGTGCCTTGAGCGTGGCTTTCTGTTCCTGCGCGAGTTGCAGCGCCAGGCGCCGCATGTCGGTGTGCAATGGCTCGCCGAACCGCGCGCCGCGCCCCGGCAGTTCCACCGGCTGCAGCTTGAGCCACTCCGGCAGTTTGCGCCGCCAGCGGCTGTAGACCATGGCGCTCGCGCCTGAATAGGGCAGGCACAGCAATGTCAGCTGGGTCACCGGGCTCACCTCGAAAAGTTGTCTGTAAAGAGAACGGATGAGCGCCGCGGGGAATTAGTTTGATATGAATTGTGGCGAGGGAGCTTGCTCCCGCTGGGCTGCGGAGCAGCCCCAAAACCAGCCGCCTCTGTGTGTCAGGTAAATTTTGGTTGCGGATTTACGACGGCTTCGCCGCCGAGCGGGAGCAAGCTCCCTCGCCACAGGTTCGGTGAATGATTTACTTAAGGTGGCGAAAGCTTTGGATTGCGGAACCGAGCACCACCGCCCCCGCCGCAATCGCCACCCAGAACCCGCTTCGCGCCCCGAACGCATCCACCAGCCAACCCGAACTGGCCGCGCCAATCGCGACGCCAATGCTCAACCCGGTCACCAGCCAGGTCAGGCCTTCAGTGAGTTTGGCCGGCGGCACGATACGCTCCACCAACGCCATGGCAACAATCAGCGTCGGCGCAAAAAACAGCCCTGCGACGAACACCGCCAGCGACAACCCGAGAATGTTGCTCGCCAGCAGCAACGGCAACGTAGTCACCGCCGTCGCCACCCCGCCGTACAGAAACAGTCGCGGCAACGGCACTTTCGAGCGCAACGCCCCGAACGCCAGCCCGGCCAAACATGAGCCGATCGCGTATACCGACAGCACAATACTCGCCGCCGCCGGTTGGCCCTGCTGCTGGGCAAACGCCACGCTGACCACATCCACCACGCCGACAATGGTGCCCAAGGCGACCATCAGCAGCACCAGCAACTGAATCTCGCCGGAACGAATGATCGAGCCCCGATGGTGTTCTTCATGGGGATGAATCGCCGGTTCCGTGTCCCGTTGCAGGACAAACGCCGTGACCCCGATCGCCAGCATCAGCAACGCCGCCAGCGGCCCGGCCTCGGGGAACGCCACCACACACAACCCCACCGACAGCGGCGGCCCGACAATAAAACAGACTTCGTCGAGCACCGATTCCAGGGCATACGCGGTTTGCAATTGCGGCTGGCCGCGATAGACCTCGGTCCACCGCGCCCGCACCATCGCCGACATGCTCGGCATACAACCGGCCAGCGCGGCGAACACGAACAGCGTCCATTGCGGCGCCTGCAAACGCGTGCACAGCAACACCAGCAACAACGCCCCGCCGCCGATCAACGCCGACACCGGCAAGATCCGGCGCTGCCCGAAACGGTCCACCAACCGTGAAACCTGCGGAGCGCAAAAAGCCGTCGCCAAAGCGAACGTCGCCGCCACCGCGCCGGCCAGTCCGTAACCACCTTGGAGCTGGGAGAGCATGGTGATCAGGCCGATGCCGGTCATGGAAATCGGCATGCGCGCGATCATCCCGGCCAGCACGAAGGCTCGGCTGCCCGGGGCTTTGAACAGTTCGCGGTAAGGGTTGGCCATGGGCAGCAGGTCTCGACAAGGGCCTGCAAGTTGCCACAAGGCTGGTTGTGGGGAAAGCGGCTTATTGTTGGTTGAATGTGAAGGCCTGCTCGCGATGAGGCCAGAACAGTCACCACTATCCTTCCACCAAATGAACTCTCGGCAGTCCAAACCAGTCAGCTGATTAGGCCCTCACCTCAACGCGCTCACTTACATGCTGATGTCCCCCGCCCAACAAGTCGCCCTCGCCATGGGTGCCTCCGACTACATCGTCGGCACCACCCTGTTCATCGACGGCGGCATGAGCCTCTATCCGGAGTTTCGCGGCAATGGCTGATCATCATCCCGAACGACAAAGCGCCATCGACGCCCACGGCATCATTGGCGACATGCGCAGCGCGGCACTGGTCAACGACAAGGGCAGCGTGGATTTTTTCTGCTGGCCGGAATTCGACAGCCCGTCGATCTTCTGTTCGCTGCTGGACACGCCCGAAGCCGGCATTTTCCAACTTTCCCCGGACCTGCCCGACGCCCGCCGCGAGCAGATCTACCTGCCCGATACCAACGTGCTGCAAACCCGCTGGCTCAGCGACAGAGCGGTGGTCGAGGTCACCGACCTGCTGCCGATCGGCGACAGCGAGGATGATCTGCCGGTGCTGATACGCCGGGTTCGGGTGGTCAGCGGCCAGGCGACGTTCCACATGCGCTGCGCCGTGCGGCATGACTATGCTCGCGCCAAAACCCGTGCGCGACTGGACGAAAATGAAGTGGTATTCGAGGCCGCCGATCAGCCGTCCATGCGCCTGTCTTCGGATCAGGTGTTGCGTGTCGAGGGCGACGCGGCGGTGGCCGAATTCACCCTGGAACAGGGCCAGGGCGCGCAGTTCCTGCTGGGCGGCTTCGACGATCCCCGCTTCAAGGAAGGGGCCGCAGACTTGTGCATGGAGCGCACGTTGAAGTTCTGGCGTGACTGGACCGGCCAGTCCAACTACCGCGGTCGCTGGCGGGAAATGGTCAACCGCTCGGCCCTCGCGCTGAAGCTGCTGACCTCACGCAAACACGGCGCGATTGTAGCCGCCGCTACGTTTGGCTTACCCGAAACACCGGGCGGCGAACGCAACTGGGATTATCGCTACACCTGGATCCGCGACGCCTCGTTCACCGTCTATGCCTTCATGCGCCTGGGGTTTGTCCAGGAGGCCAACGATTACATGCGCTGGCTGCGCGGGCGGGTCAGCGACTGCCACGGTAAACCGATGAAACTCAACATTCTCTACGCCATCGATGGCCGCCAGGAACTGCCAGAAACAGAACTCTCGCACCTGTCCGGCCATGGCGGCGCCACGCCGGTGCGCATCGGCAACGGTGCGTACGATCAGGTCCAGCTCGATATCTTCGGCGAGCTGATGGATGCGGTGTACCTGGTCAACAAGTACGGCGACGCCATCTCCCATGAAGGCTGGAAACACGCGGTGGAAGTGGTCGATCAGGTCTGCGAAACCTGGCAGCAAAAAGACGTCGGCATCTGGGAAATGCGCGGCGAGCAGCATCATTTCCTGCACTCTAGATTGATGTGCTGGGTGGCGCTGGACCGGGCGATCCGCCTCGCCTCCAAACGCTCCCTGCCCGCCCCTTTTGCCCGGTGGGACCAGACCCGTCAGGCGATCTACGCCGACATCTGGGAAAACTTCTGGAACGAAGAACGGGGGCATTTCGTCCAGCACATCGGCGGTACTGCGCTGGATGGTTCGATGTTGCTGATGCCGCTGGTGCGTTTCGTCAGCGCCAAGGATCCGCGCTGGCTATCGACCCTCGAAGCCATTCAGAAAACCCTGGTACGCGACGGCATGGTGTACCGCTACCGCAACGAAGAAACGCGCATCGACGGCCTCGACGGCACCGAAGGCGCGTTTGCTGCGTGTTCGTTCTGGTACGTCGAATGCCTGGCCCGCGCCGGTCAGGTGGAAAAGGCGCATCTGGAGTTTGAACAACTGCTGCGATACGCCAATCCACTGGGGTTGTATGCCGAAGAGTTCGACAGCCATGCGCGGCATCTGGGCAACACACCGCAAGCGCTGACGCACCTGGCGCTGATCAGCGCGGCGAGTTTTCTGGACCGGAAATTGAGTGGGGAGAAGAATTACTGGCAGCCGTGAGACCGCGTCGCTTTGCTGACCCCACTCATCACCTGTGGCGAGGGAGCTTGCTCCCGCTGGGTTGCGAAGCGGCCCTAAATCACTCGACTCTGTGTGTCAGGTAAACGCGGATGCAATGCTTGCGACGGCTTCGCCGTCGAACGGGAGCAAGCTACCTCGCCACAGGTTTCGTGTAGAGCAAAGTCCTACGTTTCATAAACAAAACCCGATGCCAACATCCCGAAATCGTTTGTTGCCACCCGTTACATCCCCACCTAACATCCCTCGTCAACGGGCACAGCGGAGCTGTCCAACAAAACCCGAATTCAAGGAACCCGAATGACCCAGCGTATCCACCGCAGCATCGATACCCCACTCCGCACAGGCCTGAACCGCGACGAACTGTGGGAAGGCCCCGATAAAGGCCTGATCAAATGCTGGGAAATCGGCCGCCAACGCGCCGCCCGCTTCCCCGAACTCGCCCAACAATGCCGCGCCGGCGAATTGCCGGTGCTGGGCTGGAAAGGTGGCGTCAGCCGCAGTCTGAAGAAACTCGAAAAGTACGGATCGCTCAAATACCTTGCGCAATGGCAGGGTCTGCGCGGGGAAGATCTGGAGGTTGATTTAAGCGAAGAACAGGCGTTGACCTGCTCGCGGACCAGGATGGTGGTGACGTTTACGCCGGATCGCTCCAAATACTTTAATCAGATGGCGGAAACCGACGTTCAAGAATGACCCCTGGCAACCTGTCTGGAGAGTTAGATGAACAATGACGCACTGATCCACCATGCGCTGACTCCGCATCTAAAACTCGCCTACGAACAGCACGGCCCCACCACCGGCGACCCCGTCATCCTGCTCCACGGCTTCCCCTACTCGCCCCGCGCCTACGACGACATCGCACCAGTCCTTGCCGGCAAAGGCTATCGGGTTATCGTCCCGTATCTGCGCGGCTATGGCCCTACCCGGTTCAACAGTCCCGATACCCTGCGCTCCGGTCAGCAAGCCGCCCTCGCTCAGGATTTGCTGGACCTGATGGACGCACTCAACATCAGACAAGCCGCCCTCTGTGGTTACGACTGGGGTGGGCGTGCGGCGTGCATTGTCGCGGCGCTGTGGCCGGAGCGGGTTCGTTGCCTGGTGACCGGTGACGGTTACAACCTTCAGGACATTCCCCGTTCGACCCGGCCACTGGACCCGGAAACCGAGCATCGGCTCTGGTATCAGTACTACTTCCACACCCCGCGCGGCGTTGAAGGCCTGACCGAAAATCGCCGCGCCCTGTGCCAATTGCTGTGGAAATTGTGGTCACCGACCTGGGCCGAAGGTCCCGAGCGATACCCGCTCAGCACATCGGCATTCGATAACCCGGATTTCGTCGACGTCGTGATTCACTCCTATCGCCATCGCTTCATGTATGTCGAGGGTGATCCGGCGCTGGAGTCGATCGAAGAGGCACTGACCCGGCAACCGCCGATCAATGTTCCGACGATCTCCCTCTGCGGTGCCGACGATGGCGTGGGTCCGGCAGCGGAAATCGATGACGACATCGAACATTTCACTGGCAGCTATGAGCGGCGCGTGCTGCCAGGCGTCGGGCATAACATCCCCGAAGAAGCGCCTGAAGCAACGATCAGGGCGTTACTGGATCTGCTGGAGCGCTGACGGAAAAC
Organism: Pseudomonas hormoni; assembly: GCF_018502625.1. Classification (NCBI taxonomy): domain Bacteria; kingdom Pseudomonadati; phylum Pseudomonadota; class Gammaproteobacteria; order Pseudomonadales; family Pseudomonadaceae; genus Pseudomonas; species Pseudomonas hormoni. The sequence continues at coordinate 3,705,007 of NZ_CP075566.1, forward strand.
CGCTCGCGATAGGCTTGCGGTGTCACGCCCATGGCGCGCAGGAAACTGCGACGCAGCGTCTCTTCGCTGCCGAACCCGCACTGCACCGCGACCCGTTTGATCGGCACGCCGGTATCGCTGAGCAGGCGTCGCGCAGTTTCGACCCGAATCAGTTCGATGGCTCGCGCGGGCGTCTGGCCGGTGTCGGCGCGGTAGTGGCGGACGAAGCTGCGTTCGCTCATGCCGGCCTGTAGCGCCAGGGTGGGAATACCCAGATCCATGGTGAGATGTTCGCTGATCCAGGCATGAAGGTCATCGAATCGGCTGCCTTCCTTCTGCAATGACAGGGTCACGCTGAACTGCGACTGGCCGCCCGGACGTTTCAGAAAAACCACCAATTGTTGCGCCACTTCCAGCGCCATGTTGCGACCGAGGTCTTCTTCGACCATGGCCAGCGCGAGGTCGATGCCGGCAGTGACCCCGGCCGAGGTCCAGACCGGGCCGTCATTGATGAAAATCGGATTGGGCTCGACCTGCAGCCGTGGGTGCATCTGCGCCAGCTGCTCACAACGAGTCCAGTGCGTGACCACCCGGCGACCATCGAGCCAGCCACTGGCCGCCAGTAAAAATGCCCCGGTGCACACCGATGCCACCCGACGGCATCCCGCCGCATGCTCACGCACCCATGCCACCAATGCCGCATCCTCCGCCGCCGCGTAAACGCCCCAGCCGCCGGCAATGATCAAGGTGTCGCTGCCTTGCCCGGGCAACGGTTCGGCCAACAACGCCAGCCCCGCCGACGACATCACCGCCCCCGCCGTGGGCAATCACCGTCGGCGCGTAAGGCGGCGGCAAACCTTTCTGGCGGGCAATGTCGTTGGCCGAGGCGAACACTTGCAAGGGCCCGGTGACGTCGAGCAGTTGCACATTGGCGAACGCGAGCACATGGATGGTCTTGGGCATGTTTGGCGTAATTCGTGGGATAATTGGCGTATGCGCCAAATCCTACGAGCCTAGAGTGAAGCCGTCCACCCACCTCACGAGAAAAACACCATGACGTTGCAGATCGGTTTTCTGTTGTTCCCGCAGGTTCAGCAACTGGACCTGACCGGCCCTTATGACGTGCTGGCCTCGTTGCCGAACGTGAAGGTGCATCTGATCTGGAAAGACCTGATGCCAGTCACCGCGAGCACCGGCCTGGTGCTGAAGCCCACTGTCACCTTCGACGACTGCCCGGCACTGGATGTGATTTGCATTCCCGGCGGCAGCGGTGTCGGGCCGTTGATGGAGGATGACGAAACGTTGGCGTTCATCAAGGCTCAGGCGGCCCATGCGCGGTATGTCACTTCGGTGTGCACGGGAGCGCTGGTGCTGGGCGCTGCGGGCCTGCTCAAGGGTAAACACGCAACCACTCACTGGGCGTATCACGAATTGCTCGCGCCATTGGGTGCGATCCCGGTGAAGGATCGGGTGGTGCGCGATGGCAATCTGTTGACCGGTGGCGGGATCACCGCGGGCATCGATTTCGCGCTGACATTGGCCGCTGAATTGTTCGATAAGGACACGGCGCAGCTGGTGCAGTTGCAGCTGGAATATGCTCCGGCGCCGCCGTTTGCTTCGGGCTGCCCTGAGACGGCGCCGGTCAGCGTGCTGGAAGACGCGCGGAAACGGGCTGCCGGGTCGTTGAAATTGCGCTCGGAAATCACCGAGCGTGTTGCGGCGAAGCTCGATCAGGCTTCAGTACGCTGATCCATTCCTCGGTGCAGCCAGTGTCCGGCTTCACCGAGGACTTTCCATCGCCCACAAAAAAACCCGCCTAAGCGGGTTTCTCAAGACCATTGCGACTCCTGTCAGCAGCCATCCAGGCCTATGGTCGATCATCCGTGATCCTGAGTGCATCCTGCGACTCAGTTGATGGATCCAGAGTAACTGCATTGTTGAAGCATAAACAGACGACATACCCGCGCTCTGGTGTAAGCCATTGACCATCAAAGCCCCAAATCTGCAAAGTGTGGTGCGGGGGCAGGTGTGGCGAGGGAGCTTGCTCCCGCTCGGCTGCGAAGCAGTCGCAAAGCTTTTGGGGCCGCTTCGCGACTCTGCGGGAGCAAGCTCCCTCGCCACACAGGCTCGCTCCCACAAAGAAAATGGTCAGCTTTTCAGCAGACGAAAAAAAACCCGCCGAAGCGGGTTTTTCCCAAGACCATGTCGACTCCCTGTCGATAGCGTTCCGTGCTGATGGCCGATCATCCTTGATCCCGAAGCACTTCCTGTGCCCCGGTTGATGAAGCCAGATTACGCATCGGATCCAATCTGCAACAGGCGACATAGTTACCACTGCGTGTAAGACATTCGCTATACCACCCCTTCCGAAAACCCTTAGACGCATCAGGTGTCTAGCCTGGAAGCCGCGAGTTTCCGGGCCTGCAGTCGCCTTTCAACCTGGGTTCGAACTTGCGCCCACTACTCGCTCTGCTGCAGGCGAGCCTTGGTGTTGATCTTCAGAAATTCTTCGATGTTGCTCATCTGCTCATCCCAACCACGGCTGTCCATGCGGAACGCCTTTAGCCGCCGCGTCTGGGGAATGTGATCGAAACCGGACTCGGTGACCTTGAGCAAGGTGCCGTTATCCATGTCTTCAAGCTCGAACTTCACCAGCGTGGTGGGCTCCTGGGAGTAGTCGACTTCCGGCTCGACGGCATACGGGTGCCAGCGAAACGAAAATACCCGCTCCGGCTCGACTCGCTCTACCAGGACATTCCACAGCAAGTGCTCATAACCGGGGTAGGTAATCTGCCCCTGAGTCCATTCGCCGGCGACAAAACGCTTGCCTTCCAGTGCCACGCCAAACCACTGCCCGAACGCTTCGGCGTTGGCCAGCACACGCCAGACCTGCGAGCGCGGCGCTTTAAGCAGGATCTTCCTTTCGATGCGATCTGATGCTGGGTTCATAAGTCACCTCCTGTACTGAACAGTAGGCCTGTAAGACCACAAGACCAACCTTAAAGTTGTATCAATCAGGTTTCTCAATCAACCCTGCCTGAAATATTCGGCCTCACATCCGCGCCAAAGTTCGCGGTTGAGAACGAGAGTCAACCGACTGGAACTGCTACCGTTTGCAGGGACGACATTGACCGGACAAGGAAGATTCATGCAGCCCTCACTCACGGAACGTTATCGCGGCGCCCTGCTGGGCCTGGCCTGCGGTGATGCCGTCGGCACCACTGTCGAGTTCCAGCCACGCGGTTCGTTCAGGCCCTTGTCTGACATGGTGGGCGGCGGCCCTTTCCATCTGAAGCCCGGGCAATGGACCGATGATACCTCGATGGCGTTGTGCCTGGCCGAAAGCCTGCTGAGCAAAAACGGCTTCGATGCCACCGACCAGATGGGCCGCTACCTCAATTGGTGGCAATGGGGTTACCTGAGTTCGACCGGGGAATGCTTCGACATTGGCATGACCGTCAGTGATGCCTTGACCCGGTATCAGCAAACCGGCGACCCCTTCGCCGGTTCAACCGATCCCTACACGGCGGGAAATGGCTCGTTGATGCGGCTGGTGCCGGTGGTTTTGTACCATTTCCCCGACAGCGACCGCATCCGGACATTTTCCGCGAACAGTTCCCGCACGACCCACGCGGCACCAGAAGCGATCGAATGTTGTCATTTGTTCGCTGAACTAATCTGCAATGCATTACAAGGCGCAGCCAAGGCGGATTTACTCGGCTTGCCGGCAACGACATTCCTGGAACCCAAGGTCGCGGCCATCGCCCAAGGCGATTACCTCGTCAAACCTGAAAGTGATATCCGGGGCAGCGGTTACTGCGTCGCCTCACTGGAAGCGGCGCTGTGGTGTTTTCATCACACCGACAGTTTCGAAGCCGCCATCCTGAAAGCCGCCAACCTGGGCGATGACGCCGATACCACCGCAGCCATCGTTGGTCAGTTGGCCGGAGCCCACTACGGTGTGCAGGCCATTCCCGATGGCTGGTTGACTAAGTTGCACTGGCGCGAAAACATCGAGGTTTACGCAGATCGCTTGCTCAAGGTTTCAACCGACCACACCGCAAGCGAATGAGGCTTCGCTACACTGCCCCTCACTTTTCCGGTCACAGCGAGAATCCCCATGCACCCACGCTTGCTACTGGCGCTGACGCCGCTGCTGTTTACCACCGTCGCCCATGCCGTCGATTGCGACAACGCCACCGACCAGGCCACGATGAATCAATGTGCGGCGCAGCAGAACAAGGCGGCGGACAAGGAGTTGAATGCGCTTTACCAGCAGATCACCGAGCGCTTGAAGGGCAGTCCCGACAGCAAGAAGCTGTTGGTTGGCGCGCAGCGGGCGTGGATCGGGTTTCGGGATGCCGAGTGCAAGTTCTCCGCGTCCGGGGTTGAGGGTGGGAGTGTTTATCCGTTGATCTACAGCAATTGCATCACGGAGTTGACCAAGGCGCGGGTGGAGACTTTCAAAATTTACTTGAAGTGTCAGGAGGGGGATTTGAGTTGTCCGGTGCCTGGGGTTTGATGCTCTAGTGCCTGTCAGGGCCTCATCGCGGGCAAGCCCGCTCCCACAGGGTTCTATGATGTTCACACCATGGTGAGCACACTGAAGATCCACTGTGGGAGCGGCGGTACGACGATTCGACTTGCTCGCGATGGCGTCAGATCAGACGCCGTAACTACCGGACAAATATCTGCGCCGTGGTAATCGCCATATCCCCACCCGGCAATTTGATGTTGCCGATCTGCTTCAGGCTGTCGGCATCAAAAATCGCCACATCGTTAAACGTCCCGGCCAGATAAATCTTGCTGCCCTCCTTGTTGAAGGAAATGCAGTAGTAGGAATGATCCAGCGTCGCCGCCTGCAGCATTTTCTTTTCCTTGATGTCGTACTTGGCCAGGCGATTCAGCACGCCGAACATCAGGTTCGGGTCCTTCGGCGAGCGCATGCCGCTGAAGTAGATTTCCGTCAGCGGGCCGAAGTCGGTGGTTTCGGTCTTGCCGGTTTTCAGGTCGATGCTGAACAGTCCGTAGAGATACTCGGCGGTGGCGGGATCCTGCTTCTTGTCCTTGAATTTCGCCGCGGTGTAGAGCAACGAAAAGTCATGGCGATAGGTTTGCTGGTTCCACACATACAGCACGTCCGGCGCGCTGTAGTTCGCCCGTTTCCAGTGACGGCTGGGGATCAGGACGTCGAACTTGCCGGTTTTGACATCGACCTTGTAGACGTCCGCCCCAGCCACGTACAGCGTGCCGTCGTCGCCACTCTGCATGATGGTCAGTTGCCGTGGCGCCGGAAAACTGCGCACCGGTTTGGCGTCCATACCGGCATCAGTGGCGTAGACATCCAGTCGCGGCTGCTGCACTTCGTAGCGATCATTGAGCATCAACGTCGGGTTGGCGATGGCGAACAGTTCCTTGCCGTCATGACTGAGGGTGAAAGCGAACATCGACTTCGCTTTCTCCCCCGGCTTCTGGGTGATGCTGGCGTGGAACACCTGTTTGCAGCTATCGAGCTCGACGCCGTAGACATCCGCGTAATGGTTGTTCAGCACATAAGCGGTCTTGCGATCCGGCGACAACTGAACAGTGCCCGGACCGAAGGCGTCCGGCATCTTGCAGGTCTTGAACAGCGTGTCCGTGGCCAGGTCGATCACGTGCAGGTTGTTCGGGTAATTGGTGGTCAACATGTACTCGTGACCGTCTTGCAGAGCGGTGTTTTCATCCGCCAGAACGTTGAACGAACAGACGCTCAGGACGGCGAACGCGGCCAGGCCGCAGGCTTTGATGCTGTGCATGCTGGAATCCTTCTTCTCTGTCCGATCACTTGTCTTTCGGGAAGACAGTGCCAAGGTTGCGCCAGTTGTCGTTGGACGCCTGGGCATCCTTGTTCCAGTCCGGGTAGGTGCTCATCATGTCGGGCACCTGGGCCGGCCACCAGCAAGGGTCGGAACAACCGTAAAGGTCCGCTTCCATCGGCTGGCACAGCGACGACACACCGCCAAACGCGTCGATTTCCCAACCCGGGTCGGTGGTCGAGGCGCAACCGGCGACGGAACTCATCGCCACCACTTCTTCGATGCGGTTTTCGGCCGCGGCCTCATCGAGTTTCAACGCTTTATTATTGATTGCCTTGAGATGTTTCATATCAGTGAGCCTTGCGCGGAGTGATGTAGCTGCTGATAAACGCAGGGTTGTGGGCCATGATCCGGGTGTAGACCTCGATGCCGAAGTCGACCCAGTCACGCATCAGTTCGCAGTAGTGATACGTCGGGTGGGTCGGGTCGCCGTAACGGGCGTAGCTCTCGTGGTAGCAGCCGCCGGAGCAGAGATTGCGGATCTGGCAGTCTTCGCAACCGGTGTTGCTGCGGTCGAGGCGCTGGGACAGGAAGTCATTCAGCTCAACCTGTTTCACACCGCTGTGCACGTTGCCGAAGGTTGGCAGCGATGAGCCGGTAAAGCGGTGGCACAGGTTCAGCTCACCCTTGTGATCCACCGCCAGCATCTTCAGGCCCGCGCCGCATGGCAGGGCTTTTTTGTGGCCTTCGTGGATGTCGGTGATCAACTGGTGCAGGTTGGAGAAGCCGATGTTGCGGTGCTCCAGCGCCGCTTCCAGATAACGTCGGCCGAGCCTCTTCATGCTGGCGAACACTTCGATCAGTTCGTCGCTGGTGAGGTTGAAGGTGCTGATGTCTCCGGAGGTCACCGGGGCGAAGCCGACTTCGGCAAACCCCAGTTCGTTGAACAGGTGATCCCAGATGGTTTCGACGTCGGTGACGCCGGTGGTCAGGGTCACCCGTGCGCCCACCGGACGGCTGTTGTAGCGCGACAGCAGCATCTCGGCCTTGCGCCGCACCACGTCATACGTGCCCTGCCCGCCCACGGTGATGCGGTTGCGGTCGTGCACGGTTTTCGGTCCGTCGATACTGACCGAAAGCCCGAAGCGATGGGCATTCAGGTAGTCCACGGTCTCTTCGGTGAGCAGCGTGGCGTTGGTGGTCATGACGAACTCGACGAACTTGCCCGCCTCGCGGAAACGCTTCTCGCAATAGTCGACCATGTACTCGATCAGCTTGCGGTTGCTCAGCGGTTCGCCGCCAAAAAACACCACGGTGAAACGTTCTTCATCCGGGGATTCACGCAGCAGCATTTCCACTGACGCAATAGCCGTTTCGACGTCCATTTTTTTGCCGGCCGACGGCTTGTCGAGGTCTTCCTTGTAGCAGTAGGTGCAGCTCAGGTTGCAGCCGGTGTTGACGTTGAGCACCACGGTGTTGATCGCGGTGCGCTCGACCCGTTTGGTGCCGATGTCCGGGGTCAGCGGCGAACCGTCGCTGACCAGTTCCAGAGACATCAGCTCACGCAGTGTCTCGGTGATTTCCTCGCCGTTAAAGCGTGTGGCAAGGCGCTGGATCAGGTCCTCGGACGAACAGCCGGGACCGCGCAACGTGTCGATGATGGTGCCCGTCAGCTCATCGCTGGCGAACAGCGAACTGCTGGGGATGTGAAACAGCATGCGGTCGGCATCGACGTGCACTTCATGCAGATTCCGCTCAACCAGATTCAAAATAGCGCCCATCGCAACCTCCTGTGCAAACCCCGGTTTACGGGGCCTGCGGTCATTCCAAAAAAGTGTCTGAATCGATTGAAATCAGCCAACTCATGGAATGGGTGGATTGTTCCAGCGTTGCACGGTGACGATCATGTGGCCCTCGCCGGTCAGGGATTTCCCTGCGTCGTCGACGGCGGCGATCACCTTGAGGTTGCCGGCATTGTTGGTGGACATTTTGCGTTGCGGGTTCGGCCCGGCATCGCCCGGTGTGAATACGCCGCTGTCAGCCTGCATGGTGCCGGCGAACTTGACGTCTTCGTCTTCCTTGGCGCGGTCGTCGAAGGCTTCGACCGACCACTGCGCCGGGAACACGCCGATGCGATACGGTTTGCCATCAGCACCCTTGCCCCAGGCTTCCGCGTCGAAACGGCCCTGGACTTTCGGCGTCGAACCACCGCCCTCGCCGATCCGCGACACCGAGAACTCGGGCACGACTTTGACTTCGGCGATCTTGCTGTAGACCGACAGGGTCGGGCCTTTCAGTGTGCCGACGGTGACGTTGCGCAGGCCCGGTTGGGCATTGGCGGCGGCCTTGAGTTTGACCTTGATTCGATCCGCGTTTTGCTCGACCACCTCGACCACTTCGACGCCTTTGCCGAAGTTCGGTTTGCCGGTGAGACCGCTGCCGATCAGGGTCACTTCCGTCTCGACGCCGGCCTTCAGATAACCCGGCTGCACCGCCAGCAAACGACTGCTGCCCTGCTTGGCGGCGACGAAGTCCAGACCTCGCTCATCATGCTCGGCCTCGAACATCCGGCCCTGCATCGCGTTGCCTTGGGCGGCAAACACCTGACGCATGGTCACGCCGTCGATGGTCACGTTGCCGCGCCATTCGTAGCCGGTGTAGAGAATCGCGCTGCCGTCACCGTTGAACGGCGTGCCATCGGCGTATTGGCCTTTGACGCTGACCTTGAACGTGTCGTCGCCATCGGCGCTTACGCTCATCACCCCGGCCAGTGCGCCTTTACCCGGCAAGTGGCCGCTGAAGCTCCAGTCGCCCACCAGCGCCTCGGCTTTCGGCGCGGTGCCCAGCCATTTTTTCCAGGCCGGGTTGTCCAGCGGATAACGCTTGGCCAACAGCGGCACCATTTCTTTTCGAGCCAGGTCGAACCAGTCGCGGTCGCGGGACAGGGCCTGGTATTCCAGCGACGGCCACTGGCCGAGGTGGAAGTTCACCAGACGCTCCCACTCCTGGGCCGGACGCCGTTGCAGGGCGACCCGCGCACCGGAGTGGCAGCGGCCGCACATCTGGCTGGTCTGGTCGTCGAATTTCTCGACAGTATTGAGTCGGCGCTCCAGCGCGTAACGCACGCCATCGGTCTCGCTCGGCGCCAGGCCCTGGGTGTCGGCCAGGTATTTGACCAGGGTGCGGCGGTCGTCATCGCTGATCTGCAAACCGTGCATGGTCTGCATCCGGGCGATGCTCATCAGCCAGCCTTCCGGGGTTTTGCGCTGGTGGCTGATGCGGCTCAGGGCGTTGTCGGCTTCGGGGGTATGACAGCCCTGACAGGTTTCCTTGAGGATGGTCTGGGCGTCGCGGGCTGCCAGGCTGTCAGGCGAATGCAGCGCCACACAAGCGGCCACGGCCAGCAGACTGGCGCTCAGGCCTGATCGGAGTTTTCTCTTCATCAACGTCGAACCTCGCACGGTGCTTTCTTATTTTTGTGGCTTATCGTTTTTATGGTTTCTGCCGTCGGCGGCGCACCGCAGACGGAGGCAAGAGAAACGTCTGAGATGAGCAATACACGGAGCGTGCCAGCTTGCCGATTACCTTTTTTATCAAGCGGTTGCGTGAAGTTGACTGCTGTTGGCCCTGCCTGATCGAGAGCGCCTGCGTCTAATATCGCGACAGTTGTTGCAGTCTGAGACAAGCATAGATGCGTGGCCGGAACAGCTCATCGCCCGACCATTGACGGCAGTCCCCTGCGGGAGCGAAATAAGTGTTCACCCATTGCCATTCGGGGGGTCACACCATGGTAAGCATCACTGTCCTCGCGGGGGACTTTCTGCAGGGTGACGGAGAGTACACAGACGGCGTTTTCACCCTGAGAACGTCGCTTCACCCGTGGCCCGGCATCACCCTGCCCCTCTCTTCGTTCAAAAGCGTGGAAGTCGCCAACGAGGATTCGATCAACAGCATCAAGGAAGCTATCGGCTTCGGTGTCGCCGGCGCCATGCTGCTAGGCCCCATTGGTGCGATTGCCGGTTTCATGCTGACCGGGAAAGAAACCGAAGTCACCTTTCTGGCAACGCTCAAGGACGACAGAAAACTGCTGGCTGCCGTTGATGGCAACACATTCGACGAGATTTCCCGGAAGGTGGCCGCCTGATTGCTCAGCGCGAGCCGCACCGGTTACACGGTGCGGCTTGACGCTGGTTCAGATCGAATAGGTGGGATGAATGCTTTTGTGAGCCTCGATTTCCTGGCGCATGTCCGCCACCAGCGTGGCGATGGCATGGGGACTGTCCAGTGTCCATAGGGGAACGTGAGTGGCCACCAGGTCCACTTTGCCGGTCATGCAGTCACAGACCCGGATCGTCAGGGACTGGTCCGCTTCCATGTTGCAGGTGCAGACGGCGGGTAGAAAACTGTGTTCGATGATGCTTTGGATTTCCAGAGTTGAAAGGAACATCGCAACCTCCCTTACACCAGATATGTGCCGGGTAAATGCTCCGTCATTTCACCCACCGAGCCTGAAAATTCTAATCCCCAACCGAAGGTGTCTCAAGGCCGAGAACCGGTTGCTCGTCGTCTCAGAGAGTGTCGCGAAATGCGACAAAATTGATCCGTTCATCCTCCCCTTCCCGCTCAAACCACGCGCCAGCCTTGGGCGGGCGGCGCCTTTTCGGCACTTGGCACAGCCATTGCGAAAGCCTCGTTCTCACGAACAACAAGAGGCCTCGCCATGACGCTCCCCTACCTGCTTCCCGCCACCTCGGCGTTCATCCAGCGCGCCCCACGCATGCTTATCGGCGGCGACTGGGTCGAGGCCGCCGACGGCCAGACCATGCCCCTGCACAACCCGGCCACCGGCGAAGTGCTGTGCGTGGTGCCGCGGGCCACGCCGGAAGACGTTGACCGTGCGGTGCTCGCGGCCCGTCAGGCATTCGATGATTCCGCCTGGACTCGCACCCGCCCTCGCGAGCGGCAGAATTTGCTGTGGAAACTCGCCGAGCTGATGGAGCGCGACGCCGAACTGCTCGCGCAACTGGAATGCCTGAACAACGGCAAAAGCGCGGCGGTGGCCCAGGTGATGGACGTGCAATTGTCCATCGACTTCCTGCGCTACATGGCCGGTTGGGCGACCAAGATCGAAGGTTCCAGCGTTGAAGTGTCGTTGCCGCTGATGCCGAACGATCAGTTTCACAGTTTCATTCGTCGCGAAGCGGTGGGCGTGGTGGGCGCCATCGTCGCCTGGAACTTTCCGTTGCTGCTGGCCTGCTGGAAACTTGGCCCGGCCCTGGCCACCGGCTGCACCGTGGTGCTCAAGCCTGCCGACGAAACCCCGCTGACCGCGCTGAAACTCGCCGAACTGGTGCTGGAAGCCGGTTACCCCGAAGGTGTGTTCAACGTGGTCACCGGCACTGGCATCACTGCCGGTTCAGCCCTGACCCAAAACCCGCTGGTGGACAAGTTGACCTTCACCGGCTCCACCGCCGTGGGCAAGCAGATCGGTAAGATCGCCATGGACTCCATGACCCGGGTCACCCTGGAACTGGGTGGCAAATCGCCGACCATCGTCATGGCCGATGCCGATCTGAAGACCGCCGCCGCGGGCGCCGCCAGTGCGATTTTCTTCAATCAGGGCCAGGTATGCTGTGCCGGTTCGCGCCTGTATGTGCAGCGCAAGCATTTCGACAATGTGGTGGCGGACATCGCCGACATTGCCAACGCCATGAAGCTCGGCAACGGGCTGGACCCGAGCGTGGAGATGGGGCCGCTGATCTCCGCGCGGCAGCAGGAACGGGTTTACGGGTACATCGAAAAAGGCCGGGAAAGTGGCGCGACCATCGCCTGCGGTGGTGAGCAATTCGGGCCGGGATTCTTCGTCAAACCGACGGTGATCGTCGATGTCGATCAGAAGCATTCGCTGGTGCAGGAAGAGATCTTCGGCCCGGTGCTGGTCGCAATTCCGTTTGATGATGAGGCCGATGCGTTGCGCATGGCCAATGACAGCCCGTACGGGTTGGGGGCGAGTATCTGGTCGAATGATCTGGCGGCAGTGCACCGGATGATTCCGCGGATCAAGTCCGGCTCGGTGTGGGTCAATTGCCACAGCGCCCTGGACCCGGCGCTGCCGTTTGGCGGGTACAAGATGTCGGGGGTTGGGCGGGAGATGGGGTATGCGGCGATTGAGCATTACACGGAGTTGAAGTCGGTGTTGATCAAGCTCTGATCTTCATCGTTCTTCAGGCCGCCTTCGCGGGCAAGCCTCGCTCCTACAGGGAATGCGCCCCCCTGTAGGAGCGAGGCTTGCCCGCGAAGAGGCCACACCAGTCACCACACATTCAAGGTTTGAACCCCTGAGCCAACAACCAACTCCGCATCACCCGCCCCTGCTCCACCGTCAATCCCGCCAACACCTGCTCAGCAGACTCGGTCCGCAACCGCCGCACCAACGGCGCCAGCTCAACGCCCTGCACATGCCAGATCCCCAACGGCTGATCCGCCGTGATCACCACCTCAGCCTCATCCACAAACCCCTCTTTCAACACCGGTGCTCGCTCGATTCTCAACGAAGAAAAATCCGCTTCGGCATGCGCCACCTGCGCATCCGGCCACTGCCGCCGCGCCTGCCAGAACGGCTGATCCGGCCAACGCTGCTCATCGGCATAAAAATCCCGCCCGATCCGCGCAAACCGCAAAAACAACTGCGCCACCCGTTGCTGATGAAAACGCTGGGCCAACGCCGCCCGCTCAGGTTTTCGCAACAGCGTATTGATCACCGTCGGCGCCTGCAACGCCGAGGACAAGGACTGAAAGATGCCATTGCCAGACAGCGGATCCACCGCCATCGCCGCATCGCCGACCCGAATCCAGTTTTCGCCACACACCTGCGGGCTCAGAATCGCGGTGCTGCTGCGGGCATGCAGTTGTAGATCGACCTCGGGAACACCCCCAAAAAACGCCTGCGCCAACGTGGAATTCCGGCGCCGCTGGCGGCAGTAATCGAGCAACTGCGCCTTGCCCGGCAAATGCGCGCTGGCCACGTCCACCGTCCACTGCCAGTAACACTGACCGTCCGCCCGCCGTGCCATCCACGCCCAGCCGTCCTCAAGGCTTTCCACGGCGCTGGCGGTGGCGCCCGGCGCGCCTTGCCAACGATTGAGCAGACTGACCGTCTCCGGCCCGCGCAAGCCTTTGCCGAGCGCCGGCGCCTGGCGTCCGCGTGCCTCTACCAGAAAATCGGCGACCAGCGCTTCGTGCCCTTCAATCTCGACCCGATGTCCCGCAGCCGAGGTCTGAACGCTCAGCACTCGACCTTCGACCAACTCAACGCCCGCCAGGTGCAAGTCTTCACGCAGGCCTCGATCAAAGTACGGGCGGTCCAGCAGAAACTCGATGTTTTGCGCATGCTGCTGGCCGTTCCACGACACCTGCCGTTGAGACGGCAACGCCGCATCCGCCAACGCTTGATGCAGACCGGCACCGCGCAAGGCTTCCAGCACCCGGATGGAAACGCCTTCCAGCGCCGCAAACCGTCGCCACTCGCTGACCAGCGTCACCGCGTAACCGAGCCGCCGCAAACCCAGGGCCACCGCCGCGCCCGCCGGCCCTGCGCCAAGAATCAGAATCATGGGCCCAAACGCCGCTCAGGCCCGCGATAACGCGCGTTTTCCCGCAGCCAGTCGATGACCTGCTCGTTGCTCACCTCGGGTTGTGCAACCAGGAAACCCGCAATGTGCCCGCTCAACGCCGCGCAGCCCAGACTGGCGCCGGACTGCCCCGGATACGTCCCGTGTACGCACGCGGCGAAATCCGCCTGGGCACTGTTGAGCCACGACCACTCCTGTTCGGCACAACGCGCATCGCCGGTCACGCGCAACACCTGCGGATAATTCGCCGGGAACACACCCTCGCCCTGGGCCGGGCTGGACGCACACAGTAAAATGCCCCGCGCCACCGCCCCTGCGCACGCCTCGCGCAACAGGCTGCGATCCTGTCGCAACCCGAGGCTCAGATTGATCAGGCGCACGTCCTGCTCCACCAGCCAGTCAATGGCCGTGGCGATCTGCAAGGCACTGGTGACACCACGCTGATCGAAAACCTGAGCCACGCAGAACACCGCCGAAGGGGCCCGCCGACCGATGGCCTCGATCACCGCGCTGCCGTGGCCCAGCGGATCATCGCGCAAAGCGCTTTCCGCCAGTCCGTCCTCCAGCAACGAGAAGCGTCGCCCCGCGATCACCTGAACCCGCTGCGCCGCCGAATGACCGCTGTCTACCACTCCGATTCGCAGTTCAGACTTCATGCTGCACCGTTTTCGAAGTGAGCACGCCGTCGAGCAATTCGAAGCGCAGATCGGCGTCGGCCAGGGTTGAAGGGCGATGACTGATGAGAATGCGCGTGCGCCCGGCAAACAGTCGATCGATGGCCTCGATCACTTCGCGCTCGGTGGCTTCATCCACCGCCGAGGTCGCTTCGTCCAGCACCAGAATCAGTGGATCCTGCAACAGCGCCCGGGCGATGGCGATGCGTTGTTTCTGCCCGCCGGACAACTGCTGACCGCGCTCGCCCAACGGACTGTCGAGGCCTTCGGGCAACGAGGCGATCAGGCTGTCGAGTTGCGCCAGCCGCGCCACTTCGGCAATCGCTTCACGACTGGCGTCGGGCACGGCGTAGGCCAGGTTTTCGGCGAGACTGCCGCGAAACAGCACGATGTCCTGACTGACCACGGCAATCCGCCGGCGCAACTGGAACAGGTCCAGTTCCCGCAGGTCGACCTCGCCCAACAATACCCGACCGGACTGCGGATCGTGGTGCCGTTGCAACAGGTCGATCAGCGTCGATTTGCCGACTCCGGAGCCGCCGCTCAGGGCGACTTTCAAGCCGTAGGGAATTCGCGCTTCGATGCCGCTCAAGGTGCTCGGCCGGCCGGCATGGCTGAAGTGCACGTCGTCGAAACGCAGTTCGCCGGAGGTTGGCATTGGCTTGGGTTCAACGGGGGTCAGTACCGTCGGTTTTTCACCACGCAATTCCATCACGCGCCCGAGGCTGACGGTCATCCGCTGAATCGCGACATAGAGTCCGAGCAAGCTCTGAACCGGTCCTACGGCCATCCCCAGGTACGTGGAAAACGCGATCAGCGCGCCCAGTTGCCACGTCCCTTGCACCACCCAGTAACCGCCAATCAAAAACGCACAGGCCCGGGACAGTGAGGTCAACGTGCCCGGCACGGCCTGGGTAAAAAACTCAGTGACTTGCAGGCGCAGCAACTGACTCATATAGCCTTGGCCCAATGCCTCCAGTCGTCGCGACTCTCGTTGTTGCTGACCGGCCGACTGAATGAATTTCATCACCGGCAAGGTCTCGACCATGAACGACGACATGTCCGCCGAACGCTCACGCAACTGCCGAACATCGCGCTCGACCTTGCGCCGCATCCAGCGCAGCCAGAGCACATCGAGCGGAATCAGCACCAATGCCAACAGCGAGAGTTTCCACGACAAGGTCAGCAGCATCGCCACCGCCACCACCAGACCGATCACGCTCGACACTGCCGAAAACAACGAGTCCACGGCGAAGCGCTGAATCTCCGCAACATCGCCATCGAGGCGCGACATCAAATCACCGATGCGCCGCTGACCGTAGAAACTCGGCGACAGGGTTTGCAAATGCCGGTAAAGGTCGTCGCGCAGCGAGAACAGAATCCGCCCGGACAAACGCGTATGCAGGTAACGATTGATCCCCGACAACGCCGTCCCAAGCAACCCGGCGACGATCATCAGCCCGGCGATCAGTACCAGCATCGGGAAGTTGCGCGCCAGCAAGCCATCGTCGATCAACAGCTTGGTCAGCCAGGGCTGCACCAGCACCAGCGACGAGGCGCAGACCGACAATCCCAACAGTCCGGCAATCGCCAGACGGTGCGGCCGCACAAAGCTGTACAGCCAGCGCAATGCCGCTTGCAGGGCTTCGGGATTCTGGCTGTCAATCAGCCGAACGATCAGGCGCTGCATCACGAGCGCAACTGTTTGAGCTTGCGATACAGGGTCGCGCGGCTGATACCCAGGGCGTCGGCGGCGGCCGACACGTTGCCCTGATGGCTGTCCAGGGACTGGCGAATCAGCTCCAGTTCGTTTTCGCGAATACTGCCCGACGGAGGGCGTTCGCTGGCGTTCAGTTCGTCGAGCATGCTGTCGGGCAAGTGGTCGAGGGTGAGCACCGTATCCCCCGGCTCGCGCATGGCCAGCGCGGTGCGCAACACCATTTCCAGTTGGCGGATGTTGCCTGGCCAGTGATAGCCCGCGAGCAAGCGGTTCAAGTCGTCATGCAGGACCATGGTCGGTGCGTCGAGTTTTGCCAGTAGTCGACTGACCAGCCCGCTGAAATCGTCGCGCTCGCGCAGAGCCGGCAGCATCACGCTGATGCCGTTGACGCGATAGAACAGGTCTTCACGGAAGTGTTTTTCTTCGACCAAGCGTTTGAGGTCGCGGTGGGTGGCGCAGATCAGGGCGACGTCGATGTCCTGTTCTTCGCCGGCGCCTAGCGGTGCGACTTTACGGTCCTGCAAGACGCGCAGCAGACGCGCCTGCAAGGCCAGCGGCATGTCGCCGATTTCGTCGAGAAACAACGTGCCGCCGTGAGCCTGTTGCAGACGCCCGACCATGCCGCCTCGACGGGAACCGGTGAATGCGCCTTCGCGGTAGCCGAACAGTTCCGACTCGATCAGGCCTTCGGGAATCGCCGCGCAGTTCACCGCGACGAAGGGTTTGTCGCAACGACTGCCGGCCATGTGCAAGGCGCGGGCAATGACTTCCTTGCCGGTGCCGGTTTCGCCGAGCAGCAACACCGGCAATTCGTTGGCCAGCCCCTGGCGTGCCATGCGCAAGGCGCGGGCATAGCGGACATTGCTGCCGGCCAGGGTGTCGAGATCGGGTTGCGGTTTAGCGGTTTTGGCGGTGCTGCGCGGCGGCGTGCTGACGTTGATCGACCGCTGCGGCGCGCGCAGGGTTTTGTAGAAGAACTCGCCTTTGGCGGTCTGCAGACTGCCGACCCCGCCCTGATGCAAACGCGACAGCAGTTGCAAGCCATCGACGCCGAGAAACTCCTCGCAACGACGGCCGACCAATGCCGAGCGTTCGGCGTGCAGCAACTGACAGGCTTGGGCGCTGACCGCGAGAATCTGCCCGCCGAGACTCACCGCCAACAGGCCTTGCCAAGGGGATTCGAGGTATTGCCGACGGCTGTGGAAGGCCAGGACGATCTGGTCGGGAAAACTGGCGTTGAACACCCGGCTTTCGATCTGGCTGACGGCCATGGCCAGCAGCGCGGTGCTGTCGTGAACGCGGCCGAGCGGGCCTTCGCGGGTCAGGTCGAGGACGCCGAGGATGTCGCCTTGCGGGCAATAAATCGGCACCGAGGTGCAGGAGAAATCGGTCAGGCGATCGAGGTAATGCTCGCCGCAATCGATCATTGTCGGCCGGGCTTCCACCAGTGCGGTGCCCAGCGCGTTGGTACCGCGAGCGGCTTCGCTCCAGCAGGCCCCGAGGGTGATGTCTTGCAGGCCACTGCCCTTGAGACGATCGGCACGGCCTTCGACGGCGAGGATGGTGGCGTCGGAATTGGCGAGGATGATCAGCCCTTCCTTACCCTGGCGCTCGGCCAGGTAATCGATGGCCGGCAACGCCGCGTCGATCAGCAGGCGATTGCTCGACAGCAGCACATCGAGGCTCGCGCTCGATTCCAGTGTCAGTTCATGTTTGCTGTTGAAATGCACGCCATGGCTGAGGCTGCGTCGCCACGACGCATCGATTTCTGCCCGCAACACGCCATCGGGAACTTCGCCCTCGAGATGGAGTTTTTCCCGGGCCAGCCGGGCTTCATGGTGCAGCTTGGGGGAAGTTGTTTTTATTAGCGTCATCAAGCGCTCCGGATCGGTCCGCCCTGCGCTCTTTTAAGTTCAGCGCCCTGCCGCAATCTTTACGTTAACGTCAGGGCGATGGCAAGTGTGTTTCATCCGTTGCACCGCGTTATCGTTCTTCGCGGGCAAGCCACGCTCCCACAGGGTCAGCGTCGTTCACAAATAGGCGGTTCGACTCGGACACTGTGGGAGCGAGCCTGCTCGCGATGGCGGCCTCCCAGCCCCCAAAAAATCAGAGCTTCCACACCTCCGGCCCCACAAAAAACGCCCGCGCATTATCCTCCAGACTCTCCAGGTGATACCCCCCTTCCTGCACAATCAGACACGGCAACCCAAGGCTGCGGATCCGCTCACCCAGCCGTGCGAACCCTTCCCGCGTCACCGCCACTTTGCTCTGCGGGTCCAGCTCGAAAATGTCGAAGCCCAACGACAGCACCAGCACTTGCGCTCCAAAATCCTTCACCGCTGCCAGCGCCACGTCCAGTTGCTCAAGAAAGTCCGCCTCGCTCGAACCATGCGCCATCGGCAAGTTGAGGTTGAACCCCTCACCCGCCCCGACACCGCGCTCATCCCCAAACCCGGCAACCCCTGGATAGAAATTGGTCGGATCGCCATGCACCGAGACATACAGCACGTCATCACGGTCGTAGAAAACCTCCTGAATCCCTTGTCCGTGGTGCATGTCGGTATCGAGCACCGCGACTCGATCAAACCCGCCGCGCAACACCTGCGCCGCCACCGCCGCGTTGTTCACATAACAGAAACCACCCGCCGCCTCCGCTCGAGCGTGATGCCCAGGTGGACGGCACAAGGCGTAAGCCGCCGGTTCGCCATCGAGCAACGCCTGTGCCCCGGCCACCGCGCTTTGCGCCGACCAATAGGCCGAACGCCAGGTCTGTTCGCCCACCGGGCAACTGCCATCCGCCAGATACCGCGCGGCTTGAGCCAGAATCCCGCGCAGGGCGTTGGGCTCGCGGACGAAGATGTTCGACATCACTTCGTCGCCCCAATCTTCAGGGATTTCCTTCCAGCGCTGATGCGCTTCCTGCAGAAACGCCAGGTAAGGCGCACCGTGCACCGCCAGCAGCGGATCAAGTCCGGCATCGACCGGTTGCTCGACTTTAAAGCCCAATGAGTGAGACGCCTGCACCAGTCGCTGCGCGCGCTCGGGCACTTCCTGCGGCGTACGCATCTGCCCACGCGAGTAGTAACTGCGTGGATGATGGAGCAATTGTTCGGGATGGAAAAAACTGCGCATGGTCAAATACCTAATCTTGAATCCGGACGAATTCCCTGTGGCGAGCGAGCTTGCTCGCGCTTGAGTGCGCAGCACTCACATCAACTGCCAGAATTTTGGGGCCGCTACGCAGCCCAGCGCGAGCAAGCTCGCTCGCCACAGGTGTTGTGTTCGCAGCTCTGTTCCTTAATTGGCAATGCCGGCGCGGGACAGCACGGCGTTAAGCAACACATCGGTACCCTGCCGCACATCTTCAGGCACCACGTCTTCCGCTTCGTTATGACTCAAGCCACCAACGCACGGAATAAACACCATCGCTGTCGGACAGAACCGCGCCAGGTGAATCGCGTCATGCCCGGCGCCGCTGACAATCGATTGTTGAGCGTAGCCCAGCGCGTCCACCGCTTGCTGCACCGCCGCCACGCAGTCCGCGTCGAACGGCGTCGCCGGGCTGATCCAGTGCGGGGTGATCGTCAGTTTCAGACCGCGCTCATCGGCAATCGTCTGAAGGCGTGCACGAACCTGCTGCTCCATCGCCTCGATGGCTTCGTCGCGGTGATGACGCAGGTCGACGGTGAAATTCACCAGCCCCGGAATGGTGTTGCGCGACGACTTGTTGATGCTCAACTCGCCGACGGTGGTCAGGCCTTCCGGCGCGAAATCAGACGCCAGACCTTCGATCGCCTGAATCATCTGCGCCACGCCGTACAAGGCATCCTTGCGAAGAGGCATCGGCGTGGTGCCCGCGTGGGCGGCCATGCCTTCGACCCGCACGTCGAGCCAGCGAATCGCCTGGCCGCCGCTGACCACGCCGATGCTTTTGGCGTTGTCCTCAAGGATCGGCCCCTGTTCGATGTGCGCTTCAAAATACGCATCCACCGCGCCACCCAATGGACGCTCACCGGCGTAACCGGTGCGCTGCAATTCATCAGCGACGCTGATGCCATCGATGTCTTGCACCGCCAGCGCCGTGTCCAGTTGCATGATGCCGGTGAACACCGCCGAGCCGAACATCGCCGGGGTGAAACGCGCGCCTTCTTCGTTGGTCCACACCGCCACTTCCAGCGGCTTGCGGGTCTGGATGCCGAGGTCGTTGAGGCAACGCACCACTTCCAGGCCGGCGAGTACGCCGTACACGCCGTCGAAGCGTCCGCCTTCAGGCTGGGTGTCGAGGTGGCTGCCCATCATCACCGGCGCGACGTCCGGATCAGTGCCGGCGCGGCGGGCGAACAGGTTGCCGATAGCGTCCACGCTCAGGGTCATGCCGGCTTCGCGGCACCAGTGGGCAAACAGTTCGCGGCCGGCCTTGTCTTCATCGCTAAGGGCCAGACGGCAACTGCCGCCGCGTGCGGTGGCGCCGATTTCGGCCATCGCCATCAGACTCGCCCACAGGCGTTCGCCATTAATCTTCAACATAAATCACTCCACGAAAATCCAGCTGAAAAGGTGATCTGTCCGGTTGTGCGCAATCGGCTGCCGGGCCGAGCGCGTGGTGGTGGTGGCGACCTAAACACGCAACACCTGCGCGACCGGTTCGCCAGCGCGTAAACGTTCAAGCAAACGCGGCTCGGCGTGATCGGACGCCAGCGCCTGTTCGATCACACTGGCCGCCGTTGACCAGTCGAGAAACAGCACACCGTTGTCGTCCCCCAGCACCAGATCGCCCGGCTGCACCGTGACACCTGCGCAATGAATTGGCTGATTGATTTCGCTGTCGCCCCGGCCATGTAACTTGGTGGTCAGCAGGCTGGTGCCGCGAGCGAAGACGGGTAACCCGCCTTCACGCAGCTCCAGCAGATCGGTGACCGCGCCGTCAACCACGATTCCCGCCGCACCGGCGCAGCTCGCGGCACAACTGGTGACCGCGCCGACCGGGGCGTGTTGCCAGTCGCCTCCCGTGTCGATCACCAGCACATCGCCCGGTGTTATCAACGCCAACGCCTGGTTGACGGCGATGGCATCGGCGCCCACCAGTTTCAGCGTCAACGCCCGGCCGACCAGTTTCACATTGGGCACCATGGCTCGCAGTTGCGAGTCGGCAAAGCCCTCCTCCAGAAAATGCCCGAGGGTAGGAAAGCTCACCGCTTTGAACTGCTCGATCAGCTGCGACTTATCCATGCTGCAACTCCCTGGCAATCAACTCGGCCACACAATCGATTTCCAGCGAAACGCCCCACAGCGCCACACAAACCGTGGTTCGCGCGGGCGGCGCATGGCCGAGAAACTCGCGGTATACCGCGTTGAACGGCTCCAGTTGCGCGGGATCGGTCAGGTACGCATTGACCTTGATCACATGACTGAAGTCCGAGCCGGCCTCGATCAGGATCGCCTCGAGATTGCGCAAGGTTTGCCGCACTTGTTCAGTGAAATCGGCGGGCTGGTCGTCGAGCCCGCTCTGGGCCGGAATCTGCCCGGCGGTGAACACCAGATGGCCGCTGACCACCGCTTGAGAGTAAGGCCCGACCGGGCCGATGAAGCCCGGGGCTGACTGGATTCTGCGCATGCTGTTGAACTCCATGGATCAGGCCGCAGCCGATTTGAAAGGTTTGCGAGCGGGTTGATCGTCGGCGGTCACCGCCGCAGGGATTTCGCTGATGTCTCGCTTGAAGGTCTCGGTCAACAGCAACAGCGCCAGCAGGGAAATCAGCGCCGCGCCAATCATGTACCAGGCCACCGACGAGCCTTTGCCAGTGGCTGCGAGCAACGCGGTGGTGACGATGGGCGTTGCTGCGCTGCCGAGCAGCCCGGACAACATGTAGCTGATCGACAGCCCCGAATAGCGCACCCGCGTACCGAACAACTCCGCAAGGAAGGTTGCAATCGGCCCGTAGTTGGCGGCGAAGGCGGTCATCAACAGCAAGTAGCCGAAGATCACCAATGACAGCTCTTTGGTGTCCATCAACCAGAACATCGGGAACGCCACCAACGCCTCAGCGACGATGCCGGCGACGATGATCGGCTTGCGTCCGTAACGGTCCGACAGCGCACCAAATACCGGCAACATGACGATGCACCAGGCGCAGGAGAGCAGCACCACGCCGAGCATCACGCTGCGACTGAAGCCCAGATTCTGCGTGCCGTACGTCAGGCCGAACGCGACGATGATGTTGAACGACGCACCGGTCGACATCGTCGCAATACCGCCGAGCACCACTTGTTTCCAGTACTTGCGAAAGACTTCGGCCAACGGCATTTTCACTTGGACTTCAGCTTCCTTGACCTTGTTGAAAGCCGGGGTTTCAGCGATGTTCAGGCGGATGTACAAGCCCACGGCGATCAGCAAAACGCTGGCCAGGAACGGAATGCGCCAGCCCCAGGCCAGCAGGTCTTCAGGCGACAGCCACGCCGCGATCACCAGGAACGCCAGGTTGGCAATCATGGTCCCGGCGGGCACGCCGATCTGCACCCAGGAACCGTACAAGCCGCGCTTGTTGGCCGGTGCATGCTCCACCGCCATCAACACCGCCCCGCCCCACTCGCCGCCCAGTGCCAGGCCTTGAATGACCCTGAGCAGTAACAACAGGATCGGCGCCCAGATGCCTATGGCCGCGTAATTGGGCAACAAGCCGATTGCGAAGGTGGCGGCGCCCATGGTCAGCAGCGAAATCAGCAGCATCGACTTGCGACCCAAACGATCACCGAAATGCCCGAACAATGCGGCGCCGACGATTCGCGCCAGGTACGCCGAAGCGAACGTGCCGAACGCCAGCAACGTCCCGATCAAAGGCACGAAGTCCGGGAAGAACACCTTGTTGAACACCAGCGCTGACGCGGTGGCGAAAACAAACAAGTCGTACCATTCCACCGTCGTGCCAATGACACTGGCCACGGCGACTTTTTTCATGCTGATAGCAACTTCCGGCGGTGCGCCTGACTTTTCTGCGGACGATAGATCGCTCATCACTGACTCCAGGAATTCTTTGAGAACTCGTTTATTTAATTGTTTTGACTGGCAGTAAATCGGTTGAAAGTGCGAGATTGTTGTTATGTATCGCCCAACTTGATGGGCGAGTTTGTGACGTCAATAACCCAATAATCGGTCGGCGCTGTTCAGTAACGGTTCATCGGCATTCAAGCGGCGGAAGCTCTCCGCCACTTGCTCGGCAATACAGTCGTGGGAGGCTGCCGAAGCCATGTGCGGAGTAATCGTGACGCCGGGCATTGTCCAGAGACGGTGATCGGCCGGCAGTGGTTCCTGTTCGAACACATCCAGCAGCGCGCCGCGCAGTTTTCCGAGTTGCAGGGCTTGCTCGAGGTCGTCGATATTGAGATGACCGCCTCGTCCGCAATTGACGAGTGCGGCGCCGTTGGCAAGCTGCTCGAACGTTGACTGACCGAGGATGCCGCGAGTTTCCCGGGTCAGCGGCAACAGGTTGATCAGCACCTCCACGCCATCAAGAAACGGGTTCAGGTTTTGCGCACCGGCGAATGTCTGGACGCCGGTTAACGCCTTGCTGCGGCGAGCCCAGCCACGGACGTCATAACCGGAAGCGGCCAGATCCTGGGCAATGGCGCTACCCAACGATCCCAGCCCCATCACCCCGACCTTGAATTGCCCCGCCGCCC
This sequence comes from Pseudomonas hormoni, assembly GCF_018502625.1. Classification (NCBI taxonomy): domain Bacteria; kingdom Pseudomonadati; phylum Pseudomonadota; class Gammaproteobacteria; order Pseudomonadales; family Pseudomonadaceae; genus Pseudomonas; species Pseudomonas hormoni. The sequence goes on from NZ_CP075566.1 coordinate 3,728,483, forward strand.
GTTGCAGCGGCCGCTCCCAGTGTTGTTTGCGTTGTTGTTCCAACACTTGATCAAAGCCACGGTGATAGTGAATCACCGCCCAACGCACGTACTCGGTCATGCCCTGACGGTGGCCGGGATCGACCACCCGGCAAACCGGCAGATCCGGGCACGACGGGTCGTTTTCCAGATGATCGATACCGGCGGCGACCGAGTGAATCACTTGCAGATTCGGCAATGCCGCAAGGCTGCCCGGCAAGGGAAACCAGCACGCCGCGATCTGCGCATTTTTGGCCAGCGGATCATCCGCCAGCACGGTGTTGAGCTGCGGCGCGCTGCGAGAAAACGCGGCTTGCAGTTGCTTGAGCAGCAAGGTGTCGCGGGACAGCAAAACAACGGTGTTCATGACAGATAGGACTCACGCTGGGATTCGATCAGGGTCAAAGCGGCCTCCCAGGCCAGGTCGATGATGTTGTCCTGCTCATCGCGGTCAAACTGTTCGGCGGTGTGTGCACAGACTTCCGGGGACGGGTAATGCAGTTCGCAACCACCGGCCAGCGCTGCAACCTGCGCCTGACAGGCACGCTCAAGAAAGTGAATTTCCTGAAACGCCTGAGCCACGCTCGACCCACCGACCAGCAAGCCGTGGTTACGCAGGATCATCGCCCGGTGCGGCCCCAGGTCGTCGATCAAGCGCCCGCGCTCATCCAGCGACAGCGCGATGCCTTCATAGGTGTGATACGCCAACTTGCCGTAGAACTTCAGCGCGTGCTGACTGATCGGCAGCAAACCTTGCTTCTGCGCGGCAACGGCCATGCCGGCGGCGGTGTGAGTGTGAATCACGCAGTTGAGATCCGGGCGGGCCATGTGGATCGCCGAATGAATGACGAAGCCGGCGGCGTTGACTCGATGGCCTTCGTAGGCCGGATCGACGATGCGCCCGTCCTGATCGATACGCACCAGGTCCGAAGCGCGCATGCGGTCGAAAATTACCCCGTAGCGGTTGATCAGGAAATGGTGTTCCGGCCCTGGAATACGCAGGGTGATGTGGGTGTCGATCAAGTCGGTCATGCGAAAGTGCGCGACCAGCCGATACAGCGCAGCCAGTTCGCAACGGGCCTTCCATTCAACCGGGCCGATGTGTTCAGGTTTACTCACGAATACACCTCTTTAGCAGCGTGGGTGACGACCGGGTTGGCGCGCAGGCGGGCCAGCCCGCAAACACCGATCAGGGACAGGGCCGAGAGCAAGGTGAAGAACACCGCCAGCGGCAGCCATTGTCCGGAAAACTTGCTCGCCAGCAGCGTGCCGATCAGCGGCGTGGTGCCGCCGGCCAGCGCGCAACTCAACTGGTAAGCGATGGAAATGCCCGAGTAGCGCAGATGCACCGGGAACGCCTGGGTCATGTAACCGGCGATCACCGCGTACAGCGCCGACAGAATCACCACCGCCAGGGCGATGCCGAGGGTCATCAACAGAATGTTTTGCGTACCCACCAGCAGAAACATCGGGTACGGCGTGACCATGCACAACAGCGCGACGAGCTTCAGGAAGCGCCCCTCGCCGATGCGCTCGGCGAGCAGTGCGGAGAGCGGTTGCGAGAGCAACTGAATGACAGTCACCAAAAACAGGCAATCGAGAATCGTCGAGCGCGCGATGCCCTGATATTGGGTGACGTAGGTGATCATGAACGTGTTGGTGAAGAAGAATCCGGCGGAGCCAATGGTCACCGCCGCAGCGGCGAACAGAATCTGCCGCCAGCAGGTGCGGATCACGTCTTTCACCGGGTATTGGGCGGTTTGTTTGTTGTCTCGGGCCCTGGCGAATTCCGGCGACTCGTGCACGCCGGAACGGATCATCAGGCCGACCATCATCAGCACACCGCTGGCGAGAAACGGCAGACGCCAGCCCCAGGACAAGAATTGCTCAGGCTCAAGGGACGTCACCAGGCGAAAGGCGATCAGGGCCAGTAACAAACCCGCAGGACTGCCGAGCTGGGCAAACGAGGCGTAGAACGTTTTGCGCTTGGCCGGCGCATGCTCGCTGGCCATCAGCACCGCCCCGCCCCACTCGCCACCCACCGAAATGCCCTGGATCAGGCGCAATACGATGAGACCGATCGGCGCCCAGATGCCGGCACTGGCGTAGCTGGGCAGCAGGCCGATACCGGCAGTCGCCAGGCCCATCAGCGCCATGGTCACCAGCAGCATTTTCTTGCGGCCGAGGCGATCCCCCAAGTGACCGAACACCATGCCGGCCATTGGGCGGGCGATGAAGCCGACGGCGAAACTACCGAAGGCGGCCAGGGTGCTCATCACCGGGTCGCTGCTGGGAAAGAACACTTGCCCAAGCACCAGCGCCGCCGCGGTGGCGTAAATGTAAAAGTCGTAGAACTCGATTGTCGTGCCAATGAAAGCGGCGGCCGCGGCTCTTCGCGGTTGTGCGGTGGTGTGCATGCAAGGACCCTGTGTATTTATAGTTTTGGGCAGGTACTGAAGGCTGTTGATGGTTGCACTCTGTGGCGCTTGTGGGCTTTATCGCTTCCGTGCCAGGATTAGTCAATTTTCATATTCTTATCTTTACTATTAGCACTGCTACTACATGGAATTGTCATGACCTCCACTAACCCTTGGGTGGGCCGACGTTTTCTCAACGATCGCCTCGACTGGAACCTGTTGCGCACCTACCTGGTGATCGGCCAGGAAGGCAGCATGAGCCGTGCTGCTGCGCGGCTGCACATAACGCAGTCGGCGGTCAGCCAGGCGCTTAAACGACTGGAAGAACAACTGGAATGTGTGTTAATTGCCCGCAGCGGGCGACGGTTCGATCTGACAGAAACCGGGGAAGAAGTCCTGCGCATTGCGGCGGATATCTACGGCGATATTTCGCGATTGGGCACGGTAGTAGAGAGTCGTCACGACGACGTGGTGGGCAAGATTCGAATCCTCACCGTCAGCGGCGTGCAGGCGCGACACTACGATGACTTCCTCGCCGACTTCCATGAAACCCATCCGAAAATCGAGCTGGAAGTCGAAGTGATGGGCAGCTCGAACATCATCAGTTCGTTACTGCAAAAGACCGCGACCATTGGCGTCGGGCTGTGTCGTTTACCGCAGCCGCGGCTGGAGCAGCGGGTACTGTTTCGCGAGCGCTATGCGTACTTCTGTGGCCAGCGTCATCGACTGTTCGGACAAGAAAATCTGACGCTGGAACAGCTCGCGGCGGAGAACTTCGTCAGTTTCACCAGTGATCAACTCGGCGGCAACCTTTCGCCGCTGACACTGTTCCGCGACGAGCAGGGCTTTACCGGCAAGATCGTCGCCTCATCGACGAGTTTCGAAGAGATTTATCGCTTGATTTGCGCAGGCTACGGGATTGGCTGCCTGCCGACGCATCTGGTGCGAAGGGATGTCGAGCAAGGATTGCTCTGGCGTTTGCCGCCGGAAGACGGGGTGGTGGACTTCGATATCCAGCTGCTGTGGAATCGCGAGCAGAAGATGAGTCAGGCCGAAACCGTGTTCCTCGAAAGCTTCCAGCACATGCTCAGCATTCGTGAGCCTGTGCTGTGAAGCCTTGAGCAGTTAAACGTGAGGATCGCCCGGCGCTTTACTCGGCGTGGCGTATTGCGGCTTCAGGTGACCGTCCTGATCGAGTAACCAGGCGTCCATGATCTGCCGCACCACAGGGCCAGCGACGCGACCGCCGGCCTCGCCGTTCTCGATCATCACCGAGATCACAATCTTCGGATGCTCGGCCGGAGCGAAGCCGACAAACAAGGCGTTGTCGCGGTTACGCTCCAGGGTTTTCGCCCGGTTGTAACGCTCGCCCTGTTTGATCGCGACCACCTGCGCCGTACCGCTCTTGCCTGCGATCCGGTACTGAGCACCCTGCGCCGCCGCTCGGGCAATCCCGCGTGCGTCGTGCATCACCATTTGCATGCCGTGGTTCACCTGCTCCCAGTCACGCGGGTCTTTCAACAGGATGTTGGGCATCGGATGCTCATCCACCGGCGCAACACCGTCTACGGTCTTGGCCAGGTGCGGTCGGTTCCAGATACCTTTGTTGGCGATCAGCGCAGTGGCTTGAGCCAGCTGCAGCGGCGTGACCTGCATGTAACCCTGGCCGATGCCGAGGATCACGGTCTCGCCGGGGAACCATGCCTGACGGCGCGTGGCACGCTTCCAGGCCTGGGACGGCATCAGGCCGGCAGACTCTTCGAACATGTCCAGCGAGACCTTCTCACCGAGTCCGAACATCGCCATGTAGTCGTGCAGGCGATCAATGCCCAGCTTGTGGGCCAGATCGTAGAAGTAGGTGTCGTTGGAGCGCATGATCGCCGCGTCCATGTCCACCCAGCCGTCGCCGCTGTGGTTCCAGTTACGGTATTTGTGATCAAAATCGGGAAGTTGGTAGTAACCGGGGTCGAAGACGCGGGTCTGCGGGGTAACCACGCCGGCGTCGAGACCGGCAATGGCCACTTCTGGCTTGATAGTCGAGCCCGGAGCGTAGAGGCCGCGCAGCACACGGTTGAACAGCGGCCGGTCGATGGAATCGTGCAGCGCCGCATATTCCTTGAAGCTGATCCCGGTCACGAACAGGTTCGGGTCGAAGCTCGGTTTACTGACCATGGCCAGGACTTCGCCGGTCGAAGGATCGAGCGCGACCACGGAACCGCGACGATCACCCAAGGCCTCTTCAGCGGCTTCCTGAAGTTTGACGTCGAGGCTAAGGACGATGTTTTTACCGGGGATCGGATCGGTGTGTTTGAGCACCCGCAGAACGCGGCCCTGAGCGTTGGTTTCGACTTCTTCGTAACCGACCTGGCCGTGCAACTCTGACTCATAGAACTTTTCAATCCCGGTCTTCCCGATGGATTGAGTGCCACGGTACTCGACCGTATCCAGGGCTTTGGATTCTTTCTCGTTGATGCGACCGACATAGCCGATCGAATGCGCGAAGTGTGCGCCCATCGGGTAGTGGCGAACGAATTGTGGCTCGACATCGATTCCGGGCAGACGAAATTCGTTGACGGCGAGTACGGCGATTTGCTCTTCACTGAGTTCATAGAACAGGGTGACAGGCACAAATGGGTGGCGTGTCTGCTTCATCGCCTTGTCGAACAGCGTCCGGTCCTCAGCGGGCAGGTGCAAGAGGTTGACCACCTCGTCCAACTCTTCTTTGACGTCGGAGGCGCGTTCGCGGGTGATGGTCAGGTTGAAGCTGGGGCGATTGTCCGCGAGAACCACGCCATTGCGGTCGTAGATCAACCCGCGCGTGGGGGTGATCGGCAATACGTGGACGCGATTGTTTTCGGAGATGGTCGAGTGATAGTCAAACTCGACCACTTGCAGCACGTACAGGCGCACCACCAGTGCGCAGGTGATAGAGACGACGAACAAGGCGCAAGCCATCAGTCTTTTGTTGACCAGGCGCGTCTCTTTTTCGTGATCCTTGATCGGTATTGGCTCGGGCATTTCTGTAGCTGCTCTTTGACAAAAATGGGGCGCCGATCCCTAGGCTTGAAATCAGTCCGTTAAAAAACGAGCTGCACCATACCAAAAACCGTGCGATCGATTTAGCGCGATTTCCCCTAACGGTTGTCCTTGAGGGCCAAAACGACGGCTGGCTTTTGGTTGTACTCGTGCGTTTTGCTCAAGATTGATATTCCCATTCGTGCATTTTTCTAGCCGATTGGCCTATGGATACTGTGTGCATGTCATTCCATTTTGTTGTCTGGGAGTCTTTTCATGCATTCACGATTCAAACGATTACTGGGCTCCAGCGGGTTTTCCATTGGCCTGGAGCTGCCACTGGATAATGATTGGTCCAGTGATGGCCAGCGGCGGAGGATTGCTGAAGAACGGCCTTTCGGTGTTCCGGACCTGAAGCAACATGCGGCGATGGCGCGGCTGGCGGACAAGGCTGGGTTCCGAGCTCTTTGGGTCCGCGATGTACCGGTTTACGATCCGAATTTCGGCGATGCCGCACAGGTGTTCGAAACCTTTTCCTACCTTGGATACCTGGCCGGAATTACTGACAACATCATGTTGGGTACAGCGGCGGTAGTACTGCCGTTGCGTCAGCCTTGGCTCACCTTGAAGTCAGCAAACAGTATTGATGAGTTGAGTGATGGACGCTTGCTGCTCGGCGTGGCCAGTGGCGACCGGCCGATGGAATATCCGTTGTTTGGTGTGGATTACGATCAGCGCGCAGAGATCTTCCGCGATACGGTGGAATTGCTGCGAGACCAGGGTGCAGGCCGCTTGCCTGAAGGTGCGCAATTGCTTCCGCAGCGGGACCAGGCAGTGCCATTGTTGGTGGCAGGTCTTGGTCAGCAGTCACCTGCCTGGATTGGCGAACATATGGATGGCTGGCTCGCCTACCCCGGAACGCCGGATGAACATCGTCGCCGGGTGGGGCTATGGAGGGAAGTGGGTGGAGATAAGCCTTACATCAGCTTCGTCCACCTCGATCTGGCGGCCAATCCTCATGCTCCGATGCGACGTGTACGTTTCGGCGGTATTTGCGGGCGATTGGCGTTGATTGATGAGCTTCAGGCATTGCGTGAAGCAGGTGTGCAGCATGTTGGCCTGCATGTGCGTCGTAGCGAACGGCCGGTTGCCGACGTTATTGAAGAGATCGCTGAATACGTTCTGCCGAAGTTTCATTAACTATGTCAGTGAGTTCAGGGGCAGCCGATGAGGTTGCCCATTTTTTTCGCCACTTTCCTGCGGGCAAAACAAAACCCCTACCTGCATACGCAGATAGGGGTTTCGGAATTTAATCTTGACGATGACCTACTCTCACATGGGGAAACCCCACACTACCATCGGCGATGCATCGTTTCACTGCTGAGTTCGGGATGGGATCAGGTGGTTCCAATGCTCTATGGTCGTCAAGAAATTCGGTAGCCAGCTCGTGTACCTTGCGGTTCACGCTCCAGCGAATGGGTATGCGATAGTTTGTGTGTTTGTTTCTCGAACTTTCGGTTCGTTTCGTCTTCACACACCGCAATCTGATGCTCTTTCGAGTAGTCAAATTGCTTGGGTGTTATATGGTCAAGCCTCACGGGCAATTAGTATTGGTTAGCTCAACGCCTCACAGCGCTTACACACCCAACCTATCAACGTCGTAGTCTTCGACGGCCCTTCAGGGGACTCAAGGTCCCAGTGAGATCTCATCTTGAGGCTAGTTTCCCGCTTAGATGCTTTCAGCGGTTATCTATTCCGAACATAGCTACCCGGCAATGCCACTGGCGTGACAACCGGAACACCAGAGGTTCGTCCACTCCGGTCCTCTCGTACTAGGAGCAGCCCCTCTCAAATCTCAAACGTCCACGGCAGATAGGGACCGAACTGTCTCACGACGTTCTAAACCCAGCTCGCGTACCACTTTAAATGGCGAACAGCCATACCCTTGGGACCGGCTTCAGCCCCAGGATGTGATGAGCCGACATCGAGGTGCCAAACACCGCCGTCGATATGAACTCTTGGGCGGTATCAGCCTGTTATCCCCGGAGTACCTTTTATCCGTTGAGCGATGGCCCTTCCATACAGAACCACCGGATCACTAAGACCTACTTTCGTACCTGCTCGACGTGTCTGTCTCGCAGTCAAGCGCGCTTTTGCCTTTATACTCTACGACCGATTTCCGACCGGTCTGAGCGCACCTTCGTACTCCTCCGTTACTCTTTAGGAGGAGACCGCCCCAGTCAAACTACCCACCATACACTGTCCTCGATCCGGATAACGGACCTGAGTTAGAACCTCAAAGTTGCCAGGGTGGTATTTCAAGGTTGGCTCCACGCGAACTGGCGTCCACGCTTCAAAGCCTCCCACCTATCCTACACAAGCAAATTCAAAGTCCAGTGCAAAGCTATAGTAAAGGTTCACGGGGTCTTTCCGTCTAGCCGCGGATACACTGCATCTTCACAGCGATTTCAATTTCACTGAGTCTCGGGTGGAGACAGCGCCGCCATCGTTACGCCATTCGTGCAGGTCGGAACTTACCCGACAAGGAATTTCGCTACCTTAGGACCGTTATAGTTACGGCCGCCGTTTACCGGGGCTTCGATCAAGAGCTTCGCGTTAGCTAACCCCATCAATTAACCTTCCGGCACCGGGCAGGCGTCACACCCTATACGTCCACTTTCGTGTTTGCAGAGTGCTGTGTTTTTAATAAACAGTCGCAGCGGCCTGGTATCTTCGACCGGCATGGGCTTACGGAGCAAGTCCTTCACCCTCACCGGCGCACCTTCTCCCGAAGTTACGGTGCCATTTTGCCTAGTTCCTTCACCCGAGTTCTCTCAAGCGCCTTGGTATTCTCTACCCAACCACCTGTGTCGGTTTGGGGTACGGTTCCTGGTTACCTGAAGCTTAGAAGCTTTTCTTGGAAGCATGGCATCAACCACTTCGTGTTCTAAAAGAACACTCGTCATCAGCTCTCGGCCTTAGAATCCCGGATTTACCTAAGATTCCAGCCTACCACCTTAAACTTGGACAACCAACGCCAAGCTGGCCTAGCCTTCTCCGTCCCTCCATCGCAATAACCAGAAGTACAGGAATATTAACCTGTTTTCCATCGACTACGCTTTTCAGCCTCGCCTTAGGGACCGACTAACCCTGCGTCGATTAACGTTGCGCAGGAAACCTTGGTCTTTCGGCGTGGGTGTTTTTCACACCCATTGTCGTTACTCATGTCAGCATTCGCACTTCTGATACCTCCAGCAAGCTTCTCAACTCACCTTCACAGGCTTACAGAACGCTCCTCTACCGCATCACCTAAGTGATACCCGTAGCTTCGGTGTATGGTTTGAGCCCCGTTACATCTTCCGCGCAGGCCGACTCGACTAGTGAGCTATTACGCTTTCTTTAAAGGGTGGCTGCTTCTAAGCCAACCTCCTAGCTGTCTAAGCCTTCCCACATCGTTTCCCACTTAACCATAACTTTGGGACCTTAGCTGACGGTCTGGGTTGTTTCCCTTTTCACGACGGACGTTAGCACCCGCCGTGTGTCTCCCATGCTCGGCACTTGTAGGTATTCGGAGTTTGCATCGGTTTGGTAAGTCGGGATGACCCCCTAGCCGAAACAGTGCTCTACCCCCTACAGTGATACATGAGGCGCTACCTAAATAGCTTTCGAGGAGAACCAGCTATCTCCGAGCTTGATTAGCCTTTCACTCCGATCCACAGGTCATCCGCTAACTTTTCAACGGTAGTCGGTTCGGTCCTCCAGTTAGTGTTACCCAACCTTCAACCTGCCCATGGATAGATCGCCCGGTTTCGGGTCTATTCCCAGCGACTAGACGCCCTATTAAGACTCGCTTTCGCTACGCCTCCCCTATTCGGTTAAGCTCGCCACTGAAAATAAGTCGCTGACCCATTATACAAAAGGTACGCAGTCACCCAACAAAGTGGGCTCCCACTGCTTGTACGCATACGGTTTCAGGATCTATTTCACTCCCCTCTCCGGGGTTCTTTTCGCCTTTCCCTCACGGTACTAGTTCACTATCGGTCAGTCAGTAGTATTTAGCCTTGGAGGATGGTCCCCCCATATTCAGACAAAGTTTCTCGTGCTCCGTCCTACTCGATTTCATTGATAAGAGATTTTCGCGTACAGGGCTATCACCCACTATGGCCGCACTTTCCAGAGCGTTCCGCTAATCTCAAATCAACTTAAGGGCTAGTCCCCGTTCGCTCGCCACTACTAAGGGAATCTCGGTTGATTTCTTTTCCTCAGGGTACTTAGATGTTTCAGTTCCCCTGGTTCGCTTCTTAAGCCTATGTATTCAGCTTAAGATACCTAACTTATGTTAGGTGGGTTCCCCCATTCAGACATCTCCGGATCAAAGTCTGTTTGCCGACTCCCCGAAGCTTTTCGCAGGCTACCACGTCTTTCATCGCCTCTGACTGCCAAGGCATCCACCGTATGCGCTTCTTCACTTGACCATATAACCCCAAGCAATCTGGTTATACTGTGAAGACGACATTCGCCGAAAATTCGCGATTAAACTCACAAATTTTACCTTAGCCTGATCCGTTACCAGTGAAAGTAACGTTCAGTCTATCTTTCTATCACATACCCAAATTTTTAAAGAACGATCTAGCCAAAGACTAGAAATCAACATTCACCACCATCACGATGGAATGCTCATTTCTAAGCTTTATACAATCAGAAGCAGTAGTGGTGGAGCCAAACGGGATCGAACCGTTGACCTCCTGCGTGCAAGGCAGGCGCTCTCCCAGCTGAGCTATGGCCCCGTATTGCTACAGGATCCCACACAAAAATTGGTGGGTCTGGGCAGATTCGAACTGCCGACCTCACCCTTATCAGGGGTGCGCTCTAACCAACTGAGCTACAGACCCAATTTCGGGCTGCTTCTTATCGTCTTCTTCAATGAATCAAGCAATTCGTGTGGGAACTTATGGAGCAGCTGATGTCGTCGATTAAGGAGGTGATCCAGCCGCAGGTTCCCCTACGGCTACCTTGTTACGACTTCACCCCAGTCATGAATCACACCGTGGTAACCGTCCTCCCGAAGGTTAGACTAGCTACTTCTGGTGCAACCCACTCCCATGGTGTGACGGGCGGTGTGTACAAGGCCCGGGAACGTATTCACCGCGACATTCTGATTCGCGATTACTAGCGATTCCGACTTCACGCAGTCGAGTTGCAGACTGCGATCCGGACTACGATCGGTTTTCTGGGATTAGCTCCACCTCGCGGCTTGGCAACCCTCTGTACCGACCATTGTAGCACGTGTGTAGCCCAGGCCGTAAGGGCCATGATGACTTGACGTCATCCCCACCTTCCTCCGGTTTGTCACCGGCAGTCTCCTTAGAGTGCCCACCATTACGTGCTGGTAACTAAGGACAAGGGTTGCGCTCGTTACGGGACTTAACCCAACATCTCACGACACGAGCTGACGACAGCCATGCAGCACCTGTCTCAATGTTCCCGAAGGCACCAATCCATCTCTGGAAAGTTCATTGGATGTCAAGGCCTGGTAAGGTTCTTCGCGTTGCTTCGAATTAAACCACATGCTCCACCGCTTGTGCGGGCCCCCGTCAATTCATTTGAGTTTTAACCTTGCGGCCGTACTCCCCAGGCGGTCAACTTAATGCGTTAGCTGCGCCACTAAGAGCTCAAGGCTCCCAACGGCTAGTTGACATCGTTTACGGCGTGGACTACCAGGGTATCTAATCCTGTTTGCTCCCCACGCTTTCGCACCTCAGTGTCAGTATCAGTCCAGGTGGTCGCCTTCGCCACTGGTGTTCCTTCCTATATCTACGCATTTCACCGCTACACAGGAAATTCCACCACCCTCTACCATACTCTAGCTTGTCAGTTTTGAATGCAGTTCCCAGGTTGAGCCCGGGGATTTCACATCCAACTTAACAAACCACCTACGCGCGCTTTACGCCCAGTAATTCCGATTAACGCTTGCACCCTCTGTATTACCGCGGCTGCTGGCACAGAGTTAGCCGGTGCTTATTCTGTCGGTAACGTCAAAACAGCAAAGTATTAATTTACTGCCCTTCCTCCCAACTTAAAGTGCTTTACAATCCGAAGACCTTCTTCACACACGCGGCATGGCTGGATCAGGCTTTCGCCCATTGTCCAATATTCCCCACTGCTGCCTCCCGTAGGAGTCTGGACCGTGTCTCAGTTCCAGTGTGACTGATCATCCTCTCAGACCAGTTACGGATCGTCGCCTTGGTGAGCCATTACCTCACCAACTAGCTAATCCGACCTAGGCTCATCTGATAGCGCAAGGCCCGAAGGTCCCCTGCTTTCTCCCGTAGGACGTATGCGGTATTAGCGTCCGTTTCCGAGCGTTATCCCCCACTACCAGGCAGATTCCTAGGCATTACTCACCCGTCCGCCGCTCTCAAGAGAAGCAAGCTTCTCTCTACCGCTCGACTTGCATGTGTTAGGCCTGCCGCCAGCGTTCAATCTGAGCCATGATCAAACTCTTCAGTTCAAACATCTTTGGGTTTTTAAGAAACCCTAAACTTGGCTCAGCAATCGTTGGTTACATCTTTGATTTCTCGCGGAGTAACTTGTGATGCTGATAATCTTGTTGACTATCAGTCTGACTCCACAAGCACCCACACGAATTGCTTGATTCAGTTGTTAAAGAGCGGTTGGTTAAGATCTTTCGTCTCAACCGAGGCGCGCATTCTACAGCGTCCTCTGTATCTGTCAAGCGGTTATTTTCAGAAGTTTTCAAAGTTTCCTTTGCAACTTCAACCACTTGCGCTTCCGATCTCTCGTTAGCGGGAGGCGAATTCTACAGCGTTGTTCGCTGCTGTCAACACCTCTTTTTCTCCGCTTTCGACCGAGACGATCGAACCGTCAAAAGAGCCCAACAACACCGCTCTTTCAACTCCTTCCAGGCCTCGATGAACTGAAGCAACTCGCTGTCGAAAACTGCGTAACTCTTTGTTTACCAAGGAGTTTTCCGTTTCGACTGCGCCGGAAGTGGGGCGAATTATAGACTTCCAGAATCTGCCGTCAACCCCTGATTTGGCTTTTCTATCAGGATGTTCAAAATCACCGCTTATATATAGACGCGCCCGCCTTGAATGCGCAGTATATTGCCCAACACACGAAACAACCCTTTCGCTCCCTGCCTTGGACGATGCCACGCAATGAATGACCAGCCTCGCAGCCTTGCCTCCACCTTGTTCTCGGTGGGCTTGCTATTAATAGCCATGGCGTCGATCCAGTCCGGAGCTTCCCTGGCCAAAAGCATGTTCCCTGTTATCGGCGCCCAAGGAACGACTACCCTGCGATTGATCTTCGCCAGCCTGATCATGATCGTGCTTCTGCGCCCGTGGCGCGCGAAGCTCACCACAAAATCCCTGCGTACCGTCATCGTCTACGGAATGGCGCTGGGCGGCATGAATTTCCTCTTCTATATGTCCTTGCGTACCGTTCCTCTGGGCATCGCGGTAGCGCTGGAGTTCACCGGCCCCCTGGCGGTTGCCATCTATGCCTCGCGTCGAGCGATCGACTTTTTGTGGATCGCCCTGGCCACCGTTGGATTGCTGCTGTTAATACCGACAGGAGCAACATCTGCCAGTATTGATCTGCTCGGTGCGGGCTATGCCTTGGGCGCTGGTGTCTGCTGGGCGTTATATATCCTCTTTGGCCAGAAGGCCGGCGCCGACAACGGCGTGCAGACTGCCGCACTGGGGGTGATGATCGCCGCGCTGTTCGTCGCGCCTATCGGCATTGTTCACGCCGGCGCCGCGCTGCTGACGCCATCGTTGATCCCTGTGGCCATTGGCGTCGCCATCCTGTCCACCGCCTTGCCCTATACGCTGGAGATGGTCGCCCTTACCCGAATGCCGGCACGCACGTTCGGAACACTGATGAGTATTGAACCTGCATTCGGCGCGCTGTCAGGCTTGCTGTTCCTCCATGAGTTTCTTTCTCTGTCACAGTGGATGGCTATCCTGTGCATCATTCTGGCTTCCGTCGGTGCGACCATGACCATGGGAAGCGCCGCCAAGCCCGCCGTCGCGGCGGATTGATACAGGATTTGACGAAGCTCTGGCATTTACCGCGCATTTAGGCCATGTTTAGGCCCGCAACCCAATGTCAGACATGGACTTTTCAGGACAGGGATATCAGAGACGCTTCGAACGAAAGCGAATGCAGCCAGACCCGGGCGCAAAGATCCGGGGACGCTTTAAGGACAGCAATGAAACGAATTTTGATACTGATCGCCGTACTTGCAGTTGCGGGCTGCGCGGCGACATCGGAAACCCATACCAAACGTGGCAAGAAAGGGTTGCATGTCAACTGCTCCGGGCTCTCGTCATCCTGGGACAAGTGCTACACCAGCGCCGCCAATTCGTGTGCGCCGAAGGGATACAAAGTCATCGCCAAGTCCGGGGATGGCGTGGAAGAACCGGGCGATTATCCGTTTGGTCTCAATCCCGCCGGCTACACCAGCCGCAGCATGATCGTCATCTGCAAATAGGTTAATGCCATCTTTTCAGTTTCGTGGGCCTGCGATCTGACGGCCAATCTCATCGTAACTGGACTTCAACACCGTGCGCTGGATCTCTGGAGTGGCCAGCATTCGCGCTACCACCAACGCACCGATGCATTGCGACAGAATGGCCCATGCCAGGCTGTCGCTCTCCAGAATCCGCGCCCAACTCTCCTGAAGCTGACAAATCCATTTCTCTGCTTGCTGGCGAATCACCAAGTCTGAACGGGCAATTTCCGCGCCCAATACCGGCAACGCACAACCGGACTCCGGATGTTCGACATGTGACATGCTCAGGTAGTGCTTCAGGCAGCGTTCGAGCCTGTCACGGTCCTGTTCCGCCCCGAGACGTTCCAGACTTTGACAAAGTTCTCGCTCGACGATTGAAGCGAAGAGCTCATCCTTCGACGAAAAATGGCTGTAGAACGCTCCGCCACTCAAGCCAATTGCCTTCATCAAGGCATCGACACCGACCGTAGAGAAACCGGACTTCTTCGCCGACACCGCACTGCTTTCCAGCAGCTTCTCCCTGGTTTCCAGTTTGTGACTGGCCGAGTAACGCATTGTCTTTCCCTCAGGATTGTTCGTCTTGACGCCTGCCCAATCGTAGCATAACGTTCGTTTAGCTAACGATCGTTTACCAAAGAGATCTACCCATGAATAACAAGAAGGTCGTACTGGTTGTCGGCGCAGGTGATGCCACGGGTGGCGCTATCGCCAAACGTTTTGCTCAAGAAGGTTTTGTCGCGTGCGTTACTCGGCGCAGCGCAGACAAACTCCAGCCGTTGGTGGACGCCATTAACGCTGTTGGCGGTGAAGCCCATGGCTTTGCCTGCGACGCGCGCAAAGAAGAGGACGTGATTGCACTGATCGAGCGGATTGAAAGCCAGATTGGCCCCATCGAAGCGTTTGTGTTCAATATCGGCGCCAACGTGCCGTGCAGCATCCTTGAAGAAACCGCTCGCAAATATTTCAAGATATGGGAAATGGCCTGCTTCTCAGGCTTTCTCAATGCCCGTGAAGTGGCCAAGCGCATGGCCAAGCGTCAACGGGGCACGATCCTGTTTACCGGTGCTACCGCCGGCCTGCGTGGCGCTGCCGGTTTCGCGGCGTTCGCTGGCGCCAAGCATGGCATTCGAGCGCTGGCTCAGAGCATGGCCCGCGAACTGGGGCCGATGAATATTCACGTTGCTCACGTCGTCGTCGATGGCGCCATCGATACCGATTTCATTCGCGATACTTTCCCCGAGAAGTATGCGACCAAGGATCAGGACGGCATCCTCAATCCCGAGCACATTGCCGAGAATTACTGGTACCTGCACAGCCAGCCTCGCGACGCCTGGACCTTCGAGCTGGACCTGCGCCCCTGGAACGAACGCTGGTAAGCCCTCCCCTACAACAATAATCAGAGAGCATCGACCATGAGCAAAACCGTGGAGTTCTACTTCGACCTCGGCAGCCCCGCCACCTACCTTGCCTACACCCAACTGCCGAAAATCTGCGCGCAGATCGACAGTCAACTGATCTACATTCCGATCCTGCTGGGGGGCATCTTCAAGGCCACTGGCAATGCTTCGCCAGCGACCATTCCGGCCAAGGGCGCCTATATGTTTCAGGACCTTGATCGCTACGCCAGACGCTATGACGTGCCGCTGAAGTTCAATCCGAACTTCCCCATCAATACACTCATGCTGATGCGCGCGGTCAGCGGCATGCAATTGCGCCACCCGGAACGCTTCCTGACCTTTATCGACTGCCTGTTTAAAGCGATCTGGGTTGAGGGTCGCAACCTCGATGACCCGGCGACCGTCGCCACCGTGCTGACGCAGAACGGTTTTGATCCCACTGAAGTGCTGGCCCTGACGGCTGATGAAGACGTCAAAGCCGCGCTCAAGAACAACACCGAGAAGGCCGTGCAACGCGGCGTGTTCGGCGCACCTAGTATGTTTGTCGATAACCAACTGTTCTTCGGCCAGGATCGACTCGACTTCGTCCTTGAAGCCCTGGCTTAAATCTCGATGACCAACCGCCCCTGAGCTGCTCCCGAAACGAGCAGCTCATGGGCGGACTCGGCAGTTTCCAGTGTGAACGTCCGAGGATCCATCAATGGCATCAGCTTGCCCGCCTCAATCAACCGCGCCGTCTCGCGAAGAATCTCCCCGTGATGCTCACGCCCGACACCAGTGAGCAATGGCAACAACGTGAACACGCCAGAGTACGTTGCCCCGCGAAACGAAAGCGGTGCCAGACTGTGCTGCCCCCAACCGAGGCAGCTCAACACATGACCGTGATAAACCCGCGCTGCCTTGAATGAAGCGTCCAGGGTTTCGCCGCCTACCGTGTCATAGACGATATCGAAGCCCTCCCCATCCGTATGCTGCGCTACATATTCCTCTACCGAAGACTGGCGGTAATCGATAAACGTCGCGCCGAAACCTTCGATGATTGCCTGATGTCTTGCAGAACCTGTAGCAAATACTTGGGCACCGAAGGCCTGGGCAATTTGTATCGCCACATGACCCACTCCACCCGCCCCGCCGTGAATCAGCACCTTCTGGCCCGGCCGCACCCGCGCCCGATCCACCAATCCTTCCCACGCAGTAATCAGCACCAGCGGCAAGCCCGCCGCTTCCCGCATGCTCAAATTGCCGGGCTTGCGCGCCAGCAACCGGGCATCGACCGCTGCGTATTCCGCCAAAGAGCCCTGCGCACCGCCAATTCCGGTGGCCATGGCATAAACCTCGTCGCCCGGCAGCCATCCGGTTACACCCTCCCCCACACCTTCAACAATTCCCGCCAGATCAATGCCCACTGTCGCTGGCAACGGCTGACGCGCATGAGCCGCCTGGTCGGCGCGGATTTTCCCGTCCAACGGGTTCACCCCGCTGGCCTTGATCCTGACCAGCACCTGCCCCGCTTCGGGCACAGGCCGTTGAATGGAGGCCAAGCGTAGCGGCGCATTAGCCGAGTCGACAATCAGAGCGCGCATTTCAATCAAGTCAGTCATTTCGCATATTCCCGTCAGAGGTGCCTGTGGGAAAAATCTTCCTCCTACTCACTCATACCGATAAGACGCTATATAGCTATAGTGACCATGCCCATTTGGCATCAATGAGAAACCCCGTGGACAAACTCAATGCAATGGCGATCTTCGTCCGGGTCGTCGAACGCGGCAGCTTTTCTGCCGTTGCCCGAGAGATGCGGACCAGCCAGCCAACCATCAGCAAAGTGTTAAAAGCGCTGGAAACCGAACTGGGTGGAAAATTGATCGCCCGCAGCACCCGTCAGCTTTCCCTGACCGATGAAGGTCAGCGCTACTACAACGAATGTCGACAAATCCTCGCGGCCGTCGATGCGGCGGAGCACAGCTTCCAGTCCGGCAGGGAGCGTATCGCCGGCCACCTGCGCATCGGTTCCTCGGTGAGTTTCGGGCGCTTGCAGATTGCCCCGCGCCTGGCGGAATTTCTGAAACGCCATCCCGGCATCGACATTGACCTGCAACTGAGTGATCAAAACCAGGACTTGGTCCACGAAGGATTGGACGTCACGTTCAGAATCGGCGAGCTGAACGACAGCGGCCTGATCGCCCGCCACATCGGCACCACTTATCGAGTGACCGTCGCAGCGCCGGACTACCTCAAGCAACACGGCCAACCGCGATCACCGGAAGAACTGTGCGGGCACAACTGCCTGCAGTTCAACCTGCTGAACAGTCAGAACCTGTGGGTTTATGAGAGCGATGCCCAGCGCCACGAAGTGCGGATCAAGGGCAACGCACAAAGCAACAACTCGGAGGCGATCCGCGAGATGGTGCTGGGGGGACTGGGGATTGCGTTGTCACCGGTGTGGCTGTTCAGCGAGGATTTGAAAGCCGGGCGAGTGACGGCGATTCTGCCGGACTACATTGCGCAGTCGCTGCCGATCCATGCCGTGTCCCCGGCGAATCGTCGCCAATCCGCCAGGGTGAAAGCCTTTGTCGACTACATGAGCCAGGCGCTGCATTCAGCGCCTGAACTCAGGCCGATCAGATAGCGGCCGTTCGAGTGTTCAACCACTCCAGCGCTGCGCCGTCGAGCAACGGGCTCAAACGCTCGCGCACTTCGGCGTGATACGCGTTGAACCATTGTTTTTCGTCCGACGTCAGCAGCGACGGCTCGAGGCAGCGGGTGTCGATCGGGCACAGAGTCAGGGTTTCGAATTTCAGGAACTCACCGAATTCGCTCTTGCCCGCTTCACGGTTCAACACCAGGTTCTCGATCCGCACACCCCAGCGACCCGGACGGTAAGTGCCCGGTTCGATGGAGGTGATCATGCCCGGCTGCATCGCGGTCTGTGGTGCCGCCGCGGCTTGGTAGGCAATCACTTGCGGGCCTTCGTGAACGTTGAGGAAGTAGCCCACGCCGTGCCCGGTGCCGTGACCGTAATCGACGCTTTCCGCCCAGATTGGCGCGCGGGCGATGGAATCCAGCAACGGCGACAAAATACCCCGAGGGAATTGCGCACGGGACAGCGCGATGACGCCTTTGAGCACTCGCGTGCAATCACGCTTCTGCTCATCGGTTGGCGTACCGACCGGCACCATCCGCGTGATGTCGGTGGTGCCACCCAGGTATTGGCCGCCGGAGTCGATCAGCAACAAACCGTCGCCTTCGATCACTGCGTGCTCTTCTTCGGTGGCGTGGTAATGCGGCATCGCACCATTGGCATTGAACGCGGCAATGGTGTTGAAACTCAGCGATACGTAATCCGGACGACGGGTGCGCGCCGCAGTCAGGTGTTCGTCGATGGTCAGTTCGGTGATGCGCTCGCGGCCCCACGCCGACTCCAGCCAGGCGAAGAATTCGCACAGCGCCGCGCCATCCTGTTCCATGGCCTTGCGGATGTGCTCGGCATCGGCCAGGCTTTTTTGCGATTTGGCCAGTGTCGTCGGATTCAGGCCTTCGACCAGTTTTACGCTGCTGTCCAGGTTGTCCAGCAGGCCAGCCGTGACACGCGCGGGATCGACTTGCAGGCTCGCGCCGCTCGGCACTGCGCGCAAGGCGTCGGCCACTTCGCTGTAGTCGCGCAGGGTTACGCCGTCCTGCTCAAGGATCGCGCGCAGCTCGGCGCTGACTTTGCTCAGGGCAACGAACAGGGTGGCCTGTTGCTGGCTGATCAGCGCGAAGGAAACAAACACCGGGTTGAACGACACATCGCCGCCGCGCAGATTGAACAGCCAGGCGATGTCGTCGAGGGTGGCGATGAAATGCCAATCGGCGCCCCGCTCTTTCAACACCTCGCGCAGGTTGGCGAGTTTTTCGCCACGGCTGACCGTCGCCTGAGGCGGCAAGTGCTGATAGATCGGCTCGTTCGGCAGCGTTGGGCGATCGCTCCAGACTGTGCTCAGCAGATCGATATCAGTGCGCAAACTGGCGCCGCGCTCTTCGAGTTTGCCACCCAGCGTACGCGCCGAGGCCACGGCCATCACCGCACCGTCTACCGCGACGACGCCACCTTCAGGGGTTTGCTCGGCCAGCCAGTCCAGCGGCCCGGGCTGACCCGGTTGCAGCTTGACCAGCTCGATGCCGCTGCCCTTGAGTTCCTTGGTCGCTTGCTCCCAATAACGGCTGTCCGCCCAGACGCCGGCGAAATCCGGCGTCACGATCAGCGTACCGACCGAACCGTGAAAACCCGACAACCATTGCCGACCTTGCCAGTAACCCGGCAGGTATTCCGACAAGTGCGGGTCGGCCGACGGCACCAGCAGGGCGTGAATGCCCTCCCGGCTCATCAGCTCGCGGGTGTGCGCCAGGCGCTCGGGCACCGATCCATTGATCGAAGGCTGCGTACTCATCGTGTCTCCTGCTAATCACTTCATCATTATTGTTGAGTGCCGATCTCGGTCGGCCCTTAAAGGCGCTACTGCCAGAATGCCGGAGCACTGGCGCAAGCGGCTTTGATCAGGTGTACCGCCTGGTCGATATCCTGCTCGGTGGTAAACCGGCCCAGGCTCAATCGAATGGTGCGACTCGCCGAACGGGCGTCATGCCCCAGGGCAAGCAGCACGTGGGACGGCGCATTGCTGGCGGAGTTGCAGGCCGAGGTCGCGGAAAAGGCGATCGAGGTGCTCAATGCCGCCGAGTTGAACTCGCCTTCGTTGAAGGTCAGGCTCAGGGTATGGGGAATGCGCTGGGTGGCGCTGCCGTTGAGGCGAACGCCGGGAATGCTCAGCAGCGGCTCGAGCAAGCGTTCACGCAGGCGCGCGATCGTGGCTTTCTCTTCATCGAAGAGTTGCGCCGCCAACGCGAAGGCCACGCCCATGGCCGCGATCTGATGAGTCGCCAACGTACCGGAACGCAAACCGCCTTCGTGGCCACCGCCGTGAATCTGCGCCTGCAAACGCTGCTGCGCGCGAGGCCCGACATACAACGCGCCGATGCCTTTGGGGCCGTAGATCTTGTGCGCCGAAAACGACATCAGGTCCACCGGCAACCGCGTCAGGTCAATCGCCACTTTCCCTGCGCCCTGAGCGGCGTCGACATGGAACAACGCATCGCGGGCACGCACCACTTCGCCGATGGCCGCGATGTCATTGAGCGTACCCAGTTCGTTGTTGACCAGCATCAGCGACACCAGAAAGGTGTCCTCGCGCATCGCCTCGCTGACGGCTTGCGCGGTGATCAGACCTTCCTCGTCCGGCACCAGATACGTCACCGCAACACCCGCGTCCTGCAATTGCTTCGCCGTGTCGAGAATCGCCTTGTGTTCGATCTGGCTGGTGATGACATGGCCACCGGATATGCCCCGGGCCTGGGCCACGCCCTTGAGGGCGAGGTTGTTTGATTCGGTGGCGCCGGAGGTCCAGACGATCTGGTCTGCTTGCGCGCCGACCAGTTCGGCGACCTGCTTGCGCGCCTGCTCGACCGTTTGTCGGGCCTGCTGGCCGAACGCATGGGAACTGGACGCCGGGTTGCCGAAGTTGCCGGAGAAACCCAGACACTCGACCATGACATGGATGACTCGCTCATCCACCGGCGTGGTGGCGGCGTAATCAAAATACAACGGACGTTTATTCATAAAAGACTCGCAGAGCTTGTTCCGGGATCAGGTGCTGGGAACCAGTCAACCAGCAATACCTGATCGGATGCGTAATAGAAGTACGACTTCATTGAAAAGTGCGTAGGAACGCTCCTGAAGTCGAGCTTAACAGGCATCGGGCAACCGGATGAAGCAATGCGTCAGCTAAAGCTTTCAAGCAACAACGGATACAGCGAAACCACCAGCAGCGCGGCCATGCCCCAATTGAACAGGCGCAACCAGCGACGGTCCTTGAGCACGTTGCGCAACAGCGTGCCGCACGCCGCCCAGACACCGACGCTCGGCAGGTTGATCAGGGCGAAGACTGCCGCAATCACGACCACATTGGTGAAATAGCCCTGCATTGGCGTGTAAGTGCTGATCGCACCGATGGCCATGATCCAGGCCTTGGGATTGACCCACTGGAACGCCGCCGCACCGAGGTAGCTGATGGGTTTGCTCTCCCCCTGCTCACCCTCGGAAACCGGTCCGGAATGCGCGATTTTCCACGCCAGGTACAGCAAATACGCCGCACCGACGTAACGCAGCACGGTGTAGAGCAACGGATAGGTTTGAAACACAGCGCCCAAGCCGAAACCAACTGCCACGACGAGCACAAAGAAGCCGCAGGTAATGCCAAGCATATGGGGGATGGTGCGGTTAAAGCCGAAGTTCACGCCCGATGCCAGCAACATAGTGTTGTTCGGGCCGGGAGTGATCGAGGTGACGAGGGCAAACAGGGCGAAGCCCAGCAGCAGATCGAGCGAGAGCGTCATGGGTGGCAGTCCATCAGGGTCAGTCAGGTATTGACCCTATCGCACACCCCGGGGGAAACCCATGGACAGTTGGGTGAAACTTCGAGCAGTACAGTCGCTCAGCTTGGACGGCCGTGAAGCTGGACAGCACGCTCGGCGTTCATCTCGCCTTGTTTGTCGAAACTGAAGGATTTCTGCGGTTCGCCGAGCAATTCGGCTTTTTTCGAGTGGTATTCGTCGAAGGACAAACCGCGACGATTCAACGCCTCCAGCGCCAGCTCCTTGCTTTCTTCAGCGGTGTAGGGCCGCAGTTCCGGGGAAACATGGCTGGCACATCCGGCGAGTACGGAGACCGCGAGCAGCAAGAAAGTGGCGAATAGAGGTTTCATGGTGTGACGTCCTGGCATCTGGGTTCGGGGCAATGAACACAGGCTACCCGCGCCTTTCGATGGGCAGAAATCAACGCTCTCGATAGTGGGTATTGAGGTCATGCGTAGCACTGGATCAGCGGGGGCGCCGCAGCGTAATCCCAATCCCGACAGTCCCCCGATCCGTAGGAGCGAGGCTTGCCCGCGAAGGCGTCCGCGAGATCGCCTTCGCCGGCAAGCCTGGCTCCTACAGGATCGCGCATATCTCCGAATGATCTATAAATATCAACCAATGGTCTTTTGAGGAATAACAAAGAGCCTTTATAACAACCCCATCGCCTTTCACAACTGTTGCCCACGCAACTGTTCGCCAGGCAACAGTCATTCAACAAACAGTCCTTCAAATCGCACAGCGCGCTTTCATCAATACGCTGCAGGCCACGGAATACGTGGGCTCGATGGATTGGTACAGCTCTTGCTCAAGCCCTGTGACTACTCACTGCTCGCTGAGCAACTGTTTAAAAAGGAACTGATCATGTCGCGTCCATTGAAAGTCGTTGCCCTGTCCGGCGGTACCTGGCGGCCGTCCCGCACCTTAGTGCTGACTCAGGCCCTGTTGGCCGAACTGGCCGGGCAATTGCCGATCGAGAGCAAGCTGATCGAACTGGGCGACATTGCCCGTCCACTGGGCGCCGCACTCTCGCGCCAGGAACTGAGCGCAGACATCGAAGCCGAGCTGCAAGCCATCGAGAATGCCGACCTGCTGATCGTCGCCGCGCCGGTCTATCGCGGTTCCTACCCGGGCCTGCTCAAACACCTTTTTGATCTGATCGATCTGAACGCGCTGATCGATACGCCAGTGCTGCTTGCCGCCACCGGTGGCAGCGAACGGCATGCGCTGGTCCTCGATCATCAACTGCGGCCGCTGTTCAGTTTCTTCCAGGCGCTGACCCTGCCGATCGGCGTCTACGCCACCGAAGCCGATTTCGCCAATTACCAAATAACCAGTGAGCCCTTGAAGGCCCGCATTCGTCTTGCTGCAGAACGCGCCGCGCCGTTGTTCGGCGTGCACCCCAAAAATCTGCTGAAAATCGCTTAAGGATCTCTTCATGGATGTTTTCTGGTTTCTGCCGACCCACGGCGACGGCCATTACCTGGGCACTACGCAGGGCGCCCGCCCGGTGACCCTCAATTATCTGAAGCAAGTGGCACAGGCCGCCGACAGCCTCGGCTACCACGGCGTGCTGATTCCCACCGGGCGTTCCTGCGAGGATTCGTGGGTGATCGCTTCGGCGCTGGTGCCGTTGACCGAACGCCTGCGCTATCTGGTGGCGATTCGTCCGGGGATCATTTCGCCAACCGTCTCGGCACGCATGGCGGCCACGCTGGATCGACTGTCCAACGGCCGTTTGCTGATCAACGTGGTGACCGGCGGCGACCCGGACGAAAACCGTGGCGACGGCATCTTCCTCGATCACAGCGAACGCTACGAAGTCACCGACGAATTCCTGAAGATCTGGCGCCGGGTGCTGCAAGGCGAAGCGGTGGATTTCGAAGGCAAACATTTGCAGGTGCAAAACGCCAAAGCCCTTTATCCGCCGGTGCAGAAACCCTATCCGCCGTTGTACTTCGGTGGTTCGTCCGAAGCCGCCCATGAACTGGCCGCCGAGCAGGTCGATGTGTACCTGACCTGGGGTGAACCGCCGGCCGCCGTGGCCGAAAAACTCGCCGATGTGCGCGAGCGCGCGGCACGCAACGGGCGCACGGTGAAGTTCGGGATTCGCCTGCATGTGATCGTTCGTGAGACGGCCGAGGAAGCCTGGAAAGCCGCTGACAAACTGATCGAACACATCAGCGACGAGACCATCGCCGCCGCGCAGAAGTCGTTCTCGCGTTTCGATTCCGAAGGCCAGCGGCGCATGGCTGCGTTGCATGACGGCCGTCGCGACAACCTGGAAATTGCCCCCAACCTCTGGGCCGGTGTCGGCCTGGTGCGCGGCGGTGCCGGGACGGCGCTGGTGGGTGATCCGCTGCAAGTGGCGGCGCGCATCAAGGAATATGCGGACTTGGGGATCGAGAGTTTCATCTTCTCCGGCTACCCGCACCTTGAAGAGGCGTATCGCTTTGCCGAGCTGGTGTTCCCATTGTTGCCTGAACCGTATGCCAGCCTGGCCGGACGCGGTGTCACCAACCTCACCGGGCCGTTTGGCGAAATGATCGCCAATGACGTGCTGCCCGCCAAAGCCACGGCCTAGAAAACGCGTCTCCAGGGGATTTGGAAATATTGTGGCGAGGGAGCTTGCTCCCGCTGGACTGCGGAGCAGTCCCATAACAGGCCAGCGCGGTTTCTCTGGAAGACCGCATCAGCCGGTTGACGACTGCTGCGCAGCCGAGCGGGAGCAAGCTCCCTCGCCACAAAGGCCCGCCCCCAAGAGGTTTGTGTCGATCCTATGAGGAACCCCGCGTGACTGCCAAGCCGCAAAGCGCCCTGATATCTCCCTTGCAGACCGCCCGCCGACTGGCCGCCGAGTTTGCGTTGACCGCTGTCGAGCGTGACGAGCGCGGTGGTACGCCGAAAGCCGAGCGTGACGCGTTGCGCCATAGCGGCCTGCTCGCCTTGAGCATTCCGGTCCAGTATGGCGGCCTCGGCGCCAGTTGGAGTGACACCCTGACCATCGTGCGCGAGTTCGCCAAGGTCGACAGCTCGATTGCCCACGTCTTCGGTTTTCATCACTTGATGCTCGCCACCGTGCGCCTGTTCGCCCGGCCCGAGCAATGGCAGCCGTGGTTCGAACAAACGGCACGCAAGAACTGGTTCTGGGGCAATGCCCTCAACCCGCTGGACACCCGCACCGTGGTGAAGAAGCTCAGTGGCTGGCGCGAGTTTTCCGGCAAGAAAAGTTTCTGCTCCGGCGCCAGCGATTCGGAAATGCTGATCGCCTCGGCGGTGGACGAAAGTGCCGGCGGCAAGCTGTTGATCGCCGCCATTCCCAGTGGCCGCAGCGGCATCACCCTGCACAACGACTGGAACAACATGGGCCAGCGCCAGACCGACAGTGGCAGCGCCACGTTCGAACGGGTGCGAGTCGAAGAATCAGAACTGCTACTCGATCCGGGACCGTTGAGCACACCGTTCGCCTGTCTGCGACCGTTGATTGCGCAGCTGACGTTCACCCACATGTTCCTCGGCATTGCCGAAGGCGCCTTCGAAGAGGCGCGGCAATACACCCTCACCGAAACCCGGCCGTGGCACAAATCCAGCGCTCAGGATGTGCGCCAGGACCCGTACGTGCTCGGCCATTACGGCGAATTCTGGGTGGCGCTTGAAGGCGTTCGCTTGCTGGTGGAACGCGCCGCCGACCTGCTCGACAAGGCCTGGGCGAAAGGCCCGAACCTCAGCGCCGAAGAACGCGGACACCTGGCCACGGCCATCGCCACGGCCAAGGTCGCCGCCACCCGCAACGGCCTCGAACTCTGCAGCCGGCTGTTCGAAGTGACCGGCGCGCGCTCGACTCACGCCTCCCTGCGGCTGGACCGCCACTGGCGCAACCTGCGCACGCAAACCCTGCACGACCCGGTGGATTACAAACTCCATGAACTGGGCGATTGGGCACTGAACCAGTCCCTGCCGATTCCGACTTTCTATTCATAGCCTTCTCATGGAGACGCCCCATGCAACTGCTGACCTTACCGCCCTCGCCCGCCCTGGCCACCTCCATCCGCGCCACGGCCCAGGTGTTCGAAGACCCGAAATCCCAGGCCCTGCTCGCCCACATCCAACAAGTCGCGCCCAGCGAAGCCAGCGTGCTGATCATTGGCGAAACCGGCACCGGCAAGGAGTTGGTGGCGCGACATATCCACAACCTCAGCGCCCGGCGTAACCGACCGTTCGTGGCGGTGAACTGCGGTGCGTTCTCCGAATCCCTGGTCGAGGCTGAGTTGTTCGGCCACGAAAAAGGCGCGTTCACCGGGGCCTTGAGCGCCAAGGCCGGCTGGTTCGAAGAGGCCGATGGCGGGACGTTGTTCCTCGATGAAATCGGCGATCTGCCGATGGCGATTCAGGTCAAGCTGCTGCGAGTGTTGCAGGAGCGCGAAGTGGTGCGACTGGGTTCGCGCAAGAGTATTCCGATCAACGTGCGCGTGCTGGCGGCGACCAACGTGCAACTGGAAAAAGCCATCAACGCCGGGCATTTTCGCGAGGACCTGTATTACCGCCTCGACGTGGTCAGCCTGGAACTGAGCCCGTTGCGTGATCGCCCCGACGACATCCTGCCGCTGACCCGACACTTCGTCGAAGCCTATAGCCAGCGCCTGGGTTACGGCACCGTCACCATCAGCAAAGAGGCCGAGCTGAAACTGCGCAGCTACAGTTGGCCGGGCAACATCCGCGAACTGGAAAATGTCATTCACCACACCCTGCTGATCTGCCGTAACGGCGTGATCGAACGCGATGACCTGCGCCTGTCGAACATGCGCATCGAACGTCAGGACGATCACCACGCGGGCGTCGACGACTCACCGGAAGCCTTGCTTGACCGGGCGTTTCAGAAGCTGTTCGAGGAACAGGCCGGCGCGCTGCACGAGAAGGTCGAAGACGCCCTGTTGCGCGCGGCCTACCGCTTCAGTCATTACAACCAGGTGCACACGGCAGCGCTGCTGGGCTTGAGCCGCAACGTGACGCGCACGCGGCTGATCAAGATCGGCGAACTGGCGGTGAACAAGCGCCGGCCCACGGAAAACGTGCAGGGTGAACGCTTGATGCAATTGTCGATTTAACCCACCAGATTGCAGTGCAACGCGTCGTCGTGGCTACGTTCCAGACTGTGCAGCACCTGGAACGAGCCGAAGATCACGGTTTTCGCCTGATGGGCTCGGATCAGCTGCCAGAAATCCTGCTCGCCGCTTTCGAAACTCCGGAACGCGGCTTCCCCCGCCTCGCGAGATTGCCATTGCAGGTAATTGAGCACCCGCCGGCCGTCGTCGCTGGCCTGAATACTGGCACTCAGAAATCCGCTGTAGCCCTGGGCCAGACGTTCGGTCTGCTGCGATAACGCCGACACCAATGCAGGTTGCTGATGGGGTTCGATCTCGAATTCGATCAACTGGGTGAAGCTGCGATTTTTCTCTGGCGCTTGCATGAAAAGTCCCCACTGACGTGTAAGACGGATCTTGCGATCCGAAGGCCTGCAGGGTAAAACCTCGAGTTAACTAGAGGTCAAGAGGCATTTTTCAAATGATCACCTCGGAAAATCTGCATAAAGAACTCACCGTCGGCCAATTGGCCGCCCGCAGCGGCGTGGCGGTCACGGCGCTGCATTTTTATGAAGCCAGGGGGCTGATCAAAAGCAATCGCAATCAGGGCAACCAGCGGCGCTATCCACGGGAAGTGTTGCGGCGGGTGGCGCTGATCAAGGTGGCGCAGCGCCTGGGGATTCCGTTGGCGGAGATTGGTGAGGCGTTGAAAATTCTGCCGGATAACCGGGCGCCCACGGCGGCGGACTGGAAGGTGTTGTCGGCTCAGTGGAGTCGGGAGCTCGATGAGCGGATCAATCAGCTGACTTTGCTGCGGGACAAGCTCAACGGCTGTATCGGCTGTGGGTGTTTGTCGATGGAGGCGTGTCCGTTGCGTAATTTTGGGGATGTGCTGGGCGAGCAAGGGCCTGGCGCACAGCTGTTGGAGTGATCGTTTCCACCTGTGGCGAGGGAGCTTGCTCCCGCTCGGCTGCGCAGCAGTCGTAAAATCGGCTATCACGGTCCATCTGAAGCACCGCATGCTCCGGTTTTGGGGCTGCTGCGCAGCCCAGCGGGAGCAAGCTCCCTCGCCACAGTTTATGAGTGAACTTAGAACCCCGGTGCAATCTGCCCTTTGTAGCGGGTCAGGATGAACTGTCGAACCTCATCGGAATTCAACGCCTTGGCCAGTTTCTGCAAACCCGGGTCATTGATGTTGTCCGGGCGGGCCACCAAAAACTCGATGTACAGGCTCTTGCCCTTCTCGACGATCAACGCGCTGTTGGTGTCGATCCCCGCTTCCAGCGCGTAGTTGGCGAAGACAAACGCCAGGTCCACCTGGCTCACCGAACGCGCCAGCAATGCGCCTTCCAGTTCACGGATTTTCAGGTGTTTCGGGTTTTCGATGATGTCGCGCTGAGTCGCCAGCGTATTGCTCGGGTCCTTGAGCTTGATCAGCCCAGCCTCGTGCAACAGCACCAGCGCGCGACCGGTGTTCACCGGGTCGTTGGGGATCGACACGGTGGCGCCATCCTTGAGTTCGGAAATGTTTTTGATTTTGGTCGAATAGGCCCCGAACGGTTCGATGTGCACACCGACCACCGGCACCAGGTCGGTGTGGCGGGTCTTGTTGTAGTCATCGAGAAACGGCCGGTACTGGTAATAGTTGGCGTCGAGATTCTTCAGCGCAAGCTGCTGGTTGGGCTGGATGAAGTCGGTGAAGACCTTGATGTCCAGGTCCACGCCTTCCTTGGCCAGGGTTGGTTTGACGAACTCGAGGATCTCCGCGTGCGGCACCGGCGTGGCGCCGACGGTGAGTTTTTCGTTGGCGTGAACGCTCAACGAGACGAGGGCAGCCAGAATGGCCAGGGTCTTTTTCATGTTGTGCTCCTAGGCAGATTGAGTGGCCCTCGTGGGGTGGACGTGGGGCCTGAGTTTTTTTTTGAATCGAATATTTATCGTCGGCTGTAGCGCGCCACCAATCGGTCCCCGGTCATTTGCAGGGCCTGGACCAGAATCAGCAACAGCACCACGGTGACCACCATCACGTCGGTCTGAAAACGCTGGTAGCCGTAGCGGATCGCCAGGTCGCCCAGACCGCCGCCGCCAATCACACCGGCCATTGCCGTGTAATCCACCAGCACAATCGCGGTCACCGTGACCGCCGCCAGCAACCCGCCGCGAGCCTCGGGCAACAAGGTGTGGCGGATGATTTGCCACGTGGTGCCGCCCATGGACTGGGTCGCTTCCACCACCCCGCGATCGACTTCGCGCAAGGCGGTTTCCACCAGCCGCGCGAAGAACGGCGTGCAGCCGACGACCAGCGGCGGAATGGTCCCCGGCACGCCCAGCGAGGTGCCAACCAGCAGCGTGGTCAGGGGAATCAACACGATCAGCAAAATGATGAACGGCAGCGAACGCAGCGTGTTCACGATCACCGACAGCACCCGGTAAACGCCGATCGCTTCGTGCAACTGGCGCTTGCCGGTCAGGAACAGCACCACGCCCAACGGCAATCCCAGCAGCACGGTAAAACCGAGTGCCGCGCCGAGCATGCTCAACGTGTCGAGACAGGCCTGGCCGATATCGGCCCAGTAAATGTTTTTGAACAATTCGGCCATGATCAGGACCAGTCGTGGCGCGGCGGTTTCACGCCATTGAGCAACCAGTTGCCGACCACGTGGTACTTCCAGCGCACCGGGTCATGCAGCGTGTGCACCCGGGCGTTGCGCCAGTGACGGTCGAAGTTGTGCTTCTTCAGGGTCGAGCGGGTGCCGCCGAGTTCGAACAGTTTGTTGCTGGCTTCGATGGTGATTTCGGTGGTCAGCACTTTGGCCTTGGCGACGGCGAGGGACGCTTGGGCGACGTTGTCTTCATCGGGTGCCGGACGCGCCGCATCCAGCGCCCAACCGGCGCGTTCGAGCAAGGCTTCGGCGGCTTCCAGGCGAATCTCCAGACCGCCAACCTGAATGATGGTCAACGGATCTTCGCTGGCCTTTTCCACGCCCGCATCAATCCATGGCCGAGCGGATTGCTGAACGAAGGCAATGGTGTCGCGCAGGGCTGCGCGGGCGATGCCGGCGTCGATGGCGGCGGTGGTCAATTGCGCGAACGGGCCGGCCAGGGTCGGGCTTTCGTACGAACGCCAGGTCGGGAACACGTTGAACGCCGCGACGTGCAGGTCCTCGGCCAGCACGGTTCCGCTGGACGTGGTGCGCTGACCGATGCTGTCCCAGTCGTCGACGATCACCAGCCCTTGGGTGCCGCGTTCGACGAAGGACAACTGGCCCTTCTGCTCTTCATCCAGCGCCAGCACCGCCAGCCAGTGGGCGTAGAGCGAGCCGGTGCAGTAACCCTTGCGGCCGTCGATCACATGGCCGTCGCCATAGCGGCGGATGGTCGCCTGAATGTCCTGCACGTTCTTGCCGCCGGTTTCCGACAGGGCATTGGCAAAGCGATGCCCTTGCAACGCCAAACCAAAGAAGTGCGCCTGCTGCTCGGGCGTGCCTTGCAGGCGGATGTCTTCCAGCAGGCAATAGTGGTTTTGCGGGATCTGCCCGAGGGACGGATCGGCCGCCGAGATGATCGCGATGACCTGCGCCAGCACTGCGTACGACACCTGTGCGCCACCAAATTCCTTCGGCACGCTGATGCCCCACAAACCACTGTTGGAATACAGGTCGACGATCTCGGCAGGCACCTGGCGGCTGCGGTCGCGCTCGGCGTCCTGTTCCAGCAAGACCGCGGCGACGCGCTCGGCCACACGCAAGGCTTCGGCTTCGTCGGCGATCCGATGGGCGGCCGGCGGGTTGATCGGATAAACGGCAGATTCAGGCATACAAGTCTCTCGGTACCAGTGTTTACCAGAGGACATTGCAGCTTCTGTGCCTGACCGCCCGAGCCCGTGTTTTCGGGTAGTTCAGGGGTAATTTCGGGGTTTGAACAGACGCGCTCCGAGCATTCTGTTACTTCACTGTTGATAGCTGAACAGTGGCGTTGCTGCTCGTCGGGCACTCGGTTGTCGGAAAAGGGCTGACCTATAGTTGTTCGACCGGAAATCGGCGAAGGAACACCTTTCACTCAGACAAGAACAGGGAGACCGATCATGAGCGTCAAACCCATTCCAGAGGGTTATCACAGCATCACCCCATATCTGGGCATCCAGAAAGCGGCGGAAGCCATCGAGTTCTACAAGAAAGCCTTCGGTGCCACTGAAGTCATGCGCCTGTCCATGCCCGACGGCGGCATCGGCCACGCCGAACTGCGCATCGGCGATTGCCCGATCATGCTCGGTACGCCGTGCGACCAGGGGCCGTTGAGCAATCCGGACACGTCACCGTCCGTGGGCTTGCACCTGTATGTGAACGATGTGGACACGTCTTACAAACAGGCGATTGCGGCCGGCGGCACGGTGGTGTCCGAGGTCAAGGATCAGTTTTATGGCGACCGTTCGGGAACCTTGAAGGATCCCTATGGGCATTTGTGGTTTCTGGCGACACGCAAGGAGGATTTGAGTCAGGAGCAGATTGAGCAGCGGGCTAAGGAGATGTTTAAGCAGGGTTGATATTTTCAGTGCCTGTTCGGGCCTCATCGCGGGCAAGCCCGCTCCCACAGGGTTCTGTGTTGTATGGAAAAATTGCGAACGACACAAAACCTGTAGGAGCGAGGCTTGCCCGCGAAGAGGCCATCAGCAACACCACACATTCCTTGAACACACTTCATGAACAAGCGCACCACGCTTTGCGCCTTGCCCTCACCGCTCAACACTTTCAGGATGCAGGCAACTACAACAAGGAGACCTCCATGTTCGCCGGATTCCTGAAAGACCAGCGCCACGTCAACGGTGTCGACATTGCCTACCGCATCGGCGGCAGCGGGCCGGGGCTGCTGTTGCTGCACGGACACCCGCAGACCCACGTCATCTGGCACAAGGTAGCCGAACAACTGGCCGAGCACTTCACCGTGATCGCCGCCGACCTGCGCGGTTATGGCGACAGCGGTAAACCGCCGGCCAACGATCACCACACACACTATTCCAAACGCGAGATGGCCAAGGATGCCGTGGCGCTGATGAACGCCATGGGCTTCGAGCGATTCTCGGTACTGGCCCACGACCGGGGCGCCCGTGTCGCCCATCGTCTGGCGCTGGATCATCCGGACGCCGTGCAACGCATGGTGCTGCTCGACATCGCCCCCACGCTGTCGATGTACGCGCAAACCAATGAAGCCTTTGCCCGCGCCTATTGGCACTGGTTCTTCCTGATCCGCCCGGCACCGTTGCCGGAAACCCTGATCGAAGCCGACCCCGAAGCCTACTTGCGCAGCGTGATGGGCAGTCGCAGCGCCGGGCTGAAACCCTTCACCGCCGAAGCCTTTGGCGAATACCTGCGCTGCCTGAAACTGCCGGGCACTGCGCGGGGGATCTGCGAGGATTACCGCGCCAGTGCCAGCATCGATCTGGAGCATGACCGCGCCGACATCGACGCCGGCCATCATCTGAACCTGCCGCTGCTGGTTTTGTGGGGCGCCGAAGGCACGGTCGGACGCTGTTTCGAACCGCTCAAGGAATGGCAACATGTCGCCACCGACGTGCGCGGCAAAACGCTGCCCGCCGGTCATTACATCGCCGAAGAAGCCCCCGAACTGCTGCTTGCCGAAGTGCTGGGTTTCCTGCGCTGACACCCCCGCCGCGCTGCTATGCTGGCGGCTCATGCCGCCAATGCCCGTTCTGTCATGACCACCAAGAAAGACACCGTGCCCCTTCCCGAAGACTTGCGTGTATTCCTCACCGTCGTGCGCAAAAGCGGTTTCGCCGCCGCCGCCGATGAACTGGGCCTGTCGCCCGCCTACGTCAGCAAACGCATCCAGATTCTCGAAACCACCCTCGGCACGCGCCTGCTGCACCGCACCAGCCGCCGCATCGCGCTGACCGAGGACGGCGAGCGCGTGCAGCGCTGGGCGTTGCGCATTCTCGATGACTTCCAGCAACTGCACGACGAACTCTCCGACGCCCACGACAGCCCTCGCGGGCGTCTGCATCTGTGCAGCAGTTTCGGTTTTGGCCGTCACCACGTGGCGCCGGCCGTGTCGTTGCTGGCCGAGCGTTATCCGGACCTGGAGATTCGCCTCGACCTGTTCGACCGGGTGGTGGACATTGTCAGTGAAGGCTTCGATCTGGAGATCCGTGTCGGCGACGACATTCCCGGTCAGCACATCGGCCGGCGCCTGGTGAGCAATCGGCGGGTGGTGTGTGCGGCGCCCGGTTACCTGCAACGCCAGGGTGTGCCGCAGACGTTAAGCGAACTGGAGCAGCATCATTGCCTGGTGATCAAGGAGCGCGACAACGCGTTCGGCATCTGGAATCTGGAACGCGACGGGGTTCAAGAAAGCGTGCGGGTCAGCGGACCGCTGTCGTCCAATAACGGCGAGATTGTCTTGCAGTGGGCACTGGACGGGCGAGGTGTGGTGCTGCGGTCATTGTGGGATGTGAAACCGTTGCTGGATCAGGGGCGGTTGGTGCAGTTGCTGCCCGAGTACAGTCAGAGCGCCAACGTCTGGGCGGTGTACCCGACACGGCTGGCGTACTCGGGGAAGTTGCGGGCGTGTGTGGAGTTTTTGCAGGCGCATTTCGAGGGGTTGTCGGTTTGATTTTTGGTGTATTGGTGGGCCCCTTCGCGGGCAAGCCTCGCTCCTACAGGTTTTGTATTGTCCGCGAATAACGCGCGATCCCTGTAGGAGCGAGGCTTGCCCGCGAAGGCGATTTCAGCTCAGCCAGGGATTTGCCGCCAGATGCTCACGTTCGAAGGCTTTGATCTGGTCGCTACGCTGCAAGGTGCTACCGATGGCGTCGAGGCCGAGCAATAGCGCGGTTTTGCGCAAGGTGTCGATCTCGAACGGGATGACCTCGCCGTCATGGAGGCGAATCTCCTGCGCCTGCAGATCAACACTGATCTGCGCACCCTCAGCCTGACTGACGACCCGGCCGAGCCGTTGCAACACCGACTCATCGAGGGTAATCAGCAACACGCCGTTGCGCTGGCAGTTGTCGTAAAAGATCCCGGCAAAGCTGCTGCCGATCAGCGCGCGGATACCCATCTGCTTCAAGCCCCAGACCGCATGCTCCCGGCTCGACCCACAACCGAAATTCGGTCCGACCACCATGAAGCTCGCACCCTGCCGCGCTGGCTGATTCAGCACGAACTCGGGGTTGGGTCGACCATCCGGTAAAAACCGCAAATCAAAAAACAACCCTCGATCCAGCCCGGCGCGGTCGATGCCCTTGAGAAACTGTTTGGGCATGATCACGTCGGTGTCGATGTTGGCCGCCAGCATCGGCGCAGCCTTGCCGCTGACGTGGGTAAACGGTTGCAGGCTCATGCGCGGTCTCCAAAGTGGCGGATGTCGGTCAAGCGGCCGGTGATCGCGGCTGCGGCGACCATCGCCGGGCTCATCAAATGCGTGCGGGCGCCGGCGCCCTGGCGGCCTTCGAAATTGCGGTTGGTGCTGGAGGCGCAGCGGTCGCCCGGCGCCAACACGTCGTCGTTCATGGCCAGGCACATCGAGCAGCCGGACTGACGCCACTCAAACCCGGCCTCGATAAAGATCGCCGCCAGGCCTTCGGCTTCAGCCTGATTGCGCACTTCGGTGGAGCCCGGCACGATCATCGCCCGCACGTGTTCGGCGACGTGTTTGCCGCGCACCACACTGGCGGCGTCGCGCAGGTCTTCGATACGGGCGTTGGTGCAGGAACCAATAAACGCGTGGCTGATGACGATGTCGCTCAGCGGCATGCCCGCTTCGAGGCCCATGTAAGTCAGGGCGCGGCGCATGTCCTGGCGCAGGATCAGGTCGCTGACATCTTGCGGGTCCGGCACGCGGGCGCCGATCGGTGATGCCTGGTCCGGGCTGGTGCCCCAGGTGACCATCGGCTCGAGCGCGCTGGCGTCCAGCGACACTTCGCGGTCGAACTGCGCATAGGCGTCGCTGTGCAAGGCGCGCCATTGCTCGACGGCCTGGTCCCACAACGCACCTTTGGGCGCGCGGGGTTTGTCCTTTAGGTAGGCGAAGACTTTTTCATCCGGCGCCATGAACGCGCCACGCGCCCCGGCCTCCACCGCCATGTTGCAAATGGTCATGCGCGCCTCGACGCTGAGCGCATCGATGGTCGAACCGCAAAACTCGATGGCATAGCCCGTGGCTCCGGACGCGCCGATCCGGCCGATCAGCGCCATGATCACGTCCTTGGACGTCAGCCCCGACGCCAGTACGCCGTCCACCGTCACGCGCAGGCTTTTCAGGCGTTTGTAGACGAGGGTCTGGGACGCCAGCAGGTGTTCGATTTCCGAGGTGCCGATGCCGAAACCGAACGCGCCGAGGGCGCCGTACGTGGTGGTGTGGCTGTCGCCTGCGGCAATCACCATGCCCGGCAGGATGAAGCCCTGCTCCGGGGCAATGACGTGTTCGATGCCCTGGCGCTTGTCGAGGATGTCGAGCAATTCGATGCCGAAGTCCCGGCAGTTTTCCGCCAGGTACGACACCTGCCGCGCCCCGCCGGCGTCCGGCATGGCGGCCACGCGATTCGGTGCCGTGGGGTTGACGTGATCGACCACCGCCAGCGCGGTGCCGGGGCGCCAGACCCCGCGCCTGGCCTCGCGCAGACCGCTGAATGCCTGGGGACTGGTGTATTCGTTGATGACCTGGCGATCGATGTACAACAGGACGTGGCCCTGGTCATCGAGACGACACACCGTGTGGGAATCGATGTGTTTGTTGTAAAGGGTTCTTGCTGAAGTCATGGGATTGTTCGCTCAGGCTCGCGGGTTTCAGGCGTCTGCGCCCCATCTTAGGCAGTCGCCCGGCCCCATCAATGGCCGGAGAGTGATCCCGTGAACCATGTTTCGTGTTGGATCAAGGGATCTGTGTTCTCAGCAATACGAAACATTTACTTTCATATCCCGGTTCGGGATTTCTGATTCTCATTCGTCTTATATAGATGCAGTCGGTTCGCGTAGGCAAAAGCCACGACCGTACTTTTCATGGACCCCACGCTGGGAAGCCCGCAGCCAAGGCCCTCTCATCACTACAAGACCTTGATCATGTCTAAGAAATCCCGTTCAAAAATCTGGTTTCTGGTCCATAGCTGGCTGGCACTGCCCATCTGGTTTTTTGTGCTGATCGTCTGTGTGACCGGCACGCTGGCGGTGATCAGCCAGGAAATCGTCTGGCTGGCCAACCCGCAGATGCGCGCCAGCCAACCCGCAGACGATGCACCGCTGCTGAGCTACGACCAGCTCATCGCGGCGATCAAGCAGGCCGAGCCGCAGGTCCTGGTCGAGAGCATCAGCCGACCCGACGAATCGCATTTCGCCCTGGACGTGGAAGTCACCTATCCCGACGGCCGTTCGGTGGTGGTTTACGTCAACCCTTACAGCGGCGTGATCCAGGGCACGGCCCCGCAATTCAACTTCAGGGCGTTCACCCGCGCCTTGCATGGCTGGTGGCTGGTGCCGTTCACCAACGGCTACAGCTGGGGCTGGTACCTGGTGTCGTTTCTCAGCCTGCCGCTGCTGGCTTCGCTGATTACCGGGTTGGTGGTCTACAAACGCTTCTGGAAAGGTTTCTTGCGGCCGACCGTGCGCATTCGTCATGGCGCGCGGATTTTCTGGGGCGACTTTCACCGACTCAGCGGTATCTGGTCGATCTGGTTCATCGCAGTGATTTCCGTGACCAGTACCTGGTTCCTGATCGAAGCGTTCATGTTCGATAACCAGATCACAATTTCCACCGCCCCGGTGGCGCCCGTGGTTCCGCGAGAAAGCGTGCCCCTCACCGCCGATGGCTCGCCAGCACCGATGATCAGCCTGGAAACCGCGATCCGCGAAGCCAAGGAACGCATTCCCGGCCTCGAAGACAGCTTCGTCAGCCTGCCCGCCAATGCCTACAGTTACCTCTCGGTGGGCGGCCGCAGTTGGTATCCGCTGATGTTCCAGACCGCCGAGATCAACCCGTACACCGGCGATGTTGCCGTCACCCGCCTGCTCTCGGACCGCTCCGGGCTGGAGCTGGTGACCGAATCGATGCGGCCGCTGCACACCGGTGATTTCGGCGGGATCTGGATCAAGCTGATCTGGTTCTTCTTTGGCCTGCTCCTGAGCATGATGGTCCTCAGCGGCCTGCTGATCTGGACCAAGCGCACCGCCCTGGCCACGGCCAACGCCCTCAAGCGCAGCAACAAACGTCCGCGCACTGCCGATGCCGCTCAAGCCACGAGCCGCGACACCACGGAGGTCAGCCAATGAGCCTGTTCGCCGCCGAAAAACCGGGTTCAAGACTGAGCCGCTTCTGGCACAAATGGCGCTTCCACATCAACGTTCTGCTGTTGCTGGTGCCGCTGGGCTTCATGCCTAAATACTTCGCCGATGCCGCGCTGTTTCGCGGGGACACCGGCCTGGGTGAGCGGGAAATCGGGGAAGTTCAGGTCGGGCCGTGGAGCCTGCGTCTGGCGGAATTCCGCAACGAAGCACCGCGCCTCGATGGCCCGGCCGGTTACATGAAGAGCTTCAACGCGGCGTTGTGCGACAGCTGCCGCGAGCAGGTCAAGGCCACTTACCTGCGCATTGGCAAGCCGCGCAGCCTGCGCGCCGCCGGGGTGATTTTCTTTGGCACGCCTTACCGCATGGGCGCCATGCTGCCGATCCCGGAAAAGACCCAGGCCGACGCCGAGCTGTGGATCACCATGGAAGGCTGGGACGGCGCCATGCATCAAGCGTCCATTCCGCTGAGCCAGGCATCCCCCGCCACCCTGGAGTGGCTGAACAAACAAGGAGGCAAACCATGAGCAACGCACTTCGCCCTCTCCACGCTGTTTTGCTGGTGCTGTGCGCGGGTTTCAGCGCCAGTGCCCTGGCCCACAACCCGATGTGCGAGTGCAAGGCCATCGACGCCGAGCAGATCCAGTGCACCGGCGGTTTCTCCGACGGCAGCGGCGCACCGGGCGTGACCCTCGATGTGATCGGCTACGACGAAACCATCCTGGTGCCGGGCAAGCTCGGGGCCGATTCCAAACTGACCTTCAAGAAACCCAGCGCCGAGTTCTACGTGCTGTTCGATGCCGGCCCCGGCCACGTCGTCGAGATCGACCAAGCGGACATCGAAGCCCCATGAGTACACCTACTACGCACGTCGTCCGCCCGGCCGGTGCCGGCCATGAAACCCTCTATGTGCTGCTGTTGTGTCTGATGATCCTGGCGGTCGCCGGCTCGGTGGTCGCCTGGCGCCATGAGTCCCAGGAAACCAGCAACGTCAGCAGCCATCAACTGGATGCGCGCCGCGACCTGAGCGCTTCCGAGCAAGGCATCTACGCCGACCTGCGGGTGACGCTGGACGAGATTCACCTGCTGCGTCAGGAACAGCAAACCCTGCCGACACCTGCAACCCTCGCCGACGAGGGCTTTGCGCCGTTTGCCCAGGACGACAGTTCCGTCAGCCGTGGCGCTCATGCCTGGCAATTGCTTGATGCCAAGGCCTACTTCGGCCAGAGCCAGGCGCCCGCCGTGGCCGGTTCGTTTCTGATGCGCCTGACCGCTGAGGATGACGCGCCGGACACCTGGCTCAACCGCGCCGCCGACCTCAAGGCCCCGACCGACCTCACTGACGCCGCGCTGGAAAGCGCCGGCTGGCAGCAGATCGTCGCGCAATTCGATGCCGGCGTGACCCGCCAGCATCGGCACTGAACCTTCGCCTTCACCCGAGAGAAGACCGCTTTCCCATGCCTATTTCATCTCAACGCTCTTTCTTGCGCCTGCTGCTGGTCGGGCTGCTCGCCTGCCTGCTGACACCCCTGGCCAGCGCCGACGAAGCCAAGCGCCTGCGCATCGGCATCACCCTGCACCCTTATTACAGCTACGTGGCCAACATCGTCGGCGACAAGGCTGAAGTGGTGCCGCTGATTCCGGCCGGTTTCAACCCCCATGCCTACGAGCCCCGCGCCGAAGACATCAAGCGCATCAGCGGGCTGGACGTGATCGTGCTCAACGGCGTCGGCCATGACGACTTCGCCGACCGCATGATCGCTGCCAGCGAAACGCCGAACGTGCCGGTGATCGAGGCCAACGAAAACGTACCGCTGCTGGCCGCCACCGGTGTCGCCGCTCGCGGTGCCGGCAAGGTCGTGAACCCGCATACCTTCCTGTCGATCAGCGCGTCCATCGCCCAGGTCAACAACATCGCCCGTGAACTGGGCAAGCTCGACCCGGACAACGCCAAGACCTACACCCAGAACGCTCGCGCCTACGGCAAACGCCTGCGGCAGATGCGCGCCGACGCCCTGGCGAAACTGACCCAGGCGCCGAATGCCGAACTGCGGGTGGCCACGGTTCACGCGGCCTATGACTACCTGTTGCGCGAATTCGGCCTGGAAGTGACCGCCGTGGTCGAACCGGCGCACGGCATCGAGCCGAGCCCGAGCCAGCTGAAAAAGACCATCGATCAACTGCGCGAACTGGACGTGAAAGTGATCTTCTCGGAGATGGACTTCCCGTCGACCTACGTCGACACCATCCAACGTGAATCCGGGGTGAAGCTGTACCCGCTGTCGCACATTTCCTATGGCGAATACACCGCCGACAAATACGAAAAGGAAATGACCGGCAACCTCAACACCGTGGTCCGGGCGATTCAGGAGTCGGGCGCATGACGGCTAAAGAAACTATCGGTTCGACCAACCCCGAATCCCCTGTGGGAGCGAGCCTGCTCGCGAAGGCGTCCAGTCAGCCGACATCATCGTTAAATGACACACCGCAATCGCGAGCAGGCTCGCTCCCACAGGTTTCGGGGCCAACCCTAGACTTTGCGGAGGTCAGCCTGACGCTGGGTCGCACGACGATCCTCGACAAGGTGACCTTCCAGGTGCAGCCCGGCAGCGTGCATGCGCTGGTCGGCCCCAACGGTGGCGGCAAGAGTTCGTTGATCAAGACCCTGCTCGGGCAGATGCCGCATCAGGGTCGCCTGAGCCTGCAATGGCCGGGTGAACCCGGGACCATCGGCTACGTGCCGCAAGCACTGGAATTCGATCGCGGGTTGCCGATGACCGTCGACGATTTCATGGCTGCCATGTGTCAACGGCGTCCGGCGTTTCTCGGTTTGAGCAAGCATTACGCGGCGGCGATTGGTGAGGCGTTGGAGCGGGTCGGCATGCAGGACAAGCGCAAGCGGCGCATGGGCGCGCTGTCCGGTGGCGAGCGTCAGCGCGTGTTGCTGGCGCAGGGGCTGATTCCGGCGCCGCAGTTGCTGGTGCTCGACGAGCCGATGTCGGCCCTCGATGAGGCGGGTATTCAGGTGTTTGAGCGGTTGCTGGGGGACTGGCGCAAGAGCGGCATCACTGTGCTGTGGATCGAGCACGACCTGGAAGCGGTCGGGCGTCTGGCGGATCGCGTCACCGGGCTCAATCGCCGGGTGCTGTTCGATGCCACACCGAAGCAGGCACTGACGCCCGAAAGATTGTTGACGCTGTTCTCCACCCATCCACGGAGCGCTGCCTGATGAGTTACGAAGCCTTTCGTTTGATGGTTCAGGGTTGGGCATCTTCAGGTTATCTGCCTGAAGCGCTGGCCTATGGATTCGTGGTCAACGCCCTGCTCGCCGGGTTGCTGATCGGCCCGGTGCTGGGCGGTCTGGGCACGCTGGTGGTGGTCAAGCGCTTTGCGTTTTTCTCCGAAGCCGTGGGTCATGCCGCATTGACCGGCGTGGCCATCGGCATTCTGCTCGGCGAGCCCTACACCGGGCCGTATGGCAGCCTGTTCGGTTACTGCCTGTTGTTCGGCATTTTGCTCAACTACCTGCGCAACCGTACGGGTCTGGCGCCGGACACGCTGATCGGCGTGTTCCTGTCGGTGTCGTTGGCGCTGGGCGCGAGCCTGCTGCTGATTCTGGCGGGCAAGATCAACGTGCACATTCTGGAAAACGTGTTGTTCGGGTCGGTGCTGACAGTCAACGGCAACGATTTGCTGGTGTTGGCCATCGTCGGTTCGCTGGTCATGGCGCTGGCGTTGCCGCTTTACAACCGCATCATGCTCGCCAGTTTCAACCCGCAACTGGCGGCGGTGCGTGGCGTCGCGGTAAAGACCCTGGATTACCTGTTTGTGATTCTGGTGACGCTGATCACCGTGGCGGCGGTGAAAGTCATCGGTGCGATTCTGGTCGGTGCGTTGTTGGTGATTCCAGCAGCGGCGGCGCGCTTACTCAGCCAGTCGCTGAAGGGGTTCTTCTGGTGCTCGGTGTTGATCGCGACGGTCAGCACGCTGTGCGGAATTCTTGCACCGATTGTCTTCGACCTGCCTATGCCGTCCGGCGCCGCGATCATTCTGGTGGCCGGTATCGCCTTCGCCCTCGCCGCCATAGCGCGCGGTGTTGTCCCCAGTCTGAAAGGGAACCTTGGATAATGTCATTTTCTCTGCGTCAACTGACTCTGGCCGTCGCCCTGTGCGGGCTGGTTAACACCTCGTTTGCGGCGGACAGCGCCAAACCGCTGCACGTGCTGGCGTCCCTGCCGATCACTTACGGGCTGGGCGAAGTGTTGCTCAAGGGCACTAACGTCAACCTTGAACGTGCGGCACCGGCGAACCTGCCCGGCAGCCGTCAGACCGCTTACTTCACCGGGCGTGGCGCGCCGGCGCTGGCGAAACTGGCGACGGATGCCGATGCGGTGATTGGTCTGCGCTCGCTGTGGGCGGATGATCCGCTGTACCCGATCTCCCGGCGCAGCAACATTCGTATTATCGAAGTCGATGCCGCGCGCCCGGTGGACGGCGCCCTGCCCGGCATCGCTGTGCAACCGGGCAACAAGGTAGATGGCTTGAACAGTCAGCCGTGGTTTTCCAGCAACAACATGGGGCGCATGGCGGATGTGATGGCGGCGGACCTGGTGCGCCTGGCGCCCGAGGCCAAGCCGAAAATCGAGGCGAACCTGGCGGCGCTCAAGCAGCGCTTGCTCAAGTTCAGTGCCGACAGCGAAGCGCGTATGGCCAGTGCCGATAACCTGAGTGTGATGAGCTTGAGCGATCACTTTGGCTATCTGATTGGCGGGCTCAATCTGGAGCTGATTGGGCTCGATGCGCGGCCGGATGCCGAGTGGACGCCCGAAGCGCTGAAGCAATTGGGTGCGACGCTGAAGGACAATGATGTGTCGGTGGTGTTGCATCATCGGCAGCCTTCGGAGGCGGTGAAAGCGGTGATTAGTGAGGCCGGTAGCCGGTTGGTGGTGTTGAGTGTGGATGCGGAGGATCCGGTGGGTGAGCTGGAGGGGAATGTGGATTTGGTGATTAAGGGGTTGAGTGGCGCCTGACGTCAGCCGTACCGCGTTATCGTTCTTCGTCGGAACGCTGTTCGGAGCTGGCTCGATTCCATTGATTGCTCTTGGTGTACATATCCGTTGCTGCGGTAACGGCGGCTATTGGTTCCGCTCTTACAGCGGGTCACTTGGAAAAGCGCCAAGTAACCAAGCGCTTTTGCCCCTTTCGTTCGGTGCCTCGCTAATGCTCGGCATGCCCTCCTTCCGGTCCTGCTCCGTGGGCCCGCCGCCATCGGCCATCCATGGCCGGGGGCGGCTAACCCGGCATCCATGCCGGGTTGCCCACTGCGCAGAACCTCCACTCGGCCTCTCGAGAGGGCGAACACCGCCACAGCACCGCGAGGCGGCCTTCGGGCCGACCTGGCTCATTGATCGTACGCATTCCCCTGTAGGAGCTGGCTTGCCAGCGATGGACGTTAACGATGATGCGTCCTGCCTGGATGAACGCATTGCCTGGACGTTTTTCGCGAGCAAGCTCGCTCCTACAGGGGGATTGTTGGGGGTATGACATCGGTGTTCACCCCGATGAACCTGACGAACTTCAGGCCGGCTATCAGGCCGCCTCGCTTTTGCTTTTGATCTGGCTTTTGATTTTGATCTGCCCCGTCGGAAGGCCGA
Organism: Pseudomonas hormoni; assembly: GCF_018502625.1. Classification (NCBI taxonomy): domain Bacteria; kingdom Pseudomonadati; phylum Pseudomonadota; class Gammaproteobacteria; order Pseudomonadales; family Pseudomonadaceae; genus Pseudomonas; species Pseudomonas hormoni. Next base: position 3,771,340 of record NZ_CP075566.1, read on the forward strand.
GCGCAGGTTCTGCGTAGTGGGCACCGCGGCAAGGATGCCGCGGTAGCCGCCCCCGGCCATGGATGGCCGATGGCGGCGGGCCCACGGAGCAGGACCGGAGCGAGGGAATGGCGAGCCTTAGCGAGCCACCGTACGTCAGGGGCGCAGGCGCTTGGTTACTTGGCGCTTCTCCAAGTAACCCGCCGTCAGGGCGGAACCCTAAGTGGCCGTTACCGCAGAAACGGATATGTACACCATCAAACCCTATGTCGCCCAACACTCAGCCATCGCGGGCAAGCCCGCTCCCACAGGGATCAATGTGTACTCACGAAACACACCTCCAGACAACACAACGCCCAAAGCAAAAAAAGCCCGCTGACCTTACCGGTCCAGCGGGCTTCTCTTTGCGCGAAAACGTTAGTGAGCCACAGCCGCCTGCTCTTCCATCTTCCTGCGCAAGCTCAACGGACGCATGTCCGTCCAGGTTTCTTCGATGTAAGCCAGGCATTCCTTTTTCAGCCCGCTCTTGCCCACGGTGCGCCAGCCTTCCGGCACGGCTTTGTAGTCGGGCCAGATCGAGTACTGCTCTTCGTGGTTGACCACGACCTGAAAGAGGATGTCCTCGCGGTCGAATACTGACGTCATGGTGTCTCTCCATCGCTGTAAGGTGGGCTGCACTGCGTGCGCAGCCGTTATGTAGAAAGAACGTTCCGGGGCCCGGAAAATTTAGAGGCCGGCGGTGGCAGCGGCCATGGCCCGGCCGAAAATCTCCGCGACCCGATCGATTTCCGCGGCGGTAATCACCAGGGGCGGCAGGAAACGCACCACACCGCCATGACGGCCGCCCAGCTCAAGAATCAGCCCACGCTTGAGGCATTCACGCTGCACCAGCGGCGCCAGACGAGCAAAAATCGGCGGATGACCCTGACCATCCGGCGCGCCCGTCGGGTCGACCAGTTCGACGCCGAGCATCAGGCCGCGACCGCGAATATCGCCCAGTTGCGGGAAGTCTCGTTGAAGAATACGCAGGTGTTCACTCAAGCGTTTGCCCATGGCGGCAGCGTGTGCGCAGACCTTGTGCTCGACCAGATAACGCATCACTGCGGAGCCCGCAGCCATCGCCATTTGATTGCCGCGGAACGTCCCGGCATGGGCGCCCGGCAGCCAGGTGTCGAGCCAGTCGCGATACACCACCACCGCCAGTGGCAGGCTGCCGCCGATGGCCTTGGACATCACCACCACATCCGGAATGATCCCGGCGTGCTCGAAGGCGAACATCTTGCCGGTGCGGGCAAAACCGCTCTGGATTTCGTCGACGATCAGCGCCACGCCCGCCTTCTCGGTGATGCGCCGCACGCCGCGCAACCAGTCAAGGTCAGCCGGGATCACCCCGCCCTCACCCTGAACCACTTCCACAATCACGGCGGCTGGCAATTGCACGCCGGCCTCGGGATCGTTGAGCAAATTATCGAGATAGTTGAGATTGACCTGCACGCCTTGAGCGCCGCCGAGGCCGAACGGGCAACGATAATCGTAGGGATACGGCATGAACTGCACGCCACTGCTGAGCAACGCGCCCAAGGGTTTTTTCGGCCCCAGGCTACCCATCAGGCTCAGCGCGCCCTGGCTCATGCCGTGATAACCGCCCTGGAATGACAGCACGGTGCTACGCCCGGTGGCGGTGCGCACCAGTTTCAGCGCAGCTTCCACCGCGTCGGTGCCGGTCGGGCCGCAAAACTGGATCTTTGCTTCAGCGGCGAGCGCCGGCGGTAGCAGACCGAACAGGTCCTGGACGAACTGGTCCTTGACCGGTGTGGTCAGGTCGAGGGTATGCAGCGGCAGTTCATCGGTCAGCACTTGCTGGATCGCTTCGATCACCACCGGATGGTTATGCCCCAGGGCCAACGTCCCGGCGCCGGCCAGGCAGTCAATGAAACTGCGGCCTTCAACGTCTTCGACATAAATGCCCTTGGCACGCTTCAGGGCCAGGGGAATGCGTCGCGGGTAGCTGCGGGCATTCGATTCCTGCTGACTCTGGCGTGCCAGCAATGGCGATTCGTTGAACTGATACAGCGTCTCGGCCGGCGCCGGAGTGATCCGGGCCGACTGATCTTCCATAAGGCTGGTAGCGACTGACATCTCTCGACCCCTCAATAAGGTTTTCCTGTTCTGGAAACGCATCAGCGCGCCGAGGATTTAGACCCTTGATCAGCTTTCTGTGAAGGTGGCGTCAGCGCCTTGTGCATGGGGATGGCGTGGAGTCCGGCGACGGTGAAGGTTTCGGCGCAGGGCTGATAACCCAGATGACGGTAAAAGGCTTCACTGGTTCGGGTGCTGTTGAGTCGGGCCCTGGCCAAGCCTTTGTCCATCAACCAGCTTTCGAGATCGTGTACCAGCGCCTGTCCTGCACCGCGTCGAAACCACTCCGGCTGTACGTAACAGAACGCGACCTTGCCACTGACCGCCGCCATCGCTACGCCGACCGGTTTGTCCTGCAACAGGGCGACATTCAGGTACAACCGTTGATCGGTCAGCCACGATTTAATGTGTTCAGTAGTTTTGCTGTGAGTCCAGGTGGCGACGGTTCGCGGGTCGTTGCGATGATCGAGCGCACAGCCGACGCGGATCGAACAATCGACGATCCGGCTGATGATGCCGGCGTCGGCGGGGGTTGCCTTGCAAATATGTAGGGGGGCATCCATGGCGCTGTGACCTCAATCCATTGAGAAAAAGCTGTCGGGGACGATAGCGTCGCAGGTGACAGAAATGCCAATGGAGAGAAGTTACATTTGATGTGCAACACCGATCTTCTGTAGGAGCCGAGCTTGCTCGCGATGGCGTCCGTACAGTCAACATCAACGTTGAATATCAGGCCGCCATCGCGAGCAAGCTCGGCTCCTACAGGGTGTATGTGGTTGATTAGACCGGTTGCAACGGCATGCTCAACTCAACCCGCAAGCCATCCGGCCGGCTGTCGAAATGCAGCGTGCAACCACACCGCTGAACGATCGCCTGGACAATCGCCAGCCCCAGGCCGCAACCGGTGCTCTGGCCGTTGCGCCAGAAGCGTTGCGTCAGGTGTTGCAGATCGTCTTCGGCAATGCCCGGGCCATGGTCGCGCACCACAAACTGTACGCGGCTACCGGTGGTCTCCAGGCTCAGTTCCACCGGACCATCGTTCGGGGTATGGCGCAGCGCGTTGTCCAGCAAATTGCGCAGCGCCGCAATCGACAGCACGGCGGGCATTTGCACCGGGGCATGGGAGAGTACCGGCGGCACCTTGAATTTGATCCGCTGACGATCACCGCTGGCGGCATCCTGAATCGCCAGTTTCGCCACTTGCTCGGCGCTGCATTGCACACCATCGTCGAACGACAGGCTGCCCTCGACCCGAGCCAGCAGCAACAGTTGCTCAAGGGTCCGGTGCAGGCGGTCGGCGCCCTCCTCGGCCCGGGCCAGGGATTGATCCCGCGCTGCGCCGTCGGTCATGCGCGCCACTTGCAGGTGCGTCTTGATCGCTGTCAGCGGGCTGCGCAATTCGTGGGCCGCGTCACCGGTCAGTCGGCGTTCGCGCTCGATGGTCTTGCCGATACGCTGGAACAACTGGTTCTGGGTATCCAGCAACGGTTGCAATTCGCTGGGCAGCGGCTGGATCTGCAAAGGTTCGAGCGAGTCGGCGCTGCGTCGCATCAAGGCATCGCGCATGCGATTCAGCGGCGCCAACCCCTGGCCGATACCCAGCCAGAGCAGGCACAGGCAACCGAGCAATGCCACGCCGACCGGCACCGAGGCGGCCAGCAGGATCGACATGTTCAGGGCTTCACGCTCAATCTGGCGGTCAGCAGTGGTGATGCGCAGATCGCCACGGGCCAGCGTGAAGCTGCGCCACGGCGCGCCGTCGATCATCTGATCGTGGAAGCCCATTTTCTCGGCTTCCAGGGTTTGTTGCGGATCGGTGTGACTGCGGGCGAGGATTTCGCCGCGCAGGGAGCTGACCTGACACGCCATGCCACCCGGAATGTTCAGTTGTTCCGCGCTGAAATGGGTGCCCTCGCCCTTGGTCGGCAAGGCTGGCAATTGTTCCATCAGGCCGGCGACCATGCGCGCCGATGCCACCAGCCGCTGGTCGAGGGAAAACATCATCTGGTTGCGCAGGTCGCTGAGCATCCAGGCTGCCGCCAGGGCCCAGATCAGCGCAAAGGCGGCACCGAGTGTCAGGCTCAGGCGCAAACGCAGGCTCATCACTTTTTCAATTCCTCTCCACCATCGGCCGGCCCGAGGCGATAACCCAGGCCGCGCACGGTCTCAACAATGCCGTTACCCAGTTTGCGCCGCAGGTGATGGATATGCACGTTGAGGGCGTTGCTTTCCAGTTCATCGTTGAAACCGTAGACGCTGTCTTTCAACTGCTCGGTGGACAGCACCCGACCACGGTTATGCAGCAAGGCCTGCAGCAGCGATTGCTCGCGTCGCGACAAATCCACCGGCTGACCGCCAAGCATGGTTTCGCGGCTGCTCGGATCATAAGTCAGACGGCCGTGCTCGATCAGGTTGACGCTGCGCCCCGCCACCCGTCGCAACAGGGTATGCAGGCGCGCGGCGAGTTCACGCAGGTCGAACGGCTTGAGCAAGTAGTCATCGGCACCGGCTTGCAGGCCGTCGACGCGATCGGTCACCGAATCCCGAGCGGTGAGGATCAGCACCGGGATTTCCAGACCGCTGTTTCGCAACTGCTGCAACAGCTTCAAACCGTCTTCATCCGGCAGCCCGAGGTCGAGCACCATCACGTCGAACTCGGCGACCTTGAGCATCGCCCGGGCAGCCGAGGCCGTGGCCACGTGCTCCACCGTCAGGCCCTGAGCGGTGAGGCCGGCGACAATGCCGCTGGCAATCAGCTCATCGTCTTCGCAAACCAGTACGTGCATGGTGAGCTCCATTAAAAACGGCTATTCAATCAAATCGACATTAAGCCTCGATTATGTCGAAGTCAGAGACAGGATAAAAGCAGAAATCCTGACGCTAAATATTGCATAACAAAAGCCTGTACAAGTGCAAAGTACGGCCGCGATACAAACCAACTACAACTAGACACCTCATCTTCACTCTGCCAAACACCGCAACAAATACTTTTTAAAAAACACCACGCCCACCCTCTATCAAGCTATAGAATTAAAACCAGAACCCGACACAACCAAGATTCAGTAAAGAACATATTGAAACCTACTTTACTCAATCTTTTTCAACACACTTGAAAAGCTCTCTAAAAACGAAAGGAATCAGACCATGTCAAAACTTAAAAACTTTGTTGCCGTTGACTGGCGCTCTGGGAAAGACAAAATTTATTTCTTCTTCAAAGACAGTAACACTTACACTCGATTTGATATCGCAGATGAAAAAGCAGCCGAGGGCTTCCCGAAAGCGATCAATCATAGTAGTTGGCACGACTTTCACGAGCACGTCAAAGACTTACGATTTGGGTTCACCACCACGCATGTTGAAGTAGAACGCTCGAATAATACCGACCAGGATCATCTCTGGCTTTTCTATTATGATCGCGTGCCGATGGTCTGCAAATATGACCAGGACACAGACAAAGTTATCCGTCGCACCCCTGTTGCCAAATCGATATGGAAGTGCCTTCTTCCGTATTTTGACAATATCATCTTCGGCACATGGTGGCGCACCTCGTCATTTGGACGGGCGCCAATCAGACTTCTCATGAACAACGGCAAATCGCTGTATGTCGACTTGGGAAGCGCACAGGATATTGAGGCTTCAGTGAGGATTGAAACCATCAACAACACCACATGGCCCGGCCTGGAGCCATATATGCATCGAATCATTACTGCCGCACAAAATGATCGAACGTTTGCCAGTAGTCTCCTATACATCTTCCTGACCAATAACGAGTGCCTCGTTTACAACATCCCGGACAACAAAGTCGAAGACCGTTATGTAGTCAGTGACGACACGTGGCCCGGTCTGCTGCGCGACTGAGCTTCATCACGGCCCATGGCAGTCTTGCGTGGCGGTTAATCACCGGTTAATCGCCACCCACCATTGTGCACTCACTTGCACAAGGACAAGCCTGAACCATGCGTCGACTTTTTTTCTTTTTTGCTCTCTTGATCTCGGGTCTGGCCCAGGCGGGGACCAACCCGTTCGAAACCAAACCCGACTTTCTACCCGTCGAAAAAGCGTTCATTTTCACCTCCGAACGCCTGGAGTCCGGGGAAACACAGCTCTACTGGCAGATCGCGGATGGTTACTACCTGTACCAGCAACGCCTGAAGTTTGATGGCCTGCCCGCCGAGCTCAAGCCGACATTGCCCCAAGGCGAATCCCACAGCGATGAGTTTTTTGGCGAACAGCAAGTCTATCGTCAAGGCCTGGAACTGAAGATCCCGGCGGGCGCCACAGGGCAAATCAAGGTGGGTTTCCAGGGCTGCGCCGATGCCGGTCTGTGTTATCCGCCGCAAACCCAGGTCGTGGATCTGGGCGGAAAAGCGGTCACGTCCGTGGTTGACGAAGCCCCGGACCAAGCCCTGGCCAGCGGCCTGCAACAACGGGCGCTGGGCTGGAGTTTGCTGGTGTTTTTCGGTCTGGGCCTGTTGCTGGCCTTCACCCCTTGTTCGTTGCCGATGCTGCCGATTCTGGCCGGTTTGATCGTTGGCAGTGGCGCCACGCCCAAACGCGGTTTTGCGTTGGCCACCAGCTATGTCGTGAGCATGGCGCTGGTGTATGCAGCGATGGGCGTACTGGCGGCGCTGCTCGGTGCGAACCTTCAGGCGCTGCTGCAAAACCCTTGGCTGTTGGGCTCTTTCGCCGCGGTGTTCGTGTTGCTGGCACTGCCGATGTTCGGGTTCTTCGAACTGCAATTGCCGGTGGCTGTGCGGGATCGGCTGGAGAATGTCTCCCGTAATCAGCGTGGTGGCAGCCTGATCGGTGCGGGCGTGTTGGGCGCCTTGTCCGGTTTGCTGGTCGGCCCGTGCATGACCGCGCCGCTGGCGGGCGCCCTGCTCTACATCGCGCAAAGCGGCAACGCGTTGCACGGCGGGTTGATTCTGTTCGCCATGGGCATCGGCATCGGTGTGCCGCTGCTGTTGCTGGTGACGGTCGGCAATCGCTTCCTGCCTAAACCCGGCGCATGGATGAACTTGCTCAAAGGCGTATTCGGCTTCCTGTTCCTGGCCACGGCCCTGCTGATGCTGCGGCCGGTGCTGGACGAATCGCTGTGGATCGGCCTGTGTGGTGCGTTGTTGCTGATTGCCGCCTACAGCGCCTGGAAACAGTCGGAAGGTTTCGGCCGCGTCGCGCATCTGTTCGGTGCCAGCTCATTGTTGCTCGGCGTTTGGGGCAGCCTGTTGATGATCGGTGCGGCAGGCGGCAGTGATGACCTGTTGAAACCGCTGCAGGTCTATAGCACTGCCAATGCGAGCAATGTCGCCCGCCCGGTTGGCCACGACGCCTTCACCACGATCAAGGACCCGACCGCGTTGCAACGGGAACTCGACGCGGCGCAGGCTCAGGGCCAATGGGTGTTGCTGGACTACTACGCCGACTGGTGCGTGTCCTGCAAGGTCATGGAAAAACAGGTCTTCGGCCAAACCCGTGTCCTTGACGCCTTGAACGACGTGCGCTTGCTACGGTTGGACGTCACCGCCGACAATGCCGCCAGCCGCGAACTGCTCGGCCGATATAAAGTGCCGGGGCCACCGAGTTTTCTGTGGATCGGCGCCGACGGCATCGAGCGTCGTAGCCAGCGCATCACCGGCGAGGTCGATGCCGACACTTTCCTGCAACGCTGGACCACCACCCGAGACGCCCGTTAATGCTGACTTTTACCCTCGGCACGTTTGCCATCGCGCTTAACCACCTGCTGCTGATCAGTGCCCTGGCGCTGGCGACGTTTGTCGGTTGGCGGGCGGCCAAGCGCGGTGGCGAGAATCCCGAGTCGGCGCTGTTCAGCCTGTTCCTGATCGGCATGCTGGCCGCCCGGGTCAGCTTCGTGGCGCTCTACTGGACGCACTATCGCAATGATCCGTGGCAAGTCATCGACTTGCGCGACGGCGGTTTCCTCGCGTTGCCCGGCGTGATCGTGCTGTTACTCGCCACGTTGTATCGCGGCTGGCGTCGGCCGGGCTTGCGCCGTCCGTTGGGCTTCGGCGTGGCCAGCGGCCTGGCGTTCTGGGTGCTGGCCACCTTCTCGCTGACGATTTACGAACAAGGCACGCGCCTGCCGGACGTTACCCTGCGCAATGCCGCTGGCGAAACCGTGCAACTGGCGGACTACAAGGGCGGACCGTTGGTGATCAATCTCTGGGCCACCTGGTGCCCGCCGTGCCGTCGGGAAATGCCGGTACTGGAAAACGCCCAGCAACACCGCCCGGACCTGACCTTTCTGTTCGTCAATCAGGCCGAAAGCATGCAAAGCGTCAGCACCTTTCTGGAAACCCAGGGCCTGAGCCTGTCCAACGTGCTGTTCGACGGCAGTGGCCGGTTGGGCCAGGCGGTCGGCTCGATGGCGTTGCCGACTACGCTGTTCTATAGCCCCGACGGTCGCCTGTTGGGCAGCCACCTGGGCGAGCTGTCGGAAGCCAGCCTGGCTCGCGCCCTGGAAAACTTCGAGACCCCGAATCCTGCCGTACCGGCCACCTCTTCAAGGAAATTGCCATGCCCCGCCTCCGCCACCTGCTGACGCTGACCCTGGGCGCCGCCCTGCTGCACTTGCCGTCGGTACAGGCCGCTGAAGAACTGCCCGAAGCGATCAAGAAGATCGAAGCCAAGGGCGCCAAAATCGTCGGCCAGTTCGACGCGCCCGACGGTCTGCGCGGTTATGCCGCGCAGTACCAGAACCGCGGCATGGCCCTGTACCTGACCCCGGATGGCAAACATGTGTTGCTGGGCAGTTTGTACGACGCCGAAGGCAATGACCTGAGCAGCGCGCCCTTGCAGAAGCTGGTTTACGCGCCGATGGCCAAGGAAGTCTGGGGCAAGATGGAAGCCAGCAACTGGATCGGTGACGGCAACAAGGACGCACCACGTGTGGTGTACCTGTTCAGCGATCCGAACTGCCCTTACTGCAACATGTTCTGGGAACAGGCGCGGCCGTGGGTGAAGGCCGGCAAGGTGCAATTGCGGCACATCATGGTCGGCATTATTCGTGAGGACAGTCCGGGCAAATCAGCCGCGCTGCTGGCGGCCAAGGATCCACAAAAAGCCCTGCAAGAGCACGAAGGTGCCGGCAAGGCCAGTTCGCTCAAGGCCCTCAAAGACATACCGCCAGCGATAGAGGCGAAACTGGCGGCGAACATGCAGTTGATGGAAGACCTGGAGTTGCAGGCGACGCCGGCGATTTTCTACATGGACGACAAGGGTGAGTTGCAACAGCAGCAAGGTGCGCCTTCGCCGGACAAGTTGGTGAAGATTCTCGGGCCGAAGTAGTTTTTCCTGATTCTTTAGTGTTTTTGCCGGCCTCTTCGCGGGCAAGCCTCGCTCCTACAGGATTTATGTCGATCACAATATTTGCAATCGACATAAATCCTGTAGGAGCGAGGCTTGCCCGCGAAGGCGTCAATACGATCGACTAATTTCTCTCAGCCAGAAACTTCAGCAAAGCCTCAGTCACAAACGACGGATTCTCCAGATTGGAGATATGCCCCGCCTCCGGCACCAGCACACACGGGCAACCGATCAACCCGGCCATTTCATGCGCCTCCGACGGCGGCCGCGGCTTGTCCTGATCGCCACACATCACCAGCGTGGTGTCAGCCTTCAACTCGCCCAGACGCGGCAACAAATCATCCCGACCAAACGTAATCCGGCCCATCGGCACGATGCTTTGACGCAGGCGCTCCGGCGGCAACGCGGCCAGTTTCGCGCGGAAATCCTGATACAGCGCCGACTGCGGATCGATGCCCGGACGGAAGAAGATCGGCACCACGATGTCGAGCAGTTGCGGGGCAATCACGCCGGTGTCTTCGATCTGTTTGAACAGCGAAAAATAGTACTGGCGAGTTGGTTCCGGTTCGACGCCGACGTAGGTGTCCATCAGCACCAGGCCATTGATTCGCTGCGGCGCCGACAAGGCCAGGCGCACGCCCCACATGCCGCCTACCGACAGACCGACCAGCGTGACCCGGTCGATGTCCAGATGATCGAGCAACGCCAGTGCCTGACGGGCAATGTCATCCAGCGATTGCGTGCCTTCGGGTAGCGGGCCTGATTCACCGTGGCCCCACAGGTCCAGGGCGATGACCCGGTATTGCTGCGACAGCGCGGCAATCTGCGGCGCCCACATGGTTTGGTCCCAGAGGTAGCTGCCGGCGAGCAGCACTGCGGGGCCGGTGCCTTTATCGATGTAGTGAAGGGGTTGTCCGTCAATCGTAACGAGGGGCATTGACTGTTTCCTTTGTGAAAACTGGAGCACGGAGACTGTGCTGCTGTGGTTCCACAGTCAACCTTGTGGTGCTTTCAGTGGCCCCATCGCCAGCAGGCTGTCTCCCACATTTGTTCTGCGAACACAGTTCAAATGTGGGAGCCAGCCTGCTGGCGAATAGGCCCTTACAGACGCTGGAAAATCAGAGCCCCTCCAACTCCGCCATCAAGTCATTCAACCGATCCACCTTCTCCTCGGTGATGTCACTCGCGGCCAAGCCGTCGATGTACTCCGCCAGTTCCTCCACCGTGCTGCACTCGAACATCGCCCGCAGCGGCACATCCCGTTGCAGCGATTTCTGCACCCGCGAGGCAATCTGCGTCGCCAGCAGCGAATGCCCGCCCAACTCGAAGAAGTTGTCGCGTACACCGACCTTCTCGACCTTCAACACCTCGGCCCATATATCCGCCAACGTCTGCTCCAGCTCATTGCGCGGCGCCTGGTAATCCTGGTTCTGCAACTGGCCGATCTCCAGCGCCGGCAACGCCTTGCGATCCAGTTTGCCGTTGGCATTGAGCGGCATCCGCTCCAGCCACAACCAGTGCAGTGGCACCATGTATTCCGGCAGCTCGGCGCGCAGGCGTTGCTTGATGCGCTCCAGACGCTCGGTCGGATTCAGTGCCGAATCCGCTGCGACCAGATAGCCAACCAAGTGTTTACCGTTCACGCCTTCCTGCACACCGACCGCCGCTTCGCGGACCTCGGGTTGCTCGTGCAGACGCGCTTCGATTTCACCCAGTTCGATACGGTAACCGCGAATCTTCACCTGATGGTCGATCCGCCCGACGTATTCCAGCACGCCGTCACTGCGCCGACGGGCCAGATCGCCAGTGCGATACAGACGATCCCCCGGCTCACCAAACGGGTTCGGCACAAATACCTGCGCCGTGCGCAGCGGATCGCTGACATAACCGCGCCCGACACCCGTGCCGGCCACGCACAACTCGCCCACCGCACCCAACGGCACCAGGTCCAGCGCGCCATCGAGCAGGTACAAACGGTTGTTGTCGGTCGGCGTACCAATCGGCAAATAGCTGCCGCGGGTCGAGGCCACGTCGACGCGGAAGAACGCCACGTCGTCCGAGCATTCCGCCGGCCCGTAGGCATTCACCAGCCCGATGTCCGGGTAGCGCAGCAGCCATTGGTGCGCGAGTTCCGGCGGCATCGCTTCACCCGTCGGCAGCATCCAGCGCAGGCCGTCGAGGCTCATGCGCTCCTGGGCGAGCATGCCCTGAATCAGCGACGGCACGCTTTCCAGCACGGTGATGCCCTGGGCCGACACATGCGCCAGCAAACCTTGCGGATCGTGGGCGATGGTGTTCGGCACGATGTCGACCCGCGCGCCAAACAACGGCGCGGCAAGGAACTGCCAGACCGAAATGTCGAAGCTTTGTGAAGCAGTCTGCGCGATTACATCGGCGTCGCTGAGATTGAGGTACGGCACCTTGCTCAACTGGTTATTGAGCATGCCGCGCTGTTCGACCATCACGCCTTTGGGCAGACCGGTCGAACCCGAGGTGTAAATCACGTAGGCGAGGTTGTCCGGGCCGCTGTAGATGCCCGGATTGGCCACCGACACATTGCTCGCCTGAACATCTTCCCACACCAACAACTTCGGCCGACTGGCGCAACCGAATTCCTCCAGCAGCGCCACCGCCTGGACGCGACAGGCCTGAGTGCACACCAGCAACGGCGTACGACTCAGGTCGATGATCCGGCTCAGACGCTGACTCGGCAGCCCCGGGTCCAGCGGCAGATAACCCGCCCCAGCCTTGAAGCTGCCGATGATCATCCCGAGCAGGTCGAGGTTACGTTCGGCCAGCAACGCCACCGGTTGATCCAGCCCGACACCCGCCGCGATCAGCGCATGACCGAGGCGGTTGCTGCGCTGGTTCAGCTCCACGTAACTGTGTTGCTGATCGAGGCAACTGGCGGCGATCCGTTGTGGATGCAACGCCACCTGCGCTTCGAACAACGCCACGTAGCTCTGCTCCAGCGGGTAATCGTGTTCGCTCTGGTTGCAGCCATGAATCAGGAAGTCTTGTTCCTCGGCGCCGAGCAACGGCAAGTCCGTCATGTCGCCATGGAAACCTTCGACCAGTGCCAGCAACAAACGTTTGAACTCACCGAGCATGCGCTCGACGGTCGACTCGTCGAAATAACGCTGGTCGTAAGACAGGTGCAAGCCCAGGTCATCGCCCGGATAGCACACCGCCGTCAGCGGGAAGTTGGTGTGGGTCCGACCAGAATCCGAGGTCGCGTTGAGGCTCTGCGCACGGTCGAGCACCGAGACTTCCACCGGGGCGTTTTCGAACACGAACAGGCTGTCGAACAGCGGCTGGCCTTTCGGCAATTCGCTGTTTTCCTGAATGCTCACCAGTGGCAGGTATTCGTACTCGCGCAGTTGCATGTTGCTGTCGAGCAAGCCGCTCAGCCACTGGCGAACACTGCAACGCTGATCGTCCTCGGGCATTTTCACCCGCAGCGCGATGCTGTTGATGAACAGCCCGACGGTGCGTTGCATTTCCGGCATTTCCACCGGACGCCCGGCCACCGTGACGCCGAACAGCACGTCGCGATCACCGCTCAAACGCCGCAGCACCAGGGCCCACGCCGCTTGGGCGAAGGTGTTGATGGTCAGCTGATGGGCCTGCGCCAGTTCACGCAGTTGTGCACCGTCGCGGGCATCGAGACGGGTGTAGCGGTCACCGACGATCATGCCGCCGCTGTCGCCCGCATGTTCACGCAGGAACGGTCGGTCGCTCGGAATCGGCGTGGTCCGTTCGAAGCCTTGCAGGTTGGTTTTCCACCACTGCCGCGCTTCGTCCAGGCTCTGGCGTTGCAGCCAGCCGATGTAGTCGCGATAACGTGGCGGCACGGTCAATTGGACCTCGCGACCCTCACCCAGCGCGGTGTAGATCTCAAAGAAATCCGCCATCAACAGCGAGCGGCACCAGGCATCGATGAGGATGTGGTGGTTGCTCATCATGAACCAGTAGCGTGCTTCGCCAACTTTGATCAAACGCAGGTGGAACGGTGCCTGGTTGAGCAGATCGAACCCGGCTTCGCGCTCGCTTTTCAGCAGTGCTTGCAGTTTCGGTTCTTGCTCGGCCTCGGCGATGGCGGTCCAGTCGAGATACTCGATCGGCGTGCTGCCCGGCTTGTGGATAACTTGCAGCATGTCTTCGCCGACGTTCCAGCAGAAAGACGCACGCAAGGCTTCGTGACGGGCGATCACCGCTTGCCAGGCCTCGGCGAAACGCTCGGGATCGAGTTCGCTGTTGATGCGATAACGATCCTGCATGTAGTAGAGACCGGTGCCCGGCTCCAGCAAGGTGTGCAGCAGCATGCCTTCCTGCATCGGCGTCAGTGGGTAGACGTCTTCGATGGCGGCGGCCGGAATCGGCAGTGCGTCGAGTTGCGCCTGGGTCAGCTTCGCCAGCGGGAAGTCCGACGGCGTCAGGCCACCCGCCTCGTCACGCAGGCAATGCTCGATCAGGCTCTGCAATTCGCCGAGGTAGGCGTCCGCCAGTTCGCGGATGGTTTGCGCGTCATGGCGTTCGGCGCTGAAGGTCCAGCGCAGCACCAGTTCACCGCCGTAGACCTGACTGTCAACGCTCAGCTCGTTGGGCAGCGGCGCTTTCGGATCGTGGGCGGCACCGACGGCTTCATCCAGCGGACGGAACAACGCGTCCGCGCCGAAGCTCTGGTCGAACTGGCCGAGGTAGTTGAAGGTGATTGGCGCCACCGGCAACGCAGCCATGGCTTCACGGCACGGGGCATCGGCGAGGTAACGCAGCACGCCATAACCCAGCCCTTTGTGCGGCACGCCGCGCAGTTGTTCCTTGATCGCCTTGATCGAGGCACCCTGCCCGGCGGCTTCTTCGATGTTCAGAGGGGTCAGGCGCAGCGGATAAGCGCTGGTGAACCAGCCCACGGTGCGGGTCAGGTCGATTTCGTCGAACAGCGTTTCGCGACCGTGGCCTTCGAGTTGAATCAACGCCGACTCATGACCGCTCCAGCGGCACAGCACGCGGGCCAATGCCGTCAGCAACAGGTCGTTTACCTGGGTGCGATAGGCGCTCGGTGCCTGTTGCAACAGTTGCCGGGTGTACTCGCTATCGAGGCGCACGCTGACGGTTTCAGCGTGACGATTCTGCCGGCCGCCCTCAGGCCGGTCACACGGCAATCCGACGCTCGGCCCGGCCAGTTGCGACTGCCACCAGCTCAGCTCCTCACGCAGGGATTCGCTGCCGGCATACGCCTGCAAGCGTGCGGCCCAGTCCTTGAAGGCGCTGGTTTTCGCCGGCAGTTTGACCGACTGTTCAGCCGCCAGTTGGCGATACACCGTTTGCAGATCGTCGAGCAATACGCGCCAGGAAACGCCGTCCACCACCAAGTGATGGATCGCGAAGAACAGCCGTTGCTGGCCTTCAGGACCATCGACCAGCAGCGCACGCATCAACGGCCCTTGTTCAAGGTCAAGGCTGCGCTGGGCATCGGCGAACAGTGCCGCGCATTTATCCATCGCCGACACCCGCACTTGCCACAGCACCGGCGCGCCTCCCACCTTCTGGTGCGCCGCCCTCCATTCGCCTGCGGCTTCAGAGAAACGCAGGCGCAAGGCGTCGTGCTGTTCGATCACCGCCAGCAGCGCTTGCTCCAGACGATGAGGTTCCAGCACAACGGTCGGTTCCAGCAACAACGCCTGGTTCCAGTGCTGACGCTCGGGCATGTCGGTGTCGAAGAACCAGTGCTGGATCGGCGTCAGACGCGATTCGCCGGTGAGCAAACCTTGCTCGGCCGTGACCTGTTCGGTGCGGCTCGCCACAGCGGCGAGTGTTTGTACGGTCTGGTGCTGGAACAGGTCACGCGGGCTGAAGTGAATGCCCTGCTGCCGCGCACGGCTGACCACCTGGATCGACAGGATCGAGTCGCCGCCCAGTTCGAAGAAGTTGTCGTTGAGACCGACCTGCGCAACGTTCAACACGTCGCACCAGATCTGCGCCAACGTCAGTTCCAGCTCGTTGCTCGGGGCCACATAGTCCTGACGATTCAGCTCGGGATCCGGTGCCGGCAACGCACGACGGTCGAGTTTGCCGTTGGCCGTCAGCGGCATGCTGGCCAGCAGGATCAGGTGCGTCGGCACCATGTAATCCGGCAGTTGCGATTTCAGGTGAGCCTTGAGGGCTTCGCGCAATTCGGTTTGTTGTGCTTCGTCCTGATCCGCTACCTCAGTGACCAGATAGCCGACCAGTTGTTTGCCGCTCGGTGCGTCCAGTGCCAAAACCACGGCTTCACGGATCGATTGATGTTCCAGCAGGCGGGTTTCAATCTCGCCCAACTCGATGCGGAAACCGCGAATTTTCACTTGATGGTCGATGCGTCCGAGGTATTCCACCAGTCCGTCGGCACGTTGACGCACCAGGTCGCCGGTGCGATAAATCCGCCCACCATCGGCCACGAACGGGTTAGCCACGAACCGCTCCGCCGTGATGCCCGGACGGTCGTGATAACCCTGCGCCAGACCGGCGCCGCCCACATACAACTCACCCGTCGCACCTTGCGGCACCAACGCCAGATCGGCGTCGAGGATGTACGCCACGCGAGCACCGATCACGCTGCCGATCGGCACGCTGCCCATGCCCTCTTCCAGCTGCTCAGGCGCCAGACTGGCCAGCGGCATGACCACGGTTTCAGTCGGGCCGTAGGCGTTGAAGAACAGGCTCGGTTTGAACGCCGCACGAATCCGCTGCAGATGTTCGCCGGTCAGCGCTTCACCGCCGGTGATGCACATGCGCACCGGCAGGGTTTCGCCCTGAGTCGCCAGCCACTGCGCCAGTTGGCTGCCATAGCTCGGGGTGAAACCGAGGATGTTGATGTTGTGGCGACGGATCAACCCGCAGATTTCTTCGGCGTCCCACTGGCCTTGGGCGCGCAAGACAACCTGAGCACCACTCAGCAACGGCACCAGCAAACGCTCGGTCGCGGCGTCGAAGTTGATCGAATAGAAATGCAGCTCGCAGTCGTCCGGACGCATGCCAAAGCGCTCGATGACCGCGCGGCAGTGCATGGCTATTTCACCGTGGGACACCACCACGCCTTTCGGCTTACCGGTAGAGCCCGAGGTGTAAATCAGGTACGCCTGGTGTTGCGGCAGGCTGATGAACGGCAGCTCGGTGGCCGGGTAGTTGGCCAGTTCCGCAGCATCCTCCTCCAGGCACCAACGGGCGACGGTGGATGGCAGATCACCGAGGGCCTTGAACATCGCCGCATCGCTGAGCAGCAAACCGACGCCGCTGTCTTCGATCATGTAATGCAGGCGATCGAGAGGGTATTCCGGATCGAGCGGCACATAGGCGCCGCCCGCCTTGAGGATCGCCAGCAGGCCGATGACCATTTCCAACGACCGCTCGAGTGCCAGACCGACGCGAACCTGCGGCCCGACACCCCGCTCGCGTAGCATCCAGGCCAGGCGATTGGCACGGCTGTCGAGTTCGGCGTAACTCAGGGTTTCACCGGCGAACGTCAGCGCCGGCGCATCCTTGCGCGCCAGGGCCTGCTCGCTGAACAGGTGATGGATGCACTGATCCAGTCGATGTTCACCCGGCTCGACGCCGAGGCTGTCCAGCAGGTGTCGTTGCTCAGTGGCTTCGAGCAAAGGCAGTTCACTGAGGCGCTGCTGCGGGTCGGCCAGCAGCGCTTCCAGCAGATTGCGCCAGTGCTTGGCCATGCGCGCAATGCGCGGCTCGTCGAACAAATCCGTGCTGTAAGTCAGGCAGCAACCGAGACGATGATCAAGGTCGGTAACTTCCAGATTGAGGTCGAACTTGGTCGCACGCGCATCGTTGGCAAGGTACTCGACAGTCATGCCGGCGAGCGTGCGGCTTTGCTGGAATTCCCAGCGCTGCACGTTGCACATCACCTGGAACAGCGGGTTGTACGCAGCACTGCGCGGTGGTTGCAAGGCCTCCACCAGATGATCGAACGGCAGGTCCTGATGGGACTGGCCTTCGATCACGGTGTGACGCACCTGCTCGAACAACTCGCTGACCGACATCTGCCCGTCGAGCTGGCAACGCAGCACCTGGGTGTTGAGGAACGCACCGATCAACCCTTCGCTTTCCGGGCGAATACGGTTGGCCACCGGCGCGCCGATACGCAGGTCGGTCTGGCCGCTGTAGCGGTAAAGCAGCACGGCCAGCGCGGCGGTCATGGTCATGAACAGGGTCAGACCGTTTTGCGCATTGAAGGCGCGAACCCGTGCGGCGAGGTCGTCGCTCAGGTCGAATCGGAACAGCTCGCCCTGATGACTTTGCACCGGCGGACGCGGACGGTCGGCAGGCAATTCCAGCAGCGGATGTTCGCGGCCCAGTTGCGCGGTCCAGTAGTCGAACTGACGCTGACGCTCGCCGGATTCCAGCCACTGACGCTGCCAGACGCTGTAATCGAGGTATTGCACCGGCAGCGGCGCCAGTGGCGACTCACGATCATCGACAAACGCTTCGTAGAGCGCGCTGAGTTCCCGGGCGAAAATGTCCATCGCCCAGCCTTCGGTGACGATGTGGTGCAGGGTCAGCACCAGGTAATGTTCCTGCTCAGCGGTCTTGACCAGGCAGGCGCGCAGCAGCGGTCCGGTTTCCAGATCGAACGGCTGATGGGCTTCGTCGTCGGCCAATTGCTGGACCGCCCATTCCCGGCCGTTGGCATCCAGCGCGGAGAAATCCTTCCAGTCCATGCGCATCCCGGTTTCCGGGTGCACCCTTTGCTGCGCCACGCCGTCGACGCTCGGGAACGTGGTACGCAAGGTTTCGTGACGCATGATCAGCGCTTGTAACGCCGTCTCGAAGCGTCCGACATCCAGCACTCCACGCAGCCGCGCCATGCCGCCGACATTGTAGGCCGGGCTGTCCGGCTCCATCTGCCAGAGGAACCACATGCGCTGCTGGGAATAGGACAGCAGCACCGGTTGGCTGCGGTCGACTTTCTCGATCGGCGGTTGCTTGTTGGTACTGCCGCTGGCCTGGATCTGTTGGACCTGCTGGGCAAATGCGCCCAGTTCACTGTTTTCGAACAAGGCCCGCAGCGGCAACTCGACGTCGCAAGCCTGCCGGGTGCGGGAGATGATTTGCGTGGCCAGCAGCGAGTGACCGCCGAGGGCGAAGAAATCGTCACGCAGGCCGATCTGCTTCAAGCCCAGCACTTCACGCCAGATCGCAGCGATCTGCTGTTCAAGTTCAGTGACCGGCTCAACGTGTTCGCGCACTTGCCACTGGGGTTCCGGCAAGGCGCGACGGTCGAGTTTGCCGCTTGGGCTGAGGGGCATTTCTTCCAGGCGCATCAGTTGCGCCGGGACCATATATTCCGGTAGCTCGGCCGCCAGCGCGGTTTTCAGGCGTGCGGCTTGCGCGTCTTCTGTTTCACTGGTTTCAGTGGTGGTGTAGTAACCGATCAGTTGACCACCGGCCGCTGTTTCGCGCACCAGCACCACCGCTTGAGCGATGCCGTTCTGAGCCAGCAGACGCGCTTCGATTTCTTCCGGTTCGACGCGAAAGCCACGCAGTTTGACCTGTTGATCGAGACGACCGAGGTATTCGATCACGCCCTCGGCGGTCCAGCGTGCACGGTCGCCCGTGCGGTACAAACGTGCGCCCTGCTCGCTCAACGGATCGACGACAAAGCGTTCGGCGGTCAGGGCCGGACGGCCCAGATAACCACGGGCCAGACCGAGGCCGCTGATGCACAGCTCACCCGGCACACCGGCCGGCACCGGGTTGAGTTCGCTGTCGAGCACCCGGCAGATAACGTTGCCCAACGGACGGCCAATCGGCGAGCGCTCGCCATCGGCCGTGCTGCAATGCCAATGGGTGACGTTGATCGCGGTTTCGGTCGGGCCATAGCGGTTGTGCAGTTGCACGGCCGGCAGTTGTTCCAGCACGCGGTTGCGCAACTCGGCAGGCAAGGCTTCGCCGCCCGAGAACACACGACGCAGGCTGGTGCATTCGGCGGTGAGCGGTTCGTCGATGAACAACGAAAGCAATGGCGGCACAAAGTGCAGCGTGGTCACGCCGTATTGCTGAACCAGCTGCGCGATGCGGTGCGGATCGCGATGTTCACCCGGGCCGGCAATCAGCAAGCGGCTGCCTGTGATCAGCGGCCAGAAGCATTCCCATACCGAGACGTCGAAACTGATCGGCGCTTTTTGCATCAGCACATCGGTGTCGATCAGGCGATAGGTGTTCTGCATCCATTGCAGGCGTTCGGCGAGGGCTGCGTGGGTGTTGCCGACGCCCTTCGGCTGGCCGGTGGAACCGGAGGTGTAAATCACGTAAGCGAGGTTGTCGCCGTGCAGATGCAGACCCGGCGCCTGGCTCGGCCAGTTCTCCAGGTGCAGCGCATCCATGGCGATCACGCTGACGCCATCGGTGTCCGGCAGTCGGTCGAGCAATCGGGTTTGGGTCAGCAGCAATTCCACGCCGCTGTCGCTGAGCATGTACGCCAGTCGCTCGGCCGGGTAATCCGGGTCCAGCGGCACATAGGCGCCACCGGCCTTGATGATCGCCAACAGACCGATCAGCAACTGCGGCGAACGCTCGGCAGCGATGGCCACGCACACGTCCGGGCCGACGCCTTTGTCCCGCAGATAATGCGCGAGGCGGTTGGCCTGGGTGTGCAGTTCGGCGAAGTCCAGACTGCCGCCGTCCCACAGCAGTGCGGTGCGTTCCGGCGTCAGGCGGGCCTGTTCGTTGAGCAGTTCCGGCAGCCATTGGCTCGCCGGTGTGCACGGCGCGGCGCTCCACGACGCTTGCTGATCGTGCTCGCTTGGCGCCAACAGTTGCAGGTCGCCGATGGCCGTTTTCGGCTGGTCGCAAATGGCGCGCAGCAGGTTGCTGAAATGCTCGGCCAGTCGCTCGATGGTGGTGGCGTCGAACAGTTCGCTGGCGTAGTCGAAGGACAGGCTCAGGCGACCGTTACGGTCTTCTTCGCTGTGCAGTTGCAAGTCGAACTTGGCTTCGCGGCTGTGCCACGGCAGTTCTTCGGCGAGCAGACCGGGCAAGCGACGCAGTGCGCTCAGGTCCCGCTGCTGGTGGTTGAACATGACCTGGAACAAGCCCTGTTCGCGGGCTTGCGGGAAGGCTTCCAGCAGTTGTTCGAACGGCAGGTCCTGATGCGCTTGTGCGCCCAATGCGTTTTGGCGGGTTTGCGCCAGCAACTCAACAAACGGCAACCGCGAATCCACTTCGGCGCGCAGCACTTGTGTGTTGATGAAGAAGCCGATCAGGCCCTGGGTTTCCAGGCGTGGACGGTTGGCGTTCGGCACGCCGATGCGAATGTCGCGTTGGCCGCTGTAGCGATGCAGCAGGCTCTGGAACGCCGCGAGTAACAGCATGAATGAAGTGGAATCGTGGGCCTGGGCGGTCTGGCGAATGGCATCGCTCAGGGGCGCGCCCAACCGGACGGTGTGGCGTGCGGCGCTGTGCAGCTGTTGCGCCGAACATGGGTGATCGGTGGCCATGCTCAGGGTCGGATGCTCATCGCCCAACTGCGCTTTCCAGTAGGCCAATTGCCGTTCGCCCTCGCCTTGCGCCAGCCATTGACGCTGCCAACTACCGTAGTCGGCGTACTGGGTCGGCAAAGGCGCGAGTGTTGCCGTTTGCCCTTGGGACGCGGCAGCGTACAGGCGCGAGAACTCGTCGATCAGCACATTCAGCGACCAGCCATCGGCGATGATGTGGTGCAGCGTCACCAGCAATTGGTGATCCTCATCATCAAGGCGTACCAGCGTCACCCACAGCAGCGGGCCTTTCTCCAGATCGAACTGGGTGTGCGCTTCGTCCTCGCGGAGTTGTTGCGCGCGGGCTTCACGCTCGGCGACGGGCAGATCGCTGATGTCGATCAGTTGCAGGTTGAATTCGCCGGCGGCATCGACCTGTTGCAGCGCTACGCCGTCACGTTCGAAAAAGCGCGTGCGCAGGGATTCGTGGCGTTCGATCAGTTGCTGGAAACTGGCGCGCAAAGCGTCTTCGTCCAGTTCGCCGCGCAAACGCAAGGCGCCGGGAATGTTGTAGGCGCTGCTTTGCGGGTCCAGTTGCCAGGTAATCCACAGACGGTTTTGCGCCAGGGATTGCGGCAGCGCTTCGCTGCGCGACAGCGTGCTGATTGCACCTTGAGCCAGGCCGCCGTCCTGTTGTTGCTGCGCGACCGCGGCAGTAAATGCGCCGAGGGTCGGCGCTTCGAACAGCAGGCGCAGGTTCAGCTCCAGACCGAGCTCTTCACGCAAGCGCGCAACCACTTGAGTGGCGGCGATGGAGTTGCCGCCGAGCAGGAAGAAGTGGTCATCGGCGCTGACCTGTTTGACCTGCAATTGCTCGGACCAGATCTGGCCGATCAGGGTTTGCAGCTCGGAACCCGACTCGGTTCTCGCCTCGTTTTCCGTGGTGGCCGACGGGAACACCGCGTAGCTGTCGAGGCTGCCATCCGCCAGGCGATTGCGGCACGCCGAGCGTTGCAGTTTGCCGCTGGAGGTCTTGGGCAATGCGCCCGGATTGAGCAACACCACCACGCTCGGCGCTTCCTGATACGCCTCGGCCACGGCTTGGCGAATGGCTTTGATCAGCGCTTCGGGCGGCAGGATTTTCTGCACGCTGCGGCTGATTTCCGCGGCGATGCCGATGCCTTCCTGACCGTCGATGTTCACGGCGAACGCGGCGACGCGACCTTTGCGCACCACTTCCACTTCATGCTCGATAGTCTGTTCGATGTCTTGCGGATACAGGTTGTGGCCGCGAACGATCAGCATGTCTTTCAGGCGCCCGGTGATGAACAGCTCACCGTCGCGCATGAAACCCAGGTCACCGGTGCGCAGCCAGGTTTTTCCGGCGAGCTGGACGAAGGTCTTGGCACTGGCCTCGGGGTTGCGCCAATAGCCGTGGGCGATGCTCGGCCCGGTGGCCCAGACTTCGCCGATCGCGTTGTCGGCCAGTTCGTTGAGCGCCAATGGATCGACAATCAGCACCGCGTGATCCGGCTGGCTGATGCCGCAACTCATGATCGCGCTGCCCTCGCCCGCTTCGGCACGGTTTTGTGCCAAAGCCTGATCGTCCACCCGCAGATTGCCGATGCCTTCGCCACGTGGTGTGCCCGCGACGAACAACGTGGCTTCCGCCAACCCATAGGACGCCATGAAACTGTCCGGGGTGAAACCGCAGCTCGCGAATTTCTCGGCGAAACGGTCCAGGGTATCGAGGCGAATCGGTTCGGAACCGGAATACGCCACGCGCCAGCCGCTCAGGTCGAGGCGTTCCAGCGCCGATTCGCTGACCCGCTCGCTGCACAGTCGATAGGCAAAATCCGGCCCGCCGCTGATGGTGCCGCCGTATTCGCTTATCGCTTCCAGCCAGCGCAACGGCCGACCGAGGAAGTACGCCGGCGACATCAACACGCACGGCACACCACTGAAAATCGGTTGCAACAGGCCGCCGATCAAACCCATGTCGTGGTACAGCGGCAGCCAGCTGACGATCACGTCATCCGGGTTCAGGTCGATGCCGAAACCGTGGCGAATCAGCAGTTCATTGGCCACCAGGTTGCCGTGGCTGACTTGCACACCTTTAGGCAGCGCCGTGGAGCCGGAGGTGTATTGCAGGAAAGCGATGTGATCGCCTTCGAGGTTCGGCTCGACCCAACGCTCCGCCATCGCAGCATCAAGGGTGTCGACGCACAACAGCGGCGGCGCGCCTTCAATTTGCTGCAACGCGTCGCGCAGGCCCGCGCTGGTCAATAGCAGACGCGGTTCGGCGTCGCTGATGATCGACAGCAGGCGCTCCTGGTGATGACGCTTGGCCGACTCCGGCGGATAAGCCGGCACCGCAATCACGCCCGCATACAAGCAACCAAAGAACGCCGCGACGTAATCCGGACCGCTGGGAAACAACAGCACCGCGCGATCGCTGAAATCCGTCTCGCCCTGCAACGCACCGGCAATGGTGCGCGCCCGTTGATCCAGCTCGCGATAACTGAGCACTACTGCCTGATCCGGGGTTTCGGCGAGAAAACGCAAAGCCACCCGATCCGGTGTCAGGACCGCGCGGCGCTGAAGGGCTTGGACCAGTGTGCCAGGTATTTCGAACGCGTCGGTCATGAGGTTTCCTGCCTGAATTCGGCTTGCAAATGGAATCGGTTTTCTGACGTCACGCCCCTTCGGGGGCATGCAGGACGCGGTCTTCGCCGACCGCGCAAGGCATTGGGAATGCTGTTTCGGCCGGGGCTAGCGCCCGGAGCCATTCACCAATGAGAACGGATGACGTCTGAAAATAATTAGTCGGCAGGCTTGATCGTCAACGGGGGCGCGGCTGCGTCAGCGTGTCGCAGTTCTCACTGTGCACCTTTGAAGAGCATTACTTCTCTTTCTCAATTGACAATCATTATCATTCAGAATAATTTGTCGCTCGATGTGTAGGACGGCTCCGATTCTCCTGTCGTCCCACGACCCTATTTGCAGCAAGGTGATTTCCATGACGGAACAAGTATCCACAAGCAGGTGCGATTCACCGCTACTTCAGGCGTTCGTCGACAATCGACTGATTCTGGTCAAGATTGCTGCCCGTATTACCGGCTGCCGGTCACGTGCCGAAGATGTTGTTCAGGATGCGTTCTTCCGCCTGCAATCGGCGCCGCAGATCACATCCTCGATCAAGGCTCAGCTCAGTTACCTGTTCCAGATCGTGCGCAACCTGGCGATCGATCACTACCGCAAACAGGCGCTGGAACAGAAGTATTCGGGGCCTGAAGAGGAAGGGCTGAACGTGGTGATTCAAGGCGCTTCGCCGGAAACCTCGCACATCAATTTCTCGACCCTGGAGAACATCGCCGACGCGTTGACGGAGCTGCCGAGCCGCACCCGCTACGCCTTCGAGATGTACCGCCTGCACGGTGTGCCGCAAAAGGACATCGCCAAGGAACTCGGTGTCTCGCCGACCCTGGTGAACTTCATGATTCGTGATGCGTTGGTGCATTGCCGCAAGGTGTCGGGCAGTCGCGCTGACACCTTCGCCCGTCGTTAAAAGCTTCGCGGGCAAGCCTCGCTCCTACAAGGTTTGCGCTGAACCTGTAGGAGCGACGCTTGCCCGCGAAGACTGACTCAAGACCGGCACAGATCTTGAGTCCCCAAGCATCACGCCAACCCACACCGCTCAAAAAACCGCTCCCGCCCCAACACCATCAACGCCGCGCGCTTGTGCGGGAAGTCGAACTCTTTCTCGCAGTGAAAACGCTGCCCCTGCATATACCCGATCATCTTCGCGTTATCGGCGCGCGGCTCGGCGACCACCCGCTGGGTGCGTGGATCGTCGAGAAACAGGTAATGCGTCAACGCCGATAACCAGCTCGCCACCTTGTGCGGACCGCGATGATTTTCTTCGCCGACCAGCATGTGAATGCCACGGTCGTAATCGCCCGCCTCGTAGAACGGCGCAATGCGGTCTTCCTTGGCCCAGTAGGCTTCAAAATAGGCAAACGGTTGGTCATCGAAACAGCCGATCAGCGTCACGGTGTGCGGATCAGCTTCGAGTTTGCCCAGGTACTCGCGATGCTGTTCGAGGCTGCCCTCTTCCTGCCAGAAACTCGCCACCCGCGCACTGTTCTGCCAGCGGTTGAACCGCGCAAGGTCGAGGTCGATATCCACCGTTCGCAGGGAAATCCATGCGCCCAGTCGGGCATCGAAACGCCGATAGACCTCACCGCGTGGCTTCACTGGCCGCAACGGATGGCGCTTGCCGCCGCTGATCACCCTCTGTTGTGGATAGCTGCCGGTCATCGATGCCCCCAACCAGGGCTGCGGCAACTGCCAGAACAACGCGCGCTCGCAGCGATACTGGCCGGCCGTTTCGTTCGGGATCAGTAATCCACTGAGCAAGGCTTCAACGGGAGCCTCATCGAGGTGCCACGCCAGGTGCTGACACGCGGGGTCACGGGCAAACAACCAATAACAGGCGGCCCACAATGCCTGAGTGTCGAGGCGTGCTTCGACCCGCACCTGCAACTCGGGCTCGCGTGTCAGGCGCAGGGTAATCAGCGGTTGCGCGTCCAGGCTCAGACTCAGCCGGTTTTCGCTTTCTTCAGCGACAAGGCGACTGCCCGTCGGCAAGGCCAGGGCAGTCAGGTCATTCAGATCGGGCATGGGTCGGGCTCACGGTAATCGTCGACAGTTCAACGATGTGACGTGATCCCGTGCGGGAAATTTAAGAGAAGTCGGTTAATTCGCGACCTGCGGCGCGTTCTCAGCGTGCGAGACGGGCACGATGGCGATCTTGTACGGATCGAAAATCTTCAGCATCTGGCCGTTGTCCCGCAACCCTTGCAGCAACTTGCCGAACGCCTCGCCGGTGATCGGTGCCTCGGGACGGAGAATGGCGTAGTGGTGATAGACCTGATCGATGCGCTGGGACACCAGCAACTGATCAGCGACCTTCTCGTTGCGCAGCAGGTAATCGCTCAGGTAAGAGCGCGTCACCAGGGCAATGTCGGCGCGTCCGCGCAGCACCATCAGCAGGTTGCTGTCGTGGGAATAGGTCAGTGTGGCGTTGTAGTTTTGCGCGAGGACTTTCGGGTCGGCATTGAAGTTGGCGAACTCGTAGTGATAACCGCTGAACAGCGCCAGACGCTTGCCGGCGAGGTCGGAAAAGTAGTTCTGCTGACGATTCGGGATTCGTTGCGCGACAAAAATCTCGGCGTCCTCCAGCCCCATGTCGACGCTGGTGTGGGGAATCTCCTTCCAGCCCCAGCCCGGGTTCTCGAAAATCGCCATGTCCACCCGGCCCTGCTTGAAGTCACCGAAGCGTCGCGGAATGGAAGTCGGCACCAGCTCGAACTTATAGTCGCTTTGTAACGCATTGAGCGCTTCGACCAACTGTGGCAACAGACCGGTGTCGGCACCGGATTCCGGGCGCACGGTATAAGGCGGAAAATGCGCGGCACCAACCCGCACCAGCTGTGCAGCGGGGGACGGCAATACCCACAACGCCGCAAGCGCCGCCAGCAAAAGCCGTGAGGCCGTCCGAATTGGCGAAGACATCAAAACTTCCCACTCCCCAAAAAAATACGCATCAATCCATTCAAGCTAGGCGGTTTCCGCCACTTAGCCAGTTTCTTGCTGCCCTGCGCGAAATTATTGTTTTTCTTCCAGCACCAGAATCAACGCCTCATCGGCCAATTGATCGAGGTTCATGCTGCCATCCGCGCGATACCAGGTCGTGGTCCACGACAGCGCACCGGTCAGAAAACGGCGGGTGATGAACACGTCGCCGCGGATGAAGCCCGCGTCCTTGGCCTCCCCCAGCACCTGCAGCCAGAGGTCCTCATAGATGTCGCGCAGCGCCAGGACCTTTGCCTGGCCGTCTTCGGACAGCGAACGCCATTCGTACACCAGCACCGCCATGGCCTCACCGCTGCCGCCCATGATCGACTGCAATTCGCAGCGAATCAGCGCCAGCACCCGCTCGCGCACGTTGTCGGCTTCAGCGATCGCGGCACGCATCAACGCGGTGTTGTAGCGAATGGTTTCCTCCATCACCGCCCGCAGGATCTCGTCCTTGCTTTTGAAGTGATGAAAAATACTTCCCGACTGAATGCCCACGGCACCGGCCAGATCGCGCACCGTGGTGCGTTCAAAGCCTTTATTGCGGAACAGGTGGGCCGCAACTTGCAGCAGCTTGCCACGGGCGCTGTCCGGGTCGGTCAACTGGCCGCTGTCGACCAGTTCGCGCATGACCCTCAGGGCTTTTTGCTCGTCCACCCGTTCTCTCCTACAGTCGTATTCACCGCTAAAACAGCGGGGTTGCGCGGGCAATTTAAGCTGACGAAGGCAACCAAGCAAGCGCTCGGGCCGAAGATATTTCAACCGTTTACAAACCAAGCGCTTGCTTGGTAGTCTCGATTCACGTTTGTCGGAGGTGGCTATGGAAAGGGCTGTGCCTGAAACGATACGCATCGGTTGCGCCAGCGCCTTCTGGGGCGACACCTCGACCGCCGCCGCGCAACTGGTGGACGGCGGGCGCCTGGACTATCTGGTGTTCGATTATCTGGCCGAAATCACGATGTCGATTATGGCCGGTGCGCGGATGAAAGATCCACAGGCCGGCTACGCCAGTGACTTCATCGAAGTCCTCAGCCCTCTGCTGGGGTCACTCACCGAACAGAAAATCCGCGTCATCAGCAACGCCGGCGGCGTCAATCCACACGCCTGCGCCGCTGCGCTGCAAGCGGCCTGCGACAAGGCTGGCGTGCCGCTGAAGATCGCGGTGCTGCTGGGTGATGATCTGCAACCGCAGTTCAAACAGCTGAGCAGCCGCGGCCTCCACGAAATGTTCAGCGGCGCACCCTTGCCGCCGATGTGCGTTTCCACCAATGCCTACCTCGGCGCGCCGGGCATAGTCGAAGCCTTGCGTCTGGGCGCGGACATCGTGATCACCGGGCGCGTGGTCGACAGCGCCGTGGTCAGCGCTGCGCTGGTGCATGAATTCGGCTGGTCCTGGCACGACTACGACAAACTCGCTCAAGCCGCCCTCGCCGGGCACATCATCGAATGCGGCGCCCAGTGCACCGGCGGCAACTTCACCGACTGGCGCGATGTCCCCGACTACGAACACATCGGTTTCCCCATCGTCGAAGTCAGTGCCAACAGCCAGTTCCTTGTCAGCAAACCCGAAGGCTCCGGCGGCCTCGTTACGCCCCTCACCGTCGGCGAACAAATGCTCTATGAAATCGGCAACCCGCAGGCTTATCTCTTGCCCGACGTGGTTTGCGATTTCTCTCAGGTCAAACTTCAGCAACAAGGCAGGAACGCGGTTCAGGTGCATGGTGCAAAGGGTTTGCCTCCGACTGATCAATACAAGGTCAGCGCGACATATCCGGACGGCTTCCGCTGCACCGCCAGTTGCCTGATCGCCGGGATCGATGCGGTGGACAAGGCCCGGCGTGTCAGCGAAGCAATCATCAACAAGACCTCGGAAATCTTCAGTCAGCGCGGCTGGGCGCCTTACAGCGAAGTGAACATCGAACTCCTGGGCAGCGAGGCGACCTACGGCCCCCATGGCCAGCGACAGGACAGTCGCGAAGTGGTGATCAAACTCGCCGTGCGCCACCCGAGCAAACAGGCCTTGATCGTGTTCTCCCGGGAAATTGCCCAGGCCGCCACCGGCATGGCCCCGGGGCTGACAGGGATCGTCGGCGGCAGGCCGACGGTGTATCCGCTGATCCGGCTGTTTTCGTTCCTCATCGACAAAACGGCCTGCACGCTGGACATTGATCTCAACGGTCAGCGTCACCCGTGCGCCCTGCCCGCCCTCGACGCGCTCGCCACCGCGGACCTGCCGGTGCCGTTCGAACCACCGAAACCCACAGGTCGCGCCGATGCCAGCGTGGCACTGATCAAACTCGCGGTTGCACGCTCCGGTGACAAGGGCAATCACAGCAACATCGGCGTCATGGCCCGCGATCCGGAGTACCTGCCGTGGATCGCCGAAGCCTTGACCCCGGCAGTGATCGTCGACTGGATGAGCCACGTGCTCGACCCGATTCATGGACGCGTCGAGCGCTGGTATCTGCCCGCGACCCACAGCCTTAATTTTCTGCTGGAAAACGCCCTGGGCGGGGGCGGCGTGGCCAGCCTGCGGATCGATCCGCAAGGCAAAGCCTTCGCCCAACAACTGCTGGACATCCAGATTCCGGTGCCTCAGCGCATCGCCGACCAGGTCAACTAGAGGACTGCCGCCGTGGCCTACGATTCGATTTTCAAAGCTGATCTGTTTGCCGGACAAAACATCATCGTCACCGGTGGCGGCAGCGGCATCGGCCGCTGCACCGCTCATGAACTGGCGGCGCTCGGTGCCCATGTGCTGTTGATCGGGCGCACTGCCGACAAACTGAAATCCGTGACCGCTGAAATTGTCGAGGATGGCGGCAAGGCCGATTGGCAGACCTGCGATATTCGCGAAGAGGAAGCGGTCAAGCATCTGGTCAGCGAACTGATCCGCAAGCACGGTCCGATTCATGGACTGGTCAACAATGCCGGCGGCCAATTCCCGTCGGCGCTGGCCTCGATCAATCAGAAGGGGTTCGAAACCGTGATGCGCACCAATCTGGTGGGCGGTTTCCTGATGGCCCGGGAAGTGTTCAATCAATCCATGAGCCAACACGGCGGCGCCATCGTCAACATGCTCGCCGACATGTGGGGCGGCATGCCCGGCATGGGTCACTCGGGCGCGGCGCGCTCGGGCATGGACAACCTGACCAAGACCGCTGCGTTCGAATGGGGTTACGCCGGTGTGCGGGTCAACGCGGTGGCGCCGGGCTGGATCGCCTCCAGCGGCATGGACACTTACGAAGGCGCGTTCAAAGCGGTGATTCCGACCTTGCGCGAACACGTGCCGCTGAAACGCATCGGCACCGAATCGGAAGTCAGTGCCGCGATCGTGTTCCTGCTCAGCCCGGCCGCGGCGTTTGTCAGTGGCAGCACCTTGCGTATCGACGGCGCCGCCAGCCTTGGCGGCCGGGCGTGGCCGATCCACAAGGCGACCAACAGTGAGTCGTTCAACGGTTTCCACCGCGCGTACTTACCGGACGTGCTCAAGGACAAGGAATAAGTCATGCCGGTCATTGAGTCGCAAGTCGACCCGTTCAGCGAACAGTTCGCCCGGAACCGTGCCGCGATGCTGGCCGGTATCGAGCAAGTCCGTCAGCTCGAACAAAACCTGCTGAACAAAGCGGCCGAAGCCAAAGCGAAGTTCGACAAGCGCGGGCAATTGCTGCCCCGTGAACGCCTCAACCTGTTGCTCGACCCCGGTGCGCCGTTCCTCGAACTGGCAAGCCTGGCCGGTTACAAATTGCATGACGACAAGGATGGCAGCTCGGCGGGCGGCGGCTTGATCGCCGGGATCGGCTACGTATCCGGCGTTCGTGCCTTGGTGGTGGCGAACAACAGCGCGATCAAGGGAGGAACCATCTCCCCCAGCGGCTTGAAAAAATCCCTGCGCCTGCAACAGATCGCCATGGAAAACAAACTGCCGGTGATCACCCTCGCTGAAAGCGGTGGCGCCAACCTTAATTACGCAGCGGAGATTTTCGTCGAAGGCGCGCGCAGCTTTGCCAATCAGGCGCGGATGTCGGCCATGGGCTTGCCGCAAATCACCGTGGTCCACGGCTCGGCCACGGCAGGCGGCGCGTATCAGCCGGGGCTGTCGGATTACGTGGTGGTGGTGCGCGGCAAAGCCAAGCTGTTTCTCGCCGGGCCGCCCCTGCTCAAGGCCGCCACCGGCGAGGTCGCTACCGATGAGGAACTGGGCGGCGCCGAGATGCACGCGCAAACCGCCGGCACCGCTGAATACCTGGCCGAGAACGATGCCGATGGCGTGCGTCAGGTGCGGGAGATTGTCAGCCTGTTGTCGTGGAATGATCAGTTGCAATGGGCACCCGAACGTCACCATCAAGAACCGCTCTACCCCATCGACGAACTGCTCGGGCTGATTCCCGACGACCCGAAAAAACCCTATGACGTGCGCGAAATCATCGCGCGAATCGCCGACGGTTCGAACTTCCTCGAGTTCAAGGGTGAGTTCGATCAACAGACCGTCTGCGGTCATCTGCAGATTCAGGGGCGCGCCTGCGGGTTCATCGGCAACAACGGCCCGATCACGCCCAAAGGCGCGAGCAAGGCTGCGCAGTTCATTCAGCTGTGCGATCAGAGCCGGACGCCGCTGCTGTTTTTCCACAACACCACCGGGTTCATGGTCGGCACCGAGTCGGAACAACAAGGCGTGATCAAGCACGGCGCCAAAATGATCCAGGCGGTGGCCAACGCCCGGGTGCCAAAACTGACGATCGTTGTCGGTGGTTCCTATGGCGCCGGCAACTATGCGATGTGCGGCCGCGGCCTCGACCCCCGCTTCATCTTCGCCTGGCCCAACAGCCGCACGGCGGTGATGGGCGGCGCTCAGGCCGGCAAGGTCCTGCGGATCGTCACCGAGGCCAAACAGCTCAAGGACGGTCTGGTACCTGACCCGAAAATGCTCGACATGCTGGAGCAGGTCACCGCGCAGAAACTCGACAGCCAGTCCACCGCGCTGTATGGCAGCGCCAATCTCTGGGATGACGGATTGATTGATCCCCGGGATACCCGGACGTTGCTAGGTTACTTGCTGGACATCTGTCATGAGGCCGACATGCGGCCGCTGCAAACCAATAGTTTTGGCGTGGCCCGGTTCTGAACCGGCCAGAGGAGAACAATAAAAATGATCTTCACCCAGGAACACGAAGCACTGCGCCGCACCGTTCGCCAATTCGTCGCGCACGAGATCAACCCGCACGTCGAGGAGTGGGAAAAGGCCGGGCGTTTCCCAATCCACGACATCTTTCGCAAGGCGGGGGAGCTCGGCTTGCTGGGGATTTCCAAACCGGAAAAATTCGGCGGCATGGGGCTCGACTACAGCTATTCGATCGTCGCCGCCGAAGAGTTCGGCACCATTCATTGCGGCGGGATCCCGATGTCCATCGGCGTGCAGACCGACATGTGCACGCCGGCGCTGGCACGCTTCGGCTCCGATGAACTGCGTGAAGAATTCCTGCGGCCGGCGATTACCGGCGAACAGGTCGGTTGCATCGGCGTGTCGGAAGTCGGTGCCGGTTCCGACGTCGCCGGCTTGAAAACCACCGCCCGCAAGGACGGCGACGACTACGTGATCAACGGCAGCAAGATGTGGATCACCAACTCGCCGAGCGCCGATTTCATCTGCCTGCTGGCCAACACCTCGGACGACAAGCCGCACATCAACAAATCGCTGATCATGGTGCCGATGAACACCCCCGGCATCAGCCTCAGTTCGCACCTCGACAAGCTCGGCATGCGCAGCTCGGAAACGGCCCAGGTGTTTTTCGACAACGTGCGCGTACCGCAACGCAACCGCATCGGGCATGAAGGCGCGGGGTTCATGATGCAGATGCTGCAATTCCAGGAGGAACGCCTGTTCGGTGCCGCGAACATGATCAAGGGCCTGGAATACTGCATCGACAGCACCATCGAGTACTGCAAGGAACGCAAAACCTTCGGCAATGCACTGATCGACAATCAGGTCATCCACTTCCGCCTCGCTGAGCTGCAAACCGAAGTCGAATGCCTGCGGGCGCTGGTCTATCAGGCCACCGAGCAATACATCAAAGGTCAGGACGTCACGCGCCTAGCGTCGATGGCCAAACTCAAGGCCGGACGACTGGGCCGCGAAGTCAGCGACAGCTGCCTGCAATATTGGGGCGGCATGGGCTTCATGTGGGACAACCCGGTGGCCCGCGCCTACCGCGACGTGCGGTTGGTATCGATTGGCGGCGGCGCCGACGAAATCATGCTGGGGATCATCTGCAAACTGATGGGCATCCTGCCGGGGAAAAGGAAATGAGCACCCTGCCGGTTTGCCAGACACTCCTGCTCGAGCCGCATAACGGCGTGCTGCACATCACCCTCAACCGCCCGGAATGCCGCAATGCCATGAGCTTGCAGATGGTCGCCGAGTTGCGTTCGGTGCTGTCGGCAGTGCGCGATGACCGTGAAATTCGGGCCTTGGTGATCGGCGGTGCCGGCGGGCACTTCTGCGCCGGTGGCGACATCAAGGACATGGCCAATGCCCGAGCTCAGGGACCTTCGGCCTACCGCGATTTGAATCGGGCGTTTGGCGCGCTGTTGCAGGAAGTGCAACACGCGCCGCAAGT
This sequence comes from Pseudomonas hormoni, assembly GCF_018502625.1. Classification (NCBI taxonomy): domain Bacteria; kingdom Pseudomonadati; phylum Pseudomonadota; class Gammaproteobacteria; order Pseudomonadales; family Pseudomonadaceae; genus Pseudomonas; species Pseudomonas hormoni. Next base: position 3,804,509 of record NZ_CP075566.1, read on the forward strand.
GGTGATCACGGTGCTGCAAGGCGCGGTGCTCGGCGGTGGTCTGGGGCTGGCGTGCGTCAGCGATGTCGCCCTGGCCGATCACCAGGCGCAATTCGGTCTGCCGGAAACCAGCCTCGGCTTGCTGCCCGCGCAGATCGCACCGTTCGTGGTTCAGCGTATCGGTTTGACCCAGGCTCGACGGTTGGCACTGACTGCAGCGCGATTTGATGGCACACACGCCCGGCGCATGGGTCTGGTGCATTTTGTCGAGCATGACGCGCAAGCGCTGGCCGAGCGTCTCGATGAAGTTCTGGCCCATGTGCTGTGCTGCGCGCCGGGGGCGAATGCGACGACCAAAAAGCTGTTGCTGGCGAGTGCTGGGCAGCCTTCGGATGCCTTGCTGGATGAAGCGGCGGAGTGGTTCAGCGAAGCGGTGACCGGGGCTGAAGGGGTCGAAGGGACCATGGCTTTCGTGCAGAAGCGCAAACCGGGGTGGGCCTCTTAAAAGCTTCGCGGGCAAGCCATGCTCCTACAGGTCCTTTGTCGTTCACAAAATCCTGTAGGAGCATGGCTTGCCCGCGAAGAGGCCCTCAAATTTACCGAACAACTTGAGCGAAGACCTTCATGCCCGGACTCAGCAAAATCCTGATCGCCAACCGCGGTGAAATCGCCTGCCGAATCCAGCGCACCGCCCAGGCCCTGGGCTACCGCACCGTCGCCGTATTCAGCGACGCAGATGCCGACGCGCTCCATGTACAGATCGCCGACGAAGCCATCAACATTGGCCCGGCCCCGGTGCAGCAATCCTATCTGAACATCCCGGCCATCCTCGATGCCGCCCGCCGCACCGGCGCCGACGCGATCCACCCTGGCTACGGTTTCCTCTCGGAAAACGCCGGGTTCGCCCGCGCCTGCCGCGACGCTGGCATGACCTTCATCGGCCCCAGCCCCGAAGCCATCGAACTGATGGGCAGCAAGCGCCTGTCGAAACTCGCCATGCTCGACGCCGGTGTGCCGTGTATCAAAGGCTATCAGGGCGCCGAGCAGGATGATGCGACGCTGAGCCGCGAAGCCGAACGCATCGGTTTTCCGCTGATGATCAAGGCCAGTGCCGGCGGTGGCGGACGGGGCATGCGTCTGGTGCACGAGGCCAGTGAGTTGCTGGCGCAGATCCGCACCGCGCGCTCCGAAGCGCTGCATGGATTTGGCAGCGATGAGCTGATCCTCGAACAAGCGTTGATCGACCCGCGTCACGTCGAGGTTCAACTGTTCGGCGACCAACAGGGCAACCTGATCTACCTCGGCGAGCGCGACTGTTCGATCCAGCGCCGCCACCAGAAAGTCATCGAGGAAGCGCCCTGCCCGATCATGACGGCCGAACTGCGTCAGGCCATGGGCGAAGCAGCGCTCAAGGCCGGTCGTGCGGTGAACTACGTCGGCGCTGGCACCGTGGAATTTCTGCTGGATGCGCGCGGGCAGTTTTACTTTCTGGAAATGAATACCCGGTTGCAGGTGGAACACCCGGTCACAGAACTGATCACGGGCCTGGATCTGGTGGCCTGGCAACTGCACGTCGCCGAAGGGCTGCCGTTGCCGTTGCGCCAGGATCAGGTGCAACTCACCGGCCATGCCATGGAAGTGCGCCTGTATGCCGAAGACCCGACCCAAACGTTTCTGCCACAAACCGGGCGGATCGCAGCCTGGGAACCGGCATCTCAGGGCGGCGTACGAGTCGATCATGGCCTGACCGAGGGGCAGCAGGTCAGCCCGTTCTACGACCCGCTGCTGGGCAAGATCATCGCCCACGGCGCCACCCGTGAAGAAGCCCGGCGCAAGTTGCTGCGGGCGGTGCAAGACAGCGTGCTGCTCGGTCTCGCCAGTAATCAGCGCCTGCTTGCCAGACTGCTGGAACATCCGCAATTCATCAGTGGCGAGTTCAGCACCGGGTTCATCCCGAGGTATTTCGCCGACCATCCCTGCCTGCATCCTTATGTACCCAGCGCCGAAGAACTGGCGATTGCTGCTGCGCTGTTCTATCAGGCTTCAGCCCAGGCTCATCCCGCCGTGCTGGCCGGTTGGCGCAATAACGCCAGTGTGCCGCTGCACTATCGCATCGGCCTGGAGGATCAGGATTGGCCGGTGCAATTGAACGCGGTACCGGGCGAACCGTACCGGGTTGAAGCCGCCGGACAGGCGTTCGAACTGAGCGTCATCCAGTGCGACGGACGCTGGGCCACCCTGGAAATCGATGGCATCCGCCGGCGTCATGCCTACCGTCTCGACGCCGGGCAACTCTGGCTCTTCACCCGTCCCGGAAGTCTGCGGCTGATGGATTGCACACAAGCGCTGGTCAGCAGCGCGGCCAGCGCCAGCTCCGGCACGCTCAAGGCGCCAATGGACGGCGCCATCGTCGATGTGCTGGTCACTGAAGGCAGCCCGGTCAGCAAAGGGCAGCTGCTGGTGGTGCTGGAAGCCATGAAAATGGAACATCCGCTGAAATCAGGCATCGACGGCGTGCTCAAACGCTTGCAGGTCAGGGTCGGTGACCAGGTGAAAAATCGTCAGATTTTGTTGGAGGTCGAATAAGCCGCTAGGCGGATCCGCCGGGTTTGGCTACGCTCAAGCCCTATCAGGATGCGGATACCAGGAACCCTGCAATGCCTCACTGGCTGGTCATTGATCTGGAAGCCACCACCGATGAAGGGGGTTGGCCGGTTACGGAAATGGAAATCATCGAAATCGGTGCCACGCTGGTGGACCGCCAGGGTCGGGAGCTGGATCATTTCCAGCGTTTCGTGCGCCCGTTGCGCCGGCCCCTGCTCACGCCGTTTTGCCGAGAGCTGACCCGCATCACCCAGGCCAATATCGACAGCGCACAGCCGCTGACCGAGGTCTGGCCAGCCTTTGAACGCTGGCTCGGCCAACATCATTCGCGGCTGGAAGGCTGGGCGAGTTGGGGTGATTACGATCGCAAGCAACTGCTGCAGGAATGGCAGAAGCTGCAACTCGACAGCGAACTGAGCCGCGTGCCGCACATGAACCTCAAACAGCGCTTTGCCAAGGCCCGACGCCTGGAACGTCCACTGGGGCTCAACGGCGCGCTGCAACTGGCGGGCATGCAGTTCACCGGCCAGCAGCACCGGGCGCTGGAGGATGCGCGCAATACAGCGCGTCTGTTACCGCTGATTCTGCCCCTCTAGAGAGGTGACGTCGCCGAGGGCCTTGTGCATACTGGCCGGCCCTTTTTAGCCCTTTTCGAGGAATCGCCCATGTTTAAAGTCAACGAGTACTTCGACGGCACCGTCAAGTCGATCGCCTTTGGCACTGCTGAAGGTCCGGCGACCATCGGCGTCATGGCTCCGGGCGAGTACGAATTCGGCACCAGCCAGCGTGAAATCATGCACGTGGTGACCGGCGCCCTGACCGTGAAACTGCCAGACAGCACCGACTGGGAAACCTTCGCCGCCGGCAGCCAGTTCAACGTGCCAGCCAACAGCAAGTTCCAGCTGAAAGTGACCGTCGACACCGCTTACCTGTGCGAATACCGCGGCTAATTCCCCCGTTTTTTTCACAGTACAAAAAAATGCCCGTGTCCTTGGACACGGGCATTTTTCATTCAGGGTCGTTTATTCCAGCACCGTGACCGGCATGCCGACTTCGAGTCGGCCATTGCCATCGTTGACCAGATTCTGGCCGAACATCGCGCCCTCTTCCTGAGCCCGGTATTTCTGCAAGGTTGCGAGCGGTTCACGATCATCGCTGCGCACCCCGGTTTGCGGATCGATGGTGGTCAGGATGCAGCGTGAACACGGCTTGACCACGCGGAACTCGACATCGCCGATGCGGATACGCTTCCAGCCATCCTCGGCGTACGCCTCACTGCCCTCGATGACCAGATTCGGTCGAAAGCGCAGCATTTCCAGCGTCTGGCCGACTTTCTGCGACAAGTCCTCCAAAGAGGCCTGCCCGATCAGCAACAACGGGAAGCCATCGGCGAAGGCCACCTGATCGTCGTCCTTGCCGTAGCCCGCCTGAGTGATGCGCGCGCGATCAAGAGGAATTTGCACCAGTCGAGTCGGCTTGCCGATGAATTCGCTGACCCAGGCGCCCGCCTCATCACCGGCATCGGGCACACGCAAACTGTCTTTGAAAATGGTGACGCCGCGCAGTTCCGCGTCGCTGGCCGGCAAGGCAATATCGATCGCCGAACGCCCGGGGACACTGAGGGTCAGGCCACCTTCAGCATTCCATAACGCCGACAACTGGCTCATCTGTCCGACGACACGCTGGGTCAGGAAGCGCCCGCTGGCCTCGTCCACCAGCATCCAGCGTCGATCCCCGTCCAGCCCCAGTTTGTCGAGGCCGACCTGTTGCAGGGACTCTGCCTTGCAGGATTTCAACGGAAAACGATAAAGCGCGCTCAGACGCAGCATGTCCAGCTCCCTGGTGGGCAAAAAACGCCACCCTATACGAGCTTGATCGCCGAATCAAAGATTGAGAATTGAATATTGCATACCTTGTGGGAGCGGGCTTGCTCGCGAAAGCGGTGGAACAGTCGACATAAATGTTGAATGTAAAACCGCCTTCGCGAGCAAGCCCGCTCCCACAGTTTGACCGTGGGCAGCCTTTGAATCGTGGTCAGGCAGGCACTTCGTCGAGCATCAGGCGCTGGCGCACCACGTCGACCAGTTTGTCCGGCTGGAATTTGGAGAGGAAGTTGTCGCAGCCAACCTTCTTCACCATCGAATCGTTGAAGCTGCCGGACAGCGAGGTGTGCAGCACCACGTAAAGTCCGCGCAGACGCGGATCGTTACGGATCTCGGTGGTCAGGCGATAGCCGTCCATTTCCGGCATTTCTGCGTCGGTGAAGACCATCAGCAGTTTGTCGGTCATGTTCACGCCGGTATCGGCCCAGCCCTTAAGCATGTTCAGCGCTTTCAGGCCGTCGCTGGCGATGTGCATCTTCACGCCCAACTGGCCGAGGGTGTCGCGCAATTGCGAGAGCGCCACGTTGGAGTCGTCCACCAGCAGCACTTCGCGGCCACGGGCGCGTTCCAGGACCGGATCGTCGAGCTTGTCGCGGGACACCTTGGCGTTGTACGGGACGATTTCGGCGAGGACTTTCTCGACGTCAATGATTTCCACCAGTTGATCATCGACCTTGCTGATGGCAGTCAGGTAATGCTGACGGCCGGCGCTGGTCGGTGGTGGCAGAATGGCTTCCCAGTTCATGTTGACGATGCGGTCCACGCCGCCGACCAGGAACGCCTGCACCGAGCGGTTGTACTCGGTGACGATGATCGTACTGGTCGGGCTTGGCACCAGCGGACGCATGCCGATGGCCTGAGACAGGTCAATCACCGGAAGCGTCTGGCCACGCAGGTTGACTACACCGCAGACAAACGGATGGCGCTGGGGCATCAGGGTCAGCTTCGGCAGCTGCAACACTTCCTGCACCTTGAAAACGTTGATCGCGAACAATTGCCGCCCAGCCAGCCGGAACATGAGAATTTCCAGGCGATTCTCACCCACCAGTTGCGTGCGTTGGTCTACCGTGTCGAGAATGCCGGCCATCAATGACTCCTGAGCTTGTTCGGATGAATTCACTAAAGAAGGTTATCGGCTGTTTTTGCCGGACCTTGACCCCCATACAAAATGCCATGCCCAGGCATTGATGTCACATTAACATCATGCTTTACTGGCCACCTCAATTCATCTGCTTCAATCCCTGCGGCGCGACAACGGCTCGCACGTTAGGTTCCCCTGTGTAAGGGATTCCCCTAGTAACAATCAGGCCCAACCTGATATTCGCAATATCCAATAGCCATTAATGTGACGCCATTCTCATTGCATGAACGGAGTCAGGCTTTTGTGTGCGATCGCAGGTCAGTGGCCATCCACCCTATCGAATTCTCCCGCCTGCTTCCGTGCCGGCCGGAGCGCGATCTCACAACGGCACTGCAACGCCGGGTCCCTGATGGTCCTGGCAGACACACACGACATTCCCTCATTTGACATGACGTTGTGGAGATAAGCATGCCGAACCGTAAAGAGTGGGCCCAGCGGCTCCCGGTGTTTCTGGTCGAGGCTGAAACGCTCCTGGCCAAGTCCGAGGAATGCCTGAGTCATTTGCAACTGATCAGCAATGACAAGGACGCCATCGACTGCATGATGAGCACCCTCCTCAAACTGGCCAGCAAGGCTGACGCCTTGGCTTTGGTCGCGGTTTCGGACTTTTCTCTGCATATTCATGGCCTGCTGAATCATGCCCAGAATCACGTAGACCTGCATGATCAGGCACTGAGCGCGCTGAAAGACTGTTTCACATTGATGGCGTGGCAACTCGAACTGATCGATCAAAACACCGGCCAGCTCAGCCTGGATGACAGCGAACAGACATCGCTGATCGAGGCCTTTGCCTTTCAGGTCGGACAAAGCCAGTTTCAGCCGCCCGCTCATTCAAAACCGTTCAGGCTCGTTTCTTTTTCGGAACGCCAGGCTTAATTTCCCTTACAACTATGCGATGGCTCGTATTCTTATTGCCATGAAGCCACTCTTTAACTTGAGCACGCTCATGTCGCAATTGAATACTTCATATCTGTCAACGACAGCTCAATACAAATAACCCTCTCTTGCCGGCAAACTTTTTCCATTGTGGAACTAACGTCCAGCCCCTTAATTTCCTGACTGTGCGGACATATATACCAAACGCGACCAACGGTATCTTAAGTGGTATTATGCCGACCATTAGTTGACGTCAATTAATGGCAGAGTGACTCAGACAGAGACCCGTCAGTCAACATGACCGGTCTGCCCGCAGCGAACATCCATTGGCTCCATCCGCTATGTACGCCAGCCTCAAGTCAATCACCACGTGGCCACCCTCCCGAGAAAACGCGCGCCGGTTCACGCTGTTGCTGTGTGCCTGCTCGGCGCTCGGCAGTTTGGCGATCTATAGCCTGTCCACCCGCCTGCCTCTCAGTCTGCTGCTGCTCAATATGGCGGCGCTGGCATGCGTCCTGGTGCAGCATTGCCTCTCGCGCAAGTCTATAAAGTTCGAACCACAAGAGCTGGCCGACCGATTATTGAAGGTTCAGGAAAACGAACGTCACCGGCTCAGTCGGGAACTGCATGACGATATCGGCCAGTTACTGACGGCGGCAAAACTTCAAAGTGAATGGCTCAAACGCCGAATGCCCGAAGAGCTGCAAGATCAATGCTCGACGCTCTGCGACACGCTGGAAGAAACCCTGACCAAAGTTCGGGATGTATCGGCCATTCTCAATCCCAGGCAGCTGACCAGCCTTGGGCTGGAAGCCAGTCTGCGTGCGCATTTGCTCAAGACACTGGCTAATACGCAGGTGCACTGGAGCCTGGAGTGCCACTCACGATTGACCGGCATACCGGAAGAAATGGCTGTCGCCGCCTTTCGAATCACCCAGGAAGCTGTGACCAATATATTGCGCCATGCCGAAGCGAAAAATCTGTTGGTTCGCCTGCAACGCCAACCTCAAGGCCTGACGCTGTTGATCAGCGATGACGGCCTGGGTTTCGCGCCGGCGACAGATCCCGGCCGTGAGGGACAACGTGGAATGGCCGGGATGTCGGAACGGATCGACCAGTTGGGCGGCACCCTTCACGTGACCAGCGAGCCGGGAAAAGGCACACAAATCGAAGCTCTCTTCCCGTGGGCGCCACGTGCGCTGGAACGGGCCAGTACGAATAAGGTTATGCATTGACTTGTAACTTACTATTGGTGGATGACCACTCGCTGATCAGAGCTGGCGTGCGCGCTCTGGTGCTGGATATTCCCGGCTACGCGGTAATCGGTGAGGCCAATGACGGCTCGCAGTTGCTCGAGATGGTCGAGCGACTGTCCCCGGACATCGTGCTGCTGGATATTTCCATGAAGGAAACCGGAGGCCTTGAAGCCTTGCAGCGACTCAAGCGAGTACGCCCGCAAAGCAAGGTGTTGATCCTGTCGATGCACACCGACCCGGCGCTCATCATGCAGGCACTGGAATCGGGCGCCCACGGCTACCTGCTCAAGGACACAACGGCCACCGAACTCGAACATGCGCTGGATGCCCTGCGCAACAACGAGCGCTACCTGAGCCCGGCCATTGCCCATACCGTCATCAACCAGGCGCTGACCCGAAACCAGAAGTACCAGCCGGAACCCGCCGACTCGCACAACCTGACGGCGCGTCAGCTGGAAATCCTGCGGCTGATCGTTCGCGGAAAATCCACCCGGGAAATCGCCAACGGCCTGGGCCTGAGCATCAAGACGGTTGAGACCCATCGCTCGCAGATCATGAAGCGCTTGCAGATCTACGATGTGGCGGGCCTGGTCCTGTTCGCCGTGCGTGAGCAAATCATCAGCCTGGACGATTGATCGCTACAGGAACACCCAGCAGTGGCGAATGCTCGGGTAAATGTACCCGCAGTGCCGCCGGACGCGCCGAGAAGCGCAGGCTTTCACCTTCCAGCGGTTCGCCATCAAGGTTGATGTAGAGGCCTTCCGAGACTTTGATCTCGACCCAGGGCAAGCGGGCACGCACAAACATGCTGTCGATACCGAAACCATCGGCGAGCAAGCTTTTCAACGTACCGACCACTTCCTGAGGTGCAGGCAGAATGCTGATATCCAGCAGACCGTCGTCTGCCAGTGCGTTCGGGCACAGCACGTGACCGCCGCCCGCCTGTCGACCATTGCCGATGCCCAGCGCCAACAGGTCGCCACTCCACTGAAAATCCGGGCCATGCAGCTCACCATAGGCCGCATGCAACTCACTGAAGCGTGACAAACCGGTGAACAGATAAGCCGCGCCACCCAGCACTTTTTTCAAGTCTTCCGAGGTGTTCGCCGTGACCTGGCTACCGAAGCCGCCCGTGGCCATGTTCAGGAACACCTGCCCGCCAACCTCGCCCAGATCGATGGCACGCGGTTCAGTGTCCAGAAGATTCAAGGCTTGTGCGGGTTCCAGAGGCACACCGGCGGCGCGGGCGAAATCGTTGGCGGTTCCCAATGGCATCAGCACCAGACTGGCCTGGGTCGAACGCGCTGCCATGGCCTCGGCAATATCGCGCAACGTCCCGTCACCACCGCCGGCGATGAGCTGCGTATAGCCTGCCGTCAGCGCTTCGTCTACCAACCGCTGTGCGTCGCCGGCCTCCCAGGTCACTCGGACCGCCAATTCCCACCCTTGTGCGCGCCGTTCTTTGACGGCTGCCCGGACTTCCTCGTTGAGCGCTTGCTTGCCGTGCAGAATCAACAGTGCCTTGCGTTCGCCCATTGTGGTCACTCCCATGATTGAATTCCATATGGGAAATGTGACCCCGCTGCGCCCCATAAAAGTCGCAAAAAAATGAATTATTTCAAGTCGAGCGGTATTGAGGTCCTACAAGGCGGGATTTTTTCTTACAAAACCTGAGGAATCGGCTCAATTGACCCCCAACTCTGATTGGTACAACTTGACGGTACGGTTTATCAGTCATCAGCAGGAACTACAGGGACGTATCATGCAAAGCCATGACATCAGGTTGCCGGTTACGCCGGTCACACCGCTCGCAGAAAGGCGGGCCAGCTATCAAGCCGAATTCAAATGCGCAAAATCCACTGGAGAAGTTCAAATGGAACCTCGTGTCGTTGAACTGGAAACGCACCTCGAATACATTCGTAGAGACATGGAAGAAGTACGGGGTGACGTCAAGTCCATCAAACACAGGCTCGCCTACTCGGCCGGCGGAACAGCCGTGGTTCTCGGGCTTCTGGGGTGGATCGCCAACAGTCGTTTCGACCAGTTGGTGGCACTTCTCGCTCGATAAGAGGACGCCATGAACGCAAAACCCGGTTCGATGAACCGGGTTTATGTGACAGATGTGCGGCAGGGATCAGCCCAGGACTTCGCTCAGTGGGATGAAGCCTACGCTGTCACCTTCCACCAGCGTGCGATCTTCCCGCACTTCGACCAGACCATCGGCCCAAGCAGCGCTGCGCAGCACACCCGAGCTCTGATTCTTGTAAATGATTGCCCGGCCGCTCTCCAGACGTCCTCGCAAGTACTCGCGTCGATTGCCTGCCTTGGGCCAGACAAATCCTGCCGGCACCTGCACCTTCAAGGGTTCGACGTCTTTTACCCCCTGACGGCGCAAAAGATACGGCCTCGCCAACAAGGCAAAGGTCACCAGGGTCGACGCCGGGTTACCGGGTAGCCCGATCACCGGAACCCCACGAAAATGCCCGAACGTCAGCGGCTTGCCCGGTTTGATCGCGAGTTTCCACAACGTGAGCTCGCCCTCTTCCCGCAGGGCAATGCCCAGAAAATCGGCTTCACCTACCGATACGCCACCGGTCGACAGTATCAGGTCGACATCTTTTAACTCGCCGAGGCGAGCACGAGTCGTCTCAAGGTTATCTGGAAGAATACCGGCGTCGATCACTTCACAGCCCAAACGCTGCAACCAGCTGCAGAGCAACACTCGATTGCTGTTGTAGATCTGGCCAAGTCCCAGCGCCTGACCCGGCTCAACCAGTTCATCGCCGGTGGAGAGTACCGCAACGCGCACCTTGCGAATCACATCCAGCTCGGCGCATCCCAGGGATGCAGCGAGCCCCTGCTCGATCGGGCCAAGGCGTGTGCCCGCAGCCAGAATCAACTCACCGACGGTGGTTTCCTGGCCTTGTGGACGGATGTTTTGTCCTGACGTGAGGGCCTCGATGAAACGTACTCGATCATCGGCCAGGACCTCGGCGTTTTCCTGCATCTCGACACAGTCGGCACCTGCAGGAACAGGCGCACCGGTAAAGATTCGCGCGCAGGTGCCGGGCTTCAAAGGTTCCGGAGCATTACCTGCAAAAATCTTCTGGCTGACTGACAACGGCTCTCCCGTCCAGTCGGCCATGCGCAAGGCGTAACCGTCCATCGCACTGTTGGGCCATGGCGGCAGATCAAGTGTCGAGACCAGGTCAACGGCCAACACCCGGCCTTGAACCTGCGCCAACGGCAGGCGTTCACGCTCGGCAATCGGTGTGGCTTCGGCCATTTCCAGCAAGCGCGCCAGTGCCACCTCGACGGCCATCAGGCTGCCTGACTTGCCTGGCTTACCCGCGGGATTCACAGGGTGCCGCCTGTTTCAAATGAGCAACGAAATTACACGGGCGGTGCCGGGAATCCAGTTGTTCGGCAAGAATGCCATCCCACCCGGTGCGCACGGCGTTGGTCGAACCCGGCAAGCAGCACACCAGCGTTCCATTGGCGAGACCGGCCAGGGCACGGGATTGCACAGTGGAGGTGCCAATATCTGCTACCGAAATCTGCCGGAAAAGCTCACCAAAGCCGTCGACCTGCTTGTCCAGCAGGCAGCTCACCGCTTCGGGGGTGCTGTCGCGCCCCGTGAAGCCGGTGCCGCCAGTGATCAACACCACCTGCACAACATCGTCGGCAATCCAGCTGGCAACTTGCGCGCGAATTTTGTAGAGGTCATCTTTTAGCAGAACCCGGAAGGCCAGGTTATGGCCGGCAGCGCTCAAGCGGTCAACAAAGACCTGACCTGACGTGTCGGTTTCCAGGGTACGGGTGTCGCTGACCGTCAGCACTGCAATGTTGAGCGGCGCGAAAGGTACATCAGCCTTGGCTTTCATAGGCTCGTCCAGTTGTAGGAGAAACAGCCCGGTGTTATATCACAGCGCCCCCTTTTTTTACCGCCTCCATGGAGACCTGCCATGACCTTGAATACACAGTTGTCACCCTGCTCCATTCTGCTCCTGGCAGGTGGTCGCGGCCAACGTATGGGCGGTCAGGACAAAGGGTTGATCGAGTGGCAGGGCGAGCCACTGATTGCACATCTTCAGCGCAAAACCCGTCCGGTGAGCGATGACCTGATCATCTCCTGCAACAGGAACCTGGAAAAGTACGCGCCCTACGCCGACCGGCTGGTCCATGACGATGAAGGTGGCTTTCCGGGGCCCTTGGCCGGTATTCGTGCAGGCCTGAAGGCCGCTCGCCATGAGTATCTGATGGTTTTGCCGTGCGATGTACCACGCATCGATGCTGCGCTGCTCCACAGCATGCGCGAAGCGGCCAGCCAGCACCCGGACAAACCCATGATGTTGCGTCACGGGGAGCACTGGGAACCCTTGCTCTGCATCATCCCCGTAGCCCTGAGTGAAGCGTTCGAAAAGGCCTGGCAGGAAGGTGAACGCAGTCCGGGCCGCCTCATGCGAAAACTGGGCGCGATTGCTTTGCAATGCCCTGACAACGATCCTCGCCTGGCCAACCTCAATACTCCGGAACTGCTGAGCGCTCACAACACCGAGTCAGATTGACACTAGCCAAGGAACTTGCGCGCGTTGTATACGTCTGACGGTCAGTAACCAAAAGAATTCCTATTCGGAGACACACCCATGACACACCGGACCCTCGCCACTTTCATGCTCGCACTGGGCCTCGCGACCCTTGCAGGTTGCTCATCGCCTGCTGTGATCACCTTGAATGATGGTCGCGAAATCCAGGCCGTCGACACGCCAAAATACGACGACGACGCTGGTTTCTACGAGTTCGAGCAACTGGACGGCAAGAAAACCCGCGTGAACAAGGATCAGGTTCGTACCGTTAAAGAGTTGTAACCCTTTCGGCGATACCGGATACAGAAAAGCCCGCTTTTTACGCGGGCTTTTTCATGGCTGAAAAACGGCCATCACCACTGCAGGGTGATGGTGCTTTCAAAGTCTCTTTGCTCACCGGTAACCGGGTCCACAAACCGCAACCCCTGTGCCAGAAGCTTCAACGGGTTGGCATAGTCGTCTTCGACATCCTTGAGGACGTGCGGATAGAACGGGTCATTGCAGATGCTGGCGCCCAGGGCCGTCATGTGTACCCGCAGCTGATGCTTCTTGCCCGTCACCGGGTAAAGCCCGTAGCGCCAGAGATCGCCATTCTTCTCCCTGACTTCGACAGCCGTCTCGGTATTGCTGACGCCCGGTCCTTCCTGCATGCGGAAGAAAGGCTCGCCATCGATGAGCCGACTCTTGTGGACCAGGGGAAAGGCCCGGTCAGGCAATGCCCCGGCAATGGCTTCGTAGCGTTTTTCGATCTGCCGCGTGGGAAACAACGACTGGTAGGCGGAACGGCTCTGGGGGTTGGCTGAAAACAGCACCAGCCCCGCTGTATGCCGGTCGATGCGATGCAAAGGCACCAGATGCGGATTATCCAATCGGCGAATCAACCTCCGTAGCAGCGTCTGCTCTACGTATTCGCCCGCCGGTGTCACGGGCAGAAAATGCGGTTTGTCTGCCACCACCAGATGCTCATCCGTATACAGAATCGACTCGATCACAGGGATCGGCTTTTCATCCGGTACTTCCCGAAAATAGTGAATTCGCAGACCTTCCTTGTAGGCAAGATCAAGGGCGATTGGCGCGCCATCCCCGTCAAGGACACGGCCACGAGCAATTCTGTCCAGCCATTGTTCACGACCGATGGCGCTGAAGTGTTCACACAGGCAATCGAGTACGGTCTGCCACGACCCAGGCGGCAAGTAGAGTGTGCTGGCCTGGTTGTGTGCAGCAGAAAAAGATGAAGTGGACATACGAACGCTCGGACTCTCGATACAGGGCGGCATTATCCAGCAGCGGCCGGAACGAACCTAGAAGAGAATCCTCAGGCCGGAATCGACTGCGAGCGCGTCGCCGCTTCGGTGAACTCCTTGAGCCAGCGCAACACATCGACCGCTTCCCAGCGCCCCGGATCATAAAGTGCGTACAACAACCCCTGATAGCCCACGACATCCAGTTGCCGGTGATAACCCGCACGCTGGAAGAGTGCTTCGATTTCGGCGAAACAGGTATTGAAATGCAGCTTGTTGAACGGGGTTTTCCCTTCCGTGACCAGACCATCCAGTTGCAACTCGAGGACGGCTTCACGCACCACGTCCACCGACATCCGGTTCACGCTGTTCTTCAATTGTTCGACATTGACCACGATTCTTCCCTCTGACTTCCGGGATCACCTGCCCAGTCCCCGACAGGGCAAACATGACAGGCAATCCGATCAACTGTATGAACATACAGTAACCGAATAACCTGAATTGCGCCAATGACCGGAACGAAGACCGCGACGGATGGGGCTCGGAAAAGATGTCGAGGTCAGCGCAGGAACGCCACGACCTGCTCGGAATCGAAGGGCCAGGCAAGTTCGGCGCCGTTATCGAGACGTCGCAGAACCGGAATGCGCAAACTGTAGGCTTCGAACCATGATTCGTCCTCAGCAATATCCACCAGCTCGACCATCAGACCGTGCTCGACAAATTCCATCAGCATGGCTTCGGCCACTTCACAAAGATGGCACCCAAGGGTGCCGAAAAGCTGACATTCAGGAGGCATGAGCACAGGACCCGGCAAAGTAGGCGTACATTCTAGGCCCGCGATCAGAAGCAGTCGAGCCACTGCCCCACGTGGCCGGAGAAGGTGGAATTCAAAGGCTTTCGGCAAACTCCTGACTCAAATCAGTCGGACTGAATGTCAATTAGGCGACCCTCGCGTCTTTTTTTGCCTCTACGCTTGAGTAGCCAGCGCTTGTCATCGGAGTTTTCGTGTTCGCCAACCTGCTGATCATTTTCGCCTCCTCCCTGGTGGTGATTGCACTGTTCCAGCGCCTGCGCCTGCCACCGGTGCTGGGTTACCTGTGCGTGGGGCTGATGATCGGCCCCACGGCGTTCAACTGGATCAATGAAAGTGAAGAGTTGCCCGACCTCGCCGAGCTCGGGGTGGTGTTCCTGCTGTTCTCCCTCGGGCTCGAGTTTTCCCTGTCGAAAATGCTCGCGTTGCGCAAAGTGGTGTTCAGGCTCGGCAGCCAGCAAGTGCTGGTCACCACGATATTGCTGGGGAGTTTGCTGATGCTGTTCGGCATCTCGGCGACGCCTGCGCTGCTGCTCGGAGCCGGTCTGTCGTTATCTTCCACGGCCATTGTCAGCAAGGAACTGGGCAGTCTCGGCGAGATTTTCAGCAGCCACGGCCAGAATGCAATCGCCGTATTGCTGTTCCAGGACATCGTGGCAGTGTTGCTGTTGACGCTGGTGCCGGTGTTTGCCGGCAACAGCGATCAGGCCTGGTACTGGGCGTTACCGGTGACGCTCGGCAAGACCGTTGTGCTCTTCGTCGGCCTGTTGATGGCCAGTCGCTGGTTGCTGCCACGGCTATTCCATGAAGTGGCGGCCGCCCGTTCTGCGGAACTGTTTGTACTGTTGGCACTGGTGATTGTTTTGCTGACGGCCTGGCTCACTCACCTGCTCGGACTCTCCCCAGCCCTGGGTGCCTTTCTCGCCGGCATGTTGCTGGGAGAAAGCCACTATCGCCATCAGATCGAAGCCGACATCCGCCCGTTCCGCGACATTCTGCTCGGGGTGTTCTTCGTCAGCATTGGCATGCTCATCGATTTGCAGTTGTTCCTCAGCCACGGCTTGCTGATCCTCGGTCTGACCCTGGGGTTGCTGCTGATCAAGGGTTGCGTGGTCGCGCTGCTGGTCAAATGGCGCGGCAGTGATGTTGAAACTGCCTGGCGCAGCGGTCTGGCACTGGCCCAGGGCGGCGAGTTCTGCTTCGCGTTGATGGCACTGATGCAACAAAACAAAATGATGCCCGCCGACCTCGGCGGGCTGCTGCTGGCTGCGACCTTCTGCTCGATGCTGCTAACGCCGCTGTTGCTGCGCGTGGCGCCCCGCATCGCGACACGTCTGCACCGCAAGCCCAACGAAGAAGCCAAACTCGAGGAAATCAGTGCGCTTAACGCCGGATTGCACAGCCATGTGGTGATCTGTGGCTACGGTCGTGTCGGTCAGTCAATCGGGCGAGCGCTGCGCAATGCGCTGCAGCCCTATATCGCGCTGGACACCGATCCGGTGCGTGTCCAGGAAGCCGCCGTGAGTGAAACCTGTGTGCACTATGGCGACTCACGGCGCGGTGAACTGCTGCTGGCGGTAGGACTGTCACGCGCCAGGCTGCTGGTGATCGCCGTGGACCAGGCCGATATCGCGTTACTGATTCTCAAGGAGGCGCGCCGATTAAACTCGACCGTTCCAATCCTGGTACGCACTCGGGACGACAGCCAACTGGCCGAGTTGAAAGCAGCCGGCGCCAGCGAAGTCGTGCCCGAATTGCTGGAGTCGAGCCTGATGCTCGCCTCCCACGCGTTGATCATGCTGGGTTTACCCGCGCATCAGGTCCAGGAGCGGGCCGACCAGATACGGCGTGACCGCTATCGCCTGTTGCACGGCTTTTATCCCGGCGCCAACGATGAAGAGAACTGACTCAATCCTGGCTCACGGCGCCGATCTTGTGCACCGACAGGTCTGCGCCGTAATACTCTTCTTCCTGGCTCAGGCGCAGGCCATGAAGCGCCTTGATCACGCCATACACCGCGAAGCCACCGGCCAGCGCCACGACCACGCCCAGCGTGGTGCCGATCAACTGGCTGATCAGGCTCACGCCGCCCAGACCACCCAAGGCACTTTGGCCGAAGATGCCGCAAGCGACTCCGCCCCAGACACCGCACAGGCCGTGCAATGGCCAGACACCCAATACGTCATCGATGTGCCATTTGCCTTGGGCCGCAGTAAAGCACCAGACAAACAGCGCCCCGGCGATGGCGCCTGTCGCCAGCGCTCCTACCGGGTGCATCAGATCGGAACCGGCGCAGATTGCCACCAGCCCGGCCAGCGGGCCGTTATGCAAAAAGCCCGGGTCATTGCGCCCAACGATCAGCGCCGCCATGGTGCCACCGACCATGGCCATCAGCGAGTTCACCGCCACCAGCCCGCTGACCCCTTGCAAGGTTTGCGCGCTCATCACGTTGAAACCGAACCAGCCAACGATCAGGATCCACGACCCCAACGCCAGAAACGGGATGCTCGAGGGTGCAAACGCCACGAGTCTTCCGTCGCGATAGCGACCTTGTCTTGGCCCGAGCAACAACACTGCCGCCAGAGCCAACCAGCCGCCCATGGCGTGAACCACCACCGAGCCGGCGAAATCATGAAAACTGGCGCCAAAGCGCTCCAGCAACCAGGCTTGCAGGCCAAAATTACCGTTCCATATCATGCCTTCGAAAAACGGATAGATGAACGCCACGATCAGGGCCGTGGCACACAACTGCGGCACGAAACGGGCGCGCTCGGCGATGCCGCCGGAAATGATCGCGGGTATCGCAGCCGCGAACGTCAGCAGAAAGAAGAACTTCACCAGGCCATAACCATGATCGGCGTTGATCACCGCCGCCGGTTGCAGGAAGGTCACTCCGTAGGAAATCCAATAGCCTATAAAGAAGTAGGCCAGGGTCGAAATGGCGAAGTCGCTGAGGATCTTCGACAAGGCGTTGACCTGGTTCTTCTGTCGAACCGTACCGACTTCGAGAAAGGCAAAACCGGCATGCATGGCCAAAACCATGACAGCACCAATCAAGATGAACAACGTGTTGGAGCTATGGACCAGACTGGCCACAGCGCTTTGCAGATTTTCCATGGAGTTGGCAGACCTGAAGGCTAAAAAAGCACCAAAGCAGTTCGCGCAGACAATTCATGCACCAAGTTGCAACCTTTCAGGATCTACACATTGATCCTGATGTGCCGCTTTGGCGCACAAGGCGGGAACCTTTGCGCGGGTTTTCATTATTTGAGTTAAGGTTTTGCTCTATTCCTGCCCGACAACAGCGCAATCACGCGGGCCGGCGCACCACGACATAGCAAAAGTTGTACCAGTGATTTGCACTGAACCTTCACGCAAGGCTCATACTCGAACGCAACAGAAGCCACTTACGGAGATCACCAATGGCCAGCATCAAGGCAAAGACTGCTCAAGAAATCCTGATGAACGACTTTCAGACACTGGTCAGCGACACTGAACGGTTGCTGGAACACACCGCAACACTGGCTGGCGATCAGGCTGATGAGTTGCGCGAGCAAATCCACGACAGTCTGCTGCGTGCACGCGAAACCTTGAAATTGACTGAAGACTCCTTGCGCGAACGCAGTAAAGCCGCCGTTACCGCCACCGAAGACTATGTACAGGCCAACCCATGGCAATCGGTCGGGATCGCGGCCGGTGTGGGCTTCCTGATTGGTCTGCTGGCAACCCGGCGCTGATTATGGCGATCGGCGAATCCGGCTCGTCCGCGACGGGCCCAAGCTCTTCACCGCGGCGCCTGGGTGCCGCATTCCTTGGATTGCTGCACAGCCATGTCGAACTGTTCGGCATTGAATTGCAGGAACAAAAAGCGCGCACCGTCAGCCTGTTGCTGTTCGCAGGCCTGGCACTGGTGTTTGCCTTGCTGTTGCTGGTGGGGTTGTCGACGCTTGTTCTGATCCTGTTTTGGGACACTTATCGTCTGCCCGCCATCATCGGGCTCTGCGTGTTCTACACCCTTGCGTGCATCTTCTGCGGGATGCGCCTGAGGGCGGCGATCTTTGATGAGTCCTCGCCCTTCCATGGCACCCTGGAAGAATTGGCCAATGATCGGGAGCGCCTGCTGCCATGAACCTGCCTGAACTGCCTCACAACAGCTCGCGCACGGAAATGCGCAAGGCGCTGATTCGCCTGCGCATGGAAATGCATCGCCAGGAAATTCGCCACGAATCCGCGCAACTGCTGCAACCCTTGCAGCGGGTGCGCGGGATGACGCAAAACCTGCAGGACGGTTTCGGCATCAAGCATGCCCCGCTCTGGGGCGTGGCGGCCGTGACCCTGCTGGGCTTTTTGACCGGCAAGGGCACCAGGAGCGGCGGCGTGAGCAGCCTGACTCGACTGGTACGCCTGGGCACCACACTGGGACCTTTGATCAAGTTGGTCATGCAAGGTTCTGCGCCTAAACACTAAGCCACTATCTGGCTGCATTCTTGCAACATCACCGGGATGAACCTCTTTATCGAGAGGTTCAGACCTGCGTGCCTCCCCGGTCATCAGGTTTCATCCAAAAACAAGACCTACTAAGGAGGCCTCGTGATCGACGGGCAACCGCTCGCCTGCTTTCAACCGTTCATCGATACCGCCACCGGCCGTATCGCCGGCGTCGAGGCATTGGGTCGACTGCGTCAGGCCGACGGTCAACTGACCTCCGTGGGGCCGCTGTTTGCCGACCCGCGAACCCCGGCCATAGCCCTCCGCCGTCTGGATCGCCAGATCCGTGATAACGCCCTGAGCCGTTTGCACGAAGCGCCCGCCGACTGGTTTCTCAGCCTGAACATGTCGCCGCGCTGGATCAGTCGCTTGCGCCCGGACCAAGCGCTGCCAAGCCTTAAGCAATTGAACCGGCATGGCGTCGACCCACAGCGAATTGTTTTCGAGATCACCGAACTGGGCGGCGACATCCAACGCCTGGCAGACGTGGTTGCGCGATATCGGCAAGCCGGTGCGCGGATCGCCATCGATGATTTCGGTGCCGGTTACTCACAGCTCGATCGTGTGCTCGCTCTGCAACCGGACATCCTCAAGCTGGATATGCGGTTGTTCCAGGCCGCTGCGTTGGGCGGGCCCAGCAGTGACGTGGTCAAGGCCCTCGCGCAAATGGCGGAAAAAACCGGTTGCTGGATCATTGCCGAAGGAGTGGAAACCGAAGCGCAACTGAATTTTGCCCTGGAGTGTGGTTCGCGTTATGTGCAGGGTTTTCTGTTCGCCCGCGCGCAAGCCGACTTCTTTGCCACCGACGCTTTTGTCGAGCGCTTCGCCGAACTGCGTCAGCGCTATGTCCAACAGAAACTGGCTGAACGCGGCCGACTGATGATCATGCGCCAGCAACTCAGCGAACTGATGGCGATCCTGCAAACGTGGGCCCAGGCGTGCGCGCCGCTCAGTGCCTTGCCACAGCTGGACGCCTTTCCCTGGCTGTTGCGCTTCTATCAATGCGACCGCCATGGCACGCAACTGACACCGAACCTTGAATGGCGCAACAACGGCTGGGAAGCCGACGATCGTTACCTGGGACACAACTGGTCATGGCGTCCGTACTTCTATCATTTGCTGGCAGAGGGTTGGGATGAGCGCCGGCTGACGCTTTCCAACACTTACCGTGACGCCACCAGCAACCAGTACTGCCTCACTGCCGGGCAGTTTTTCAACAACGGCGAACGACTGCTACTCATCGATATCGATGCCGCCGGGCTGTAGTTCCGCTTGCAGGCATCGGTGTGAAACGGGAAGCTAGGCGCTCAGTCACCTGACGGAGAGAACCAGCCTTGGATTGGCAAACCCTGCTCACCCGCGAACGCCTCGGAAAGCCTCTGCACAGCCCGGAAGAACTCGGCCGCAGCCCTTTCCACAAAGACCACGACCGCATCATTTTCTCGGGCGCGTTTCGCCGCCTCGGGCGCAAGACCCAGGTTCATCCGGTCTCCAGCAACGATCACATCCACACGCGCCTGACCCACTCGCTGGAAGTCAGTT
This sequence comes from Pseudomonas hormoni, assembly GCF_018502625.1. Taxonomy (NCBI): domain Bacteria; kingdom Pseudomonadati; phylum Pseudomonadota; class Gammaproteobacteria; order Pseudomonadales; family Pseudomonadaceae; genus Pseudomonas; species Pseudomonas hormoni. The sequence continues at coordinate 3,824,916 of NZ_CP075566.1, forward strand.
GCGTCGGCCGTTCGCTGGGTATGCGCGTCGGCGAAACCATCCGCAGCGCACTGCCTGACTGGTGCGAACCCAGCGACCTGGGCATGGTGGTGCAATCGGCTTGCCTGGCCCACGACATAGGCAATCCACCCTTCGGTCACTCTGGTGAAGACGCAATCCGTCACTGGTTCCAGCAAGCCGCCGGCCGTGGATGGCTGGATGCAATGAGCGAAGTCGAACGTGATGACTTCCTCAATTTCGAAGGCAACGCCCAGGGCTTCCGGGTGCTCACCCAGCTGGAATATCACCAGTTCGATGGCGGCACCCGGCTGACCTACGCCACGCTGGGTACCTATCTGAAATACCCATGGACGGCCAAGCACGCCGATTCACTGGGTTACAAGAAACACAAGTTTGGCTGTTATCAGAGTGAACTGCCGCTGCTGGAGCAGATCGCTCATAAACTCGGCCTGCCGCAACTTGAGGAACAACGCTGGGCACGCCATCCGCTGGTGTATCTGATGGAGGCTGCCGACGACATCTGCTACGCGCTGATTGACCTCGAAGATGGCCTGGAAATGGAGTTGCTGGAGTACGCCGAAGTCGAGTCCCTGTTGCTGGACCTGGTGGGCGACGATCTGCCGGAGACCTATCGTCAGCTCGGCCCGCGGGATTCGCGTCGACGCAAACTGGCAATCCTGCGGGGCAAAGCCATCGAGCACCTGACCAACGCCGCAGCCCGCGCCTTTGTCGAGCAACAGGACGCGTTGCTGGCCGGCACGCTGCCTGGCGATCTGGTGGAACACATGCACGGCCCCGCCAAACGCTGCGTACTGAATGCCAAAGACATGGCGCGCAAAAAGATCTTCCAGGACAAGCGCAAGACCCTGCACGAGATCGGCGCCTATACCACGCTGGAAATCCTGCTCAACGCGTTCTGCGGCGCGGCGCTGGAACAGCACAACGGTCGGACGCCGTCCTTCAAGAGTCGTCGCATCCTTGATCTGTTGGGCAACAACGCGCCCGACCCTTACGGCCCGCTACACACTTCGTTCCTGCGCATGATTGATTTCATCGCCGGCATGACCGACAGCTATGCCAGCGAAATGGCGCTGGAGATGACCGGCCGTTCGAGCCACTGACGAAACCCGACTGAACAGCCATTACACCATCAGGAATGGCTGATCAGCCACTGAAACCCCAAGTGCGTTCAGCATTCACCGAATTCCCCTACACCTCACGCCGAGCAAACTGATCGATTGCTCGCCATTCTCGCGAAATAATGACAGGCCCCTCTGTATGAGAGATAAAGCGTGAGTAATCCCAGGTTCGAAGACGATTTGCGCATCCTGCTGGTGGAAGATCATCCCTTTCAACTAAGGGCGACACAGTACCTGCTTGAAAGTTACGGTTTCACCCAACTGACGACCTCCGACAGTGCCCAAGGTGCCTTGCAACAAATGCTGGCGGCGGTGCAACCATTTGACATTCTGTTGTGCGATCAATGCCTACCCGATCTTCCCGGGCTGGATCTGGTCAAATTCGCCAGTCATCGAGGGATGATCAAACAGGCAATACTATTAAGCAGTCTGACCTGCACAGAACTTGAAAGACTTGAAAAAACAGCAAACGCACACGGACTGCCCCTACTTGGTTACTTGACAAAACCATTGAAACAATTCGAATTCAGAAAATTATTGAGCTCAATCCAATTATAAAAAAACAAATTTCGACACACTCCATCCAAGCACTACTTGAAACTTGCGAAGTAAAACTTTGAAACACCGACTGACACCAGTAACTCCACCCGTCCTCATTCAAAACCTAGTTGATTCGTAGCCCCATTCCTTTTCGCTTGTAGGACTTTTCCTATATTGCTGCTTGAGGTCCGTCAGTTCATGCGTCCCATCAACTATCTGAGCTAAGGTGCGCGCTTTATTTGAGCTCGTATGGGATTTGATTATGAACTCCGTTTTTATTGTCGACGATCACCCTGTCATCCGTCTTGCCGTCCGAATGTTACTGGAGCACGAAGGTTACAAAGTTGTCGGCGAATCCGACAATGGGGTTGACGCCATGCAGATGGTGCGTGAATGCATGCCTGACCTGGTCATTCTCGATATCAGCATTCCAAAGCTGGATGGCCTTGAAGTTCTCGCGCGTTTCAACGCAATGAGTACACCGCTTAAAACACTGGTATTGACTGCGCAGTGCCCGACACTGTTTGGTATTCGCTGCATGCAATCCGGGGCGTCAGGTTATGTCTGCAAACAGGAAGAGCTGAGTGAACTGGTCAGCGCCATAAAGGCGGTATTGTCAGGTTACAACTACTTCCCCAGTCAGGCCTTGAATCCTGTCCGTGGTGATGACGTGCGTTACGCCGAACTGGAACTGTTCAAGTCAGTCAACGATAGGGAGCTGATGGTATTGCAACTTTTTGCACAAGGCCGTACCAACAAGGAAATTGCAAAAGGCATGTTTCTAAGCAACAAGACTGTCAGCACCTATAAAAAACGACTTATGCAGAAACTCAAAGCCAAATCCCTGGTTGAACTCATCGAAATGGCAAAACGTAACGCATTAGTGTGAGACACAGGATGCCCCGTCGCATAAAGGATTATCTGATTCTCGTGGCTGCAGGTTTATGCCTGAGCACCTCCGTGCCTGCTTCGCAGACTGCCAGCGAACACTTCACCCTGCTCAGTCGCTCGACGATCAGGCATCTGGATGTTCAACTGGATCTATCGCAACGAAAATGGATAACGGGCAAGCGCGAACTGATCCTGGGCACGTCGGCCCCGGACTATCCTCCTTTCGACATGACCGTCAGCGGCAAGGATTACGAAGGTTTTACCGCCGATTATGCAGGCATCCTCGGCAAGACCCTCGGTTTACCGGTGAAGGTCCAGCGCTTTGCGTCCCGCGGGGCTGCCATCAGGGCACTGGAAAAAGGCGAGGTGGATCTGCTCGGCACGGCCAATGGATTTGAGGCTCACAATGCCGATATCGTGCTTTCTACGCCCTACGCCGTGGACCAGCCGGTTCTGGTGACGCGGGAGGGAGAAACCCGATCCCTGACCGATGGCCTTGCCGGCTTGCGGCTGAGCATGGTGTATCACTACTTGCCACTGGAGGAAGTCAGGGCTCTGTACCCCAAAGCGACCATTACGTCCTATCCGTCCTACCAGAATGCGATCAATGCGGTGGCCTTCGATCAGGCCGATGTCTTCCTGGGCGACACCATCTCGACCCATTACATGATCAACAAGGGTTACCTGAACAACATCCGCATGGCCAACTTCGGCAAACACGAAGCCCACGGTTTCAGCTTTGCCGTGCACAGGCACAACCCGGAATTGCTCGGGATCATCAATGCCATGCTCATGGCCATCCCCGCCAGCGAACGGCAGAACATCGCCGAGCGCTGGAGTGCCGGCAGCGACATTCTGCTCACCGACCAGAAGCTACAACTCACCGACCCGGAGGAACAATGGCTGGCGCAACATCCGGTCGTGCGCGTGGTGGTCAATGAGGCCCTTGCGCCGCTGTCGTTTTTCGACAGCAATGGCAATTTTCGCGGTGTCACTGCAGACCTGCTCGAACTGATCAGATTGCGCACCGGCCTGCGCTTCGACATCCGACGCAGCCGAAACGATGACGAAATGATCGAACAGATCAAGGACGATAAAGCCGACGTGATCGCCGCCCTGCTCCCCAGCACCGAAGGTGATACAGCGCTGAACTTCACCCGTCCTTATCTGCAAAACTCCTTCGTCCTTCTGACTCGCAAAGCCGCCGACAGCCCGGCAAACCTTGAGCAGTTGGAGGGCAAACGCCTGACCATCGCCCAGGGCAACCCACTGGTGGACTATCTGCGCCGCGAGTTCCCGCGAATCAGGTTGATTGAAACACCGGACGCGTTCAGCGCAGTTGAGTTGCTCGCCGAAGGCAAGGCAGAAGGTTCGGTGAATTCACTGGTCATCGCCAACTACTTCATTTCATCACGGCTTTTCGAGCACACACTTCAGATCCGGACCACCATCGGCACCCGGCAGGCCGCATTTTCCCTGGCGACCGGGCGAGAGGCCAAAGAGCTGAACGCCATCCTCAACAAGGCACTCCTGAGCATCGCGCCGGAAGAACTGGGCATCATCAACAGCCGCTGGCGTGGCTATTCGGCGTCCTCGCAAAGCACCTGGCGCAACTACCAGCGATTGTTCTATCAGATCGTGATCGGGGCCGGCGTGCTGCTACTGCTTTCCGCTGCCTGGAATGCCTACATGCGTCGCCAGATCAAACAGCGTCAGGCGGCAGAGCGCGCGCTGAACGATCAATTGACCGAGCGGCGCCAACTGTTCGAAGAGCTGCGCTGTGCGAAGGAACGTGCCGATGAAGCCAACCGCGCCAAAAGCACGTTTCTGGCGACCATGAGCCATGAGATCCGCACACCGATGAATGCGGTCATCGGTATGCTCGAACTGACGCTGAAGCGCATCGAGAGCAACCATCCAGACCGTCCGGCCATTGACGTGGCCTACAACTCGGCCAAGGACCTGCTGGAACTGATCGGCGACATTCTCGACATTGCACGGATCGAATCCGGGCGTCTGAGCCTGAGCCCGGAACGGGTGAATCCGAATGAAATCGTGGGGTCGGTCGTGCGGATCTTCGAGGGCCTGGCTCGTCAGAAAAACCTTGAACTGCTGCTGGAGCTCAACCCGGCCAATCCGGCGATCGATGTCCTGCTGGACCCAATGCGTTTCAAGCAGGTGCTGTCGAACCTGGTCAGCAACGCCATCAAATTCACGGAACAGGGCCAGGTCAGGATCACCGTTGAGTTGCTGGCGACGGCTGAACCCGAGCAAGTCCGGATGCTGTTGCAGGTTGAGGACAGCGGCATCGGGATCAGCGAACAGGATCAACGACGACTGTTCGAACCTTTCGCCCAGGCCAGTGGCACCGGGCAGTCAGGCAGAGGCGGCGCCGGTCTGGGTCTGGTGATCAGCCGAAGTCTGTGCGAAATGATGGGCGGCAGCCTGCAACTGGGCAGCCAGCCCGGAGTCGGCACGCAGGTCCAGGTTTCGCTGCTTCTGCCCACTCTGCCAGTCGAGCAGGTGCCGCAAACCACTGAAACGCCCATCCACACGTCCACTGCGCCCTTGAACATTCTGGTGATCGACGATCACCCGGCCAATCGCTTGCTGATGTGTCAGCAACTGGAGTTTCTAGGGCATCGATTCGGCGTTGCCGAGGATGGCGAGGCAGGCCTCGAAGCCTGGAAGACAGGGTTGTTCGATCTGGTGATCGTCGACTGCAACATGCCGGTCATGAATGGATACGAACTCGCTCGCGCTATCCGCGACCATGAACAGCAATCCGATCGTCCCCCCTGCACCGTTCTGGGCTTTACCGCCAACGCACAACCGGAAGAACGACAGCGCTGCAAACAGGCCGGGATGGACGACTGCCTGTTCAAGCCGCTGACGCTGACCGCCTTGAGTCAATGGGTTGCAGGCATCGTACCGACCGACCGAGGTCCCGCCTTCAGCCTCAAAGGACTGCACTTGTTGACGGGGGGCAACCCGGCATTAGACCTGCGACTGTTGACCGAACTGCTCACCAGCAACCGTCTGGACCGACAAGCGTTGCAGGCGCTATCCCGGTCGAACGATCCGCAGTTGTTTCTCGATATCGCCCACAAAATCAAGGGCGCAGCCCGAATTGTCCAGGCCAACCGTTTGATCGATAGCTGCGAAGCGCTCGAACAGGCCTGCCATGAAGTTTTTTATCATGACGAAGTGGCCGAATGCAGGAAGTCCGTAGAACGCGCAATGCTCGAGCTGGAGCAGGCATTGCAGCAACAAATGGGTCAAAACGACAAAAGCAGAACGATGGAGCCTTAACTATGCTTGGTCGCTGAGCTGTGTGTTAACCATCATGGAGAGACGCCGCAATGCCCAGCCCACTGCGCCCGGATCAACGGCGGTTTCCCCTGCACGTGCACATCAGTGTGATGTTTACCCTGCTGTTGCTGCTGACTGGCGTGGTGTTGGGCATTTTCAACTATCGGCAAACCACGCAGATCATTCTTTCCAGCAGTGAAAAGCTCTTCGAGCGCATCGAGCAGGACGTCCGGCTGGACCTGCACGCCACCTATGAACCCATCCATCATCTGTTGAGCCTGCTGGTATACAACCCGGCGGCGCAGGCTACTCACCTGGAACAACGCCTGGCGCTGCTCGGTCCCTTCAGCCAGTCGCTCAAGGACAACCCTGACCTGGCCTCGCTGTACCTGGGCTACGACAACGGTGATTTCTTCATGGTTCGCCCCTTGCGGACCGCCGCCCTGAAAACCCTGCTCAACGCTCCCGGCAACGCGGTATATCAGGTGTGGAGCATCGAGCGAAACGACGGCCCGGCGCATTCCCAGTCTCTGTTTTTCGATCAGGACCTGAACCTCGTCGGTCGGCAGGACAATCCCGACGACACCTACGATCCGCGAACACGTAACTGGTTTTCCAATGCCCGCCGCAACAGCGATCAGATCATCACCGAACCCTACCTCTTTTTCTCCACCCACAACGTCGGCACCACCCTGGCCCGCCGCAGCGGTGCCCACGCAATCCTGGGCGCCGACCTGACGCTGGCCGAACTGTCCGCGACCCTGGCCAAACATGTCGTCACCCCCAGTACCGAAATCGTGCTGTTCGATGCCGAAGGCAATGCCATCGCTTACCCCGACAGCAACAAGCTGATCGTCGACGACCAGACCGCCCGCCTGAGCAAGGCCGCTGACCTGAGCCCCAGTCTCGGCGCATTGCTGAACAACCCGCCAACAGGCAATCGGCTAAAGGCCGCCGGCCGCCAATGGATCGTTGCCCGCAGTCACATGCAGGAGGGTGGTCCCCAGGGACTGCAACTGGCGCTGCTGGTGCCGGAAGACGAATTGCTCGCCGAGGCCTACCGCATGCGCTGGCAAGGTGCGTTGATTACGTTGGCCACGTTGCTGTTGTGCCTGCCGCTGGGCTGGCTGACCTCGAGAATCCTGGTCAAACCCCTTCGCGCACTGGTGCAGGAAGCCGACGCCATTCGCAGTTTCAATTTCCATTTCCCGGTCTCTCGTCGCTCGCCGGTGCTCGAAGTCGACCAACTGAGTGTGTCGATGACCCGCATGAAAGATACCCTGGCGAGTTTTTTCCAGATCACCGACAGCCTGAGCGCCGAGACCCGGTTCGCGCCCTTGCTGGACCGGGTGTTGTTCGAAACCGTGAAAATCGGCCAGGCCCAGGCTGGTCTTATCTACCTGCGGGAAAATGACGGTGATCGCATGGTGCCTCACGGTCTGGTCATCGACGACATTTCACAGGCATTGCCAATGTTCGACATTCGCGGCCACGAGCCCGGCGGCCCACAAAGCCCTGAATGGCTGCTGCAGTTGTCGAATGCCGACAATGTGGTCATCAGTCTCGGTTTCGAACAGGCGGGGGATTTGCAGAAAGTGTTGCTGGCGATGGAGTGCCCGCGGGTGCATCTGATCGGTATCCGCCTGCACAATCGTCATAACGAAACCGTGGGCCTGCTGATCCTGCTGCTGGAGGACAGCGGGGACCAAAGCGATCTCGAGAAGCTTCGTCCGGACCGCATTGCGTTCCTTCAGGCCGTGTCCGGTGCAGCCGCCGTGAGTATCGAAAGTCAACGCCTGCAAGCCAAACAGAAACAGTTGCTGGACGCCTTCATTCAACTGCTGGCCGGCGCGATTGATGCCAAAAGTCCCTACACCGGCGGCCACTGCCAGCGCGTACCGGCGCTGACCTTGATGCTCGCCCAGGCTGCCGCGGCCAGTCAGGACCCCGCCTTCAGCGGTTATCAACCCACCGAAGACGAGTGGGAGGCGCTGCACATCGCTGCGTGGCTGCATGACTGCGGCAAGGTCACGACGCCGGAATACGTCGTCGATAAAGCCACGAAGCTGGAAACCCTGAACGACCGCATTCACGAAATCCGCACCCGTTTCGAAGTGCTCAAGCGCGATGCCTGGATCAGCTACTGGCAGGCCCTTGCCCAGGGTGGTGACGAGCAGCACCTGGCGGAACTGCGCAATGCCACGCTGGCGGGGCTCGACGATGATTTTGCGTTTGTTGCCCGTTGCAATCTCGGCGGCGAGGCGATGGCCGATGCCGATCTGCAACGCCTGCGCAGCCTGGCAAAACGCACCTGGACCCGAACCCTGGATGACCGATTGGGTGTTTCCTGGGAAGAGAACCGGCGCCAGGCGCGAACACCGGCGCCGACCCTGCCGGTCAGCGAGCCGTTGCTGGCGGACAAACCCGAGCACCTGTTCGAACGCGCCGAGGGCGAACTGATGCCGGAAGACAATCCCTGGGGTTTCAAACTCGACGTGCCGCGCTACAAGTACAACCGGGGCGAACTCTACAACCTGAGCATTGCCCGGGGCACCTTGACTCGCGAGGAGCGTTACATCATCAACCACCACATGGTGCAGACGATCCTGATGCTCAGCCACCTGCCCTTCCCCGGCCACCTCAACAATGTCGCGGAAATCGCCGGCGGCCACCACGAAAAAATGGACGGCACCGGTTATCCCAAACAGTTGAAGCGCGAAGAAATGAGCCTGCCGGCGCGGATGATGGCGATTGCCGATATTTTCGAAGCACTGACCGCCGCTGATCGCCCTTACAAGAAAGCCAAATCCTTGAGCGAGGCGCTGGGCATCATGGCCACCATGTGCCGGGATGCCCACATCGACCCCGAATTGTTCGGGCTGTTTATCAACGCCGAAATCTACCGGCAGTACGCCGATCGATTTCTTGATCCACAGCAGATCGACGCGGTGGATCCGTCAGGCCTGCTGGTCAAGGCAGGCCTCAAGGCATGATCAGCAATCGGTCAGGCGCAGGAAAATGGCCGCCAGTTTTTCAATGCCGGCTTGATCGTCAGCGGTAAACCGCGCGAGCTTCGGGCTGTCGAGGTCCAGCACGCCGATCAGGCGGCCGTCCTTGACCAGTGGCACGACCAGTTCGCTGTTCGACGCGCTGTCGCAGGCGATATGTCCGGGGAAAGCGTGCACGTCTTCGACCAACTGCGTCTGCAAGGTCGCCGCCGCCGTGCCGCATACGCCGCGACCGAAGGGGATTCGCACGCAGGCGATTTGCCCCTGGAACGGGCCGAGCACCAGTTCTTCATTACGATTGAGGTAGAAACCGGCCCAGTTCAGGTCATCGAGCTGGTTGTACAGAAACGCGGAAAACTGCGCGGCGTTGGCGATGAAGTCCCGCTCGTCCGCCAGCAAGGATTCCAGCTGTGCGTGCAGCATGCCGTAGCCTTCGAGGCCCTGGCCGCTTTGTTGTAAATCGATCATGCCTTGTGCTCCAACAGCTTGAGCCCGACCCAATAGCGGGCAAATTGATAGGCGCAACGTCCGTTGCGATTGCCCCGGCCGGTGGCCCAGCGCACCGCGAGGATGTCCAGTTCTTCGTCACGCTGCCATTTCAGACCGGCCTTGTCGGCCAGTTGACCGATCCAGTGCTCAACCACATTGAGGAAGTGTTCCTGGGTAAACGGATAGAACGACAGCCACAGGCCAAAACGGTCCGAGAGCGCGATCTTGTCTTCCACGGCCTCGCTGGGATGCAGTTCGCCGTCGACCCGTTTCCAGTTTTCGTTGTCGCTTTCCTTTTCCGGAACCAGATGGCGACGGTTGGAAGTGGCGTACAGTAAAACGTTGTCCGGTGCCTGTTCGAGGGAACCGTCAAGCACGCTCTTGAGCACGCGATAATCACCTTCGCCCGATTCGAACGACAGGTCATCGCAGAACAGCACGAAGCGCTGGGGCAGCTTGGCGATCTGTTCGACCACCCGCGGCAAGTCCGCCAGGTGATCACGCTCGATTTCGATCAGCCGCAAACCGGCCTTGGCGTGTTCGGCCAGCAAGGCGCGCACCAGCGACGATTTACCGGTGCCACGCGAGCCCCAGAGCAATGCGTGGTTGGCCGGCATGCCGTCGATGAACTGTTGGGTATTGCGCCCCAGTTGCTCCAGTTGCCGGTCGACGCCGATCAGATCGGACAAGCGCATGTCGAGGCTGACCTCCAGCGGCATCAGAAAACCGCTGCGTCCCTCGCGCTGCCAGCGTGCGGCCAGGCATTGCGTCCAGTCGATGGCTTGCCGAGGTGCGGGCAGCAGCGGTTCGATACGGGCCAGAACGGCATCGGCGCGTTCAAGAAAAGCATTCAATCGGGAATCCACGTCTTCTCCTCGGGCACGTTCACAGTAATGATGGCGCTACAGCAACGGAACACGGCGTTCGGTGCCCGGGTCATCCCTTGTTGCACAAGGGCTCGCGAGAACATCGGTATCCATGCATGATCGACTATGCTTGAGCAGCGAAGGGAAACGGAAGTGGTTCAATACCCCATGGATATCAAGTTCACCAACCGGCTGTCCTACAAGCAAGCCCGGCTTACCGTGCTGGTCGGTTTCATTCTGGGCACGCTGCTCAGTCTGCTGCAAATAGGCATCGATTATGCCAGTGAAGACGCCTCCATCAACCGGGAAATACTGTCTTTACTGGAAATCAGCCATAACCCCGCCTCGCGCATTGCCTACAACATCGACGCCGAACTCGCCCAGGAACTGACCCTGGGCCTGCTGCGCTCACCGGCGATCATCGGCGCGCAACTGACCGACAACAACGGCACCGTGCTGGCCAGCGTCAAGCGGCCTGGCGTGCAGAGCGGCTATCGGGTGATCAGCGACTTCCTGTTCGGTGCCGACCGCGCATTCGAAGACCGTCTGTATCTGGATCACTTGCCGAGCGAATCCCTCGGCACGCTGCGTCTGGACGTCGACACCTATTCATTCGGCAACCGGTTCCTGCGCCGGGCCGAAATCACCCTGCTCAATGGTTTCGCCCGCAGCCTGCTCCTGACCGGCATCCTGCTGGCGTTGTTCTACGTGATGCTGACCAAACCGCTGGTGCGAGTCATCCGCGAACTCAGCAGCCGCGACCCGCGCAGCGTCGAACCCACCTGGCTGGAGTACCCGGCGGGCCATGAAAACGATGAGATCGGTGTGCTCGTCAAAGTTGCAAACCAGCAGTTCGAAAACATCGCCACCGAAATCCAGCAGCGACGCAATGCCGAAAACCGTCTGACCGACTACCTCGGGCAACTGGAAAACATCGTGTCGGCTCGCACCGCTGAGCTCAAGGCGATCAACAGTCGGCTCAGCCAGTCCAATCAGGAACTGGAAGTCGCGCGCAGTACGGCCCTGGACATGGCCGAGGCGCGCTCGGCGTTCCTCGCCAACATGAGCCACGAAATCCGCACGCCCCTCAATGGCTTGTTGGGGATGATCGCCCTTTCCCTGGACGGCCCGCTGAATGCCGAGCAACAGCAACAACTGTCCATCGCCCATGACTCGGGCAAAGTGCTGGTGGAATTGCTCAACGATATTCTCGACCTGTCGAAATTCGACGCCGGCCAGCTCGAACTCGAACACATTCCGTTCGACCTCGGCTCCCTTATCGAGGACACCGCCAACCTGCTGTCGCAGAACGCGGCGCCCAGCGTCGAGCTGACGTGCCTGATCGATCCGGCATTTCCGGCACTGGTGCTCGGTGACCCGACTCGCGTGCGGCAGATCGTCAGCAACCTCTTGTCCAACGCGCTCAAGTTCACCCGATTCGGTCGGGTCGATGTGCGCCTGTCGACGTTCGAAGAAGGCGTCAGAATCGAAGTCTGCGACACCGGCATCGGTATCGCCCAGGACGCCCAGGTCAAGATTTTCCAGCCTTTTACCCAGGCCGGCGCTGGCATTACCCGACAATTCGGCGGCACCGGGCTGGGGCTGGCGCTGACCTACAACCTCTGCGAAGCCATGCAGGGGCGCCTCACCATCAGCTCGGAAGCGGGTTTCGGCAGCCAGTTCTGCGCCGATCTGCCCCTGCCCTGCCACACCCGCGCCCTGCCACCGATGACGCTGCGCGGCAAGGTCATCGCGATTACCGCTGCAAGCAGCGGCCTGGCAGAACTGTTGAAAAGCCTGTTGCCGGGTTGGGGGCTCGATTACCAGCAGCGTTCGATCGATGACTCAATGATCGGTCTGAAGCCCGACATTGTGATCACCGATTGCCCGGAATGCCTGTTTGGCCTGCGCCCCAACTGTACCGCGCCAATTTTGCTGGTGACCGCCTATGGCAGTTTCATGCCCAGCGAACAGGCCAGCGCCCTGGCGCCTCTGCAACAACAGGCGCGCCCGCTGGCGCGCAATGCGCTGTACCAGACACTGCGGCGAATCCTGCAGCCGGAAATCAACATCCTCAACGATGCACGCCTGGAAGCCCTCTCACCTCAGCGACGGGGTCGGGTGCTGCTGGTGGAGGACAATCCGGTGAATCAGTTGGTGGCAAAGGGCATGCTCGGAAAACTCGGCTGCGAGGTGATTGTCGCGGCTCACGGCGGTGAAGCGCTGGATCAGCTGGAACACAGTGAGTTCGATCTGGTCCTGATGGACTGCAACATGCCGGTGATGGACGGCTACGAAGCCAGTCGGCAAATCCGTCGCAGCGGGCGCTGGCCGCAGTTGCCCATCGTCGCCCTGACCGCCAACGCCATGTCCGAAGAGCGCGAACGCTGCCGTGCGGCGGGCATGAGCGACTACCTGGCCAAACCATTCCGGCGGGAAGAACTGGCCGCGCTGCTGGATTTATGGATGCCGACTACGACAGTGACCTGATCTGCCCCAACAGGTGATCGAGGCCATCGCGCAAGTCATTGAGCCGGTCCAGATCGACGCCGCTGTCGCACAGCAGACGGGCCTTGAGCGGTCCGACCTGATCACGTAACGCCTTGCCGGTTGGCGACAGGCTCAGGTGCACCTCACGCTCATCCCGCGCCGAACGTTGGCGCTGAACCAGTTGCAACTGTTCAAGTCGCTTGAGCAGCGGCGTCAACGTGCCGGAGTCCAGCGCCAAGCGCTCGCCCAGAGCCTTGACCGTAGGCTGCTCCGGCGCTGCCTCCTGCCATTCCCACAACACCAGCATCGCCAGGTATTGCGGATAGGTCAGGCCGAGTTGATCAAGCATAGGCTTGTACGCGCGGATCACCGCCCGCGAGGCGGCGTACAGCTTGAAGCACAGCTGGCTGTCGAGCTTCAGGGAATCGACGGACAAGGTGTTCATTTGAGCAGGGCTTCAATCTCGCGGCTCAGGTCCTGCGGCTTGGTCGCCGGAGCGAAACGCTTGACCAGCTGGCCGTCCTTGCCGATCAGGAACTTGGTGAAGTTCCACTTGATGCCCTGGGAACCCAGTACACCCGGCGCACGTTTTTTCAACTGCACGAACAGCGGATGGGCGCCGGTGCCGTTAACGTCGATCTTTTTGAACAACGGAAAGCTGACACCGTAGTTCAGCTCGCAAAACTCGGAAATCGCCCCTTCGTTACCCGGCTCCTGCTTGCCGAACTGGTTGCAGGGAAAACCGAGCACCACCAGGCCCTGGTCCTTGTAGGTCTGCCACAGTTCCTCGAGACCTTTGTATTGCGGAGTAAAACCGCATTTGCTCGCGGTGTTGACCACCAGCACGGCTTTGCCGGCGAAATCAGCCAGGGTTTTTTGCTCGCCCTTGATGGTGGTGCACGGGATGCTCAGCAGGTTGTCGCTCATGATGTGCGCTCTATGTGGGGGAAGATGAGGCAAACATAGCGAGCAATTGAATTGTGTGCAATTTAAATTGTTGGACGCTGAATATCTGTAGGAGCGAAGCTTGCTCGCGAAGGCGTCTTAACATTCAACACTGATGTTGACTGAGCCGACGCCTTCGCGAGCAAGCTTCGCTCCTACAGGGCTCGCATTACGAGCGCGGTACCAGGTCCAGGCACACCGAGTTGATGCAATACCTTAGGCCTGTCGGCGGCGGACCGTCCGGGAACACGTGCCCCAGGTGCGCATCGCATTTGGCGCAGACCACTTCGGTGCGGATCATGCCGTGGCTGACGTCACGGATCTCGACCATGGCGCTGTCGCCGATCGGTGCATAGAAGCTCGGCCAGCCGCAACCGGAATCAAATTTGGTCTTGGAGTCGAAAAGCGGCTCGTTGCAGCAGATACAGTGGTAAACACCGTCGACCTTGCTGTCATTGTATTTGCCGGAGAACGGGCGTTCGGTGCCCTTGAGGCGGCAAACGTTGTACTGCTCCGGATCGAGCATCGCCCGCCATTCTTCCAGGGTTTTTTCCAACTTTTCCATCATCACACCTCGGCAGCTGAAAAAGCCCGATCTGTACCTTTTCCACGGATCGGGCGGCACGTATGATTGCGCCTCGTCAAACGCCAGTCTGGCAGCCAGACCACGCGCATTCAAACGGATTTATGAGTGCTGCCTCTCAAGGCGTCAGCCTGTGTGAATACGCAGGATTCCCAGCACGGTTGTTCAAACGCCGCCTGGATCGTTCATTTTCGGGAACACATCGCCATGCAGGTCAGCAAATCGAACAAGCTCGCCAACGTCTGCTACGACATTCGCGGCCCAGTGCTCAAGCACGCCAAACGCCTGGAAGAGGAAGGCCATCGCATCCTCAAGCTGAATATCGGCAACCCGGCGCCCTTTGGTTTCGAAGCGCCGGACGAAATCCTCCAGGACGTCATCCGCAACCTGCCGACGGCCCAGGGCTACAGCGACTCCAAGGGTCTGTTCAGCGCGCGTAAAGCCGTCATGCAGTACTACCAGCAGAAGCAGGTAGAAGGCGTCGGCATTGAAGACATCTACCTGGGCAACGGCGTTTCCGAACTGATCGTGATGTCGATGCAGGCCCTGCTCAACAACGGCGACGAAGTGCTGGTGCCGGCTCCCGACTATCCGCTGTGGACCGCCGCCGTGAGCCTGTCCGGCGGCAATCCGGTGCATTACCTGTGCGACGAACAGGCCAACTGGTGGCCGGACCTGGCCGACATCAAGGCCAAGATCACTCCGAACACCAAAGCGCTGGTGATCATCAACCCGAACAACCCGACCGGCGCGGTCTATTCGAAAGAAGTCCTGCTGGGCATGCTGGAGCTGGCCCGTCAGCACAATCTGGTGGTGTTCTCCGATGAGATCTACGACAAGATTCTGTACGACGATGCCGTGCACATCTGCACCGCCTCGCTGGCGCCGGACCTGCTGTGCCTGACCTTCAACGGCCTGTCCAAGTCCTACCGCGTCGCCGGTTTCCGTTCCGGCTGGATTGCCATCTCCGGCCCGAAACATCACGCGCAAAGCTACATCGAAGGCATCGACATGCTGGCGAACATGCGCCTGTGTGCCAACGTGCCGAGCCAGCACGCGATCCAGACTGCCCTCGGCGGCTACCAGAGCATCAATGACCTGGTGCTGCCGCAGGGGCGTCTGCTGGAACAGCGCAACCGAACCTGGGAACTGCTCAACGACATTCCCGGCGTGAGCTGCGTCAAGCCGATGGGCGCGCTGTATGCGTTCCCGCGCATTGACCCGAAAGTCTGCCCGATCCACAACGACGAGAAATTCGTGCTCGATCTGCTGCTGTCGGAAAAGCTGCTGGTGGTGCAAGGCACCGCCTTCAACTGGCCATGGCCGGACCACTTCCGCGTCGTGACCTTGCCGCGCGTCGATGACCTGGACATGGCCATCGGACGGATCGGCAACTTCCTCAAATCCTATCGCCAGTAATCGGTCTGGCCGCGTGCGACTTTTTTACGAAAGTCGCACGCGGATCAATTCAGCAACATATCTTTATCCCTCGCCGGGCATCCCCGCTTCAATTGTCCACCGACTCCCCGTTTCGTGACCGCGTCCAACACTGACGGGGCTTACGATGCGAATCGGCTGACAATCGCTTCCCGTATCCACGTCGGAAACGCCCTGCAAGCGGCTAGACTTCTGCTGTAGGACACAGTTTGAAATAGTCACCCGGTTGAATAGCCCGGTGCAGCACCTTATATACCCCGCAGTACGCTACATCTTTAGCAAAAGGAGATTTTTACAACCATGATGCGCATCCTGCTGTTTTTGGCCACTAACCTGGCGGTCGTGCTGATTGCCAGCATCACCCTGAGCCTTTTCGGCTTCAACGGGTTCATGGCGGCCAATGGGGTTGATCTCAACCTCAATCAGCTGCTGATTTTCTGTGCGGTCTTTGGTTTCGCCGGTTCGTTGTTCTCGCTGTTCATCTCCAAGTGGATGGCGAAAATGAGCACCAGCACCCAGATCATTACCCAGCCGCGCACACGTCATGAGCAATGGCTGCTGCAAACGGTCGAGCAACTGTCCCGCGAAGCCGGGATCAAGATGCCGGAAGTCGGGATTTTTCCGGCCTACGAGGCGAACGCCTTCGCCACCGGCTGGAACAAGAACGACGCGCTGGTCGCCGTTAGCCAGGGCCTGCTCGAACGATTCTCGCCCGATGAGGTGAAAGCGGTTCTGGCCCACGAAATCGGCCACGTGGCCAACGGTGACATGGTCACGCTGGCGCTGATCCAGGGCGTGGTGAACACCTTCGTCATGTTCTTTGCACGGATCATCGGCAACTTTGTCGACAAGGTGATCTTCAAGAACGAAGAAGGCCAGGGCATCGCCTACTACGTGGCGACCATTTTCGCCGAACTGGTCCTGGGCATTCTCGCCAGCTCCATCGTCATGTGGTTCTCGCGTAAACGCGAATTCCGTGCGGATGAAGCCGGTGCACGCCTGGCGGGTACCAACGCGATGATCGGCGCCCTGCAACGACTGCGTGCAGAACAAGGCCTGCCGGTGCACATGCCGGACACCCTGAATGCGTTCGGTATCAATGGTGGCATCAAACAAGGGTTCGCCCGCATGTTCATGAGCCACCCGCCGCTGGAAGCGCGCATCGACGCACTGCGTCGCCGGGGCTGAGAGGTTCCGCACTAAAGAAAAGGCCCGCAGTAATGCGGGCCTTTTTTTTGTCTGCTTGATTGTTGAGGCGCTCATTCTGGCCCCTTCGCGAGCAGGCTCGCTCCCACATTGGAATGCATTCTCCTGTGGGAGCGAGCCTGCTCGCGATGAGGCCAGCACAATCAACACAACTTAACGACTGGAAACCCGATAAACCCGCTCTTCAAGCCGCGTCACTCCGCTCTCGATAAACTTCCAGCTCTCACCCAGGACATCCTGGTCTTCCAGAATCTTCAGCGACCACACCGCGCCGAACAACCGCTGCACTTCATCATCAAGCACGGCAAACGGCGGCCCGTCCTTTTGCGTCTGGTCATAATCCAGCGTGATCAAAAGCCCTGAAGCGTCCTTCGGGAGAATCCGGTTCAAATGAGCGGCGTATTGCTCTCGCATCTTCGGTGGCAAGGCAATCAACGCAGCGCGGTCGTACAGTGCGCTGCAATCGGCAACATCGCCGGCAGTCAAGGCAAAGAAATCACCACACCAGATCTCGATCGAACCCGCCCGATACACCGTAAAAGGCCCTTGATCGCTGACGTCCGGGTCAAATTGGTGCTCGTGGAAAAAGTCTTCCACTGCTTTTTCCGACAACTCGACACCCAACACTTCGTGACCGCATTTCGCCAGCCATAGCAAATCCAGGCTTTTCCCACATAACGGCACCAGTACGCGCGCCCCGTCCTCCAGGCCCAACTGAGGCCAGTACCGTTGCAGATATGGATTCACTTCCGGCAGATGAAAGCCGATCTGATTCGACGTCCACCGCTTGTGCCAAAACTCCGGCTGCATAAATATCTCCGAAAATTCGATCAAAACACCCTAAAACTTATATTAGATTTAGATCAATGATCTGACTGAAGATGACGCCATCTTAACTCTCAGGAGCTCATTGATGTTGCCCAGCCTGTATATATCCCATGGCTCACCCATGCTGGCCCTGGAACCCGGCGCCAGCGGGCCGGCCCTCGTGCGCCTGGCTGCCGAATTGCCGAAACCCAGGGCCATCGTGATTGTTTCCGCCCACTGGGAAAGCAATGAGCTGCTGGTCAGCGGCAATCCGCAACCTGAAACCTGGCATGACTTCGGTGGCTTTCCCAAGGCATTGTTCGAGGTGCAATACCCGGCACCTGGCGATCCACAACTGGCGGCTGAGGTTGTCGAGTGGCTGAAGCGAAGTGACTTGCCTGCACGCATCGACACCAAACGTCCCTTCGACCATGGCGTGTGGGTGCCTTTGTCGTTGATGTACCCGCAGGCCGATATCCCGGTGGTGCAAGTCTCGCTGCCTACACGCGGCGGCCCTGCCCTGCAGACCCGCGTAGGGCGCGCACTGGGCAGCCTGCGCGAACAGGGCGTTCTGTTGATCGGCTCCGGCAGCATCACCCACAACCTGCGAGAACTGGACTGGCATGCCGGCCCGGAAAGCGTTGAACCGTGGGCCAGGGAATTCCGCGACTGGATGATCGAGAAACTCGAAGCGAACGACGAAGCCGCGTTGCACGACTATCGTCAGCAAGCACCGAACGCTGTGCGCAACCACCCAAGTGATGAACATTTGTTGCCGCTGTACTTCGCCCGTGGTGCTGGCGGGACTTTCAGCGTCAGCCATAAGGGGTTCACCATGGGTGCCCTGGGTATGGATATCTATCGCTTCGGTTGATGAAAAATCTTCGGCGGCCAGGCTCAGACCACATCGACACCGACGTGAATCGCATCGTGCCGCCAGAACTCCAGGTCACAATCGATCAGCCGCTCATGCTGGTCGTAATTGACCCGGGCGATGCGTAATCCAGGGCTCCCGACCGACACTCGCAAAGCCGCCGCCGCATCCACCGACAGCGCCGTCGGCACGATCTCGAAACGCACCCGCCCGTAATGCAAGTCGTAATGCCGTGCGTACAGTTCGGTGATCGACTGATTCAGATCGAACTCCAGAATCCCCGGAAAATACTGCGGATTGAGGTAGTGCTCCACGTACAGCACCAGCCGCCCATCAATTCGCCGCGCCCGGCAGACTTGAATCACGCTCGACAACGCTGGCAACTGCAGCCAGGCACAGACCGCTGCCGACGCTGGCTGCAGCCGCGCCGAAATCACCTCGGTGGATGGCACCCGCCCCTGAGCACTGACCATGGCGTGAAAGTGACTGCGCTGCATCAGGTTATAAGCCAGGCGCGGCGGCGACACGAACCAGCCGCGACGCTCCTCCCGATAAATCTGCCCTTGGGCCTCCAACTGCAACAACGCTTCGCGCACGGTAATGCGTGTGGTGCCGAACAACTCACTGAGCTTGCGCTCCGCCGGTAACTTGCTGCCGGGCGCCAGCAGCCCGTGATCGAGCTGTTCCTGAAGAACCTGCCCGATGGCTGTCACCGCTTTGGTTGTCTCAATGCGCATCAATGTTACCTATCTGGACTAGACCAGCACTGTTTCAAAGCGAAACCGTCATTTGAAACGGCTCTGTCAACGTTCAGCAAGCCTAGGCACTGCACATGACTGACAGATGACAAAGGCGCTGAACGGTTCGGTCAGGCGACTGCAATTTCATCGCCAAGTCCTTTTATATCAGCTCTTTAGTCATGGTCTACGCTTATCCAGAAGCCTGAGCCTTGTTGCACAAAAAATAGAGGAGTACCGCTGGTCGACATCAAAATGTCATCAGAGGCGCCTAGATTGGATCAGGTATTGCTGACCTAGACCAACACCACCGCAATCCCAGCGTTGATAACGACCAAAGGAGCTTCGGAATGAAACAGCTTTTCCTGGCATCACTGTTAGGCTCGACCATCGCCCTGTGCACCGCCGCCATGGCGGCTGATACCGATCTGAAAACCCTGGAAGCCGCAGCGAAAGCGGAAGGTGAGGTCAACAGTGTCGGCATGCCCGACAACTGGGCCAACTGGAAAGGTACCTGGGACGACCTGGCCAAGAACTACGGCCTGAAACACATCGACACCGACATGAGCTCGGCCCAGGAAATCGCCAAGTTCAAAGCGGAAAAAGACAACGCCACCGCCGACATCGGCGACGTCGGTGCAGCGTTCGGTCCGATTGCGGTCAAGCAAGAGGTTGTCCAGCCTTACAAGCCAAGCACTTGGGACCAGATCCCGAGCTGGGCGAAGGACAAGGACGGCAACTGGGCGCTGGCCTACACCGGTACCATCGCATTTATCATCAACAACAAGCTGTTGCATGGTTCAGAGGCACCGACCAAATGGGCCGACCTTAAAAACGGCAAGTACAAAGTGTCCATTGGTGACGTAAGCAGCTCGGCCCAAGCGGCAAACGGCGTTCTGTCCGCCGCGCTGGCCAACGGTGGCGATGAGAAAAACATCAAGCCCGCCCTGCTGATGTTCGCCGAAATCGCCAAGCAAGGTCGTCTGTCGATGACCGATCCGGTGATTGCCACCATGGAAAAAGGTGAAATCGAAGTCGGCGTGGTCTGGGACTTCAATGGTCTGAGCTACAAGGCGAAGATGGCGAACCCGGATGACTACACCGTGCTGATTCCTTCCGATGGCGCGGTGATTTCCGGATACACCACCATCATCAACAAATACGCCAAGCACCCGAACGCCGCCAAACTGGCCCGCGAATACATCTTCAGCGACGCTGGCCAGATCAACCTGGCGCGCGGCAACGCCCGTCCGATCCGTGCCGAGCACATAACACTGCCGGATGACGTCAAGGCCAACCTGCTGCCGAACGAGCAGTACAAAAAAGTAACGCCGATCAAGGACGCGGACGCGTGGGAGAAGACCTCCAAGGCCCTGCCGCAGAAGTGGAACGAAGAAGTCATCGTTGAGATGAAGTAACACTGTAGGAGCCGGCTTGCTGGCGATTGCATCACTGCGGTGCTCAGACAGACCGCAGCGTATGGATCGCCAGCAAGCCGGCTTCTGCAAATTTTATCGATCCACCTGTTTCGCGGAGTTCCGCCCCTATGAAGCACAACGTCATCCTTGTCGTGCTCGACGGCCTCAATTACGAGGTTGCGCGCCACGCCATGGGGCACCTGCAGGCTTATGTTGGCGCAGGACGCGCGGCGCTCTACAAACTGGAGTGCGAACTGCCGGCCCTGTCCCGTCCACTGTATGAATGCATCCTGACCGGCGTCACGCCCATCGACAGTGGCATTGTCCACAACAACGTTTCGCGCCTGTCCAATCAGCGCAGCATCTATCACTACGCTACTGACGCGGGACTGAAAACCGCCGCTGCGGCCTATCACTGGGTCAGCGAGCTGTATAACCGTTCGCCGTTCGTGCCCGCCCGGGACCGTCACACCGACAACGCCGAGTTGCCGATTCAGCACGGACATTTCTACTGGAGCGACCATTACCCGGATTCGCACCTGTTCGCCGACGCGGAAAACCTGCGCCTGCGCCATGCGCCGAATTTCCTGCTGGTGCACCCCATGAACATCGACGACGCCGGGCACAAGCACGGCCTCGACACCCCGCAATACCGCAACAGCGCCCGCTCGGCGGACATCATCCTCGCCGACTACCTGCAAGGCTGGCTCGACGCCGGCTATCAGGTACTGGTGACCGCCGACCACGGCATGAACAACGATCGCTCCCACAACGGCCTGCTGCCCGAAGAGCGCGAAGTTCCATTGTTTGTGCTCGGTGATGCCTTCAGTTTCAACGCCAGCGCCGCACCGAAACAAACCGAGATTTGCGGCACCGTCTGCGAACTGCTGGGCGTGGCCCACGACAAACCAGTGTGCCGGGAGCTGCTCAAGTGAACGCCATGACTCGCGGAAAATGGCTGGCAGCCTTGTGCGTGGTGCCTTTCGCCCTGTTCTTTATCGTGTTCCAGATCGCCCCGCTACTGTGGGTGATGATCAACAGTCTGGAATCGGAAGAGTCCGGCTGGGGCATCGCCAACTTCACCAGGATCTTCAGCTCGAAGTTCTACTTACAGGCGATCCAGTACAGCCTCGAGATCAGTTTCTGGTCCAGTGTATTCGGGATCATTATCGCCGTGCTCGGCGCTTACTCCCTGCGCCGGGTCGACTCGAAGCTGCGCAACTTCGTCAACGCCTTCGCCAACATGACCAGCAACTTCACCGGCGTCCCCCTGGCTTTCGCGTTCATCATCCTGCTGGGTTTCAACGGCAGCTTCACCATCATGCTGAAGCAGGCCGGGATCATTCAGGACTTCAACCTGTACTCGAAAACCGGGTTGATCATTCTCTACACCTACTTCCAGATTCCCTTGGGCGTGCTGCTGCTCTACCCGGCCTTTGATGCCCTGCGTGAAGACTGGCGGGAGTCCGCCGAACTGCTCGGCGCCAACGGCTGGCAGTTCTGGCGCCACATCGGTCTGCCGGTGCTGACGCCTGCGCTGCTCGGCACCTTCGTGATCCTGCTGGCCAACGCCCTCGGCGCCTACGCCACGGTGTACGCCCTGACCACGGGCAACTTCAACGTGATGACGATCCGTATTGCGGCGATGGTCTCCGGCGACATTTCCCTGGACCCGAACCTGGCCAGCGCCCTGGCCGTGGTGCTGGTGGCGTTGATGACTCTGGTGACCGTTGTGCATCAGCTGCTGTTGAAGAGGAGCTACCATGTCTCGCGCTGAATCGGGTTCTGTCGGCATCTACCATCGGGTAGTGGTCTACGTGCTGTTTGCCATTCTGATATTGCCGCTGCTCGGCACCTTTATCTACTCGATTTCCAGCAGTTGGTCGGCAACCATTCTGCCCAGCGGTTTCAGCATCAAATGGTACGTGCAGCTGTGGAGCGATCCGCGTTTCTTGAGTGCTTTCGGCCAATCGCTGCTGGTCTGCGTCGGCTCGCTGATCCTGGCGGTGGTGCTGATTCTGCCGCTGTTGTTCGTGGTGCATTACCACTTCCCGAAACTCGATGCATTGATGAACATTCTGATCCTGCTGCCTTTCGCGGTGCCGCCAGTGGTGTCGGCGGTGGGGCTGCTGCAGCTCTACGGTTCGGGACCGTTTGCGATGGTCGGTACGCCGTGGATTCTGATCGGCTGCTACTTCACCATCGCACTGCCGTTCATGTACCGGGCCATCACCAACAACCTGCAAGCCATCAACCTGCGCGACCTGATGGACGCCGCCCAACTGCTCGGCGCCAGCACCTGGCAAGCGGCGTTCCTGGTCGTACTGCCGAACCTGCGCAAGGGTTTGATGGTGGCATTGCTGCTGTCATTCTCGTTCCTGTTCGGTGAATTCGTGTTCGCCAACATCCTCGTCGGCACCCGCTACGAAACGCTGCAGGTCTACCTCAACAACATGCGCAACAGCAGCGGCCACTTCACCAGTGCGCTGGTGATTTCCTACTTCTTATTTGTGCTGGTTCTGACCTGGGTGGCCAATATCTTGAACAAGGACAAAAGCGAATGAGCTATGTCAGCGTCCAACATCTACAGAAAAACTACGCCGGCACCACGGTGTTCAGCGACATCAACTGCGAAATCCAGAAGGGTGAATTTGTCACCCTCCTCGGCCCGTCCGGTTGCGGCAAATCCACGCTACTGCGTTGCATCGCCGGTCTGACCTCGGTAGATGGCGGGAAGATTTTGCTGGATGGTGTCGATATCGTGCCGTTAAGTCCGCAGAAGCGCGGAATCGGCATGGTGTTTCAGAGTTACGCCTTATTCCCCAATATGACCGTTGAGCAAAACGTCGCCTTCGGTTTGCGCATGCAAAAGGTCAACAGCGACGACAGCCACAAGCGCGTTGCCGAAGTGTTGAAACTGGTGGAATTGAACGACTTTGCCTCGCGCTATCCGCATCAACTGTCCGGCGGTCAATGTCAGCGTGTCGCCCTCGCCCGCTCATTGGTGACTCGTCCACGCCTGTTGCTGCTGGACGAACCGCTGTCGGCCCTCGATGCGCGCATTCGCAAGCACTTGCGCGAACAGATCCGTCAGATCCAGCGCGAACTCGGCCTGACCACTATCTTCGTCACACACGATCAGGAAGAAGCACTGACCATGTCTGACCGGATTTTCTTGATGAATCAGGGAAAGATCGTACAGAGCGGCGACGCCGAAACCCTGTACACCGCGCCAGTGGATGTTTTTGCCGCCGGCTTCATCGGTAACTACAACCTGCTGGACGCCGACAGCGCGACGAAACTGCTGCAACGCCCAATCACCCATCGCATCGCGATTCGCCCGGAAGCCATCGAACTGAGCCTGAACGGCGAACTCGATGCACAAGTGCGCAGCCACAGCCTGCTGGGTAACGTGATCCGCTACCGGGTCGAGGCCCGGGGCGTGGAACTGGTGGTGGATGTGCTCAACCGCTCGGCGGCCGATTTGCATCCCGATGGTCAGCGTCTGGCGCTTTCCATCGATCCGACGGCCCTGTGTGAGGTAGCCTGATGCCTTTGCTGATGTTGAAGAGAGAACTGCACTGATGGCCCTGGCAATTTTTGATCTGGACGAAACCCTGATCCACGGCGACTGCGCCACCCTCTGGAGCGAGCAAATGGGCCGCCTGGGCTGGGTCGATCCCGAGTCGTTCATGCGTCAGAACAACGAATTGATGGACGCTTACAGCCACGGCAAGCTGCGCATGGAGGATTACATGACCTTCAGCCTCGAGCCGATGATCGGCCGCACACCGGAAGAGGTCGACCATCTGGTGGGGCCGTGGGTGGAAGACTTCATCGAGCCGATCATTTTCAGTGACGCCACCAAAGCCATCGCCGCGCATCGCAAGGCGGGTGACCGGATTCTGGTGATCTCGGCGTCGGGTACGCACCTGGTCAGACCGATTGCCGATCGTTTGGGCATCGACGAGATTCTGGGCATCGAGCTGGAAGTGTTGCATGGGGTTTATAGCGGCCACACCGTCGGTACGCTGACCTACCGCGAAGGCAAGATCACGCGCTTGCTGGAATGGCTGGATGCGGAAGAGGAAAACCTTGAGGGCGCGAGTTTCTATTCCGACTCACGCAACGATTTGCCGCTGCTGCTGAAGGTAGATTTCCCACACGTGGTAAACCCTGATCCGGTATTGCTCGAACACGCCGAAAAAGCCGGCTGGCCGATCCATATCTGGAAATAACGCAGAACCCTGTAGGAGCAAGGCTTGCCCGCGAAGAACGATAACGAGGTTTAACTGACACACCGCGTCATCGTTCTTCGCGGGCAAGCCTCGCTCCTACAGGGATCGGTGATATCAGGTCAGGCTCTCGTCGATCACCAGCACCAACTTCCCCGCCACCTTATTGCTCGCCAACTCGGCAAACGCCGCTTCCGCATCCTTGATCGGAAACGTCCTGGCCAACTGCGGACTCAACCGCCCTTCGGCAAACAGCGGCCAGACATGCTGGCTCAAATCAGTGAACAAATCCGCCTTGAACTGATCGTCACGACTGCGCAAAGTCGAACCCAGCAGCTGCACACGCTTGGCCAGCACCTGCGCCAGATCCAGCTTCGCTTCACGGCCGCCCATCAAGCCGATGAGCACCCAACGGCCATCGCGGGCCAGCAGTTTCAGGTTCAGTGCGGCGTAGTTGCCGCCGACCGGGTCGAGAACCACATCGAACGGACCCAGGTCGCTCAGACTTTCAAGATCGTCGGTGCGTACCACGCCCCCCTGAGCACCCAGCGCTTCGCAGTAAGCCAGCCGCTCGGCAGAACCGACGCTGACCCAGCATGGGTTGCCAAACGCCTTGCACAGCTGAATGGCAGCTGAACCGATTCCACTTGCTCCGGCGTGCAGAAGAACTTTCTCACCCGGTTTGAGCGCAGCCAATTGAAACAAATTCAGCCAAACGGTCGCATAGACTTCGGGTAGCGCTGCCGCCTCGGTCAGGGACAATCCTTCTGGCACCGCCAGCACATGCCGTCCGTCGACTACCACCTCTTCGGCCATCCCACCCCCGGCCAGCAAGGCGCAGACCCGATCACCGACCTGCCACGACGACCCCGGGCCGACCTCGCTGATCACCCCGGAACACTCTAGACCCAGTACCTGACTGGCCCCCGGCGGTGGCGGATAAAGTCCCGCCTTCTGTAACAAATCGGCGCGATTGAGGCCCGCTGCCGCCACACGAATGCGAACTTGCCCTACATCACATGTAGGACTGGGCTCTTCAAGCCACTCCACTTGACCTTCCACGCCTTGCAATGCTTTCACAGTGCCTCCATAGTGAGTCTGGACTGAGCCCGAAGCTGTATCGCCGGGCTTTTTGCATTATGCGACCGGCCCTTGTGGAACCGGCGACTTCAAAGACGGCCTAATATGCGTTATCAATTGTCCCCGCGTCGAATCAGCATGAAGCATCTGTTCCCCAGCACCGCCCTCGCCCTATTTATTGGTATCGGCCTGATGCCGATGTCGAGCAATACGTTCGCAGCCAATAGTTGGGACAAGCTTCAGCCTGATCGTGACGAAGTGATCGCCAGCCTGAATGTCGTCGAGTTACTCAAGCGCCACCACTACAGCAAGCCGCCGCTCGATGACGCGCGCTCCGTGATCATCTACGACAGCTACCTCAAGCTGCTGGATCCGTCGCGCAGCTACTTCATGGCCAGCGACATTGCCGAATTCGACAAGTGGAAAACCCAGTTCGACGACTTCCTCAAAAGCGGCGACCTCAACGCCGGTTTCACCATCTACAAGCGCTACCTGGACCGCGTAAAAGCGCGTCTGGACTTTGCCCTTGCGGAGCTGAACAAGGGCGTCGACAAGATTGACTTCACCACCAAGGAAACCTTGCTGATCGACCGCAAGGACGCCCCTTGGCTCAAGTCCACCGCAGAGCTCGACGACCTGTGGCGCAAACGCGTCAAGGACGAAGTGCTGCGGATGAAAATTGCTGGCAAGGATTCCAAGCAGATTCAGGAAACCCTGACCAAGCGTTACAAGAATCAGCTTGCGCGTCTGGACCAGACCCGTGCGGAAGACATCTTCCAGGCCTACATCAACACCTTCGCCATGTCCTATGACCCGCACACCAATTATTTGTCGCCGGATAATGCGGAGAACTTCGACATCAACATGAGCCTGTCCCTCGAGGGCATCGGCGCCGTGTTGCAGAGCGACAACGATCAGGTGAAAGTCGTGCGTCTGGTGCCGGCCGGCCCGGCCGACAAAACCAAGCAGGTCGCACCGGCCGACAAGATCATCGGCGTTGCCCAGGGCAACAAAGAGATGGTCGACGTGGTTGGCTGGCGTCTGGACGAAGTGGTCAAGCTGATCCGTGGTCCGAAAGGCACCGTTGTGCGCCTGGAAGTCATCCCGGCCAGCAATGCGCCGAACGACCAGACCACCAAGATCGTGCCGATCACCCGCGAAGCGGTGAAGCTTGAAGACCAGGCGGTGAAGAAGTCAGTCCTCAACCTGAAACAGGACGGCAAGGACTACAAGCTCGGCGTCATCGAGATCCCGGCCTTCTACCTGGATTTCAAGGCCTTCCGTGCCGGTGATCCGGACTACAAGAGCACCACGCGCGACGTCAAGAAACTGCTGACCGAGCTGCAGAAAGACAAAGTCGACGGCGTGGTCATCGACCTGCGCAACAACGGCGGCGGTTCCTTGCAGGAAGCCACCGAGTTGACCAGTCTGTTCATCGACAAAGGTCCGACCGTTCTCGTGCGTAACGCCGATGGCCGGGTCGATGTGCTGGAAGATGAAAACCCGGGCGCGTTCTATAAAGGCCCGATGGCGTTGCTGGTCAACCGCTTGTCCGCCTCGGCTTCGGAGATTTTCGCCGGCGCCATGCAGGACTATCACCGCGCGTTGATCATCGGCGGCCAGACCTTCGGCAAAGGCACCGTGCAGACCATTCAGCCGCTGAACCATGGCGAACTGAAACTGACCCTGGCCAAGTTCTATCGGGTTTCCGGTCAGAGCACGCAGCATCAAGGCGTTCTGCCGGACATCGATTACCCGTCGATCATCGACACCAAGGAAATCGGTGAAAGTGCCCTGCCGGAAGCCATGCCGTGGGACACCATCCGCGCGGCGATCAAGCCTGCGACCGATCCGTTCAAACCGTACATCACCCAGCTCAAATCCGAGCATGACGTGCGCTCGGCCAAGGATGCGGAGTTCGTATTCATCCGCGACAAACTGGCCCTGGCGCAGAAACTGATGGCGGAAAAAACCGTCAGCCTCAATGAAGCCGATCGTCGTGCACAACACGCCGATATCGAAGCCAAGCAGCTTGCCATGGAGAATATCCGTCGCAAGGCCAAAGGCGAAGAGCCGCTCAAAGAGCTGAAGAAAGAAGACGAAGACGCCCTTGCGGCCGAGCCGGACAAGACCAAACCAGAAGACGATGCCTACCTGAGCGAGACCGGTCGGATTCTGTTGGACTACCTGAAACTCAATACCGCGGTCGCCAAGCACTAAGGGGTGACAAGCAAGATGATGGCAATTTAATGCTGACGCCTCCGTAGCGTCATCAAACAGTCATCATTCTGTCGTGAAATAAAGGACTGGGAGCCTCTTTTTATCCAAGAGCGCTCCCAGTCCTTTTTTTATCGCCAGAGATCGCCATGACCACTACCGAACAGCTGAGTGCGTTGAGTTCAATACTGACTCAAAGCGGTTTGCACAGCCTGTTCCAGCCAATCATTTCGCTCTCTGAACGACGAATTATCGGCTACGAAGCCCTCAGCCGCGGCCCCTCCAACAGCCCGTTGCACTCGCCTGTCGCCTTGTTCGCCGTCGCCCGTCAGGCCGGCCGTTTGAACGAGCTGGAAATTGCCTGCCGTGAGAGCGCTTGCCGACGCTTCAATGAACAGCAACTGCCCGGCAAACTCTTTCTCAACGTATCACCGGAATCCCTGCTCGAAGCGGCTCACCAACCGGGTCGTACCCTGCAACTGCTGCAGGATTTCGGCATACCGCCCAGCCAGGTGGTCATCGAACTCACCGAACAGACCCCGACCGACGATTTCCAGCTGCTGCAAAACGCCCTGCATCACTATCGGGCGATGGGCTTCTCCATTGCGCTGGATGATTTGGGAGCGGGTTATTCGAGCCTGCGCCTGTGGTCCGAGCTGCGGCCTGACTATGTGAAGATCGACCGGCACTTCATCGACGGCATTCATCAGGATGCCCTCAAACGCGAATTTGTCGGATCAATCATGCAAATCGCCAAAGCCTCTCGGGCTCAAGTGATTGCTGAAGGTATCGAGCTGCCGGAGGAACTCGCGGTGTTGACCGATATGGGCGTCGATCTGGTCCAGGGCTATTTGCTCTGTCGGCCCCAGGAACATCCGCCAAGGGATGCTCGAAGCCTGATGCCCAAGCAGGACAGCTCCGCCGTGGCGCTGAACGACGAAGGCAGCGACCTCAGCGACCTTTTGAACGATCAGCCAGCGGTCGCGCGCGATACGCCGACAGCGACGGTACTGGAAGCCTTCCGCCGCCAGGCCAACCTGAACTCGCTGGCGGTGCTCGACGACTACGGCCATCCCTGCGGCATCGTTCACAGGCATTCGCTCTCTGACGCGCTGCTCAAACCCTTTGCCACCGACCTGTTCGCCCGCAAGCCGATCAGCCGGCTGATGAATGACGACTTCCTCGCCGTCGAGATGAGCCAGTCGCTGCAACAGGTCAGCCGCCTGATCACCAGCCGCGCCCGACAACGCATTGAAGAAGACTTCATCATTACCCTGAACGGCGGGTATCTGGGGTTGGGCCGGGTGATCGATGTACTGAAGCTGATTACCGAACTGAAGATCCAGCAGGCCCGCTACGCCAATCCGCTGACCCTGCTGCCCGGCAACGTGCCGATCCAGCAGTGCCTGACGCGCCTGCTGCAACAGCAACGGGAATCGGTGATCTGCTACGTGGACATCGACAGTTTCAAACCCTTCAACGACATTTACGGCTACGGCCGTGGGGACGAAGTCCTGCTGTGCCTGGCGCAATGTCTGAATGACCGCGTCGACCCTTCCCGCGACTTTGTCGGCCATATCGGCGGTGACGATTTCCTGCTGGTGCTCGGGCCGGAAGACTGGCGCAAACGTTTGAACCAGTTGCTCGACGATTTCCAGAGCCAGTGCCGGCGCTTCTACCGCAGCGAACACCTGGAGGCCGGCTGCTTCATCGCCCCGAACCGTCAGGGTGTGCGGCAGGAGTTTCCGCTGCTGTCACTGTCGATCGGCGTGGTGCATTTACATCCACAGGCCTGTGGACAACTCGATGCGAGCCAGTTGGCCGAAATGGCGTCACAGGCCAAGCATCACGCGAAGAATGTGCCGGGGTATAGCGTGCATGTGATTGATAGTTTGGTGGTGCCGGTGCCAAACGAGGATTTGATCATTGGGCAGCGGTGATTGAACGGACGCCTTCGCGGGCAAGCCTCGCTCCCACAGGGTTTTGTGTCGTTCGTGATTATGGTGAACGACACAAAACCCTGTGGGAGCGGGCTTGCCCGCGAAGAGGCCCGACCAGACAACCAAAATCTCTGGATCTAGTCAGCCGCTGACCGCGCGCCCAACCCCCGCCCAACCACATCCAGCACATCACAACCATCACGCAACGGAATGGCGCAAAGCAACGCGCAGTCGCTGAGAATCATGGAATCGCACTCAATAGAACCGCGCATGGTCAGTTCAGCAGGATCGCATTCACCCACTGCCAGATGCTCCAACCTTCGATAGCCCGCTTTTCCTCCTCGTTAAAGCATTTCTTTGGACTTGCTGCTCCTATCAAGATTGCCTTGTTTCTGACGTGCTGTTGATCCACAGCGGAGGCAGGATTGCATAGCGTTGTGATTTATAGAGACCGCGATAGAAACTCATCAATCAGCGAAATAACCTGCTCCTGAATCACCTCACGCGGCCTCCCATCCTCCCCATCTCCACAAATAATCCCATCACCCGGCACCGCTTCTTCAAGCATCGCTACCGCTCCAGGTTTGCACACCGCCATAAAGCTAAAGTGACTGGCATCGCTGATCTCAACGTAGCGCTTCGATGCTTGAGGCAGGCGTTTGGTCAAGTCGGCAGACTCCAACTGAGCAGGAAGTTCTTCAGACGGCACGCCCGCTGCGATCACCAGTATCGGAACCGGCAGCGCCGCAAGGCTTTCATCGGTCATCCCGCGCGACAAGCCCAGATCCAATGAAACAACGGCGGTGACGCGTTTATCGCTCAAGTCGGCGGCCAACCGGGCCTTCGATTCCGGGGTACCTGCGGGGTTAATCTGTTTGTAAGCGGTGCAACTGGCCAACTTCGGGTGGGCGTTGCAGTCCTTGGTGAAGCGGTCAGGATCGAAACGTGCGCCGGCGATTTCCAGGACGGTCCAGCCTCCGAGTGAGTGGCCCACTGCTGCGATTCGATGCTTGGCGACTGCGCCGAATTGTTGTGGCTGAGCCGTGACCGCGTCGATGGCTCGGCTTAGGTCGGCGGGGCGTTGCCATAGCTGTGCGGCGGCTTGAGGGCTACGGTCGCGGCTGGTGGTGCCGGGGTGGTTGACCGCTGCCACGATGTAACCCTTCTGGGCGAGTGCGCTGGCCAGCCATGTCTGGTGGATCCAGTTACCGCCGAAACCGTGGGAGAGCACCACCAATGGATGTTCACCGGCGGTCGGTGGCGCGTTGGGCACGGCGAGGACGCCGACAAACACTGGGTTGTCGCCGAACAATTGAGGGGTAGCGGTGGTTGCGGCGGGGTACCAGACGACCATTTCCAGTGGGCGGTCGTTTTGCGGGTCGGGCAGCGTGAAGGCCTGGAAGCCGATAAAGTTATCGTTTGCGAGTGCGTTTGCGGTCAGGCAAACCAATAACAGAGCGCAGAGAGCTGTTTTCAATGTTTTTATCTTCCTTGATTAGATCGACTCATCAACACCTGACGTCCATCGCCAGGTGCGTTCCCCAATGGATCACTGAGAAGAACTATTGCTCAGCAATCCCTTCAACTTAATCTCAGCCAACGGATGCCCAGCCTGCACCGCAATCCGCCAAAACCGCGCTGCTTCCACCGGATCCGGCGCCTTGCTCGCCGTCCCGGCCAGGCAGATCACACCCACCTGATACGCCGCTTTGCCATCCCCCGCCAACGCCGCCAGGCGCAACAATCGGACACCTTCCTCACGAGCCCCCAAGCCAACGCCGCGAAAGGCCAGAATGTGGCCATAGAAGCTTTGAGCGCCGACGTCACCCAAGTTGGCCATGCGGGCAAACTGGCCTTCGAGCCAACTCCAGCCACGGGGTTGGCGGACGAACCACGACCAGTGAAAAAGCCGACGGGCCAGCCAGTAACCAGCCCGCGCCTTGAGTCGCAAAAACACTCAGGCCTCGGCCGATTCGGGGTATTCGTACTCGAACACTCGCACCACTTCCGAGGCATGCCAGGACGCAGCAGCGACACCATCTGACGGCCCGGAGAAACGCCCCAGACGCTCGACGCATTCGAAAAAACCGGTGCGCGGCAGGCGGCTGGCGCCCTGGCTGATCACCAGTGAACTGCGCAAGGGCTGCTCGGCTCTGGCATCAAGCGCGGCCAGATGTTCAAGGGCCGCGGTCAAGGTTTGCATGGCCGGTGTCGGGAGCTGCAAACGCTCCAGCAACGCGCGATAAGTCAGCAGATGTCGCTGGCGGCGCGCCTGATCCAGCTCGCCCAGCAACCCGTCCCAATGTTGACGACTGATGCGTACGCTCACGATTCATCCCTCCACCCTGGCACCGTCAATTCCCAGGCCAGGCTGCGGCGAATCGCAGCGTCGGGTTGACGCTCGCCACTTTCGATCAAGGCCAGATAAGACGGGCTGATGCCTACCGTGCGGGCGAGCGCCTCGATGGCGATGCCCTTCCCTTCGCGCAAACTGCGTAGTTGATCCAGACCTGGAAGTATCTGGTCTGGTGCTGCGGCGTGACGCACTGGCGCGTCGGGTGCCGGTCGCTCATTGATGCCTGCTGCTTTCAGTAGAGCCTGATACTGAGCCCACGGCAGAACCGCATATTCGGGCTCGCCTTCGCGTGTGATTATCTGAATATCCATGACTTCCCCGTAGGACAACGACACTTAGCGAGTCGGCGCTTTTCCCTAGAAGTGTAATCCTAACAGCGGCCAAGGTCGCAGGGGTATGAATATAGGGATGATCCTGAATCGGCTCAGTTTTTTTTGGGGCCCTGAAGCTGAAGTTGCTCAGGGGTATCGGGCAGTCGCTCGACCACCGCGAGTTTCTCCGGCAACTGGCGGTTGCGCCAGGCGCGGAAAGCGTTGAGTTCGTCATCGAGGACTTTCATCAGCCAGGCGAGCACGGCGATGTCATCAAGCATGCCGAACACCGGGATGAAATCCGGAATCGCATCCACCGGGCTCAGGAAGTACATCAGGCCTGCCACCACCGAGATCAGCGCTTTCGGGCTGATGGCCCGGTATTCGCCGCGCCAGTACGCCAGGCACAAAGCCTGCAACAGGCGCAGGTCCTCTTTGAGCTTGCCCAATCGGTTGCCTTGGCTGGCGCCTTTGCTAGCCACCGCGAACAACAGCGTCGGCAATCGTCCACGGGCGAGCAGGCGCCCGGCCAGTGGCAGGAAACGAGCGAAATTCCAAGGTGCTTTCATCATTCCTCCCGCTGAAATGTTATCCACACAAATTGTGGATAACCTTGTGAACAGACCTGCATTTCACGGCTGAAAGCCCCGTTTCATAAGGGCTTTGCTCAGATCGGGCGTTTTTTACTCACATAAAAAAACCCAAGATTTCATTGACTTGGCGCTCTGGCGCGGTTAGCGCGGCGTCCTCAATGGCTATGACTCCAGCGTACCGCGTCCGTTCGCTTTGTTTACCCTCACCAACCGCCAGATGCAACAACGCCCCGCATAAGCGAGGCGTTGTTGTCAGAGCAGACGCTGATTACTTCGCGGCGTCGTCTTGCTTGGCTGGATCCTTGATCGCCAGCAGTTCCAGGTCGAATACCAGCACCGAGTTGGCTGGAATCGCCGGGCTTGGGCTTTGGGCGCCGTAAGCCAGTTCGCTAGGGATGTACAGTTTGTACTTCTCGCCAACGTGCATCAGTTGCAGGCCTTCGACCCAACCCGGGATCACACCGCTGACTGGCAGATCGATCGGGCTACCGCGCTCGACGGAGCTGTCGAAGACGGTGCCGTTGGTCAGGGTGCCAGTGTAGTGGACAGTCACTACGTCGGTCGGCTTAGGCTGTGCGCCATCAGCTTTTTTGACCACTTCGTATTGCAGGCCCGAAGCAGTGGTGGTGACACCGGCTTTCTTGGCGTTGTCTTCGAGGAATTTCTTGCCGGCAGCTGCCGACTCTTCGCTCATTTTGGCCATGCGTTCTTCAGCGCGCTTTTGCAGTGCGGCGAAAGCTTCGACCAGTTCTTCATCCTTCAGCTTCTGTTCTTTCTTGCCGACGGCATCTTCGATGCCTTGGGCTACGGCTTTGGAGTCGAGATCATCCA
Source organism: Pseudomonas hormoni (assembly GCF_018502625.1). NCBI lineage: Bacteria > Pseudomonadati > Pseudomonadota > Gammaproteobacteria > Pseudomonadales > Pseudomonadaceae > Pseudomonas > Pseudomonas hormoni. Next base: position 3,859,221 of record NZ_CP075566.1, read on the forward strand.
TGCCTTCCTGAGCCAGGCTCTTGCCCATGTTCAGGCCAATCCCGTAGGAAGCTTTTTGCGCCGGGGTTTTCAGCTCTACGCTGGTCTGCGAATCACAACCCGCAAGTACCAGGCTAACCAGGGCCACCGCCGCCGCCAACCGATGCTGTTTCATGCTATTTCCTTGTTCATGCGCCTAAAGGGCAATCGAGTAAAGCCGCGAGCTTATCAGGCGGCCACGACCAATGGCTACCGGCATGAGAGCAGGAAACTTCTGATAAGTTCAGGTGTTTTAACGCATTTCCGGAATCGGATGATGAAGCTTCTGTCATCTTCGCCTTACAGACACAACTGACCTGTCCCACATTACTTGGCGTAATGGCCACTTGCCGCACGTCTGCGGCTGAGGCATAAGAGAGCGACAAATCGACAAGGATGTTTATCTTGCGCCTCTTTTATCGCTTGCTGGTTCTGATCGTTATGTTGCTGGGCGTGTGCCTGGCCGTGATTTTGTATTACGTCGCCAACCCGAAACTGCCGACCTGGACGCCTGCGCAGCAGGTGCATTACCTGGAGCAGTGGAGCGCGACTGACCGCCAGACCTACTACTTCACGCCCCAAGGCACTCAAGTCAAAGGCTTGCGCTACGACTGGTTCAACGCGCTCGAACTGCCTTTTTCGCAACAGCGATTTGCCGCTCCGGAGTACCTCGCACGCTTCGGTTTTCTGGTCGATCCCGGGCAGAAAGCCACGTCCAACAACCCCGGTAACCTGCCCGTGGGCTTCGCCCGTCATCAAAACCCTGGCAGCCCGGATCAGTTTCTGGACATCACCTGCGCCGCCTGCCACACCGGCGAGTTGCGCTTCAACGGCCAGGCCATACGCATTGACGGAGGTTCGGCGCAACACGTTCTGCCCTCCAGCGTTCCTACACTCCGCGGTGGCAGCTTCGGACAAGCATTGGTAGCCAGTCTGACCTCGACTTACTACAACCCGTGGAAATTCGAACGTTTCGCCCGCAACGTGCTGGGTCAGGACTACGACACCCGGCATCAACAACTGCGTAAAGACTTCAAGACCTCTCTCGATACCTTTCTGAAAGTGGCCTGGAACGACACTCATCGCGGGCTCTACCCGACCGAAGAAGGTCCCGGCCGCACCGACGCGTTCGGGCGCATTGCCAACGCCAGTTTCGGTGACGCGATTTCCCCGGCCAACTACCGAGTAGCCAACGCTCCGGTCGACTACCCGCAACTGTGGGACATGTGGACCTTCGATTGGGTGCAGTGGAACGGTTCGGCACAGCAGCCGATGGCTCGCAATATCGGTGAGGCCCTGGGGGTGGGCGCCACGCTGAACTTCTTCGACAGCAACGGGCAGCCACTCAAGGGCGACAGTCGCTATCCGTCCAGCGTCCGGGTGCGCGATTTACACCAGATCGAGGAAACCCTGCAGCGACTCAAACCGCCGGCCTGGCCGGAAGATCTGCTGGGTGCCATCGACAAACCACTGGCGGCCAAGGGGCGTGCGCTGTTTGCGGAAAACTGCGCCGCTTGCCACGTTCCGCGGGTGACTCAGGAAGGCGAACGCTGGGTACAGCATTTGCACATGCTGCCCGTCGATGTCATCGGCACCGATCCGACGGCGGCGAACAACATCGCCAGCCACCGTTTCGATCTGACCGCTCTGCAATGGGACCCGGCGGAGCTCGCGCAGATGGACGTGAAATTGCACCCCGAACCAGAGGAACCGCTGGACTTGAGCCAACTGTCGGTAGCCAAGGGCCTGGCTTACGTCACTGCATTCGTCGAGAACCGCGCTTACCGCGAGGCCAAGGTCACAGCGGCGGAGAAGCCACAACTCGACGGCTTCGGCCTGCCGATCGGCGTTCGTGAAAAAGTGGCCTACAAGGCTCGGCCACTGGCGGGCGTGTGGGCGACGGCGCCGTTTCTGCATAACGGTTCGGTACCGAGCATTTATCAATTGCTCTCGCCCCAGGATGAACGCGCGACCACCTTCTACAAAGGCACGTTCGACTACGACCCGCGACACCTGGGCTATCGCACCGAAGCCTTCACCAACGCATTCCTGTTCGACACGCGCATGACCGGCAACCACAACAGCGGCCATGAATTCCGCGCCGGTGAGCGCGGCAACGGGGTGATCGGCCGGTTGTTGCAACCCGAGGAGCGCTGGGCGCTGCTGGAGTACCTGAAAGTGCTGGGCGGCCCTATGGAGGCGCAACTGCCATGATCATGACCACCTTCAAAAAGGATTTACCGATGCTCGCCCGGTTCTGGTTATGGCTGGGTCGCCTGCTCGGCAAAACCCTGCTGATTCTGCTGTGCATCGGCCTGCTCGGCTGGGCACTGGTCACTGCCTGGTATGCCTGGCAGCACCGCGGCCCGGTCTCGGCACTGGAGCAGATTCCGGACGGCGAAGCCGCCATGACCCGGGATGTGATTCAGACCGCCGTGCGCATTGTCGATCAACACCGTGAAAGTACCCGCTATCTGCGCGACGCCCATGCCAAGGCCCATGGCTGCGTGAAGGCCGAGGTGCAGGTGTTGCCGGAACTGGCGCAGGACCTGCGCCGCGGGGTCTTCAGCGAACCGGGCAAGCGCTGGCAGGCGACCATGCGCCTGTCCAACGGCAACGCTTATCCGCAGTTCGACAACATTCGGGATGCCCGGGGCATGGCGATCAAACTGTTGGATGTGCCGGGCAAGCCGCTACTCGGCGACCGGCAAGGGCAACACGAGCAGGACTTTGTGATGTTCAGCCATCCGAACTTCTTTGTCAGTGATGTCGCCGAGTACCGTCAGAATGTCGCGGCTCAGGCTGACGGAAAAAAGGTCATGGCGTTTTTTCCTGGCTGGGATCCGCGCACCTGGCAGGTCCGTCATTTGTTCATCGCCCTGGCGACACTGTCCCCGCCGCCGGAAAGCCCGACACGCACCACCTATTTTTCGGTATCGCCGTATAAATTCGGCGAGGCCAATGCCAAGTTCCGGGTGATGCCGGATTCGGACAGCTGCCCGGCCTACACCTTGCCCAAGCAGAACCAGGATCTGCCGAACTTCCTGCGTAACGCCTTGACTCAACAGTTGTCCACGGATCGGGTGCCGGTGTGTTTTGTATTGCAGATCCAGCGCCAGGATGCGAACAGGTTCATGCCGATCGAAGACACCAGCATCGAGTGGCGCGAGCAGGATGCGCCTTTCGAAACCGTAGCCCGGATCACCCTGCCCCCTCAGGACTTCGACACCCCGGCGCAGAATCTGCAATGCGACAACCTGTCGTTCAACCCGTGGTTCGGTCTGGAGGCTCATCGGCCCATTGGCGGTATCAATCGGCTGCGCAAAGCCGTGTACGAAGCGGTAAGCGACTACCGGCACAGTCGAAACGCTGAGCAGTAAGCAGAAACGAAAAAAGCGACCCGAGGGTCGCTTTTTCAATGGAAGCCAGCCTAAGCCAAATTCCAGACAGAAAAAAACCCGCGTTAGCGGGCTTTTCCGTGGTGACCTGGCGTTCAGCGTTCCAGGTTACCGAATATGGCGCAGCGGACGGGACTCGAACCCGCGACCCCCGGCGTGACAGGCCGGTATTCTAACCGACTGAACTACCGCTGCGCGTAGCGTTGAAAGTAAGTGGTGGGTGATGACGGGATCGAACCGCCGACATTCTGCTTGTAAGGCAGACGCTCTCCCAGCTGAGCTAATCACCCTTTACCTTCGTTGCGGGGCGCATTGTGCCACAGATTTTCATAACGTGTTGATTTAATTGATAAATAATTCAAATAAATCTGAAAACCGGTGAAACGATGCATCCAGCAGGAACTTCAGGCAGAAAAAAACCCGCGTTAGCGGGCTTTTCCGTGGTGACCTGGCGTTCAGCGTTCCAGGTTACCGAATATGGCGCAGCGGACGGGACTCGAACCCGCGACCCCCGGCGTGACAGGCCGGTATTCTAACCGACTGAACTACCGCTGCGCGTAACACTTGAAGCGAATGGTGGGTGATGACGGGATCGAACCGCCGACATTCTGCTTGTAAGGCAGACGCTCTCCCAGCTGAGCTAATCACCCTTCACTTTCGGTGTGGCGCGCATTCTACGGAGCGACCTCACCTCTGGCAAGCACTTTTTTAAATAATTTTTTCAGGCCTTCCAAAGGCTTAGAGAAGGGTTGGCCTATGGCGCCACGAAGAGAATAATGCCCCACTTTGTATAAAGGAGAGACTCGCCCCATGTGGTTCAAAAACCTGCTTATCTATCGCCTGACCCAAGATCTGCCTTTTGATGCCGAGGCGTTGGAAACTGCACTGGCCACCAAACTGGCGCGTCCCTGTGCAAGCCAGGAGTTGACCACCTACGGTTTCGTCGCGCCCTTCGGCAAGGGCGAAGATGCACCTCTGGTACACGTCAGCGGCGACTTCCTGCTGATCTCCGCGCGTAAAGAGGAACGCATCCTGCCGGGCAGCGTCGTGCGCGACGCCGTGAAGGAAAAGGTCGAAGAGATCGAAGCCGAACAAATGCGCAAGGTCTACAAAAAGGAACGCGACCAGATCAAGGATGAAATCATCCAGGCCTTCCTGCCTCGCGCCTTTATCCGTCGCTCGTCGACCTTCGCAGCGATCGCGCCGAAACAAGGCCTGATCCTGGTCAACTCGGCCAGCCCGAAACGCGCCGAAGACCTGCTCTCTACTCTGCGTGAAGTGATCGGCACGCTGCCGGTACGTCCGCTGACCGTCAAGATGTCGCCCACCGCCACCATGACTGAATGGGTCACGACCCAGAAAGCCGCGGACGATTTTTTCGTGCTGGACGAGTGCGAACTGCGCGACACCCATGAAGACGGCGGCATCGTGCGCTGCAAGCGTCAGGACCTGACCAGCGAAGAAATCCAGCTGCACCTGAGCACTGGCAAAGTGGTCACTCAGCTGTCGCTCGCGTGGCAGGACAAACTGTCTTTCGTCCTCGACGACAAGATGGTGGTCAAGCGCCTGAAGTTCGAGGATCTGCTGCAGGATCAGGCGGAACAGGACGGTGGCGAAGAGGCCCTGGGCCAGCTGGATGCCAGTTTCACCCTGATGATGCTGACCTTCGGTGACTTCCTGCCGGCGCTGGTTGAAGCGTTGGGTGGTGAAGAGACCCCGCAAGGTATTTAAAGACGTGTGATGCCTACTGTGGGAGCAAGCCTGCTCGCGATGAGGGACTGACATTCAACATTGATGTTGACTGAAACTCCGCTATCGCCGGCAAGCCGGTCTCGCTCCCACATTGGTTTTGTGGGCTACTTAATAATAAGGATCAGGCCATGCGTGCACTGGCTGCATTGAGTCGTTTTGTCGGCAACACCTTCGCTTACTGGGTTCTGATTTTCGCCGTCGTGGCTTTCCTGCAACCGGCGTGGTTCATCGGTCTGAAAGGCGCCATCGTCCCGTTGCTGGGGCTGGTGATGTTCGGCATGGGCCTGACCCTCAAACTCGAAGACTTCGCCGAAGTCGCTCGCCATCCGTGGCGTGTGGCGCTGGGCGTCGTTGCGCATTTCGTGATCATGCCCGGTGTGGCGTGGTTACTCTGCCAGGTTTTCCACTTGCCGCCGGAAATTGCCGTCGGCGTCATTCTCGTCGGCTGCTGCCCGAGCGGCACCTCGTCGAACGTGATGACCTGGCTCGCCCGCGGAGATCTGGCGCTGTCGGTGGCCATCGCCGCCGTCACAACCCTCCTCGCTCCGCTGCTGACCCCGGCGTTGATCTGGCTGCTGGCTTCGGCCTGGTTGCCGGTATCGTTCATGGAGTTGTTCTGGTCGATCCTGCAAGTGGTGCTGCTGCCCATCGTGCTCGGCGTGGTCGCTCAGCGCCTGCTCGGTGCTCGGGTTCGCCACGCGGTGGACGTGTTGCCGCTGGTTTCCGTGGTCAGCATCGTGATCATCGTCACCGCTGTCGTCGCTGCCAGCCAGGCGAAAATCGCCGAGTCCGGCCTGCTGATCATGGCCGTGGTGATGCTGCACAACAGCTTCGGTTATCTGCTCGGGTACTTCACCGGGCGTCTGTTCAAGCTGCCATTGGCCCAACGAAAATCCCTGGCACTGGAAGTCGGCATGCAGAACTCGGGTTTGGGCGCCGCGCTGGCCAGCGCGCACTTCTCACCGCTGGCAGCGGTGCCGAGCGCGTTGTTCAGTGTATGGCACAATATTTCCGGGGCACTGCTTTCGACGTACTTCCGCCGGATGAGCGAGAAAGAAGATCGGGAAACAGCGGCTCGGCAAGCGACTGAGTAAGCGGCAAACTTGATCCCCGTTTTAATGATGGGCACTATACTGCGCAACGCGAGGACGACCTCGCGGCTCGATCGAGTCATTAATCTGGGGACGACCCCATCAATCGATGGAGGTCTCTCATGTCCTGGGTCATTCTGTTTTTCGCCGGCCTGTTCGAAGTAGGCTGGGCTGTCGGCCTGAAATACACCGATGGTTTCAGCCGCCCTCTTCCCACCGCACTGACCGTCGCCGCCATGGCCATCAGCCTTGGTCTGCTTGGCCTTGCCATGAAGGAACTGCCGCTGGGCACCGCCTATGCAATCTGGACAGGCGTGGGCGCGGTCGGCACGGTCATCGCCGGGATCATTCTGTTTGGTGAATCCATGGCGCTGTTCAGGCTCGCCAGTGTGGCATTGATCATTGCCGGGTTGATTGGACTGAAAGTCAGCACCTAGTCATTGCCGATCCATACAAAAAAGCCCGCTCCCCTGGCGATACTGGGGGAGCGGGCTTTTTCATGGGCATGAAAAACGGATCAGCTTTCAGCAAGCGCCATGCGCTCACGCACCGCGACCGGAGCCTTCTCCGCATGCTCAAGCTGCATGCAGCGTTCCAGGAACAGGAACATGTAGTCGTAGCTTTTGCACACCGCCTGACGCAGTTCGGCCTGCAAGGACTTGCTCGGGTTCATTCCTGCCAGCGTGCAGATGATTTCCAGCGCTTCCCACGGATGGGCGTCGTCGTACTGGGCATGCATCTTCAGCCACTTCATGGCCCGCTTGCGATCTTCCTCGGGGAACGCTGCCGCGTAGACACCACTGGAACAGACCAGCGCCGACCACTCACCTGTCGCGCCTTCAATGGCGTAGTTGGTGGCGGCAATGGCAACGATCAGCGAATCCGCCGAACTGGTGTGCCAGCACCAATGGCTCAGAGCGTGAAGTTCAGGTGTCACCTTTTGCGCCTGCAGATCTTCCAGGCTGACACCGTGAGCGCGACTCCAGTGCACCCAGTAATCGGCGTGGTTCAATTCCACCCGGATGTTGCGCATCAACCAGCGGCGCGCCATGTCCTCGCCGGGATGACGGGCAAAACGGGTCTTGGTGAGGTTCTGTGCCATATATAACGCGAATTGTTCAACCACGGGCCAACCACCAATGAGGTAGTTGCGCATGGTCTTTGCGCTGAGTTTGTTATCTCGCATGCGCCTGTACAGTTCGTGTTCGACAACCCGGCGTTTACTCTCGCTGCAATCCTGGATCAGTTGCTGAGCCCAGGCGGGATAACTTGCAGCTTCCATGAGGGGGCCGGTTCGGTTGAATGTCTCGATCACTGTCGGGTTCCTTTTGATTGTGATTGTAAGGATCAGCAGGAGATTTCAACGGAACGTGCCAGGTGCCTTGAACAACAAGGGCTGAGGCCTGGCAGGACGACTTTGCAAACTATCGCAGGTAAACAGATGCGGGCGTTCAATCACATACCCTTGAGCGTAATCCACCCCGATCTCCAGCAATGCCTGCTCGATCTGGGGTGACTCGACAAACTCGGCAATCGTGCGTTTACCCATGACATGACCGATGTGATTGATCACTTCGACCATGGCGCGGTTAATCGGGTCGTCCAGCATATCCTTTACGAAACTCCCGTCGATCTTCAGGAAGTCTACAGGCAAATGTTTCAAGTAAGCGAATGAGGACATTCCGGCGCAAAAGTCGTCGAGCGAAAAATGGCAGCCTAAGCCTTTGAGTTCATTAATAAATCGAATTGCACTTCCAAGATTGGAAATTGCACTGGTTTCAGTGATTTCAAAACAAATCATTTCAGGAGGTATGGAGTATGTAACGAACTGTTCACGTAGAAAGTCCAGAAACGCCTCATCTCCGATAGTTGTGCCTGACAGATTAATCGCACACATCGCCAAGGGCCCTTTGCGCTGTTCGGCCATGCACTGGGCAATAACTTTAAACACATTCTCTACAACCCAGCGATCGAGAGAAGTCATCAGGCCATAACGTTCAGCGGCCGGAATAAAACTGTCGGGCAATATCATCCGCCCGGCTTCGTCATGCAGGCGCAATAGAATTTCGATATGTCCACCACCCTGCTCGACATGACCCAGGGCCGCGATTTCCTGGGCGTACAGACAGAAGCGGTCTTCTTCCAGCGCCATGTGCAAACGCTGTACCCAGGCCATCTCGCCGAAACGCAGGGACAGTTCCGAATCATCGGCGTGATAGACCTGAACCCGGTTGCGGCCCTTTTCCTTGGCCATGTAACACGCCATGTCGGCGGCGCGCAGTGATGTTTCGAGCGTGGTCGGGTGCTGAGTGAGGTGCACCAGCCCGATGCTCACGGTGGTCACGAACGGCCGGCCCTTCCAGACGAAATGCAGGTTCTGCACGGTCTGGCGCAACCCCTCTGCTATTTTCTCCGCAGCTTCCGGGGCACAGTTCTCCAGCAGGATGCCAAATTCATCGCCGCCCAGCCGCGCCAGCGTATCGCCTTCGCGCAAACCCGATTGCAACAACGCACAGATATGCCGCAACAACTCGTCACCCGCCGCGTGGCCGCAGGTATCGTTGACCAGTTTGAATTGATCCAGATCGAGGAACATCAACGCATGGCGCCCCGGCTGCCGCGTCAGGTTGTGTAGCGCCTGCTCGAGGCGATACTCGAACTCACGGCGGTTGGCGAGACCGGTCAAGGCATCATGGGTCGCCTGCCAGGACAGATTGGCAATGTATTGCCGCTCCTGCGTCATGTCGTGCAGGACCAGCACGGTGCCGCTGACCTTGCCGGCGTTGCTGATCGGCGCACCCACCAGGGTAACTGACACCGTGCTGCCATCCAGGCGTTGAATCAGTTTGGAATGTTCGCTGCCACCGCTGAGCTGGCCGCTCAAAATGTGCTCGATCAGCGTAAATCCGTCAGCCTGAGCGTTCTCGTCCAGCAGATTGAACAGGGCCGCCAGTGGCAAACCCGTCGCCTGTTCGGCTTTCCAGTGCGTCAACGCCTCGGCGGCGGGGTTCATGTAGGCGATCGCACCCTCGACATTCGTGGTGATCACGCCATCGCCGATCGATTGCAAAGTGATCTGTGCCCGGTCTTTTTCCAACTGCAGAGCGTCAGCGAAGGCATGGCGCTGCTTGAGCAGTTTGTGCGTGCGCATCAAGGCCAGGACGATCAAACCCAGAGCCGTGGCGAGGTTGGTCACCAGCAACAGCCGCAGGATCATCCGCGAGCCTTCGCCCAAGGCATCGCTGAAGGCCTTCGCCGCCGGTGTCACACTTTCGTTGATGACGAATATCTGATCCTTCCAGCGCTTGATATCGGCATCGGTGGCCTGACGGGTGGTGATGCGCTGATGCATCTCCCGCGCAATGGCATCGAGTTGCACCAGATACGCATCGCCCACCGTCCAGAGGTCGATGGCTTTCTCGTGGTAACTGAAGTGCCGGAAATTCAGGTACAGCCAGATCACACTATTGACGTCATCGGGGTGGTTGCCGCCCTTGAGGATCGCCACGCGCGCGGCTTCGATATTCGGCGGCTGATGATCCAGCGCCACACGCAATTCGTGGCCACCCTGAGGCACCGCGATCGCGTTCTGGTATTTGTTGAATATCGTCTCGTCGTGACTGTCGGCGTAGAGATTGAGGTAATAGATGGCGTCTTTCTGGCCTTTGGACCAGAGGCTTTCACCAGCAACGTAGCCACGAACCGCCGACAGCACGTACAGGCTGACGCCACCCAGCATCGCCTGAAACAGCACGACAGCGATAAATGGCCAGACGATGCCCAATAACCGTGGCGTTCCGAGAGTCCGCGCTTGATTCATGAGGTCCCTTGTTTTAGCACTGCCAGATCATCATCCAACGTGATCGCTACAGCTAGACTAGGGTGCGTTCGTGATCCCGGCAAGCAAGAACTGCCGTCATTCGCAAGCCGCCTTACTTTCAGTGACGCCAACCCCGTGGCCCATTCCGACCGCAGACTTCCCGAAACACAATCGTCCTCCTCGCGACCACGGCACTATCTATATACCGCACGGCTTCTCCCTTGGACCGTTGTAATCGGTGGCGAAACTCCAACGCCATCTGGAACAACGAAAAAGAGAAGCTCCATCATGCAAACAACACATTCAAATACCGGATCGAGTGACACGGCAAATTCATTTCCATCTGCTGCGCAGGTTTATCAAAGCCAACTGGGAGACTATGAACTATTGCTGTCTTTCTTGCGTACCGAAGTCGGCTCCCTCACTCATTTCGCACAAACACTGCTCAAACCCCGAACATTTTCTCCCCTCGATAAACAAAACGAAGTCGGTCAACTTGCATTGCAAGAGTTGATGAAGGACAGCGATTACCAGATGCTGTGCAGAAAGAACAACGTCTCCCCTCATTATCTGATTGTCACCGCGAGAGACGGAGCCTGGGTCTACGAGACGTCGAATCGCGATCAACAAGACAAAACAGCCTTGGAATTGACCGGCCCCGAAAAATGGCAAGCACTTAAAATCCGAATTGAAAAGGCGGCGAGTTTACTGGGAGGACAAATACGTTATGACCGTCTTGTCAGCCTCCCCAGAATGGCCACGTTCTACGGTTTTGCCCCTTGGGATCCGACAGATACGAACCAACAACATTCGGCCATCAATGCCCTTGAAGAAAAGATCGCCAGCTATCGCTTGAGACTGGAGGACGACGTTAACATTCTCGATTTGAAGCGGCCGCCCACGGAAAAAGATCGACGAGTATTTCTAACTGCCCAGGCAGTGTTCCCCAACAATACGCAGGAACTGCACTCGCAAATCATTCGCGCGGAAATAATCGCAGCGGTAAGAAAGTTCCTGCCTGAAAAAAGTACTTCCCCCTTCACCCATCTCGCCAATGACATTCTTTCGTCGGCCACCACTGAACAAGTTCGCGCAACGCCAACCGTTTACCTTCAAAAAATCCTGCAAAGTCCTGAAGCCGAAAAGCTGACAACAACCTTACTATCGACCCTGGATTGGTACGGAGGAACTACCGGTGAAGAGACTTCACCTCATTGGCGCATCAAAGTGATAGCCAGCGCATTACAGATCTGGCTCCAATCGCCGACCACGGAACACCCGGACGGGATCGCCGGTTACCCTGTTCAGACCCAATCCAATTGGGGAAAAAGCTATCAAGCGATCTGGAGCGAATTCGAAACCCATCTGCTTGCGTCAAAACGGGCAGCTTCGGAAAAAGAGGCGATTGTTATTGCACGATTGTTTCTGTGCCAGTTTCCAACCGAGTTCCGTGTCAGCAATATCCCGACCGATCTCCCTTACAGAAGCTCCATCGTCTGGGTGAATTTCCTGAATGGCGTGAACCTGCTCGACACTGCCGATCCCGGGGTGTTCGAAAGAATGACCTTCCAGCAGCTAGTTAACCTGCCCCTCGATCGGGCCGAGGGGGCAACAACCGAGCAACTGAATGAAATCAGCCTGGCAAGATTGCTTCCGACAATGGACTGGGCAGTAACCCAGGGGATCATCCCGCACAAACGTCATGAGGATTACACACAGCCCGAAATTGAACTGGCGCTATCGGAACTGGATACACAGACGACCACTCTCAACGACGCCATTACCCAACTTGACGAAAAGCCGCCCGAACGCCTGTCGATTGCGAAAACGGTTGCGGAAAAATTCTTTGGAAAACCCTATATCGCGCAAGGCCGAAAACTGGCGAGGAAACTAACCGAACGAATCCGGTGGAACAGTGTGCCGCCGCTCCCCGGTAAGGATTACGACTACTTCTCGGTCGTCGATGTGCTGGCCGCAAACGCGCTCGATGATCAGGCACGATGGTATTACACGCTAGCGGACGGCTCCCGCAGTCAGTTCTTCATCACCATAGACAGTGACCGGACCATAACGTCAACTTTCCGCTTCGACGACACGTCGGGATCACCGATAGTGAATGGCACCTTGCCCAATATCAAAACGATGTTCGATCAACGCTTCACTCGCTACCTGGCGCTACAGACAACCGCCTATAAAACCTTGATCAGCAGCCTTTTAGCCTCACTTGCACTCAGTGACCGCCAAGCCATTGAATGGGGCAACCTCAAAATCTACAGCCTGAGAAAGGCAACCACGGGTGTAGAAGCCCAGAACGAAACGCCAGAAATCATTCTGCCGCTGCGAGCCCGTAATGGCCTGATTTTGCAGACGACCTACGCCAATGAGACAAGGACTTACGAACTGCTGCCCCGAGCAGGCGTAGTACGCCGCATCAAAAATCTCGCGCCGGAACAATTCGGCGGTGCCAAAAAGACGGAGGAGTGGCAAGTCAGTAGACCCATCATCGTCAGCGTATTGCGCCATAAGACGTTACCGTTTGACTGGGACGCTCATTCAACCGGGAGCGCACCGAAAACAGGTGCGACGTGCCAGGCCATCATCGAACAGTTGGGCGACGTCTTCACCGCAGACTCCAGCGCGATGCCAAACCAGGACAGTGTCCCGATGACGCTAACTTCAAACCGCGGCGTGGCAATCAGTAATTTCATTGCTACCCGGTTGCTGTATACGGACCCGCTAAAACTTCGCGATGCCGCCTACGGTCAGACACAGTTCGATCGCGAAGAAGCCAGGAAAGATAAAGCCATCGAAATCTTCAAGGCCTTCATACCCTTCTGGAAAAGTATCGAAGACTTGGCATCAGACGACAAAACACGCCTTATTCATGGAGCGTTTGGCCTGTTTGCCGACCTGCTTTCATTTGCACAACCGATCGGCAAATTTGCCTCTGGCTCGGCAAAACTGGTCAGCAATGCAGCCCGACTGACCTTACGCGCCAGACTTCCAGCATTCCGGCATCTGACCAAGGAGCTGCTGATTTTGACCTTGCAAACACTCAACCCGGTTGACGGCATTGCGTCGCTGGTCAAGATACTGGGAACAAAAGCGCTGAAATTCGGCCTGTCCGGAATGGCCCGACTCAAGGGGCTGATCAGAACCGGCCATTACGATTTCGCACGCAGCCTGCCGCAGGTCAGCGACGCGGGCAGTTGGAAGCCCTTGGCCAGCGGCGACCGGTTAGCAGCCATCAAAGGGATTGAAGACGTGCCGGTACGCAACGTGGCTTCAACCGGCAAGGCTGACTACCGCTTGGTCGATCCATTGTCGTCCAGACCCTATGGCCCCTCACTCTCCACCCGCTCGAGCGATCTTTCGCTGGGGCGATCCCGTTACAACACACTGGAAAAGACCAGCGATCACGTCATTGTCGAACTCTCTAAAAAAACTCACGTTCGCGAGGTGCTTGAAGTTGATGGGCGTACCACGTTGTTTCTCGACGACGTGCCGTACCGGCTCGATGGCGACTACCTGCGGCGCGCCGAACTGATCGAGGACGACATCTGGAAAGCGATTCCCTGCCGAGTCCGCCGCGCCCCTAATAATGTTTTATGCGAAACACGACTGGTCAAAAGAGACCCCGCCCCCACGCCTGACGCCGGTACGTTTGACGAAAGCAAAGGCTGGGCGCCCTGGTTCGGGGACTCCATTTACATCGCTCCCCGTGGACGGCTACCGATGGAAGTGAGGGCCTTGATGGATTATCCAAAACTGTCCGGCAGCATGGAGTTTCGCAAGGGCATCTATGGACGAGTCAAAGTCAACGTGACCAAAGACGACCTTAACCATACGTTTCAAGATGGCGCGATCATTTGCGATGCAGTAGACGGATCGACTCAGTATGTTTTCACACGCCTGAATGCGGGTGACTTTTACGTTGCCAAACTCACAGAAAGTCAAAATCTGAAGGCGTTGGATTTCAAACAAGCGTCAACCCTGCCAAAAGACCTCAAGGACGAATTGTTGACGGTATACACCGGTTCGCTCAATGCCAATAACACGGCGAGGATTTACGGCCCTGTAGCGGTCGAGCGCGCGATGAAAGCCATGGATGAGATCGCCATCCCGATTGGCGGTCATGCCAATCCGCCCGATACGCTCAAACTGATCAAGGTTGATACCAGCCCAGGGGAAGCAGTGCTTTTCGACAAATCCACAAGGATGATTGTCAGGCACTCCGGGGATGGCGCAAAAACCTGGTCACCGTCCTGGAGGGCGCCGGACAGTGTTCGCCAGACAACTGAAAGGGTCTTCAACACGCTGTTTCAGGAAACGCTCGTCAGCGTTGAGGCCAAGGCATTGAAAACCGATGACCTGATGCAAAAACTACAAGATATTATCAGCACCAAAACCGGGGACCCCGTGCACGATGTCAGAAACATCGCGTTCGCTGAAATCAGGACAAATACCGGGAAAGCAGAGGTGTATGTCAGCGTTTCGGGACGACAGGGTGACACCGGGTTCCTGCCGTTGTTTGGCCAAAACAAGAATAGAAACCCCGTGATGTTGGGCGACACGGCTTACTTCAACATCGACCACGGCGCACCCTCTTCACGAACGTTACTCAGCGCTCCCTATTCGACGACATCACTGAGTGTCTCCGACTCCGGCAAGTTACGGGCGATCCCCCACACCATCGACAATATAGAGTCTTACAAACCTGCCCTCACCTCTCGCCCCACCTCGCTGGACACAGAAAGCAAGCTCATCCGCGCCATTCGCAGTAAATACCCGGATGCCAAGGAACTGGATTCCATCACGATCGCCACCACCATGGCGCCTTGCGACTCATGCGCGGTCGTCATGAAGCAATTTGGTTATGAGGGCGGCCCCGGGATGCTGAACGTCATCTGGAAGTAACGGCAAATCAATGCTGCTGCAAATGCCCATACAGCTTGGCGTACAACCCACCATCAGCAATCAGTTGCTGATGGTCGCCATCCTCGGCAATCTGCCCGCCGTCGAATACCAGCACCCGGTCCGCCTGCTTCACCGCGGACAACCGATGCGCAATGATTAGCGTGGTGCGGTGGCTCAGAAACCGCGCCAACGCTTGGTGCAGGTTGTATTCGGTGGCGGCATCCAGTGCTGAAGTAGCCTCGTCGAGGATCACCACTTTCGGTTCGGCCAGCACCATCCGTGCAATCGCCAGGCGTTGGCGCTGGCCGCCGGATAGCCGCACGCCGGAGCGCCCGACGATACTGTCCAGGCCGTTGGGCAGCTCCCGAACGGTCTGGTGCAGCTGGGCAATTTCCAGCGCTTGCCAGCAGGCTTCGTCGCTGCGTTCGCGGCCCATGGTCAAGTTGGCACGGATGGTGTCATTGAACAGCGCCGGGTGTTGCAGAACCACGGCGACATTTTCGCGAACCGTTTCCAGACCGATCTCCTGCTGGGTGGAACCGCCGAAGCGGATCGTCCCGGCGAGTGGCGTGTACAGGCCCAGCAGCAACTGCACCAGGGTACTTTTGCCACCGCCGCTGGCGCCGACAATCGCGACTTTTTCACCGGGAGCGATGGACAGGTTCATCTGGTTCAGTACCAACTCGTCGCCGTAACCGAAACTCAATCCCTGGACTTCGATGCCCACGGTTTCACGACCGTTGAACGGGTCGACGCCGCCCGGATATTCCGGCTCATCAGCCCTTGCCAGCAGCTCGTTGATCCGTGATAGCGCACCGCCCGCGGCGTAGTAGGCGTATTGCAGGTTAAGCAGTTGTTCCACCGGACCGATCATGAACCACAGGTAGCTGAACACCGCGAGCATCTGGCCGATGGACAGGTCGGAGAACAACACCGTGAGCATGGCGGCGGCGCGGAAAATATCGATGCCGAACTGGAACAGCAAACCGCTGGCACGGTTCGAGGCATCGGTTTTCCACTGCGAAGTCACCGCGTAATCGCGTACTTCCCGCGCCCGCTGGCCGAGGCGCCCGAGGAAAAAGCCCTGTCGGTTGCCGGCGCGCACTTCCTGGATGGAATCGAGGGTTTCGGTTAACGCCTGGGTAAATCGCGAGGTGCTGTCGTTCTCGAGTTTCTTCAGGTGTTTGACCCGCTTGCCCAGCAGCACCGTGGCGTAGATCACCAACGGGTTGAACAGCATGATCAGCAGCGCGAGTTTCCAGTGCATCCAGATCAGAATGCTCGCCGTACCGACCAGCGTCAGCATGGCCACGAGGAAACGGCTGAGGGTTTCGCCGACGAATTTGTCCAGCGTATCGAGGTCAGTCACCAGATGCGTGGTCACCGTGCCGCTGCCCAGGCTTTCGTATTCGCCCAGCGAGATGCGCTTGAGCCGTTCGATCAGCCGTATGCGAATGCGGTAGACGATGTCTTTGGCCAGTGCCGCAAACAACTTTGCCTGCACCACGTTGAACAGCAAGGCGCCACAGCGAAGCAACAAGGTCACCAGCAGCATCAGGCCGATGTAGCCCGCCGCTTTCTGCCAACCTTCGGGCAGCGCGTGGTTCATGATCTTCAGCGCGGCGTCGCCATGGCCCAGCAGCACTTCGTCCACCAGCAACGGCAAGAGCAAGGGAATCGGCACGCTGCACAACGTTGCCAGCACGGCCACGCCGTTGGCGATCCACAGGGCTTTCTTGTGATGCAAGGCCAGCCGGCGGATTTCCGCCCAGCTCAGGCGATCGACACGTGTAGCGGTTGCGGTGTCGTCAGGCTGGTCATGCACAGGCAGCGCGCTCCAGCCAGCGGCCGAGCAGCGGTGACAGGACGCTCAGAGGCTGATAGCCATTGGTCAACAACGCCAATTGACCATCACGCTCAGCCAGCAAGGTGGGGAAACCGGCGATTCCGAGGTCCTGCACCCAGGTGAAATCGGCCGCTGTCGCGGCATGTTGATCGGCGCGGTCGAACGCAGCCGCGAACTCGATGCGCGGCAGCCCGGCCTGCTCCGCCAGTTCCACCAGCACACTGGCGTGGGTGACATCGCGGCCTTCTGCGTAAAACGCATGCTGGATCAGACCAAGCAACTTCCACGCGCAATCCGGCGCCAGGCTGCGCGCCGTCACCAATGCCCGACAGGCGGGTTCGGTGTCGTACACAAAGCCTTCGGGCAACGCGCCTTCGGTCTTGAACGGCTGGCCCGTGGCCTCGGTGACCGCTTGCCAATGTTCAAGAATGTAGCGCCGGGTGGTCGGCTCCAGCGCCGAACCACTGCCTGTGCGCAAGCCGCCCACCACAAGATGCACGTCCACACCCGCCGCCTGCGCCTGTTCGACCAGCGCGTTGGCCACCGGCGCAAAGCCCCAGCACCAGGAACACATCGGGTCCATCACATAGAGCAGGCGGCGAGCAGACATGGTTCAAGCCTCGGAAGGGGTTTGCTTGTAGTTGTAGCCGATCGGGTGAGGCATGTTGCGAGCCTTGGCCAGTTCGATCTGCTTTTGCCGATCGATGGCGCTGCGACGGGTTTTCTCGCTCAGCTTATCCCAGCAATGCGGGCAGCTGATGCCGGCCACATAGTGCTCGGACGCGCGGTCTTCGACGCTCACCGGCGTACGACAGGCGTGGCATTGATCGTAGTCGCCTTCGCTGAGGTCATGGCGCACGGTCACGCGGTTATCGAAGACGAAGCAGTCGCCCTGCCACTTGGTTTCTTCCTGCGGCACCTCTTCGAGGTACTTCAGAATGCCACCCTTGAGGTGATAGACCTCGTCGAAACCCTGGCTGAGCATGTAGCTCGAGGCCTTTTCGCAACGAATGCCGCCGGTGCAGAACATCGCGACCTTCTTGTGCACGGCCGGGTCGAAATGGGCTTTGATGTAATCGGGGAATTCACGAAAACTGGTGGTCTTCGGGTCGATGGCGCCTTCAAAGGTGCCAATCGAAACCTCGTAGTCGTTGCGCGTGTCGATCAACAGCACTTCCGGATCGCTGATCAGCGCGTTCCAGTTCTCTGGATCAACGTAGGTGCCGACCTTTTTGTTCGGGTCCACGCCTTCGACGCCGAGGGTGACGATTTCTTTCTTGAGTTTGACTTTGGTGCGGTAGAACGGCTGCTCGTCGCAGTACGACTCTTTGTGGTCGATGTCGTCCATGCGCGGGTCGTTCTTGAGCCAGGCCATCAGCCCGTCGATGCCTTCGCGGCTGCCGGAGACGGTGCCGTTGATGCCTTCTTCGGCGATCAGCAGCGTGCCTTTGATGCCGTTGTCGACCATCGCCTGCAGCAGGGGCTCGCGCAGGTCGACGTAGTTTTCCAGGGTGACGAACTTATACAGTGCCGCCACGACAATCTGTTGTGTCATGGGTGATTCTCCAGGTGGCTACCCTCGTAAGGGGTGAACCGGATGCGAAAAAAAACGCGCCGGGTGAGCGGCGCGTTGCGGATTCTAGCAAAAACGGTGTGGTTTTAGGACTGTCATCAATCTCTGTGGCGAGGGAGCTTGCTCCCGCCGACCGATCCGCGCCCGGGCGCAGCAGTCGCAACTCCGACTGCACTCTTTCAGACAGAACACTGTTGCAGGTTTTGGGACTGCTTCGCAGTCCAGCGGGAGCAAGCTCCCTCGCCACAACAGCCCTCATCCATCACATTAATGCTTGCTGCCGCCAGCGCAGGTTGGCGAGGCCGGGGCCGCGTCGATCTGTGCCCATTCTTCAGGCGTGTAGGTATGCAGCGCCAACGCATGGAACTCGCCCATCAGCTCGCCGAGCGTGCCGTAGACTTTCTGGTGACGCTTGACGCGATTGAGCCCCTCGAACTGCTGGCTGACCACCACGGCCTTGTAATGGGTTTGCAACCCACGACTGTGCATATGGCTTTCATCCAGCACTTGCAGGTGCTCGGGCTGTAACAGGCCCAGCGTCGATTCGATGCGTTGTTGCATGGTCATACCCGGCTCCGCTTAAGGCTTTTTCTTGGCAGCAGGAGCAGCGGCGCCGGCTTTAGGATCCAGCTCGTTGGTCATGTCAGCCAACAGTTTGTTGACCACAGGCACCGCGCTTTCCAGCTTGGCTTGCGTCATCTGGGCCGATTGCTGGGTCAGCTGCGGCATCTTTTCCAGGACTTTCTTGCCCAGTGGCGACTGGTAGAACGCGACCAGGTCCTTGAGCTCGGACTCGCTGAAGTTGGTGGTGTACAGCTTGACCATGTCCGGCTTCAGCTTGTTCCAGCCAATGGCTGCGTCCAGAGCGGCGTTTGCCTTGGCCTGGTAGGTTTCCAGCAAGGCTTTTTTCGATTCAGGGGCTTTGGTCTGTTCAAAGCGCTGAGCGAACATTTGCTGCACTTGCATGTACACCGGAGTGCCCAATTTGTCAGCGTGCGCCAGGGTCAGGAAAGCTTCGGCACTGGCGTTGTGGCTGGCGGTATCGGCAAAAACAGGGCCGCTGGCGCAAACCAGTGCAACCGCGGTACAGATGGCACGAAGACGAGTCATCGAGTTTCCTTTTCTAGCAGGCGAGGTAAAACCCCAAGGGCGTCCATTCTGCGCCTAAAAAACTGTGTCACTCAACCCCAAGCCTTGTCGGGCTTGAATTAGAGGGGTTGAACGGTCAAATTCCAGACTGATGGAACCACGGCCGGTGATCACGGCCTAAACTGCGCTATCAGACTGACAGGAGTGTGCATGATGAGCCGTATCGAGACCGACAGCCTTGGCGAGGTGGAAGTGCCGGATGAGGCCTACTGGGGCGCTCAGACGCAACGCTCGCTGATTAACTTCGCCATTGGCAACGAGCGTATGCCGCTGGCAGTGCTGCATGGGCTGGCGTTGATCAAGAAGGCCGCGGCGCGGGTCAATGATCGCAATGGCGACCTGCCCGCCGACATCGCCCGGCTGATCGAACAGGCCGCCGACGAAGTGCTCGACGGCAACCATGACGACCAGTTCCCGCTGGTGGTCTGGCAGACCGGCAGCGGCACCCAGAGCAACATGAACGTCAACGAAGTGATCGCCGGGCGTGCCAACGAACTGGCCGGCAACCCGCGCGGCGGCAAGTTGCCGGTGCACCCCAACGATCACGTCAACCGCTCGCAAAGCTCCAACGACTGCTTCCCCACCGCGATGCACATCGCCGCCGCCCAGGCCGTGCAGCAACATTTGCTGCCGGCGATCGGCGAGCTGTCCGGTGGGTTGGCGGAGTTGGCCGCGCGGCACATGAAGCTGGTCAAGACCGGTCGCACCCACATGATGGATGCCACGCCGATTACGTTCGGCCAGGAACTCTCGGCGTTCATCGCACAACTGGACTACGCCGAACGGGCGATCCGCAGCGCCCTGCCCGCCGTGTGTGAACTGGCCCAGGGTGGCACTGCGGTCGGCACCGGGCTGAACTCACCGCACGGTTTTGGCGAAGCGATTGCCTCCGAGCTGGCCGCGCTCTCCGGTCTGCCGTTTGTTACCGCACCCAACAAATTCGCTGCACTGGCGGGCCATGAGCCGTTGACCACGTTGTCCGGCGCGCTGAAAACCCTGGCCGTGACCCTGATGAAAATCGCCAACGACTTGCGCCTGCTGGGTTCCGGACCACGTGCCGGTTTTGCCGAAGTGAAGTTGCCGGCCAACGAACCTGGCAGCTCGATCATGCCCGGCAAGGTCAACCCGACCCAGTGCGAAGCGCTGTCTATGTTGGCGTGTCAGGTGCTGGGCAACGACGTTGCCATCGGTTTCGCCGCCAGTCAGGGGCACTTGCAACTGAACGTGTTCAAACCGGTGATCATCCACAACCTGCTGCAATCGATCCGTCTGCTGGGCGATGGCTGCAGCAACTTCCAGCAGCACTGCATCGCCGGCCTGGAGCCGGATGCCGAGAAAATGGCTGAACATCTGGAGCGTGGCTTGATGCTGGTGACGGCGCTGAACCCGCATATCGGGTATGACAAGTCGGCGGAGATTGCCAAGAAGGCCTACGCCGAAGGGCTGACCTTGCGGGAGGCGGCGTTGCAGTTGGGGTATCTGACGGATGAACAGTTTGATGCCTGGGTAAGGCCGGAGAATATGCTGGAGGCCGGGGCCAAGGGCTGAGATTTTGGTCGCCTGTTAGTCAGTCTTCGCGGGCAAGCCTTGCTCCTACAGGTCATGTGTCGGTCCTGAATATTGTGATCGACACAAAATCTGTAGGAGCGAGGCTTGCCCGCGAAGAACGATAACGCGGTCTAACTGGTCGCCACTCTGATCTTCCGGGCCTTGAGCCCCGCGATCAACGACGGCCCCAACGCCACCAGCGCCGACCCCAGCACTACCAGCACCGCCCCGCCATACCCCAGACCATTGATCGTCTCGGCATGCACATATTCCGGCCACAACCAGGCGGCCATGGCAACGGCCGCAAACGTCACCAACGGCGTGATCGCCAGCGTCGCACTCACCCGCGAGGCCTCCCAGTGCGCCAGCGCTTCGGCAAACGCGCCATACGCAATCAGCGTATTCATGCAGCACGCCAGCAACAGCCAGCCCTGCAGTGGAGTCAGTTGCAGTGCTTCCAGCGGATGCACCCACGGCGTCAGCAACAGCCCGCAGAACAGATAGATCACCATCATCACCTGCAACGAATTCCACACCGTCAGCAATTGCTTCTGCCCAAGGGCATAGAACGTCCAGACCGTGGACGCCAACAACACCAGCAGCACACCCGCCGTGTAGTCAGTGAGCGAGGTAAGCAACTCGGCCAGGCGCTGATTGAAAAACAGCCCGAAACCAATCAGCAACACCAGCAGGCCAATCCCCTGCCCCACGCTGAAGCGTTCCTTGAACACAAACAGGCTGGCGATCAGCAACATGATCGGCCCCATCTGCACCACCAGTTGCGCGGTGCCCGGGCTGAGCAGGTTCAGGCCCATCAAATAAAGCACGTAATTGCCTACCAGGCCGAGCACCGCCATCAGCACCAGCCAGCCACCGCGCGGACCGAGCACCTTGCGGCTCGGCAGGCGCTTGGTGGCTGCCAGGTAAATGAACAGGCAGCCGCCGGACACCATCAGCCGAAACCAGGTCACCGTGACCGGGTCCATCACCAGCAGCACTTGCTTGAGTTTGATCGGCAGGATTCCCCACAACAACGCGGTCAACAAGGCCAGGAACAGGCCGTAAACCCAGCGACCGGATGAAATGTGCATGCGTACCCCAAGGCCAGATGGCAAGAATCGTCATTCTAGGCGCAGCGGCGCCTGGCACACAGGGACAGTTGGCAAGCGGACGCAAATGAAACTGTGCGGGTCGCAGCAATAAATTGGCGCGATGCCGTCGATCGGTTGGTCAGGCGCTTTAAGCGGTTCATGCATAAGCTCATTGGATCTACCCACCTTCAGGAGATCGCCATGTATGGCATGCGCGCCCAGGACAACGCCCCCGCCACGCACTTTCGCAGTGACCGGATGTGTCGGGTAAACGGGGAGTTGTATTTCAGTACCCGGGAAAACACGCTGGAGGGGCCGTTTGAAAACCCGGAGGCGGCTGCGCGGGAGATTGAGGCTTATGTCGCGCGGATGCAGCTTCTAGGCGCTGGTCGATAGACCGCGGCGCTGCCATCGCCGGCAAGCCGGTCTCGCTCCCACAGGGTCAGCTATGTGACATAGATCCCATGTGGGAGCGAGACCGGCTTGCCGGCGATGGCGATGTAACAATCACCACAAACGCTTAAGGCTTAACGCACCGCTTCAAATAACCCCGTAGCGCCCATCCCGCCACCCACGCACATGGTCACAACGCCGTAACGCAAATTCCGCCGCTGCAATTCCCGCACAAGATGCCCGACCTGACGCGACCCGGTCATGCCGAACGGGTGACCGATGGAAATCGAGCCGCCATTGACGTTGTACTTCTCGTTATCGATCCCCAGCCGGTTGCGGCTGTACAGGCATTGCGAAGCGAACGCTTCGTTGAGCTCCCACAGGTCAATGTCGGCCACCTGCAAACCCTTGGCCTTGAGCAACTTCGGCACTGAGAACACCGGACCGATGCCCATTTCATCCGGCTCGCAACCTGCCACCGTGAAACCGCGGAAGAACGCTTTCGGTTTCAACCCCAGTTCCAGCGCTTTTTCCAGACTCATCACCAGCGTCATCGAAGCACCATCAGACAACTGCGACGAGTTGCCCGCCGTGACCGAACCGTCTTCGGCAAACACCGGCTTCAACCCCGACAGACTCTCCAGCGTAGTATCCGGGCGATTGCAGTCGTCGCGATCGACGATGCCGTCGAGGATCTGCACCTGCCCGGTGGCCTTGTCTTCAACGCGATACTTGACGGCCATCGGCACGATTTCATCGTCGAACAAACCGGCGGCCTGTGCCTGTGCGGTACGTTGCTGACTTTGCAGGGCGTACAGGTCCTGTTCTTCGCGGCTGACGTTGTAACGACGGGCGACGATTTCGGCGGTCTGGCCCATGGGGAAGTAGATGCCCGGCACCTGCTCTTTCAGCAGCGGGTTGATCAGGTTGTCGGTGTTGACGCTTTTCATCGTCAGGCTGATGGACTCGACGCCACCGGCGACGATGATGTCGCTGCAACCCGAAGCGATCTGGTTGGCGGCGATGGCAATCGCCTGTAAGCCCGACGAGCAGAACCGGTTGAGGGTCATGCCGGCGGTGCCGGTGCCCAGGCGCGACAGCACCGCGACGTTGCGACCGATGTTGTAGCCTTGGGCGCCTTCGTTGGAGCCGGCACCGACGATGCAATCCTCGACACTGGCCGGGTCGATGCCCGAGCGTGTCAGCAGTGCATTGACGCAGTGAGCCGCCATGTCGTCCGGACGGGTCTGGTTGAACTTGCCGCGAAAGGACTTGGCCAGGCCGGTCCGCACGCTGTCGACGATCACCACTTCACGCATGGCATACCTCATTGTTGTTATGGGTTGAGAGTGGATCGAGCATAAGTCCACCTGTTACCGGTCGCGACAATCATTCACCCCGCGTATGCGTAGCCATCGGCTCACACCTTGAGTTTTTTCAGCTTCTTCTCGTGCTTGTCGGACTTTTCGAACGCCTCTTCCAGCGCCTGGTTGAGCGTGCGCAAGACCTTGACCCGCGCCCAGCGCTTGTCGTTGGCTTCTACCAGGGTCCAGGGCGAAATTTCGGTACTGGTGCGGTCGACCATGTCGCCGACCGCGGCCCGGTAGGCATCCCACTTTTCGCGATTGCGCCAGTCATCTTCGGTGATCTTGAAGCGCTTGAAGGGGATCTGCTCGCGCTCTTCGAAGCGCTCCATTTGTGTTTCTTTATCGATGGCCAGCCAGAACTTGACCACGATCACCCCGGCATCAGCGATCTGCTCTTCGAAGTCGTTGATCTCACTGTAGGCACGCAGCCAGTCCGCGGGGCTGCAAAAGCCTTCAATGCGCTCCACCAGCACCCGGCCATACCAAGAGCGGTCAAACACCGTGAATTTTGCCCGCGCCGGAATATGTCGCCAGAACCGCCACAGGTACGGGTGTGCCCGCTCCTCCTCGGTGGGTGCCGCAATCGGCACGATGCTGTACTGGCGCGGGTCAAGCGCTGCAGCAACCCGCCGGATCGCCCCGCCCTTGCCTGCCGCGTCGTTGCCTTCGAACACCGCGATCAAGGCGTGGCGGCGCATGCGTTTGTCGCGCATCAACCCCGAGAACCGCGCCTGTTCGGTGATCAGCTGCTCTTCGTAATCGTCCTTGTCCAGCTGCAGAGTCAGGTCAAGGCTGTCGAGCAGGTTGACCTGATCGACGCTGCTGCCCAAGGGCGCGGCGCTGACTTTATCCGGGTGAATCTTCGGTCTTTTCAGCGCGCCTTGCAGGCCTTCGAGCAAAATCTTGCCGACCGCCAGGCTCCGATAGCGCGGGTCCATTCCGGCGATCACATGCCAGGGTGCGTAGTCGCGGCTGGTGCGGCGCAAAATGCGTTCGCCGTATTTCACGAACTTGTCGTAGGTCTGCGATTGCTGCCAGTCCAGCGGGCTGATGCGCCAGCTGTGCAGCGGGTCGTCGGCCAGGGCCTTGAGGCGCGCCTTCATTTGTTTCTTGGACAGGTGAAACCAGAACTTGAAAATCAACGCGCCTTCATCGCACAACATCTTCTCCAGGCGTTCGGCCGCATTGATGCCTTGATCGAGTCGCGGGTCCTTGAACACACCATGCACCCGGGCCTGCAACATCTGGCTGTACCAGTTACCGAAAAAAATCCCCATGCGGCCCTTGGCCGGGAGCATCCGCCAGTAACGCCAGGCCGGTGGCCGCGCCAGTTCTTCGTCGGTCTGGTGATCGAAGGTGCGGACCTCGATCAGGCGCGGGTCCATCCACTCATTGAGCAGTTTCACCGTTTCGCCCTTGCCGGCACCTTCGATGCCGTTGATCAAAATGATCACCGGAAAACGCTTTTGCTGCTGAAGTTCGAACTGCGCCTCGAGCAGCGCTTCACGCAACGCCGGGACTTCGGCTTCATAGGTTTCTTTGTCGATGACGTGACCGATTTCAGCAGATTCGAACATGAAGGGCTCCCTTTCCAGATTGTGGCAAGACTAGCGGATTGGGCAGCTGGACGACGGGGAAATTCCTCGTGATGTTGCACCGCTCTTTGTAGGAGCATGGCTTGCCAGCGAAGGCGTACTTGAGGACGCCTTCGCTGGCAAGCCATGCTCCTACGAAAAGCGGTTCGAGTCCGCACCATCATCACCGCCCGATTATCGGCGATCGGCTAGAATGGCCGCCTTGCCGTTGCCGAGCCTGCCATGAAACCTGTATCGCCCCACGCCCAGCTCGACTGGGACGACCAAGGGCTCCCGCGTTCGCGGGTGTTCGATGATGTGTATTTTTCCGACCTGTCCGGGCTGGATGAAACCCGTTACGTTTTCCTCGAACAGAACGCCTTGCGTGAACGCTTTACCGCATTGCCGGTGGGCGGGAGGCTGGTGATTGGCGAGACCGGGTTCGGCACCGGGCTGAATTTCCTGTGCGCCTGGCAGTTGTTCGAACAACACGCAGTGGCCGGTGCGCGGCTGCATTTTGTCAGTGTCGAAAAGTACCCGCTAAGTGCGCCTGATCTGCAACGGGCGCTGGCGTTATGGCCAGAGCTCAAGCTGTTTGCCGATCAGTTGCTCGCGCAGTACGTGGCGATCCATCAAGGCTTCCAGCGGCTGGTACTGGATAACGGTCGCGTGACGTTGACCCTGTTGATCGGCGATGCACTCGAGCAGTTGCCACAACTGGACGCACAGATCGACGCCTGGTTTCTCGACGGTTTCGCCCCGGCGAAAAACCCCGATATGTGGACGGCCGAACTGTTTGCCGAACTCGCCCGTCTCGCGGCACCCGGTTCAACCATCAGCACCTTCACCAGCACCGGTTGGGTACGTCGTCTGCTGAATGCAGCGGGCTTCAAGATGAAGCGCACGCCCGGCATCGGCCACAAATGGGAAATCCTGCGGGGCACGTTCCTTGGCTGGCCTGAAGAAGTCCCGGCGCCCGCCGCGGCCAAACCATGGTTTGCGCGCCCGACGCCGCTGACCGACGAACGTCGGGCACTGGTGATCGGTGCCGGCCTGGCCGGTTGCGCGACGGCCGCCAGCCTCGCGGCACGGGGTTGGCAGGTCAGTCTGCTGGAGCGTCACGACGAGCTGGCGCAGGAAGCCTCGGGCAATCCTCAGGGCGTGCTTTACCTCAAGCTTTCGGCCCATGGCACGGCGTTGTCGCAATTGATCGTCAGTGGATTCGGTTACACCCGACGCGTGCTGGAACAGTTGCAGCGGGGTGTCGACTGGGACGGATGCGGCGTGCTGCAACTGGCCTTCAACGCCAAGGAAGCCGAGCGTCAGGCGCAGCTGGTGCAGGCGTTTCCCGAAGACTTGCTGCACACACTCGATAGAGAACAGGCCGAGGCGCGTGCGGGTATCGGCCTGCAATGGGGCGGGTTGTATTACCCCGAAGGCGGATGGGTGCATCCGCCGGCCTTGTGCCAAAGACAAGCGAAACACCCCGACATCCGGATTCTGACCCATCACGATGTGCTGGAACTGCGCCGTGTGGATGGCCACTGGCAAGCCTGGGATGGCGACACGTTGCTGTCCGATGCACCGGTGGTGGTCTTGGCCGGCGCTGCCGAAATCAAGCGTTTCCCTTACAGCAGCGAGTTGCCGCTCAAACGCATTCGCGGACAGATCACTCGCCTGCCCCAGACACGTGAGAGCCAAAGCCTGAGCACCATGGTCTGCGCCGAAGGTTATGTCGCCCCGGCACGATTGGGTGAACATACGCTGGGCGCCAGTTTCGATTTCAACAACGACGACCTGACACCGACCGCTGCCGAGCATGCCGGTAATCTGCAGATGCTCGAAGAAATCTCCGCAGACCTGCTCACCCGGCTCGGCGCGGACAAATTGCAGCCCGAAGCTCTCGAGGGTCGCGCAGCGTTTCGCTGCACCAGCCCGGACTACCTGCCGATTGTCGGGCCCTTGGCCGACAGTCAGGCATTCGCCGATGCCTACAGTGCCCTGAGCAAGGATGCCCGGCAAACTCCGGACATCCCTTGCCCCTGGCTGGATGGCTTGTATGTCAACAGTGGCCACGGCTCGCGCGGCCTGATCACCGCGCCATTGTCAGGCGAATTGCTCGCTGCGTGGCTGGATAACGAACCGCTGCCATTGCCCAGAGCCGTGGCCGAAGCGTGTCATCCGAACCGCTTTGCCTTGCGTCGACTGATTCGGGGCAAGCCCTGATTGGCTCAATGGACATCGCAGAAGTGCTCACGACGCTTACCTCGTGCATACCTCTTTGTGGCGAGCGAGCTTGCTCGCGCTGGGCTGCGTAGCGGCCCCAAAAATCTGACAACCATTGCCGATTTATGTGAGTGCTACGCACTCAAGCGGGAGCAAGCTCCCTCGCCACAGGTTTCTCGGATTCAAGACTCTTTTAAGTGAACAGCATTGCGCTATGCCCGGCGATTTCGAGGGGTGAATCCGCGGCGTTCAAGCAACACGCTAATGTGGCGTAGCACCACTTATCAGCCGGCCGATGGGCTTTTTTGCTGTACCAGCCATTCGTCCGTGTCCCTCGCTTATAACCGATCGATATAAAACTCCTGAAATCCGAGGGGGTCAGTTTCTGAGTACCCGCCGTTTTGGCCGGGTATCGATTGACCCTCCCCAACGGAAAAACCGGTAAGGACTTTATGTGCGGATTAGCTGGCGAGTTACGCTTTGATCATCAACCTGCGGACCTTGCAGCCGTTGAACGAATCACCCATCACCTGGCACCTCGCGGACCTGACGCGTGGGGCTTTTTCAGCCAGGGGCCGATCGCCCTTGGCCACCGTCGCCTGAAAATCATGGACCTGTCGGACGGCTCGGCGCAGCCGATGGTCGACAATCAATTGGGCCTGTCCCTGGCGTTCAATGGCGCGATCTACAACTTTCCGGAACTGCGCGCCGAACTGGAAAGCCTCGGTTACGCCTTCTATTCCGGCGGCGACACCGAAGTGCTGCTCAAGGGTTATCACGCCTGGGGCGAGGCGCTGTTGCCAAAACTCAACGGCATGTTTGCCTTTGCCATTTGGGAACGTGACGCCAAGCGCCTGTTCATCGCCCGCGACCGTCTCGGCGTAAAGCCACTGTACCTGTCGCGCACCGGCCAGCGCCTGCGCTTTGCTTCCGCTCTGCCGGCGTTGCTCAAGGGTGGCGATATCAACCCGATCCTCGATCCAGTGGCGCTCAATCACTATTTGAACTTCCACGCCGTGGTTCCTGCGCCGCGCACCTTGCTGGCCGGCATCGAAAAGCTGCCGCCCGCGACCTGGATGCGTATCGAAGCTGACGGCAGCACTGAGCAGAAAACCTGGTGGACCCTGCCCTACGGCCCACGCGCCGACGAGATGAATCTGACACTGGAAGACTGGCGCGACCGTGTGCTCGACAGCACCCGTGATGCCGTGGCGATCCGTCAACGCGCGGCAGTGGATGTCGGCGTGCTGCTTTCGGGCGGCGTCGACTCGAGCATGCTGGTCGGTCTGCTGCGTGAAGTCGGTGTGGAAAACCTGTCGACGTTCTCCATCGGTTTCCAGGATGCCGGCGGCGAGCGTGGCGACGAGTTCCAGTATTCGGACCTGATTGCCAAGCATTACGGCACCCAGCACCACCAACTGCGTATCGATGAAAAAGAGATCATCGAGCAACTGCCGGCGGCGTTCCGCGCCATGAGCGAGCCGATGGTCAGCCACGACTGCATTGCGTTCTATCTGCTGTCCCGCGAAGTGGCCAAACATTGCAAAGTGGTGCAGAGCGGCCAGGGTGCGGACGAGTTGTTCGCCGGGTATCACTGGTATCCCCAGGTCGATGGCGCTGCCGATCCCTACGCGGCTTATCGCGATGCATTCTTCGACCGCAGCTACGAGGACTACGCCGCCACCGTGCAGCCGAAATGGCTGACCGCGAATGACGCCGCCGGCGACTTCGTGAAGGAACATTTCGCACAGCCCGGAGCCGATGCGGCGGTGGACAAAGCCTTGCGTCTGGACAGCACCGTGATGCTGGTGGACGACCCGGTAAAACGCGTCGACAACATGACCATGGCCTGGGGTCTGGAAGCGCGCACACCGTTTCTCGACTATCGCCTGGTGGAGTTGTCGGCCCGGGTGCCGGGTAAATTCAAACTGCCGGACGGCGGCAAACAAGTGCTGAAAGAGGCGGCGCGGCTGGTGATTCCGAGCGAAGTCATTGACCGCAAGAAGGGTTACTTCCCGGTGCCGGGTCTCAAGCATTTGCAAGGCGATACGCTGAACTGGGTACGCGAACTGCTGCTGGATCCGAGTCAGGATCGCGGCCTGTTCAACCCGGCGATGCTCGACCGTCTGCTGACCGATCCACAAGGCCAGTTGACCCCGTTGCGCGGCTCCAAGCTGTGGCAATTGGCGGCGCTGAACCTGTGGCTCAGCGAACAAGGAATCTGATCGATGAAACCTCACGCCACGGCGTATAGCCAACGCCTGTTGCGCGGTCAGGCGCCCTCTTACGAACGCTTGCAGGCGCGCCTGGCCGAAGACGGCAGCGAATTGGGCGCCGCGCCGATTGCCGTGCATTGCGGTTGGGGCCGGCTGCTGATCGGCCACACGTTCCCCGATCCGGCGAGCCTCGCCCAGGAGTTGCTCAACGAGCAGCCGGGTGAGCGTGACATTGCCCTGTACGTCGCCGCGCCCCAGCAAGTGTTGGGGCTGGAGCCCGCGCAGCTGTTTCTCGACCCGTCTGACACGTTGCGCCTGTGGTTCAGCGATTACCGACAGGCGACCCGCGTGTTCCGCGGTTTTCGCATTCGACGCGCGCAAAGCGATGCGGACTGGCAGGCGATCAATCAGCTGTATCAGGCGCGTGGCATGTTGCCGATCGACGCGAATCTGCTGACTCCGCGTCATCTGGGCGGCCCGGTGTATTGGCTGGCCGAAGACGAGGACAGCGGCGCGATCATCGGCAGCGTCATGGGCCTCAATCACCACAAAGCGTTCAACGATCCGGAAAACGGCAGCAGCCTCTGGTGCCTGGCCGTCGACCCGCATTGTTCGCGCCCCGGCGTCGGCGAAGTGCTGGTGCGACATTTGATCGAGCACTTCATGAGCCGTGGGCTGAGTTACCTCGATCTGTCAGTGCTGCATGACAACCGCCAGGCGAAAAGTCTTTACGCCAAACTCGGCTTTCGCAACCTGTCGACCTTTGCGATCAAGCGCAAGAACGGGATCAATCAGCCGTTGTTTCTGGGCCCTGGTCCGGAAGCCGAGTTCAATCCGTATGCGCGGATCATCGTTGATGAAGCCCATCGGCGTGGCATTGAAGTGCAGGTCGATGATGCCGAAGCGGGCCTGTTCACCTTGATCCATGGCAGTCGGCGGGTCCGTTGCCGTGAGTCACTGAGCGACCTGACCAGTGCCATCAGCATGACGTTGTGCCAGGACAAGAGCCTGACCCACAAGGTCCTGAAAAATGCCGGCCTGAACCTGCCGGCGCAACAGCTTGCGGGCAACGCCGATGACAATCTGGCGTTCCTGGACGAGCACGAACGGGTGGTGGTCAAACCGCTGGATGGCGAACAGGGCCAAGGGGTGGCGGTGGATTTGCGGACGATTGAAGAGGTGCAGCAAGCCATCGAATCCGCCCGCCGCTTCGACAGTCGCGTGCTGCTGGAAAGCTTCCACGAAGGCCTCGACCTGCGAATTCTGGTCATCGGCTTTGAAGTGGTCGCCGCTGCGATTCGCCGGCCGGCGGAAGTGGTGGGTGATGGGCAGCATTCCATCGGCGCGCTGATCGAAGCCCAGAGTCGGCGACGGCAGGCGGCCACCAGTGGCGAAAGCAAAATCCCGCTGGACGCTGAAACCCAGCGAACGTTGAAGGCGGCGGGGTACGACTACAGCAGCGTTTTACCGGCGGGTGAACGCCTGTTCGTACGGCGTACGGCGAATCTTCATACCGGCGGTGTGCTTGAGGATGTCACGGCGATCCTGCATCCGACCCTGGTGGATGCAGCCGTGCGCGCGGCGCGGGCGCTGGATATTCCGATGGTCGGGCTGGACCTGATGGTGCCGGCGGCGGATCAACCGGAGTACGTGTTTATCGAAGCCAATGAGCGCGCCGGGTTGGCCAACCATGAGCCGCAACCGACGGCCGAGCGGTTTGTGGATTTGTTGTTTGCGCATAGTCAGCCGGCCATTTCCTAATCATGTGGTGTCTGGGCTGACGCTTTCGCGGGCAAGCCTTGCTCCTACAGGTTTTGCGTCGCCAGGAATATCGCGCACGACGCTAATCCCTGTAGGAGCAAGGCTTGCCCGCGAAGACGGCCTCACAGGCGCCAAAAAATTCTTCCTCATCGAAACCATCGATGCGCTTAACTCATCAGGAGTTTCCATGACCAGCAAAATCCCCGAACCAGACCTGAACTACCTGCAAAAAGTCCTGCTGGAAATGCTCGCCATTCCCAGCCCCACCGGGTTCACCGACACCATCGTGCGCTATGTCGCCGAGCGCCTTGAAGAATTGGGCATTCCCTTCGAGATGACCCGCCGCGGCACGATCCGCGCCACGCTCAAGGGCAAGAAAAACAGCCCGGACCGCGCCGTTTCCGCTCACCTCGACACCATTGGCGCCGCCGTTCGCGCCGTCAAAGACAACGGCCGCCTGACGCTGGCGCCGGTCGGCTGCTGGTCCAGCCGTTTCGCCGAAGGCAGCCGCGTCAGCCTGTTTACCGACAACGGCGTCATCCGGGGCAGTGTGTTGCCGCTGATGGCCTCCGGGCATGCGTTCAACACCGCGGTGGATGAAATGCCGATCAGTTGGGATCACGTCGAACTGCGCCTGGACGCCTATTGCGCCACCCGCGCCGATTGCGATTCCCTGGGGATCAGCGTCGGCGATTTCGTGGCTTTCGATCCCTTGCCGGAATTCACCGAAAGCGGCCACATCAGCGCCCGTCACCTCGACGACAAGGCCGGCGTTGCCGCATTGCTGGCGGCGTTGAAAGCCATCGTCGACAGCGGCGAAGAACTGATGATCGACTGCCATCCGCTGTTCACCATCACTGAAGAAACCGGCAGCGGCGCGGCGGCGGCGTTACCTTGGGACGTCAGCGAATTTGTCGGCATCGACATCGCGCCGGTTGCCCCCGGCCAGCATTCCAGCGAACACGCGGTCAGCGTGGCGATGCAGGATTCCGGCGGGCCTTATGACTATCACCTGTCCCGGCACTTGCTGCGGTTGGCCAGCGATAACGAATTGCCGGTGCGCCGCGACCTGTTCCGCTATTACTTCAGCGACGCGCATTCGGCGGTCACCGCCGGCCATGACATCCGCACCGCCCTGCTCGCCTTTGGCTGCGACGCCACTCACGGCTACGAACGCACGCACATCGACAGCCTCGCGGCCCTAAGCCGTCTGCTCGGCGCCTACATTCTCAGCCCACCGGTGTTCGCCAGCGATGCACAGCCGGCCAAGGGGTCGCTGGACCGGTTCAGTCATCAGATCGAACATGACACGCAGATGGAGAGCGATACGCGGGTGCCGTCGGTGGATAGTCTGGTGGGGCAGCGGTCCGAGAGCTGATCCGGGGTTTTCATCGTCTGGTCTGACGCCTTCGCGGGCAAGCCTTGCTCCTACGGGTTTTGTGTCGGTCCAGGATATTGTGATCGACGCGAAACTTGTAGGAGCAAGGCTTGCCCGCGAAAGCGTCAGTCCAGGCAACGCATTAACCACAGGCTAGCCGCAACCGCCCATTCGCCGTAGCATCGCGCCCATTGTTTAGCCGAGGTGCCTATGCTGATTCCCCACGACCAACTTGAAGTCGACACCCTGACCCGCCTGATCGAAGATTTCGTAACCCGTGACGGCACCGACAACGGCGATGACACGCCGCTGGAAACCCGCGTATTGCGGGTTCGCCAGGCGTTGACCAAGGGTCAGGCGCTGATTGTCTTCGATCCGGAAAGCGAGCAGTGCCAGTTGATGCTCAAACACGACGTGCCCAAGCACCTGTTTGACTGACGCCTTCAACGTGCCTTGGTTTTCGCCAGCTTGACCTGGATGCGCTCGTAGACTTCGGCCCGGTGCACGTTGACGTTCTGCGGCGCCTCGACGCCGAAGCGCACGCTGTTTCCATTGACGGCCAGAATGCGCACGGAAATGGTGTCACCGATGGAGATCATTTCACCCACAACGCGGCTGAGTACAAGCATGGCATTCGTCCTTCAGGGTTATCGAACCCTGAAGATGCCCGGTGCGAGGCGGGCCTTCAATGCAGCGGGAGCAAATCAGTCCCGCCCTACAGTTCCAACCGAACGCCTCCTTAGGAAACGTCCGACAAACCCTGGAAGCGAAGCGTCAGGAAGCGGAAAAACGCGGGCCGAACAGGATGACGCTCGCACCAATCACACACAGCGCCACGCCAATCCAGTCCGAACCCAGCGGACGAATCCGTTCGACCACCGCCAGCCAGCCAATCGACGCAATGATGTAGATGCCACCGTAGGCGGCATAGGCGCGCCCGGCGTAGGTCGCCTCGACACGGGTCAGCAGCAGCGCGAACAAGGTCAGGCTGAGCAACGCCGGCACGACCCACCAGACGCTTTTACCTTCGCGCAACCACATCCAGAAGGCAAAGCAGCCGGCGATTTCAAACAGGGCGGCGAGAAAAAACCACAGGTAATTGAGCATGCAAAACGTCTCGCGAGGATGACCGATGGCGGCCACCCTAACGACGACGTTGCCGACGGGCAAGTTCAGCCTGCAGTCTGTTTGGCCTTGGCGCGCATTTTATCGGCCATGACGGTCATCTCATCGTAGAGCAGTTGCGGATTCTTCTGCTTGAGCGCCCACGCCATGCGGCCCTGTTCGTGGGGCAGGATCATGAATTCGCCGGCGGCCACGTGCTGATAGATGTAGTCGGCAATGTCTGTCGCGGTGATCGGCGAGCTTTCCAGCAATTTGCCGACCTGGGCTTTCATGGCCGGCGTCGGGCCGCGGAAAGAATCCAGCAGGTTGGTCTGGAAGAACGAAGGGCACACCACGTGCACGCCGATTTCCTGCTGCGCCAGTTCGATCAGCAGGCTTTCGGACAACGCCACCACGCCGGCCTTGGCCACGTTGTAGTTGCTCATGGCCGGGCCTTGCATCAACGCGGCCATCGACGCGATGTTGATGATCTTGCCTTTGCTTTTTTCCAGTAGCGGCAGGAATGCCTTGCAGCCTTTGACCACGCCCATCAGGTTGATCGCGATCTGCCAATCCCAGTCCTCAAGGGACAGCTCGCTGAAGAACCCGCCCGAGGCGACGCCGGCGTTGTTGACGATGACATCGATGCCGCCGAGTTTCACTTCACAGGCCTGGGCGAAAGCGGTGAGCTGACTGTAATCACGCACATCGCAACGCTGGATAAAACCGTCGCCGCCAGCTTCGCGAACCAGCTTCAGGGTTTCCTGCAGACCGGGCTCGCTGACATCCGACAAGGCCAGTTGCCAGCCTTCACGCGCCCAGCGCAGCGCGATTTCGCGACCCAGGCCCGAGCCCGCGCCAGTGATCATCATGCGATTTTGCATAGCAAACAGCCTTGTTGTTCCGGGGAAGTTGCGTCGAGTGTAGCGAAGGACATCGCCCAACCCACGCTCCATCAGATTGCTGAATGGCCTGAGCAAACCGCGCAAGCGGGCGGATCAACTTAATCCCCCTAAAACGAAATAAGCCTGTCTTCGAAAAACATTAAAAAAACTTGGAATTTTCTTTCGATCACGACAGTCGGACTTTGTAAGCAGCTTGGTTTTTTGCAGTCCAGCTGAACGTTAAACGCCAAGTAATTCCAGAACACTTCCAACAAGGAAATCGACATGGGCACAATTTTAATCATTATTCTGATCCTCCTGCTCGTAGGCGGCCTGCCGGTCTTCCCACACTCCAGAAGTTGGGGTTATGGCCCGTCGGGTATCATCGGCGTGGTGTTGGTGGTGCTGTTGATCCTGCTGTTACTCGGCAAGATATAAAAAGTTAACAGGCAAAAAAAAA
Source organism: Pseudomonas hormoni (assembly GCF_018502625.1). NCBI lineage: Bacteria > Pseudomonadati > Pseudomonadota > Gammaproteobacteria > Pseudomonadales > Pseudomonadaceae > Pseudomonas > Pseudomonas hormoni. The sequence goes on from NZ_CP075566.1 coordinate 3,894,787, forward strand.
GAGGCCCTTCAAGGGCCTCTTTTTTATTGCGCCGAAAACTTAGTCCGGCTTGCCGTCAACCACACCGGCGGTGTTGTCGATCAGGCTTTTGGTCGCCGTCTGGATGAACGACTCGAGCTTCTGCTTGAGGGCCGCTTCGTCAGCCGACTCCGGGATCACTTCACCTTTCGGATTGGCGCCCAGTTCGTATTGATACAGCTTCGGCGGCATCTCTTTGGGCAGTACCAACACGCGGTCTGCGGTCAGCAACGCTACGGTCTGATCGCTACCCGACGGTTTGATCACGCCGAAACCCTTGTCGCCTTCCGGCAGGTTCAGCAAGTCACGGCCCCAGCACTGGTGAATCACGTCGCCACCGATACGGCCCATGATGGTCGGCACGATGTCAATCTGGGTGCCCACGGTGTGGTCGACCTGGCCGAACTTGTCCTGGACGCCCGGCCCGATCAACAACATCGGTACGTTGAATCGGCCCAGATCCATTTCCGTGATCTGCTGTTCATTGCCGAAACCGTGGTCGCCGACGATCACGAACAGGGTTTCCTTGAAGTAAGGCTCCTTGCGCGCCTTCTCGAAGAACTGACCCAGCGCCCAGTCGGAGTAACGCATGGCGGTCAAATGTTCGTTGAGGCTGCCACGGTCGGTCACGCGCTCGACCGGCAACGGTGTCGGCATAGCGTATGGCGTGTGGTTGGACAAGGTTTGCAGCAAGGCATAGAACGGTTTTTTGTCCTTGCCGTCGCGGGCTTTCAACTCTTCCAGGCCACGGTTGAACATGTCCTGGTCGGACACGCCCCAGGTCGGGTCGGAGAACACCGGGTTAACGAAGTCGTTACGCCCGATGAAGTTGGTCATGCCCTGGTTGCTGAAGAAGCCCGACTGGTTGTCCCAGGCGAAGTCGCCGTTGTAGACATACACATCGTCGTAGTCACGGGCGCTGAGCAATTGCGGCAGGCCAGACAGCTTGTGGCTGCCTTCCGGCGTTTGCATCAGGTATTCGAAACCCGGCAGGTTCGGGAAGCAGGCCATGGTGGCGAACATACCCTGGTGGGTGTGCGTGCCGTTGGAGAAGAAACGGTCGAACAACAAGCCTTCTTTCGACAGTTTGTCGAAGTATGGCGTGACGTTGCCCGGACGCCCCAACGCGCCCACCGAGTGACCGGCGAAGCTTTCCATCAGGATCACGACGACGTTCTTGACCGGTAGGGTTTTGTCGGCATTTGGGGTGTAGTTGCGGCGAACAGCGGCCGTTTCCGGATCGACCAGTTTGTCGCTGGGCGTCAGCAACATGTCACGTACGGTCTGCTGCGCCAGCGGCTGCTCCAGTGTGGCTTTCCAGATGTTGTCGCGTTCTTCGGACATCCGGCTCTTGGCTGCCGCGATCAGCGACAGAGTACCGTTGAGGCCCAACTGGTTGGCGAAGTTCGAGTCGGTGGTGTAGACGTCACCCCAGCGCAGTGGCGGACCTTGGCGCAGGGTGCCGCGAGCCGCGACGACGCAGACCAGCAAACACACCACAAACACTGCGATGCGCGAGTACCACGGGGCGATCTGGCGAGTGCCGATGCTGCCGCCGCTGAACGGACCGCGAGGACGGGTTGCACGGTCGGCGCCCTTGAACGCCAGGGTCAGGATCAAGGTGCCCACGGCCCAGGCCAGCAGGTAGCGAACCACCGGGAAACCGTACCAGAGCATGCTCATCACGGTTTTCGGGTCTTCCTTCACATACTGGAAGACCAGGCCGTTGAGGCGCTGGTGGAATTCACGGTAGAAGTCCATCTCCATCAGGCCGAGGAACAACGCGATGCTCGAAGCGATGGTCAACCAGAAGCGGAAGAACCCGCGGGCGGCCATGGCGCGGGCGCTGAACAGGGCCAGCAACAGCGGAATGCTGAGGTAGACCACCAGGCGCAGGTCGAAACGCAAGCCGTTGGCGAACGCTTCGAAAAAGGTCGAGGCCGGGGTGTCGAGGATCATCTCGCGGTTGTAGACCAGCAGCGCCACGCGCAGCAGGCTGAACATGACCATCATGACCAAGGCACACAGCAGCGTGTAGGCCAGATGCGATTTGACGGTCGGTTGCAGCAGGCGACTGGAAGATCGCTGCTGACTCAGGGCGTCCGGGATTGCCATGTCGTTTTAGGACCCATTGGAAGTTGAAGTTTCAAAAATACAGCTGCGCCCTGCCCTCTTTCGGCCAGTTCTCGGCCCCGGGGTTTGCGCGGTGCGCAAATGTTGCACGATCAATCGCGGCATTGCCATTGATTACTGACCTGCATGGCTGGCGCGGGCGAATTGTCTTGGAGACTTTGTGAAAATTTCGTGCAACGTATATTCGGAAACATAAAAAAGATCAGTGATTAGCTGGCTGGTGGCGCTTTTGACTGGGGGCATATCCATTTTTTTGGTGATGGCTGATATTGGTTCCGCCCTTACGGCGGGTCACTTGGAAGAGCGCCGATGGAGGTAGTCACAGGTTGACGGACAGGCTCAGGGCGTGAGGGGGCGGCTACCGCCACAGCACCGCGAGGCGGCCTTCGGGCCGACCTGGCTCTTCGGAAATACGCATTCCCCTGTGGGAGCTGGCTTGCCAGCGATGGTCGTTAACGATGATGCGTGCTGTCTGAATGAACGCGGTGTTTGGGCGTCCATCGCTGGCAAGCCAGCTCCCACAGGGATTGTTGGCGGGCATGACATGGGTGTTCACCACCGATGACCTGACGGAATCAGGTCGGCTATCAGGCCGCCTCGCTTTGGCTTTTGATCTGGCTTTTGATCTTGATCTGCCCCGTCGGAAGGCCGAGCGCAGGTTCTGCGCAGTGGGCAACCCGGCAGGGATGCCGGGTTAGCCGCCCCCGGCCATGGATGGCCTATGGCGGCGGGCCCACGGAGCAGGACCGGAGCGAGGGTATGGCGAGCCTAAGCGAGCCACCGTACGTCAGGGGCGCAGGCGCTTGGTTACTTTGCGCCGGGCGGCGTTCCGTTTTTCCAAGTAACCCGCCGTAAGGGCGGAACCATAGCTGCCGTTACCGCAGCAACGGATATGCACGCCCGTCACGAAGCAATTACTTCTCAGCCCGCTCCTTCAGCGCCTTCAAAGTATTAAACGGCGCATCAACCACAAACTTGTTGGCCACCATCGACGGAATGCTCCCACCCGGCTCAGTGTGAACCTGATAAGTCACTTCAACCTGATCACCCTTGGGCACCAATTTCCAGAACCCCTCAACCTTGGTAACCCGCACGAAACCTTTCTCTTCGGGAATGTACTTCGGCACACCTTCAAGTTTGCGCGTCAGGCTGCCATCGGCGCCTTCGGTGGTCGTGATATGCAGCACCGAATCACGCGGAGTTACCGGCCATGGCGTATTGAACTGAGTGTAGGTCCAGCTCTGGTCGCCTTCGTGCTTGAGCAGCTTCTGCATTTTGCACTCGTGAATCCAGGTGCAGGCGCCCGCCACGTCTTCCTGGAGTGCGCGCAGTTTGGCCATGGTGGTTTTCATCAGGGTAACGCCCTGATAAGCCTTGTAGTCAGAACCGGCCACTTCGCTCAAGGACACCTTGATGCCGTCTTCATTCTTCGCCACCTTCCAGTCTTCAGCCTGTGCGGCGGAAGTCGCCAACACAACCGTCAAACCACACAGCACAGCCAAACGATGCAGCGAACCCATAGTCTTATTCCTTGTTGTTGAAGTTCCGTTCGTAGAACACATCACGCGGCCGTCATCTGCTCCCACCAGCCCAGCAATCTGATCGCTTCGTCACTGCTGCTTCCGCAGACTTCGGCGTCGGCTTCGAACGCCGAACACACAGCAGGACGTTCCGGTTGGCCGAAAATACTGCACAGGTTTTCGACAGAGAGTTGTACGCAACGTTCTCCGGCGGCTTTGCCATTGGGCATGCCGGGAATCGGCGAACTGATGGAAGGGGCAATGCAACAGGCGCCACAGCCTTCACGGCATTTCATGACGACGAGCTCCTCGCGAAGGGCGATGTGTTAAAGGACGGGGCACAGAGTAACCGCTAAAACAGTTGTTTTAAATTACCGGAGGCCGGGTTTTTACGCTCAAACGGACGTGACTGACCAGTCTCCGACAAAGCGTCTGGCGAACGGGTCACGGAGGGGAAGAAATTATCGTTTGAACTCGAATTCCAGCGCGGCGCCTTCAACGTCACGGCGCTCTTCGTTACGCAGTTGCAACTTCATTTCGTTGCTGATCAGTCGCCCGTTGAGCTGAAAGGGAGAGCTGCCGGCCTTGTCACCGAACATTTGCGGCAACACGGCGTCGTGCCGGGGCAACGGGACTGTACCGATCGGCTTTAACTCTTCGGCCATCTCCTCGGGCAGACTCAAATCCAGGTCAACCGAAGGCAGTTGGGTTTTCACGACCTCGCTAGCGGGTTTGGATTTGGAGGCAATGGGCGGACGTTTTTTCGCCTTGGCCACATTCTTTTTGGCCGGTGCGGCTTTCTTGACCGGTGCTGTTTTTTTCGAGGCCGTTCCAGCAGCGGGTTTTTCCTGAACGGAAGCCGCCATGATGCTTTCCGCCTGGAAGGTCATCAACAGGCAGATCGACAGCCAGACGGCGGAAAAAATCGGTTTCATGGACCCAACGCAGCTAACGAAACTATCGGCAGAGGGCCATATGCTCGCTTGTTGGACGCGACATGACAAGCTCGGGCGGGAATTACCCGCCCGCCCTTTCAAATGCCGCCAGCCATCTCTTGGCAAAGTTGCGTGGCGAGCATGCCCAGGGTCATCAAGGCACGCTCGGCTTCACGGTTCCAGGGCGTTCCGCAGTTAAGCCGGATGCAGTGATTGAACTGCTCGGTGTTACTGAAAATCAGCCCCGGCGCAATGCTGATGCCTTGTTGCAACGCACGCACGTGCAACTCTTGCGTGTTGACCCGCCCTGGCAGGCTCACCCACAGAATGAAACCGCCGGTCGGACGGGTCATCTGCGTGCCTTCCGGGAAATACTGCTGCACCGCGAGCTGGAAAGCGCTTAGGTTCTTGCGATATTCCTGACGGATGTAGCGCAGATGCCGGTCGTAACCGCCATTTTCCAGATAAGCCGCAATGCCCATCTGCGTGACACTGCAAGCGGAATGCGTGCTGAAGGTCTGCAAGCGCTGGATTTCCTGCTGGTACTTGCCGGCGATCATCCAGCCGATCCGCACGCCCGGCGACAGGGTCTTGGAGAAGCTTGAGCAATAGATCACCCGGTCCAGCCGGTCGTAGGCCTTGAGCGCCTTGGTCCGGCCCTGTTCGAACATCAGTTCGCCGTAGATATCGTCCTCGACCACCTGGATATCGAAATCCGAGGCGAGGCGCAGCAGTTGTTTCTGCCGCTCTTCGGGCATGGTGCCACCCAGCGGATTGCTCAGGCGCGTGGTCAGCACCAGCGCCTTGATCGACCATTGATTGGCCGCCAGTTGCAGGGCTTCAAGGCTCATGCCAGTGGCCGGATCGCTGGGAATCTCGATGACTTTGAGGCCCAGCAGGTCGGCCAATTGCAACAAACCGTAATAGGTCGGCGACTCGGCGGCGATCAAATCGCCCGGCCGGGTCAGCACGCGCAGGGACATCTGCAAGGCATCGACGCAGCCGTGGGTGATCACCACTTCCGACGGATCGACCACCACACCGGCGTCGCGCATGCGAATGGCCACCTGGCGGCGCAGCGGCTCGAAACCGGGGCTGAACATGTAGCTGAAGGCGCGCGGACTATGGAAACGGGTGACCTTGGCCAATTGCTGATGCAGCGCCCGCACCGGCAGGTAATCGACGCTCGGCACCGCCGCGCCCAAGGGGAACACGCCCTCGCGACGGGATTCGACCAACACTTGTTGAATGATGCTGCTGCGGGTAACCAGGCCGGGACGTTCGACCCGGGCGATGTCTGGGGTCGGCGCCGTCAGGGCCGGCGTCTGGTGCACGTAATAACCCGACTGCGGCCGGGCTCGGATCAGCCCCTGATCTTCGAGATTGGCATAAGCCTGCAACACCGTGGCATGACTGACGTTGAGCTGCGAGCTCATCTTGCGCACCGAAGGCACGCGCTCCCCCGGTTGATAGACACCACGGCGGATGTCTTCGGCCAGTTGCTGAGCAATACGTTGGTAGAGCAAGAGATTGGTCATGACGCAGCACTCGATTTCACGGGCATTTTATTCTTGTGTGAAACAATACCGGAACAGTTTAGAAGTGTACGGGGACAGTTGCCACAATAGTCGACGGTACAGTGCAGTGTCAGCAAAATCTGTACTGCTTTTTATGAAGAACGTGTGTCGATTAGCAGGCGTAAAAAAACCCGGCGCTGACAAGCAGGCCGGGTTTTCCAGTGACGCAGCCTTTAGCGGGCGGCGCCGAGCTGGCCTTTTTCGTCGGAGAACACAATTTCCACCCGCCGGTTCTGCGCACGGCCCCGTTCGGAGGCGTTCGCGTCCACCGGGTATTCGTCGCCATACCCTTCGACCTGGATGCGTTTATCGTCGATGCCCAGGTCCATCAGCACATCCGCCACCGATTGCGCACGGTCACGGGACAACTTGAGGTTTTCCTGCTTGCCGCCGGTGCTGTCGGCGTAGCCTTCGATGCGTACGACGCGCTTGGGGTTGAGCTGCAGGAACTGCACGATCTTCAACACCACGCGGTTCGCCGAGTTTTTCAACTCCGCTTCGCCGGTATCGAACAGCACGTCGCCCAAGGTCATCACCAGGCCACGGTCGGTCTGGGTGGTTGCGAGCGCGACAATCTGTTCTTCGAGCCACTTGCCCTGCTGCTGCACACTGAGCAACTTGGACTCGCGCAAGGCCAGTTGCAGGCGCTGACGCTCCAGTTCGAGCTTCGCCGCGCGCTCTTCGTTGAGCACCTGATTGGTGTGCTCCCGGGCGATTTCGCTGTAGCGCTGGCTCAGGTAGGCGTAATGGACCACATCCGAACCGCTGCCCCAGTAACTGGACAGGCGATCGGCGCGGGCCAGGGACTCACCAGCGCGAATCACGTCTTTCGGCGCGATACGCAGCACGTTGGAATCTTCCTTGACCTTCTGGAAGTCGGCACTGGCGTCTTGCAATGCGGTTTCGCTGTGCTGACCGGCGCAGCCAGACAGGCTGACGCAACCTGCGAGGATCAATCCGCCGATGGTGCTGGACATGAGGCTCATTGGGCATCTCCCACTTGCTTGCGCAGACGGGTGATGCGGGTATTGAGCACGTTCAACTGCTCCTCGCTCTTAAGGGTCAGGACCTTCGCTTCGGCCAGGCGCGCATCCAGCTCGGCCTGTTCGGCCCGCATCCGCGCATGCTTGTAGGACTGATCCGCCATGTCGCCCTGGGCACGGCTGAACTTGTCTTCGGCCAGTTTCAGCTCCGGCACCTCGTCGGCGGTGGCGCCCACGGCTTTGGCTTGTATCAGTGCCTGATCGGTCAGGCGTATTTGTTCATTCGGCGCCGGATCGGCTGCACAACCCGCCAGAGCCAGAACGGCCAGGGCAGCGAAAAGAGGTCGAATACTCACTAAAAATCCCTACTGTTTTGGGGTACTGGCGGCTTGTTGCTGTTGCTGCGCTTTCCAACGCTCGATGTTGCGTTGCAGCACGGCTTCCGTCAGTCCGGACGCGGGCAATTCTGTCATCTTTTTGGCCAGCTGTCCGCGCAACCACGGATCGTTGCAGGCGGAGTTATGGGAAACCGCGAGGAACAGGCCGGGTTTATCGACCGGTTGTGGGCGCGCCACCAGATCGTTGGCCATGCTCAGTGTTTGTGCCGCTGCCATGCCGGAGTAGCGTCCCGCGAGGACAAATTCCACTTCGCCCAAGAGCAATTTCTGAAAGGCCTGGGTCAGGTTTGGTGTACGTACGAGGGTCAATTGCTGCTCGGCGAACGTACCAAATGCCTGGGTTATTCGAGACTTTTCCGACAACGCGCCGGGGTGACCGTGGAGGTCTTGTGCTTCGTTGTAGACCAGAGACGAGTCTTTTCGGGTCCAGACCAGGTAATCGTTTTCCAGCAACGGCGGATGGATGTAATCCAGAGTTTCCAGCTCGCTGACCGTCAACGGCGCATCCGCCAGCATGTCCATGCGCCCGCTGCGCACTTCATCGAGGGCCTGGGAGCGTTTGCCGGCGTAAAGAATGTCGACTTTGATCCCCAACTCCCCCGCCACTTGCTGCAACAAATCGGCACTGGCGCCGATCAGGTGCTTGGGGTTTTGCGGATCTTGCCACAGGTACGGCGGCGCGTCCGGGCTGCCGGTGACCACCAGGCGTTCGCACTTGCCCGCGGCAACAGACAGTGTCGGCAATACCGTCAGGCCCAGCAGCAATGACCAACCGAACACTCGGCGCAAATCCATGGCAACACTCTCCCACTCAAATCCGGAACAAAAAAAAGCCCGACCAAAAGGTCGGGCTCTTTATAGGTCAAGCCGCTGGATTAGACCAGCTTCTCGAACTCAGGGATGGCTTCGAACAGGTCTGCCACCAGGCCGTAATCGGCCACCTGGAAGATCGGCGCTTCTTCGTCCTTGTTGATCGCAACGATCACTTTGGAGTCTTTCATGCCGGCCAGGTGCTGGATCGCGCCGGAGATACCGACCGCGATGTACAGCTGTGGAGCAACGATCTTGCCGGTCTGACCGACCTGCATGTCGTTGGGTACGAAACCTGCGTCGACCGCGGCGCGGGAAGCACCGACGGCAGCGCCCAGCTTGTCGGCCAGGGCGTACAGATGTTTGAAGTTGTCGCCGTTCTGCATGCCGCGACCGCCGGAAACGACGATTTTGGCAGCGGTCAGTTCCGGACGATCGGACTTGGCCAGTTCTTCACCAACGAAGCTCGACGTGCCAGCGTTGTGCGCAGCAGCGACCGCTTCAACAGCAGCCGAACCACCTTCAGCAGCCACCGGGTCGAAACCGGTGGCACGTACGGTGATCACTTTGACCGCAGCGTTCGACTGAACGGTAGCGATGGCGTTGCCGGCGTAGATAGGGCGCTTGAAGGTATCAGCGCTTTCAACCGAGATGATCTCGGAGATCTGGTCAACGTCCAGCTGAGCGGCAACGCGCGGCAGGATGTTTTTGCCGTTGGAGGTCGCGGCAGCCAGGATGTGGCTGTAGCCAGCGCCCAGCTCGGCCACCAGCGGCGCTACGTTTTCCGGCAACTGGTGAGCGTAGGAGGCGTTGTCGGCCACCAGCACTTTAGCCACGCCAGCGATTTTCGCAGCGGCTTCAGCCACGGCGCCAGCGCCCTGACCTGCAACCAGCACGTGGATGTCGCCGCCGATTTTGGCAGCAGCGGCCACGGTGTTCAGCGTGGCCGGGGCCAGCACTTTGTTGTCGTGTTCAGCGATTACCAAGATAGTCATGATTAGATTACCTTCGCTTCGTTTTTCAGTTTCTCGACCAGTTCAGCCACCGACTTGACCTTGATACCCGCGCTGCGTGCAGCCGGCGCTTCGACTTTCACGGTCTTGTTGGTGGAGGCGGTGGAAACGCCCAAAGCGTCCGGAGTCAGCACTTCGAGAGGCTTCTTCTTGGCTTTCATGATGTTTGGCAGGGACGCATAACGCGGCTCGTTCAAACGCAGATCGGTGGTGACAATGGCTGGCAGTTTCAGGGAAACCGTCTGCGCGCCGCCGTCGATTTCGCGGGTCACGGCAACGCTGTCGCCGGACACTTCAACTTTCGAAGCAAAGGTGCCCTGACCGTAACCGCTCAGTGCAGCGAGCATCTGGCCAGTCTGGTTGTTGTCGCTGTCGATGGCTTGTTTGCCAAGGATCACTAGCTGAGGCTGTTCCTTGTCGACAACAGCTTTCAACAGTTTGGCAACGGCCAGGGAAGTCAGATCTTCAGCGGATTCGACGAGGATGGCGCGGTCGGCACCCAGAGCCAGCGCGGTGCGCAGTTGCTCTTGAGCGGCGGACGGGCCGACGGAAACGACGACGATTTCAGTCGCAACGCCTTTCTCTTTCAGGCGTACGGCTTCTTCCACGGCGATTTCGCAGAATGGGTTCATCGACATCTTCACGTTAGCGAGGTCGACGCCGGAATTGTCCGCCTTGACGCGAACCTTGACGTTGTAATCCACAACGCGTTTGACAGCTACAAGAACCTTCATGGATTCCTCGTTACTCTCCGGTGAAAAGAAAGTCGCCTAGGCGAACCTGGCGGTTGATGCTCATCGGGCGCAAGGGCACCTCTAAAAACGCCGGCATACGTATCAAGTGACCATCGCTCATGAGATTGATGACCGTTCGTCAGTGGTGACCAACAAGTCATTCAATATCGCGGCGTGTAAACTGCGCGCCAACACTGCGCCGCGCATCACCTTGTACTGCCATCGCCCTGTCTTTAGAGGTGCTCTTGAAACCAACAGTCAGCCTACGGCGAGCGCAAAACCGACCGTATCTTGACCGGAACGCCTATTCCGGTCAATACGGCAAAATAGCCGTTCATAAGCCGCGTGACTTTGATTTCTCTGGCTTTGAGCCAATTCAAACAAACGTTTGTATTGGACGCTAGGAGTGGTGTAGATATAATGCGCCACCCAGAGAGAAAGGTGGTTCATCGATTGTCCTCTTCCCCGCTTGCGCAGGGATTCATGGATGCGACACCAAACCTCCAATTAGAAAAAAAACTGTTGAGCCTTGAGTAGGAGATAACCTGTGGAACGCGAATACATGGAATTCGACGTGGTCATCGTCGGTGCCGGCCCCGCTGGTCTTTCCGCCGCCTGCCGCTTGAAGCAGAAGGCTGCTGAAGCCGGTAAGGAAATCAGCGTCTGCGTGGTCGAAAAAGGCTCCGAAGTCGGTGCTCACATCCTGTCTGGTGCCGTGTTCGAACCACGCGCCCTGAACGAATTGTTCCCGGACTGGAAAGAACTCGGCGCCCCGCTGAACACGCCGGTGACGCGTGACGACATCTTCGTTCTCAAGAACGCCGACAGCGCGCAGAAAATCCCTGACCTCTTTGTGCCCAAGACCATGCACAACGAAGGCAACTACATCATCTCCCTGGGCAACCTGTGCCGCTGGCTGGCTCAGCAGGCCGAAAACCTGGGCGTGGAAATCTACCCTGGCTTCGCCGCCCAGGAAGCACTGTTCGACGAGAACGGCGTGGTTCGCGGGATCATCACCGGCGACCTCGGCGTTGACCGCGAAGGCCATCCGAAAGAAGGCCTGTACACCCCTGGCATGGAACTGCGTGGCAAATACACGCTGTTCGCTGAAGGCTGCCGTGGCCACATCGGCAAGCAGTTGATCAAGCGCTTCAACCTCGACAGCGAAGCCGACGCCCAGCACTACGGCATCGGCCTGAAAGAAATCTGGGAAATCGACCCGGCCAAGCATCAGCCAGGCCTGGTGGTCCACACCGCCGGCTGGCCGCTGGACATCATGGGCACCGAGAACACCGGCGGCTCCTTCCTCTATCACCTGGAAAACAACCAGGTGGTGGTTGGTCTGATCGTCGACCTTTCCTACAGCAACACCTACCTGTCGCCGTTCGACGAGTTTCAGCGCCTCAAGCATCACCCGGTGCTCAAGCAGTACCTGGAAGGCGGCAAGCGCATCAGCTACGGCGCCCGCGCCATCTGCAAAGGCGGCCTGAATTCGCTGCCGAAAATGGTCTTCAAGGGCGGCGCGCTGATCGGTTGCGACCTCGGCACCCTGAACTTCGCCAAGATCAAAGGCAGCCACACCGCAATGAAGTCCGGCATGCTCGCCGCTGAATCCGTGGCCGAGGCGCTGTTCGCCGAGAAGGACGGCACCGAAGAGCTGACCACTTACGTCGACGCGTTCAAGAAGAGCTGGCTCTACGACGAGCTGTTCGCCAGCCGCAACTTCGGCCCGGCGATCCACAAGTTCGGCGCGATCGTCGGCGGCGGTTTCAACTGGCTGGACCAGAACATCTTCGGCGGCAAACTGCCGTTCACCCTGCACGACACCAAGCCGGACTACGCGTGCCTGAAGCTGGCGGCCGACTGCAAGAAGATCGACTACCCGAAACCAGACGGCAAGATCAGTTTCGACAAGCTCAGCTCGGTGTTCATCTCCGGTACCAACCATGAAGAAGAGCAGCCTTGCCACCTGAAGCTGACCGACCCGAGCATCCCGATCGCCAAGAACCTGCCGATGTACGATGAACCTGCCCAGCGCTACTGCCCGGCCGGCGTGTACGAAGTGGTGACCAAGGAAGACGGCGAGAAGCGCTTCCAGATCAACGCCCAGAACTGCGTTCACTGCAAGACCTGCGACATCAAGGACCCTGCACAGAACATTACCTGGGTGGCGCCTGAAGGTGCCGGCGGGCCGACTTACCCGAACATGTAAGTTGAATCGCTGATCACAAAGGCTCCCGAAATGGGGGCCTTTTTGTTGCCCGCAATTTATACAACAACACCGCCCCCACCTGTAGGAGCCGAGCTTGCTCGCGAAAGCGGTGTGTCATCCAGCATTGATCTCGCCTGACACACCGCTTTCGCGAGCAAGCTCGGCTCCTACAAGGGATTCGCGGTGTATCAGGCTGCGCGTTCATCGCCCGGATTGCGCTCAAAGTACCGCTTGTACTCCCGACTGAACTGCGACGTGCTCTGATACCCGACCCGATGCGCCACCTGCGCCACGCCCAATCCCTCGCCCAGCAATAACTGCTGGGCCCTGAGCAAACGCAAACGCTTCAAGTACTGCACCGGCGACAATAAGGTGCTGCGTTTGAAATGCTCATGAAAGGTCGACGCACTCATGTTCGCGCAACTGGCCAAGGTCTCGACGTTCAAGGGTTCGGTGTAATGCGCATGCAGATGGCTGAGCGACGCCGCGATCCGGGCGAACTGCCCCTGTTGCTCGACCAGCGCCCGCAGCACATCTGCTTGCGGCCCGCGCAAGGCGACGAACAACAACTCGCGCAATCGCGCCTGCCCCATAACCTGGCATTCCAGCGGATCGTGCAGGCAACGCAGCAGCCGTTCAACACAACCACGCATCGCATCGTCAAGCACCGCCGAGGTCATGGACTCTGGCGTTTGCGCCGCAATACTACGCCCCGGCGCCAGCCCCATGGCCAAGACCAACTCACCGAGCAACACACGGTCAATGGCGATGGAAACGCCCAGCATCGGGCCATCGGGCGCTGAAAACGTCTCGCATTCGAAGGGCACTGGCAATGCCTGAATCAAATAATGCCCGGCGCCGTACTCCAGCGTACGCGGCCCCAGATACGCCAGTTTGCTTCCCTGGGCGATGATGACAAGACTCGGCTCGTAAATCTGCGGGCCGCGAGCCACATCACAACTGGCCCGCAAAACCTGCACACCCGGCAACGCCGTGGGAGCGAAACCATCGCGATTAGTCAAAGGCTGAATCAGCGAAACCAGCGCGGCATTGGCATCGAGATGACGGGTCAACAACATGGGAGCTCTTCACAAAAAAGTCGCGGAAAAAGGGATGAAAGCATCATCGCAGGTCTGATCGTCCATTTGACCAAACGAACGCTGATGCCGGAGGAATAGGCATGACACCCGGAGGAATCGCCATGGCCGGTGACCGGCGCGGCGCCCAGAATGCGCCACCTCACCTGTCACTGCTTTTGCGAGGTTCACCATGTACACCGCCATCGGATACGCCGCCCAGTCGGCCACCACTCCCCTCGCCCCCATGAAATTCGAACGCCGCAGCCCTCGGGCCGACGACGTGGCGATCGATATTCTCTACTGCGGCGTCTGCCATTCCGACATCCACCAGGCCCGCAACGAGTGGGGCATTGCCGTTTATCCGTTGATGCCCGGCCACGAGATCGTAGGCAAAGTGACCGCCGTCGGTGCGAATGTCACCCAGTATAAAGTCGGCGATCTGGTCGGCGTCGGCTGCATGGTCGATTCCTGCCGCAGCTGCGAAGCCTGCCAGGCCAACCTCGAGCAATATTGTCTCGAAGGTCCGACCATGACTTATGCCACACCGGACCGCGTGGATGGCAGCAACACCATGGGCGGTTACTCCGACAGCATCGTCGTCAGTGAACACTTCGTCGTGCGCATCCCGGCAAAACTCGACCTCGCCAGCGCCGCGCCGATCCTCTGCGCCGGCATCACCACCTACTCGCCGCTCAAGCACTACGGCGTGAAGGCGGGCGACAAGGTCGGGATTCTCGGCATGGGTGGCCTCGGCCACATGGGCATCAAGTTCGCCAAGGCGATGGGCGCGGAAGTCACTCTGTTCACTCGCTCGGCGAGCAAGGCTGAAGAAGGACGTCGTCAGGGCGCGGACCACGTGATCGTGTCCACCGACGCCGAGCAGATGAAGGCAGCAGCAGGCCATTTCGACTTCCTGCTGGACACCATTCCGGTACAGCACGACCTCAATCCCTACCTTGATACCCTACGTTTCGACGGCGTGCACATTCTCGTGGGTTTGATTGAACCGATTGATCCACCGGTCCACGCGGCCAAACTGGTGTTGGGCCGTCGCGTACTGGCCGGCTCGCTGATCGGCGGCATCGCCGAAACCCAGGAAGTGCTGGATTTCTGCGCCGAGCACAACATCACCTGCGACATCGAAATGCTCGACATCCGTCAGATCAACGAGGCTTACGCCCGCATGATCGCCGGTGACGTGAAATACCGTTTCGTCATCGACATGGCGACGCTGAAAGTCTGATCAGACCTTAGCGCCAAGCTCCGCCGAGAGCCGGGCCGTGACCCCTTTGATCAGGGGAATCAGCTCGGCCATTTTTTCCAGCGGCATGTACGGCACGGTGCTGGCGATGCTGATGCCAGCAACGATGCGCTTGCTGGCATCACGAATCGGTGCCGCCACGCAGCGGATCGACGGTTCGTTGTCTTCCAGATCGAAGGCGTAACCGCCCGCCACGTACTCGACCATGCGCTGTTGAAACTGCTCCCAGGATTGCTCCGGGTGCTGCGGCCAGAACTGATTTTTCCCACCCGCCGGCAAGCTGACTTCGTACAGTCGTTGCCATTCTTCCTGCGTGTCATCCAGCATCAGCGCCTTGCCGATCCCGGTGCGCGCCAACGGCATGCGATGGCCGACCCGCGAGCGCATTTCCGGACCATTGCGTCCTGGATTCTTGTGCAGGTACAGCACCTCGTCGCCCTCGCGAATCGCCAAGTGAATGGTGTCGCCGGTCAACGCCGACAACTCATCCAGATACGGCCCGGCCAGGGTCACCAGCGGCAATTCTTCACGCGCCTGAAAGCCCAACTCGATCAGCTTCGGCCCCAACAGATACCCGACTTGCGGCACCACGCGCAGATAACGCTCGTCCACCAGGCAACTGGCCAGACGATGGGTGGTGCTGCGCGTCGTGCCGATCAGCCGGGCGATTTCCTTGAGATCGCGGGCGCCACTGGCCACGGCCTGAACCACACCCAGACCGCGAAGCAGTGTCTGGGTGCCGGTCGGCGCAGCGTCCTTGGCGATTTTTGGGGCGTCTTCCTGCATATCCAGCCTTTACCGTTGAGCGAGGGAACGGGCGGCATTATGGTCGCCCGACGGCTGCGACTACAACTTGATACGCTCGACCTTGCCGACCAGCAGAATGTAGGAAAGCGCACCAATCAACGCAAGAACCGAGATGTAGGTAATCGCCGGGGCAAACGAATCACCGCTGGCGAGGAAGCCGATCACGATCGGCGTGGTAATCGCCGACAGGTTGCCGATGAAATTGAATACCCCGCCGGTCAGCCCCAACAACCGTGCCGGTGCCAGCGTTGAAACCAGCGACCAGGTGATCGAAGCCAGTCCGTTACCAAAGAAGGCCAACGCGAGGAAGGCAATCACCAGCGGCGTCGACTCGACGAAGTTGGCGCCGATGATAGACGTGGAAATCAGCAGGCCGCCAATGATCGGCAATTTGCGGGCGAACCCTACCGTGTAGCCGCGGCGGATCAAAAAGTCCGAGAAGAAACCGGAACACAGCACACCGACGAAGGCGGCGAGAAACGGCAGCGATGCCAGCAGGCCGGACTTGATGAAGTCCATGCCGCGGTATTTCACCAGGTAGGTCGGGAACCACGTCAGGAAAAACCACAGCGTCGAGTTGAGGCAGAACTGACCGAGGTAGATGCCCCACAACTTGCGTTTGGTCAGGACGATGCCAAGGTCGGTCCAGCTGAATTTCGCCTTGGCCTTGGCTGTCTCTGCCTGGATATCTACCAACCCGCCGCCCTCACGGATCAGGTCGATTTCGGCGTCATTGGCGCCCTTGAAATCCCGCGGTTCGCGATACACCGCGTACCAGATCACCGCCCAGAGAATGCCCACCGCACCGGTGCTGACAAACACCATGTGCCAGCCAAATTCATGCTGCAACCAGGCAAGTACCGGCGTCAGGAACGCCAGGCCAACGAACTGGCCGGAGGTGTAGAAACCGATGGCCGTGGCGCGTTCGCGCTCCGGAAACCAAGTGGTCACTACACGGCTGTTGATTGGATACGCCGGGGCTTCCAGGGCACCGACCGCCATGCGCAAGACGAACAGCGCGATGAAACTGGCGGCGAAGCCGAGCATCACCGTCGCGATTGACCACAGCAACAAGGCGACGCTGTAGAGAATGCGCGGCGGGACGCGATCCACCAGCCAGCCGCCGGGGATTTGCATGGCGGCGTAGGTCCAGCCGAAGGCCGAGAAAATCAGCCCGACGTGGATCGGGTCGATGCCCAGTTCGCTGGTCAGCGCCGGGGCGGCGATGGACAGGTTGCTGCGGTCCAGATAGTTGATCACTACGGTGATGAACAGCAGCACCATGATGAAAAAACGCTTGCGACTGGGCGTCACCAACGACGCCTGCCCGGTAAGGGTTTGCGGTTGCATGAGGATTGCCTCTTCTTATGTTTATTGAGGTCGATGTGAAATCGGGGGTTGCCGCAAATCTCCCTGTCCATGGAGATCAACCTGTGGGAGCCAGCCTGCTGGCGATCGCGGTGTGTCAGTCACAATGAGTGCTGGATGTGCCGACCAAATCGCCAGCAGGCTGGCTCCCACAGGGATGTGCGGTGGGTCAGGGAGAACTCACCACTCGGTGAGGGTTTGCGGTTGCATGGGGATTGCCTCTTCTTATGTTTATTGAGGTCGATGTGAAATCGGGGGTTGCCGCAAATCTCCCTGTCCATGGAGATCAAACTGTGGGAGCCAGCCTGCTGGCGATCGCGGTGGGTCAGTCACCATGCATGCTGGATGTGCCGACCAAATCGCCAGCAGGCTGGCTCCCACAGGGATGTGCGGTGGGTCAGGGAGAACTCACCACTCGGCAAAACTGCCATCGGCATGGCGCCAGATCGGGTTGCGCCAGCGATGCCCGACCGCCGCGCGTTCGATCACATACTCCTCGTTGATCTCGATGCCCAGGCCCGGGCCATTCGGAATCTTCACGAAGCCTTTGTCGTAATCGAACACCCGCGGATCCTTGACGTAATCCAGCAGGTCGTTGCTCTCGTTGTAGTGAATGCCCAGGCTCTGCTCCTGGATGAACGCGTTGTAGCAAACCGCGTCCAGTTGCAGGCACGCCGCGAGTGCAATCGGACCCAGCGGGCAATGCAGCGCCAACGCCACGTCGTAGGCTTCGGCCATGTTGGCGATTTTGCGGGTTTCGGTGATGCCGCCAGCGTGAGAAGCATCGGGCTGGATGATGTCGACGTAACCTTCGCTGAGCACGCGCTTGAAATCCCAGCGCGAGAACAACCGCTCGCCAAGGGCAATCGGCGTGCTGGTTAGCGGTGCCAGTTCCTTCAGCGCTTCGTAGTTTTCGCTGAGTACCGGCTCTTCGATGAACATCAGTTTGTACGGATCGAGTTCCTTCATCAGCACCTTGGCCATGGGCTTGTGCACCCGGCCATGGAAATCCACGCCGATGCCGACGTTCGGCCCGACCGCGTCACGCACGGCCGCGACGTTGGCCAGGGCCAGGTCGACTTTTTCGAAGGAGTCGAGGAATTGCAGCTCTTCGGTGCCGTTCATTTTCACCGCAGTGAAACCACGGCTGACCGCTTCTTTCGCCGCCCGCGCGGTGTCCGCCGGCCGGTCGCCGCCGATCCACGAATACACGCGGATCTTGTCCCGCACCTGACCACCCAGCAGATCGCTGACCGACACCCCCAAGGCCTTGCCCTTGATGTCCCACAGCGCCTGGTCGATACCGGCCAGCGCACTCATGTGGATCGCGCCGCCCCGGTAGAAGCCACCGCGGTACAGCACGGTCCAGATGTCTTCGATGTTGCGTGGGTCTTTGCCGATCAGGTAGTCGGACAATTCTTCAACGGCGGCGGCCACCGTGTGGGCGCGGCCTTCGACCACGGGCTCGCCCCAACCGGTCACGCCCTCGTCGGTTTCAACCTTGAGGAAGCACCAGCGCGGCGGAACGATGAAGGTGGTCAGTTTGGTGATTTTCATCTCTTCTCTCTCTTGTTAGATGCAGCGCGCTCGGCGCCAAAAAAGTCTTAACGCAGAGCGTTCCATGCAGCCACGTAGGCCTTGGCGTTCAACGCTACGTCCTCAGGCGTCATGCCCGGTTTGAACAACCCGGACCCGAGGCCGAAGCCTTTGACGCCAGCGTCGATAAACACCTGCATGTTGTCCGGTGTTATTCCGCCCACGGGCGCAAGAATGGTTCCGGCCGGCAACACCGCGAGCCAGGCCTTGACGACTGCCGGGCCCATTTGCTCGGCCGGGAACATCTTCAGCACGTCCGCACCTTCGGCCAATGCGGCGAAGGCTTCGGTCGGTGTCGCAACACCCGGCGACAGGAACAGCCCCGCCGCCTTCGCTGCGCGCAGCACTTTGGGATCGCTGTGGGGCATGACGATCACCTGCCCGCCGGCGGCTTTCACTTGTTCGACCTGTTCCGGCGTCAACACAGTGCCGGCGCCGATCAGGCAATCAGCGGGCAAGGTACTGCGCAGGATGCGGATGCTTTCGTACGGCTCGGGGGAATTGAGCGGCACTTCGATGACGCGAAATCCGGCTGCGTAAAGGACTTCTCCGATAGCCGCCGCTTCCTGCGGGCGCAGGCCACGCAGGATCGCGATCAGGCCGTTTTGCGCCAGGGCTTGCTTGAGCATGTCAGACCTCCAGTCAGGTTTAACGGGATGGATGTGGGGTGACGAGTCCGGCAGCGAGCGCCAACTGCCACAACCCGCGTTCGGTGGCGTGTTCGGCCAGCGTCACGCGAGCAAAACCGCAGGCGTCGAGGGCCCGGCTGTAGCGGGCACACAGTTGTGAGTTACCGATGAGGATGATCGACGGCAGATGAACGCTGTTGCGCCGACGCCGCTGATCAGTGGCCAGCGCCGACAACTCATGACCGATCAACAGGCCCGACAAATAGTCCGGTTGCGCGCTGGCGCTCAGCTCGCCGGTCAGCCCGAGGCTGCGGGCGCTGAACAATGTCGACAACGGACCGATCTCGCCCTCCGCCGACAGGGCCACTTGCACACCACGGTCAAACGCGTCGCCATCAAAGGATGCGCCGCGTTGCTGAGTGCGCCCCAGAATGCTGTGTTCGCTGAGCACGGCGAAGACTTCGCCGGTCATGAAGGTATCGAAATGCACGATGCAACCGTCGGCCACTTCCACCCATTTCGAATGACTGCCCGGCAGGCCGATCAACAGATCACCGTCCGCCCCGGCCGGCAGATTTTGCAGCACGCCGAGGACCTGGGTTTCTTCGCCGCGCATCACGTTCGGCAGCTGCGAACGCTGAATGACGCCCGGCACGATGTGCACATCGACGCCGCGAAGACTGCGAATGGTTTGTAGGGAAGTTCCGAGATTGGCGACGTTCGCCGGCGTGTCGCGGTAGGCCGCTTCGCGCCAACCTTGAGCGCTGCCGACCATGCCACAGGCAATCACTGGCAAGTCGGGTTGCGCGTCGAGCCAGTCGCCGCAGGCGTCATCGAAGGCCAGTTCAAAACCATCGGTGCACGCCTGGCCTTTGATGATTCGCGGTGTCCGGGGCAGCTGCATGATTCCCGATGACAGCGAACGCTGTTCAAGCACCTGGCCATCCGCGGCGAGTTTGTAAGCACGTAATGAGGTTGTCCCCCAATCGAGCGCGATCAATTGCGCCAGCATCGCTTCACCTGTTTTGTTTATTGGCAGTGAGTGAGCTGGACTATAAACCCGGATGCAGATAAATCTCAATATATAAATATCATTCCCATATATTGGGATAAAGACAAAAAAAGATCGCAGGCTTCAGCAGCGCCCAAGGGCTGCGGAAGACTGCGATCTTTAAACGACGCCAGCGTCGATCATTTGCCCTCGGCAAACTCCCGCAATATTGCTCCATCCATCCGATACCGCACCCACTCTTCCTGCGGCTGCGCACCCAACGATTTGTAAAACTCGATGGCCGGCTTGTTCCAGTCCAGCACGCTCCACTCGAAGCGCCCGCAATCGTTGGCGCAGGCGATTTTCGCCAGGTGGCGCAGCAGTGTTTTACCGGCGCCACCGCCGCGCTGTTCGGGGGTGATGTAGAGGTCTTCGAGGTAAAGGCAATTGCTGCCGAGCCAGGTGGAATAACTGAAGAAAAACACCGCAAAGCCGATCGGCAAGCCGTCCCGCAGGCAGATCAGGCCGTGGGCGGTGGCGCCTTCGCTGAACAGGCTGCGCTCGATGTCGGCAACGCTGGCGATGACTTCGTGGCGGGCACGTTCGTAATCGGCCAGTTCAGTGATGAACCCGAGGATTTGCGGTGCATCGCTGGGGGTCGCCGGGCGGATTTCGATCGTCATGGACGTGCCTTCGTCAAAAGTGGAAAACGCCATACTAAGTCGACTCGCAGTCTGTAGCGAGGGAGCTTGCTCCCGCTGGGTTGCGAAGCAACCCCAAAACAAGCGATGCGGTCTTTCAGGCTGACAGAGTCGATCTGTGACAGGGACTGCTTCGCAGTCCAGCGGGAGCAAGCTCCCTCGCCACTAAAGCTACAGGGCAATCAAGAACAAGCATTACTCCGCCCACCACTAACCCTGGAATCGAGAACCTCGGACCTAACATGGGCGCCTTGCATGATAGATAGATGAACAGCTCATTTATCGGGTCAAGGAACCGCGTCATGTCCATCGCACCGCCTCAAGTCTCCAGCAAGCTGTTCGGCCTGTTTTGTCTTGCCAGCTATTTGCTGTCGCTGTCCTACGGCTCGACGTTTTTGCTGTCGTTGTTGATCGGTTCCCGTGGCGGCAACGAACACGATGCCGGCAACGTGATATCGGCGGCGATGCTCAGCACGTTTGCAGCGGTGATTGTCTCCGGGCATTTGTCTGATCTACTGGGAACGGCGCGTTCGATTGCGCTGTTCGGCGTGCTGCTGGTGGCCGCCAGCCTGGGCTTCGCACTGACGCCGGGGTTCGGCAATCTGCTGCTGTTTTTCGGCCTGCTACTGGGGTTGGGCTGGGGCGTTTTCTACACCCTAGGGCCGATCATCGTCGCGAGCCTGGTGACGCCCGCTCAGCGCGCCAAATACTTTGCGCTGCTGTCGGGCAGCATGATGACCGGGATCGGCAGCGGCCCGTTGCTGGGCCGCGCGGCCAGTGCGCTCGGCTATCCGGTGACGGCGGCGTTTTACCTCGCGGCGCTCGCCAGCCTGATCGGCGTTGTGCTGTTCTGGCGGCTGGATGCGCAGCTGAAAAAGGCGCCCTCGCCCACCGCCACCGTCGCAAGCATTTCCTGGCGCACAACGGCTCAGGTGTTGTCGTCCAGAGCGCTGTTTCCGATCATCATGGTCGGCCTCGGCGGCTGCGTGTTCGGTGGTCTGTCGAGCTTTCAAACCAGCTACGCAGCCTCTCGCTCGCTGGATTACTCGCTGTTCTTTTTCGGCTTCATGGGCGCGGCGATCAGCAGCCGGATGTTGATTGCCGGGTTCGTGGTCAAACGCGATCCGTTCCGCGCATCCTGTCTGTTGTCGGGGCTGATGATGGGCTCGATCGTGATGTTCGGTTTCGTGGTCGATAGCGGCTTCAGCTACGTGCTGGCCGCGATGATGCTGGGCGTCGGTTACGGGCTGACGTATTCGGTGATCAACGGCCTGGCGGCGAACGAAGCGCCGAGCGGCACCACCGCGCAATCGTTGCTGTTGTTCAGCCTGTCGTACTTCATCGGCGTGTTCGGTTTTCCGTTGCTGGCCGGGAAGATCATCGTTGAACACGGGATGGCGACACTGTTGCTCACCGTGCTCGCCGTAGCGCTGTTGAACTGGTTGATCACCGTGGGTCGCCTGATCTGGCGCCGAGTGGTCAGCCATAAATCGTTACAACAGGCCTGAACCGTTCGTCGTTCATCAGGCACCAAACCAAATCGGGGGCGGACCAACATCAGGTAAGGACTCTCATTAAATGGAGACGACACCATGATCATGTCCCGACTGACCGCCCTCGTTCTCGCTACCCTGCTGTCCTCTGCTGCCTTCGCCGCGAACACCGCCTCCGGTACCGGCCCGACCGACCCGGTCGAAAAACCCAAATCCCCCGCGATCCAAAGCGCACCCGGTATCAACACCAATGGCACCGGCGTCGACAGCAGCCTGCCTCCGTCCACGGGCACCGACCCGCGGATCCAGGGAAACGACGCGGGCCGTCAAGGCGGCATGAACATGCCCGACACCCAGACACCCGATAACGCCGGCCCCGGCATCGGCTCGAAAACCACCACCGGTGGCTCGGGCTCCGAAGGCGGCGCCAGCCAATAAATCGCCCACGCGAGCTGTACCTGTCCACATCCATGAAGAGGTAACCATGAACGTCGATAAAAACCTTGAGAAAGAAGTCCTGACCCGTCTGCTGCACGCCCACCCGAGTGGGCTGGGCAAGGA
Source organism: Pseudomonas hormoni (assembly GCF_018502625.1). Lineage (NCBI taxonomy): Bacteria > Pseudomonadati > Pseudomonadota > Gammaproteobacteria > Pseudomonadales > Pseudomonadaceae > Pseudomonas > Pseudomonas hormoni. The sequence goes on from NZ_CP075566.1 coordinate 3,917,606, forward strand.
GGTCCTGGACAACTACCGGGGGGAGAAAGTCGTGGCCAGCGCCCTCGCCACGTTGCAGGATCGCGGGTTGATTCAGCATGGGCATGTGACCTGCAACGAGGCCGGTGAGCACTCGTTGAATTTGCCGATCAAGCTCAGCGCGGCCGGGGTTGAGGCCGCGCGCAAGCTGGAGGTTTAAGCAAAACGAATCAGGTCGCAGTCGTGCGCGGCTGCGACCGTCGCGGGATATCCAGACCGTGGACAGTTTGAGAAAGGAAGCCACGGCGAAGAAGATTCCCGGGCGGTCCAGTATGCGCAAGCGGGAGTTGATCGAGGCGTTGCGCAAGGCTGGGTAAGGGCCAAAAAATGTGTTGAATTTGCGGGCCCTATCGCTGGCAGGCCAGCTCCCACAGGATTCGGGGTGTACACAATAACTGCGAACACCTTGATCACTGTGGGAGCTGGCCTGCCAGCGATAGGGCCAGATCAGCCGCCGAATGTCTCACTGATTAAAGCATCAACCTCGGCAGTCCCAGGCGAAGTTGCCGGCCCCCACCGAGTCACTGCGAGTGCCGCCGCCGCATTCGCCCGCCGCGCCGCCTCACCCGCCGACAACCCTTGCGCCAACCCGGCCACAAACACCCCGGCGTGCGCATCCCCCGCGCCATTGCTGTCCACTGCCTCAACCTCGAAGCCCGGCACATGCTGACGCTCGCCTCGCTGATGAATCCAGCACCCTTGCGGCCCATCGCGAACCACCATCAACACCTTCGACGGCAGATGCGCGGCCAATCGATCCAGCGCCTCGGCAATGTCCGACGCCCCGGTAAACCGCAGCGCTTCTTCGCTGTTGCTGGTCCACAGGTCAATGCGTGGCAACAACGCCTGCATCAACGGCGCATCGGGTGATTCCACCAGCGGGCCCGGGTCGAACACCACGTTGACCGTACTCGGCAACGCCAACACCCAATCCACCAACGCTTGAGCCTTGCCGACATGCAGCAGGCTGTAGCCGCTGACGTAGACATAATCGCCCGTCTCGGCCGGCACGCTCGCCAAGTCCTCGGCAGTCACTTCGCCTTCGGCACCAATGTAGGAAACGAAACTACGTTCAGCCGAAGCGTCCGTGATCGCCACGCACAATCCGGTATCGCGTTCGGCGCTGTAAGCAATGCCGATGCGAATGCCTTCAGCCTTCATCGCCTCACGCGCCAGATCACCGAAACGGCCCGTGCCATGACGGCCGAGGTAAACCACCGGCAAGCCGTTACGCTGGGCCGCGGCCATCACATTGAAGCCGCCGCCGGCTTCGAAACTGGCGGACTGCGCCAGCACGTCACCGCCCGCCTGCGGCAGTTTATCCACGGCCATGACCAGGTCGATGATGACTTGGCCGGTGTGCAGCAACTTAGGCATGAGCATTCTCGAGCGACGCGGCGCGGCGATCCTTGGCGCCACCGAGTACGAAGTAAATCCCGCCAGCGACCAGGAACGTCACGATCCAGCCGAGGCCGTTGTGACCCAGCCACGAATCCGAGAGGAATCCGCGGAACCAGACGGTTTGTTCGGTGGTGCCGATGGTGGTGAAGCTGAAACCCAGCACGATCGCCACTGCCCACGCACCGAAGGCGCGCCACTCGACGCCGCCGCGATACCAGTAGGCGCTGCTCGGACTGACGTCCAACAGGTCTTTGGGGCTGTAGTAATGACGGTGAATCAGATCAACGACAAAGATCCCGACCCACGCCGTGATTGGCACTGCCAGCAAGGAAATGAAGGTAATGAACGGGCCGTAGAAACTGTCGGCGATCAGCATGAAGTAAATCGAACCGGCGAAGATCGCCACGATGTCGACCACCACGGCGTAGACGCGCTTGACCTTGAGGCCCAGGGTCAATGTGGTCAAACCGGCGGAGTACACCGACAGGTTGTTCGACAGCAGCAAGCCGCCGAATGCGGTGATCAGGTATGGCACGGCCATCCAGGTCGGCAGCATGTCGCGGATCGCGATGATCGGGTCGGTGGCCGAGGCCAGGTCGTTGTTGCCCACCGACAGCAGGCCGCCGAGGGTGATCAGCAACACCAGCGGAATACCCGCGCCGAATGCGGCCGAGGCCACCAGACGCACAGCCTTGACGCTGCGATGCTGATAACGCGACATGTCGGCACCGGCATTCGCCCAACCGATCCCGGTGCCGGCGGCCATGGTGCCGACGCCGATGATCATTGCGCTAAGCGGTGCAGGCGCGGCGTTGAACACGGCGCTCCAGTCGATGGTGGCGCAGAGGAAACCGCCGACCAGAATGTTCAGCGCACCGAACACGTAGGTCGCCCACTTCTGAATCACCAGCAACGTCGCATGACCGAGACCGGACACCGACAAGGTCAGCAGCACGAAAATCGCGATGAAGATCAGGGTCAATACGGGCGCACTTTTGGCTTCCACCGGTGAGCCGAACAGGATCGAGCACAGTGACAACAACACGAAAGCGGCTGTGGTGGTGTTGACGGTTTCCCAACCCAGGCGCGACATCAGCGAGACCAGTGTCGGGCCGATATTGCCGCGCACCCCGAAGATCGCCCGCGACAGCGTCAGGCTCGGTGCGCGACCACGGCGACCGGCGATGGAAATGATCCCGACCACCGCGAAGGAACCGGCAGCGCCGAGGATCGCGACAATGATCGCCTGCCAGATCGCCAAGCCGCGAAACGCCACCAGCGTGGCGCCCAGCGGCAGGCCGAGGATGGAAATGTTGGCGGCGAACCAGACCCAGAACAGTTGCAGCGGATGACCGTTGCACTCCGCTTCCGGCACCGGCTCGATGCCACGGGTTTCCAATTGCCCGGCGCTTTGCCCGGCGTTCGATGAACTCATGTGAAATGCTCCTGTTGCCTTTGTTGTGGTTATGGGCAATGACGGAAGACGAAAACAACAGCCCGGCTGTCCTGGCCAAGTCAGTGCGATCCATTGCGGGTGAAAAATTCAAATAAGTGGTGCGCCTATCGCGGGCAAGTCGGATCGCCGCACCGCCGCTCCCACAGTGATCTGAGGCGTTCACAAAACCTGTGGGAGCGGCGGTGCGGCGATCCGACTTGCCCGCGATGGCGTCAGCCCATTCAACGCAAAGCTAAAAGCCCTTTTACCAAAGGCTCCAGCTCCAACGAGTTAACGGCTTTGACCTGCTCGATCATCGCAACAGGCCAACTCTCAAGCCCCAGACAGGCCCCAAGCATGGCCCCCAGAATCGCCGCGATGGTGTCAGTGTCACCGCCTAAACCTGCGGCCATGCAAACCGCTTCGAAGGCATTCATTTCACCGATGGCCACCTGTTGCGCCAGGGCAAACGAAACCACCACCGACTCCTGTGACGCCACCGAAGTGCCGATCACGTCGTACATCAAGTCCGCCAGCAACGCCTTGTCACTGTCGACGCTGATCGTCCGCGCCCAACTGATGCGCGAGGCAATGCGTCCGCCCGCGACCCAGTGGCCGTGGCTTTCCGCTTGCAGAGCGATCTGCTGGCCAAGGTTCAACGCTTCGCCCAGGTCCATGCCGTTGATGCCGGCCGACACTACCGCCGCCACCGCCGCGGCGCTGGAAATGCCCAGCGTGGTGTTGTGAGTGACCTGGCAGGCCTGGACCACGGCGTCGATGAAACGCTCGGGATCGCTGACATCCGCCGAAATCCCGACCGGCGTGATACGCATCGCCGCGCCGTTGGTGGTGCCATAACGCCCCGCTTCTTCCGGCGACTGGCCGGCGAGAATCATCTCGATCGCACGTTTGGTCGACGGGCCGAGCAAATCCTGCGAGTCCTTGGCCTGCATTGCGGCTTCCCATTCGATCAGTCGCTGGGCCAGTACCGAAGGTTCGATCTTGCCTTCGCCGTCGATCAACAACTGACCGACCAGAATCGCCTGTTCGGTGTCGTCGGTGATCGAGCCTTTGGGCATGTTGGCCGCGATAGGTTGATCCGGGCCAGCGTCTTGCAGGTCGATGATTTCACCGAAACGCGCCTTGATTTCAGCGCGGCTCAGGGATTGGGTCGGCATGCCCAGCGCATCGCCCAGGGCCAGTCCGTAAAATGCGCCCAGTGCACGATTGAGCGCGGTCATTGCGGGTTTCCAAATTGCAGGTGCAGGCGAAAGTGCACGGGATCGAGCAGGCTTTCGACTTGCTCCATGAAGCGGTTTTGCCGGTCGTAAGTGGTGCGCAAGGCTTTGAGGAACACCGTGCCTACCGGACGGCCGAGCAGCTCGGCGTCTTTGGCGCTCAAGGGTTCGGCGCCGATCCATTGATCGCCACGCTCGCCGATGTAGCCGTAGGCGGCCAGGGTAATGGTCAGGGAATTATCGATCAGGCCCACGCGCGGCAGGCTTTCCAGGCCTCCGGTGGCGGGCATCAATGAGCGTTCGAGGGAAACCAGCTTGCCGTCAGTGGAACGGCGACGCCGGTCGAGGGTGATGAACTGGTCGGTGCCGAAACGCGACAGCAGGTCAGGACGGGTCACCGCCTCCAGCCGCAGCACTTCGGTATTGATCAGCGCCCCACTGTCGGCCAGGGCCTGCGCCCAGCCGCTGCGCTGATCGAGCACCACACCGTCGAACGTGACGATGGAACCGACACCGCTCTGCGTGGCGATGTAGTTGCGCCGTTTCAATTCGGCCAGGGCTTCACGCAGCGTACCGCGGCTGACTTTGAATTCTTGAGCCAACTGATGCTCGCCCGGCAGCAGAAAGCCGTCCTCCATGAGTCCGCTTTCGATGCGCCGGATGAGTTCGTCGACCACCCGTTGTTTCTTGTCAAATCGTACCTGTCTAATCATGTACAAAGTGATAACCGAAACGGGTTGTAACAGGCAAGAAATATTTAGTGGAAGTGACGAAAGGATTGCATAACTGTGGCGAGGGAGCTTGCTCCCGCCGGGCTGCGTAGCGGCCCCAAAATTTCTGTTTCGATCAAGAATTTTGCGAGTGCTGCGCACTCGAGCGGGAGCAAGCTCCCTCGCCACAAAAACGCGGTCAGCGCTGTTTGAGGCGGTCGATGACCACTGCCAGCAACAGGATCGAACCGCGAATCACATACTGATAAAACGTATCGATGTTCTTCAGGTTCATCGCATTCTCGATGATCGCCAGAATCAACACCCCGGCAATCACATGCCGGATCATGCCGATCCCGCCACTCAGCGACACCCCGCCGAGCACGCAAGCCGAGATCACCGTCAGTTCAAAACCCTGGCCGATCATCGGCTGCCCCGAGGTCATCCGCGAAGCCAGGATCACCCCGGCCAACGCCCCGATCACACCGTGCACGGCGAAGATGATGATCTTGGTCCGGTCAACGTTGACCCCGGCCAGCAGCGCCGCTTCCTGGTTGCCACCGATGGCCATGGTGTTGCGCCCGTAGGTGGTGTAATTCAGCAGCCAGCCGAAAAACAGGAAGCAGACGATGGTGATCAGAATCGGCACCGGCACACCAAACAACTGGCCGTTACCGAAGACGAAGAACGACTCCTGCGACACGCCCACCGCTTTGCCATTGGCAAAGATGTAAGCCAGACCGCGAACGATCTGCATGGTCGCCAGCGTGGTGATCAACGCATTGACCCGCAGCTTGGCAATCACGATCCCGTTGATCAGCCCGACGATCAGCCCCATGAACAGCGCCGCAGCGACACCCAGGAACACACTGTCGGTGTCGCGCATCACCACCGCCGCGACCACGCCGGCGCAGGCAATCACCGAGCCCACCGACAAGTCGAAATGCCCCGACGCCAGGCAATACAACATGGTGCACGCCGCTATCCCGGTGGTCGAAATAGCCAGGCCCAGGCCGCGCATGTTCAGCGGCGAAAGGAAGTTGTCGATCAGCAAGGTGCAGAGCACGAAGATCCCGACGGCGGCCAGCAGCATCACCCAGTCATCGAGAAAGCGCCGCAGGTCGAGCGGTTTGCGCTGGGTGGGCAGAGCGTTGTTTTGGGTTGTCATCATTGTCACCTCTCAGTTCGCCACGCCGTCAGCGCGTTGGCGCGGCAAAGCCAGTTGCAGCAGGTTGGATTCGTTGGCCTCGTCACGGGACAGTTCGCCGCGCATCGCCCCTTCGCAGAGCACCAGGATGCGGTCGGAAATACCCATGACTTCCATCAGGTCGCTGGACACCACGATCACCGCGATACCGCTTTCAGCGAGGTTATGGATGATCTGGTAGATCTCGGCTTTCGCACCGATGTCGATGCCGCGAGTCGGTTCGTCGAGCAGCAGGACTTTCATCGGCATCGACAGCCAGCGACCAAGAATGGCCTTCTGCTGATTGCCGCCGGACAGGTACATGATTTTCTGCGCCGCGTTGGGCGTCTTCACTTTCAGTGCCTTGATCTGCTTGTCGGCGTTGCCCTTCTCCCACAGGCCACGCAACAGGCAACCGAAGGTGGAATGGGCGCCGCGTGCGCTGATGTTGATGTTCTCGGCGACGCTGGAGAGCGGCATGATGCCCTCCTTCTTGCGGTCTTCGGGGCACAGCAGAATCCCCGCCGCAATCGCATCCCGGGGGGAGCGCAGTTTCAGTTCATGCCCGCGCAATTCCAGGCGCCCGGCGGTGTTGCGCTCAAGGCCGCTGAGCATGCGGAACAACTCGGTACGACCGGCACCGACCAAGCCGAACAACCCCAGAATCTCGCCTTTGTGCGCATCGAAGCTCACCGGCTCACGCAAGCCCGGCCCGAGCAGACCGTCGACCCTCAATGCTACCGCGCCACGCTTGCGCGGACGGTAATCGTAAATATCCTGAATGTCGCGCCCGACCATGCACGTGACCAACTGATCGTGGGTCAGCTCGCTCATGTCCTCGAAGGTGCGCACGAAACGGCCGTCCTTGAACACCGTCACCGCGTTGCAGATGCGGAACACTTCTTCCATGCGATGGGAGACGTAGAGCACCACTTTGCCCTCGTCGCGCAGGCGTCCGATGATCGTCATCAAGCGATCGATCTCCCGCGCCGAGAGGCTGCTGGTCGGTTCGTCGAAGGCGATCACATGCGCGCCACGGGACAACGCCTTGGCGATTTCCACCAGTTGCCGTTGCCCCAGGGACAGGCGCCCGACTTTCTCCTGCGGATCGATTTCATCGGCCAGGCCTTTGAGGCAGGCCAACGCTTGCTGACGCAGTGCGCCGCGATTGATCAGGCCGAAACTGGCGGGCAGATGACCGAGGAACAGGTTTTCCGCCACGGTCATTTCCGGGATCAGGTGCAGCTCCTGATGGATCACCGCCACCTTGTTGCCGATGCTGTCGGCGGTGGATTTGAAGACCATCGTTCGCTCGCCGATCTGCAGGTCGCCACTGCTCGGTGTGTAAGCGCCACCGAGGATTTTCAGCAGCGTCGATTTGCCGGCCCCGTTCTCGCCCATCAAGGCGTGCACCTGGCCCGGATGGGCGACGAAGCTGATGCCGTCCAGCGCCTTCACCCCGGGAAAGGTCTTGCCGATCCCGTTGAAGCGCAGGCTGCCGCCGGCGCTGTCGTATTGTGTCTGTACTTGCGCGTGCATAAGCCACCTCATCAACAGATCAGGCGGCCCCGTCGCCAGGGCCGCCGATGAAATCAACCGCGCCTCAGTTCCAGAGGCCGATCTTTTCCAGTTCCTGCTTGAAGTTGTCGCGCGTGATCAGGGTCACGTCGTCCATAGCGGTGTATTTCGCCGGTTCTTTGCCGGTGGTGACCCACTCGTACATCATGCTGGCGGTGTTGTAGCCCTCGATGTGCGGGCTCGGCAGCATCGAACCGAAGAAGCCGCTGTTGGGTTTCTTCAGTTCGCCAATGGCATCGGTGCCGTTGATGCCGATGCCGATCACGTTGGTCGCGGCAAAACCGGCGCTCTCGGTGGCGCGAACGCCGCCCAGCACGGTGTTGTCGTTCATGCCGCCGATGATCAGGTTTTTCGCCGCGCTCGGCAGTTTCACCAGCGCCGAGTTGGTGGCGTCCATGCTGCCCGGCACGTCGAGGGTTTTCAGCGCCGAGAACAGGATGTGGTCTTTCGGCATGCCGGCGTCTTCCAGCGCTTTGACCGAACCGTCGGTGCGCTTCTTGCCGGTGTCGAGTTCGTTGTAGGTGTTGATGACCGCGTAGGTGTCTTTCCACTCCCAGCCGCGTTTTTTCGCTTCCGTGGCCATCGCCGCGCCCTGCTTCTGGCCGACTTCAAACGCAGCCATGCCCAGGTACGGAACGTCTTCCATGAACTTGCCGCCGGCATCGACAAAGCGGTCATCCACGGCAATCACTTTCAAACCGTTGAGCTTGGCTTTGGCCATGATCGCCGGGCCGAGGGACACGTCCGGCGGGCAGATCACGAAGCCCTTGGCGCCGTTGGCGGCCAGGCTGTCGATGGCGGAAAGGGTCTTCTCGCCGTCCGGTACGGCGATCTTGATGACTTTGAAACCTTTCTCTTTGCCGGCCTTTTCGGCGAAGGCCCATTCTGTCTGGAACCAGGGCTCTTCCGCCTGCTTGACCAGAAAACCGATCTTCACTTCCTCGGCCGCCAGCAGCGTACTGCTCAGGCTGACCGCGGTGACCGCCAAAGCGGCACAGCACAGGGAACGGATCCCACGACGACGATTCATAAGCTGACTCCTTGTTATTTTTTTTGAGCGTTATTTTGAAAGCCGGTGCAGCAAATAGTCATATCGTATGATGATTGGATTTCAGACGGAGTTCCGCGCCTGAAAGCCGGTTATTCAGTCGTGATACATCACCGAGCGACCACCATCGATGGTGATGCACGATGCGTTGATGAATGGCGCTTCGTCGCTGGCGAGGAAAACGGCGGTCATCGCCACTTCAATCGGCTGGCCGATGCGCCGCGGTGGATGCAGATCGAAAGCCCGCTGGCGTTCAGCGTGCGGGTCGGCAAAACCGTTCCAGTAATCGACGTTCAGTTGGGTTTCGATGTAGCCCGGTGCGATGGCGTTGACGCGAATGCCCTTCGGCGCATATTCGATGCCCAGCGCGCGGGTCAGGCCCAGCAGACCGTGCTTGGCCACCGGGTACGGGAAGCAGCCCGGAATGATGTGAGTGGAATGGGTCGAGGCGATGTTGATGATGCTGCCGACGCCCTGCTCGATCATTTGCGGCAGCACCGCTTTACAGCCGAACCAGGCGCCGTCGAGGTCAATGGCGAAGCAGCGACGCCAGTCTTCTTCGGTCATTTCCAGCGGATCGCGGAATACATTGACCCCGGCGCAGTTGACCAGCACGTCGATGCGGCCGTGCAACTCGACTGCCAGTCTGGCCATGGCGTGCAGGTCTTGCTGGCTGGACACGTCAGCCTTTATCGCCTGAACATCAAAACCCTTGTCTCGCCAATGCGCCGCGACTTTTTCGACTTTCTCGCCCTGGATATCGCTGATGATCAGCCTGGCCTGCTGGGAGGCGAAGGTCGCAACAATCGCCTCGCCGATGCCCTGAGCGGCGCCGGTCAGCAACACGACCTTGTTTTTAAGGCGTTCACCCTTCGGTGGCTCGGGCACCGGTGGCAGGGAAAGAGGCTCACCCATGACTCAAAACTCCCTTTCGCGGGCACGACAAAAACCGGGCATCTGTCGATGTCCGGCCAAAAAGCTTTTTGGAAAATCGCTGCATCACTTCACCTGTTTTGTTTTTTTAAGTGTGAGTGCGTGTAACTGATGGGGCCGACTATAAACCCGACCGCCAAATAATCTCAATATATAATTTTACATCCCATATTTTGGGATTTATCCGGCAAACCTCGTACAGGGTTTTCCGGGCACATCGACCCGAAGGGACAACACCGCCCCGTCCAGCGGATGGTTGAGCGGGCTCGCGGCGCTGGTGATGTAGAGGGTTTTCAGGTCTGCGCCGCCGAACACGCAACTGGTGGGACGGCTGACCGGCAGTTCGATCACGCGATCGAAATGACCGTCCGGCGTCAACCTGAGCAGGCAACTACCGTCCCAGCGTGCGTTCCAGAAATACCCCTCGGCATCCATTGCTGAGCCATCAGGGCCGCCACGTTCATGGGGGCCGAACCAGACTAGCGCGGGATCGAGGCCGCCGTCGGTGCGGATGAAATGCTGGTAGAGCGTGCCATCCAGGCTGTCGGCGAAATAAAGCGTGGTGGCGTCGTCACTCCACAGCAACGTGTTGGGAATGCCCAATCCGCGAAGCAGCGGCGTGACCCGGGCATCACGGTCGATACGAAACAAGCCGCCGGAACGCCGCACGATGGGCAGGTCTTCGCCGTTTTCACCGATGTTGTTCTGCATGGTGCCGAGCCAGAGCCGGCCCTGCACATCGCAACGGGCTTCGTTGGCGCGATTGCCGGGTTGCGGGTCGGCGACGCAGAGCAACGTCAGTCGCGGCTCAAGGCCCGGTGAATCGAGATCGAGCCGGTACACGCCGCTGCTCAATGTCACCAGCGCATCGCCGCTTTCGCAGGGAATGAAGGCAGACACGTGCTCGGGCATCTGCCAGATCTGCACGTTGGCGCCGATCAGGCGCAGTGCCTGTTTGCCGGCGATATCCACCCAGTACAGCGCCTGGGTCGGCGCATCCCAGAACGGGCCTTCGCCGAGGTGTGCACGGTGCTGGGTAACTGCGGTCCACTCCATGAAACCTCCTGCTTTTTTGCTTTATGTGGGAGCGAGCCTGCTCGCGATAGCGGTGGGTCCGGCGACATCTATTTGGATGCAACTCAGCCATCGCGAGCAGGCTCGCTCCCACAAGGGTTCTTTTTGTTTAGCCGGCTTTTTTGTCGGCCATGACTTTTGGGTAGAAGCGTTTGATGGCCAGGTCCGCGTTGTCGATCAGGGTCATGCAGGCCCATACACCGCGCGCGGCATCGCGAGCGGCGATGGCCTCAGCCATGTCTTTGTGAATCGGTAATGTGCGGCGCAGCTCGTCAGGGTCGGCAGCGGAGACTTCGAAAGACACCGCCAGCAACGCGCCAAGGGCCGGGACCATTTGTTCGATGAATTGATTGTGGCTGGCCGCCAGAATGCACTCGTGAAAGAACTGGTCGGCGCGGTTGTAATCGACGCCGCTGTCTACCGCTCGCTCCAGTGCGTTGTAAGCCTGAAGCACTGCTTGCACCTGTTCGACGGTCGCTCGCTCGCAGGCCCAGCGCACGGCCATCGGTTCGATGGTGCGACGCAGGTCGAGCAGGTCGTCGACGAAATTTTCCGGCAAGCCACTGCGTGAAAGCCAGCCGACGACTTGCGGATCGAAGAGGTTCCAGCGCCGCACCGGCAACACCCGCGTGCCAACCTTGGGCCCGACTTCGAGCATGCCTTTGGCGACCAGGGTTTTGATGGCTTCGCGGATGACCGTGCGACTGACGCCGAGTTGCTCGCCCAGATCGGCTTCAACCTTGAGGGTTTCCCCCGGTTTCACCTGGCCCGCGGCAATCCAGCAACCCAGCCAATCGACCGTCGATGCGTGAAAACTGCTGGACATGGGCACCTCGAGACAGGGACGGCACAAAGCCGTTCGCGATGGTTGCCCACGCTAATCATCATATGATTGGGTGTCAATTTGATTTTCAGGATCAGAACAGAAACCTTGTGGGAGCGGGCTTGCCCGCGATAGGGCCGTAACATTCAACATCAATGCTGCCTGTTACGCCGCCATCGCGGGCAAGCCCGCTCCCACAGGGTTATGTGTTATGGCTCGAGACCGATGGGGAAGAACTTGCCGCCGCTCCACACGCCAAGCCAGCGCTGCCCATCGATCTCGCGGGTGACCGCCAGCTCCACCAATTGGTAAAACACATTGCGGTGAATCAACGCTTCGAGATTGGTGCGCACATGCACGTAAGGCGCAGGCTCTTGTGTCACCGGATCAATCACCACGCGGATCGCATGTTCGGCACCCGCCTCGGCGGTTTCATCGACGTTGGTGGTGAAGCGCAAGACCTGGGCGTCACCCTCGCCTTCCACCTCGACGGCAATCGCCACGAACGGCGCATCATCGACCTTGATGCCGACTTTCTCGACAGGTGTGATGAGGAAATAATCATCGCCGTCGCGGCGAATGATGGTGGAGAACAATTTGACCATCGGCTTGCGCCCGATCGGCGTGCCCAGGTAATACCAGGTGCCGTCGCGTGCGATACGCATGTCGATGTCGCCGCAGAAGTCGGGGTTCCACAAATGGACCGGTGGCAAGCCTTTGGTCTTGGGGATCTGCCCCAACAGGTCGTTGGCTTTTTGCGGGCCACTCATGGCGTTCTCCTTGGGATTACTGGTCGCTGAGCCCCAGCAGGCTACGCGCGTATTGCTCCAGCGGCGGGCCCATCAGGTCTTCTGGCTTTTTGTCGTGGAACGTCAGTAAACCGCCACGACTCTTGATACGTGCAGTATCGATCAAATACTGGGTGCTGGTCTCGATCAACATGATCTGAATCACGCCGGTGTCGATACCGAGGCGATCCACGGCTTCCTGGTCGAGCCATTCGTCCGAGTTGCCGATGCGGTCGTCAGACTTGGCGAAACGGGTATAGAGCAGGTAATGCGCACCGGCCGCACGGGCTTCGCCCATGGCCTGGTCGAGGCCTTCCGGCGCACGCGCACGGCGGACCATCGGGAAGTATTCGATAAAGCCGTCGAACGCGACTTCGGCGATCACGTTAGGTCGCGGATAAACCGCGCTGCCCGGCGGTGCAAAGGCGCCCTGGGCGATATAGACGAACGAATCCGGTTGAATGCGCAGATTGTTCACCCGGCGGCTATCGCTGTGGTCGAGCAGACCCGCGTCGCTCATGTGGTAGCGAGTCCCTTCAGCCAGATCGCTGACATTCATGCAGCCACCAAGCGCCAAAACGGCCAGCAGCAAAACCAGGCTACGCATCCTACCCTCCAGAGGCCGGTGACGGAAAACCGGCGAATGGCCATGGGATGCAGCTTCCGCGCCAGTCCTTGGGGTGATGAATACTTCGAGGTTGATAATACTGATTTGTGGCGAGGGAGCTTGCTCCCGCTCGGCGGCGCAGCCGTCGTGAACCCGGACGAGCGCGTTGTTTTTGATAGTTTTGGGGCCGCTTCGCGACCCAGCGGGAGCAAGCTCCCTCGCCACAGGGGTTTATCAGCCGCCGATAATCTTCATGACAGTCGCACCACCGGAAAACGCCACTTCCTGCTTGTCACCCAAGGCCTTCACCAACAGTCTCTGCAAGGCCGGCAACGCCTGATGGCGCGGCTTGTCCAGCAAGTCACCGACATAGTGCCGGTTGCTCGACGACAGACAGCCATGCAGCCAGCCCGTCGACGACAAGCGCAGTCGCGAGCAGGTGCGGCAGAACGGAACGCTTTCGTTAGCGATCACACCGAAGTAGCCCTGACCCGGAATCTCATAGCGAACCGCGGTCGCGTCGACGGGAGCATCGGCCTGGAGATATTCATAGCGATCGCCGATCAGGCTCAGCAACTGCTGAAGGCTGACGAACTGTTGCAGAAAAGCGTTGTTGTCACTGGCCAGGTGCCCCATGCGCATCAGCTCGATGAAGCGCAGTTCATAGCCACGCTCCAGGCAGTAATCGAGCAGCGGCATCACCTGATCGAGGTTCTGCCCGCGCAACGGCACCATGTTGACCTTGATCTTCATACCGGCGGCGCTGGCCTGGTCCATGCCGTCGAGTACCGTCGCCAGATCACCGCCACGGGCAATGCTGCGGAATGCACCGGCGTCCAGGGTATCGAGGGAAACGTTGATGCGCCGGATGCCGGCGTCGACCAGCAGGGGCAGTTTTTTTGCCAGCAGTTGACCATTGGTGGTCAGGCTGATGTCTTGCAGGCCCATCTGCCCGATGGCGGTCATGAAGGCTTCGAGTTTGGGGCTGACCAGCGGCTCACCGCCGGTGATGCGCAGTCGCTCGATCCCCGCCGCTTCGATCAGGTAGGCAACGCCGCGTGCCATGGCTTCGGCCGACAATTCATCCTGCGCAGCGACCAACCGCTTGCCGTTGGGCACGCAGTAGGTACACGCATAATTGCAGGCTGAGGTCAGGCTGATTCGCAGATTGCGGAAACGCCTGCCTTGACGGTCAACGATCATGGTCACTCCGGCACAAGGAAATCGGACGGCGTAAAACTTGACTTACAAATCAAGTTTTAGCAAGTCCCATGCCTGAGTATATTCCTGAGATACTGCGCCATGTAGCGAAATAATGGCGCAATAAGGCTACTGAATGGCTCAGCTGCTCGGGGTGTCGGTATCGCGCTTGCGCTTGTTGCCCATGCGTACGCCGATGTCCATCAGGAACTGGAAGAAGCCTTCCTGATCTTCCAGCACATTGCTCCAGAACGGCGAGTGATACAGCGCCACGGCCCCGTGCACCAGCGCCCAGGACGCGCAGTAATGGAAGTAAGGGGGCACGTCTTCGAGCTTGCCTTCGCTGATGCGACCCTTGATGAGCAGGGTCAGGCGTTCAAAGTTCGAGGCGCGGATCTTGTGCAGCTCCTCGATCATCTCCGGCACCTGGTTGCCCTTGACCACCTTTTCTTCGAGGCGATCGAACAAGCGGTAGCGTTGCGGATCGCGCATGCGGAATTCGAAGTAGGCCCGGGACAGGGCTTCCTTGTCCTTGTCGACGTCTGCCGAATGCAACAGCTCGTTCAAATCGCGCTCGTAATCGAGCATCAGGCGCAGATAGATCTCCGCTTTCGATTTGAAGTGCTTGTAAATCGTGCCTTTGCCGATACCGACGGCATCAGCAATCATCTCGACGGTGACACTGTCTTCACCTTGGTCGAGGAACAGCTTGAGCGCGGTATCGAGAATTTCTTGCTCACGGCGACGAAATTCACGGACCTTACGAGGTTCTTTATGCATAAGAAAAGGTCTGTCGGGGTCAAAATTCGAAGCCGCGTATTATGCCTAACTTGCGGCAAAATGCACGGATCATCCATCCATATCTGTGTTTCTTGATGAATTCTGGCAGCGCCGCCATTTAATGAGAACGCTTCCGAAGCGCACGTATTCCAAAATTGTTTAAAAACCTCGACCGGTAAACTGGACTCGGCGCAATACTGATCAATACTTCAACTGTCGGCGGGGCATCTCCCCCAAGTGCCGCGTCGATATTGGTACCAACGGACCGCGTACCATTGTTTTACTCCTAATGGTCTTAACCCGGATTCACCCCCCAGAACCCGGGTTTTTTTTGCCTGCGATTTAGCCTTTCACATGCGCCAGCGGGAACAGCCGCTTGAAGTTTTCCGTCGTCTGCCCGGCAAATCGCTCGTAGGACTCACCGCGCAACATCGCCAGAAACTCTGCCACTTCCCGCACATACTGCGGCAGGTTCGGCTTGCCGCGATAGGGGATCGGCGCCAGGTACGGCGAGTCGGTTTCCACCAGCAAGCGATCAGCGGGCACCCTGCTGGCCACGTCACGCAGCGCATCGGCATTGCGGAAAGTGACGATGCCGGACAAGGAGATGTAATAACCCATGTCCAGTGCCGCTTTGGCCATGTCCCAATCTTCAGTGAAGCAGTGCAGGACGCCAGCCTGGGGCAGCGCGGCTTCACGCAACAGGTTCAAGGTGTCGGCCCGGGCGCCACGGGTGTGAATGATCACTGGCTTGCCGGTTTGCTGCGCGGCTTGCAGGTGCAGGCGAAACGATTCCTGCTGCAGCTCAGCCGCTTCAGGTTCGTAGTGATAATCCAGGCCGGTTTCACCGATCGCAACCACACGCGGATGGTTGAGCTCCTGCAACAGCCAGTCCAGCGCTGGGGCAGCGCCCGGCTGAACGTCCAGCGGATGCACGCCGACGGAACAGTCGACATCGTCGTAACGCTCGGCCAGGGCTTTGACGTCGGCGGCGTTGTCGACGCTGACGCCGATACACAGAAAGTGCCCTACCCCGCGCTGCCGGGCCGCATCGAGTGCGGCATCCAGAGAGCCGGCGTGGGCGGCGAGGTCGAGGCGATCAAGGTGACAATGGGAATCTACGAGCATAAAAGGGCTGCAACTTACATCGTATGGGTGGGACGGTCGGACTTCAGGGCTCCGGCCAGATGGGTTTCGATTCGACTGCGGGCGGTATCGTCGCCGTCATTGAACTGCACGCCGACGCCAGCGGCGCGGTTGCCTTGAGCGCCTTTGGGCGTGATCCAGGCGACCTTGCCGGCCACCGGAATCTTCTCCGGCTCGTCCATCAGGTTCAGCAGCATGAATACCTCATCGCCCAACTTGTAGCTTTTGTTGGTCGGGATAAACAGGCCACCGTTCTTGATGAATGGCATATAGGCTGCGTATAGCACGGACTTGTCCTTGATGGTCAGGGACAAAATACCGTTGCGCGGCCCAGGATTGACGGCTTCATTCATGCTGACCTCCACTGCTGATGTTCAGAGGATAGGCCCAGTCGGTCACTTCTGGGTAGGCAATGACGCCCATTGCACCAGCAACGCTTCCAGCAACAGCACCCGATTGAGGTTGGCCTTGCTCATGACTTTCTGGCGTTGGGCGAGGATCCAGTCCTGAATGTTCAGCACTTTGTCCTGAGCGGATTTCTGCGCCAGGTATTGAATCACCTTGCGCATATCGGCCAGTCCGAGCCCTTCTTCGTCCTGCGTCAGCTGATAACGAAGGATCAGGCTCGACCAATCGCAGAACCAGTCAAACAGCAACAACAGCGGGATCGCGTTCCAGCCTTCGGCCAGTTGCGTCGGCGATTGCTGTTGCTTGAGCAACTTCTTCACACCGTCGACCACCAGCGCTCGCTGCTCGCGCACACCCTGGGCCTGCAAGTTGACAGCGGCCAGCGGCGAACCGGCGGCGAGGGTCAACAACTCGATGCGCTCTTCTTCGGAACAGTCCGGCAGCGCCTTCGCCAGCCACGCCAGACTCATGGCCTCGCTCGGCAGCGGGCAGGCTTGCTGCACGCAACGACTCTTGATGGTCGGCAACAAACGGCTGGTCTGATGGCTGACCAGCAACAAAACCGTATCGCCGGACGGCTCTTCAAGGCTTTTGAGCAGAGCGTTGGCCGCGTTGATATTCATCGACTCGACCGGCTCGATCAGCACCACTTTGCGGCCGCCCATCTGCGAGGTCTGCACCACGAAGCTGACCAGATCACGCACCTGATCGACCTTGATTGCCTTGTCGGCTTCTTCCGGTTCCAGGATGTAGTTGTCGGGATGGCTGCCGGCCTTCAGCAACAGGCAGGATTTGCATTCACCGCAGGCGTCCTGGGCTGTCGGGCGCTGGCACAGCAAACTGGCCATCAACCGTTCGGCCAACGCGCGTTTGCCGATCCCGGCCGGACCATGCAGCAGATAGGCGTGAGCATGTTGCTTGCGACCCGCGAGCTGCTGCCAGAGGCTGTCCTGCCACGGATAAGCCTCAGCCACGGGTCAACTCCAGCAAACGTGGGAGCAAGGCGTCCAGCGACTGCTGAACCTGCGCCAACGGCTGGGCGGCATCGACCAACACATAACGCGCCGGATCGGCTTCAGCACGCTTGAGGAACGCACTGCGCACCGCATCGAAAAACGTCCGGCCTTCCAGCTCGAAGCGATCCAGCCGACCACGAGCACTGGCACGCGCCAGACCTACTTCCACCGGAAGATCGAAAATCAGCGTCAGGTCCGGGCGCAGACCGCCCTGGACGAACGTTTCCAGTGTCGCGATGCGCTCCAGCGACAAGCCGCGACCACCACCCTGATAGGCGTAGGTCGAATCTTGTTGCTGAAGACTTGAAAATGTTACGCTCATGGTATACTACTTAAGACGTAGAAATGTAACGCATGAAAAATCATAATAAAACCTTAAAAATCAATGAACGAGCGCCGCTTGATGAAAAAAATAATTGGCCTAGCTGCTAAGGCCCGATCCGGGAAGGACACAGCAGCAGCCATTTTATTGGCTCATCCCGAGGTTGCCGCGTTCGCTTTGGCCGATCCTTTGAAAGCTGGTTGCAAGGCTCTCTTCGGCCTCACCGATTCTCAAGCGTGGGATGATACCGCGAAAGAGAAGAAGCTGGATGCATGGGGAATGTCGCCTCGCGAATTCTTCCAGCACGTCGGAACGGAGTGGTTCCGCGACTACGATCCTTTGCATTGGTTAAAGCGAGCTGATCGTGAAATCAACAGCCCACTACCCTCCCCTCGCCAGCTGACTTTCCAAGAAGCTGCGGACCCAGAAACGCCTTTTGCTCTAGCCGCCCAATCTTTTTTTGGCCTGACCGACGACCAAATCTGGACCGCCGAAGGTCGAGATCGGGACGATGAATTCTGGAACCTGTCTCCGAACTCGATGGTCCAGTTGGTCAAATGCATGACCATGCGAGACTTTCTGGACTTTCAAAATCAACGTGAAGCCCACCTTCAAAACACCGAAACTGCACCAAGCAGTCAGTATATAAAGCCAAAAATCAATCTTGAGAATAAAGACATCACCATTATCAAAGACATCCGCTTTGAGAATGAAGCCGAGTATATAAGAAACTTAGGCGGCGACATCTGGCACATCATTCGAAACAACCCCGAAAAAGTTAAAAAACATTCTTCTGAAGCCGGAATTAAATTTCATACCGGTGATATTCTTATCGAAAACAATGGTACGCTAGAGGAATATAAAAACGCTATACACCATGCATTTTCAAATTTGAAAGAAAATCTGGCAACACAATAAAAAATATTTAACCTCACGACAGCTAATGCGTTAAGTCAAGACACGTTCAAAGTCAGCAAAGTCAAATATTAAGAAAATACTAAAGCTACACATCTACACCTATAACCACAACCACAGGAAGACGACTTTGACTTCGTTCGTGACAGCTATCGAGAGTCCATACGAACTCGCCAGCACTACAGACTCGCAGCCAGTGCCTTGCGACTACCAGGGGCACGACTTCTGGAACAGGGAGTCGCACCTATGTCTGTCTCTCCATGTTATATTCGTAAAGTATGCGGCAACTCACCGTCGGATCTCAGGGTATGCCCTGAGGCAGGCTATCAAACTCTTCTTTGATTTCGCAGTCGAACACAACGCCCGCAATCCTGAACAGTTGCAGCTTCATAAGCTGACGGACATTACCGCTGAGACTTTCAATAACTTTCAGACTTGGCTTTTAAACAAAAGCGAGAGGAACGAAAACGCTGCCAAACTAAAAAGCGCTATTACTCTAATTTCCAAACAGACTGACACGATCCCAAGCATCTCTCTTCCTGCAATCGCGGCGCCTGTACAGAAAAAGACCGAACCGATTATCGGCCAAGCATTCGAAAATCTTGTTGGTGCTTTCACTGCTCATGTCGATGCAATGTATGAGAAACTTGAATTCAGAAAGAAAGTAATGGAGGCTGAGCCCTACACTTTGAAAGAGGTGCTGGAGAAATATGCAGCGGAGTACACTCGATCTAATATTTTTGAGTGGGCTCAACACCGACGAGACCACAAACAAAAAGTTACCTCGCTCAATCTCCAGTACAAGCTTAAGCATGCATTGGATGACGAACTGCAAGCATTGCTGGACTTCCCTAACTATCTAGAACGATTCAACCAGATTTATAACGCAAGGCCGGAATGCTATCGCTTTGAAAACCCTAAGGATCCATTCCTGCTTAGCTTATGGTACTGGGACCCCGATGAAGCCCGTGCGATTAAGACGTTGCTTGTTAACGGCTATCCGATGGATGTTCCTTTCGAAACTTTGGGGACGACGAACTCCTCCCAGCCTTTGATCTCGAAGAAAGACTGCAAAACCATCGTTCAGCTCATGCTTTTTCGGTGGAATCGGCTGGGCGACAAGAAGCTAATCAAATTCCCGGTGAAGCCGTGGGATGATTTTTTGGGTCTTTACTTCCCGACCATGGTGGATATGTCGTGCATCATTACGTTCATCATGCTCCAGACCAACTGGAACAAAGAAACCGTCCTCACCGTTGACGAGAACAACTTCGAGCACCCGCTGACCGGGGCGATATCCGAATCCCAGGTGATCATTCAATCGGAAAAGAATCGATCGCAGGGCGCTGGCAAGCCCTACTACGCGCCAAAAGCGATCGTCGCAGTCAGCAGCAAGGCGGATCGTTATTCAAGCTACAACCTCATCCAGCTCGCCGACAAGCTTGCCGAGCCACTCAAGGGATACGCATTCGATGTGATCCCTTATGGCCAAGAAAACCTCACCTACAACCCGTTGTTTCTGTGCCTTAGGTACTACGGGACTTGGGCAACCAGAGGCGGCCGCCACACTTCGGCCACGAACATAGGGGCATTCGCGAGAGGTGTGAAAGACTTTCTTAGGGCTTATCCGGTCTACGAAAATGGCAACCGCCTCGTCTCAGCCAAGCAGATCACTAAACGTCTGCGCCCTACCTGGATGCTCATTCAGCGCAACAAACATGGTTCAGGCCTGGGTCTGCTTTCAATGCTGATGAGCCACGTCGGTAGCATTGTCACGGATGTGCACTACGACAGCTCGGGAGCAGCAGTCCAAGATCGTTATAACCGCCTGCGCTCCGAGCTTGAGGCGATCATGGATCTTCTGCGCCGGCGTGAATACAAGGGCCTTCTCGGCAAACGCGAGGAGCGCCAGGTCGAGCTTCCCCTCAAGATCTTTCACATTCCGGGGATGGAAAAGCCTTTGTGGGGCTGCTCAAACCAGCTAAAACCAACTTGGTACGGTGCTCGGACCTACGTCAAACAGGGCGAGCGCTGCTACTCGATCAAAAACTGCCTCTTCTGCGAGCAGTGCAATTTGTACGAGGACTCACTGCCCTATCTCATCCAGCGCCGGATTCACGTGGTTGAACTGGTCGAAGAGCAGCCTGACAACGAGTCGGATTACAGCAGCTCGCTTGAGTCGGAACTCACCATCCTGGACTCCATTTTGGATAACTGGGAGGACCCTGATGCTCTGAAGGAAGCGGTTCGCTATCAGCGCCGTAACGACTCGTTGCTCCCGCACGACCTGGATTTTCTGCAAATAATTTTAGAAGAAGAGGACATGAAATGAGCACGAATAAGAAGCCTCGAAAAGCATCCAACGACGACGACCAAACAGAACTCGATTTTATTGACGGCGTGCACGCCGCTGATCGCGAAGATGACCAGGGTGGGAGGGAGGATGGCTTCGACGCCGACGATGATGATGGCGACGATTCAGACGAACAGCTGGATTCTGAATTTCAGAACGATGTCGAAGAGGCCGCTGAAGCCGAGTTAGCGGCGTTGCTGGAAGAAACAGGCGGACATGTTAAGCAGCGCGTTGGCAACCTTGCGACAAAGCTCGAAATGTATCCAGGTGGAGCATTCCCGATCTCGCAGTACTCACTGTATGCAGAGGATATCTGGACGCTGTTTAAGAACCGGTTTGGTTCACCAAGGCGGATAAATTTTGTAGGCATGACACAGCCAATGAAAGAGCTGAAAAAGGGCATGTCGTATTATGTCCTACCTGATTTCGCTCCCTTTGGAACCATTCGAAGCTATGTGACCAGCTATTTTCAGGCGAGCCAGTTTGTTTTGCTTGAACGCTATCTGTTCGGGCCGAATTTCTTGGATGGCACACCAGATTCGATTGCGCTGATCAATCACCGAATGATCAACAAAGCGTTGGACCTTGCCAAGGCAGAAGGCACTGCCGCCCGTCACTACCACGCACTCTTCTACATGATTCGCCTGTGGAGTTCTTTGAGCACACAGGGCCTGATGCCATTGGGGCTCGCGCTGGATATCGATATGCGCAAAGTCGATAGTATCGAACGGCGTAGGGACGTGATGCAGCATTTCGCCGGCAGCATGAGCACCTGGCAGCCTTACTCTGAAGACGACCTGAGCGAATTGGTTGAGTACGCCCTTTTTTGGACGGAGAAAGCAGCACCCCGTCTCTTGGACGTCGTTGAGTATGTCAGAGAGAAAAAGCTAGATCAGAC
Source organism: Pseudomonas hormoni (assembly GCF_018502625.1). Taxonomy (NCBI): domain Bacteria; kingdom Pseudomonadati; phylum Pseudomonadota; class Gammaproteobacteria; order Pseudomonadales; family Pseudomonadaceae; genus Pseudomonas; species Pseudomonas hormoni. Next base: position 3,939,483 of record NZ_CP075566.1, read on the forward strand.
GGCGAAATGTACTGTGGTTAGGTATCGCGTTGATACCGAGCTTGAAGAAAAACTTAACGTCAAGCTTGAGGGTAAGACTCTAGTTGAAGCATCAAGGAAGAGCTACGACTACGAGTACACCACCCATGAACAGCACGTATATAGCTGGCTGCGCTCTTACTGTGTCAGTGTTGATAACGTACGGAACGGCATTTTCGTCCTCCTAGCGCTCATCACAGGCTTACGCGCAGGGGAGCTGAGTTCCCTGAAATTCGACGACATCATCAAGGAGGGAAACGGCGACTACACCATCCGTGTTACCCGCTATAAAACAGCTGACGATCCTAACGTTAACGGCGAAGTCGACTTCCTGCCATTGCCGCGCTTTATCGGTGACAAGATCGAGGAATTGAAGCAGCTCCGCTCGATATACACCCTCGCAGCGCAGGGCTACATTTTCCAATCGACCAAGAGTCGTAAGGAAATGAACAAGCCCACTCATAACATCGTCCAGTTTATCTGTCGCGAGCTTGGTGAGGCCACGAACGTTGATAGGATCCATACACACCGGTTCCGTAAAACGATCGCGGAGATCCTGATCAACCGCAACGAACGGAACATTGATCTCATCAGGCATTTGTTCGGCCACAAGAGCTTCGCGATGACGCTCAAGTACATCGGTCGCAACCCTCACCTCGTGCGCAGCGTGGCTCAGGCCATCGAGCAAAATTACACAGCTGAATTCACGGAGCTGGTCAGTGCTGTTAAGAACGGTGCCTCATCAGGCCCTAACGCTATCAGGTTGCTGGACCGCATCAAAGCTCGTCCGGACGCGTTTAGCGGCAAACAGCTGAAGGTGACAATCTTCGTTTACATCTCCCACCTGCTGTCCTCTGGCGAGCCTCTCTTCATCCACCGCACTGCGATGGGCAGCTACTGCCTCAGCACTGAAACCTACTCGTCGCCTGACCTCCCACCGTGCCTGGAGCACATGACTGGCACCGTCACCAATATGCTGCCTAATCCGACGCGCTGCGACATCAGTTGCAAGCATGCCGTTGTGGTCGAGAAGGCGAAGCATGCGATCCAGGACAACGTGAAGTTCTACAGCAACATGCTGGAAAAGGCTGGGGACACCCTGAGCGAACGGGCGAAGAGGATGATCCTCAAGAAGATCGCCAGCAACAACGAGCACCTGAACAACCTTGAGACCAACAAGCTCGAAAACATTGACCAACGAATCCCAGTCAAGCAGGTCACGGCATGACGAAGCAAGAAACACGCGACCGCCTAATCGAGTTGATCAAGGAGCATCAACTCGAACACGGGCTCACCAAGCTTGCGATTGGCAAAATCTCGGAGATGGCGGGAATCTCTCGCCAGACTTTTTTCCGCTCCTACGCAGACCTGAAGCCTTACTGCCTCGGGCAGTCCATCACGAGTCTGCTCGGCGACGATGCCGAGTCGACTCGGGATTTCCTGGCTAAACGAGAGGTAGAAGTCGCAGCCCTGCAAAGCGAGATTGAGGCACTCAAGAAGAAGCACAAGAAGGAGCTGGAGCAGGCGATCACCAATCGCGTCACCTCGCTGATGAACAGCGACATTCTTGCGTTCGAAGCGAACGAGGTGAACTCATTATTGATCAACCAGAGTCAGAATAATGAGATGCTCAAACGCAAGCTCACGGAGATGGAGCTGAAACAAACACGTTCGCAGATGGCATCGGCAGCTGCCGATCTATCGACTGAAAACGGCGACGCGCACGCCATCAAGAACGCAAAAAATTTCTTAGCCTTTGCGCTGGACCTGACGCAAGCAAATCAGGCCTACAAGAAAGAGCAGAATTTCGACAAATACGAAGATGCTAAGGATCTAGCGATCCAATCGATAGTAGAAAATGTAAAGAAATTTCCTGACCCATCAAACATCGAAGTCCACCTGTTTCAAGACCGCTATATTTCCACTTTTGATGATTTCGTTGAGGAACTGCCCGCCAAGCCGGGCAAGGTTGTCATAGCGATCCAGCTGCCCGTATTTTCACAGGAAGAGCTGGGGCAGTTACTCTCTCAACTGAAACTCATCAGCAAGGTAGCAATTCATATTCCGTTCAATGCTTCAGGCGCAATCGTTGCGGCTAACAAAAAATTTCTCTTCAGAGACGTTCCCGAGGAAGAGTTCATTGACGCCGCAAAGGCCAAAATCCCACAAATAACTTGGGGATTCGATGAAATCAGACTATTCGGGACCAGGTAGGAGTAATCATGCTTAAAATTGAACTCAAAAGCATCTCCTACGTATCAACTGCACTAGAGGTGAAAGTAGAACACTATTCGCTCATTGCTAACTACAAACAGAAGTATGTGTTGCTTTCGGTACCCAACCTTTATCTCTACGAGCGGACTCGCTCGTCGCTGCAAACGTCTAGAAGGTACGCGACAATCATTTCGATGTTCTACCGTTACATTGAAACTCAAAAAAAATATAAAGATGTCGATCCAGGCGATTATCACGCGGTTGTAACGAACCAAGACATTCGGAGATGGCAGGTCTCACGACAGGTGGCCAGGGTAAAAGCTAATTCGTTCAGCCCTACGTCGGAAACGATTTTCCGTGATGCCAAAATTCTACAAATGTTCTTCGCGTGGCTTTCAAAATCCGGGTTCACCACTAACGTCAGGATTGATTTAGAGGACTGGGTAGCCAATTTCAAAAGCAACACGATGCTCAATTATGTCAAAAAAGCGGCTGGAACAAGAGTCAGCTCTGACCCTATTTTGGTATTAGACCGGGAAGCGAGCCAGAAAAGGCCTCACGAGTTGATCTTCAATCAGGAGATAAAGACCCTTCTCAGCGTTTTTCCAGACAAGGTTTACTCCGTGATTTTTCTCTTCGCGCTGGCGACGGCTATGCGTCCGATGGAGCTATGCAAATTCCCACTGTACGGCGTAGGAAAGAACAAGCACATTCTCAACTACTCCTCAATGCCACAGGGTCCGACGAAGTTCACCTATAACGTGTTCGGAAAAGGCAACAAGTACCGCGATATCGTGATCCCTGCGTACGCACTGAAGGATCTCGAAGATAACTACATAAAGACCGAATACCCTGCTCGAAAAAAGAAATACAAAGATAGATATGGAAAGCCCAGCCCTCCTTCGATTTTATTTTTAAACTCGGAAGGCGAGCCGGTAACGGAAAAAATGATTTCAAACGCTTGCGGATATGCCTGCAAGTTGGCCCATAAAAAAGACCCAGAATTCCGAATCAACAACAATTTCTATCAGTCTCGTCACTGGTGGCCGACGATGATGATGATCCAGCACCGGGGGGCCCTGCTGCTATCGCCCGCAGCAGATGTTCTTGATGCGGCATTTGCGCAGGTCCTCACGAACCAGCTCGGCCATTCAAGCATTACCACAACCTACAAGCATTACTTGGACCTGGCGCGCGTGCTCATCATGGCGAAGGACGGGCGCGTGAATGACATTATTACCGAGGATTTCAACATTCACGCTCAGATTGCCGAGTATGGATGACGTCTCTGACGGGCCTGCGCCTTGCCTCTGATGGGGTTGATACCCTGATCAGCATGAGTGGCCGTGTTTGGTGATGAGGGTTTGTACCGCGACGTGAGTCGCGCAGTTGACCAAAGGGTGGTGGGCCTTGGGCGTTCGAGGCTGTGGGGTTCGGTGGCGATGGATGGAAGGTTCGCTAATTAAAAAATCCACTAGAGCGATGCGCAACTGGAGAATTCTTGGCATCCTGACATCGAATAAGAATTGGCATTTTCCGTTCATTCTTCCACGGTTCTGCATGCTCTATCCGATAGTTTAATGGACATTGCTCAAGGTGTAATGCGAGCCAAAATTAACTGACGAGAGGCTGTTAAGCGTGCATGGAACGGGGTTGAATTGGGCTAATACTTAGATGAAGCTTTATCTATTTGCGGTGATCTCACCTCAGCAGCAACAGTGATTTTTTACCGTAACCACAGCTTCTAACGCGTCAATTCTCAATGCGTGGTGGTTATCATGACTGATGAACTCCCCGCTCCGCTCAGTGACATCAACAACCGCGGAGTAGCCAGGGAGGCCCATCAAAAATCACTCGATTCGCATCGCCGTATCGATTTCGGATTAGCATCACCGCGCAAAATAAAGACCATGCTTTTTACAGTGGAGCTGAAAGAGTCCGCCTCGCATCAGCTATGGATAAACACAAGTCCGCTGCCAAGTGACGCCACTTTTGGCGGTGACATTTTTTTCTCTGACGTGAATGGCGAGCGATGCGCTTGCCTCGCTAGCTTTGCTGAAAGCGGAGTAGTCTCGTACACCGACAAGGGGTCCACTTCAGACAGTCACATCTCGTCCCGCGAATTGGTTTCCTTCCAGTGTGAGATTGACCCGGTAATCGAAGGGCTCATTCAGCTAGCTCTTCTCGCACTGGAAAAACCAGAAAAGCTCAGCCCGATCTTCTCGACCTATTTAGCCGGCGTTCTGCACGCTCACGTCATCGAGCGATATGAGTTCTCACCGGGAAACATTGTGGTGCCTGGTGGAATGGCTCGATGGCAAGTGCGACGTGCGAAGGAACTGTTGAGTGCGAACCTCACGGGCGAGGTGAGACTGGAGTCGGTCGCAGAGGCATGCAACATGTCCGTCAGCAATTTTTAAAAAGCCTTTGCTGCCACAGTCGGTACTCCTCCCTATCGCTGGCTGACTCAAAGGCGCATTTACTTCTCCTGTGACCTTTTGCGTGATTACCCCCGGATGACGATCGCCGAAGTTGCCCAACGCTGCGGCATTCCAGATCTCTGTCATTTCACTCAGCTGTTCAAAAAGCACATGGGCATGTCCCCAGGCAATTGGCGGTTAGCGTCGGGGTGCGGAAAAATGAAAAGACCGACACCAACTGAGTATCAGCTGTTGAGGAAGCGATCAGTAGTAGGTGATGGAGAGCTACCGAACCGGGACATTTTTCACCCACTGAGGTAGGAAGATATGCACCGCAAGATCTTTTCCGGGCTAGCGTTGTTCGTACTTGCCATCTACGTGATGCATACCCGCACGGACCTACCTGTAGAGACGCCGAAACCTCTTTATGACCGAGTGAGTGCCTTGCCATTCGGTTCGATTAGGGAGGGCAATAACAGGGCTAGGGTATTGGCTCGAAGCGGTGCGGAGCATGGGACTGTCCAAGTGACGTTCGACGCCACTGCCCATGTAGATGCCAGCCCGCTGGCAAGCAGTGGCGATGAGCATGCTACTGATCAAGTGAGATCGGACGACGCCGACCCTATGAACGTCGGCGCGTCAGCTATAAGCGGTGCCGAACACAGGACCGATCAGGTTGAGTTCAATCAAGCCAAATATAAGATTGGCGGGATTGGCTCTGACGCAGTCGCTATGTTGAAGTGATTACAGCGTGGGCACTATTCATAAGCGTTTTCGCCCAACTGATCGGCATCCAAACCAGAGAGTTCGGAGGCTTCGGTCACTCGAACGGTGATGAACCGGCTGATGACCCAGAGCATGAGGTAGGTGAAAACAAACGCCCAAATGCTGGAGCACACAACCACCACGACCTGCTTGAAGAAGAACTCAGTCCCGCCGTAGATCAAGCCGTTGGCACCATGTGGATTCCAGGCCAACGAACCGAATATACCGAGCAAGAGCGAGCCCATCAGCCCTCCCATCCCGTGAACCCCGAACACGTCCAAGGCGTCGTCTAATTTCAGTTGTGCACCAACAATACGGTCCCATAGCAGACCAAGCCGGCAATGATCCCAATAAAACATGCCGTTGTCAGCGACACGTATCCGGCAGCAGGTGTGATCGTTGCCAGGCCCGCCACCGCCCCAGTCAGAAGGCCGATGAAGCTCGTACGATTGGAGTGAAGTCGCTCAACGATGAGCCAAGTGATAGCGGCGAAAGAAGCAGAGAGATCCGTGGCCAGAAAAGATGCAGCGGTGATCATATCCACCCGCAGCTCCGATCCAGCGTTAAAACCGTACCAGCCGAACCAAAGTAGTCCAGTACCAAGGGCGATCAATGGCACGTTGTGCGGTCTGTCTCCGGTTTTTTTCCTAGCACCCACGAACAGCACCGAAGCCAAAGCAGCGAATCCGCAGGTGTTGTGCACGACAATGCCGCCGGCAAGCACGATTAGCTGCTGAGCTATCTCAGGAAGAGCTGGGGATCCGAATAGGTCTTGAGCCGGCGTCTGCCAGCACCCGCATGAATCGATACGAGCTGGGGAAGCGTATTCCTGCCCCGGAACTGATTGAACGTGTCGCCGCAGAGCTTGATTTACCCGCGGCTTATTTCTATGCGTACACGAACGATGAAGCAGAGCTGCTGGAGCGGTATTTCAGGTTGAGCGATGCTGGGAAGGCGCGACTGATGAAGTTCCTTCTGGGTATGGAGTAAGGACTGACACGCTCGGTCCTCAGCGATATCAAAATCGTTCCAAACTGCTCCATTGCAGAGCAGTCTGAGGTGAAATCACTAGCTTTCATCCCTCCACTCTCGTGGGCTGACACCTGTTTTACGACGAAACGCCCGAGCCAATGCTGAAGGGCTTTCGTAACCCACTTCTTCGGCAATTAGCGCTATGGGCTTGCCCTCACGTAGAAGTTTCTGCGCCAAACTGATCCGCCAACTCACCAAATAATCGCCCGGCGACTGCCCAACAATTCGCTTGAAGTGATCGGCAAAGCTGGCCCGTGACATATTGGCCGCTGCCGAAAGCTCGGCCAAACTCCAAGCATTAGCCGGCGCAGCGTGCATAAGGTTGAGAGGGCGTGACAGACGCGTATCGGCCAGCCCGGCCATCATTCCAGGCTGCTGATTACGACTGGCCAGAATGTGGCGAAGCAGCAGAATCACCAATAGCTCGAACAGACGATCCATTATTGCTTCACGACCGCAGGTACCCTCGAAGGCCTCGTCGAACAACCATTGCAATGTGCTCGCCAGGGTCGGTATTTCATCCAGCTTCAAGACGAGGAAATCCGGCAATGCCGTAGCGAGTGCACCACCCGCGCCCCCATTGAACTCTACCGATGCACAGACTAACTGCGCGCCGGATCCTTCTTTGGCAGTCATCCGATGTCGGTAAGGACGGGGGAAAAAGATAAGAGTTGGTTCGGTAATGTGCAGCTCTGTCTCATCGGCCAGCTTGAGGTGAACCTCACCGGCTTGCAGCAGATGCATGTGCCCATGTGTTTGGCTGCCATCGAATGCCGTAATCCCGCAAAACGCACCGCTGTGAAAGGTGCCAGCGTTTACACCGAAATGTGTAAGCAGTGTAGATAAACGATCCATGGTCGATCTCCGTCAACGATTCTGGACGATTAGTCGTATATCGTAGATTTTTAGCAGCCAATAAACCAAATAAACCTCTAACATCGACTCCGTACCCAGCGCACAACGCGCTTAATCATCGGAGTATCACCATGTCTCGCATCGTCCCAGTTAACCTCGAACAAGCCACCGAAGCTACCCGTCCAATGCTGGAAGGCATCCAGAAGAAAATCGGCTTCCTGCCTAACGTATTCCGCGTACTAGCCCATGCTCCTTCTGTCCTTGCCTCCTACATGCAAAGCTCCGTTGCCCTGAGCAAAACGTCGCTCAGCGATCTGGAAAAGGAATCAATTTTCCTCGCTACTTCCCAAGCTAACGGTTGTGACTACTGCCTCGCTGCCCACACTTTGTTCGCAGGTAAAGCCGGTTACAAACAAAATGAAATTCTTAGCGCTCGTGAAGGGAAACTCGACGCCTTCGCACGGCTCGCAAAGCAAATCACTGAAAGCCGTGGTCATCTGACCAACGAGCAGATCGCCGAAGCACGCGCGGCCGGCATCAACGATGCCAAGATCATCGAGGTGATTGCACATGTGTCTTCGCAGACGCTGACCAACTATCTGAACAACGTCGCGTTGACCGATATCGACTTCCCGGCGATCAGCTAAGCAGGCGCCTAAAACAGAGAACCAATCATGAAAACTGTGACTCTGTACACCACGGAAACCTGCCCGTACTGCCGCAATGCGAAATCCTTGCTGGCCAGTCGGGGGGTTAGGATGAAAGAGATCAACATCCACACCCAAGAGGGTAAGCGGGATGAAATGGTCAGCCGTAGTGGACGCCGCACGGTGCCTCAGATCTTTATTGAGGACATTTACATCGGCGGCTTCGACGACCTGGCCAAGCTAGATCGTAAAGGCGGGTTGATGTCGCTGTTATCCTGAGATCAGGTAGGTTCGACGAGGTACGGAGAGTGGCGGTGAACCTTGCGAGGGCTACCGCCAAATTCTCTACGGTGATCCTTTGTCTATGCCCATCTTCGACAGGACGATAACGATTTTGCTGCACCGCTCACACCATATGAGCATCTGTGCCAGCGTTAGTATTGGCGCAGGGGTAGCAATATTGATGTGGCTAAAACCTTTCTTTGTGGGATGCATTTGGATCCGCAGCATAAAATCTAGTCAAAACGTACAGCCTCCGTGCGGGATCGAAAAATCGATACCGTTCTCGGGCTTTTTTGGCGTTGAAGCATACGCTTCTGACCAAGCCCCCCCCTATACGCTAGGCCAGTGATCTCATTCGCGGCCTCATAAAGCGCAACCAAGCTAGACCGTGTCGCGTAGCAATCAGATGCATATGTCTACCCAAATACTGCTCCGATGAAAGCTCACATCTTGAGGGTCCGATCGATGAGTCGGTAGTGAGAATTCAGGGACCTTGCGGTGTTCATTAGCATCCCGCTCCCCCGTAGATTTTCGCTATCTAATTGCCCCTGCTGGCCTCACATCCCTACGGTCCGCGAAATCGAGCCAAGCGGCCCCGGGCGGGATCCAGCTCCGTGCTTTTTGCCAAAGCGTTTGCCTGACCCTAGCCCTGACTATATGAATCACAGCGACTCATGATGCTCGGCTATTTCTGGAAACCTGGTTCCTACCTGCTGTTCGTCCGCTATATGCTGGCTCACTAGCTTTTCAGCCTTTCGCTTAGGGCCGTGTCATGGTGAAACGGCGGCACTTGCGGACTTCACGCAGGTATTAGGACGGGTAACAAACCATGAGCAAAGTTACTGAAATCGATCGCCCTGCCCCATGTCCCTCCGAACGTTTTTTCCACGCCCTCGCGTTACGGCAGGATCGACGTGCTTGCGCAGATCTTGTACGTAACCGGATTGGCGTGGACTTCTATGATGACCTGGCGCTGTTCTTGGGCATATCCACAACAAAGCTATTCTCCTTACTCGGCGTTTCTCTCTCGGCTCAGCGCCGATGGAAAAAGGCGCAGAAGCTGACCGTCAACGAAAGCGATTACGCTTTTCGCCAAGCCTTGGTCTTACAAGACGCTCTGGGACTGTTCGAGGGCAGTAGCGTAGCAACGGTGAATTGGCTGACTCAGCCGAACATTGCGTTGGGCAGAGAAACGCCGGCGAGGCTGCTCTCTACATTTGTAGGGATGAGCACCATCGAGTCACTGATATGGAAAATTGAGAACGGCGTGCACTCATAAGGGTCAAACGCCTCACTCTCCGATTTGCTGAGTAATTGCTCGAACTGACTCATCCATTGCATTTTACCTGATTGGTCATGTGCATTAGATTTGACCAGCAGGATCTGCGAACACGCCCCACCCAAAGCAATTATTCACGAAAGCCTGCTATCAGCCAACAGTGGAGAGACGACAAGGTATATACGAGCTGGACATGCTGAGCTAAAGGCCAGAATTCTACGGAAAATCAGACCTCCCGTGGCCCTGCGATGATTCCAAGATTTCATACAGAATCTAGTGTGAGTTTGAAAATAATGCCACCATGCCATTACTTGGCACTGGCCCCGGATATCCCATTGATGCATCTAGAAGAAAAAGTCAGGCAACATTATGTGAGTCGACTGTACCTCAACAGCTGGATAGCCCCTGAGACCACATCCCTATGGTCACTAAATAAAACTACGGGAAAAACCTTTAAAACAACCAACCTTTCGAATATTGCTCAGAAAAACCGATTTTATAAGGTCATCATTGATGACATCGTTTGGGACATGCTGAAATATTTGCTAAAACCGCTATTGCACGAGCCTTTCGTAGCGCAGACTATGCGCGCGCTCAACCCACTACTATTGGTTAACCGTTACCGAGAAAACAAACTGGATAACTACGAGAAGCTGGTCGTAATAGAAACAAACTTCCTAGAAGACCGCTATGCAGACCTTGAAGGTTGGTTCGTCCACACCATAAAGAAAATTTCAGCTGCTGGTTGCGAGTTCTCGCGGGTTTTCGAAGAAGATAGAGAAAAACACTACGACAGCCTTATGCTTTTTTTTGCAACCCAACACTTCAGGACCCAACGGGCAAGGCAAAGAATAAATGACATAACAAAGGAAATGTACCTTCAGCGAGGCCCCGATGAAAAGCATAAGCTCTCACGTCAGCAAGTCGATACAGTGACGAAAATCCACCTCTATGTGGAGTCTGTCAGGTTTGCCAAAAACCTGTCCCGATCAAACTTCAAGATTTCACTCGATTACAACGTCAGCAATATAGACCTAGTCACCAGCAGTTCACCGACATTAGGACGTGTTGAACCACGAGCGCATCGTGACGACATAACGTCCTTCATGGGGCAGATACCTCTAACCCCAAAAATAAACATGCGTTTGTACAAATCATCTGGCGGCGGCAAAAAAATCGAATTCGGTACTCTAGGTAAACAAAAGGTCCTCTCATTGAATAGACTTCAAGTCGAAAGCTCAGACATGGACGTCTATGCAACAAGCGAGCGGCAACTGCAATTTTTCCTAAAGCTTTTACCTCCATAATGCGCCACGGCAGCATGGTTGCCTTAATGCTTGGAAACTCAAACTGCAAAAGCAACTGAAATCAAGAGGTGCAGATCTCGGCAATCGGTCTACTCCGTTCGGTCAGTGACTGCACATTACTAGTCTGCGTCTGCTCAAGGGCAGGCCTCAGCCAAAAGCAGACCTTAAATCGCGAGTTGATTTTCCTCTCTAGTCGTTTGTGCCAATATATCGACAAGGCTGACGTGCTGTATTGAGGGAACGTCAAAAATACAGAACGCAGACTTAGGTTTAGCTCATGGGACCGGCGTTACGGGAATGGGCCACTGATCCAGCATGCATCGAGGATATCGTCGTAGACTTGTACGTCCTCACAGCCGCGGGCTACCAGTTGGGTGCCTTCAACTGCTGCAAATATTGCAAGTACCCACTTGCGTAATGCCTCTGCGTCAAGATTTTGAGGATCTAGTGCAAGGACAGTGGTGATCCAATCGACCAGCTTGTTAGTAAACCGAAACACTTCCACTCGGACCTCTGGAGCAAGATCTGCGTATTCGGCCGCCATGATCCCACCCATACACATGCGGTTCTCGCGCACTAAAGTCGCGCGAAAAACCTCTACGTAGCTTTTGATGCAAGATCTTCTGTTCTTGGAAGCACTTAGAACCTGTTTGAGATACTCAAGAAATTAATAAGTGCATTCATGGGCCAGGGCAGCCCCCAGGTCACCTTTCGTAGGAAAGTAATTAATGGATACTTGAGCTTTTGACACCAACCTCTTTTGCCAAATCTCGGCAGAAATTATCAAAAGCAGCCATGCCTACTAATTACTAATTTCAGAACAACTTTAACTATTCCCAACAGGATTCAGAACCGTTCTAAGGAGCCTTAAAAGACAAAAATCTTGGCATCAATAACAAAGGCTTGCTGGACGGCATGCCACTAAAAAACGATACTCCATTGGTCATTGCGCTCACGCAATATCTCTCTATCTGTCAGACTCTTAAGAACCCCAAGTATCTGCGCCTTAGACTCCACATTATTTTTTAACATCCAGGCTTTTGGGATTAACTTACGCTCAGGGTATTTGTACCTAATAAAGTCTGCTACCTCATCCAAAGTTGGCGTCAAGTCCTCAATGGCATTTTCTATATCTCCTTTCTCGAAGGCATCGAAATCTCCAACAATAAAAGAATTTTGCAGCAAAGCCACAGTTTCGAAAACGACAATTTCTTTATTATCCTCTAGATGTTCCCATGCCGATAAAAGCGTCTTTACTGCACTAACCAAGGGAGGAGTTACGGAAAAGGCTGTGGCTATCACAGCCATTTTATTCCAATCGGAAACCGCGAGTACTGTGCCAACCAAACCAAGAATCTGACAATTAATATCTTTAAGGGTCGGAGTTATTTTCAGAATCCGCCCAAACCCAACCCGCATTGTAAGCTTGGGATCGAGTGGGTTGTGGACATTTGGCATGTCATATATCTTCTCGTCTTCCGCGATTTTTTCAATTACAGAGACAAGCATTCTTGATGCATAATCAACCCGTTTGAGGTCAGGAATAGTCCCATAATTAATTTCAACGCGTTTTTTTACGAGTTCACGAATGTCTTCGAATAGCCTAGTTTGAAAAACCCACTCTCCACTTTTGACAAGTAGCTTAGCAGACTCATAGGTAATATTTTGCGATGGGTCAACTATATTTTCTCCCTTATTTTTTGTTTCTTTATCCATGGAAAACTCTCCCTCTATTTTTATAAATAGTGTCTATTGAGCTGGCATGCAGGAAGCTCTATTGCTTAAAGGCGGCACGCTAGTCACATCGTAGTCGACATCTAAAACACATTTGGTGTCTTGCGCCACCCTGGACTTATTAAGGAACCATTTGTTACCAGGACCAGTTCTTGCGCGAAGCAGAATAAAGCTGCGGACCGTCCGGAGCATCATCGAGTCCAATGTGGATGCCCATGGCAGGGATTGCGCAAAGAAACTTTTCTTTTAAGATGTTATTTTTTTAGGCACGCGCCTGCATAAGTCGTGATCCCATGTCCACCGCCAGAAAGGCTCGTCATTACCTGTAGCACTGGAACTGAACCATCCTGATTACAGATCGAAGCAGCATAGGGCGTTACGGCATTGACGTCGCCAGCAAATGGAACATTACTAAAGGTCGGCCCATCCGCAACATGAAATGCAAAGGGTCTAACGCTCACATTATCCAACCTAGTTTGAAGATTTCTGATTTTATCGCCAAGTTCAGCAGACAGCTGATTTTTTTCAGTCATCAAAGCGGTAAATTTTGCGCGATTGGCACTGGCGACATCGTAACCATAAAGCTCTTCATCGGGCATAACGACTGTATACGAACCTTCGCTAGTACCAATTGCAACACTTGCTAATGGGTAAACTTTTTTTCCAGCTTCTATCATCTCTTTCCGCTGACATGAAATATTAAACCCTGTGTCCGGCACCCTCAGTCTTTTGCTGCCATCAAAATCTTCTTTATTACCACTACTGGAAAAACTTGCACTAGTGCACGTCATATTATTGAATGTTGCTGCATCTATGTATATTAAATTCGCATCAGTCCTATCACCGGTGATCATAACCGACGTAGGTTCTTGAGTAGCATGAGTAATTCTAACGCCCTTGTTTTGTAGGGCGATGCACTCATTGAAATTTACCAAAGAGGGTACTGTTACGGTTGATGAGTAAGATGATTCATTCTCCCACTGCGTGCTCAGGGATGTGCCGATTTTACAAAACTCAGATAGTTTTTGTTGTGCATTTGAATTCTCGGCCCCGAACTTCATCGGAATTGCCTTCACAACGGCTTCCAAATTTATTCCAGTGGACGAGCTTGAAACCTCACCGTTACTTTCACAGTGCTTATTGAAAAAATATAAAAGCTCCGATGCTTGGCGCTCGTTAGTTTTTATATTTCTTGTTGCGCTGGCATATACATCTGAACAATCAGATGCCGCTACTGGATAACTATAGGCATAGAGCGCGCTAACAACTGCGACAATTGCCGATCTGAACCTTGGCTTGTCCATTTTACATATCACCACTACAGGATGAAAAACTAACTTTATTCTAGCCAAGAATTTTTATCACGCGAAATTTAACGTGTATTTTTAAGATTAATTTGCGATATTATTTTTTCATTATGATTTTATAAATACCCCTACCCCCACAGTGTTGTAACATTCACCTTACAACAAATCGAAGGAACAGTAATAATTTTGAGACAACGATTTAGAAGCACCTTAAATCATCTCAGCATCATCACTGTCTATGCCGAGCTATGCCAGACATGTCTCTTTTCAAAGAAACGTTTTAGGTGATAAGTAGAGAGAGCTTTTCTTGATATACCTATTCTTGTTGTTATTGAACAGGTATTTAGAGATTAGTAGCTGAGGTCCAACGAATGGGCTGTATAAGAGCGCCACTCCTTGATAGTAGTGAGCAAAGATGATGTATGCTTCAATTGCCCATTTCCGCTTGCCTCAACGAGTTGCCTTGGGTCGACTTCTGCCTGTCGACCGGACGTTAAGTCTTGCCCGGTGACGCTCATTGGAACGAAGCTTGCGGGACAAGCTGATGCAATAGTTGTCCACTACAAATGCAATTGACTGCTTAGGTTAATGCAAACGGGTGGTTAAAGTGGCGTGCGTGTTTGCGCTCGCCAGGCTAATGCCGCATCAGCTCTCACTTCACTCGATCATCAGGTTCCATGGAGTTCTGCGATAAGGGAACAGCTCGCAGTGTTTGGCGCATCATGTGTGCGTCTTCAGAATTTCGCATGAGAGCCATCAAAACGTCCTTCGATGCCTGCGAAGTAATCTCGACTTCAACGTCAGGGAAAACTTTGTCGGCAAATGCTCGGACCAGAATTTCGACATCGGCATCTTTTGCGGCCTCGATAAAAGCGTCGACATCGTCCTGACATTCCGCCCTGCAAGAAAATACAGTCACTCAATGCTCCAGTTGTGATCGATCAGAAAAAGGGTTCGCAACGGCTTCAATCCCGTTACCAACCCACGCCCGCATGATTCATTTCGCCCTCACCTCGGGCAGCAGTCCACCACCGCCAGGCAGCGCACTGGGCTAAAGAGCAGCTCATTCAGGAGCTTGCTCGGTAATCACGGCCGGTACTGGGGCCAGCTCGGTATACTCGTATGTCAGGTCCTGCCTGATTTTTTCGAGGAGGCTGTCGAGGTCCATTTCTGGACTTTTACGCAGATAGCACTCAATGACGATGCTCGCAGGATGCACATCCATAACAGCTGCTAAATCTTCGATCTTCGCCAGTCCCGGACATCTACGCCCTTGCTCCAGGTGTGTCATGTACGCACGGCTAGTGCTGCCGAAGAACCTTTGCTGGGGCATATGGCGGAGCATTCGCATCCCCTTTAATGCGGCCGCGAAAGCATCATTCAGCTCCATTCATCACCTCTTGCAAAGGGAATGATAAAGCCATAAAGTCAGCTTTTTAGCGCCCTACAATTGTAGGGTCTGGATAAAATTTCCACAGATATTAAAGCAATAACTATCGCGGCTATGTCGCTGCGATCAGATTGTCAGAACGGTATCCGCAGAGAGCTTTCGAGCAAATGTCACCAGGGTTGATTCTTAATCAGGAGCAAGCGCGTCCAGGGACACCGATTGCGTTGATTGGGATACCGGGCGTTGGCGATCAATGACGGCTCCAACGTTGAAATGAAATCCCCCACGGACAAGGGAAGAACGCAGTGATCGTCCCTATTCATGCATGAGGTATTCCCCGTGAGTCCAGAACGCGAAGAGATGCTTTGCAAACCAAATCTCAACCTTTTTCCGAACGCGACAATCGTGGACGGGAGATATTTCTGGGGGTTCGAATGCCTGGATGGTTGGTATGACCTTCTGAACAACGCTCTTTCGTTGGTTTCTGCTCGGTGCGAGATTGCCCCAGATTGCGAGCCGGTCACGGTCTTGGAGGTGAAGGAAAAATTCGGTGGCTTGAGAATTTACTACCGTGGTGGCGACGACTACGTGTGCGGCGTCTTCAATTTGGCGGAGGTGATGTCGGTGAACATTTGCGCTATCTGTGGCTCACGGGTTGGCAATAGGCGTATGCACTATCACCACCCGCGCTGCGATTTGCATTACGAGTCCTGACCATGAAATTTTCCATGGCGAATCAACCTGGATTGCTTGACGCATTGCGTGATCATCTAGCAACCGACCAAAAGCTTATCGACATCGAAGGCGCTCGTAGCTACGTTTCGTCCCCTCGCCTGATGGATTTCAGCGTACGAAATTTTCCAGCTGAAAAGTTTGCTGCTGTTGGCGACACGTTTTTAGATAAGCGAACAATGTTCGCTGACTCCCCCCAAAAAACCTATGGCATCTTTTTGGGTGATTGGGAGGTGATGAAGCCGCAACTTGATCTGGTGGACGCCTATTCTCACAACGACACCAGCGTCATCAATGTCCAAGTTTGGGCATTCGATCCCTGCGCTCTCGACGAGCACCAGACGAGGCTCGCCGTCGCGCTTTCCTACACGCGATTAGAGTTGTACGCAGAGCCCAGAATCATCGGCGCGCTGAATGACGTTTTGGAAGACGTCGGCTTATTTGTGGATTGTGAGCGCTACTGACTGAATGACTTCCCTCCCCTAGGTTGCCTTCCTTCGATAGAAGGGACATGACCGCTTACGCGAAAGCATCCAGGGCTGCGTGGTGGGTGATAGGATGGGCCAGTGCGATCCTCGACGATACGGGCGGTGCCGCGATGAAAGACATCACGAACAATTCCGATACGCCAGAGGAAGATCAATACGGGTTTGAACGATTGATGAAAATCAAGGCTTTGAGGAATGAGCGCCTGGCGTTGCAGAGAGAGGGATCGCAAGCTGCGTATGAAGCGTTGAGCCCAGAGGAAAAGATTCTCGTCGATGAGAAATTTCGAGAAGCAGCTCTGAAAATTGCAGCGCAATTTGGGAGGAGCCGGCCATTCAGATATGAGGGCGACCAATCGTTATCGGAAAACTCGACACCCGCCGACGCCCACGATCCAAACGACAGCCGCGACTAGCCACTTTATCAGGGTTTCAAGGCTTATTCGTGCAAAGTTTGAGGCGTGCTGTAACGCGGTGCTGGATCAAACTGCCTAAGGATAGCCAGGCACCTGTAGTCATGAGCGTTGCACGAACCGGACGCGTCCGACGTCCGTCAACGAATCGCCAGCCGTGTTCACTGCGGAGGTGATCGCATCTGTAGATACACCGAATTTTTCGCCCCTTACTTGAGTTCATTGCGGTCTTGAACGTTAACTCTGAAGTAGAAAGATCATACGTACAAAGGAGAAGGCCCATGATCACTGGCTCCAAACTCGACGCCCTCAGACGATCTGTGGTCGTAAACATAAATGGCGACTTACTCGACAAGGCCAGGGCGTTGGATATCAATCTCTCCGAGACTTTGGAGCAGACCTTGATTGAAATTTTTGGGCAAAATCGGCGGAAACAATGGCAGGAAGAGAATCGCCAGGCGATGAATGCCTACACCGACCATGTCGGAATCCACGGGGTTTTCAGCGACGGCCTTCGGGACTTTTGAACTTGAGTATGTGATGTAAGGCGAACCTAATTGCTGAGCTTGGTACGCGGGTAGTGGCGCCCTTTAAAAAGCCACGGCCAAACGGGGAGGTTCTAGGGGGGAGTGGGACAGATCCATGTTCTGCCTGGTGCTATGGCTATAGGACGATCCTTCCGCACGTTAGTTACTCGAAGCGATGAAGCGCACGCCACCTATTAACGCTATGCGCTCCACCATCTGAAAACCCAAGCGAGCAGCTCACAGCATGGGTATCCATCATTGCAAAAAAATTATTACTTGAGCCAAGACTCAACGGTCGCAGCGCCGTGCTTTGCCTTCCACTCTTTCAAGACCTTATGGTTACCGCCCTTCGTTTCCACGGTCTCGCCGTTGTGAGGGTTGGTGTAAACCTTCACTTGACGTGCTCTACGGGAAACACTCTTAGATTCAGTAGCTACCCCGGTACGGCCACGCTTAGGATCCAGGAGGTTGACCACGTCTCTTAGGCTGTAGCTGTAATCTGCGAGCAACGCTCTGAGCTTGGTTTCAAACTCGATTTCTTTTTTCAGGCCTGCATCGCCTTTCAGGGCTTCAAGCGCCTGCAACTGCTCTGCTAAATGTTTTTCCAGCTGACGAAATTCGGCAAGTTTAGACATCGATCGCTCCTAAGGTTGAGAGGGAATTGGCAACCAGAACCAATTGTAAAATGAAAGAGTCTGCTCCAATCACATATTTCGCATCAAATAGAATTTAGCAGATCTTAATGGTCTTACATACTGGAAAACTATAACAAATAGCCTGCGAACATCTGCTTTTACGTACACTGCACTGTGAGTAGCGATGCCGAAGAGCACTGCGGAGCGTGAAGTACTGCCTGGGATTAGCGTTACAAAAATACTTCAGGCACCGGTAAAAAATCGAAAGCTATTCACCGTCTGCCGGACAAACTCCAACTCGATTTCGTCCGCCTCTCTTCGCCAGATACAGTCCTTTGTCTGCCAAGTCGATCAGCATTTTGCAATCCTCGGTCCGCTCGGGTGACATGGTCGCAATCCCGATACTCACTGTTATTACAGATGTCGGCTCAGGCGAATTGTGCGGGATTTTCAATGCCTCTACTTTTTTTCGAAGATTTTCCGCAATCGTCATGGCATCGACTGATGACGTAGCAGGCAAGATCACTGCGAATTCCTCTCCGCCATATCGCGCCGGCAAAAAGGATTCTCCTTCCACCGCATCGCGCATTGCACCAGCAACTTTTTTTAAGGTGTCGTCGCCCGCTAAATGCCCAAAGCTATCGTTGAAGCGCTTGAAGAAATCTACATCGACCATCAGCAACGAGATCTCTAAGCCTGCTCTGCTAGCGGTTTGCCATTCAGCTTGTAAAAACTCATCGAAATGTCTTCGGTTTGCTATTTCAGTCAGCCCATCAGAATTGACGAGGCGCTTCAATTCGCCCATTGCTCGCTGCAACGTCAGATTGGTATCGAGCAGCTGCTGCTGGCTCGTTCTCAAAGCGCGATATGTGTGATCCAAGCGTCTGGCAGTAACGAAGGAGCGTGAGTGGTAGCGAATCCGAGCTATTAACTCGATGGGATCGGGCAGTTTAACCAAATAGTCATCAGCACCCGCTTCAAAGGCCCGACTTTTCACGCTCGGATCTTCCTTAACTGACAGCGCGATTATCGGTATCCCTCGGGTAGGGACGTTTTTTCGATACTCCTGGATAAGCGAAAGCCCATCCAATCCTGGCATGACCATATCTTGGAGAATCACAGTGGGCTTCACCCTCACAGCCTCAATTACAGCCTGGGTCGAATCCGTGCAGTAGTGAAATTTAAGATCAATTTCACTGGCCAGTTGGCGCCGTACAGCCTCTACAATCATCGGTTGGTCATCGACTATCAAAACTATGACGGTCTCGTCTGAGGCTTCGTAAAACTCCTGAAGCTTTAAGTCGTTCATGCCCCGCCCCATAGCCAACCAAAGGAAAATAAGCCGGGATTCTTTGCTCAACTGTTACAAATCCAGATGCAAAAATAATAGAAAGCGAGCACCTATCATTGTTCCGATTTTTGAACTGCAAAGACTCCGCATCTGAAACTATGGCACCTGTACGAATCGACTAACCGCACAAGGGATCCTGCCAAGCCTCAATGAGATGCATTCGATAAGGCAAAATTTAGACGTGGATGGGATTGCGCACAAGGGAATTACTAGATTGATTCGATCGAAACCAGCTCAAAATACTTAAATTTTTTCTTCTTCGCTTCTGTCTTTGCTTCCTGTTCGGCGATGAGACTACTCAGAGTGCTCGCATCGTAAACGAACGTGTCTGCTTTACCTTCGAACTCCGTCGTAACGCGCAAAGTCACCCTCAGCTTTGGCGACCTAGAGGTGGCAACCTTCCGAGCCTTTGATACGTGTTGCGAGTCCGCTGTGATGCGTGAGTCCTGAACTTCTGGACTTGACTCATTGTTGCCCAAGCCAAAAAGCGCTTGGCGCATTTCTGCCTCGGTAAGATTTTCTTTCATTGAGGTGCCTCGTTGCACTTACGTTGGTTGACCAGATTTTCAAAAATTTGGCATCCAAGCCTGGGTAGGGAATTACCACCAGCCCTACCATTCAGGGCTAGGTAACAAATCACTGAGGGCCTATTCCCAGTTAATCAGTCCACTATGGACAGCTTGAAAAGAAACAGGGATTTCCCGCTGCCAATCTAATGAGACAACAGCCCCCTCAAGAAATTGAGCAGTTATTTCTTTTCGATCAGCCGGTCACGGATGCCAGCTACAGCAGCTTGGATCTCCATGATCTTCTCAGTGCTCAATCCAACGGCATCCTGAATGCAGTTCGGTACTTTAAGGGCCTCTGCCTTGAGTGCCCATCCCGCCTCCGTCAGCTTTACGCGCACCTGACGCTCATCCTGCGGGTCTCGATTGCGAGTAATCAAACCCGCGCTTTCGAGGCGCTTTACCAATGGAGTGAGCGTACTTGATTCCAGAAACAGCTTGTTCCCTAGATCCTTGATGATCTGATCATCCTCGGCCCAAAGCGTCACCATCAACAGATATTGCGGGTACGTCAGGCCGAGCGACTCCAGCATCGGACGGTAGTACTGCGTGAGTGCATGACCAGCCGAATAAATCGAGAAGCATAAAAAATCATTCAGCGGCGCGAAGTCGCTTTTGCCTTCTTCTGACACCTGAGTCCCTCCTTTAGTCTGAGATACCACGTTATTACGTGCACGATTCAATCGCAAGCAATTGACAAAGAATTTTTCCTGCCGCACGATTGCTACCAAGGCGATTCAATCGCACACAAAGTATTTTCAAACCAACAGTTTTTCCCGACAGGTAGACATCCGCATGAAAAAGATTTTCTCTGGTTTAGCACTCGCCACCGCACTCCTCGCAGGCGGTATTGCCCACGCAGCTGACGCAAAGCCAACCATAGTACTGGTTCACGGTGCTTTCGCTGATTCAAGCAGCTGGAATGGCGTTATCAAGATTCTGGAAAAGGATGGCTACCCAGTCATCGCAGCCTCCAACCCATTGCGCAGCCTCAAAGGTGACGCTCAATCCGTTGCGGAATTGCTGGCATCCATCAAAACCCCTGTTGTTTTGGTCGGCCACTCCTACGGCGGCCCCGTCATCTCCGAAGCCGCTTACGGCCAATCCAACGTCAAATCGTTGGTTTACGTAGCAGGTGTGGCACCTGAAGCGGGCGAATCAACGGCGGATCTGTCCGGTAAATTTCCCGGTGGAACCTTAGGCCCAACCCTTGCGCCACCTGTTGAGTTGGCTGACGGTAATAAAGATCTCTATATCCAGCAGGACAAGTTCCATGCTCAGTTCGCCGCAGATGTTCCAGCTGCCGAAGCTAAGCTGATGGCCGCGACTCAGCGCCCTGTGACCGCAGAAGCACTCCACGAGAAGTCGACTGAGCCAGCCTGGAAAACCGTTCCGTCCTATTTCGTTTATGGCGACCTGGACAAAAACATCCCGGCTCAAGCCCAGGTGTTCATGGCTGAACGTGCACACGCCAAAGAAGTTGTGAAGGTCAAAGGTGGTTCGCACGTCGTGATGATTTCCAATCCGAAAATCGTCGCCAACTTGATTGAAAAAGCAGCAAAATGAAATTTCGGGCAGTTGCCAAGAGGCTAATTCGATTGGTAACTGACCGATCCACTAAACGTTCATTTGCTGAAAGCACACCCCAGCAACTCTCTGACCAAGGGTTTGATTCACTTCGTAATCAGAATGCTGAGTGGTGCAAGCTACAGGGACTCCGCGGAGAACTCACATCGTTTTGTGATGAGCAGGAAACGGAGTCTCAGTTTCGATCAGCCCAGCTTCACAAGTTTTTCACATTATCTAACCTACGTTGACTTCGCTCCTTTCTAATTCTGATTTTTTTGCCCGCGCTTAGACGCGGGCTTTTCTTTGTCTGCGTGATAGATAGGTGGCTCTCGTTACCTGTCCCAAGGTACCCGTCGACCAAAAAATTGGTGGATGGTCCAAGGCACATTGAGGGCATCTCCTCACTCTATGGGCCAAGAAAGCGCTTTACTAAATATTTGGTTACAAATAGTGGCGCTTTGCCCGTTATCAAGCGATCATCCGCGCACATAAAAAGAATGGATTCGAAAAAATGAACTGGGAAGTTACGGTTTCCGTGGACAGCGCGATTTATCCACTGAGCGTTGTTCAGCGCGTTTCCTATGCTGTCGCACCTACCTTAACGATTCAGGTTCGGCAGACAGACAATCAGATTCATCTCGATGCCGTTCCCACGATGCTCATCGGCGGAGCTGGTGCAGTCATATCCAAGCAAGAAGGGCGCGAGCTAATTCTCCGCAATCTGAACGATTTCGCGTTGCGCGAGCGCATTCAGATTGAAACCTCTGGGCTGAGGGAAATACTTGCAAATGCCGCCCTACGTGGAGCTGGCGTGTGAACGATATGCTCATAGCCAAAGAGGCCAGCTATCGACTGCTCCCGTTCCGATTTTTGCGGATCGATGAGCACCATAGCGAGAGTATTTTGCTAACAGCTGACACAGGCGAGTATCTTTTCGTTTCTGAAAAACAGTTGAAGGATCTCGCCTACAAGGCCGTGGATACAAGCTCTGCTCACTACAAAGACCTACTTGCCCGCCACTTTGTCTTTGAGCCGAATGTGCACGACCCATTTCCAGAAATGGCGGCGCAATTTAGTAGTCGTAAAAGCTTTGTCCTCAAAGGACCTGCGCTACACATTTTCGTTGTCACTCTACGCTGCAATCACACCTGCGCTTACTGCCAAGTCTCCCGGGCGCCACTCAGTGGTTCGGGTCATGACATGTCAGCCGAGCATGCTGAGCTGGCAGTGGATCGAATGTTTGAGGCTCCCTCCCCCGTACTCACCGTCGAGTTTCAAGGTGGCGAACCTCTGTTAGCGTTTGACCGCATCCGACAAATTGTTGGGTTGGTCGAAGCCCGTAACGCAGTGGAGCAACGCAGCATCCAGTACGTCATCACGACGACTCTCCATCACCTGAATGTCGAGATCCTGGATTTCGCCAAGCAACACAACATTCAATTTTCCACTTCACTGGACGGTCCAGAGTTTCTGCACAACGCCAACCGGCCAACACCGACCAGAGATGCCTACAAGCGAACGATTGAAGGCATCGAACAAGTAAGGGCATGGCTGGGTCACGATGCAGTTTCGGCACTGACAACCATCACCTCCAAGAGCTTGGAGCACCCTCACGCGATAATTGACGAGTACGTGGCCCAAGGATTCACCAACATCTCTCTGCGCCCCTTGAGCCCGTATGGATTCGCGAAGAAATCCGCGAAGCGTCTGGACTATTCGATGGATGAGTTCATCGGTTTTTACTTGGAGGCTTTGTCGTATCTGATGAATCTGAATGCTCAAGGGACGTTCATCTCAGAAGGTTACGCATCACTCCTGCTGACGAACATTTTGACTCCGTTTGCATCCGGCTATGTAGATCTGCGCTCCCCCCTGGGCGCAGGACTGGGAACTCTCGTTTACAACTACGACGGCGATGTCTACCCCTCAGATGAATCCCGCATGCTTCTCGAAATGGGTGAGGACGGATTGAAGCTCGGCAGGGTGCACCAACCTCTGAAGGAGCTGCTCCAATCGCCAGTGATTGATATGTTGCTGTCCGCAGGTGTGGCAGAAGCGTTACCAGGATGTTCTGACTGTGCGCTAGTCCCCTATTGCGGAGCAGACCCCATTGAGCATTTTGCCCGCCAAGCGGATCCGATCGGACACCGCGCATTCAGCAGCTTCTGTCAGAAAAACACTGCATTGCTCACGCACCTTTTTCGCTTGCTGCGTGATGGGGACAGCGAGACTCAAAAAACCCTTTTGTCCTGGCTAACGCGTAGATCTTTGAGCGCCCTTCCCTCACCTGGTTATAGGGGCTAAAGATGCTACGACTCGACACGCAATTTGAGATTCTCAATCTCACGGCACCCAAGCTATTCAAAGTCATCACTCCAGAAGAATTCATTTCCCAAGGTGTGGCCGTGTGCGCAGGTGAAGCTTCTTTTGATGACTTAATGCTATGGCTCGACCAATCCTCCACCGCCAATCTGTACCAATGGCTCTCAGTTCCTGTTGGTGGTTTTTTGGTATCAGGCCACCCGCATCCAGTAGGTCCCATAAGCGCAGCTTTGTTGACCAATCCCAAAGATCCATTGGTCGTGCAGCCTGGAGATGTCATCGCGGTTAGACCTGGAACGAGCGTCGTACGTGTTCTCTATCGCAGGGGTGCCAATAGCAATCTGTTGTTCATGACTGATCGATGCAACAGCCTATGTCTGATGTGCTCTCAGCCCCCAAAGGACATCGATGACAGGTGGCACATCGAGGAGAACCTGAAGCTAATTGACTTGGTCGACCCGGGGGCCGAACAACTGGGTATAAGTGGCGGAGAGCCCACGCTGTACCGGTCGGGCTTGCTCGCCATCATTGAGCACGCCAAACGGGTACTGCCTGAAAAATCCTTGCACATTTTAAGCAACGGTCGGTTGCTGAGTGATCCCACGTGGATCGATGACCTTCGACAAGTAAGTCACCCAAGTCTCAGTTGGGGCGTTCCTCTGTACGCCGACAATGCAGAGGACCACGACAACGTCGTCCAAGCCCCAGGCGCATTCAGCGAAACAATAGTCGGCCTCTACAACCTCCAACGCGCGGGGCAAAAGATAGAAATCCGCATGGTACTGAGCAGGCTGACGACGCCTCGGCTTCCCGAGTGGGCGCATTTCGTTTTTCGTAATTTGCCTTTCGTGCACCACGTTGCGCTCATGGGTATTGAGAACACGGGGCTCGCTAAGAAAAATTACGATCAGCTCTGGATAGACCCGGCGGACTACCAGGAAAAGCTCAGCCGGGCAGCTTTTTTCCTCGACATCCGCGGCATCGCTGTTTCGATTTACAACCTGCCTCTATGCGTACTCGATCCGATGCTAGAGCGCTTCTACCGGCAGAGTATTTCAGACTGGAAAAACCTGTTTATCGATGCCTGCCAAACGTGCTCGGCTACTCACGCATGTGCGGGCTTCTTCAAATCACATTCATCTCGCTGGCAAAGCCGGAGCATCCATCCGCTAACCATCGAAGATCTTCAAAATATGCAGGGAGCACAGTATGAAACTGCTTGATCGTTGGAAGCTTCTGATCGGCCAATCTATGGCCTTGATCCCCGTTATCGGTAGCCCTATGGCAGATGCCAGCACGACTCAATTGGCATCGGCTGACTGGTTGCCGAATCCCCACAGTGCTCCGCCTGCATTCAACAACACCCTGAATGCGAAAGACGCGATCAACGTCTACGCAGGACATAGCTCACACAGCTCGCACAGTTCACATAGCTCGCATAGTTCTCACTACAGCAGTTCGGGTGGTTACAGCGCTCCAAGCGCCTACACTGCGCCAACCAGCAATTTTCTTTCGTCGCCTTCAACACCCAGCACTACGACTCACTCCACCGTCAGCACACCGAGCACGACATCTTCCAAGCCTTCTACCAGTACGGCAACGCGATCGAATGTCTACTCAGCCACACCTGCCAAGCCCACAGCAGCGGATCTGTCGATGCTTGTTCGACGTGTTCAATTGGCTTTGATGATCAAAAAATATTACGCGGGGCCGATCGATGGGGTGCTCAATAACAGTGTCCGTGGATCACTCATGGCTTTCCAAACAGATTCGGCGATTGTAAGCAGTGGCAAGATGGATACACCGACGCTAAACGCATTGGGCATTGCCATCCCATAGCTCTAAATCAAGGCGCTATGGTGAGTCAGGAATGGATATCTAAAGATCTTTAGATTTCTGTGCAGGAGTCTGTGAACTCAGCAAGTTCTGTGTACGCTTGCACATAGGCTGCATCGGCGCGATCCAATTCATCCTGTAGCGCTTGGTTTTTTGAAACCCTGATAGCTATCATCTGCCGCGCCAATCGAGCGCGCTTAACTGCGTCAACATACGGTTTCAGGCGCTCGGAATCCATCAGCATATATGAACCGCCCTCAAGGTGAGTGCCCAATCCAAGGTCATTCAGGAGCAGAGCTTACCTTCCTTAAACCTTAATTCCTGGAAGCTGCCGTCAGCCGAAAAGATTCGGACCGACGCTGTTTCTTTAATCAAAATTTCCGCCGACATCCTCACAATATCTTCTTTAGCCTGTGCCTCAAGCTTCGCTCGTTGTGACCCGCTTCTGTAAAGCCCCCAACCGCTGGAGGTTTTCAATATCGAATAGACATTCATGTCACTCGCCTATTCCAAAAAATAAGAGGCACTGTCGACCTTATGATAGGTGTAACGAAGATTTAATCCGGAAATGCATTTAAATACTATCTATTCCCGAGCTGCGATTCTAGCCCCAAACCTAACGCTTTTTGGGCCCTACCCAGTTCATTTTTATGAATAATTCCGCCAAGCAAAATAATAGATAATTTTACAACTATTAGTCTGAACAATAGTCCTCGCAATCAATTCAACATTGCTCTGAGAAAAATTCACACATGACGAAAAATTTAATTCATAAGCCAACTAGTTCTCTATTGGAGCAAAGGATGAATCCAGCTGCGCAGAAGGTGACCATGAAATTGGCCTTGAGCTAGCAGACCCTCATTCCGAAATGTAAGCACTCACCTTAAGTCGATTAGCCGTTTCCGGTGAGGCGTCAGGGTCGATCAGGTGGTTCTGCCGAACGGCGCTTGCATAGGTATAGGGGGTATACCTATGATGACGCTATAAACGTAAGGGGTATCCCATGGGTCATATAGCTTCCAACAAAAACGATCTTCTCAAACGAGTTAAGCGGATCGCTGGACAGATCCAAGCCGTTGAGCGTGCGCTGGAGTCTGATCTTGACTGCGCTAAAACCTTGCATTTGGTAGCAGCCACACGTGGAGCTATCAATGGTTTGATGGAAGAGATCATCGAGGACCACGCCCGGGAGCATGTAGCAAACCCTGCCCTCAGTGAAGAAGAGCGCAACAAAGGTGTCGAGGAGCTTCTCGAAGCTATTCGCCGCTACTCCAAATGAAGTCGATAGGTATCGGGTCATGAGCAGTTCCAGTGTCAGTCACATACACCAACACGTCTTCCTTGGGTCTGCCCACGAAGAAAACGCCAAGCGCACCCTTTGGGTGGTAGCCCTGACAGTGGTGATGATGGTTGGCGAAATCACCGCCGGCTACATAACCGGCTCCATGGCGTTACTTGCCGATGGCTTTCACATGGCTACCCATGCCGGCGCCTTGGGTATAGCTGCTGCGGCTTACGGATACGCAAAGCGCCATGCCACCAGTCAGCGCTATAGCTTTGGCACGGGCAAAGTGGGCGACCTTGGTGGGTTCGCATCGGCGCTCATTTTGGGCATGGTGTCCCTGGGCATCGGCGTAGAGTCCGTAATGCGCCTGTTGCAGCCAACTGAGGTGCAATTCGGCACTGCAACGCTCATCGCGATTGTCGGTTTGATCGTCAACGTTGTCAGCGCCCTGCTGCTTGGCCACGGTCACAATCATGACCACGCGCATGATCACCACGGCAATGACAACAACCTAAAATCCGCTTACGTGCATGTCATCGCGGATGCCCTGACCTCCGTTCTAGCCATCGTGGCCTTACTCGCTGGCCGGTATCTAGGATGGGTATGGCTGGATCCGGTCATTGGCATTGTCGGCGCTATAGTCATCGCGCGCTGGGCATGGCTCCTGATGGGTGCTACTTCGGCAGTGCTGCTGGATCAAACCGATGAGCACGTCGCCGAGGAAATACGGGAGCTAGTTGAAAAGCCTGGCGACGCAACCATCACCGACCTACATGTTTGGAGGGTGGGACCCGAGGCCCATGCGGCGATCGTCAGTGTCATGGGCCAGTCCTCGACCAATGCCGAAAGCATTCGTGAACGCCTCAAGTCTGTTCACGAAGTTAGCCACCTGACGGTCGAATTTCGCCCCGTCTGATGCCCAAAGGAAACCCCATGCCTATAGGCAAACGCGAACTCGGGCGCATCGAACGTCGCGTGGTCAGCACGCTGACTGATGCGTGCGAGACCGCCAAATTTGAAATCCAGGGCTTTACCTGGCTGACCCACACCGCTGACTCGAACGCCTTCGCAGAAACGCTGACGGTGACCTGGGTGTTCGAAACCTTGGCCGACAAAAAACTCGCCCAGGCTAATTCCAAAGCACGGGTGTTCGAGCTGACCACCATCGCCCTGCACGAAGCAAAGCTCGACGTTAAGGCCTCTGATCGAACGATTCGCTTCGACTCCGAGGAAGAATGTCAAAGGAGCCACGGCGGCGATTGGCAAAAGCGCATTGTGCAATCACTTGTGGCGAAGGGTTGTTGAGGATGGCAAAGGAAATCGAGAACCCATGCAATGCGGTCTGCCAGTTGAGCGGTGACCTGTGCGTGAGCTGCGGACGCAGCAAGGAAGACATCAAGAAATGGAAACGCATGAAGCGGCCTGAAAAAATGGCCGCTGTGCAAAGGGCGAATGTGCGCTTGAAAGGGCTGAAAAAAGCAAATGGATAGGCGGATTAGCGTACAGAACTTAAATCTATATTCAGATACGACAGGAAAATTGACAATCGCATCCGAGCAATCGTGACTTTAAAAAATAGCCCTTGCTGGCTTATTTGTTTTCAAAAAAACCACCAAAGCTTACCCGACGCTTCGCTGTCGGGAAGGAACCAGGGGAGTTGCGATGCACACCTTGGTTGGTATCAAGGGGTAGCGAGTCAACCGTAAACCATTATATTAATGGAATAAAAATGCTGTCAAGCGAATTCTATATTGTTGGCACGATTAATGCTTTACCCATGATATCCGCACTCTTTCAAAATTCCTCCGAAGGGCTCTTGCCCTTCAGAATTCCAGTCGATTATCGAACCAGCTTACCCATTCGTGACGGCATCACTTGTCACGTATATCGAGTCTCCTAGAGATCGAACGCGCCTTTGAGGATGGCCTCCAAGCCTTTTGGTTTCCGCCCTAAAAGCTCTTCAAGCGTGCTGCTTGTTTCGTTAAAAGCGCCCTTCTCAATGGCAGAAAACCACCCGGCGACGAAGTCTGAAATTATAGGTGGCCAACCTTCTGCTTCTCTAGCAGCAATGAACGTTTCGGCAGAGATTAAATGATAAGAAATAGCCTTTCCCGTTAGATGCGACAAGGTTTGAGCGATTTCTTGGAAGGACCAAGCCTGCCCGCTGTTCAATAAATAAGCACGATTTTCATGACCCTCTTGGCTGAGCAAGACAGCCCCTGCTTCAGCTAGCTCATCACTGCTTGTCAGTGCAATGCGCCCCTGCCCGGCGGGCGCACTGAAATCTTTATTGGTTGCATCATCGCCAATGAAAGTCGGCAGCTCATCTGCATAAAGCGGATGCCAGACGATTGTGTAGTCCAGACCCGAAAGCTTCAAAAGAGCCTCCGTCGCGATGTCGCTATCGGTAAGGCCTTGGATTGGTGATTGGTCCTGGTCTAAACGCTGGATACTCGTATAGATCACATGACGGACTCCGGCTCTACGCGCGGCATCAATTACGTTTTTATGGAGGCTTAAACGGTCGCTGAACACATCTGCGGAGACCAGATAAATCTTATCCACACCAGTAAAAGCAGCCACAAGAGATTTGTAGTCAGCGTAGTCGCCGTAACGAACCTCAATCCCCATCGAGGTCAGAGATCGTGTCCTGCGAGCATTCCTGGCCAATGCCACGAGACTTGAAGCTGGAACCTTTTGCGCCAACGATCGCAATACCGCACTGCCGAGCCTTCCTGTCGAGCCCGTGACCAGAATTTTCCCCATGCAATTTACCTTTGAACTTTAGTGACCCGAAGAGCCATCACTATGATTACAAAGGCCACACAGAATTAGCCCCCAAAAGGTAGAATCAGCTTCAACCAAAAGTTAGAGATGACTTCAGATATGCTTAGCAATATTGAACTGTTTATACGCGTCGCTGAAGCCGCCAGCTTCTCCGAAGCCGCTAGGCGTATGGGCATCTCTTCCGCGGCAGTCAGTAAAAATATCGCTCGTCTGGAAACGAAGCTGGGCACACGGTTATTCCAGCGCAGCACCCGAAGTCTGACCCTTACAGAAGCAGGTGAAGCGTTTTTCCAAAAGGTCGCTGGAAGCCTCGATACCATTCAGTCAGCCATATCAGAACTCGGTGAGTCACGGGAACTACCTGCTGGTCGATTGCGCGTCAATTTGGCCCCGTCTTTCGCATACGATTACATCCTGCCCCTCCTGAAAACTTTCAAACAGCGTTACCCCAACGTTGTGCCCGATTGGCACCTGGAGATAAGACGCGTTGATTTGATTCGTGATGGTTTCGATGTAGCTATAGGTGGCGGTATTGAACTGTCGCCTGAGGTTGTAGCTAGGGAACTGGCCAAGCTTCATTTAGTCGCCGTCGCATCTCCAGAATGGCTGGAAGGAAAGGTTTCGCCCGTCATGCCAGAAGATTTGCAGGGGCAGGAAGGTATCGTCGCCCGCTCTACGGATACAGGTCGGCTACGCTCGTGGACGCTACGTAATGCTGCGAAAGAGACCTTTGACTTAGACCTCAAAGCTACCGTGATCATGAATGATCCAGAGGCGCTGTGCAGTTGCGCTCGGATGGGCTTAGGTGTCGCCTTGGTGCCTCTCGAACGCGCTTGGCCCTGGTTGCAGCGAGGCGAGCTAATTCGACTGCTACCGGATTGGTACGTGGATTTAGGATCGATCTCCGTGTACTACCCTGCAAGAAAAGCACTACCTGCCAAAACCCGAGTATTCATAGATTTTCTCGTAGAGCATTTCCAAGGAAAAATCAGTGATCAATTCAGCGCTACCAGCGAATTGAACACGTGATCTTCACCCCCTCCCTCCAGCACCTAACTGGTCCCCTATGGCGCAAGCCAGTCTTCTGTATTTCCCTTTAAGCGAACCTTTTTGCGGGCAAGCTTCCGCCCCTTAACACCCCGCACACACACATTCCTGAAGCTCTTGATGGATCTTATCCACTGTTGTTCGACTCCCTCCTCCCCTTCCTCGGCGCTATTTCTACAAATTGCAGAGGGTTGGGAACAATCCGAAGCATTTTCTGATACTCCCTCATGACGAATGACATACCTCAGTATTAGTCGACAGCACTGACGCACTAAAAAATGCGGACTTACGTAGAAGTGCAGATTTATGCCAAACATTGCACTCTAGATCCAAGGCAGCAATGAAGT
This sequence comes from Pseudomonas hormoni, assembly GCF_018502625.1. NCBI lineage: Bacteria > Pseudomonadati > Pseudomonadota > Gammaproteobacteria > Pseudomonadales > Pseudomonadaceae > Pseudomonas > Pseudomonas hormoni. The sequence goes on from NZ_CP075566.1 coordinate 3,970,635, forward strand.
TACTGAGTAGGGATCACAGACATAACTAGCAAGAGCTACTCCCGTATGCGCCCCTTACGCAGAGACAGTTAACGAGCAGGACGGCTATAAACGTAAGGTTAAAATTGCATTGACTACCTAACAACAATTTATCGGCCCACGGTGATAAGAATGACCAGATACGAACTTCGCAAAGTCGACTTTAGTCTTTTAATCATTTTCGAAACTTTGATGCAAGAGCACAGCTCACTCGCGCTGGTGAGAAACTGTCTATGTGTCAATCATCGATAAATGTTGCCATTAGCCGATTGCGTGAACTTTTCGATGATCCACTCTTTGTTCGATTGGGTAAAACGTTGGAGCCTACAATCAGAGCAACAGAAATACTGCAAAACCTGACGCCGGTTATAGACACCATGGCGGCAGTATTGCGCAACGCCAGCGACTTTGACCCAGAGACCAGTTCACCTGTTTTTAAAACTGGCTATTCAGGTGACTTGGCTAACGCTGCCTTCAACTCAAGTCACTCATCATTTATGTGAAATAAGAGCACCTTGGCGGACGACACTTTAAACACAAGGTTTTGAACCCTTCAAATACATCTATAGGAAGGGCTTATGCAGAGCATTGCATATCGGTCTTGGACGCTATCAAGCAAACGGCAGAAGATTGCCACACACAAACGCAACACCAACTAGCAACTCAAACCTCGTAATCCGATAGGAGAAACACAATGACACAGTCCCACGCTTACAAAGACACCAGCCTCGAACTGACCGCCAAAATCCTGGACGCTAAAGCTCGCAAAAAGCTGTCTTTTGAAGATATGGCAGAAGGCACTGGCCTCGGCCTGGCATACGTCACCGCAGCTCTGCTCGGTCAACACGCGCTTCCTGAAGCCGCAGCCAAAGTGATCGGCGAAAAACTCGACCTGGATGCCGACGCGGTAGCTCGCCTGCAAATCATCCCACTGCGCGGCAGTCTCAATGGCGTTCCGACGGACCCAACAGTTTATCGCTTCTACGAAATGATCCAGATCTATGGCACGACCCTTAAAGCCCTGGTTCACGAACAATTCGGCGACGGCATCATCAGCGCGATCAACTTCAAGCTGAATATGAAGAAAGTTGAAGATCCAGAAGGTGGTCATCGTGCAGTAATCACGCTCGACGGTAAGTTCCTGCCACTGCGTCCTTTCTAAGGATACAAATGAAACTGTAATTCGGCCCGCAGCCTTGCGGGCCTGCTTCAAACTTCTTATTCGGGTTCTACTCATCACCAAAAACTGGAGGATTCACCATGAAAAATATTCTGCTTCTCGCATTATCGCTGACAGCCTCTTTTTCGGCATTTGCACAAGATGTAGCCACCACGACAGACGTCGTACATTATAAATATGGTATGCATTTGGATATTGCCAAAGTAATCCACATTACCGAAGCGGCACCTATATGCGCCCCGACACCAGTACAAATGACGTACCAAGACTCTCAAGGGCAAACGCATACGTTGGAATACAGCATCATAGGTGGCGGCTGCACCAATTAATCATAACTTTTAACTCTCCGACTTTGGCAGGATCAAATCATGAAGGCACTAATTGAAGGCTTTTTGAAATTTCAAAATGAAGTGTTTCCAGAACGGACTGACCTGTTCAAACACTTAGCAACCACGCAACACCCCGGAACGCTGTTTATCACTTGCTCCGACAGCCGCGTGGTGCCGGAGCTGCTAACCCAACAAGAACCCGGTGAACTGTTCGTGATCCGAAACGCGGGGAACATCGTGCCTTCCTACAGCCCCCATCCCGGCGGCGTGTCGGCCACGGTAGAATACGCCGTCGCCGTGCTGGGCGTGACCGATATCGTGATCTGCGGCCATTCGGACTGCGGCGCCATGACCGCCGTTGCCAAGTGTAAATGCATGGATCACCTGCCTGCGGTCGCAGGCTGGTTGCAGCATTCGGAATCGGCGAAAGTCATCAATGAGTCGCGGTCTCACGCCGATGATGCGGCTAAAGTCAGCTCGATGGTGCGTGAGAACGTCATTGCCCAACTGGCCAACATCCAGACCCATCCAAGTGTGCGTCTAGCGCAGGAAAAAGGCCTGCTCAATTTGCATGGCTGGGTGTACGACATCGAAACCGGCTCTATAGACGCTCTGGATGCAGACAACCGCACCTTCAATTCCTTGGTAAATCATCCATCTACCTGTGCTGTGCATGCGCGCGCTCTAGCAGTGGCGTGATCCGGAAAGTGTTGAGATGTTCATCCGACCAGCAGTTAGCATCTCATCACACCGTTTCACAGCTCTTAACTCGTTACGAAACCGTGGGCTGCTCATAATCTCAACTGACTGACACTCGCTTGAGATCAAAGCTGCTCAGTTTGCAGCTTTTCCAATGCCATCAGTCACCGACTTGGGTTTAGTGGATAGCCGACAGACCAGGGCAATCCGATTCACTGCTGTCAGCAGAACTGGGGGGCGTACTTTGAGTAGTGAAATCCGCATCCCAATTTCGCCAGCCGAAACTATTCAGGCTTACGGCACACCTACGACAGCAACTCGGGAGGGTACGCTGAGTTATTTGCCAGTGGCGATGTTCGGCGCGGTAATGGGGCTGACCGGTTTATCGTCAGCTTGGAAATTCGCAGACAGCCTCTATGGCTTGCCATCCTGGATAGCTAGTTTTTTCGGAGGTTTGGCGATCCTGGCTTTCATCCTTGTGGGAATAGGATATTCGATCAAGGCAGCTACGGGGTTGAAAGCTGTCAAGGCCGAATTCCAACATCCCATCGCTGGCAACCTGTTTGGAACATTATTCATCAGTCTCATCCTGATTCCGAACCCGGTCTCCGTTTACAGCTTATCCGTAGCGCGGTGGATATGGGCAATCGGAACGCTGGGCATGATCCTTTTTGCCTGGGTGATCATTTCTCGCTGGCTCGGAGAGCAACAGCAGACAGAGCACGCTACTCCAGCCTGGATCATTCCCATGGTCGGGTTGATAAACATACCCATAGCAGTACCCACCTTAGAGATACACGGTCAGAACGAATTATTGATGTTCTCGCTTGCCATTGGGTTCTTCTTCGCTATGCCATTGTTCACTTTGATCATGTCGAGATTGATATTTGAAAAGCCTCTAATCCCTTCGCTTCAGCCTTCCCTGATGATTTTAATTGCACCTTTCGCCGTTGGTTTTTCAGCTTACGTAAATGTTGTTGGAGAAATAGATCGGTTTGCTACTGCCCTTTATATGCTGACTATTTTTTTACTATCTGTGATGATTGGTCGCCTACGTTATTTGGCGATCATCTGCCCTTTTCGCCTGTCTTGGTGGTCCGTGAGTTTTCCTCTCGCCTCCGCTTCAGTGTGCACACTGCGCTACGCAGAATACTCCCCCAATCTCTTTACACATTCGGTGGCAATTGTATTGTTGGTAGGCGTGACATTGCTTCTGCTCGCAATGTTTGTAAAGACCATCGCGAACATTTTGAAAGGTAATTTGAAGCTACTTATTGGTTAATAAGACTCTTATGTCTCCATACCCTCAACATAGCAAGCCAAGCATTTAATTTCGCGCACTAACTCTTCCGTAATCACAAACCCACTTCCGACTCTACGCCAGTGGATTAACCGGCTATTTAGAAAGAATAAGTACACCCGAATGTAATCATGGGTTTCCGTGTCTCCGTTTTTATTTTCAATACCTTCACATTTCGTAGACTGCAATGTCGATCACGACAGCGCCAGGAATGCAGCGCATTACAGAGTTTCTAAAGCTGAGCGCGTTGGGAATTAACTGACCAACGGACCAAACCAAGTTTGGTCTGCAACCGTTACAAGCTTACGTAATTCAGATTCACACGTTAACGGAGAGCCGCCATTACCCCACAACTCAATGAAGCACTTAAAAAAGCAAAAACGCTGTGTGAAACCATGAACAATGTGCGATGCGGTACCGCAACTATTCCACCACACGACATTAATTAAAACTTAATCCATTCAGTAGCACAAACAAATACGAACAGTATATTCATTTCATATAACAGCGAGGCCATTACGCCCTCTTAATATTGGACGACATCCTACACTCACACTAGCCTTTAGTAAAAATACGGTTCAGCACACCACCAGAGGGGTAACAGACAATGAAAGCGCTCATCGAAGGTTTCATCAAATTCCAGAAAGAAGTATTTCCACAAAGAACGGATCTTTTTAAATATCTCGCTACCACGCAAACCCCTGAAACGTTATTCATTACGTGTTCTGATAGCCGAGTTATCCCAGAAATGCTCACGCAGCAGGAACCAGGTGAGCTGTTCGTAATACGCAATGCGGGAAATATTGTTCCCTCCTACGGGCCGCAGCCAGGTGGTGTGACAGCCACCGTCGAATATGCCGTTGCGGTGCTCGGAGTGTCCGACATCGTTATTTGTGGGCATTCAGACTGCGGGGCAATGACCGCGGTTTCGAGTGGAAAACCCCTCAACCATTTACCAGCTGTTGCTGCTTGGATGAGCTATGCAGAATCCGCAAAAGTGATCAATTCCACTCGTACATTTACATCCGACAAAGATCGCATTTGTTCAATGGTCCGCGAAAATGTCATCGCTCAACTCTCCAACTTACGAACACACCCCAGTGTAAGACTTGCCTTGGAGCAAAAAAAGCTAAATCTGCATGGCTGGGTTTACGACATCGAATCTGGATCAATCGAGGCACTTGATGGCACAACCAATAAATTTGTGTCACTAGTGGACTTCCCAGAAACCAAAGCCTAATGACAAGTTGAGTGATAATAGTTTTTTAATAAGTGACCAACTATATTAAAAGCTAACAACCCCACTTACTGAATCCATACAATTTATCTGGCACCGTTAAGATTTGGAGTAATTATTATGTCTGAATCGGAAACCCGCCCACCGCTGCCGCCGTTTGATCGTGAGTCTGCAACCCTTAAAGTTCGTCTTGCAGAGGATGGCTGGAATAGCCGTAACGCGGAGAAAGTGTCGCTGGCATACACCCCAAGCACGAAATGGCGTAATAGAGTGGACTTTGCAGCAAACCGGGCGGAAGCAGCTGCATTCCTGACTCGAAAATGGAACAAGGAGCTGGAGTATCGGCTCATCAAAGAGTTATGGGCTTTTACTGATAACCGCATCGCGGTGCGGTACGCCTATGAATGGCACGACGATTCAGGAAATTGGTACCGCTCATATGGAAATGAAAACTGGGAGTTCGCAGACGATGGACTTATGGCTCATCGTTTTGCCTGCGTAAATGACATGCCAATCAAAGAGTCTGAGCGAAATTTTCGATGGCCATTAGGTAGGCGGCCAGACGACCACCCAAGTCTTTCCGCTTTAGGCTTTTGAATTTTAACAGGTTTTAGAACCTGAATAATTGTTCCATTTCTGACAACGCTTATCTATAGGGAGGACTTATCCAATGGATTGTAAATGGGTCTTGGACGCTATCTGCGGTTCAGACGATGATTGTTTCACAGCAAAGCGACACCAACTCGTCACTATTAACCATACGAAATTGATCGGAGAAATACCATGGTCCAGTCCCACGCTTACAAAGATTCCAGCCTTGCCCTGACTACTGAAATTCTCGATGCCAAGGCACGTAAAAACTTGTCATGGCAGGATATGGCCGACGGCACTGGCCTCGGCTTGGCATATGTCACGGCCGCCCTGCTTGGCCAACATCCTCTGCCCGAAAGCGCCGCTAAAGTTGTCGGTGAAAAGCTAGACCTGGATGCCGATGCGGTAGCCGCCCTGCAAATCATCCCGCTGCGCGGCAGCCTGAATGGCGTACCTACGGATCCGACGATCTATCGCTTCTACGAAATGATCCAGATCTACGGCACGACCCTTAAAGCCCTAGTTCACGAACAATTCGGGGACGGCATTATTAGCGCGATTAACTTCAAACTTGATATGAAGAAAATTGAAGACCCAGAAGGCGGTCATCGTGCCGTGATCACCCTGGACGGTAAGTTCCTGCCACTGCGCCCTTTCTAAGAGCGCAACTCTCCCCTGGCATTCGGCCCGTATCCTATGCGGGCCTGTTTTAAAAACTAATTAATCAATCTTAAATATCACCATTTCTAATTGGAGGATTCGTCATGAGCCGAGTAATCATTCACTCCTCCACTTTTTACAGGATAAAATCATGAAAGCTCTTATTGATGGTCTTTTGAAATTTCAAAAGGAAGTGTTTCCACAAAGGACTGATTTGTTCAAGCATCTGGCCACCACACAACATCCTGGCACTTTGTTTATCAGCTGCTCTGACAGTCGTGTCGTACCCGAGCTGTTGATGCAGCAAGAGCCAGGTGAGCTTTTCGTCATTCGCAATGCTGGCAACATCGTGCCGTCCTACAGCCCGCAATCTGGTGGGGTATCCGCAACGATCGAATACGCCGTTGCTGTGTTGGGTGTGACCGACATCGTGATCTGCGGACACTCGGATTGCGGCGCCATGACAGCCGTTGCCAAGTGCAAATGCATGGACCATCTGCCTGCCGTCGCTGGCTGGTTGCAACATGCCGAGTCGGCGAAAGTCATCAACGAATCTCGGCCTCACGCCAGTGAAGCAGCCAAGGTCAGTTCGATGGTTCGTGAGAACGTCATTGCCCAACTGGCCAACATCCAGACCCACCCAAGCGTACGTTTGGCTAACGAAAAGGGCCTACTGAATTTGCATGGCTGGGTGTACGACATCGAAACCGGCTCGATAGACGCTCTGGATTCCGACAACCGCAGCTTCAAATCTTTGGTAAAGCACCCTACTACCTGTGCTGTGCATGCGCGCGCTCAAGCCGCGGCATGAACTACTCTCAAATTTGAGGCACACCCAGGCACCAAACTTAGATATAGGAGCCAGCATGTCCAGAGAAACAACAACGGGTGCGGAAAGTGTCCTCCCTACCGCCGATGGGTTGCCTGAAAACGCTCGCCGTCTTGCCGTATTTTCCCTCGCCATAGGTGTTGCCATGGCATCCCTTGACACGGCGATAGCCAACGTAGCTTTGCCAGCAATTGCTGAGCAATTAAACACAACACCCGCGTCATCAGTTTGGATCATCAACGTCTACCAACTGGCGATGGTAGCGACGCTATTACCGTTCGCTGCCCTTGGTGAAATCATCTGCTATCGCAGAGTTCTTCTTTTTGGACTTCTTTTATTCACGATTGCTTCCTTAGGCTGCGCACTTGCCTGGTCATTGCCATCACTGGTCACCGCTCGTCTTCTCCAAGGGGTCGGAGCTAGTGCCGTTATGGGCGTGAATACCGCCATGCTGAAAGCCATCTATCCAACAAAAATGTTGGGGCGAGGCTACGGGACCAACGCTCTCGTGGTCGCCGTCGCTTTTGCGATAGGGCCGACCATGTCATCCCTTATTTTGTCAGTCGCCAGTTGGCCATGGCTCTTCGCAATTAACGTCCCGCTTGGCCTGGTTGCATTTTTCCTCGGTCGTAAAGTACTGCCTGCCACTCACCGTGCAACGCACAAATTCGATGGATTAACCGCCCTTTACAACGTAGTGGCATTCAGTCTGTTGATATTGCTTTTCGGAGACGCGGCCCATCAAGCCAACGTTACAACGCTGCTGTTGGAGTTGGTTGGCGCAGCATTGTTTTTCGCGTTGTTACTGCATCGGCAGGCAGACCATAAAGCGCCAATGCTGCCAATCGACTTGCTACGCCGCCCCATGTTCGCGCTATCAGTCGTAACGTCTGTCTGCACCTTCGCGGCTCAGGGGCTCGCATTTGTTGCCCTGCCTTTTTACTTCTTTTCCACACTTGGTCGATCACCCGTTGAAACAGGATTTCTGATGACTCCTTGGGCAGTGATGGTCGCAATCATGGCCCCTATTGCTGGCAGATTGAGCGATCACTATTCACCTGGTGCTTTAGGAGGAATCGGCCTTGCGATATTGGCAGCTGGATTACTCGCCTTGGTGCTGATGCCTGATGCCCCGTCCACGATCAATATCAGTTGGCGCATGGCTATGTGCGGGGTTGGATTTGGGTTTTTCCAAGCGCCTAACCTCAAAGGTTTTATGGGTAGCGCTCCACCTCAACGTGCTGGTAGCGCTAGTGGGATGGTTGCTACTTCTCGGCTCATCGGACAATCCACCGGGGCGGCTTTGGTTGCCTACTGCTTCATGTTGTCGAGCGAGCATGGAGCAATATTCGCACTGTGGGCTGCTGCTGCATTTGCGGGAGCCGCAAGTGTCGCAAGTTTCGGGCGGGTGGTCGCTGTACGAACTTGATCAACGAGCGCTGTCGTCGCACGATGAGTCCCATGGATAGGTCTGACGGGGGCAATTATTTTACGCCTCATAAGTGGAACGCAGTGTGTGTTCTCGGAGAATACAAATGCTCGACCTGGCATTAAGCCAATGGCTGGACACGCACGCGGAGGGACTTGACTCGGGATCCAGTGATCCACAAGAAGTTTTGTCACAACTGGCGAGAGCCAACGTTTTACGTGTTGGAATCAGTCCTTTTTTAGGCGGTAGCGGTAAAAACTTGGCCGACGCGGTGGAAATTTTAGCCGCTGTTGCCAGCCATTCACTGACGGCAGCTTTTGTCCTTTGGGGTCAGCGCACATTCATCGAATATGTTCTGCAAAGCTCAAATTTTGCATTGCGCGAAAGGTTATTACCGTTCCTGCTCGATGGAAAACTGGCAGGTGCAACTGGCCTTTCCAATGCCATCAAATATCTGTCGGGGATTGAAGCTCTGCAAGTGCAAGGAAGCGCAACCGAAGCGGGTTGGGCCTTGAATGGAGGACTTCACTGGGTAACAAATTTGCGCAGAAGTGGATTCGTTGTTGCTGCGGCTGTAGAGAATACGCAAGGTGGTACGCCCTTCATTTTAGCTATTCCGGGCTCAACTACGGGCCTTCAGCGTTCAGAAGATTTGCAGTTGATGGGATTGCAATCCAGCAACACAGCTGCCCTAGATGTTGTACAGGCCGAGGTAGGGAGCGACTGGCTGCTGCATGAAGATGCGCACGCTTTTCTGCAATCAGCGCGACCAGCATTTCTCGGTTTGCAGTGTGGCATGTCCATTGGACTAGCCAGACGATCATTGCAGGAAGTGGAGGAACATTTGCAGCACGACCGCTCGATTCTACTAGAAACCTTGCTGAACCAACGCTGGCAATTGGAAGGGATGGTTAGCGAACTTAAACGTGGGTTACTGAACGGGCGTTTTCGGGAACAGCCCGCAGCTTTATTTTGCTTACGGATATCCTTTGCTGAGGCAGCTGCTAACGCTGTGCAATTGGAACTGCAAGCGAGCGGTGGCAAAGCATATCTGGATGAACATGGGATCGGATTCGCCCGACGTTGGCGTGAATCGGCGTTCATACCAGTTGTTACTCCGACGCTGGTCCAGCTTCGCGCTCAGCTGCAACGATAGCGAAGGTGAGTTGTTCCTCGATCGTCGCGTATTCTGATAAATCAGCAACGGATGTGCTGATATGCCGGGTGCAAGCTTGGGTGCTTCCTCAACCTTGATAAGTCAGACACCGCTGCCGATCCACACCAAAATCTCACTCATGCCATACCGAAGTATTAGGTCCGTATATTTTCTGACTACCAAGATAAGCCCTATGCACGAATGTATTTCCGGCCCCTGGAAGATATTCTTTTTCCTAAGGTTTCGGAGGATTTCGTCATGAACATGCTGATTACGAACATCGCCAAAAGACTGTCATCGCTGAGGTCTCTCACGTTCTTCAGATCTGCTCTGATTGACGTGAGCCTTGTGTCTTGCCTGAATAGCGAATCCCTCGGAATAGAATTGCATATCAGCATTTCCGATAACGGTGCCTCACAAAACAACGGAAGCGTTGATGCGAGCGTTAGATTGATCGGCCAAGACATCGACTGGTTGCCAGCAGGATCGCACCTTGTCAGTCCACGTAAATTCTATGTGCATCATGGAATTTATCTTGGAAACGGCAAGGTCGCACACTATTCAGGACTGAGCGGATCACTGAGAGCGGGTCCTATTGAAGTCACCGACCTGGAACGATTTGCCAATGGTAGGTCCGCTTGGGTCTATCAGGAACAAACGGCTTTCACAAACGATGAAATCGTCGTGCGTGCACGCTCCAGGATTGGCGAGTCGCAGTATAAAATCTTCTCCAACAATTGTGAGCACTTCTGCAACTGGTGTATTACGGGTACCAGCCATAGCGCTCAAGTCGCTGAGTTCCTCCATTTCCCTTTTCGGCTGATAGGTCAGGTTTACGCTCAGGAACCTTGTCTGATCGCATAGCGTAAGAATTGAATTCCACTCCAAAACGAGGACTCTTTCGACCCACTGAATTATGACGATCAAAACGGCTATTTTATTGCGAACTGGCGCGCTTTTACGCCGGCGAACGGTTTTGCCTGCCGCAGTTCTACCGACTAAAATTGAGTTTATTGTCGGTGTCGAATTGCAGACCTAGCAGGCCAATTGATTTATGAAAATCATAACGGAACCGAAGGTAATTACTGAAACGTCCTCACGCACCCTTCTTTCTTCTTTGCAGCTTCAACGCTTAGGCGCAATAGCGCTTTCAAGCACCATATTCGTCGTCGACCTTGCCAGCTCAATCCGTGTCGCCATAGCGGTGCTCTACGTGGCGGTGATTCTGATTTCCGTCAATATATTCCCCAAAAAGGGCGTTATCCTCGTTTCTCTGTTTTGCATCGGGTTGACGCTGATTGCATTTGTCTCACAACACGGTCTGGATTTTTATGACGATAGTTTTGCGCGACTTTTGGTCAGCCTTTCAGCGATTGGCATCACGACTCTTCTAGCTCTCAAAAACAAAGCCTTCAGTGATGAATTGCAGGAACAGGTGCGATTGCTTGCGCAAACGCATGACGCGATCATCGTACGCGACATGAATCACATCATCTCTACGTGGAGTGCCGGCGCCGAAGCTCTATACGGCTGGTCTAGAGAGCAAGCCATAGGTCAAGATTTCCGCGCCCTCTTGGCACCCCAGATAACGACATCCTGGGACGAGATGATGACCTCGTTACTAGAAACGGGTCACTGGGAAGGAGAGGTAATCGAGCACTGTCGAGATGGGGCATGCGTGACGGTTGTAAGCCGATGTTCGTTATCACGCGGGGAGAATAACGAGCCCATAGCAATTCTTGCGACCCATAACGATATATCCGCGCGAAAGCAGGCAATAGACGCCCTGAAACGCAGCGAAGCGTTCCTTGCAGGAGCACAGTGGCTCAGTCGAACAGGAAGCATTGGCCTCAAAATCCCAAGCGGTGAAATGTACTGGTCGGATGAAGCGCGGCGCATATTTGAATTCGATATCGACGAGCAACCAATGCTGACCAGCGTCTTGAATCGAACCCATCCAGATGACCTCCATCTGGTTAAAGACGCGATCAAGCATGCATACCAGAAAGAATCTCGGATAAACGCAGAGTACCGACTTTTGATGGCCGACGGACGCGTCAAGCATCTGCAAATGCTAGCGCAGTTAATGGAAGATGGACGCGACAATTTCGAATATATCGGTGCGCTGATGGACGTCACTGACGCCAAAACTTCAGAGGAAGCACTGCATCGATCACAAGCCGAATTGGCTCACGTCACTCGGGTTGCCACCCTCGGAGAGCTTGCTGCATCCATCGCCCATGAGGTCAATCAGCCATTGGCCGCCGTCACGACCAATGGTACCGCCGGGTTGCGGTGGTTGAATCGAGACGTGCCTGACATAGGCGAGGTGCGCGGCGCGATTGAACGCATGGTGAGTGAAACTAATAGGGCAAGCGAAGTCATACGCCGTATCCGTGCAATGTCCCGGAAAGCACAGCCACAAAACGTTACGCTCAATTTTATTGAAATCATTGATGAGTCCGTAGCCCTGGTCGAGAGAGAACTCAAACGGAACAAAATTGTGCTAGACCTTAGCTATCTCAACGAGGCTGCCGAAGTCGACGGCGACCGAGTACAGTTACAGCAGGTCATCATCAATTTACTGATGAATGGCATGCAGGCAATGATCAACGCCAAAACAAAAAATCGAACCTTACGGTTGAGCCTAAAAAACTCAGCAATGGGCGAGGTGCTCGTTGAGATTAAGGACAATGGCCCGGGAATTACGTCGGATCAGATGTCGAAATTGTTTGAAGCCTTCTACACCACCAAGGCCGAAGGTATGGGAATGGGACTCTCGATTTGCAAATCAATTATCGAAGCCCACGGTGGGCGCATATGGGCCACGTCTGATCACGGAGAAGGCGCGACGTTCTATTTGTCCCTACCAGTTACCCAGAAGGAGCACGTGTGAGCCAAGATACTGCGTCCGAAACGCCAACTGACAATGGGCCCATCGTTTTCGTGGTTGATGACGAAGAGGCTGTACGCGTCGCACTGAGCAGCCTTTTTCGCTCAACGGACGTTCGAGTGGAAACCTTCGCCACCGCGGCAGAGTTCCTGCTGCGACCAGATCCGCAAGCTCCATGTTGCCTGGTGCTTGATGTACGCCTTCAGGGATCCAGTGGCTTGGATTTCCAACGGCAATTGCTTGATGCGAACAATAACGTGCCCATCATCTTCATCACAGGACATGGCGACATCGCCATGACCGTCAAAGCAATGAAGGCCGGCGCGGTGGATTTTCTTGTCAAACCCTTCCGCGATCAGGATCTTCTGGATGCCGTGTCAGCGGCCCTCAGAACCGATGCGAAACGTAGAGAAATCGACAAACAGGATTCCGAGATGAATGCGTGCTACAGGTCTTTGACCCCTCGTGAGCGAGAGGTAATGGCCTACGCGGTTAAGGGGTTAATGAACAAGCAAATTGCGAGCGAGATTTGTTTGAGTGAAGTGACCGTGAAAATTCATCGTGGTCACGCGATGAAAAAGATGCAGGCGAAATCATTTGCAGACCTGGTTCGGATGGCGGAAGCACTAGGAATCGGCGTGAAACGCTGAGCTTAGTAATACCTGTGTGTTATTTCCTTAAATGGAATACGTCCCTAAAGTGGTAGCAGACGACGAGTGCAGTTCGTACTCAATTTTGCTACCGGCCGGATTTAGGGTGATACCCAGTGAATAAAACCCCCATGATTTCCATTGTCGACGACGACAAATCTGGTCGCATAGCGTTGAGCAGCCTTGTGCGCTCGATGGGCTATGAGTCCTGTCTTTTCTCATGTGCCGAAGATTTTCTTGCCTCCGCGGAGCGCCGCGAGACTGACTGCCTGATCACTGATTTCCAAATGCCTGGAATGACCGGTCTGGATCTCCAGGGCAAGCTGGCCAGCGACGGACAGAATATTCCAATCATCTTCATCACTGCTTACCCCGAAGAGTCCGTGCGCAATCGTGCAACCGCGGCTGGAGCGGTCTCTTTTCTTAGCAAGCCATTCGATGGTCAAGTAATCATCGACTGCATCGAGCAGATTTTCACCAGAGGCTGAATCGGCCTGATATTGCGCCCGTCCTCACCCTATCCCCCTGTTGACGCTATTCCCTTCAGCTCCCTCCTCCCCCTCTTCACCCGCAATACCTAACGTAGAACCATCTCCAACCTCATGACATTTTCACCTTCATACACATACTTCTGTATTAGCCACTACCACTCAGGCGCTAAAAATTTCGATCTTATGTAGAAGTGTTCATAAACACCGAAAGTCCTATTCTACATACAAGCCATCGAACAAAGCGCTTCAGATTAAAACTAGAAATTCAGAAACTTCAGTTTTAGTTGGGGCTTACTTACTGCAAAATGACTCAAAAGCATCGAGCGCCAGTTGTCAGTATTTCAAAGGCTCTGCTTGCATTAATTTTTCGCATGTTGAGGCTCATAGCCCAAACGGTGATGATGATGAACAGGAATGATCTTCGCAAAATCGACTTCAGTCTTCTGATCGTATTCGAAACTTTGATGCACGAACGCAACCTTACCCGCGCCGGTGAAAAACTGTTTCTCGGGCAGCCTTCCATCAGTGCTTCTTTGAATCGACTTCGTCAATACTTTAATGACCCGCTCTTTATCCGCATGGGTAGGTCGATGGAGCCGACGAGCCGAGCCTTTGAGATTTTTCAAAGCCTTACTCCCGCCTTGGACAACATGGTCGCCGCACTCGGCAACGTCAGCGAGTTTGATCCTCTGACTAGCAATGCTGTGTTCCGGATTGGCCTTTCGGATGATGTTGAATATTCGTTGCTGCCAGGGATGCTGCGTCAACTGCGCATGGAGGCTCCAGGAGTGAGCTTTGTGGTGCGCCGTACCGATCACTCGATGATGTCCGATCAGCTTTCCACTGGAGAAGTATCGCTTGGTGTATGTCACAGCCGCGAACTTCCGGCCAACGCAAAACGAAAATTTCTTCGTAGCATCTATCCGACTGTACTGAGTTCCCATTCGATCTCTGGTGCCTTCGGCTTAGACGAGTACTGCAATCGCCCACACGTTTCTGTCTCTCTCAATGGCGAATTGACCGACACCATAGACCGGACGTTAAACACTATGGGACGGCAGCGCCAAGTAGTGTTGGCTGTTCCCCAATACAGTGCTCTCAAAACACTCCTTGAAGATACGGACATGATTGCAGTCGTACCGGAGTACGTTGCATCAGCCATGACAAAACAGGGCGGGTTACGGATGGATCCGGTTCCAATGAGTATTCCTGCCCTTGAGCTGTCGCTGGCCTGGAGTGGAACCCTGGACAACGACCCGGGAGAGCGCTGGCTTCGTTCCCGAGTCTGCCATCACCTCTCTGATAGAAGTGGCTCGGTCAGCGAAATAAGCCTTCGAAAAGCAGCTGCATAATGACTCGTAAATAATTAAGCATCTCATAACGAACTACGCACATACATTTCCATTAGTAATATTTACCTGAAGCACGCCCATAGGCAGGACCAATACTACGGATTGCATATCGATCTTGGACGTTATTGACACACTGGATGATTATTGGCAAACACCTGAGCGATGCTTTTTAACGATACTGATCAAAAGACTTTATTGGAGTTAACGTAATGAAACAATCTAGCGTTTACAACGAAGTTAGCATCGCTCTAATCACCGAAATCCTCCACGCCAAAGCCAGCAAAAGGCTGTCTTGGCAAGATTTAGCGGATGGCACTGGACTGGGCTTGGCTTATGTGACAGCGGCATTGCTAGGTCAGCAACCACTGCCCGAAAAGTCGGCCAAGTTGATTGGCGAAAAATTAGAGCTGGATACAGAAATGGTTGCTCTCCTGCAAGTCATTCCTCTAAGCGGACGCCTTATTGGCGTTCCCCGTGAGCCACACATCAACCGCCTCGACGAGACGATCCAGATTTGCTGCTGCACGCTTAAAGCTCTCGCTGACGAACATGTGGCGGCCTGATTAAAGCGACAAACTTTAAAGTTAATACGATGCATGTATAAGGCAGTCGGTGAAGCTTGAATACATTTGACTGTAAGCCTCAATCTAAAAACTGAATTTCTTAGACTGTAATTGTTTATGCGTTTCCACCCTGTGTATCTCCAGGACTACCTTAGATCTTCGAAAAAGTTATTAACAGTACGCCCATATAATTGGAGATTATTCTCATGAAAAAAATTCTGTTTCTCGCCATGATTTTTACCGCTTCACTGTCGGCTTACGCACAACAAGCCACTGCATCACCTACTGTTGTTCCTTACAGTTATGGAATGTACCTAGACATCTCTAAGGTGGTGAACATTTCCCCGATAGCGGATGTTTGCGGCCCTACCTTGGCAGAAATAACCTACAAAGACTCTGAGGGCAAAATTTATATTCTTGGATACAGCGTAATGGGTACCGGCTGCTCCAACTAAGAACCGAGTATCACTACCAGGCCTTATTGTCCGCCATGTGCCATGAATGCCGACTCTATTTAACCGCAGTTCAATTCACACACTATTGGAGTTAAAAATATGCTTACTGTCACCATGTACGCTACCGCCACCTGCCCCTATTGCCAAGCAGCAAGACGCTTGCTTGCCAAAAAAGGAATCCAGTTCAATGAGATTGAAGTGACGTCGGTCGAAAAACGAGTCGAGATGATCAACCGCAGCGGACGCCGGACGGTACCGCAGATTTTCTTTGGTAACTGGCACGTCGGGGGATATGACGATCTGGCTCAACTAGAGGAGGAAAGCGGACTGAATGAGGCGCTCAACTCGCGCGTTGCGTGCTGAGACACCTCAGTAACCAATCGTTTGAACTCCATCTAAACCTACATTCCACCAAAGGATTTTAGCCATGAGTTACCAGTCCTCACTACAATCAGCGCTTCAGAAAGCCAGCAAGCTTGATAGCTTGGGCGTTCACCTGATTCGGATCGCTGTTGCCATCATATTCATTTGGATTGGGGCGTTGAAATTTGCCCCGTACGAAGCGGATAGCATTACACCATTTGTGGCTAACAGCCCGGTTATGTCGTTCTTCTATGAACATCCGACCGAATACAAAGAACACCTTACTCACGAAGGTCAACTCGACCCTGCGAAACGCGCATGGCAGACGCAGAACCACACCTACGCGTTTTCAGACGGCCTTGGTACCGTTGAAATTCTCATCGGCCTAATGGTCCTCACCTACGCCTTCTCACGCCGGTTGGGCATGGTGGGTGCAATACTCGCTTTCCTAACACCTTTAGTAACGCTGTCGTTTTTGATCACAACTCCCGAGGCTTGGGTGTCGAATATTGGTGATGCTCAATATGGTTTTCCTTACCTGTCCGGTGGAGGGAGGCTGGTGCTCAAAGATGTATTGATGCTTGCAGGAGCGGTAGTAATGATCGCGGACTCGGCACGCAAACTCTTGCAACCAACTACCCAGATCAGCAGATGCCCTGCGACAAAAGAGCCAACGCAACAATGGATAGGCTTGCCATAACTAGGTGCTCTGGCCAGCCCCAGGCACGCCGTTGGTCGATAGACGACCTATCGTGCCTGTTTTGCAAATCGGTGGGGCCGCAAGTTCCGGCCCTTGCGGGATTATTTCATTCAACTGAATGGAGTCATCAGATTTTTGCTCCTTCTCATAAACCAATTAGAAGGGGAAACTGAAGGGATGTTCTCATTCGAGACTTCCCTCAGAGTTCTCCGTTCTAGGAGTTCCGAAATGTTCGACAACACGTTCCGTAACTGCACAGATTTGGATGCCGATAAATCCGGCCTTCCTATGCGCGAGCACGAAAGTAGTTTTTTGCTACCGCAAATGATGATGATCCAAGCCATGCCGTCTGGAGTTTCGTGGCAAAAAACGAACTGCTATCAGGTCATGCATAACGCCGAGCCCTCGCACTTTTTCAATCGGCTTATGCACGTACTGAAGCGCCGTATTGCCCCTTAACACTTTTCATAATCTAGCGATGTATAACCCCATCAGGGAACTAAGATGACTTACGACTTCGATCTGTTTGTTATTGGTGCTGGCTCGGGCGGCGTACGGGCGGCTCGGTTTTCCGCGGACTTTGGCGCCAAAGTGGCGGTTGCTGAAAGCCGGTACCTAGGTGGCACTTGCGTAAACGTGGGGTGCGTACCGAAAAAGCTGCTCGTGTACGGTGCCCACTTTTCAGACGATTTTGAACAGGCTAAAGGCTTTGGTTGGAGTACCGGAGAAGCGCAGTTCGACTGGGAAACTCTTATTGCTAACAAGAATCGTGAGATAGAAAGACTCAACGGCATATATCGCAAGCTGCTGAGTAACAGCGGTGTCACTCTATTCGAAGGTCACGCGCGGCTCACTGATGCCCATCATGTGGAAGTCAACGGTAAGCGCTATAGCGCCAAGCAAATTTTGATTGCAACTGGTGGTTGGCCGCAGATACCCGATATCCCTGGGCGTGAGCATGCGATCACGTCCAATGAGGCATTCTTTCTGAAACGGCTGCCTAAGCGGGTACTGGTTGTAGGTGGAGGTTACATCGCCGTTGAATTCGCTGGCATTTTCAATGGCCTGGGCTCCGATACACGACTGCTGTACCGCGGTGACCTGTTCTTACGAGGGTTCGATCAAGCGGTCCGAACTCATTTGGCTGAAGAACTGACCAAAAACGGTGTGCAGCTGGATTTCAAAACGAATATCGTCCAGATCGACAAACAGCCAGACGGAAGCCTCCTCGCGACGCTTGAAGACGGTCGTCAGTTGGAAACAGACAGTATTTTTTACGCCACAGGTCGACGGCCAATGCTCGACAATTTGGGGCTGGAAAACACCTTTGTAGAGCTTAACGATGCAGGCTATATCTCAGTCAACGAAAACTTCGAAACACGCGAACCTTCTATCTTGGCCCTCGGCGATGTAATTGGTGGCGTGCAGTTGACGCCGGTTGCAACGGCGGAGGGTTCAGCGATCGCTCGTCGCTTGTTTAAGCCTGAGCAGTATCGTCCCGTCGACTACCGGCACATCCCGACCGCGGTTTTCAGCCAGCCGAGCATTGGTACTGTAGGTCTGACTCAAGAGCAGGCGACAGCTGAAGGCTTCAATGTAACTATTTACGAAAGTCGCTTCCGTCCAATGAAGTTGACCTTGACTGACTCTGCTGAAAAAACGCTTATGAAACTGGTAGTCGACGCCCGTACCGATAAAGTTTTAGGCGTACACATGGTTGGCCCTGACGCTGGTGAAATCATCCAAGGCTTGGCGATCGCTCTCAAAGCGGGTGCTACCAAGCGCCTGTTCGATGAAACCATAGGCGTTCACCCGACCTCAGCTGAGGAGTTCGTCACGTTACGTACACCGGTCATGGCTTCTTAAGAGTCAGGTTTGGATGCCCACCTTTAGGTCTTCTAATCACGATGCCGTGGGACGGCTGATTAGCTCGGAGCGCATCTCTAAAGGTTCGCAGGATCCCAAATTGATGCGCTCGGCCATAACGACCTCACAGCGCCCTAGTCGATTACACTGCTGGCTATCTACCTCACCTACGAGCGGTTCATGCGATGCTGCTAAGACATTTACGCTATCTGTTAGCGGTCGCTGATAACGGCGGCTTCACGCGGGCGGCCGAGGTTCTCCACGTTTCTCAACCTACCCTTTCGCAACAGATCCGCCAGTTAGAAGAAACGCTCGGCGTTGTGCTATTTGATCGTACCTCGCGAACAGTTACGCCCACAGATGCTGGCCAGGCGTATATCGAATGTGCCCGCCGCGTGCTCGTAGAATTAGCAGCAGGCAAGCGGGCGCTTCACGATGTTAAGGACCTGTCGCGCGGTACTCTAAGACTGGCCATGACCCCGACTTTCATGGCGTATCTAGTGGGGCCAATTGTCCGTGATTACACAGCTAGGTTTCCCAATATCCATCTAGAAATTTTCGAGCTGTCTATGGACGACATTGAAATGGGGCTTGCTGATGACTCACTGGATATCGCCATCGCTTTTGATCATTTTAGAAATCCTGACCTGGAATCAATTCCAGCATTTGTCGAAACGTTGGCGCTGATGGTCGGGCGTGAGCACCCGTTGTACGACTGCCGGAAAGCATTAACGACTGAACAGGTTGCCGAATTGGATTTTGCATTATTGACTCCAGATTTCGCTACCCGGGTATGTATTGATGAGTATTTCACTAAAGCGAAGATCACCCCCAAAGTGGTGATTGAGGTGAACTCAGTAAACACACTACTGGAGGTCATTCGTCACACTGGCGTTGCCACTATCCTTCCAGAGCCCATCGCCACGCAAGATCGGGCACTGTACAAGCTAGAGATGAAAGACAAGGCGCCTCAACGTGGAGCATCGTTGCTAAGACGCAAAAATAATTATCACAATGCGGCGTCGGTGGCTTTCGTGGAATTAGTGCAGGGGACCATAGGTAAATAAGGTCAAAAGGGGGTCTGATGGTCCGCATCAGAGGCCAGAGAAAATCAGCATCTTACATATGGCCCCGACGGATTCATGAGGGGACCCAGCGGCAACCCAGCACTGGAATTTTCCGGCAATGCCGGGTATTGCAACCAAGGCTCACTGTCTAGCCAATGCCGAAGAAAGCCGCTTCTGCTTTGTACGTTGGATCTATCTCGTTGCAACCCACGTCATCCCCTCTAAGCGATGGCCTCCTATGGTGATTGACGCCTACAAAGATAGAAGCTTTCTAGCCCTAAAACGGCTCAAATAACCCACATGGGGCATCCTAAAAAAAACCGCTCATCACTGAGAATATTTAGTGAAGATCAAATCCGTCGCAGTAGGCAATTTCGTGTGGCAGGCGAAGCAGCTATTCACGATTTTTTCACTTGGGTTGGGCTTTCCATTTTCAAACTGCCCGTACCCCCACCCACCTGTACTTGCGTAACGCTTAGAGTCTTTAACCTCGATCTGAACGTTCGTTGGCTCTCCAGCGACGAATGACTGATCTCTACCAAACACGGCATTATTTTGTGGAGAGGATTCGTATTTGTAGGCCAATCTCGCGATGATCGTGCCATCCGGAAATGGCAGAGTCCCTTCCCTGTAAGCCTTCATAGCTATGTCATTTCCCAAGATCACGCGGATGTCGGGCTTCTCACCTTCTTCATGAGCAATGCTGACAAACTGCCAATTACGATAGCCTTCAGGAAGTTTGACTCCGAACACAGGCGATCCTTCCGCGTCTGCACCAGGAGTTGAATCTGCGTGAGCAACAATCGATAGGCCCAATAGCACACCGATGATGCCGGCGGTCGCAGGTAAAACGACAATTTTCCAAGTCATCACACACGCTCCGAGTAGGGCGCTACACGAGTTTCTTCTTGGAACAAATAGCGCCGATATTTATTTCAAGGCGATTAAATTATTGAATGCAGGCCTCACAGCGGAGGAAGGCCATTGAGCTTTCTCCTCTCCTCTTCAGCATGGGACGATGGGCGAATATCTTCCCCCTTTTCGTAAGCCCGAATAACCGCAGGTCGCTTCCCTACTTTCTTCATCCAGGCCACAATGTGAGGGTAATCCGATAGGGTTATTCCCTGTTTACCGTGGATAACGACCCAAGGATAAATTGCCATATCGGCGATCGAGTACTCACCTGCAACGTACGGTCGCTCGGATAACTGCTTCTCAAGCACCCTGTATAAGCGCTCGGTTTCCTTGCTGAAACGGGCTTCCGCAAGCGGTGAACTCTCTGAAGCATAGTGTAGGAAAAAAACCGTCTGGCCCAATATCGGGCCAAGGCTTGCGGCCTGCCAAAATAACCACTGAAGGACTTCAGCAGCGCCTTTAACGTCTTGTGGGAGAAATTGGCGCCTGCGCTGAGCCAGGTACAGCAAAATTGCACCCGACTCAAAGACCGATACACCTGCTTCGCTGTCTACTAATGCGGGTATGCGCTGGTCGGGCGAAATGCGCGTGTACTCAGTTGTAAATTGCTCTCCCTTGGTAATATTGACGGGATGGATGGTATAGGGACGACCCGATTCTTCTAAAAAAATAGCAACCTTCTGACCATTCGCAGTCGGCCAGTAATAATATTCCACGGCACTGGGATCATTAGTCATTGCCTTAGCCTCTGGATGAAATGACGCAAAACTGGATGGGATAGCCGAGAAATTTCGGCAATGCCTTCAAGGCACTTGTGGAGTGTCGTACCACTCAGGCCCAGGCGAAGCGCAGCGCTTTTTCTGCCGGATATATGTGGCGTTCTCTACACTCGTTAATTGCTCTAATAATTGAAATGCGACCTCGGTAGCTGTCCCAGGTCCACTTGATGTAATGATTCGACCGTCAACCACAACGGGCCGATCGACAAAATGAGCGCCAGTTTCGAGCAATTGATTTTTCCGCTTCCCACCCTCTTGGTGGTACGTCGTCGCGTTTTGCCTCTCAACACACCAGCTGCCCCCAGACAAACAGACGCCACGCATACACTGGCGACAATTTTGCCGGCATCAACGAAATCTCGAA
This sequence comes from Pseudomonas hormoni, assembly GCF_018502625.1. Taxonomy (NCBI): domain Bacteria; kingdom Pseudomonadati; phylum Pseudomonadota; class Gammaproteobacteria; order Pseudomonadales; family Pseudomonadaceae; genus Pseudomonas; species Pseudomonas hormoni. Next base: position 3,992,521 of record NZ_CP075566.1, read on the forward strand.
TGGTCGCAAGGAACGGTTCACTCAGAGCTTCCTCATAAAAACCCGCGGGTTCGAAACCACCCGGCAACGCTAAGGCATCAAACGCGCTTGTATCTAAATCGCTCAGTAAAAAGCTCGGGCAGATTGTGATACCGAAGGTTGTGACGATCCTCTTCCGAAGCCCGGCATTTACCAATTCAAGAGAATCATCACCAAGCAAATCGGCCCAACCGAGCACGTCGGTGAACGCCGCCATTTCCAAAGGCTCAACTCCATTAGCAAGCAACATTAGTACGCTTTTCATCCGGGTGAGCCTCCGCGGCTTCGCGTGAGTGTCTATGGGCGCTAGAAACCATATTCCGCTTTAAAAACAGCGGAGCGAACGACCAAAAAATGGAATCCAATATTCCACCCCTCGAAATGGCGGAATGAATTTTTGGATCCATTAGTAATGCAGGAAAATTCCAATTCTGGCTTGCATCTGCGCCCTCGGCTGTACGCATACTCAAGGCAAGGCGCCCCAATTAACCGCTTGCCCCCCCTCCCCAGCCGGAGGAAAATCAATGAATAGTTAAAAGAATGTTCATTGCCAAGGCAGAGGTACTGACTTCCACTGCTGTACTGACTGTTCGAATAAAACCGGAGAACCTACATACGTGCATGCGCTATCTGGCTTTCAAAGCACGTCTGGTTGCATAGCTGGATGCTTGCGCAGGCCATCTACCACGTGGTCGACAAAGCTGCGCAACCGCATTGAAGCTTTGCGTCTCTCTCTGTAAACAACGTGGACAGGCAAGGAAGGAAGCTCAAAGGGTTGCAGGATTCGCTGCAAACGTCCGCTATTGAGGTAATCGTACAACGGGTAACTCAGACAACGAGTGATACCCGCTCCATGAGCTGTCGCACTAATCGCCGCCTGCACCGTAGCGCAGCTGAGTCGGGTGCGTGCTCTAATGCTGTTCTGCAAGCCCTGATTTTGAAAGTCCCACTGGATGCTATTCCGAAAGGCCTGTGTGCCAATCAACTTGTGTTGTTTAAGGTCGTCTGGACTACACGGCTCACCGTGAGCTTCAAGGTAATCAGGACTGCCACAGACGATCGAACGCACGTACCCCACCGGACGAGCGATCCATGATGAGTTAGGTAAATTCCCAATCAGCACCGCGACGTCCAACGCCTCTTCATTCATGTTCGGGAAGCGATCATGGTAGTGAGTGAATAACTTGATGTCCGGATACATATCCATGTAGTCCGTTAGAAGTGGTGTCATGACATAGCGGCTAAACAACAGCGGGAGCAAAACCGTCAGGTTGCCCTGGGCTTCAATATGCAGTCCCTTTGCCGACGCCTCTGCTATCTCGATCTCTTGTAGGATGTGGGAGCAGTCAGCCATAAACGCTTCCCCTGCTCTGGTCAACACAACCCCCTGCGTACTTCGCTGCAACAATGACACGCCTAGACGTGCCTCCAGCCGCGCTACCGCGCGAACAACAGTAGGGCCAGAAACTTTGAGACGGCGGGCCGCCGCCGCGAGACTAGGTCTATCGGAAAGCGCCTCGAACATGACCATCTCATGGTAGCGGTCCATCACATCTCACCTTCAATGCCGGACTGAAGCGCAATATCACCGCCCAATCGCTCAGTGAGAAATTCCACGAAAGTTCTAATTTTCGCAGGCACCCGATTGCTCTTCTGGTAGACGACTTGTATGGGCAGTGCTGGAGGTTCGTAGTCTTGAAGCACGATCTCCAATGCGCCAGCAGCGACTTGGCTTGCCACCTGGTAGGACAGCACCCGAGTGACACCCCAGCCCTGCGACGCGATATTGATGGCAGCCTGATTAGCCGTTACCACTAACCGTGGGTCAAACCGAAAGCTTAAATTGTTGCCCTCGTTTACAAATTGCCAATCGCTAAGAAGATGGCTCGCAGACGACATTACTATATTGGCTGTACTAAGCTCGCCTGGATGACCAGGTCTTCCGTAACGATCAAAATAGTTAGGTGCACCGCATATTACTTGGCGCACCTCACCCACCTTGATGGCGTGCAGCGTTGCCTCTTGCACGTGCCCAATTCGAATCGCGACGTCGATGCCCTCATCAGCAATGCTGGTCACTCGGTCGACGAGCAATGCACTGAGATGAACCGAGGGATATCGATCGAGATATTCGGCTAATAGTGGAGCGATATACAGTTCTCCAAATAATACCGAAGCCGTTACGGTCAAATGGCCACAAGGCAATGAGTAGCTGCCAGCGGCAGCCTCTTCAGCCTCGCCCACCTCACCTAAAATTCTGCGACAATCCTCTAGGTAGCGCTGCCCTGCCTCGGTCAGGTGCAAGCTACGGGTAGTTCTTGACAACAACTGGGTGCCGATCCGCTCCTCCATTGCCGCGATCACTCGCGTCACGCTGGGTGGAGAAATATTGAGACGTCGGGCTGCGGCAGCAAACCCTTCTTCTTCTGCAACCGCTGTGAATACTTGCATTTCTTGAAAACGATCCATACGTGCCCCGACCTGGTAAAGGACAGCAACTATCCGTAGTGATAAACATCACTTCTCAAAGTCATCAGCCACCCCTAACGCATTTTAAAATGTGCGAGTAAATGAAAAAATTGATGATCTTTGGAGCGTCTGTAGTTAAATTAAATTTGGCAATATGATTTGCGTACCGCTAGCTTCTAATATTCCAATCGTGCTTTTCATATACTCTTTCCTGTCGCTGCACATTCACAAACCGCGGCAACGACGAAACAGTGGTTAACCATTCGCGGACGAGTGGGTAATCAAAAAGGGAGATGTACCCATGCGGCGCATGGGATAAATAGGAATAAGCTGATACGTCCGCTATCGTGGGTTTACCACTCACTAAAAACTTATTTACTGTCAATGCTAGGTTAATTTCTTTGAGCAGTGCCAAGATCCTAATTAAAGGCTCGTCAACTTCACAGTTAGCATCAGAGTTAGTAATCCATCGTTCAGAACCTGCTTTGGAGTCAACATCTTCATCGGTCATAGATAACCAACAAAGCACTCTGGCCAGAACTAGATGGTCCCTTGGCAACCATTGACCGTCGCCGTACGTTGCGGCCAGATATACCAAGATAGCGTTGCAATCAGCCACAACGGTGCCGTCATCATCGATAAAAGGTACTTGGCCAAAGCTGTTACCGGCTAGAAACTCAGGGAGCTGGTGCCCGTCCCCCATCAAGTCGACTGATACCACCTCGGTATGTAAACCTAATAGAGACAGCATTAATTCGACGCAGTGGTACTGATCGGATTTTGGATGGCGGTAGAGTTTGATCGCTTTCTGGGACATCACGTACTCCAAAAATTATCTGAGTGCGACTCCGCGCTTAAGCTCTCGCTCAATCGTCCTCGCTTCTCAAAAACATCGGAATCACCAATAATGACAATCCAGTATTTCATCTGACGAAATTATCGATAATTTCCTAAGAATCTTTTGTAATTACGTCCCTGATTAAGCGTCTTCACGCCGACGCCATGGCGTATCAGCTATTGAGGAAGGGGAATGGGACTTCCCCCTCCTGGTGTAGGTAATTCAAAACTCGTCTAGCGCCAAGGATTAACCTTTGGCGGCCAACACATCTACCTTCTGGATCGATGGTGGCTCCGACAGCAAATAACCGGCCTTCGACATCAACGCTTGGGCAATGGGGCCGTTCAGATGAGCATCCCGGTCCTCATTGTTGGCAAAGGCATCAAAAATACCGAAAACCGATGTGCTCATTTTCAGAGCAAACCAAGAGGTGGTACCTGTCTCCGCGTTTGCCAATGGCAAAGCACTTCTCAGAAAGTCGTCAACCTCCGCTTCCTTGCCTGGCTTAGCTTTCATTTCTACAAACAGGGCTACGCTGACCATCTCAAATTCCTATGCGGGTGGTTGTGATTCCAGTGTAGGAACACTTGAAATCGTCGTATAGTGGCGGGGCCGACAACAAAGGTATCGTTTCCGCCATGAGAATTTATATCCTTGCTCTAGAAGGTGTTTTTGATCTCGGCCTAGCCGCCTTTATGGACGTGCTCGGAACTGCCAGCGAATTAGCCGGAGAAGATCCGACAAAGCGAATGTTGGATGTAACCATCGTGGGGGTGAGACCCGAGGTACACACAGGCCAACGTCTTAGCGTGCCGGTGCACCTTGCGGCAGAATTACCTCAACCAGATCTCGTGTTGGTGCCCGCGCTGTCTTCGAAGATGCCGGAAGGACTTACGCGAGCCCTCGAACAACCCGACGTCGGGGAAGCAGGCCAGTGGTTGAGATGCTGGTCACAGGCCGGAGCAACAATAGCTGCCGCTTGCACAGGCACATTCGTGGTAGCAGAAGCCGGACTGCTAAACGGTCATAGCGCTACTACGTCCTGGTGGCTGTCAGCATTCTTCCGTCACCGTTATCCTCTAGTGATTCTGGATGAAGAGCGGATGCTCGTCTGCTCAGATCCTTTTGTTACTGCGGGAGCTGCAATGGCCCATTTCGATCTTGGTCTGCACGTAGTCAGCCGTCAAAGTCCTACACTTGCTGCGCTATGTGCTCGCTACCTACTTATCGAGACGAGACCATCACAAGCTGCATTCATCATTCCCGATCACATTGCTCACACTGACCCGATAGTCCAGCGCTTCGAGCAATGGGCACGCGATCATCTTGAGTCTGGCTTTTCAGCAGCCGCGGCGGCCGCCACAATCGGCGTGAGTGAGCGAACTCTCGTTCGGCGTATTCAACAAGTTCTAGGCAAGTCACCACTAGCGTGGTTTCAGGATCTACGCGTTGATTACGCAGTTCATCTGCTGCAAACGACAGACTCCAGCGTCGAACAAATTGCTAGCCGCGTTGGTTACGCTGACGGTACAACTCTGCGAACTTTACTACGCCGCAAACTTGGGCAAGGAATACGAGAATTGCGCCAACGCGCTACTCACGTTGCAGTTTTATGATTGATAGTAGGTGCCTATGAGTAATTTTATTTAGGCACCTACTCCCTACTACACTTCTCCCCTTCAAATCACCAAAGCATCATTATCTTTGCTCCATTACGCATATCTGATCTGAATTCGTTTGCTTTTTAATATTAAGATAATGCTACCTGCAATAGCGACCCGCAGCACATCCCCTCAACATCTAAAATAAATGAAGACAAACTAGCCAGCACTATTTTTGCAAATATAATTATCTTTGCGATTAGCACTTCATAACGCCGTTTCACATCTTTTAACTCGTTTCGCGAGAACCTCGCGCCCATAGTCCTATCCGACCGCCGCTCATTATTCAGATCTAGAACATCTGATCGCATAACCAGGCTCTCGGAGCAGAAAATGACAGACAAATCCGTGCTTTCTCAAGATGCAGCAATACGCCGCGGCCTTGTAATGACAGGAATAGGCGTGGCCCTTGTGTCAATGTTACCCAAAGCGGCACAGGCACAAACTGCCTCGCCATCAAAATCTGAATCGGGATCTCATACCATGACATCCAATACCATTACTACCACTGAAGGTGTGGTGCTTTATTACAAAGATTGGGGACCAAAAAACGGTCCAGTCGTGACGCTCAGCCATGGCTGGCCTCTCGATTCTGACAGCTGGGATGGGCAAGCTTTCTTTCTCGCATCCCAGGGCTTCCGAGTCGTCGCGCACGATCGCCGCGGGCATGGCCGTTCAAGCCAACCTTGGGACGGTAACGACATGGATCACTACGCGGATGACCTTGCGACTGTGATCAATACGCTGAATCTGAAAAACGTCACGATCATGGGTTTTTCCACCGGTGGTGGTGAAGTAGCGCGATATGTAGGCCGGCATGGCACCTCCCGCGTTGCAAAGATCTGTCTGATTTCGTCAGTACCTCCACTCATGCTGAAAACTCCTGCGAATCCGGGTGGATTGCCAATCGATGTATTCGATGGGATTCGCGCCGGGATGATCGCGGACCGCTCGCAACTGTTCAAAGATATCCCTGCGGGACCATTTTATGGATTCAACCGGCCCGGGGCAAAAACCTCACAAGGCATGATTGATTCCTGGTGGAGACAGGGAATGGTCGGTGGTTTCAAAAACACATTCGATTCAATCAAAGCGTTTTCGGAAACAGACTTTACCGAAGACCTCAAAAAATTCGATAAACCGACGCTCATCGTCCATGGTGACGACGATCAGATTGTGCCTATCGATGCCGCTGGCAGAGCCTCCAAAAAGCTGGTCCCTAGCGCAACTCTCAAGGTATATGCGGGCGCGCCCCATGGTCTGACTGAGACCCACAGGGAACAACTCAACAAGGATTTACTGGCATTCCTTCATAGCTGAACGTCGTAAACTATGTGGAGAGACATCATGTCTGAGAAATTCCTACCAATCGGCAGACGCTCATTTGTCATGGGTGCAGCAGCGGCAGTGGCAGCAAGTGCTATTCCGTCCGCAATGGCTGCGGACAAACCCGCACAATCGAATCTAGAAAAATATGCTGCCCCAAAGAACCCCGCACTTCCGAAGTCGACGATGAAGCTCGACCTTTCGCGTACCGCTTTGGTGGTCATCGACCCGCAAATCGACTTCATGAGTCCGAAAGGTAAAGCCTGGCCGATGACGGGCGAAAGCGTGACGGAGCAGAATCTAGTCCCCAATCTCCTGCGCCTATTTAAAGCGGCCAAAGCAGCCAATATGACGGTCGCTATCTCGCCGCATTGGTACTGGGGAACGGACCATCACTGGAAAATTCAGGCCCCAGTCGAAGCCATGCAACACGATATGAAGCTCTTTGATGATCGCAAAAACGAGTTAGACGTGGCAGGTTTTGAGAATTCAGGAAGCGATTTCATGCCGGAGTTCAAACCTTACATCATGGACGGCAAGACGTTTCTCTGTTCGCCCCACAAACTATACGGCCCACAGGTTAACGACCTAAACCTACAGCTGCGTAAACAACTCGTCGATCAAGTCATCCTGACCGGCATGCTGGCGAACCTTTGCGTGGAATCTCACATGCGTGAGCTGCTTGAACAGGGGTTCGAGGTCGCAGTGGTACGAGATGCCGTAGCGGGCCCTAAGCTTCCTGAGGGTGACGGGTACCTGGCAGCGATCATCAACTACCGCTTTATGGCAAATGCCGTGTGGACTACCGATGAAGTGGTCGCAATGATGGAAGGCAAGTCTTAGGTATCAATCCTGCCACAGGGTTATGTTGAGCCCTGTGGCAGCATCTCCTAAATGGCACGTAGCACTCCGTAGACTCAACGATTCCAATAACAGTCTGGCTTCACGCATATCTTGGGTGTCATACCCCTCAGTAAACCTTCCAAAAACCGTATGAAGCAATTTTCCAGCCTCATTAATGCGGCCTTGCTTCAGATGCAGTCTGGTTAACGAAATGGCCGTCCGTAATTCCCAAGCCAACGCAGATTGCCGCTCGGCGCATGCCAGAGAGCGGTTCAGATATTGCTCGGCTAGCTCAAAGTCTGGGTCCGGTCGAGCTGCATAGAGGTCCGCGGCGATTCGCAAGACTTCCGGGGTATCGAAGGTCTCTCCGATGTTTTCAATCATCTCCATTGCCCCGCAAACGATTTCCAACGCATTATCAAATCTACCTGTAGCGGCGAAACCCTCCGCGAGGCATCTGATAAACATGGTGGCCAGGACTTGATGATTCTCTACGCTTAACAAGCTCAGGCAACCATTCAACCGTTGAACACCAGCTTCAACGTTGCCTTGGGAATACAAAAGAATGCCTTCTAGGCCCAGCCCTACTGCCAGCTCTGGCTCGAAGGAATTGAGCTTAGCAGTCGAATTAAGCTGATCAATTGTCTGCCGGGCGGCACTCCAATCGCCTGTCCAGAGAAACACCGTGGACACGTAGATAAGTGCCAGGCAAATGGTTGCAGGATGGCGCAGATGATTTGCACGATGGAGAGCTTGTCGACCGAGCTGAACTGCTTGATCCGGGTATCCGCGCAACCAAGAAATCCTAGCCAGAGATGACAACGCTCGAACACGATAGTCATAGCTAAACGAGAAGTCGTCCCCTACTGATTGCGAAAAATACAGATTCCAACCGGCACGAGAATCCTGCGCAGACGACTGATGTTGAATGGCATATTGATCAGCATCTCCCAGCATCCACTGCATCATGGCGATGCCTTTAGGATCTGTAATTTGATCACTCAGCGTCATTGCCTGAAGAGTCGAGAGTTGGAACTCTTGTTGCTCCGCACTCCACGTGAGAGTACTGCTTGAACCACCCAACAATCTGAGCTGACGAAGGGTGTCGCCCAGGTGCTCATCAAATACTTTACTCATACCGCTGGCCGCATTCCCAGAATGGGGCTTTCCTAAAGCGAACATACTGGCGATTGCTACCGCTTCCTGCCAAACAGTTTCCTGAGGGAGACCATTGGGCTGGCAAACCCCGGCGGCGAGGGCTCGCCCACTCCAGCGACGACACTCATCTAGCATGGACAACCCTAAGAATAAAGGCGCTGAAGAGGCTGCAAGACGAATGCCAAGGGAAAGATTCCCTGACTCCGAAAAAGTCCAATCGAGCGTCGAACAGATGTTTCCTAGATACTCTATGTAACGTTGAATGCGCTCGTAATCTGGAAGCGCTTCTCCCTGCACATTGAGACGCTCAAGCAGTGAAACGAGGTAGATAGCATGGCGTTCAGTTGTCGAGTCAAACTCACCAGCGCCGTGTAATTTCTCAAGCGCGTAAGCCCGGGTCGTGTAGGGCAGCCTGTAGCACATCAAGCAATTATTGCTTTCGGCCAAGACCAACGACTTTGTCACCAATCGTCCTATTGCATCGATAACCATCATCTCATGGCCTTGAGGAGCTACCACTTGAGTCGCAACCTCTAGGGAGAATTTGCCAGTCAAGACGGATAACCGGCGTAGCACCATAGCTTCGTTAGCGGATAAGAGATCGAAGCTCCAATCGATCATTGCGTTTAACGTTTGGTGCCGAGACATTGCATTGCGACGCCCTTCCCAAAATAGGCTAAATCGATTTTTGAGCAGTTCAGCGATGCCCTGAATTCCGTAGGCTGGAACCTGACCGGCGCCCAGTTCAATTGCTAGCGCTATGCCGTCGAGTTTTCGACAGATGTGAGCCACCACTCGAGCATCGTTATCGCTGAGGGCAAACGCACTTTGATTATGAGCAACACGTTCAACGAACAATTGCACGGCCGAGAATGTCATGGCATCGACGGCTGTCAGATCAGCTTGCTCGGGCGGACAGGCCAGAGAGCCCAAGCGGTAAATATGTTCGCCCTCCGCTCGTAATGGTTCTCGGCTGGTAACCAAAATGTGAGTGTGTTCTGCCTGCCCAAAGAGCGTTTCTGCCAAGCAAGTGACTGCATCGATTACATGGTCACAGCTATCAAACACGACCAACAGACGCATGTCTCGTATGAGGCCCACTAACGTTTGCAGTGGCTCGGCTTCTTGGTACTGCACACCTACCGCCGCCGCGAGAGTTCCAGGCAGCATACTGGAATCAGTAATTGCGCTCAGATCCAGGAAGATAACCATGCCTTCAAATTGCGATCTGAAATGGTGAGCAACCGCTATTGCTACGGTTGTTTTACCCATCCCTCCGAGACCGCTAATAGTGACGAAACGGTGTTGCTTTATTAGGTCCGAGATCTCCTTCACGGTGTCGTCACGACCTACCATTCGCACCAGGCGTGGAGGTAACTCGCCAGCCGGAATCGACTGAGTCGTGGCTGCATTTTCAACATCGAGGGGAGCAAGTGTAACGGGGGCCACAAAGCTATAACCGTGGCCCGGAATATTAACGACATAGCTCGTACTTGTTTCTGGGCACGCCAAAGCTTTGCGTAATGCATAAACATGTACACGTATGCAGCTGTCATCCACTACTACGCCCTTCCACACCATCTGAACGAGGTCGCGGGTGGTGATCACGTCACCAGCGTGGGCGACGAGAGCGATGAGCACGTCTAAAGCTCGGCTACCCAACTCGACTTGCTGTCCGTTCCTAAGCAGCCGTCTCTTTGACGGAAACAGTTGGAATTGACCGAACCTGATGGCGCAAGAATTCTGCATTTCTGTAGAGTTTTTCATGGGATTGATCATGATTCGCAGCCCCACGCGCAGAGGCACGAAAAGCCGAAATCTAACGACGGAACGATTGCGATAACACCTGAGGCTTTGGTCATGATGGTCACTGGCGACGAATGAACGAACATGGGCAACTCATTCTGTAGCTTCCGTGACTCCAGTTCTAAGCGCGCCTTTTTTAGGTCCATCGATGCAAACTTCCCACGGTGCAGTGTAGGCATGGCACAGCATTCGAGCGGCGGTTGACTCACATTCTCGGACGATCGGGGCTGAGCTGTTACCGCCAGCCCCAATCGCAGGGTACAGATGCGCTTTTTCTGCTCCTTCAATTGGTCTGGCACCCCCCCCCTTCCTCCATGTACGTTGCAACACGCCGCGCCCCCAGGGAGTCTTGATAAACCATTTCAACAGGCACGACCCCACATGCGAACCTAATGTCTGTAACGCTGATTATTTTTGCCACATCCGTAGGTACACCAGTGCGGGCTGTCTGCACATCATTGGCGGCAAACGCGCTACTGGCAGCAATGGTCAAGAATAGAGTAATCATAAATTTCATGGCATTTCCTCTCGTAAGGTTGGGCGGTTCTAGCCAGTCGCTCGCGAAGGCATTGGTGCGTCTGCTGCTCCATCAATCAGAGAAAGCTCCACACGTACCTCTTCGAGCATTAAGTGGCCGCCACAAGGCAAGAAGGCCAAACCTGAATCGGCATCAATGAGAACAAAGACCCTAGGCGTGGTGATCATTACGCTCAAAGTTACGAGAGACATATCAAAGGCTACTGCACCACCGAGCCAGTCGGCACATCGAAGTCGGCTTGCAAATCACAGACATCCCGAAATCAAGATTCGATTAATCCCTACGCGGGAAGTAGCCATAGGTGATATGAAAGTCTGCTAAGCTCACTTATCACTCTCAATTCACCTTCACATATCAGATTAGCTTTGTATTTTGTGAACGATCAGGAATGTACAACCTGGACGTACAATTCGCGACAAAAGGTATAGTTTTCCGATCCTCTGCGGCGTTACTAACGTGATTACTCCATACCGCGAAATAATTGCCGAGGTTCATATCACTAGTTGGTGCTACGAGCGAGACATGCACATTACAGTACAGCAAGCGAAATAACTGACACCAATTATTTTGAAAAAATTAGCACTACAGATTAGTGAGCAGATTCATCAAGGCATGAAAACAATATTCATTAAAAACTTCAGCCTTAATTTATTGATTTAGAATAAAAAACCCCGACACACTAAAGTATTCGGGGCGATTTACGATTTAGCATGCTATTTTTTCAATGTGTCATACGCTTCAAGGGTGCGCAGTGAGTAGATATACGCAGCACCGGCGTTCATCTGGACCGCGGTAGCCAAGGTCGCGGCAATTTCTTCACGAGTCGCGCCAGCCTTAATTGCCTCATCGGTGTGAGCACCAATACAGCCATCGCAACGCGTAGTGACAGCGACGGCAATCGAAATCAGTTCGCGCGTCTTGGCATCCAGAACGTTGTGTTCAGAGGAGGCCTCGGCGAGGGCCATATAGGCCTTGACCATCTTTGGATTACTTTTGCCCAGCGATCCAAAGGCTTTTTGGATGGTAGGCAGCATTTCAGACCAGTTTACGAACATTGATTAAGCTCCTGAGCGGGGTTGGGTTGTACTGTTTCGACACGCTCAGTTTTCTACAAGGACGAGGTTCACGTTTGTTCGATCGGCTCACTTTTTGTCGCGAGCAACTCAAAATGAATTCGATAGAAAAGCTCATCAGTTTGGCCAACGTACGTGGAAGTCTCAATTTGCGCTGTCAATTTGAGGGCGATTGGGCCCGCGAGCATGAACAGGAACCACTGGGAAAAGCGCCTTATCACATCGTTTTAGTCGGAGAATGTCGCGTCGATTTCCCCAACGGCAAAAGTGTGCCAATGCGCGCGGGCAACATTTTGCTCCTACCAACAGGGCTCCCCATGTGATGCTCAGCTTGGGCAACACCGCGGCGCCGACATCGCCGAGAATCACTAATGGAGGTGCCGTCCCCACCTATCGCATTGGTGGACCTAGTAGCGACTTCGATATGCTCTGCGGCAGCTTCCACTTCAACCGTACTTCTCTGCTTTTCGCAGCGCTGCCTAGTTATTTGGTGATACCCACTGCTTGTGGGCCGCTATCAGCATTGGTTGAGATGCTGCGCAGTGAAGCTGAAGGCCAGGAAATCTGCTCCAGTTTCATGCTCGATGCACTGTCTCAAGCGTTGTTCACCCTTGTCCTGAGAGCACATCTCACAAGTGATGGTCATACCACCGGTTCATTGGCTTTGCTTAATGACAAACGGCTCTGCCGCGCATGGCAAGCGATGCTAGCCGACCCACCGTTCGAGTGGACAATTGAGTGTCTTGCCGAATTAGCGAGCATGTCACGAGCGACTTTTGTTCGCACGTTTGTGCGGATCGCCGGCGCGGCGCCATGGGCTCTGTTGACCCAAGTAAGAATGGAGTTAGCGATCAATTTACTGCGTCTCTCTCACCTAGGATTGAGTGACATTGCAGTAAGCGTTGGGTATCAATCGCAATCGGCGTTCAGCAAAAAATTCAAGGAGTTTTATGGGGAGGCACCTGCAAAGGTGCGGCGCGAAATTTAGCTTCCCCATATCTCAACCAGTCGGGCCAAAGTCTTGCGTTGGTCCTAATGGATACGTGCTGCCTGCGATACAGCAAAAGTATCCTCTAGCATTCGAAAGCTAGTGATCAACCTATCGCTGATCTCCAGCACAAGGACGAACGACGTTTCAATGAGTTTTCCAGTGGCATTGACCCGCGATGCGAGCGTACCTAGGATCATTGCACGATGATCATTCGCCAAAATATCCTGGATAACCAGACTCTCGCTTGTAAGCAGAGCCGCAGTGTCTCTCACGAAATTTACTATTGCCTCTTTGCCTTGGTGCTTACCCAGCCAAGGTAATGCCCCTACGTCACCCGCAACCTCCCACTCCGCATTCTCAGCGAATTGGAGCGCAAGCGCTTGAGCGTCGCCGCTGGCCAGCTTCTGCAAAAAAAAATGAGCGAATTCTAAGTTGGTTTGCCCGTTCATCGTCTTTAGACCCTAATTGACTACTCTACTTTCTTCTCGAACAACCACTTAGCTCTGTAGCAATACTCACATCACTAGTTGCGTACACAGTGGCGCTCATCCCCAGTAAAACCTATCATCATCTTCACCTAAAAAATCAGGATCGACGTAAATATGCAGACGTGAAATTAAAGTCCCTGTGAATTCGAAAACATTACAAAACCTTCCTTCGGACCGCCCATCAACCGGCCAGTTTTCTCCATTCTTCGCCACACCACTCTCGGTGCCCTCTACAACTACTATTCGCCCACTTGCAATGTAGTTATAGGTATCAATATCGTGTTTCAGGCTATTAAGCTTGCTCATCAGCCCTTGAACAAACGCGACGACTTGTTCCTTTCCTGTGCGAGTACCAAATTTTGGAAAAAACAGCTGAACATCGTCACTGAATAGATCTAGGATAGATGGATCACCAGCATCAGCCTTACCAAAGTAGAGCTTGGTAATATCAATCAGCTCTTTACTATCATTTACATTTGTCATCTCAGCACCCGAATAGGTTATTTGCAGCATAAGATCATCGTAGACAGACTTCCTAGATAATCAAATCTTCCACCATAACCCTGTCGATCTAAATTACATAAATACTGGGAAAACTTGCGTTTTCCCAGTCTTCACACAATCAGATCTGTGCAATACCGCCATCTACGAACAATTCACTGCCGTTCACGAAGCTTGAATCATCGGATGCCAGGAATACAGCCGCTTTGGCAATCTCATCAGGATCGCCAACACGGCCCATTGGAATCAACGAAGCGAAGTGGTCCAGCATGCCTTGTTGATGCGCTTCATCCGGACCAGCGAGACCAACGAGACCTGGGGTCTTGATCGGGCCAGGGGTAAGGCAATTCACGCGAATGTCTTGGCCTTTCAAGTCAAGAATCCAATTGCGTGCGAACGATCGAACAGCAGCCTTCGAAGCTGCATAGACACTGAAATCTGGAGTGCCGCCGCTAGCCGCGGTCGATCCGGTCAGAATCACCGAAGCGCCCTTTGACAAAAGTGGCAGCGATTTTTGTACTGTGAAGAGCACTCCTTTCACGTTTCGGTCGAACGTATCATCGAAATGATCTTCGGTGATGTCTTTCAAATTGCGCAGCTCACCGCCGCCGGCGTTTACGAACAGCACGTCGACCCGACCATGCTGAGCTTTCACTTCATTGAACAGTTCGTCCAATTCTTCTAGCTTCGTGGAATCAACGCGTACAGCGGTCGCGTTATTACCGATGGCCAGCGCAGCAGCGTCTAGCTCAGCTTGACGCCGACCCGTGATGTATACGTGAGCGCCTTCCTTAGCGAAGCGGATGGCAGTGGCCAAACCGATACCAGTGGACCCACCAGTGACAATGGCAACTTTGCCTTCGAGCTTGCGTGACATTCGATGTTCCTCAGAAAAGCGCAAAAAAGCGCATGCCCAAAGAATATCGACGAACCCTACCTTTCCAAATAGAATTGATTGCAAACCATCGTTGCAGAAATGTTGATGTCCAAGATGCCGGATTTCGAAGGATTGGCAATGTTCGCGAAGGTCGCAGAGGAGCGTTCCTTTGCCGCCGCGGCCAGAGTATTGGGTGTCTCAGTCGCCACCGTTTCCCGAGGTGTTAGCCGCCTTGAAGACAGGCTTGGTGCCCGTCTATTGAATCGAACCTCTCGACAGCTCGCCCTTACAGAGTTCGGTCGTAGCATTGCCGAAAACGCCAGTCGGCTTTATCGAGATGCAGAGCTAACTGAAGGCTTCGCGAGGGAGCTTTCATCGCGCCCGCGAGGACTTGTGCGGCTCGCGATTCCAATGACGTTTGGCGTACGTTGGGTAGCCCCAATCATTCCGGAGTTTCTCCTCAATTACCCCGATATCTCGATTGACCTTCATCTATTCGATGGTGCAGTTGATCTGATCGGCGAAGGCTTTGATGCTGCAATTCGAATCGCGGTGTTACCTGACTCATCTCTGGTCGCTCGAAGGCTCTGTCCAGTTTCACGATATCTGGTCGCTTCCCCCGCCTACCTTGAGCAGTATGGCCTTCCGGATCACCCGCATGACTTGATGGGAAGAAATTGCCTGGGCTACGCATACCGCGCACAAAGTGACGTATGGCGCCTTAGCAATGCAGCTGGGGACGAAACCAGCGTTGCACCTTCGGGCTCGTTGCGCGTTACCAATATCGAAGCTTTGCTACCCGCAGTACTGGCCGGGCTCGCGATTGCCGAGCTGCCAGAATTCGTCGCAAGTGAATATCTGCGCGATGGACGGCTTCAGGTGATTCTGCCTGAATGGCATTTTCAGGAGGGCGGGCTTTACTTTGTCACCCCTTCGGGGCACTCGCGTCCGGCAAAAGTCGACGTGCTAGCTGAGTTCCTCGTAAAGAAGCTATCCTATCCATCTTGGCTCTGGGAAAGTCCGACCTAGGCTTTAAACGCCCTACCCTGCCTACTGATCCCCCTTCCTATCCCAGCGATTCATGAAACCTCAGTCCGTGGGCGTGTGATCGCCCGATCACAAATGCCATTGAGGTCCATTCTTGCCGAAAATATCAATCGGTATTCCAGCAATCGGTATGACGTGTCGCTAATTCTGGTAGTGCTCTGCTGCTACCCTTTATTAGATAGCTCCCCAAAAAACCAGTAACCCGCATAAGGTCATTCTTCAAGCGGCTAGGAGGCCATTTTTTTCAATCAGCGCCGACTCCCCTGGAGCTTTTATGAAAAGCAAAAACCTACCAGCCGCCATAATTTTCACGTGTTTCTCGATTGGTGCCGATGCAGCTGACCCAACAGCGCATGGGTTCATAGAGGACAGTCGAGCGACTGTCAGCTCTCGCACGATGTACTACTCAAACGACAATCACGATGGCGGATTCGACCAGCGCGAAGCCGGTACGGCACTTAATTTAAATTTCGTATCGGGCTTTACTCAAGGCACGGTTGGTTTTGGGCTAGATCTGGAGTCGTCCGTTGCCGTTCACCTGGATGGAGGTAGGGGCCATCACCCTGACAATGCCAACACCTTCTTCCCAAGCGACTCTGACGGCTCTTCCGCTCATTCATGGGACAGAGCAGGCGCGAACATAAAAGCGCGATGGTCAAAAACAGAACTAGCGGTGGGTAATATCTTCACGCCAAACCTACCCATACTGACTAATACAGATGCACGGCTCGTGTCTCAGAACTTTGGAGGCGGCGTGATCACGTCCAAAGAGTTCGATGGGCTGACGCTCACTGCCGGTAAATTTGACCAGTCTGCTGGCCGGGCAACCAGTAACCCAACGGGGCTGGCGGTTGCGGGCGGCACCAAGGACTCCAACGATTTTCGTTTCGCCGGTGGTGATTGGAAGGCAACAAAGGACCTGATGTTCCAATACTATTTCGCAAGGCTCGAAAACTATTACAAACAAAATTACTTGGGCTTGGTCCACGTGTTGCCGCTTGGGGCTGATCAGTCGTTCAAGACTGACCTTCGCTATTTTGACAGTAGCTCTGACGGAAAAAACGGTGAGCCCGGGTACCGTTTCAATAACAACAACGGTTATGCAAGACACCCCGGCGAGGTAGATAACAAAACCTGGAGTGCCATGTTCACCTACACCCTCGCAGGTCACGCGCTGATGCTTGGGCACGTAAGCGTGAGCGACGACGGGGGATTCGTGTGGTTAGACCAAGGCACTGTTACAGACGGTCGAAATCGGCCTGAGGGTAATGGAGGGTCCACCTTTTACCTATTCACCAAAGCTATGGTTGGCACCTTCTCCCGCGCTGGCGAACAAACGAGCTTTGGTCAGTATTCCTATGACTTTGCAAAGGTGGGAGTACCTGGGTTGAAGGCTTCGGTTGCGTACTTGAGAGGCGAAGACATCAAAAATCCTAGAGGTGGCAGCGATCTGTCCGAATGGGAGCGTGACCTGAGGATCGACTACAGCATTTTAAACGGGCCGCTAAAGGGATTTAGTACAACGCTGCGCCATGGCACCTATCGCAGTGACAACACTGGCATACCCAACACTGACCAGACCCGCTTGATTTTCAACTACAGCTACGCCTTCTTTTAAGCCACCTATCAGCTCACCAACGAGCAGGCATTACTCTTGCCGAAATTGTCATGCAGCATTCCGAAAATCGATATGACGCCGCACCTCTCGTGACGTGTCTCGACTGCTACGCTATTGGTTACTACAAAAATTCCAATTTGCACTGGCTCAGTTTTAAAACGGCTGGGTGGGTCATTTTTCAATCAGCGCCGAAGTGTCAGGAGCTTTTATGGAAAGAACGACCTTGCCAGCAGCGATCATTCTCGCTGGCCTCTCAATCGGGGTAAATGCCGAAGATGCCAAGCCGCATGGATTCATAGAAGACAGTCAGGCCACTGTCAGCAATCGCACGTACTACTACTCGAACGACAACCGAGACGGTGGGCTCGACCAGCGCGAAACAGCAACGGCGCTTAAGTTCGCGTTCACATCGGGCTTCACTCAAGGCACGGTAGGTTTTGGTGTGGACGTGGCATCGCTGGTGGCTGTCCACCTGGATGGGGGCAAAGGTCATCACCCCGACGCGAATACTTTCTTCCCCAGCGACAGTGACGGCTCCGCAGCCCATTCATGGAGCAGAGTGGGCGGTACTCTGAAGGCACGCCTCTCAAAAACAGAGTTAGGTGTCGGCAACATCTTCACGCCCAATCTGCCCATCCTCGTCGCTACTGACTCGCGGCTCGTCTATCAAAATTTTGGCGGCGGCATCCTCACCTCCAAGGAGATTGATGGGCTGACGTTAACCGCCGGCAAAATTGATCAATCTTCAGGTCGAGCCACCAGCAACTCCACTGGTCTAGCTATAGCAGGCGGTACCAAAGACTCGAACGATTTTCGCTTTGCCGGTGCAGACTGGAAGGCAACGAAGGATCTGACGTTTCAGTACTACTTCGCCAGACTCGAAAACTACTACAAACAAAATTACCTCGGCCTGGTACACGTCCTGCCGCTAGGAGATGAGCAGTCCTTCAAAACTGACCTGCGCTATTTCGATAGCTCTTCCGACGGAAAAAACGGCGACGTCGGGTACCGTTTCAACAACAACGGAGGCTTCGCCAAAACGCCCGGAGAAGTCGACAACAAAACCTGGAGTGCGATGTTCACTTACAGCTTTGGGGGCCATGCAATCCTGCTCGGTCATGAAAGCGTGAGCGACGATGGCGGTTTTGTGTGGCTCAACCAAGGCAACGTTGTAGACGGCCGGAATCGTCCCGAGGGCAACGGAGGCACCGCGTTCTATCTGTTTACCGACGCCATCGTAGGCAACTTTTCTCGGGCAGGTGAGCAAACGAACTTCGGCCAGTACTCCTATGACTTTACGAAGCTGGGGATACCAGGCTTAAAAACCTCTATCTCGTACCTCAGGGGTGACGATATTAAGGATGTCGCAGGTGGCAGTGATCACAAGGAATGGGAGCGAGACATACGGATCGATTACATCATTCCATCAGGGCTGCTGAAGGGATTCGGGACAACGTTGCGCCACGGCACCTATCGCAGTGATGGCTCCGCATTACCTGACACAGATCAGACACGCCTGATCTTCAACTACAGCTATTCGTTTCTTTAGCACTAAATGTCCTACGCAAAATTAGAACGGGAGGCCAATGCCAAAAGGTGACCCGCTCCACGGAAATGATCCAGTGGTCGTCTCGCGCGCTAGACGACATCGTCTGCAAAATCCCATGTTCCGCTCGACGGAAGTGCCATGTTGACGTGTCGTCCACGTAACGCCTCCTCTAAGCGGGTGAGGCTTCTGGCTTTAACTGCCAGAAGCCTACGTCACCGCCCCACAGCTCGCTGACGATACGGTAACTAACATCATTTCTAAAAACCCGAATAAACAAAGACACCAAGACAATCCCCTTATGCCGAGGCCAATATCTTCGATTCAGGTAGCTTGGAAATTCTCGGTTAGTCCTGGATCAGATCTACTTAGGTGGTGAAACGCGCAAATCGTAAAATTGTTGAATTTTTGCGTCAGCCACAACTCCGTACGTTATGAACGTAAGGAGGACCTATGGCTCGAACAGATATTTTTATCATCGAGTACAAGCTTCATGAGAAATCGAGGTCTTTTATCATCCGCGCGCAAAAGATGAGCAATGGTGATGCGTGGCATTGGGCGGCCTGTGATGCAGGAATTGCCCCCATACCTAAACCAGGCAAACCACCACTGAAAGTCATTTCCAAACCGCAAGCTGAAAAGTATGGAATTACAGAGGTGAGATGGCGCGAAACTGCTGCTTTAGAGTGGACAGGGGTTTCATGATGAACGCGAGTCCGATTGCGAGTCAGACTCTATGGAGGGAAGGATCCCGTACCTGGAAATCAATCAATGCCGTTTTTAACCTTTTGATGCCGCCGGATCCGCGCATCTTGGGTAGGTTCGCTCCTCCTGTATTTTTCCATCAGACGTATGAATTTTAAGCGACGCCGTTTTGTCCTTCAGAAATACTGCGGCAACCTCAATAAGCTCAGCCTTGGTTTCAGCCGCTTTGAGTACCTTAGCATCCCCCTCCTTTGTCAGTTGCCAGCCTTTGCCAGTTAAAACAATGTGATAGTTATCCACGTTTTTCTCCAATTATTGAGTACAGCATTTTTGCAAATGGCTTAGGCAGGTTTCAGCAATTTTCACGGTGAAAAATCTCGGTTTTTTGTACTCGCCAAGCGCATCCCCTTGTGTAAATTCTCAAGCAGTCAATCGTGAGAGAGGGCCGGCAATACAGTAGTTCCAAGTATTGACGCGCCTGGATACCGCCAACCAGTGCCGGGCCTACCCACCCAACCCGCGCCCCCTGGCGTCATTCGCGAAAGCGGTCGCTCAAAAAAATTTCACCTCGATCACCCTTCGCAGGATTCACCAAGCTTAGATGGCAAGCAGGAGAGCAGGGATTTCAGACTTGCCACAGAGATCGCGGAGCGTTGAAATCTATAAACAGAAACATCGAATGCGCAAAACACCTACAGAGGATGAACGCACCGTATCGGATGCTTCCCGCCAATTTTTCTACTTACAATGGACCGTCCATAACTGATCCAATCTTGTCGTGAAACTCTGGCTCATCATCTCCCGCCGCATCCCCCAGTCTGGATTGCTCGGCACGCTGGCGGTACGCAGCGTTCCCCTGCCCCACCGCCCATTTATTTGGTCCAGTACCGCCATTATTCTTGTAGCTTCGGCGGGCTGTGAGACAGCGAACAAGTCGTCCGTGTATTCGCCTGGCTGGCAAAGATTGAGCAGCATGACTTCCGCCTTGCTGAACTTGAATCCAGGGCGATACACACGCTCCACCGCGTCTACTGCGGCCTTGGTCAGCAGCCTCACATCGTCAGTGGGATACGGTAAATCCACCACCAGGCCATTGGCGAACTTTGCTTCCTCTGGATTGAACATGCCGGTGCGGATGCTGACCCGAATCTTCTTGCAGACTGATCCCTGAGCACGGAGCTTTTCCGAGGCGCGCATCATGTACGTCGCCACCGCTTCTTTAATCGGCTGCAATTCCGTGAGGCGTTTCCCAAACATTCGACTGCAACAAATCTCCTGCTTCGGAGGATCAGGTTCATCCAGTTCAAGGCAAGGCGTACCGGCCAACTCCCTAGCTGTCTTTTCAATCACCACACTGAATTTACTGCGAAGCATCCACTGATCAGCCTTAGCCAAGTCCATCGCCGTTTTGATGCCCAGTGCATCCAAATGCATTTCCATGCGCCGACCTATTCCCCATACCTGGGACACATCGGTATTACGCAGTACCCAATCACGCTTGAATGGATCGCAGATATCCACGACCCCACCCGTCTCCGACTGAAGCCGCTTCGCAGTGTGATTAGCCAGCTTGGCCAATGTCTTCGTCCGGGCGATCCCCACACCTACTGGGATACCTGTACCCCGCAGAACTCCGCTTCGTATCTGGCGTCCTAACGCATCTAGATTCGATATACCCGTAAGATCAGCGAAGGCCTCATCGATGCTATAGACCTCCACCGCCGGCACCATGGTTTCGATCAGCGACATCACTCGCTCGCTCATGTCGCCATACAGCGCGTAGTTCGAGGAGAAGGGAACGATGCCGTGCTGCTTAAGCTTGTGCTTTATCTGGAAGTACGGCTCCCCCATTTTCACGAAGGGTTTGGCGTCGTAGCTTCGAGCGATGACGCACCCATCGTTATTGCTCAAGACAACGATAGGCACACGAGCCAAATCAGGACGAAACACCCGTTCGCAACTTGCGTAAAAGCTGTTGCAATCAATCAGCGCAAACACCGGTACCTGCTTAGACATGGCTGCGCACACTGCTTGTGATCACGCCCCAGATGGACAACTCATCTCCCTCAAGAACGTACCGGGATGGATACTTAGAATTCTCTGAGTGAAGGATCATTTGAGTGCCGCGTATGCACAGCCGCTTGCAGATGGGCTCATTGTTGAGCAAGGCGACAACGATGTCGTTATGGCCCGCTTCCAGCGCGCGATCCACGATCGCTAGATCGCCGTCAAAAATTCCGGCCCCCTGCATGCTGTCTCCAGCAATGGAGACCAGATACACATGCGGCGCACGGATATTCAAAATCTCGTCCAGGGAAATATGCTGTTCAATGTGGTCAGCAGCCGGCGAAGGAAAGCCTGCCGGCACGCGAAACGAACACCGAGGGAGCTTGATGCCGCCTTCGATGATTGGACCCAGGATGGTGAAGCTCATGGCGACGCCTTCTACAAATACTGTATTTACATACAGTAAACGTCGAAGCGTGTTTGTCGTCAATTTTTCATGAAGGACTTTTCGATAAGCGGAGGACTGCTTCAGTCAGTGCTAGTCTTTTCTCCTTCTATGAAGGAGCAAGCTCATGCCAACCAACGACCTGATCCCTTCCCTGCTTTATCGTCTAAACGAAAACCAAATCGCGATCGCCGCGGCTGTCGAAGAGCTTGCCTTGTGCGTAGATAAACTCGGGCATGCCACTGTTGCCGACAACGTGCGCGGTGCCTTGGCGACGCTGGACTTGAACCTGGCGCATATCACTCGCGGGATTGCGGATTTGATGAATGATTGAACGCTTGGGTAGTCGGTAAAAAACACGTTAGATAAGATGAAAAAGCGAGGAGAAACAAAGAAAAAACCCGCGAGAAACGCGCGGGCAAAAAGGGGATGAAAAGAGGAGTTCACAAAACGCAGAGCATTTCACAGTACAGCCGATCTGAAGCAAACCTCAGCTTAGCGGGTTATTCGATCTTCGCAGAAAACTGCGTTTTTTATTGCGCCGACCACGGTAACCTCATCAATTGCTTCGACACATTTTGAAATCACAATCTCCCTGCATTCACGCGCATCAGTCGTAGGGCCCACGTCGCGCGAAAGCGACTTGTGTTTTACCTAGGACCTTTCCCCCTTCCGCCCACATCGCGCATATCAATCCCCACGTCGCCCGAGCGCCCCATGAAAAATACCGCTCGTTGGCAGTTGCGGCTTCATTTGAAGGGCATGCACCTCGCTGGTCACCATTCGGCAACGCCGGCAACACACAAATAATCCAAGGGCTAAACTGCTTGTGGATATTGGAGATCTGCAATGGCGCACCGAAAAAAGCTCCGCACCAGGGTCAATTTGATCTCTACAAACCCTGAGATCCCTGAGATCCCTGAGCCTAAAAATTCCCGGCACCACTCATCCAAGATGAAGCTCGACCTTGAGACACTCCTAGCCGATACGCCCGAGCACAGTATCGACTTTGATTGGGAAACTATGCAGCCATTTGGCCGTGAATTTCGCTGAGCCGATGTCACGCGCTTAACATTCCCACCCCTAGCAACCCTGGCTTCTCTAGTGAGCCGCATTAGAGTCATGCTGGTCCGCCGAGCGGTGCTGTTGCAGGGAGTGATTCGATTCTGCGCTGGGAGCCGTGCAGTTACTTCTGGAGAAAACCGATTTTCAATCGGCAAGGTTTTCAAACCAGTGGGTGTCTGAATGTGCGCCACCAAATAGGGCTTCGAATTACCTCCTAAACCATGGATATGAACCGGCCCGGAAAAGTTGATTGCATCGAGTAACGCCTGGACGGTATCAGGATCTGGATCAAACACATCCAGCGCCACTAGCGAACACCCCTTATCCTGCATCGCACTAGCGGGATGTGGCGCTTGCTCCCATTGAATCAATGTCGGGGCTGATCCATCTAGCGGTAGGTGGCCATCGGATGGAATGGTGGTCCGCCAGGACAACGTACCTCGGGTCATGGGTTCGGGTTCTCCGACAATTGCGCGACAGGCTTCGCTCATCGCATGGATGTCGTCAGTGCGGGCAACCCAGGTCGCCAGACGTGCTGGCGTATTAACGGCCAATTGATCCATACCAAACCAACGAGGCCGGCCCGGAAGATTGGCAGACGGGTCCACGGCAATCACTTCCAGATAAGTTTCCGGCCCCAGACGTAGCAGCCGATTGTGGGTGCCCATGCGAGGATGCATGCCGCCCGGTTGAAGTTCCACGCCGAGCGAGTTGGTGACGAAAGCACAGCCGCTATCGAGATCGGGAGCGACTATAGCTAAGTGGTCAAGGGTGGTCCCAGATGCCTATGTTCGATCACGCCCTCGGACACAGGCACGCAGCGGTGACGGGCAGTCACGAATCGTGAGGCCGACTTGCCACAAGATCTGATGCTGGGATTTTGTACTAGTGTACGCATGACAGCATTACCCAATCTGCCTGTCGCGCCAATGATGAGAATTTTTGCCATGATATCTTGCTTTCCAATCTTGGTATTCAGGAGGAAACCCATCATGACCAAAGCATTAAGGATTACTTTAGTCCTCAATCGGTAGAATCAGCTTCAACCAAAAGCTTGAGGTAATCATGGAAACACTGGGTAATCTCGAATCCTTCGTCCGTGCCGCAGAAGCCAGCAGCTTTTCCGAAGCAGCGCGGCGCTTAGGGATTTCCTCAGCCGCGGTCAGTAAAAATGTGGCGCGACTTGAAGCCAATCTTGGTACGCGTTTGTTCCACCGCAGCACGCGAAGCCTCACCCTCACCGAGGCGGGAGAGTTGTTTTATCAACAAGTCGCGGAAGGCCTAGAAACCATCCAGGGGGCCGTAAACCAGCTTGGAGAAGCACGAAAAGTCCCCGCAGGGCGATTGCGAGTCAGTTTGTCACCGTCTTTCGCTTACGATTATGCATTGCCATTGCTCAAGACCTTTATGGAGCGCTACCCCGCCGTAGTGCCGGATTGGCAGCTAGAAATGCGTCGCGTGGATTTGATAGGTGAAGGTTTTGATGTCGCTATTGGTGGCGGCATGGAATTGTCACCTGGCGTTGTGGCACGAGAACTGGCCAAACTTCATCTCGTGGTTGTCGCTGCTCCGTCATGGCTGGAAGGTAAGCCGCTACCCATTAAGCCCAGCGAATTGCAGGGAGTTGATGGCATCGTAATGCGCTCGACTAGCTCGGGACGTTTGCTCAACTGGACGCTTCGTGATTCAACCGAAGGACGGGTCGACATCAATCTAAAACCGGTGGCGATCATGAACGACCCGGAAGGGTTGTGCAGATGTGCTGTGATGGGGTTAGGTGTCGCACTCCTTCCTTTGGATCGCGCGTGGCCTTGGTTGCAGCGCGGTGAGCTGATTCGATTATTGCCTGATTGGTATGTGGATCTAGGCGTGGTCTCGATTTACTACTCTTCTAAAAAATCTTTGCCTGCCAAAACAAGAGTGTTTGTCGACTTCCTGTTGGAACATTTTCAAGAGTCACTCTGCCAACACTTACGAGCCGATTGACGCCTACTGCAATTAAGCCAGCATGGATCACTACACGTAGTAATTCAGCTTTGCTTTCCCCCGCTTTCGACCAAGGGAAATTTTTCCAATCGCGCAACCTTAGTTTTCAAATTGGATGAACCGCCTTCGCGCACTCGCGTGTAGATGCCGAAGACTTTGCCAGACTCTTCAATTTCCGCTTCGTAGGCCTTTGGCGCTGTGCGACTATGGAAAATAATTCGATATAACATGGAATTTAACTCGCAGGTTATTCCTCCTTGCGAAACAGTCGACTTGTATTATTCAACTAGTGGTACAGCGCAGTACCGACGGTCATATTTCCGCACATTTCGGCACCACTCCATTTGCCCCCAAGCTAGACTTTTGATGAATATGCGGAGGTCAGCCATGTCGCGCATCCAAAAGAAAATTACAGGAATTAGAAAAACAACCAAACTGAATGAATTTAAATACTTAGATCTATGGAAGTCTTTTAGATCCTCGCTTGGAGCAGAGCTTGATTTGATCATATTGCTAGCAGAAACACCAGAGAACTGCGTCGACCTTGATTGGGAGCGAATGCAACCTACAGACCGAGAACTTTGATGGCGCAATTCTATGGTGGTTCGTAGAGTTGTTTTTTATGACCATAACTTCGATGGTAATCGCTTCCATTAGAGACCGTTATGCAAGGCAATCCCCTAAACCAAAGTGGAGAGTTGATATGAGTGGCCTTAACGTGGTGCTGGCAAGAAACACAAATGATGCAGCGAAAAGCATTGGACCGTACTCTCAGACCGTTGCATTCTCCCATTATAATTACATCTCAGCTCAATTACCGCTTGATCCAGCATCGGGGAGGCTGGTATCTGAAAATGTGATTGATCAAGCCAAGCAATGCTTCCAAAACATAAAATCGATTTTGGAAAGCATCGGGCATTACATGGACGACATCATTAAAATAACTATCTATTTAAAAGACATTACCGACATCAACTCTGTGCACGAAGTATATGCCACATTTTTCCCCAACTACGTCCCTGTTCTCACAACGATCGCAGTTAAAGATCTGCCTATGGACGCATCAATTCAAATTGAAGCACTTGTGTCTAACGGTGAAGGTACAATTCCAGGGGCGCCTCAAGCAGGAAATTTAATAAAGACATCTAGGAATACGGACAGCGCACCATCGTGCCTTTTATTTTCTCAATCTGTAGCCTTCTCGCACTATAACAATATCTGCGCTCAACTTCCCATAGACTCAGCAACGCGAAAATTGGTGACGGGAGGAGTAAAAGAACAAACCACGCAGTGCCTAAAAAACATTCAAAATATTTTAAAGAACCTGGATGTACCGTTAGACGACATTGTAAAAATAAATATATATCTTACATCCCTAGCAGATATCGATGAGGTCGATACAGCTTATAAGGCATTTTTTCCTCACTCGGCGATCGCTAGGTCTTTGGCCTATTACCCCGCGAGAGCAGTTGTTTCAGCCTTGGCATTGCCCATGGGTGCATTGGTACAGATTGAAGCTGTCGTATCACATGGGAATGGTACGCCGCCGCAGCGTGTTGAAGATAGGCATGGCATAGTGATAAAAGTGAACAACGGGGCAGAGGCACCGACCCACTTCTTATCTTCGCAATCCGTTGCCTTCTCTCACTACAATCATCTATCAGCACAATTACCTTTGGACCCAAAAACTGGGGACTTGGTCGGTGGCAATGTAAGGGAACAGGCGAAGCAATGTCTGAATAATATTAAGGCAATCGTAGAGAGCTTTAACCACGTGATGGGCGACGTAGTGAAGATCAACATCCACCTCAAAAACTTCGACGATATCGAAGCTCTCAATGAGGTGTACTCGACATTTTTCCCAGGCGGCGTCCCAGCTCGTACAGTAGTAGGTGTAACGGAACTACCTCACAATGCCTTGGTTCAGATTGATGTAGTGGTATCAAATGCGGAAGGAACACCTCCAAAGCTATTAAAGTAATTTATTTCAACATGGACTTATCTTGGAGAAACCTATTGGGACCTAGGCACGGTATTCATACCGTGCTTGGGTTGGTGGCGAATGCAGGGTATGTATAGCCTGCCCTCCTCCCGGTCGTTGTTCTGAGAAGCAAAAGCACGACTGAGGTAAAAATTAGCATCAGGTGTAATAATTCGCTCTAACATTTCCGTGTATAAAAACAATATTCAGTATTCTTTCGATGTATGCACTGCCGATTAAAATATTGTTAAACCCTCACTGATAGGTGACGCAAATACAAAATCCTGGCCCATACTTTCCTCTCGCCTGATCCACACCTCGTTGTCATAGAAGCTCTCCAAAAATGCCTCCGCAGCAACGTACCAATGCTGCTCTCCGACATTTTTCTTGGACCTTCGTGTTTATCAGGATTGAACTGCTGTTTGTCTCGATTGGGGTGGTCTATAGCCGTTGAGAAGGGAAGTTCACCAGTTTGCCGATTGCTGGCGGCCACCGCACACACACTGATTTTCTAAAGGTGGACGCATGAAAAAGCTCACAACGGCATTTGGCGCTCCTGTTGTCGACAACAACAATACTCAAACAGCAGGCGCCCGCGGCCCTGCTCTCCTTCAAGATGTATGGTTCCTGGAAAAACTTGCTCACTTTGACCGCGAAGTGATCCCTGAACGTCGTATGCACGCCAAAGGGGCAGGAGCCTACGGCACTTTCACTGTGACTCACGACATCACGCGCTACACCAGGGCAAAACTGTTCTCGCAGGTTGGTAAAGAAACACAGATGTTCACGCGCTTCTCCACCGTCGCCGGCGAGCGCGGCGCGGCCGATGCAGAACGTGACATCCGTGGTTTCTCGATGAAGTTCTACACCGAAGAAGGCAACTGGGATTTGGTGGGCAACAACACTCCCGTTTTCTTCATTCGGGATCCACTGAAATTTCCTGACCTGAACCACGCCATCAAACGCGACCCACGCACCGGGCTGCGCAACGCGAATAACAACTGGGATTATTGGACCTCGTTGCCGGAGGCGCTGCATCAGGTCACGATCGTCATGAGCGATCGCGGCATACCCTCCAGCTTTCGCCACATGCACGGTTTCGGTAGTCACACGTTCAGCTTCCTTAACGCCGCAAATGAACGCTTCTGGGTCAAGTTCACACTCAAGACCCAGCAAGGGATCAAGAACCTATCGGATGCCGAAGCGGGACAACTCATTGCCGGAGACCGTGAGACCCATCAACGCGATCTGTACGAAAGCGTTGAGCGGGGTGACTTCCCGCACTGGACGCTGTTCATCCAGGTCATGCCAGAAAATGAAGCTGGTAGCTATCACTTGAACCCGTTCGATCTGACCAAGGTTTGGCCGCATAAGGACTATCCACTGATCGAAGTTGGCGTGATGGAATTAAATCGCAACCCGGAAAACTTTTTCGCAGAAGTCGAGCAGGCAGCATTCAACCCTGGCAACGTCGTCCCTGGCATCAGTTTTTCACCGGACAAGATGCTGCAAGGTCGGTTGTTCTCCTACGGTGACGCGCAACGCTACCGTCTAGGCGTCAACCACTCGCAGATCCCAGTCAACAGCCCGAGGTGTCCGGTCCACAGCTACCACCGTGACGGCCCAATGCGCGTAGATGGCAACATGGGCGGCACGATTTCCTACGACCCGAACAGCTATGGAGAATGGATAGAGCAGCCGGAGTTCGCGGAGCCGCCGCTGAGCATCGAAGGTGCTGCCGACCACTGGAACCATCGGGTAGACGATGATTACTACTCGCAGCCTGGTGATCTCTTCCGTCTCATGACTCCAGAGAAGCAATGGCTGTTGTTCGAAAACACCGCACGCGCTATCAACGGTGCGTCGGAAATGGTGGTCGAACGCCACATATCAAACTGCACCAAAGCTGACCCAGCTTACGGTGCAGGAGTGAGAGATGCGATTGCGCGGCTTGGGTAAAAGCTGAAAGAGGCCATTGAGGCGCCAGGACAAGAAACTGGCGCCCGCTATCTTAGTGCTTCTGGAGTTCTGCCGAACGAAATTCGCCTCTACCCAAAAGCTACTATCGTTGACATGGCTACCTTCACTCAAACTAACCAAGGAGATGGACATGACGAAATCAAGCGGAGGGAAAGGTGGGTCCGCACCGACCAGCAAAGCAGGTGGTTCAAAGGCACCGCCAGTAGCAAATCTGCCAAGCACCACTGGTAAACCCTCAGGCGGTGGTCGAGGGAACGCTCCTGCTAAAGGCAAGTAATCTTGGAGTGATAACTACAAACTGGCCGCGCTTCTGGCGGAAACGCGGCTCATCTAAGACTCTTTAAGACACCGCAATTAACGGCGTGGCCGCTTCCTCTCCAACTGCTAGCGCAATGTCACCTTCAAGTTCCAGCTTTGCCCGCTCCAGCAGTTCTGCCGGTAATTCCTTCTGCACTGAGACCCCCAGCTCCCTGAATTCCGACGCTTGTTTGATGAGGTTACCTTTACCGTTATAGAGCTGGCCCAAAGCCTTTGAGTAAGTGTCTTTGGCCTTATCCAGCTGGGTGCCCACCGCCTGCATACTGGTCAGGAAGCCGTTGAGCTTCTCGTAGAAACGCTGGGCTCGGTTTGCCAGCTCCGCGGTGTGCTTGTTTCGATCTTCGAAGCTCCACAGCTGCTTGACGATCTTCAGGCTGGTCAACAAAGTCGTCGGCGTGGCCACCAGGATGTTGCGTTCTATCGCGCGCTGGAATAGCGATTCATCGTGGCGCAGCGCTTCAACGTAGGCAGACTCGATAGGAATAAACATGATCACGACTTCCGGCGAATTCAAACCGGCAAGGCGATGGTAGTCGCGGTCAGCCAGCTCATTAATCCGATCACTGACGGCAGCAGTGTGGGCGGCCAATGCCTGTGCCCGCACAAGATCATCCTCGGCATTGATGTAGTCGGTGTAAGCGACTAGCGATGTCTTGGCATCGATGATCATGTGCTTGTTCTGCGGTAGATAGACGATGGCGTCCGGACGCTGACGGCCTTCTTCAGTGTTGAAGCTCACCTCGCGCTGATAGTCAATTCCAAGTCGAAGGCCTGAGTTGTCCAAAACATTTTCCAGCATCAGCTCGCCCCAGTTGCCCTGGACCTTCTTCTGGCCGCGCAAAGCAGTGGTCAGCTTTTCCGCTTGATCAGTGATGTCTTTGTTCAG
The DNA here is from genome assembly GCF_018502625.1 of Pseudomonas hormoni. Classification (NCBI taxonomy): domain Bacteria; kingdom Pseudomonadati; phylum Pseudomonadota; class Gammaproteobacteria; order Pseudomonadales; family Pseudomonadaceae; genus Pseudomonas; species Pseudomonas hormoni. The sequence goes on from NZ_CP075566.1 coordinate 4,022,692, forward strand.
GACTTGGAGGTTCTTCAGCTCGGTACGCAGTTCAACCCGTTGCTCGGCATCCTTGGTGTGGATGTCTTCAATGCGCGAGCGGAAGCCCTTCATCTCAGTTTGTAATGGGGCAATCAAATTGTTGATGCTTTCTTGGTTCAGCTCTTTGAAGGCCTTCCCCTTGCGCTCCAATACTTCGTTGGCCAGGCGCTCGAATTCCTTGGTGAGGCTCTCCCTGTTTTCATTCAGCTGCTTGAATTGCGCGTCGAAACTTTGCTGCTTTTCCTGCAACGAGGTAGTGAGTTTGACGTGATCGTTTTCCAAGACCGCGTATTTTTCATTCGCCGCTTTGAGATCGGCACGAGTGGTTTCCCACCAGCTTTTATAGCTATCCAGCTCATTAAGTTTTTCCTGCAACTGGGCCTGAACCTGCGCGAGGAGTTCTCGCGCCTCTCCCAACTGGGATACGGTCTGTTTATGCTGGGTTTCGACCGTCGACAGTTGAGTTTCTAATTTCCCTCGCTGTTGATCGCGCTCAGTCAATCGCTCAGTGAAAGTGACAGCGCTGCTGGTAATTTGCTCTTGCAGCTTGGAAGCGGTTTCCTGAGCCTTGGAGTTGCTTTCACGGGCTACCTGTTCTGATTGTTGGGCGCGTTTTAGCTCGGCTTTATGGTCAGTGATTTCTGCATCCAGCTTGGCTATTTGGTCCTTGTTATTGTCCCGATCTGTCTCCAGGCGTCCGCAAGCGATATCCAAAGCTGCCTTTTGCTCGCTCAGTTGAAGGAGCTTCGTCTCCTGGAGAGCTAGTTCAGCTTTCGCCTGCTCTAAACTGGAACGGGTGACTTCAAGATCCGTACGCAACTGTTGCTGGTTGCGCTGTGCTCGCCAGCTGGCAAGCGCCCATGCGACAACTAAAGTGGCTAGAGGTAGTGCGATCAACATCCATTTTTGCTCCACGATGAATCTCCTGCACCTAGGTTGCTTTTAAAACATTCGTCCTCCGCCGACGGCGATGACGCCTCACTCTTTTCCTACCCGATTTCTGTGCCTAACCAATGAGTACGCCGATCCATAATTTGGGGCGCGCGCGATAGCATGTGCGGTGATCGAAATTACCAAAAACTGTGAGTGCAGTGCCGAGCATAGACGACAAATTCGCCGTAGTAGCCTAATGCTTTTTTCTAGGCCGAGCAGGTAGCTCATCCTGGTTCGCCGCTTGCAAATTGCTGGTAAATGATCGATCCGTCGATGCAGGTTTTTGGCTTTTGTCAGCAGTCCTTCGAGCTTTCGCGGCAAGCATTTTTTCATTGAGCGCGGATGCTAATGGCAACCGCCCCGCTGGATCAGAATCGAATCAATGGGTCGGGCCGTAACCATGGCCGGTGGTAAACCAACATGATTCTCCTTGGGCATTCCCCATGGTTAGTAGGCCCGATTAAATCCTGAATCAACTACGTCTCTGAACGAGATTTACGAGATCGGCAGAGCCAAATTGCCATTACATCGCAGATTGATTTGCCTGATACTGCGCGCCGTAATTCGGCCTTAATCAGGGACCAGCTCTCATGGACGACTTTTTACAAACAGTAGCTCTTCTGCGAGCAAGGTATCAGCGCCCGGCAGGCTTCAACCTTTTCTCCGTGCTCCGCAGCTCAAGTGACGAGGTTCGACTTCACTCCCGCTTCCTTGCGTTCCTGCTTGATCCAAAGGCTACTCACAATCAGGGGACAGCTCTGCTGAATCTCCTGTTGAAGCGCTTGGGCATCCAAAACTTTTATCTAGAGAATTCGATCGTCGAAGTCGAGTATCGGAATATCGACATTCTGGTCCGCAACCAGTCTAAGCAGGCAGTGATCATCGAAAACAAGATCTACGCCCGCGACCAGGACGAGCAGCTGTGGACCTACCACCAGCGAATACAAGCGGAAGGCTATGACAAGATTTGGACCACGTACTTAACTCTGGATGGTTCCGAGCCCAGTAAAGAGAGTCGCAAATCTCTGTCGGTAAAACTCATAAGCTACGAAGCTGAGATTATTGCCTGGCTGAAGGACTGTGTCCCGCTGATTGCCCGTGAGCCCGGGGTGCGAGAAAGCGTTTTCCAGTACATCGAACTCCTTCAAAAGCTGACATCCAGCGACCAAGGCGAGATCTACATGAGCAAGCTAAAAGAACAGATTCTGCTCGGCGAAAATCTCTTCGTAATTGCAGATATCAACCATGCGTTCAAATCCATACTGGCCGATCTACAACTCGATATTTGGGAGCGCATGGTAGCTTACCAAACCACTCAGTATGCGCAGCTCGGTAAGCCCGAAATTTCAGCCACGAAGGAGGCGGTTTCCGCCTATTACAAAAAGGCGAAAAACAGCAAATTCATCGGCCTCACTTTCCCCTTCACATTTATGAAAGGGGGGGTGTATATCGAACTCAATCACCGTCTGTACGTTGGCTACTACTGCGACGGCGTTCAGTTTCCGGAAGACCGGGAACGCCTATTGATGCTAGGGCGAGAATTCACACTCACCAGTCGCAAATCAAGCAACCTGTTCTGGAGATTTTCTAAATTCAACGTGAATCTAAATGCCCCCTCAAATGAGGATTTGGCGCTGCTGCGAGACCCTAATATGAGGGAGTCGATAGCAGTCAGCCTCATCGACGATGCGCACGATCTGTGGCAGCGAGCGCACGAGCGTTTCACCTAAGGCTTACGCTAGCGCATGGTGATGTGCATTAGGGGCAATTGCGCCGCTTAAAGATGTGCGGAAATGATCGTCTATTTGCTTGGCTCGGGAGGCGTTTGAGGTGGCGCGTAGCCAAGGCATTTAGTGACCTGTGATTTATATGATCCCTACGTCTGCAATAAACAGTTAGCCAGCGTCGGATCTGCACCAGATGGGGATGGATTCAAGTAGGAGTTTTCCATGAAAATTCTTGGTCGGAGTCCATAGCCACAAATAAGGCCGCGTCGACATGCAACCGAGTTCTTTTACTTGGACTGAACCTGAACAACTGCCCCTAGCTGATCAGGCTTGCCGGCCAGGATCACCAAATAGCGATTCTGCTCAGGCACATCGTTCTGCACGATCTGCCGGATAGGACCAACTGCATTGACGACTGCCGAACCTGCCGGGTTGGTCATGAACGCAGATAACGGTTGAAGGGTACCGCTACCGTCGGACTTGTCAGACAGCGCCAAAATGTAAGGCTGCTTAGGTTCGAGCCCCGTCACAGCAGCTTGTAGTACCTGAATCAGTCCTTGATCGAATAGCGCGACGCTGGTTGGTGGCTGATCAGCAGTTTTACCCATGACCTGTAGGGTAAGGTGCGCTGCCTGCCCTGCCACACCCAAAGGCTTGAGGTTGTCGATACCCGTCCCAGTCGTGACTGCGTTGGGCACATAGGCAATAGCCTGTGGTGCTTGGCCTATAGGAATATTGGCTACTACCTTGTTGCTCAGTGTATCGATCACCGCATACGCATCGGCATTTTCCAGCTCTACGTAGATACGGGTTCCATCGCCGGATGGCCACACTCCGTGAGGAAGATTGCCGACGGGAATAGTTGCTACCTTCTCAAAATTGTCCGTGCGATAAACCTGCACCTGATTCAACCCACCAACAGTGATATAGGCAAATGAACCGTTGGCGTTGTTGACCAGATTGACATGGTTGGCGATGGGACCGATATCCAGGGTCTTGAGTGGCTTGAAAGGTGGAGTAGCTTCAAACACCTGAACTTTTCCCGTGTCCTTCAAGGTGAACCAAACCTGCTTGCCATCAGCAGATGCGGCGATGTTTGGGCAGAACGGGCTTACCTGTGGCACATGACCAACAATTGTGTGGTCAGCCACGGAAACCACTACTGTCTCTGGAGTGAACGAAGAACATACGTAACCGTACTTGCCGTCTGGGGAAAAGATCTGCATGCCGGGACCTACTGGCGTCTTGATCCTCATTTTTTCTTGGTAGGTTTTCACATCGATCACCGACACGTAATCCTCGCCGCGTACCGTCACCCAGACTTCCTTGCCATCAGGCGTAAAAAACGCTTCGTGAGGCGCCCGGCCGACATAGGTCTTGTGCTTGACGGAGTTGGTCTCCGTATCGATAAACGTTACCGAGTTGGTGCCGACTGACACCACCACCAAGGTCTTGTGATCAGGTGAGAACCCCAAGCCGTGCGTTAGCATTTCTCCACGATAGAGCGGGCTGAGGTTTGTCGGTTGGGGATCGCCTAAGAAAATCACACCGAGCACTTTGTTATCGACTGGATCGGTTACAGAGACGGAGTTCGAGAACTGCTCTGCTGCATACATTCGGTCTTGATGGGTGATGGGGATATCCTGCGCAGATGCCTTCCCAGGTATTTGCCACGCGAAACTGACTACAGAACCGGACAGCAAAACCGGAGTGATCAAAGCTATCAGGACCGCCGGGAGCTTCATGAGTACCTCTCCTACTTTTGATGGGCTGGGTTTTGCGGCTCAGGGTTGAGTCACTGCGGGAATCTGATTAGGAGAAGCGACTGACGCTGGTAGCGGAGCACCTATGGCCAATTGCATTGCTGCGATTTCCTGTTGCTGCTCGACGATGATTTCTTGGGCAAGCCGTTTCAGTTGTTCGTTATTCCCATATTTGAGCAGGGCCACCGCCATGTCGATTGCGCCTTGATGGTGTGCACTCATCATGATGACGAAGTCATGATCGACGTCCCCAGTAGGCTCGACCTCCACTCCATTCATCATCTTTTCCATGGCGATGCTGTTTTCACTAAGGAAGGGCGTTTCTAAGCTGGAGTGGTTGGACGGATCAGCATGCTCAGTAGCCTCATGAGCAATAGCTGGGGACGCCGCTATCAGGGTAAGAATTGAGAAGCTAATGCGGATTTTGTGAGCTAAAAAGATCGGCATGACGGATCCTCAATTTGAGCCCACAAGCAGGATGAACGAAGGAAGCCTTCACTCGACTCCGTCAAGATATGCTCCTTATGAAAAACAGTGCCAAGCGACGTGTTCTTCGAAAGTCATCCGCAGCCTATCCGGTTTGACTAGAGCGCAAATGGATCCATATTTTGTAGAACTCGTCGGCTATAACGCATGAATCTTCATATCGCCGTCACCAGATTTTGTCTACTGACAGGAATAACAATGACCGCTCACTACGTGCAAAATAATAAAAGGGCTTAGCCTGCCCATAACTTCGAGTAAAAGTCCCCCTCTTGTATCGCGGTCATCGAACGTACCCGCGAAAGGGTGTAGGCGATGCCCATTGCGGCGTCGTCTCACCACGGCTAATAGTAAATTTATGAACGCTGCCGCCCATCACTCATAGCATCACCTCACCGGAATCGGCACTAGGCTAAAAGGTAGGTTTTGCCTGCGTCGTTGCAGGAGACTCCACAATCGAGGCTATCATCATGATCAAAGATGGCGTTGGTGACATCGCGGCTGCGTCAGTGAACACCGATTTGGACACCGTTCTAATATTGACAGCTGCCGGCCAATCCACAGCCTCCGCGGTCGAGTCGTCACGCATATTGACGATCGAATCCGTGCGGAGTCTTCTGGAGCAGCAGCTTGGGAACAAAAGCGCATCCGTCATTACGCACAAGCTAGCCACGTCCTCTGTGGTATGTGCTCCCGCAGCGTTGAGTTGCAAAGCGAAAAGCGGCAGGCGTGTCAGGACCACTTGAATCAGTACCGTGAAAATGCAGGCCCTCAACGATGAAAAATGTCCAAGGCCTGTTTCCGTGTGCGAGTCTGATAGGCTTTGCTTTAGCTGCCATTAGCAATAATGGCAACCAGTACTAGGGCTGCTGAATCCGAAGGCTAGAGCCAGAGTTCGGCTCCTAAGCCACTGAGACGGTCTACACCATCAACGCGCCCGGCAGAGCAGGTGCACGTTGAAGCTGCCATTCGATTTGTCGGCGTGCTGTGGAAATAATATCTGTAAACAACAGGCAGCTGACTCCTGGCTCCATATCTCGTGTCGGGAAGCTGTCAACCCGCCCTCCTATTACTAGGATTTTTATTGGCTTAGCACTGTACCCAACAAGCTCGTTCCGATACCTAGTTGCTTGCTGATAATCCAAATAGCTCAAAGGATGCGAGGGACGCTTGAACTCGATCAGCAGGAACTCTCCCACCAAGCTTTCATTCAACAGTAGGTCTGGACGGGTCGTGCCTTGCGCGCCTGAGTATTTCTGTTTCAGCAGCTCCTCAATCTGCCGTTTCAAAGTGATGTTGGAGCTGAATACGGTGAATGCGGCACCCAGAATCCAAAGATTCACTTCTATTGCCTTGTGTACCGTTGATTCGAGGCAGCTTTCATTTCGAACCAAGCGCTCTAGATCGTCCAAGAACTGCAATCTGGCTCTTGCTTGATCGACCAAAACGGCCATATCGGCGAGGCCAAAGCTCTCCAGCGCGTCAGCAAGGTTAACGACATCGCCGCGATTTGCCTCAGCCAAATGCTCGATGATAGAGCGGTATTCGGTACGCTCAACAGCCTCAAGTACTACATATGCGAGAGCCTCTACTTTGTGAGCAGGTTCGTCATAGTACTTTTTCAAAACCTTTTTGATTGCTCGGTCTGCGAACTCGCGTTTGTGCTGAGGCAGTTTTTCCAATCGACCGGCGACCGCCTTTTTCAAGCGAGCATGCGCCATCCGCATTTCCATACCGTGAGTAGCACGGAAAGCCTCAACCAAATTTCCCTGCACGAAAGAGAGGATCTGTAAGTAGGCCTCGCTGTTTTCAATTACCGAGTCCCAACCGGCTGTCACGTAGTCCATCAGCCCATCAGCCTCGACTTCGCCATACAGTTTTCTCAGTAGACGAGCAGGTATCTCATCGCTGTTCTCCAGCCCAAAAAAACCAGGCTTGCCGACAGCTTTTCCTTCCACCATAAGGGTAATGCCTGGGCGCCTTAAGCCACTTTTCTTTTTGCTTATCGCAAAACGGAGAATTGCCTCCCCCACAAAAGGAAAAGTACCCCGCACCTCGGTGAATTCGCCTTCGAGATCATCAATGCCTAGCGGCTTGCCGTTGATGATGATTTTGAAGTCCTTCTGTCGACCGTACTCCATGATAAGTTCTTGGCGGAGCCGATCAGCGCTTGGGTAACGAAGTCCTTGTCTAAGGTGGGTCAGAGTCACGCATGTTCCATGCTCTTCTGAGCTGCATTCGCTAACCTCCAGCGGAAGCGTCAGATGCTCAATATCAGATGCAGACTCAAGATCCTCAATACCCAACACAAATGAAATTTTTTGCCCACGAGCCATTGTGGTGAGACTCATCACCGATGCGGACATCAGCCCAGCAAATTTTCCGATCCCCTTCTTACCTTTTATTGGGCGCCGCTTTTTTGAAGTACGCCCATCAGTCCGCATCCGTCGATCGGACGCAATTTTCAGATAGTGGGACTCCAGCTCCTGCCGAGTCATGCCGTTACCATCGTCACGTACAACAATAGGGGCATCGGTCAATGGCTCAGGTAGTTCTATAACCACCTCTTCTGCATCAGCATCCCATGCGTTATCCACAAGCTCTTTGAGAGCTTTTTCTGTCGTTGAGTAATCTTGGCTGAGCAACGTTGCCAGTCGGGAGTCAACCTTAAAATTCGCTTGCTGCATCTCGCATTCCATCATGGAAGGTTCTTGGCTCCGAGCACATCAACGACATGCACAAAGGCTGTATCAGGACATTCTACACAGGGATGGCCTAATGATGGCTCGCCGCACCTGTAAAGACGACATCTAGATTTCGCCTCCTTCTTTAATGAACTCACTCTACGACTTGATACTGATTCGCGTTGGCAGGGAACAAATCGAATCTTCAAACTTGCTTACCAGCAAAATTGGCCTAACGTCACTGAATTCAAAATGAAACACAAAAAAAATGACGCAGGATCAATTAATGACAAACTCACTTCTACTGAAGCGATCACTGAAATTTCTTGAACTGAGTGGTGTGGCCTTAGCTAATCAGCTAAGTGAATCCCGTGAAGACGGCAAGCGCACAGCTCCTGAAACGGTCAGTCGATGGCTCAGTGGGGTCAACCCTATTGAACCTTCACTCATGCTCTGGGTGACAGAATTAGTCCGCAACAAAATGCGCAGCCAAAAGCAGCGTTTGATCCGCCTGCCTACAAATGAAGGCCTGGTGATTGCCGTCGCAAACCCGAAGGGTGGAGTAGGCAAAACTGCGGTTGCCAAAAATCTCGCGGTCATTTCCAAGTTTTCAATGAACATGAAAACAACACTGATTCAGGCTACTACCCCGGAGAATAAGGAAGTCGTCGCCGGCGAGCTTCGAGAAATGCAGGATTTGCGCATCAACTGTCCAGACCTGACGCCTGATGAGGTATTGGTTTACCGGCCAGAACCTGGCGAAGTTGTGATTGTCGACGTATGTACGAGCCTGTCATCCCAGCGCACAGATACCACGTCGAAATCTGAGCCATTCCTGAGTCAATTCCAGCCCGATATGTATGTTGTACCAGCTGACTTCGACAGTCCCCAGGAGATCGCGGCGAGCGCCCGCTTTGTTCAATCCGGTGTGATGCAAAGCCAAATTCAACTGCTGCATCGTCCTCGTTTCATGAAGACTGATACCGCGACCAGAGTCGAACATGAAGGGCTGGATCTGAGGAGCAAGATTTTCTGCCCATTTTTCATTCCTCAGACTATTTCAAGCAGGAATCCGAGATCACGTCATGCCTTTGAAAAATGGCAAAATGACGATCAAGAATGGCACTTCAACAATTTGTTCGAGCACCTGATCACAAGCATGGGTGGCACGTTCAAAGATGCATATTCACTACGAAGTGAAATGAAGACCATGGGCTTGGAGGAACTTTTGAGCCTAGTTGAGTAAAGACCCCGACCCGGCGTTCAGCATAATTGGCAGCCAGCCCAAGAAAAGCTTCGCCTGGTAGCGTTCCCGTAGGGGTAGATTGAATGCTTACCTTCACATAACCCAGGTACATCCTCTGCCCGTCACTTTTCCGTATGTGACGCAATTTCGAGAAGACAGCGCCTTTGAATTGACCGGAAAGGCCTCTGCCAGCGTCCTGAATGGGAATGGCACCGAGCCGCTTCGCGGAAGCGGGCCAGCATCTCCTTGGGGTGGTACTTAGTTTCCGTTCAAGCCGCTGTCGCGCGTCAAGAGGCGGCGCTTCCAATGATTTTCCTTCAGCCTCATTTCCTCTTTACCAGTGTGCTTATCCGCGATTTCAAGGATGCTGAACCTGAAATTTTCCGCGAAATCTTTACCCCGCTTGGCATGCAAATCCCTGATTCGCGTGTTATCACCATGTCCATTATTGGCATAGTTGCACCATCGATCCCACAAGCCTTCTGTACCCGTCGCAGACCCCACGTAAAGCAGTTCTTCATCCTTCGTACGATCTGAGATCAAATAAACGCCTGCAACGCTGGACAGCGCCGTTTGCCAAGATTCCAGCCCCTGCTTCACGATGATTTTTAGCTCTTTGTGGCTAATGTCCACTTCCTTGAAACCAGGGAACCGACCGACCGTCATTTTCGATTCGAGAATTGCCGATAGCTTAAGGTCCTGGTAGCAATTTTCGAGCAGGAGATAGTTCGCCCGTGGCTTGGAGTATTCCATGACCAAGCGACCCTCCAGCTCAGCGAACTCACTGCGCTTTCGGTAGCTGTAAATGTGATTTTGCTTACCCTCCTCATCCAACTTGGTTTCAATGATCTTCAACTCATTGTAGACGCCGGTCATAAGCCATCTGGGGCTTCCAGGGATTTCTACAAAACCAATGAGAAATTCCTTGGTGAAATTGTCGCGCGTTTGCGAGGACTGCCATTCATCAAACTCACCTGCTAGGTACACGTCCATAGGGTGTTCGTACTTGTTGTGCTGTGCGAGGTGAATCTTGGTTTTCTTAGGCGTGAGATCGGACAGGATGCTGGTCAGCAGTCGCATTAACATTGGGTGACTCGAATGATTTTTGCGGAAGGCAACTGTCAAGGAACGCATGAACTGGCGCAAGGCCGTGACGTAGAAAATCGATTACAACTTTTCACTCCCGCCTGCCTCCAATGACATGTGGTTTGTTTCTCCCGACAACCTGGAGGTCACAATGTCGATGCGCACAATAGCTCTGCTTTCCTGCCTTACTTTGGCACTCGCTGGATGCGCTGGTTCAAGCGAAGAGCATCCTCCTGCCACAATGCATGTCGACCTGCAAAAATACCAAGGCACATGGTACGAGCAAGCCCGGCTACCTATGTTCTTCCAGCGCAATTGCGAGCAGTCAGAAGCGCACTACGGCCTGCGTGACGACGGTCGCATCGACGTCACCAATCGTTGTAGAGAAAAGGATGGCGAGTGGAACGAGGCACGTGGCATTGCAGAGGCGCAGCAGCCCGGCAAAACAGACAAGCTCTGGGTGCAGTTCGATAACTGGTTTAGTCACATCGCACCAGGGGTAACCAAAGGTCAGTATTGGGTTCTGTACCACGACCCAGACTACCAGTTCGCACTGGTCGGCCATCCGAACCGAGAATATCTCTGGGTGCTTTCACGCGCGCCTCGAATCAACGGTGCCAGGCGCGAACAGCTGCTAGAGGTTGCCAAGCAGCAGGGCTATGACACGAGCAAGCTAATCTGGCGTCAGGCAGATCCGGCTCAGCCCTAGCCGAGCCGCACGGGTGCAATTTCCTGTCGCCCGCGCCGCAAGGTCTCATGCTCAAAATGGAGGGATTTGACTAGCGTCAAAGCCCTCACAAATCTGCTTACCTTGTAGTAAAACCAGGAATGCTTAGCCCCCCCTGATTGAAGCATTCTCAATGGTGGCAACCACCGTTCTAAATGACTATAGCGAAACTCGCATTCGAATTAATTGCTCCATTAAATGGTTCGTTCGATTTATTTGGTAATGTACCGCTGCTTCCACTCAGCATCAAAAATTACAATAATGACTCTCATTCTTTCCACATTTGAACAACATACTTGGGGTATTTCGCAACCACCTCATAGCTCCCAAATAAACTTTATGGCGTTTCGTGCATCGACTACGCTCAAATTAAATCAGGTTATGCAAACGGCTTGGCTCGTTAGACATAGGTGCATGGAGTTAACTTCAGAGGGAGTAAATGAAAGTACTAAGGCAGTAGGAGGTGTTTATGCGGTCAGTTTTAATGATCATCGTGACAGCGCTCAGCTGGCAGTTCGCCTACGCTGATGGCTGCCCAGACGATATCTCTACTTCCCAAGGCTCATTCAGTCTCCGGACCTTCATCATTCTTCATGGTGACCAGTCGTTGGCAACGGCGCGTAAACAACTAGAAACCAGCAGCAATCAGAATTGTGACACGACTGCCAAAAATGAAGCTTGCAAAGCTTCAAGAGAGGCCTTAGCCAAAGTAGTGGATACATTGACCGCATGTGCCAATCCGCAGTCTCAAAGCCAAAAAGCCGCTCGCACGCCAACCGCCAAAACTAACCAACCAAATAGTAAACAAAAGAGTGCTCAAGAACCTTCCAAATCCTCCATAAATAATGTATTGGCACAAAACGACCGACACAGTGAAAACAGCGCAAATGAAAATTTTAAAAGCAACGACGAAGCCAATGGTTGTTCGTACCTTACTCAATACGTGCCAGGAGCTTTTCACAAACTCAATACCTACGTCTGCATCGGAAACAGTACGAAAAGATGTGAAATAATGGGAAAAAATGCGAAACAGGAAGTTATTTACGATTGGCTAGCTGTCAGTGATACGTCATGTATTCACGGCGATGGATGGATTGATATAAACGCGGTAGAGCTTAACACCCTGAACTCTAGAAAAAATACAAAAGCTTTTAAGCCAGATTGAATGGTGACTTAATATTTTCATCTGCAAGTTCCAAAACAAGTAGGGTTAGCCCCGGTCGAAATCGTTAATACTAGCCAGGTGTTGAATTTCAATCGGCACTAACACCAGCCTAGGTACTTTGGCAAGATCACCTACATGGTGACCCCGCAATCTCGACCTCATGAACCCCCTTTAGGGAATTCATGTCCGGCCCCGAGAGAGACTACTCAGGCTAATTATACGGTGCCGCGGTTTTCGATCTCAAATAGACTCAAGAATTTCTCTGCGGCGCGCGGCGTATTCGTTCTGGTCGATGAGGTTGCGGTCTTTGAGGGAGACGAGTTTCTCTAGGCGCGCTTCGATATCGTTCGGAGCGCTGATGGCTGGCTTTTCAGACTGAAATTCTAAAGCACCGGCGCAAGCTGCATTGATGTCATTCATGAGCGCCACTTCGTCAAAAACCGTCTGGCCTTTATTGTCGCGCATGAGGTTCGAATAGATACGGCCCAACGCTAGCGTATGTTGACGCAGATCCGGGTTTCGAGGGTCCGATTTAAGATTGGCCAGGGAGTTGAGATACGCCTGTAGAGCTTCTTTTTTGTTTTGTCCGACAGCCCATGCCCAAAGGAGGACACCAGCAATTACGACAACCAAGATGACCCAAATCATGCGTACCACTCCTATAGTCCATTATGAGCGCAGCGATCTGCGCCGTAGTCATACTATAGTGCTATCATTGCATCAGTCACTATATAGTCATCGCAAAAAATTTTAACCCGCCGGAACCTTCGCGTATTCACAGTGAATACGCGAATGGTGGTAAATCACTGGCTGTCGCGAAGAGAGCGAAGTCTATTACAGTATTTGGAGTCTCACAGAGGACAGCTTTGGCCTGAGTTCGCTAATTGACGCTTCTACTTCCCACAGAACAACTGCATCTCAGACTCTATTTTTCCGCTATAACGGAACGCTCAAATCTTCAGAAATAAAGTTAAGTAATAGGTTGAATTTCAATAAAGTGATGTCATATTGACACCACCCAAATCGTGGGTGACAAAAGAAGACTCTACTATGCCTTTGCTTAAGAAAGCTGACCTTCGTTATGATTATAGCTGGAAGGTAACTGCTGGTGATGATCCCAAACTAATTGAGGCAGACGGCGATCACCTCAGCCGGAACGAAGGCTACGAAATGCTGGATTATCTAAATAATCTGGGGAAATTTAATGAAGGCAAAGATATCGTCTATGGCAAAGGTGAAGATATACAAAAGGATACTCGTTTGTATGTAGAGTGGATGTTGAAAAAGCATTTTAAATCCACTGCTCCTGGCCGTGGCACAATCACCAAATGGGTAAACGACAACTGGTGGGCTTTAAAGGAAAAATTTGTTTCTTTAGAGCCAGAAAAAGTAACAAAGTAACACATCAATCCTTGTCGCTCAGCTGGAAGCTTTCAGCTGAGCGCACATAACCTATTGCGCGATGAATGCTCATATCATAATGACGATTTGCATGCCCCTAACCCACGGCAAATTGGCTCGAATACTGAAGGTGCCTACATGACAAAATTAAAGACATACGCCGAGCTGATTGACAACATTTTTGGCCCGGGAACGGCGAATTTCAAGACTGACCCATCGACATCCAATAGTGTCGTGGGAGCAATTGCAAATACAGAAAACTATGGGGTATTCGCAAACAATTTTGAGTCACGTCTTCGCAGATTGAATTCCGCACTCATTGTTAACCAAAATCTTAAAAGCCCTATCATCAAAGCAGTTAATAACCTTGCAAAGCTTAACGGCTGGGAGGGTTATTACGCTGAACTGGTAGCTCTTGATTACTTTTTAAGTGACGAAGAGACTAAGCCTAATGATATTGAGACTGAAGTCATAGTCCCTGCATCTACTACTCTCGCTTCTGAGCTTGGCATGTGTAACATAGATTATGATATTTGCATACCATCTTTACGAATTGTTACTGATGTTAAAATTTTATCTAACAAAAGTGGTGGAATTTTAGAAGGCATCTTTAATGATTTTCGTAACGCAAAGGGAATAAGCCATCTCACAATCCAGGCTGAATATTCAGAGAACCAAGACTACAATGCTTTTCAAGAGCATCGCAGGGTTCTTTTAGATGAGTTAATTAAAGAAATTGACACGGCAGCAAGACCACCTATATTTCGCAGCAAGATCATAGAGGGGCTTTCATATCAATTCGCTTGGGAGGCTGGGGTAATTACATCGGTAAGCGAATACGACTCAAGAACGCATGCCTTAAACCATCAACGTCTGCTTGTCGCCCACGCAAAAAAATTCTCAAGGGTTGAGCCGACCATTATCATTTTCGTTGTATTTCCGTGGGCTAGCGAAAGAATAATGCTCTTCAGCGAGGCTAATATTGCCAAGCAATTCATTCATAATTTTGGCTCAATTTTCTTCGACGTATCAACAACCTCAAATATTGAAGCCCGACAGATAAACAAACTTATTAAATCTCCAATTAGCCTCGCCGAAGTCTCTCGGCATCTTTCAGGAATCTTGGTAATTGAGGACAAAAGCATCACAGTGACTGGCGACAGTAAGACAATTACCGACGCGAGCTATATTTTCAACGAAAATGCAATACACCCTCTTACTAGTGGTAAGTTCGAAAGCTATCTGAAACGAAGAAATGCTACAGATTTGGTCAATGTGACACTGGATTAGTCACCGCTCTATGCAAAAGCACTCAACTGATACCGTGCTTAGCTATTCGCGGAGTAATCTTCAATCGGAATGCTGCGCAGCAGGCCTCCATGCATTGGGTTGTAAATCAGCTAAGGCTCATAACAATGAACACTCATTTTCACAGAAATGCTCATCCCAACGAAGAGCGACCAGTTACGCATATGCCTACTCGCGCATACGCCCGCTTCGATCATCTAGAAGTCGACGCGCGCGCCGGATCCATTTTGTTGGCGTTCGACCTAGTCGACGCACAATGGCTCGACTTGGAGGGGCAACAAGAGCCGCTGTTGGATGCGGAACGGCCCGACGCCGCTGCAAAGGCTTGGAGTGAATGGAAACGACTTGCACCGTACGGCGCTCGTAATCCATTTGAAGCGATGCCGATATACCGCTTGGAGTTCGAACTCCACCACGGACACAGCCTATTCGGCCTACCGCCCCTTCCCTCCGCAAACGACTCCCGCGCCCTGAGTAATGCAGCTGCGGACCTTGAACAAATGTGGTTTGAGCTAGAGATTAACAATCAACGCGGACCCGGATTCATGTTGGCACAGCTCTATCCCGGACTGTTCGCTAGCCCAAGGCCCGCATTCGTGAAGGGAAAAATGCCGTCGTCGCGAAAGAATAAAGGGTTGTCCGCCATCTTTTCTCTAACACATCTGCCGACCATCTCCACGACGAAATTGGAAGATGAGCTTTCCAAAGCATCGGCCGATCTGTTGGCGGTGTATGACGTGGGTCAAGGCAATGCCAATGCGCTTTTGTCGACTAAAAGATACCGAGAACCTGGAGTACCGACTCACTATTACGATTTGGGTGCCGGCGTTTACAGAAATAAGCACACAACACCTCACCCGCTGGCGTTCTGCTTCACCAAAAAGCCGTCGATCATACTTTCCCACTGGGATGCCGATCACTGGGCAGGCGCCTACGCTGTGACCGTAAACAACGCTTATCCTGCGCTCCGGTGCAAGTGGATAGCCCCCCTTCAGGCGGTTGGTCCCCTGCATATAGCTTTCGCTATTGACGTCATCAGCAATGGTGGGGAATTCCTCATTTACACCCCACATCCAGGTGAGATCGGTAATGCGACATTATCGCCATATAGGCGTATCAGATTCATGCTCGGCAACGGCAGAGATCGCAATGGGACCGGGATCGTCCTAGCGGTTGAGGAACCTGACAATGTTCCCGCAAGGAGCTGGCTACTTACCGGCGATTGCGACTATCTTCACTTCGTGAAAGAACTAAAGCCGCTGCCACCAGTGGGCCTTGTCGCACCCCATCACGGTGCCAATCTGGACAGCAAAAGCCCTGTCCCTACACCACCGGGAGGAGTGACGTATAAGCGGTTAGCGTACTCGTTCGGTCCAGGGAACAAACATGGAACCGTACAGCACCCTACATCCCAAGGTGTAACGCTGCACAACAGCGCAGACTGGGATCACAACTATTGGAATCTTGTGACCCCGGGCTTCCCCACAGCCGGCGGCGACGTTCTGACGACCTGCGAACATGCACCCGGGACTTCGCGCGGCGGCGCATTGATCGGATGGGACAAGCCGCCTACCGGTTTTCTAGCACCCTGCCCCGGCTTGTGCTCCGCCCCGCTCAATCAAAGCTAGTTGCATACTTGTAGTTCACCCTGCCAAAAGTCGCATATTTGGGCCGAGGCAGGGTGCCCACCTGCGTTCTCGTTAACTTGCAACGGAATCGGAACGATCGCTACCTCTTGCCTAAGCAATTGATGTCATTGAGCCAGGCCCAGCAGCCTTTCACCCAAGATCAGACTTGAATAGGTCAGATAGGAATAGCGAACTTGAAAGCTTCACTACTCAACCGAAGTATTAGCGTACATCGACTCAATCCCAGCCACTTTCTGTCAAAGACCTGCCTCTAGGCTTGCGTAGACCTTCAAAGTGCGACGGCAACTTTTAGCAGATAACTTATGCATGTGAATGGCTTTTATCGGACAAAAGCCGCACTTCCCAACAGATAGAAATCAGCCAAAAAACCACACATTCTTTACAGCGGAGGAATTTGTATCGAATAATCTAATTCCTGAGGCTTTAACGATTAATATTTATTGTTTCTATTGCAAACAGGTATAGAGCGAACATACGAGTAAACCCTGAGGTGCCAAGAAGCTTAACGTTGATAGGATCGGGGACATTCGAAACGTACCAGAAAGTCACGCTCAGGCAAAAAGCCAATAACGTGCCTCCAATTACAGGTCCCCAACTTGCCAAATCGTGGTCAGCGAGCCCGCTGTTGAGTTGATGAACGAAGAGTACCCAAGAGATGACTATCACATAGGCAGCTATCACGAGGAAAGGCAGCATAAAGCTGATAGCGGAAAACGGGTTCGCGATTGGGCCTCCCCCTGGCGCAAATGTCGAAATTGACAACGCGGCAAAAACTATCAAGAGATGGCGAGATTTAATCTTACCTAAGGCATCCAATAAATCTTTTATCACCAATTGCACTCCTGATTTCCATAAATTCATGTCAACTCCTACATCCCAATCACCGTTGAAACACGCTAGATTGAGTGGCATACTTCGCATAATTCTTAGATCTAATAACTAATTACTACGACTTTTTTTCCATACTTCTGTCACTCGTATATTTCGGAAATTTGATGCAGTGCCTTTTGGATTTCTTGAAATTATTTCTCAGTTAATGAAGTCGCCGAAATGAGCCTTAACTTTTAGCCATTACCAAACCTATATGTGGACTGGCTTACCGCGACAGCAGATACTCCCATGTAAGCTAGAAAACTGGGGAGATAAGTGACGACCGCAATAGACCACCATTAAATGATTTGCGGATAATCCCCACATCCCTTGGTTTCACTTGAGTTAGGACAGTTCTTCAGAGGCCTTATGGCGAAGGGCTGACCGCTCTTGACCGATCGCGGTCAGCCACGAGGGACCGCTCCCGGCCAGAAGCGGACATTCGCGACCACCCATTATGAGATAATAGAACTCCATCGAAAAAATTATCTCGACGGTCGTTATTTGATACCCAAGATTATTTCCGCCCGCCTTTTGAATTAGTGCGCCTCGTCTTAGGGGTAGTGTCGCCCGAAGATGCGGGAACAGCGTCGATGAAGTTGAGTTTGTTTTTATCAGCAACCTTCATAAATTCACTAACAAATTTATAAAGCATGTCGGTTTCGACACTGCTAACTGGTGCCTCTGCGACGACACCACTATGCTCCGCGTCCCGTATAAATCCTGCCGACTTGAGCCTGAACTGACAAACCACTCCTGGAACGACTTCCATCGACAAAACCTTGGGAAGCAGTTTTGGCAACTCTTGGAAGGCCTTCTCATAATCTAACGAATCAAGCCATCGATATTCAGCCCATGATATGTCGCAAGGAGAAATTTCCTCCCAAGAAAAATTACTTTTTAGTGATTTTTCAATGCTTTTGACTGCCCGGGCCCAAGCAGGGTCCCAACAAGTCGGTCCACATAAGGCCGCAATTAGTCCGAACCAAACATAAATTGAAGGGCTACTTCTTACAATATCTTTCAATAAGAATGCATGAGAAGTTCCCCGGCCCACCAAGAAAGCAGCTAAAGCAATTTCCAACTCCGCTTGATCATCGAGGTCTCGTGGCCCTGCCAACCGAGAATGCCAATTTTTCGCGAAATTTCTAAAAGCAACAACACGATGTTCGGCGGAGTCACTTAACAACTCCATATAGTCCGTAATCGAAGGTTCATTGCCAAATAAATCTTTATTTCCCGAATGAGATGTTTTAAGCAGCTGTTCGGCTCCAGCGTCATCGTTCCAAGCGATACCTACTCTGCCCCAAATCGGTTGTAGAGATTTAATATGGATTAGCCGCTCAACAAACTTACGATCTGATGACAACGACTCCAAGCGGTTAATGCACTCCTGCGTTACATTATCGTCTCTATGAGAAATCGACGCTCTTGCCACCGAAAAGCTATATGTAGCAGTAGCACGCGATAGTGGAATCGACGGAACCGAACTATCCCCATCACTTTGCGCTAGCATCTCTCCAAGTATCACGGATGGCCATCGGTCAGGGCGTTGCCAAAAAACGTTACCTTGGCCCGCGGACTTTTTTACAGAGTCAAAATCAGCTCTACTTATCACTCGACAAAATTGGCTTAACGGAAAAGTTTCGGGAGCATATGTTTTAAGCCACGCAAATAATTCAAAAGGCTTTACTGACGGCAACACAATCAGATAGGGGGATGAGTAACCGTGCTGAGAACTCTGCGTAGGATAACCAAGAATCGCTCCCAGCCCGACAGACTCCACCGCTTCAATAGAATTCGTAGTGATGTGTGGGCTATTTAGCATTGAAAACAATGCATCCGGCAAATCATCCCGCGAAGAAAATGCGAACTTTAAATCTGTCATAGTTAATCATCCGGGAAAAGATTATCAAGACCAAATAAAACAGGCTTGGCAAACGCGGCCTCTACTTTAACTGTAGTATCCCCGCACCTATATACGTTCAGCGCTGTCTTAGCTCGCGTGACACCTGTATAGATAAGTTTCGTCCGTTTCAACGGAAACCTCGTTAGCCCCTCAGCACCAAATATATGTACACACCTAAACTCAGTTCCTTTTGAAGCATGCAGCGTCATAATATGAATCAGCGCTTGACTCGAAAAGGTCGCATTAGAATCTACTCCGTGGGTGCAAATTCGGTCTTTTAAATGAGTAGACTCAAGGTAATTCTTTACTTCAAGTCGGTCTTCTTGACGAGGGCAGAATATACCAACGGCCTCATCAGGAAACGCATCCAACTGAACCTCGATTAACTCAAGAATTTTATCCAGTTGTTCAGTCCGAGACTGAGACGGGTGCAGGATCGCTGAAGACGTCCCCTGAATTGCCGGATCATAGTTACAAGTAGACTCCAGCGTTGTACCTCCCTTTACTGGAGGCATTAATTTATCCGCCACCTTAGCAATTTCTTGTCCAATTCGAAAGTGACGTGTTAAACGATGTGTTTCCAGTCCGAGTGAATCAGCGGTAATCATGCCGTCCTGATTATAAATGCCTTGCCGATCATCGCCACATATACATACTTTGTCTGAAAGTTCCAACAAAGCGGCCAGCTCACCAACGGAAAGGTCTTGAGCTTCATCAACAAAGATAGCACTGTACATTTTATCTGACGGTCTAACTTCGTTCGCCGCTATCAATTTCTGCAACGCTTCAGTCCGAGCATCGTCATCGAAGTCCCCCTCACCCCACTTAACTTTACTTCCGAGATTAAGGTTTACATATTCAGCAAGCCAAGAATGAAACGTTTTAATTTGACTGGCTCTTACAAAGCCCTTTGCAACAGCTCCGCTCCGAATGAAGTCAGCAAGTGAACGAGTATAGGTTATGAATAGAATATCTTTTTCACCACTTCCTACCATGACCTCAGCACGCAAAAGGAGCAAATTGGTCTTTCCAGATCCCGGCGGCCCAGATAAGAGATAGCGCCCCTCCATTGGCAAGCCTATGAAGTCTTTTTGCGCTTGATCCATTTCCTTCTTGCTTCGCCACCAATTACTGTTCATTGCTCACCCTTTTAAATTCAATCTGCTTTCCATAAATTGATTCAATGGAGTCAACT
Source organism: Pseudomonas hormoni (assembly GCF_018502625.1). Taxonomy (NCBI): domain Bacteria; kingdom Pseudomonadati; phylum Pseudomonadota; class Gammaproteobacteria; order Pseudomonadales; family Pseudomonadaceae; genus Pseudomonas; species Pseudomonas hormoni. The sequence goes on from NZ_CP075566.1 coordinate 4,042,859, forward strand.
GCTGAGTTGTGGGATTCAACTTCACTGATAGCAGTCCCTACAATATCTGCTATTGATTCAGCAATGAAACTGCCGGCATCGTCTATGGCATCATCCATTGAGGCGGTACCTATGAGATTAAGTGACTCTAGATTAACTGCCAGATCTGATTCTGGTTGACATATAAAGCCTGATACGAAAATATTGACGGATCTGGCATAAAGACCAATCTTCCAGTCAAAACTCATTTGAGTCACCACAGCAATAAGTTCGCTATGAGCAAACTGAAAGCTCACAACCTCTTTGTTACTAACTTTTAATTTGGAGAAGGATAAGGGCAAATCTGTTCCACAGACGGAAATCAACAACAATTTAACCTTGTCCGTCAATGCCTCTTGAAACCGATCACGATCAAAACTCAAAGTTCTCTCGGAATCAGCCTGCTTATTTGGCCTGGATTTCAATCGCGCTCGAAGTTTATTAAGACCTACATTATGCTCCTGCACCTCGAAATCTAACCAGTCTACAAGTGCCAGCCTAGCTTGCAGGTCCTTATTTAAGCACTTTGCCGCCAGAGACTTCAAATAAGCCAAGCGACTGGGATTTCCATCTTTAAAATTTGGTGAGTTTAGAAGAACTGCTTTTGCGACGAGCCAGCGATTACCTGCTTCTATTTCAGCCCTAAACAATGACTCCTTCATTATCAAGTCATGCAAAACTGCACCTACTTGATAAATATTAAGCCCCTGCCATAACTCACGCGAAGGCTCGTCCAAACGAAATAGATATTCAGGTGAACTATATTGTGCAGTAGCTAGAAATGGCCTTTGAGCACCTTGATCAGTATCAGCCGCCCCGGGGCCTGGATCAAATTCACGAACCACGCCCAAATCTAAAAGTTTTAGCTTTCCCCAACACTCTGATACGTGGATATTTTCCGGCTTAATATCTCGGTGCACTATGCCGTGTCCTTCTAAATACAGAACGGCACTGACCAGTTGGCGTATAAGTGCTTCGACAGAGGCATCAGGTACATCTTTCAATACCTCTTTTAACCTCGGCCATTCAACATACTCCATTTCAATGATGGCGGTATCACTGAAGTTTTCTATTGAAAAAGTTTGAACGAGATAGTCGCAGTCGTGACTTATGAGCCTGCGTTGGAGCCCTAGTCGTTCTTGCTCTTTCGAACCCTCTTCATCGCTAATGAATCGTGGATCGAAAACTTTGAAAGCTCGCTTTTCCTTACCATTGATTCCACGAAATACTGCCGCGGATCCACCGGCGGCGAGAAAATCAACCTCCCATCTTCGGTCGTCTCTTGAAAGGTACCGCTTAAGCGTGACCTGTAATTCATCAATTTTTTGTTGTGACAAATCTGGCATACCTAACTCCTTTAGGCACGGTCGCCTTGGTGGTGGCTACCGGCAACACGGTACAGATTGCCACTAATAATGGCAGTCTGCCAAACCTAAAGCCTGCACATCCTTCAACAATTTAATGCCCAGGAGCGGAGACGCCTCCCGATTGAGCTTCTTGCCTTCATTCCCCATCCGCCGCGGTCAATTCGAGCGAATGGCCAAATTTTCATACATGGGGGTGTTCGCCTAGGGCAGAGACGTGAAATGCCAGAAGCAATGGAGGGGAAAGCGTAGTAATGATGGAAACGCTAGGCGAGTAATCTGCTGCGCCAAAGCACAATCGAATACCGGGCTATTCCACCAAGGCATGTGTGGAGTGATGAGCGCGATTGGCCAACGATTATCGGAATCGATTTATGACCGATTGCTTTTGGTCCAAAAAAATCCGTTATTTCAAACCGCGTTCGGCCATTTTTTCCGCCCAGCCCCCGTCTCGTGATGGTCAGACTCAGTACAAATGACTGGTCTAGTTAGCGTTAGCATTTTGCGTTCATCACGATTGCCTTGCCTGAATGCTTCAGAGAGGAAACGATCTGGCTAAGAAGCTGAATGCTCAGTCAATAGATGTGATCCGAAATATGTATCCAGTCGCGAAGGGGCGATTGATTGTTCTGGATTGGTCGTCGGGTGGCGTATCTGCATAAGGGGCGCAGGTCCAGCGTCATATAACGGAGCCCCTTGGGACCACGTCCGCAGCAGAGCAGTTCGGATTGGCCGTCTCAGCGAAGGGCAGTCGGTACTTGGGCAACGTGGTCGATTCCAGTGGCTGCGCTACTGGCGCATGTTCAAGTATCAAAGTGCTATCATCGCCGTGGCCAAGTGTCATAAATCAGGAAAAAGCGAGCGTTGTATATGGCAAGGATGATTCCGGAGCATGGACCACACCACACTGAAAGCTACGGTGAGCGTCATCTGTACTCAGCACTCAAATCCCAGCTTCCTGACGATTACACCGTAATCCACAGCCTGCCATGGTTATGCTCCGCAATGAGCAAGCTTGACAACCGAGCAAGGCCGACAGGAGAGATCGATTTTCTAATAGTACATCCAGAAGATGGAGTCCTTGCCCTTGAGGTTAAGAGTGGTGTTTATCGAATCGAGAATTCTTTCTTTGTACATGTCCGCGATGGCTACAAGATAGATCCGCTCACTCAGACCAAAAAAAATATCCATGGATTTGCAACGTGGCTTGGTGCTGACCCGGCACTATGCCTGAGAATCGGATACGGGTTTATTTTTCCTGATTCGGATTTTAATCGGTCTAACATCCCAGGGATGTATGATACGCGATCCACCCCCTCTCAGTCCCTCTACATAGATTTTGAAGCGTATCCTGACGTCGCTCAGAAAATCATAGAACTCATGAAGTATTGGAAGAAGGCACTTTTAAATACTGATTTAGGTCCTACCAAAACAAAAAAACTAATTGACTACCTTGCGCCAAAAATAGATGGTCAGCCTCAGTGGGCGAGTCGAATTCGTTATGACAATAAAGTATGGCTTCAGCTGACGAGCGAGCAAAGTTTGGTCGTCCGATCAGTACTAAGGAACAAAGACTCTTTAATCACAGGCTGGCCAGGTACTGGGAAAACCTTGATAGCTATCGACGCTGCTAGGAAACTCTCCGAGGGAGGCAAGCAGGTATTGGTCCTCTCATTCAACGCGAGGCTCACGGAGCATATTCGGGTGCAGCTTGAAGGGTATCGAGCCTGCAAAGTGATGACTTGGCACGGGCTCTGCCGTCAAGCAGCGAATGCGCTGAACCATCTGTCGGTAGGAGAGGAATGGTACAAGGTTAAATGCTTAGAAGATCTCGATATTGCAATTCAGAAAGGATTGCTAGGAGAGTATGACGCCCTGGTTGTAGACGAATCGCAGGCGCTAGCAGAATCTTGGTGCAAGACGCTTGTAAGCTGGTTTACTGGGAAACCAAAAGCGTTCTTCTGCGACGAAACTCAAGTATTTAAATTCGAGCGCAATGGCGTTACCTTAAATGGTTTGAGTGCTATTTTAGGAGTTGACGCTTTTCCGCTAACGATTATCTTACGTATGCCGAAAGCAGTTACTGAAATTCTTTCAGAGGTGGTTCCTCCCAAAATACAGCTGTCCTCGCCACGAGTAGCTGAACCGGAAACCGCGCTTGAAATAATCACATTAAACCCGTGCGATGAACTTTTACGAATTAAGTCTGAGTTGGTCGCGGCTGGCGTCGGTTCCGAGGACATCGTCGTTCTGACAGGACCGATAATTGATAGACAATATTCTGATTTTTTGAAGACGCAGAAACTAGCCACCGAAAATATCGCAAAATTTCGTGGTTTAGAAGCTCCTGTTGTTATTGTTTTGGGGGCAGAAGCATTAGATACAGCCGAGCTATTTAGCGCGTATTCCCGCGCAACTACGAAATTTGTAGCTATTTACAACGCTCATAATCGTCAATGGAGAGGCCGCCTAGACTTTCAATCGCGGTTGCAGGGAAAACCCGAAAGTGCAGAAATCCTGAAAACAGCTCAAGTACCTCTTCGCATTAGAAATATCGTGGCGCGTTGCACTTCTATTAGATCGTTAGGCATGAAGAGCTTAGATGTAATGTGGGCTGAGGATTGGGGCGCAATGTTGGTTGAGTTCAAAGCGCATGAAACTCAACTCACTCTATGGATTAATTACCTATCTCGAACCATCTCTCACCCTATTTTCATTTGGTACGGAACCACTCTCACGAAATTTTACATGGTAGCTCCCGAGTTGAATGGTGAAATTGAATCGTGTGGTCACTACTCTCTGACGATGGAAGATTGCAAGGCATGCGGCTCACTTACTCCGCATACTGACACTGCAAACATAAAGTGCGCACTTTGCTATACTTTGGAGAGCAGGCTGTTGCCTCCCGACGAGGACCTCATCGACCAAATATCTTTGTATGATGCAGTTATCACCTCGCAGCTGCCGGCAGATAAGGCTCTACAATTACGACCCCATCTGCCTTTAGAGGTGGCAGCAGTAGCAGCTTTGATGCGCGCTAACAAAAATAAAGTTCGAAATAATGTCCTCTTGGTCCAACTGCCGTCAGGACGAAACCTGTATACAACCGCGTTCGTATTTGCACAATCCAGAATTGCAGTCTGCGAGACTAATACAACAATGTCGGTAGATGTGCTTGCCGATGAAATTTACTATCGGTATAGGGTATTAGAGCAGATTTCTCCAGCAGAGTGGCGTTCAATTGTTGCGAGCGCCTTTGCCACTTTCAAACAAAAAGGGTATGTGGTCAGAATTGGTAAAAAGCTATATCAGCCCGTGGAGGATGACGATGCTCCAGTACCTAAGAGATATGCTAATGATTGATGAAAATAAGTGTATAGGGCTTTTCCTCACACCACAGTAAGTCCAGTAGTGGCCAAATGAACTAAGTATCTACAAAATTCCGCACCATGGCTCCAGCCACTCAAACGGAGTCTAGTCGAAAGACGGAAGCCCAAACTCATCGAGAAATCTAGCGAGAACAGCGTGCTCTTCATGGGAGGTTGGGGTATGACAATGCTGGGCTTTCCCACGCAGATCGACCTCCCAACTTTGGTACCAGTTATCCACAGGCCCCACATAAACAGCCGGCCGGTCTGGAAACTGGTCTCCAGTAAGATCAACAACCAGCGAAGAAATTAACAACCAGATGTGAGACTTGCCGTCTCGATAGGCACTCACGGACTCAGCTTCTGGTCCGCTCGGATAACTATTCAGGTAGTCGCCTAAGAGTTCCGAAGTGACGCCGCAACAGCCACGGGGAAAATCCGCCATGTGCCTTGGCAGTAATCCCAAATTTCTCTGTAATTCAAGCGACGCTCGAAAATTGTGCGCGAGCTGTATTAAATCATCCATCAGCCGACTCCCCCAATCTTTAGCTCAGCCGATTCCATTCGGCGAAATGTAAATTCTCATGCGAGGGTCCGAAAGCCTGCGGAAAAGCTAAGGTCCAGCGTACGTTGATACTGGACTAATACAACGTCGCGCGAGTGAACACTTATCGACCTGCAATCTATCGTTTGGCCCCGTCGTGAATACCCAGTAGCTCACTTAGGCGAATTGCTTTGTGCCATTCATTCAGTCGCCGTCGAAGGTGTGTCGAAGTGTTATGCCGAAAGGAGGCGATACGTTCGGGCCTTTCACGCCTGGGCGTCAATTCAATCACCTTCGCTTCAATCCGTTCAGGGGCATTCTCAAACCATGGGTACTTACTCAGTACTCGGGTTCGAAGGTCGCTCATTGCGAACCTGCCTCGCGTCAGCCGCCGCACCCGCCGTTCGATTTCGTCCTCGCTCAACGGCCCCCCATCTTGGCTAGTGAACAGTAGCGAGTCGGGCTGTCTCCTACTGGTAAACAGGTGCTGGCGCAGCAGGTGAAGGCGCATCAAACGCATGATCGGTGGCGACAGTGGCAGCAGTCCACCGCCAAGCAGCCGCCACACTTCGGCAGCCAGGTCAAATTCACTCCGGCGCGCCGCCAAGATCGTCTTCAACGGCAGGCCATAAGCCAGCGCCAGCAGTGCGACCAGCATCGCAGGTCGATCATCGCCACCCATGTCGATAAGCAACTCCGCCGGCTCATAAAACATGGCATTAGGCCCAACCATCCAACGCATAGATCCCCCCGTCATAATTCAGTGCTAAGGGGTAGTCGCTCTACCACCGGCAGCGCCTAGAGCGTAGACCAGTGTCATTGGGGGGGCGGGTTTTCGAGTTGACCTACGGGAATTAGGTTTGCCCATCGCTGGGCAGGCTTAACTGCATCCGAGAGTCAGAACTGCCAACACCAGTGGGACTGTCCACCGCATCGTAATTTCCAATTGGCAGCTGCTTTGGAGGTGAGCCCAAACTAGCTCACCTATCACTTTGACTTATTTAACCTGGAACGGACACAGGCCCCACTCAGATCCTTTTCTCAACAGATGCAAACCGTAGCCCCAAGCTTCCGATCCATCGGCTCATTCGTGAATCTCTGATCAATCAGCCATTCTGAACGCCTATCGAGTTGTGTCGCTCGAAACATCGCCTGGCAATCGAACCACCTACCGCACCCAATCACACCGCAGAGAATAAAAATCGCCTTGGCTTGATAGGTCAAGGTGGCGACTGAGGCTCTCTGAGGCCACAGGAGACGCTGAAGACTTAACCAGCATCATGTATCGTGTTTTGGCAGTGAACACGCTGTAGCGCATGTGAGGTGGCTTGATGGGGTCGTGGAATGGAAGGGACTAACGTTACATTTCTCTGAAAACCCGTGAACCGATTTTTGGAGGCAAAACGAAGAAAGCGTTACATTTGGGGTGAATCGAGGGGATAAATGCGGGAGCGTTACATTTTTTTGGTTTTCGAGGATTTTTGAAGGAAAGCACTTATGTTCAGGCAGCGATAAATTCTTGTAAATACTGGTTTTTCTGGTCTAAAATCAAGTTTTTCCTATAGAGATCTATAGTGTTACATATATAGATCTTAAGGGGTAAGTCGCAGGTAAAGCGATCACACAACACCACCGCGCCACGGGCCAGCGCCGGGCGGATCACGCCGGCCAGATGCTGGGCACGCGCGGCAAACACCAGCAACAACTCGGTGTCCGGGTCCATGGTTTCATCGACCGGCGCCAACAACACTTCGCGAATCTTCTCGGCCAAAGGCGTGCCGCCCGGCTCGCGGGTCAGCACCACCTCGATACCGGCGGCGCGCAGGCGCTCGGCCAGGTATTCACGATTGGTGCTCTTGCCGGCGCCTTCAGGGCCTTCCAGGGTAATAAACAAGCCAGTCACAGGCAGTCCTTAGTCAGAATCATTGCGGGCTTTGCGGCGCGGTTGCGTCTGGTTCGGGCGCAGGCGCAGCAGCGGGCTCTTTGGCAGGTTCTTCAGCCGGTTCTTGGGTTGGCTCCTGCGTCGGCTCTTGAGCCGGTGGTTGAACCGGCTCTTGCGGCGTCACTGGTGGCAAAGCCTCGGGGGCTGTGTCGGGCGAAGCCGCCGGGACCGGCGCCGGCTCATTCGTCGCCTCTGGCGCGGTGACCGGTGCCGGACTGGAGCGATAATCGGCGCGGCGTTTGAGCTGGAATTCGCGCACTGCGTTGTTATGAGCGTCCAGATCATCGGAGAACACATGGCTGCCATCGCCGCGTGCGACAAAATACAGGCTGTTGCCAGCCACCGGATTCAACGCTGCGTGGATCGCTTCGCGGCCGACCATCGCAATCGGCGTCGGCGGCAGGCCGGCGATCACGTAGGTATTGTAAGGGGTCGGTTCCTTGAGATGCGCGCGGGTCAACTTGCCGTTGTAACGATCACCCAGGCCGTAGATCACGGTCGGATCAGTCTGCAACAGCATGCCCATTTCCATGCGCCGCACGAACACCCCAGCGATCTGCCCACGCTCCTGCGGTACGCCGGTTTCCTTTTCCACCAGCGAAGCCATGATCAGCGCTTGATAAGGTTCGGTATACGGCACGTCCGCCGCGCGCTGCCCCCACTCCTTGGCGAGGACTTCATCCAGGCGATCGTAAGCTTTTTTCAGCAGCTCGGCGTCCGTCATGCCCCGCACAAACCGGTAGGTGTCCGGGAAGAATCGCCCTTCCGGAAAGATCCCGGGGTGACCGAGCCTGTCCATCACTTCGCTATCGCTCAAGCCGTTCAACGTCTGCTCGAGCTTTTCATCCTTGGCCAGGGCCAAACGGACCTGATGAAAATTCCAGCCTTCGACCAGCGTCAGGCTGTACTGAACCATTTCCCCGCGCTTCCACAGGTCGATCAGGCTTTCAACGGTCATGCCGGGCTGCATGCGGTACTCACCTTTGTGCAGCGGTTGCCCGGCCAGATTGAAGCGCCAATACACACGCAACCAGAAAGCGTCCTTGATGACGCCATCGGCTTCGAGTCGATAGAAAGTGCGGGTGGGTGTCGTGCCTTTGGGCACGTCCAGCAGTTCTTCCTGGGTAATGTTCAGCGGCTGTTCCAGCGCCGAATGGATTTTCCAGGCCGAAGCGCCCAGACATAGCCCTGCCAGAACCAGGCCGGTTTCCAGCAACAGCAAGAATTTACGTCTCACGTATCAAGCATCCAGTAGCGCGCGGGCAATGGTTTGGAGTTTACGGGTGAGCGGCCCAACCGACCAGCTCAGTGCTGCATAGGCGCGCACCGGCCAAACGCCATACACGCTATTGCAGACAAAGACTTCGTCAGCCCATTGCAGCTGCTCGAGGGTGATGTCGGTGATTTGCGTGGGGATCCCCAGCGACTCGGCTTGAAACAATAATTCAGCACGCATCACGCCGGCAACGCCGCAGCGTTTGAGATCGGCGGTGATCAACACGCCATCGCGGACCAGGAACAGATTACTGAACACGCCTTCGATCACGCGCCCGGCCTGATCGAGCATCAAGCCTTCGGCATGCTCGGTGTCTTGCCATTCGGAACGTGCAATGACTTGCTCAAGACGGTTCAGGTGTTTGAGCCCGGCGAGCAAGGGTTGTCTGGCCAATCGTGTGGTGCAGGGAAAGAGGCGAACGCCCTGCTCTCCATGAACCGCAGGATAAGCAGCAGGAGGATTGCCTTGCAGAATACGTCGGGCCTGAGCCGAAGGATCGGGGGCATAACCGCGCAAGCTGTCGCCGCGAGTGAGGATGAGTTTAAGCACACCTTCACCCAGAGCTGCGGCGTAGGCCTGCAGCTCGCTGCGGATCAGCGCGTGAACTGCCGTGATCGCCAGGCGCGAACAGCCATCCGCCAGACGCGACAAATGCCGGTCCAGCAACAGCGGCTGGCCGCCGCGCACGGCGATGGTCTCGAACAGACCATCGCCGTAGGCCAGGCCGCGATCCTTCAGCGACAACGCGTCAGCCGGCTGACCGTCGACCCAGCTGTCCATCAGTCAGCGAACCGGCGGAACACCAGCGAGCCGTTGGTACCGCCAAAACCGAAGGAGTTGGACAGCACCACATCGATATCCATGTTGCGCGCGGTGTGCGGCACGAAATCGAGATCACAGCCTTCGTCCGGCTCATCGAGGTTGATGGTCGGCGGTGCCACCTGGCTGTTGATCGCCAGCACACTGAAGATCGCTTCGACCGCACCTGCCGCACCCAACAGGTGACCAGTCATGGACTTGGTCGAACTGACCGCCAGTTTGTAGGCGTGATCGCCGAACACCGACTTGATCGCACAGGCTTCGGCGAGGTCGCCGGCCGAAGTCGAGGTGCCGTGGGCGTTGATGTACTGGACTTGATCGCTATTGATCTTTGCGTCGCGCAGGGCGTTGGTAATGCAACGTGCAGCACCGGCACCGTCCGCCGGCGGCGAAGTCATGTGGTACGCGTCGCCGCTGGTACCGAAGCCGATCAGCTCGGCATAGATGGTCGCGCCGCGAGCCTTGGCGTGTTCCAGCTCTTCCAGAACCAGCGCACCGGCACCGTCGGACAGGACGAAGCCGTCACGACCCTTGTCCCACGGACGGCTGGCGCGGGTCGGCTCGTCGTTGCGGGTCGACAGTGCGCGAGAGGCTCCGAAGCCACCCATGCCCAGACCGCAAGCGGCCATCTCGGCGCCGCCGGCAATCATCACGTCGGCTTCGTCGTACATGATGTTGCGTGCCGCCATGCCAATGCAGTGCGTACCGGTGGTACACGCGGTGGCGATGGCGTAGTTAGGTCCCTGTGCACCCAAATGGATCGACAGGAAACCGGAAATCATATTGATGATCGAGCCAGGCACGAAAAACGGAGAGATCCGTCGTGGGCCGGAATCATGCAGCGTGCGGCTGGTTTCTTCGATATTGGTCAGACCGCCAATACCCGAACCCATGGCCACGCCGATGCGTTCACGGTTGGCGTCGGTGACTTCAAGACCTGCGTTACGCACAGCCTGGAAACCGGCGGCCAGACCGTACTGAATGAACAGGTCGAGCTTGCGAGCTTCCTTGACCGACAGGTATTCCTCGACATTGAAGCCCTTTACCGAGCCGCCAAAACGGGTGGAATAGGCAGAAAGGTCGGTGTGTTCGATCAGACCAATGCCACTGCGGCCAGCCAGAATGCCCTGCCAACTGCTTGGCACATCCGTGCCCAGTGGCGACAACATACCCATACCGGTGACTACGACGCGTCTACGCGACACAGCACTCTCCTTTTTTCAAATGACGACTTTGCATCAGGCCTAAAGAAAAAACCGCACGCCATGATGGCAGTGCGGTTTTTCCATGACAGCAAGCAACGATTACAAACTATTACGCCTGGTGGCTAGTAACGTAGTCGATTGCAGCTTGTACAGTAGTGATCTTCTCAGCTTCTTCGTCAGGGATTTCGGTCTCGAATTCCTCTTCCAGAGCCATCACCAGCTCAACGGTGTCAAGGGAGTCGGCACCCAGGTCTTCAACGAAGGAAGCAGTGTTGACCACTTCTTCTTCTTTAACGCCCAGTTGCTCGGCAACGATTTTCTTGACGCGCTCTTCGATGGTGCTCATACCTTGTTTTCACTCCTAATGGACAAATTCAGGCAGCTGGCCAGTGGGTAAGTGTATAGAAAGACTTTTCAGTTTTTCAACTGAAAGCTTCACTCCTCAAACCCTGTAGCCCTCTGCCTATAAATAGATTGCAGCTTTATAACGGATTTTAGACAGCTCGTATGACATTTTTTTGAAGCAATCCGTCACATTTAACTCATGTACATCCCGCCGTTCACCGGGATTGTAGCCCCAGTAACGTAAGCCGCACCGTCGGACGCAAGAAAAGCGACCACAGACGCGATCTCTTGAGCTTGCCCCAGACGGCCCAGCGGAATTTGCGTCTGCAAGGCTTCACGCTGTGCCTCGGGCAGTTCGCGGGTCATATCGGTGTCGATGAACCCAGGGGCCACCGAGTTTACCGTAATCGAACGCGAACCGACTTCACGCGCCAGGGCACGACTGAAACCTTCCAGGCCTGCCTTGGCGGCAGCGTAGTTTACTTGGCCTGCGTTGCCCATGGCACCCACTACCGAGCCAATACTGATAATTCGTCCCCAACGGGCTTTGGTCATGCCGCGTAAAACGCCCTTGGACAGCCGGAACAGACTGTTCAGGTTGGTATCGACGACGTCATGCCATTCGTCATCTTTCATGCGCATCATCAGGTTATCGCGGGTGATACCGGCATTGTTGACCAGGATCGCCGGCGCACCGAACTGCTCCTGGATGCTCGCCAGCACCGCCGCAACGGATTCGTCGCTGGTGACATCGAGTTCAAGGCCAGTGCCTTGAATACCGTTTTCCTTCAGGGTAGCGGCTATGCGTTCGGCACCCGAAGCGGATGTCGCGGTGCCCACAACGATGGCACCCTGACGACCCAGTTCCAGGGCGATGGCCTGGCCGATACCGCGGCTCGCACCGGTGACCAGTGCAACTTTACCTTGCAGACTCATGCAAGCTTCTCCTGATTCAGGCCAGCGCTGCGCGGGCGGCAGCAAAGGCGTCTGGGGTATTGAGGTTGGATGTCGACACGCCTTCGGCGCAGCGCTTGTTCAAGCCGGCCAGCACTTTGCCAGGACCGCATTCGACCAGTTGGGTCGCGCCCTTGGCAGCCAGTGCCTGGACCGATTCGACCCAGCGCACAGGCTTGTAGAGCTGTTCAAGCAGATCGCGCTTGAGGGTTTCGAGATCGGCCGGCACGTTCGCGCTGACGTTTTGTACCACAGGGATCTGTGGTTCCTGCCAGTTGATCGCAGCGATCGACTCGGCAAAACGTTCGGCCGCTGGACGCATCAGCTCGCAGTGGGACGGCACGCTGACCGGCAACGGCATGGCGCGCTTGGCACCACGCGCCTTGCAGCCTTCGATGGCACGCTCGACCGCAGCCTTGGCACCGGCGATTACCACCTGGCCTGGCGAGTTGAAATTCACCGCGCTGACCACTTCGCCCTGCGCCGCTTCGGCACAGGCTGCCAGTACGTCGGCATCGTCCAGACCGAGAATGGCAGCCATGCCGCCCTGCCCGGCCGGAACGGCTTCCTGCATCAGCTGACCACGACGCTCAACCAGTTTGACGGCGTCGCCCAGACTCAGGCTGCCCGCAGCCACCAGCGCGCTGTATTCGCCCAGGCTATGACCGGCAACATAAGCCGGACGCGCACCACCTTCCGCCAGCCACAGACGCCACAAGGCGATCGAGGCGGTCAGAATGGCCGGCTGGGTTTTATCGGTTTGATTGAGTTGCTCTTCCGGCCCCTGTTGGGTCAGTGCCCACAGATCGTAACCGAGAGCGTCGGATGCTTCTTTGAATGTTTCAAGGACTACAGGATGTTGCGCGCCCAACTCGGCCAGCATGCCGAGGGACTGCGAACCCTGTCCTGGAAAGACGAATGCGAGGGAAGCAGACATGTAACAAGCCCCTAATGATCTTGTCGTCGGAGAATTGACGTCCCGCTTGGGGGACGCAAGAAACTGACAGTTTGGATGGCCAATTGAACTGAGCGGTCACATTTAAGCATTGTCCGACGAAAATGCCTAAAGCAACAAATCCTCCAGACGACCGTGAATCCGTTCCGGCAGGTTTTCCTGAATCTCGATCAAGGCTCGCGAGATGGCACTCTGAAAACCCTGAACCCCTGCAGAACCGTGACTTTTCACCACAATGCCCTGCAAACCCAGGAAGCTTGCACCGTTATGCCGCGCGGGCGCCAGGTCCGCTTGCAGGCGTTTCATCAGTGGCAACGCCATTGCGCCAATTATTTTTGATGCAACGTTTTTTTTGAACAGGGCTTCGATGCGACCGGAGATCATGGTCGCCAACCCTTCGCTGGACTTGAGCAGGATATTGCCGACAAAGCCGTCGCACACCACCACATCCGCCTCGCCCCGGTACAAGCCGTCACCTTCGACAAAACCGATGTAATTGATGCCGCGAGCACTTTGCAACAAAGTCGCCGCCAGCTTGACCTGCTGATTGCCCTTGATGTCTTCGGTGCCAATGTTCAGCAACGCAACACGCGGGCGAACGATACCGAGGGTTTCTGCCGCCACCGACCCCATCACCGCAAACTGCAGCAGATGCTCGGCACTGCAATCGACGTTGGCGCCCAGATCGAGCAACTGGCAATAGCCCTTCTGCGTCGGAATCGCCGCGACCATGGCCGGCCGATCAATGCCCGGCAAAGTCTTGAGCACAAACCGCGACAAAGCCATCAGCGCGCCGGTATTGCCGGCGCTGACGCAGGCCTGAACCTTGCCGTCACGCAGCAACTCGAGCGCCACACGCATTGACGAATCGGGCTTGCCGCGCAACGCCTGGGCAGGCTTTTCGTCCATTGTGATGACTTCGGATGCCGGTGCAATCGACAGGCGCGAGCGATCCACAGCCGATTGGCCAGCGATCAATTCTTCAAGAAGGGAGGGTTGACCGACAAGGGTCAGGTGCAGCGAGGGCGTAGCATTCAGACAAGCAAGGCTGGCCTGAACAATGCTGCGGGGACCGAAGTCCCCGCCCATTGCGTCAATCGCGATGACTTGAGCGGACAAGTGATTACTCGTCAGCGCCCTTGTCGATCACTTTACGGCCACGGTATACGCCTTCTGGCGATACGTGGTGACGCAGGTGAACTTCACCAGTGGTTTTTTCTACAGACAGGGTGCTAGCCTCGAGAGCGTCGTGCGAACGACGCATGTCACGGGCAGAGCGGGATTTTTTGTTCTGCTGAACAGCCATAATTGATTAACTCCTAAACGTTTGGGTCACGCTTTAACTGCGCCAATACACTGAACGGGTTGGACCGCGTTACCTCGTCCTCGCTCGGTTCGGCCTCTTCGAGACCCCCCGGCTGCTGGCATTCTTCCGGATGATGAGCAGGCACAATGGGCAAGGCGAGCAGAAGCTCCTCCTCGATCAGTGACTGCAGATCCAATGGATCTTCGCCCAGTTCCAGCACGTCATAACCTTTCGGCAACGACTGGGTATTCGCACCCTCCTTCACCACAGCATAACTGCATTCGCTGTGGATCGGCAGGGTGACCAGCTCAAGACAACGCTGGCAAACCATTTTGACTTCGGTGTCGATAAAACTGTGGATTACCACAGACTTACGTTCATCTCGTTCAAAAACGAATTTAGCCTGCACCGTACCGACAGTGTCGGAAAGCGGGTCGCAGAGTCTCTCCAAATCGGCCAGCAGCAGTTCACCTTGAAGGGTGGTGCCACGGTCAGCCAATTTGCGCGGGTCAACGTGAGGTGGAATCGGGTCATTCAACATAGGCGCAGCATTATAGGGATGCACCCGGCCATGTCAAAGGAAATTCAGCCCTGTCCGTCACCTGGAAGCCTCGCTAGAATTCGCGCCTGTCTTCTGGAGATGCGCATGCTGCCTTTATTACTCGCTTCAAGCTCGGTATATCGCCGGGAATTGCTGGCCCGCTTGCAGCTGCCATTCACCTGCAGCTCGCCTGATATCGATGAAAGTCATCGACCAGGAGAACCCGCCATCGAGCTGGTAAAGCGCCTCGCGAAGGAAAAGGCCCAAGCCCTTGCCGGCAGCCACCCCGTTCATCTGATCATCGGCTCCGACCAGGTCGCAGTACTCGGCGACAGGATAATCGGCAAGCCCCACACCTTCGAAAAGGCCCGCGAACAGCTACAGGCTTCCAGCGGCGCCAGCGTGACCTTCCTGACCGGCCTCGCCCTGCTCAATAGCCAGACCGGACACTGCCAGGTCGACTGCGTGCCATTCACCGTACACATGCGCGTACTCGACACCGCACGCATCGAACGCTACCTGCGCGCCGAACAACCCTACGATTGCGCTGGCAGCTTCAAGGCCGAAGGTTTGGGGGTGAGCTTGTTTCAAAGCACGGAAGGCCCTGACGCTACCAGCCTGATCGGCCTGCCGCTGATTCGCCTGATCGACATGCTACTGAATGAAGGCGTGCAAATCCCCTGAACACAAAAAACCGGCCACGAGGGCCGGTTTTTTATGCAGGCAGAAGATCAGCGCAGTGACGGACCGTGAAAACCCATCCACATCGCCAACTGCTCAGCCACACTGGCGCCAAGTTTCTTCGAGAAGCGATCGAACGGCGACTCCTGAACGGTGAAGTCCACCAGCTCTTTTTCACCGATCACATCACGCGCCACCGAACTGGCATTACCCAGACCATCGATCAGCCCCAGAGGCAGCGCCTGCTCACCGGACCAGACCAACCCGGAGAACAGCTCCGGATGCTCCTTGTCCTTGAGGCGATCGCCACGACCCTTCTTGACGCTGCTGATGAACTGCTGGTGCGTCGTATCGAGGACGCCCTGCCAGAACTGAGTCTCCTCAGGCTTTTGCGGCTGGAACGGATCAAGGAACGACTTGTGCTCGCCAGACGTGTAGGTCCGACGCTCGACACCCAGCTTCTCCATGGTACCGACAAACCCGTAACCCGCCGCCGTCACACCAATGGAGCCCACCAGACTCGCCTTGTCGGCGTAGATCTGATCCGCCGCACTGGCGATGTAATAAGCGCCGGAAGCACCCAGGTCGGAGATCACCGCGTAAACCTTGGTATCCGGGTGCAAGCCACGCAACCGGCGGATCTCGTCATAAACGTAACCCGACTGCACCGGACTGCCGCCCGGACTGTTGATGCGCAGAATGACGCCCTTGACCTTTTCATCCTCGAAGGCCGCACGCAGGCTGCCGACGATATTGTCAGCGCTGGCGGGCTCCTTGTCGGCGATCATGCCCGTCACGTCGATCAGCGCGGTGTAATTGGCGCTGCGGGTCGCGGCCTTTTCCATATCCATCAGCGGCGTGAACAGAATCAGCGCGCCAAACAGATACACAAAGGTCAGCAGCTTGAAGAAAATCCCCCAACGCCGCGACCGGCGTTGCTCCTGGACACTGGCCAGCAGGGTCTTCTCCAACAGCTTCCAGCTCTTCTCGTCACCGCTCTCCGCACTCGCCTTGGCGGGCGCCTTCCATTCGTCGGTCATGACATCTACCCCAGCAAAAATCTATTAGGCCCGCTGATTCAGCCAGGCATGCAATTCTGAAAAACGATCGATGGCCAGCGCCGGTTCGAACAGCTTCAGCGCCTCGATCGATTGCGCGCCGTAGCTGACCGCCACCGAACCCATGCCGGCATTGCGCGCCATCTGCAGGTCGAAGGACGAATCACCGACCATCAACGCTTGCTCCGGGCGAACTTCGCAATGAGCGAGGATCTGCTCAAGCATCAGCGGATGGGGCTTGCTGGCTGTTTCGTCGGCCGCGCGGGTGATGTCGAAATAATCGTCC
This sequence comes from Pseudomonas hormoni, assembly GCF_018502625.1. Classification (NCBI taxonomy): domain Bacteria; kingdom Pseudomonadati; phylum Pseudomonadota; class Gammaproteobacteria; order Pseudomonadales; family Pseudomonadaceae; genus Pseudomonas; species Pseudomonas hormoni. The sequence continues at coordinate 4,059,521 of NZ_CP075566.1, forward strand.
CAACCGTGCGCCTTCAGCACGCGATCCAGCCCGCGACGCGCCTTGCCGGTCGCTACCGCCAAGTGATAACCCTCGGCGCGAAACGCCTCCATCGACTCGACTACCCCTTCAAACAACGGAGAAGGTACGGCTTCCGAGGCGATGTAGTGATCGGCATAGTGCTGACGGAAAGCTATCAGCTCGTTGTCGCCGATTTCCGGATACAACGTACGAATGGCCTCCGGAAGACCCAGCCCGATGATGCCTTTGACGGCAAAATCATCGCGCAACTGGAAGCCGGAGCGTTCGGACGCGACGTGCATCGCCTCGACAATCCGACCAATGGAGTCGGCGAGAGTGCCGTCCCAATCGAAAATCAGCAGCTTGTAATCAGAGGGGTGCACTCAGGCGCTCCACGGTTTTGGCCCACATCTCGTCGACAGGCGCCTGTAACTTGAGCTCGCTGCCATCGGGCAACGGCACGGTCAGCATGTAGGCGTGCAGAAACAGGCGCTTGCCGCCCAGATCGCGGATTTCCTTGCTGAAATCGTCGTCGCCGTACTTGGTGTCGCCAGCAATGCAGTGCCCGGCGTGCAGGGTGTGAACGCGGATCTGGTGAGTGCGGCCAGTGATCGGCTTGGCTTCGATCAGGGTGGCAAAGTCGCCGAATCGACGCAGGACCTTGAACACGGTCACAGACTCCTTGCCCTCCTCCTCATCGACCTCGACCATGCGCTCGCCGGAGCGCAGATTGCTCTTGCCGAGCGACGCACGAACTTGCTTGATCGAGGCCGCCCAGTTACCGCGGACCAGCGCCATATAGCGCTTATCGACGCCATCTCCGCGCAATGCCGTGTGCAAGTGACGCAGCATGCTGCGCTTCTTGGCGATCATCAGCAGGCCGGAGGTGTCACGGTCGAGACGGTGAACCAGCTCGAGCTCCTTGCAATCCGGACGCAACTGACGAAAGGCTTCGATCACTCCGTAAGTCAGGCCGCTGCCTCCGTGAACCGCAATGCCGCAAGGCTTGTTGATCACGATCAGCGCCTTGTCTTCAAAGACAATCGAGGCTTCAAGGCGTTGCAGCAGACCCTGGGCCAGCGGCACCGGCTCGTCGCGCTCCGGCACGCGAACCGGCGGCACGCGCACGATATCGCCCGCCTGCAGCTTGTATTCGGGCTTGATCCGACCTTTGTTCACCCGCACTTCGCCCTTGCGCAAAATGCGGTAAATCAAGGTCTTGGGCACGCCTTTGAGCCGAGCGAGAAGGAAGTTATCAATACGTTGGCCGGCATATTCCGGCGAGACCTCAAGCAGTTGTACGGCTGGGGTCGAGGGGGCAGTAGTCGTCATGGCGCGGATGATATCAATTTTTTATGGAATTGAAGCACTTAATCATTACTGCTATAGTCGCGAACGCCGCCAAAAGCGGCCTGGACAGCGGACAAACGGTCAAAAACCGGCCCTGACCAATGCAATTCACCAGGACGCGAGGCCGTCCTACGGGGCTTTCGCTACGTAACGGTGGAGTTTGCAGGTGTAACGAGCGCAGGTGACATAAGGCCTGAATCACGCCGCAAAGCAGAGTTTTCACTCGCTTCGCGAGCCAATATTCACGGCCAGTTCACAAAGTGCAGTCAGCTGCGAATGACCCCGAGCGAACGCTTCGGAAACACCGCCTAAATTAGCCATGATGCGTGACCTCCCCTTTCGGAGCTCACGGTAAATGCCAACCCGCTGCGGATTCTGCGCGCGGCAGCACCCGAATTATCAGGGATACGTGTAGGGTGGAGATGCACAACCGCTGGACTGTGTAGCAATAGGCTTTATCAAGACGCTTCATCTCGTCCACAGCCGCCGGTTGATTCCTCCTCCTGACTGAGTGCTTAAGTAGCCACAGCAAGCAGGACGCGTACGTCGCGACGAAGGCCCACATTGGCCGGACTTCGCTGGACACGGGAATGGCCAACCACTCCCGACGCACCTGACACCGACCGTGAGAAGTCGTGTGTGCCGAACGCCGTTTCCGGCAGCCCGGAAACCGACGGTACTACATGAAAAGAATGCTGATTAACGCAACTCAACCCGAAGAGTTGCGTGTTGCACTGGTAGATGGCCAACGCCTCTACGACCTGGACATCGAATCCGGTGCACGCGAGCAGAAGAAGGCCAACATCTATAAAGGCCGGATTACTCGCATCGAACCAAGCCTTGAGGCTGCCTTTGTCGATTTCGGCTCCGAGCGCCACGGCTTCCTGCCCCTCAAAGAAATCTCCCGCGAATACTTCAAGAAAGCCCCTGAAGGCCGCGTCAACATCAAGGACGTCCTGAGCGAAGGCCAGGAAGTCATCGTTCAGGTCGAAAAAGAAGAACGTGGCAACAAGGGCGCCGCCCTGACCACCTTCATCAGCCTGGCCGGTCGTTATCTGGTACTGATGCCGAACAACCCGCGTGCCGGCGGTATCTCCCGTCGCATCGAAGGTGAAGAGCGCAACGAACTGCGTGAAGCCCTGAACGGTCTGGTTGCCCCGGCCGACATGGGTCTGATCGTTCGCACTGCCGGCCTTGGCCGCAGCAGCGAAGAAATGCAGTGGGACCTCGATTACCTGCTGCAACTCTGGACCGCCATCAAAGAAGCCTCGCTGGATCGCTCCGCGCCATTCCTGATCTACCAGGAAAGCAACGTGATCATCCGCGCCATCCGCGATTACCTGCGCCAGGACATCGGCGAAGTGCTGATCGACAGCGTTGAAGCCCAGGACGAAGCCCTGACCTTCATTCGCCAGGTGATGCCGCAGTACGCCAGCAAGATCAAGCTGTATGAAGACAGCGTTCCGCTGTTCAACCGTTTCCAGATCGAAAGCCAGATCGAGACCGCTTTCCAGCGCGTCGTTGAACTGCCTTCCGGCGGCTCCATCGTCATCGATCCGACCGAAGCCCTGGTGTCCATCGACATCAACTCGGCGCGCGCCACCAAAGGCAGCGACATCGAAGAAACCGCCCTGCAGACCAACCTTGAAGCCGCCGAAGAAATCGCCCGTCAGTTGCGCTTGCGCGACATCGGCGGCCTGATCGTCATCGACTTCATCGACATGACCCCTGCCAAGAACCAGCGCGCCGTGGAAGAGAAAGTCCGCGAATGCCTGGAAGCCGACCGCGCTCGCGTGCAAGTCGGTCGCATCTCGCGCTTCGGCCTGCTGGAAATGTCCCGTCAGCGCCTGCGTCCATCGCTCGGCGAAAGCAGCGGCATCGTTTGCCCGCGTTGCAACGGCACCGGCATCATCCGTGACGTTGAATCGCTGTCGCTGGCGATCCTGCGCCTGATCGAAGAAGAAGCCCTGAAAGACCGCACCGCCGAAGTTCGCGCACAAGTGCCGATTCCGGTTGCAGCCTTCCTGCTCAACGAAAAACGCAACTCGATCACCAAGATCGAACTGCGCACCCGTGCCCGCATCGTCATTCTGCCGAACGATCACCTCGAAACGCCGCACTTCGAAGTTCAGCGTCTGCGTGATGACAGCCCGGAAGCCAGCATCAACCAGTCCAGCTACGAAATCGCTGCGGCCGCTGCCGAAGTCGAAGAAGTCCAGCCAGCCGCTGCGACCCGCACCCTGGTTCGCCAGGAAGCCGCAGTCAAGACCGCTCCGGCCCGCGCCAACGCTCCGGTTCCGACCGAAGTCGTCGCTGCCGCACCTGTTGCCGCACCGGCCGTCGCGCCAGAGCCAAGCCTGTTCAAAGGCCTGGTGAAGTCGCTGGTCAGCCTGTTCGCTACCAAAGAAGAGCCTGCCGCTCCGGTTGTGGTTGAAAAACCGGCGACCACCGAGCGTCCGGCGCGTAACGAAGAGCGTCGCAACGGTCGTCAGCAGAGCCGCAACCGTAACGGTCGCCGCGATGAAGAACGCAAGCCTCGCGAGGAACGTGCACCGCGTGAAGAACGCGCACCGCGTGAAGAACGCGCACCACGCGAAGCCCGCGAAGAAACCCCGGCAGTCGCTCGCGAAGAACGCGCTCCACGTGCCCCTCGTGAAGAACGTGCTCCGCGCGGTGAAGAACGTGCACCGCGCGCGCCTCGCGAAGATCGCAAGCCACGTGGCGAGCGTGAAGAACGCGTTCGTGAACTGCGTGAACCTCTGGATGCCACCGCTCCGGCCGCTGCAGCTACCGCTGAAGAGCGTCCAGCTCGTCAACCACGCGAAGAGCGTGCTCCACGTCCACCGCGTGAAGAGCGTCAACCACGTGCAGAGCAAGCCGCTGCCGCTGTTGCCGAAGAAGAGCTGACCGGCAACGAAGAGCAACTGCAGGAAGACGGTCAGGAAGGCGCCGAAGGCGATCGTCCACGCCGCCGCTCCCGTGGCCAGCGTCGTCGCAGCAACCGTCGCGAGCGTCAACGCGATGCCAACGGCAACGTGATCGAAGGTTCGGAAGAATCGGAATCTGCCGAAGGTAGCGAAGCTGGCGAAAGCCGCGAAGCGCCAAGCGCTGCCGATCTGGCCGCCGGCCTGGCTGTAACCGCAGCCGTTGCCAGCAGCGTGATCAGCGCTCCGGCTGAAGCACAAGCCAACGAGCAAGCCGAACGCGCCACTGCTGCCACACTGGAAACCGCTCCAGTAGAAGCGCCAGTCGTTGAAGCGACCACGCCTGTAGAAGTCACTGCCGCTCCGGAAATCGAAGTGGCTCCGGTTCGTGAAGCACAGCCTGAAGTCGAAGCTGCCGCTGAACCGACCTTCGTTGCTGAAGCGCCTGCCGTGGTTGCAGAACCGGTTGCTGAAACCGTGACCGAAACGGTTCGTGAAGTTCGCGAAGAGCAAACCGCGTTCAACTGGGTTGCCGAGCCAGCTGTTGCCGAAACGCCAGCTCCAGCGCCAGTCGCTGAGAGCGAGACGACTGAAGCCATGGTTTCCGAGCCAGTTGTGGCTGCTGCCGAACCCGCTCCAGTGGTTGAAGCGCCGGTTGTCGCTGAAGTGGCTGCACCCGCCGTTGAAGCCGCTCCTGTCAGCGCCCTGACGCCAAGTGGCCGCGCGCCGAACGACCCGCGTGAAGTGCGTCGTCGCAAGCGTGAAGAAGAGCGCCTGCAGAAGGAAGCCGAACTGGCTGCCGCTGCTGCTCCGGTCGCTGTCGAAGTGGCACCGGTTGTGGCTGAAGTCGTCGAGGCTGCTCCTGCCCCGGCTGCTGAAGTCACTGCCGAGCCGGTTGAGTCCGTGATCGACGAAGCACCGCGCTCCGTTCAGGAAGCGGTAGAGCAACACGAGCAAGCCCTGGAAAAAGAGCACGAGCCTAAACCCCTCGCCTGATTCCATCGGCCACTAGAAAGCCCCGCCTGGTGATCCAGGCGGGGCTTTTTTTATGTCGGTATTTAAACAGGTAGACCGCGTTATCGTTCTTCGCGGGCAAGCCACGCTCCCACAGGTTTTGTGTCGCTCACAGAAATCATGATCGACACAAAACCTGTGGGAGCGTGGCTTGCCCGCGATGGCGATCTATCAGGCGAAGACCAACGCCTCAGGCACGTCCACGTCCCACAACACACCGGGATCATTCACTGTCACTTCCAATACTCGTCCCTGCGCAAACAACGGCTTGGCCCCACGATCTCCGGACAACGCCATCAATCCCGGTCCGAACGAACGTCCGAAACCCACCGGATGTCCATACTCGCCATTGACCACCGGAACACTGATCCCATCATCAGCAATCCCCGCCACCACCCGATCAATACTCGACGGCAAAATAAACGGCATATCACCCAACACAATCAACCACCCACCGAGCTGCGGACACGCCGCCACCCCAGCCGCAATGCTGTCGCCCATGCCGGTCGAGTCGATCAGCACAATCTCGAAACCATACGCCTGAGCCATACGAGCCACTTGCGGGCGATCTTCGGTCGTCACCAGCACACGTTTCGCCAGTGTGGGCGGCAAACTCACCAGCACCTGCTCGATCACCGAACGAACAGCGCCATCGCGTCCCGTACAGTCCGCCAACAACTTATCCTTATCGGTCCCCGCCACCTGCCGAAACCGGTTGCCCTGCCCTGCCGCCAACACGATGGCGCCGATTGGCTCACTCATACCTCCTCCCGCAACGGCTTCTTCTGTTTCAGCTCGACGCCGTTCTTGATCGCCACGATTTCGGCCAGCAGCGATAAGGCGATTTCCGCCGGGGAATGGCTGCCGATGTGCAGACCGATCGGCCCGTGCAAGCGCTCGATGGCCTCTTGTGACAAGCCTAGCTGAGCCAGGTTATCCCGGCGCTTCGTTGACCCGCGAGCCCAGCGCGCCGACATAAAAGGCCCAGGAGTCGAGGGCCGTGAGCAACGCCATGTCATCCAGGCGCGGATCGTGGGTCAGCGCGACGATGGCCGTGCGTTCGTCGGTTTGAATGTTCTGCACCGCTTCGTCCGGCATGCCAGGGACAAAGCGACCATGCCGTTCTTCCCAGCCGTGAACGAATTCGGTACGTGGGTCGCAGATCAGCGGTGGCTAAGTAATCCAGCATTAACAACAAAGCCCTGCACAATCGAAGATGTGCAGGGCTTTGAGATCAGTCTTGAAAGCGTTGCTTCAATACCGATTGGGCTCCATTTCCAGGTCGACATGGAAACGTTCGGAAATGTCTTTTTGAATGCGCTGCGCCAGGTTCAACAACTGCAGGCCAGTCGCGGCCCCGTAGTTGACCAGCACCAGCGCCTGCAATTTATGCACGCCTGCGTCGGCCTCGCGGAAACCTTTCCAACCTGCCCGCTCTATCAGCCAGCCCGCAGCCAGTTTCATCTGCCCATCGGGTTGCGCGTAAGCCACCAGTTCCGGGTACTCGCCTTTGAGCTGAGCGACCAGCGCAGCCGAGACCAAGGGATTCTTGAAGAAACTGCCGGCATTACCGAGCACTGCCGGATCCGGGAGCTTTTCATTGCGGATGCTGCAAATCGCCTGGCTGACGTCGGTGGCGGTCGGGTGATCGATACCCTGCTCGGTCAGGCGCTGGCGCACCGGGCCGTATTCCAGATGCAGGTGCGCGGCGCGGTCCAGGGCGAAACGAACGCGAAGAATCAACCAGCGTCCCGGCTCCTGTTTGAACAAGCTGTCGCGATAAGCGAAGTTGCACTCGGCCAGCGTGAAGTCCCGCAACTCGCCGGTCTGGCGATCCAGAGCGGTCAGGCCGGCGAACACGTCCTTGATCTCCACACCGTAGGCACCGATGTTCTGCATCGGTGCCGCGCCAACGGTGCCGGGGATCAGGCTGAGGTTTTCCAGCCCCGACAAACCCTGCGCCAGCGTGTGTTGCACGAACGGATGCCAAGGCTCGCCGGCCTCGGCTTCGATCACGACCTTGCTGCCGTCGTCGCTCAGAATACGAATTCCGCGTGTCGCCATGCGCAGCACCAGCGACTGGATATCGGCGGTCAGCAGCAGATTGCTGCCACCGCCAATCACCAGCAGCGGCACGTCATGCTCCGCCGCATAGGCCAGCGCCTCACGCACGTCGGCATCGCTGCGGGCTTCGGCAAACAAACGCGCCTGAACGTCCACGCCAAAGGTATTGAACGGTTTGAGCGAAACCCGGGGTTGAACCTGCAAACTCATACCCGGCCCTTCAATTCGATCACCAGCAGGTCGGTCGCGCGCTCGATCAGATCCAGCACGTGCTCGAAGCCTTGGTCACCATCGTGGTACGGGTCCGGCACTTCATCGACGTCTGACTGGTAGCGACGCAGGAACAGGTCCAGCTCCGCCTTGCCCCTGGCGGGTTGCAGGGCCTCGAGGTTGCGCAGGTTGCTGTGGTCCATCGCCAGGATCAGGTCGTAGGTGGCGAAATCGGCGCGGGTCACTTGCTGGGCGCGCTGGGCGGACAGGTCGTAACCGCGCAGCCTGGCCGCGGCCTGGCTGCGTTTGTCCGGCGCCCTGCCGACGTGCCAGTCACCGGTGCCGGCGGAGGCCACTTCGACCTGATCGGCCAGCCCCGCTTCCCGCAGTTTATGCCGCAGCACGCCTTCGGCCGTCGGTGAACGGCAGATGTTGCCCAGACAGACGAACAGAACCCGCATCAGACCTCCAGCAGGCGACGAACGCGCTCGAGGTCTTCGACCGTGTCGACGCCAGTGGGCGGCGCGATCAATGCGTCGGCGACGTGAATTCGCACGCCGTGCCACAGCGCACGCAGTTGCTCCAGGGATTCGGTGTTTTCCAGCCAGCATGGGCCCCAACTGACGAAGTCATGCAGGAAACCGGCGCGGTAGGCATAAATGCCGATATGGCGGCGATACGGCACGCCTTGCGGCAGCACTTCGCGATTTTTCGCGAACGCATCCCGGGCCCACGGCAACGTCGCGCGACTGAACGTCAGCGCCAGGCCGTTGAGGTCGCTGACGACCTTGACCACGTTGGGATTGAACAGGGTTTCAACGTCTTCGATCGGCTCGGCCAATGTGGCCATGCGCGCTTCGGTGTGGGCGGCCAGGTTGGCAGCAACCTGATCGATCACGCTCGGCGGGATCAGCGGTTCGTCACCCTGAACGTTGACCACGATGGCGTCAGGCGCCAAACCGAGTTTTGCGGCGACTTCGGCCAGGCGGTCCGTTCCGGAGTTGTGATCTTCGCGGGTCATCACCACTTCAGCGCCAAACGCGTTGCACGCCTCGACAATGCGCGCATCGTCGGTGGCAACCACCACGCGCTCGGCGCTGCTTTTGCTCGCCTGTTCCCAGACGTGCTGGATCATCGGCTTGCCGGCGATCAGCAGCAGCGGTTTACCCGGCAGGCGGGTGGAGGCGTAACGCGATGGTATGACAACGGTAAAGGCTGTGGTCATTTATCCAGACGCTCGTCAGTGGTCAGGGTGCGGGCTTCGGTTTCGAGCATCACCGGGATGCCGTCGCGAATCGGGTACGCCAGGCCGGCGCCCTTGCTGATCAGCTCGGTTTTGTCGGCGCTGAGCTTGAGCGGGCCTTTGCAGACCGGGCAAGCGAGGATGTCGAGCAATTTGGTGTCCATGAGCATTCCCTGGATAAAACGGTTTAAGGCAAAAGACGAGCCGGCAACAGGCGCATCAGCTGCGTATCGAACCAGGCCACGAAGGCCGGCGATGGCGCAGCATCGACCGCCAGGTACCACCAATCGGCGGCGGCGAAGGCACGGCACTTCACCGCGTCCTTTTCGGTCATCACCAACGGCAATGACGGTGTGAAATTCAAGGCCTGCACGCTGTATTCGGCGTGGTCGGCAAACGCATGCGGGACTGGCTGCCAGTGTAGCGTTTCGAGGGTCGTGAAGAAACGCTGCGGATTGCCGATACCGGCCACGGCGTGCAGCGCCTGGCCTGCGGGGAAGTGATCGAGGGGACGGCGTTCACCGCTGTGCAGATTGACCAGTTCGGTGGGTTGCAGTTGAAAGGCAAAACCGTTGTCGCGATCATTGGTGGCGCCGTTGTACAGCACCGCGTCAACGCTTTGCAGGCGTTCTGCCGGCTCGCGCAACGGCCCGGCAGGCAGGCAACGTTTGTTGCCCAGGCCACGGGCGGCGTCGATCAACACCAATTCAAGGTCCCGCGCCAACCGGTAATGCTGCATGCCGTCATCGGACAGGATCAGGTCCAGTGGTTCGCTCGCCAACAGCGCTTTGACGGCGCTGCTGCGGTCCGGGTCGATCATCAACGGCACGCCGGTGCGCTGGACGATCAACAGCGGTTCATCGCCCGCCACATCGGCGCTTTGCTCGGCCTCGACGCGCCATGGCAGTTGCGGCGGTTTGGCGCCATAGCCGCGGCTGACCACGCCGACCCGCAAACCGCTGCGCTGGCAATGCTGGATCATCCACAGAATCAGCGGTGTCTTGCCCGTACCGCCCACGGTGATGTTGCCGACGACGATCAACGGCACCGGCGACTGATAAATCTCGCCCTCACCCGCCAGAAAGCGTTTGCGCTTGTTCATGACCACGCGCCGATACAGCCACTCCAGTGGCTGCAATAACTTCAGGGCCGGATGACCGTCGTACCACGCGGCGAGCAAGCGATCGGACATGGCCATCAGGGCGCGGGCGGCGCCGCCTCGACTGTGGTCATGCGCAAGTGACTGAAACCGAGTTTGCCGGCGGCATCCATCGCGGTGATGACCGACTGATGTTGAGTCTTGCCGTCCGCACTGATGGACAACGGTAGATTGGTGTCGCCGCTGGACTCTTTCTGCAACGCTTCCATGAGCGTGGTCAGGTCGTTCTTCTGCAAGACCTGATTGTTCACCGAGAACACGCCTTCGGCACTGATGGCGACATCCAGATGTTTGACCTGCTGGTCTTCGGCAGGCGAACCACTGACCGCTTCCGGCAGATCGACGCGTAACTGGGTTTCACGGGTGAAGGTGGTGGTCACGACGAAAAACAGCAGCAGGATAAACACCACGTCGATCAGCGACGCGAGGTTGATGTCCACATTCTCCCGTTGCTTGCGGCGAAATTTCACGCTCTTTTGCCCTCGGACAGGTCCACGTCACGGTCACCCTGCACCACCTCGACCAGTTTGATCGCTTCCTGCTCCATGCCCACCACCAGCTCATCGATCCGGCGTTGCAGGAAACGGTGGAAGAACACTGACGGGATACCGACCATCAGGCCCGCAGCCGTGGTAATCAGCGCCTTGGAAATACCACCGGCCAGCACCGCGGCGTTGGTGGTCATGCCCGAGCCCATGAACGCGCTGAAAATATCGATCATGCCCAACACCGTGCCCAACAGCCCCAGCAACGGCGCCATCGCGGCGATGGTGCCGAGGGCGTTGATGTAGCGTTCGAGCTCGTGAATCACTCGCGCAGCGGCCTCTTCGATGCACTCCTTCATGATCTCGCGACCATGCCTGGAGTTGGCCAGGCCCGCCGCCAGGATCTCGCCCAACGGCGAGTTGGCGCGCAGTTCCTTGAGTTTGTCTTTATTGAGTTGCTTGTCCTTGATCCACACCCAGACCTGCCCGAGCAGATGCTCCGGGGTCACACGGCTGGCACGCAGGGTCCAGAGACGCTCGGCGGTGATCGCCATGGCCGCGATGGAACTCAGAATGATCGGCAGCATCATCCAGCCGCCGGATTTGACCAATTCCCACACAGTGACAGTCCCCTCGAAAAAGTGCGCCACTCTAACATAGGGGGTCGGCGCACCGAAGACCGTGATGTCGCATCCGGTCGGGCTTTAATAACGCTCGGTTATGGCATGGAACGCCAGAAACGCCGTTCCTGACGCATCGTCGACGCTGGCTTGAAGCGTCCGAGCTGCAGACGAATGGCGCCCTGCTCGACGCTGTCATGGATCGCCATGCCGCGCTTTATATAGCGAGCCATGACGGTGGGATGCGGGTGGCCGAAGGAATTGCCGTTGCCGCGCGAGATCAGCACCGCTTTGGGCTGCAACGCGGCGAGCAGCGCCATTGACGACGAACTGCGGCTGCCGTGGTGCGGCGCCTGCAACCAGTCAGTGGGCACGGCCAGCGGACTGTCGAGCAGGGCTCGTTCGGCAGCGCTGTCAATATCACCCGTCAGCAGCAAGCGCTCGCCATTGGCTTCGATCTGCAGGACGCAGGATTTTTGATTGCTGTCCGAGGCGGAAGGCCATTGCCAGAGCTGAAACCTCACATCGTCCCAAGTCCATTGCCGGCCACTCTCGCAGGCCTCGGCGTGCAGTTCGACGGGTAGCGCCTCGGGATCGCCGCTGAGCACTCGCGTCACCGGCAAACCATGGGCAACCGCTCGCGCACCGCCGGCGTGATCGGCGTCGGCGTGGCTGAGCAACATCAGGTCGAGTCCGCCCACGCCCAGTTTGCGCAAGGTGGGCAGCACCACTCGTTCGCCGAGGTCGAAGTCGCCGAAGCGCGGGCCGGCGTCATACAACAGCGTGTGATGGCGGGTTCGCACCAGGATCGCCAACCCCTGGCCAACATCCAGTTGCCAGACTTCGGCGATCCCCTCTGGCAACAGTGGCCGAGGAGGAAAAACCAGCAACAGCAACAGCGGCCAACCCAATGGGCGCAGCGGTACGCCGCGCGGCATCAACAGCAGAAACGCGCCGAGGGTGCCCAGCGCCCATGTACACAATGGAATCGCCACAGGCACCCACGCGGGCAATTGACCGGCCATTAACCCAAGGCCCTTGAACAGCCAGTCGATCAGCCCACCCGCCAACCAAAGCAACCCCTCGCCCACATATGGCAGCGGCAACAACAGGGTTCCCAGCAAGGCCGGCGGCAATACCAGCAAACTGATCCAGGGCACCGCCAGCAGATTGGCGACCGGCCCGCTGAGACTGATCGGCAATCCGAGCACCAGCAGCAACGGGCCCAGGCCGATTGCTATCAGCCATTGAGCGCGGGTCCAGGTTTGCCACCATCGCCAAGGGCCGAGGCGCCCGCCGAAGGTGAAGATCAACACCGCCACCGCCGCGAAGGACAACCAGAAACCCGGTTGCAGACTCGCCAGCGGATCCAGCAACAGCACCGCGTTGAGCGCCAGCAACAACGGCCACCAGGCACCGAGGTGGCGAAATCGCAGGCGCCACAACAGCACCAGCCCGATCATCACGCAGGCTCGCCGCACCGGCACTTCGAATCCTGCCAGCAGTCCGTAACCAAGGGCTGCGGCGAATGCCAATCCGCACGCCCATGGCAGCCAGGGCAAGCGATTCGGCCACATACCGTAGCGCGCCAGCCCGGCGATCAGCAGATACACCACGCCTGCCAGCAGACCGACGTGCTGCCCGGAAATCACCAACAGGTGCACGGTGCCGGTGTCTTGCAACACCTGCCAGTCCTCGCGACTGAGTCCGGCGCCATCCCCCAGCACCAGCGCCGTCAGTGCACCGGTTCGCCCCTGAGCGTCCACGGCTTGCAAGCGTTGCCGGATGCCGTCGCGCCAGGCCCACCGGGCTTCAGCAAGACGCTGGCCATCCTTGACGGTTCCGGTTGCACCGATGCGTTGCGCCAGCAGCCAGGCGTCGTAATCGAAGGCATGGGGATTGAGCAGCCCGGCAGGACGCTTCAGTTTCACTGCCAGCCGCCAGCGTTCGCCACTGTTGACCGGTGGTCCGTCATACCAGGCCAGACGCATCAGTGACGGCACCTTTGCCTGTCGCGACCGGGCGTCCGTCAGTTCGAAACGCACAACCCCGTCATTATTCTGCGGCAATCCCGTCACCCGGCCTTCGACCCAGCGCGTTTCACCATCGAGATTCGCCGACAAACGATCGTCCAGCGCCCACTGTGCATTCGCGCCCGCCCAACTGAAGCCGAACAGAAAGAACGCCAATGGATACGTGCGGAACGGCAGTGCCATCAATCCCATTACGGGCAACACCAGCCATAACCAGACCGGCGGTAATACCGGCAAAAAACGCAGGGCCAGCAGGCCCAACGCCAGCGCCATCATCCCTGTGCGCATACGCCCGTCCTTGAGAGTCCCCTCCTAGGCATAGCCGGCTCACGGCACGTGCATCGTTATTAATTGTCACAAAGTCTGAATGGGCAGCTCATAGAATCCAGACATACTTGCCGCCTTAACCGACCGAGAAGCCCTATGCCCCGGCGCTTATTCAAACGTTACATGCCAGACCCGACCAGCATCAGGGAACACAAATCCTTACGCTTTCTCGGCACTCTGCTGCATGACCCGAACCTCTGGCACCTCAACCGTCACTCGGTTGCGCGGGCCATGGCTGTTGGTTTGTTTGCGGCGTTCCTGCCGATTCCGTTGCAGATGCTGGTGGCGGCTATCCTCGCCATCGTCGTTCGCGGCAACATGCCGATTGCTGTCAGTCTGGTGTGGCTGACCAACCCGATTACCATGCCTGCGGTGTTTTTTTGTACCTATCAGACTGGGGCGTGGCTGATGGATGTGCCGGCTCGTCATCTGCCGGATGAGCTGACCTGGGAGTGGATCAGCGGCGAGCTCTCTACGCTGTGGCAGCCGTTTTTGCTGGGTTCGGTTGTGGTGGGGCTGGTGTTGGGCGCCCTCGCCTATTGTTTGGTGATGATGTATTGGCGGTGGTGGGTGAGTCGGCAGTGGGCTCGGCGGAAGAAAAAGCGGATGTTGTGAATGTTAAAAGGCCTCCGCGTTGGGAGGCCTTTTTTTTGGTGGACTGGATTGGATTGGGGGACATATCCGTTTCTTCGGTAACGGCGGCTATTGGTTCCACCCTTACGGCGGGTTACTTGGAAAAGCGCCAAGTAACCAAGCGCCAGCGCCCCTGACGTACGGTGCCTCGCTATGGCTCGCCATTCCCTCGCTCCGGTCCTGCTCCGTGGGCCCGCCGCCATCGGCCATCCATGGCCGGGGGCGGCTAACCCGGCATCCATGCCGGGTTGCCCACTGCGCAGAACCTGCGCTCGGCCTTCCGACGGGGCAGATCAAGATCAAAAGCCAGATCAACAGCCAAAGCCAAAGCGAGGCGGCCTGATAGCCGACCTGAAGTTCGTCAGGATCATCGGCGGTAAACACCAATGTAATGCCCCCCAAAATCCCCTGTGGGAGCTGGCTTGCCAGCGATGGACATCCAGGCACCGCGTTCATTCAGGCAGCACGCGTCATCGTTAACGACCATCGCTGGCAAGCCAGCTCCCACAGGGGAATGCGAAACGCTTCAAACGACAGACCGGCCCGAAGGCCGCCTCGCGGTGCTGTGGCGGTAGTCGCCCCCTCACGCCCTGAGCCTGTCCGTCAACCTGTGACTACCTCCATCGGCGCCTCTACCAACGTTGATCTGCGCCGCGTTAAAGCCTGCAAGTAAGCCATCTCGTCATAGACAGTGCTGGTTTTCCAGCACTGATAGACGATTCTGATCCACTTAAAAGCAAGTGCTCTCAGCGCCGCTTGGTATGAGCATCCTTTTGCCCGCTGCTGCCGATAGTAAGCCTCGGCCCACGTTGATTGAGTGATGCTGTGAGCGGCCCATTCGACAAAAGTCTGGCGCAAGAACGTTGAGCATTGGTAGCGCCAATGCACCACTTTTTTCTTCCCACTGCGCTGTGTAACCGGTGCGATCCCGGCATATCGCTGCATCGCATTGGCGTCGCTAAATCGATCACGTTGTTCACCAAAAGCCACCATCAGGCGCGGCGCAAGATGCTGGCCGGCGCCAGGGAGCGCCTTAAAGATCGGGTAATCGGCCAAGGTGTTGGCCGTTTCTTCGATCTCGCGATCAAAATCCTTGATGGTGGAAATGAGCCCTTTGAGTTGCGACGCCAAGGCTGTCGCGTACAGCTGCGAAGGACGTATCACCCCGGATCCTGCGTCAAAGGCATCGCTTTGGTGATGATTTCCCAGCGCGTTTGATTGAGTTGAGCATGACGAGCGTTGTGCTCATTAAAGAACTTGAGAAAAGTACTCTGGCGAGAACGCTTGATGTGCTCAAGCGTGGGCCAGCGCATTAGAAAGTCACAGAACACCACGGTGTCATGATTGCCAAACAGCTCCAGGGCCAATGGATAATACTGTTTGAGCGTGCAGATCAAGCGGTTGCTGACCTTCACTCGCTCATCAACCAGTGCACGTCGATGTTCTGTCAGGCTGGCCAAAATACGCATGGCTGGACTTTGCGGCATCAACTGGGGAAATCGTAGGGGATGAGTGAGCAACAGCTCAAGCGCCCATTGAGCATCGCTCGGATCATCCTTGGCACCGCTGCCGACAAAGGTTTTACGGTGTCTGGCCAAGGTGCTCGGATTAATCGGAAACAGGCAGAAGAACTCGTATTTTTGCAGGGCTGCCACCAACGGACCCTTGTTGAGTTCAAGAGCAATCGCAATCGGAGCGCCGTAGCGCTCAAACATCGATTTTGCCCAACGATCAATCGATTGGGGCGTGTGATCGATGACAGAGAAGTGCCGCTGGGTTTCCCCACCGACCTGCAAACACACGTCGTGCTTGGTATCTGCCCAATCTATTCCGATATAAGCAGTAAATTTCTGAGACAGGAGCGTTTCCATCAACAACCTCCACAGGCGCTAAAGTACATGCAGGGACATGCATGCTTACGTCCAGCGAAAGCGATATAGAGAGCCGTGTCGGGCTTTCCCTGAGGATTCGTTAGAGGGCGCAAGCACACCTGTGGGCTCGAAGGTGAGGAGGTAATCATCGCGTGCTTGAGAGGCATATTCGTAGCCCACAGGTGCATGTTCCTTCCTTGATTAAAACTGACTTCCAGACACCGAAGGATGGAAGAGGAAAGGAACGGACAACCTATATCGAGAGGCTTCGTTCCGGTTCTGCGCAGTGGGCACCGCGGCAAGGATGCCGCGGTAGCCGCCCCCGGCCATGGATGGCCGATGGCGGCGGGCCCACGGAGCAGGACCGGAAGGAGGGCATGCCGAGCCTTAGCGAGGCACCGAACGAAAGGGGCAAAAGCGCTTGGTTACTTGGCGCTTCTCCAAGTGACCCGCTGTAAGAGCGGAACCATAAGCCGTCGTTACCGCAGCAACGGATATGTACACAAATCCAAAACCGCACAAAGGCTTAAGTACGCATCCCCCGCCCACTCACCAACAACCGCGCACACCCGACATACAACACAACCGTCGCCACCAGCATGAACGTAATCGCCACACTTATCCGGATATCCGAAACCCCAAGAATCCCGTACCGGAACGCATTGACCATATGCAACACCGGGTTCGCCAACGACACAGTCTGCCAAAACGGCGGCAACAACGAGATCGAGTAAAACACCCCGCCCAGGTAAGTCAGCGGCGTCAGCACAAACGTCGGAATGATCGAGATGTCATCAAAGTTGCGCGCAAACACCGCATTGATGAAGCCCAGCAGCGAGAAGATCGTCGCCGTCAGCACCACCACGAGAATGGTCACGCCCAGGTGATGCACCTGCAACTGAGTGAAGAACAGCGACAACAGCGTCACGATGAGCCCGACCATCAACCCGCGCAGCACGCCGCCCAGGGTGTAGCCGATCAGAATCGTGTGCGGTGACACCGGCGACACCATCAACTCTTCGATGGAACGCTGGAACTTGCTGCCGAAGAAACTCGACACCACGTTGCCATAAGAGTTGGTGATCACCGACATCATGATCAGCCCCGGCACGATGTATTCCATGTAGGTGAAACCACCCATGTCACCGATTTGCCGGCCGATCAGATTACCGAAAATCACAAAGTACAGAACCATCGTGATCGCCGGCGGCAGCAGCGTCTGCGGCCAGATCCGGGTGAAGCGTTTGACCTCACGGTAAACGATGGTATTGAGGGCGACGAGGTTGGGTTGCAGCTCCGAACTCATACCGCCACCTTTGACAGATTTTTCTCCACCAGGGACACGAACAACTCCTCAAGGCGATTGGTTTTGTTACGCAGGCTCAGCACTTCGATGTTCTGCTGCGCCAGTTGAGTGAACAGCGCGGTGATGCCCATGGACTTGTCGACCTGGACCTCCAGGGTATGACCGTCGAGCAACCGGGTCGGGTAACCCAGCAACTGCGGCGCAACGCTCAGCGTGTTTTTCGTGTCGAGCAGGAAGGTTTCCACATGCAGCTGGCCGAGCAGCTGTTTCATGCTGGTGTTCTCGACGATGGTGCCGTGATCGATGATGCCGATATTGCGGCACAACTGCTCGGCCTCTTCCAGATAGTGCGTGGTGAGGATGATGGTGATGCCTTTCTGGTTCAGCTCTGTCAGGAACGTCCACATCGAACGACGCAGTTCGATATCCACCCCCGCCGTCGGTTCGTCGAGGATCAGCAGGCGCGGTTCGTGAACCAGCGCGCGGGCGATCATCAGTCGACGCTTCATGCCGCCGGACAACGAACGCGAAGGCACATCGCGCTTGTCCCACAGACCGAGCTGGGTCAGGTACTGCTCGGCGCGTTCCTTGGCGATTTTCGGCGGGATGCCGTAGTAACCCGCCTGGGTCACGACGATGTCGAAGGTTTTTTCGAACTGGTTGAAGTTGAATTCCTGGGGCACCACGCCGATGGAGCGCTTGAGCTGCGCAGGATTCTTGTCCAGGTCGTTGCCGAAGATGTTCACCGTGCCACTGGTCTTGTTCACCAGGGTCGAGAGAATGCCGATGGTCGTTGATTTGCCGGCACCGTTCGGGCCGAGCAAAGCGAAAAAGTCACCTTCGGCGACGTCCAGATCGATACCACTCAGGGCCTGGAAACCGTTGCCGTAGGTTTTGGTTAGCTGCCGGATGGACAGAGCGGAACTCATATCGGATTTATGCACCAAGAAGGGAAGAAAGGGATCAATAAGGGCGGGCGGCGAACACTGCAACCGCGGCGCATGAGCGCAATGGTGCTTGTCGCCGCCACACAAGTACAGTCAAGTGTGTCGATAGTGAGTATTAAGTCAACGCAGTCATGACGGCTTTTTTATACGCCGGACGCTGCTTCAGTCGCGCATACCAGGCTTCCAGATGAGGCTGCGGCGCACGCTCGATCGGCATCTCGAACCAGGCATAAATGAAACTGCCGAGGGGAATGTCGCCCATGCCGATTTCATCGCCGGACAGGTACTGTTTGGCCGCCAGTGCCTGATCGGCCATCGACAGCAGATCGTTGCATTCCTTGATCGCGGCGTGAATGGCCGGCCAGTCCTGCTTGTCTTCCGGTGTGCGCAAGACACCCCAGAACACAGTGCGGAATGGGCCGGCAAAACTTGAAGTCGTCCAGTCCATCCATTTGTCAGCAGCGGCGCGCAACTTCAGATCCGCCGAATACCAATGGGTATCGCTGGCGTGAAGGGCCATCAGGTAACGCACGATGGCGTTGGATTCCCACAGCACGAAGCCGTCGTCTTCAATGACCGGTACGCGGCCGTTGGGGTTCATCGCGCGGTACTCCGGCGTGTCGACGACACCAAAGGCGCCGCCCGCATCGATGGCTTCATAGGCCAGGCCCAGTTCCTCGGCGGCCCACAAAGGTTTTCTGACATTCGACGAATTTTTCCGACCCCAGATCTTCAGCATGACCGCCTCTTTATGGATGAATGCGCAGGCAGCATACGCCGGATCAGGCGCGACTCAAATCGCTCTGCATGTCACCCAGCAGCGGCGGCAGCTGTTCGCTGAACAGATGCGGGTAGCACTTTTCCAGGTGCTCGAAAAAGAACGTTTCCGGCACGTCGGTGAACTGGCCATGATCGATCAGGTATTCCATCAATTGCTCGCCGTCGCGATTGAACGGATGGAAAACACTGTCGTTGATCCCGTCGAACTCCAGCGGCGCAACGTTGAACAGTTCGCAGAGTTTCTGGTTGAACGCTGGCGTGGCTTTGACCCAGCGATCGTTCAGGTACAGCTCTGTATAACCATGCATGGCGAACACGTCACTCTTGAGCAATTCCAGCAGACGCGGGGTCGACAAATGATTGCGTACATCCGCCAGACCGATCCGCGCGGGAATCCCGCAATGCCGGGCCGCGCCGGCCAGCAGCGTGGCTTTGGGCACGCAATAACTTTCTCCGGCCGCCAGCGCATAACTGCCACGCAAGGTGTCTGGATCGCGGCTGAACGTATAAGGGTTGTAACGCACGGCCTCGCGCACCGCGTAATAGAGATTGATGGCCTGCTCGAGCGGGTCGCGACGGCTGCCACGATGTTTTTCGGCGAACTCCACCACCGACGGGTGGTCACTATCGATGAAGCGGCCGGGACGCAGATACTCGTGCATGAGAACAATCTCCTGAGGAAGCCACGAGTCTAACGACAGGTTCAGCACAGAGATAACGACGTTTCGGCCAAACATGGACGCTTAGCCGCCCGCCCAACGAACGATCTGGCCCGGTACCAACCGGTCCTGCAAAGCTCATCGAAGTTTCCCACGATTTCAATCACATCGCTCTGACCACCCTGTTTTGCGGATGCCGTCTAAGCTCTGAAGGTTGTTTTTGCCCTTGTTTCACGGAGGATTAAATATGCTGCTGTTGTGGATACTGGTTCTGGTTGTCGGGATTGCGTATTTAGCCCACCGCCGTATCGCCCCGCTGCCCGCCCTGTGCATCGTTGCCGTTTACGTGGTGGCAATGGGCGCCTTCAGCCGCGCGCCAGGCTGGTTGCTGCTGGTGCTGTGGGTGTTGATCGCGGCGGTTGCGGCGCCTTTGTTGCTGCCCGACCTGCGCCGTAAATACTTCAGCGCGCCGCTGTTCAACTGGTTCCAGAAAACCCTGCCGCCGATGTCGGAAACCGAGCGCGATGCCATCGACGCCGGCACGGTGTGGTGGGACGGTGAACTGTTCAGCGGCCGGCCGGACTGGGACAAACTGCTGTCCTACCCAAAAGCTCAATTGACCGAAGAGGAACAGGCCTTCATTGATGGCCCGACCGATGAGCTGTGCGCGATGGTCACTGACTGGCAGATCGGGCAAGACATGGACCTGCCTGCCGAAGCCTGGGCCCACATCAAGGAAAACGGCTTCTTTGCCCTGATCATTCCCAAGGAATATGGCGGCAAGGGTTTTTCTGCCTACGCCCACTCCCAAGTGGCCATGAAACTGGCGACCCGCAGCGGTGACCTCGCGTCCACCGTGATGGTCCCCAACTCCCTCGGCCCGGCCGAGCTGTTGCTGCATTACGGCACCGACGAACAACGCAACCATTACCTGCCACGTCTGGCACGCGGCGATGACATTCCGTGCTTCGCATTGACCGGGCCACTGGCCGGCTCCGATGCCGGTTCGATGCCCGACACCGGGGTGATCTGCAAAGGCGAATGGGAAGGCAAGGAAACCCTCGGTCTGCGCCTGAACTGGGAAAAGCGTTACATCACGCTCGGGCCGGTGGCCACCCTCCTCGGCCTGGCGTTCAAGGCGTATGACCCGGATCACCTGTTGGGCGATGAAGAAGACCTGGGCATCAGCCTGGCGCTGATCCCGACCGACACCGCCGGTGTTGAAATCGGCCGTCGTCACCTGCCATTGGGCGCTGCCTTCATGAACGGCCCGAACTCCGGCAAGGACGTGTTCATTCCACTGGACTTCCTCATCGGCGGCCAGGACATGCTCGGCAAAGGCTGGATGATGCTGATGAACTGCCTGTCGGTCGGGCGCTCGATTTCATTGCCTGCGGTCGGTACCGGCGCGGCCAAGTTCACCAGCCTGGTGACCGGTCAGTACGCGCAGATTCGTGAGCAGTTCAACGTGCGGCTGTCGGCGTTTGAAGGTATTCAGGAAGCCATGGCGCGCATCGGCGGCAACGCCTGGATGATGGACGCGGCGCGGATGCTCACCGCCAACGCGGTGGACCTTGGCGAGAAACCGTCGGTGCTGTCGGCGATTCTCAAGTATCACCTCACCGAGCGCGGCCGCGAGTGCATCAGCCACGCCATGGATGTTCATGGCGGCAAGGCAATCATCATGGGGCCGAACAATTACCTCGGTCGCAGCTGGAATGGCGCGCCGATCTTCATCACCGTGGAAGGTGCGAACATCCTCTCGCGCAACCTGATGATCTTCGGCCAGGGCGCGATTCGCTGCCATCCCTTCGTCCTGAAGGAAATGGCCCTCGCCGGTCGTGAAGACAAGGATCAGGCCCTCACCGAGTTCGATGGCCTGCTGCTCAAACACATCGGTTTTGCCGTGGGCAATGCTGCCAGCACGTTGGTGCTGAACCTTGGTTTCGGTCACTTCGAACATGCTCCGGGAGACAAGCTCAGCCAAGGCTACTTCCGTGCGCTCAACCGGCAGGCTGCTGCGTTCGCCATGCTCGCTGACTTGAGCATGATGCTGCTCGGCGGTGAGCTCAAACGTCGCGAACGCCTGTCGGCGCGTCTGGGGGATGTGCTCAGCAACTTGTACCTCGCTTCCGCCGCGCTCAAGCGTTACCACGACCTTGATTCACCCGGGCACATGGCGCCGCTGTTTACCTGGGCCATGGAAGAAAGCCTGGGTCAGTCGGAACGTGCGCTGGATGAGTTGCTGACCAACTTCCCGAACAAGGTGCTGGGTTGCCTGCTGCGGGTGATCGTGTTCCCGTTCGGTCGTCGGCACAAAGGGCCATCGGACAAGCTCGGTGCCGAAGTGGCCGCAGTGATTGGCCGGGCCAAAGGCGATCCGACCCTCGAGGAATTGCTCGGTGGGTGCTTCCGTCCGCAATCGGCGGATGACGCCGTCGGTGCCCTGCAACACGCCTGCGACTTGCTGGACGCGGCACAGGCCGTGCAGAAAAAACTGCATGTGGCGCTCAAAAGCGGTCAGGTCAAACCGGTTGCCGGGGAAAATGCCATCGATGCCGCGCTGGAGGCTGGCGTATTGCAGCCGGTAGAAGCGCAAAAACTGCGGGAGGCGGAAGTGGCGCGGCGCAAGGTGATCGATGT
Organism: Pseudomonas hormoni; assembly: GCF_018502625.1. Taxonomy (NCBI): domain Bacteria; kingdom Pseudomonadati; phylum Pseudomonadota; class Gammaproteobacteria; order Pseudomonadales; family Pseudomonadaceae; genus Pseudomonas; species Pseudomonas hormoni. Next base: position 4,081,789 of record NZ_CP075566.1, read on the forward strand.
CGATGATTTCGACAAAGAGGAGCTGACGCTGGCGGCAGGAAAAGTCCGCTGATCCAGCCAGTCATGTAAAAAGGAGCGCGGGAGCTTTATACTCCCGCGCCCGTTTTGCTCTTGAGGACTTATCTCGTGTCCAACGTCGTTGCCGATCATCTCGTCTTGCTTGACCACTTGCGCAGCATCCTGGTCGCCGTGGGTGAGGCCGAACAGGTTCCCGAAGAAAGCCATGCCTTGTTCCTGGAGCGCTTCGATGAGCTGCGTGCTTTGCTGCCGGTCGACCCGATCGAAAGCCAATACCTGGGCCAGGACATTCTGTGCCAGGTGATCACCCGTTACCCGCAAATCGCCCACCTGGTCCCGCGCGACCTGCTGTGGTACTTCGCCGGTGATTGCCTGCATTACATGCCCGATGATGAAATCGACTTGTACCAGGCGCTGGAAGAACGTCGTTTCGAAGCGGAACAGAACGATGAGCCGTTCGACTGGAATCAGGAAAAACAGCTGCTGGCGATGTCGAACGATGACAGCAAGCACTGATAGCTGATCAGAAATGCAAAAAGGCCCGCATGGTTATTCATGCGGGCCTTTTTTATGGCATTGCCAAGTGATGTGGTGTCTGGTCAGGCGCCATCGCGGGCAAGCCTCGCTCCTACAAGTGTAAGAGCGAGGCTTGCCCGCGAAGGCGTCCGTCAGAGCAACCCATCACTTTCAGGTAGCTCATACTCCGCCGCAACCTTACCCAACGCACCAGGCTTGCCCGGTTTGCTCAACGTCGGCTCCTTCTCCAGACACTCCACCAGATAATCGATCAACACCCGCAGCTTCGGCGGCATGTAACGGGTCGGCGAGTGCAGCAGCCACGCACCGCCGTGGTACGACGCCAGAAACGTCCAGTCCGGCAGCACCTGCACAATCAAACCCTGCTCCAGCGCATAACGCGCCGTGAAGTACGGCAAACTGCCAATCCCGATGTGCTGCAACACCGCGCCCAATCGCACGCCGGTGTGATTGGCGGCATAACGCCCGCGCACTCCGACGGTGACAGCCTTGGTGCCTTTCTTGAATTTCCATCGCGCATCACTCGGCGTTTCACCCAGGTAAATGCAGCTGTGGTTGAGCAAGTCGTGGGGATGAGTCGGTGTGCCGTGCTCGGCCAGGTACTGCGGTGTTGCGCAGAGCAAATGGTCGATGGTCAGCAATTGCCGTCCCACCAGCCCAGCCGGTGGACGGTCGGTAATACGAATCGCCAGATCAACGTTGTCATCGATCAAATCCACCTGGCGGTCTTCGAGCAACAGTTCCACATCCACTTTGGGATAGCGCCGCAGAAATTCCGGCATATGCGGATGAATCACGAATCGCCCTACGGCTTTGGGCACACTGACTCGCACCAGCCCTTCCGCTTCATGGGTGAACTGGCCACTGATTTCCATCACTGATTTGGCCGCGCTCACCATCTCCTGGCAGCGCTTGAATACTTCCTCGCCACCGTCGCTCAGCCGCAGCTTGCGCGTTGTGCGTTGCAGCAGGCGCGTGGCGAGCGCCTTCTCCAGACGCGAAATGCTGCGACTGATCGCCGACGGTGAAGAGCCCAACTGACGCGCCGCTTCGGAGAAGCTTCCGGTCTCGACAACCTTGACGAAAATCGCCATTTCACCCAGCAACGGCAGTGGAAGATTTGTGCTCACGGTGCAACAGTCCTTTGATGTTTGAACGGATTATCACGCAATTCCACGCTTCATATAATAAAAAACAGAAACTTTAATGAGGGCATGGAATATGACGCTACGCCTCTTTTTCCATAGTGATGACCTCAAGGCCAACGTGGAAGTACTGGAATGCACGCCTCACGAGAACGAGTTCGCCGTGGAGTTGCGCGCAACACTGTTTCACCCTCAGGGCGGTGGACAGCCGTTTGACACCGGCTGGATAGGCGAAAGCGAGGTCTTGCGCGTGGTCCAGGATCCGGACCGGATCATCCATTTCGTCGACCGCCCGGTAAACCCCGGCATGACCCAGATTCGCGTCGATGAACCACGTCGTCAGTTCAATACACGGATGCATTCCGCCGGCCATTTGATCGGCCATTTCGTACAGGCCATGGGCTGGATGCCGATCAAGGCTCATCACTGGCCGGGCGAAGGACGTGTGCAGTTCAAACCGACGGATTCAGCACAGGAAGTTGATGCCCGGACCGTCGAGTTCGGCATTGAACAATGGATCGCCCATGACCTGCCGCGTCTGACCTCGCTGCGCGAAGGCGCCCGGGAAATCGGTTTCGGTGAACTGCCCGCCTACGGCTGTGGCGGCACCCATGTACGTAGCCTGAAGGATTTGGGTACGGTCACGATCGCTTCTGTTTCGCAGAAGAAAGGAACGCTGTCAGTCCACTACAGCGTGGATTGAGCAAGTGGGCGATGCCGATTCCGGCCTCGCCTGGCGCCGGGGAACCTGCATTCGCGGGTTCCGTTGACTATCCGATAGATGGACCTGAACCATGATGCTTGACGTCGAGCGTCTCGATGAGACGTGCATAAAAAAACTGGCCAACGAAGAAGTCCTCGCCATCCGGGTCAAAGGCTTCCTGCCCCCGCCGCTGGCGATTCAGATCGGCGACAAAATTCTCGCGCCCGGCTTTGAAGGCTATATCAACGCGCCGAGCATCGGTCGAATCGGCATGGCATTTTATGAAGCGGAAAACCAGCCACTGCTGATCGAGGATTATTTCGAGCGCGCCACGCGCAACATCGCGGAATTACGCAATCGTTGCGCGCCCTATTCGTCCCCGGTCGACACCTTGCGTTGCATGCTCGATGAGTCCTGGCCCGCGGGTGCCCATCTGGAAAACCTCTACGGTCGCAAGATGTATGTCGGACTGTCCCGTGTGGTGAAACCGGGCGTGTGTTTTCTGGCCCACCACGACATTTTCGCCAAGGACGCCCCGGACAGTTTTCAGGCCAAAAGCCTCGACGCGCAGTTCGCCTGCAATGTTTACCTGAACATGCCCACCGAGGGCGGCGCACTGCAGATGTGGGACCACGACATTTCCCCGGACCAGTTCGACGAAATGCGCGGCGACAGTTACGGCATCGATCCAGCGCTGCTCGGTACCCCGTCCCTGGAGGTCTGTCCCGAGCCGGGTGATTTCATCATGTTCAATTCGCGCTGCATGCACTCGGTGACACCGGGTGTGGCCGATCCGCGCTTGAGCCTTTCATTCTTTGTCGGCTATCGCGGCAATGCTTCACCCCTTACGTTCTGGAGTTGAGATGCAGTATTCGAATTACCTGGGCGAGTTCCTGGCGCTGGCGACGATTCACTTTCTGGCCGTGGTCGCACCGGGGCCGGACTTCGCAGTCACCATCCGCCAGAGCGTGCGTTTCGGTCGAGGGGTGGGGATCTGTACGGCGCTCGGCATCGGCGCGGGCATTTCCGTGCATGTGCTTTACACCTTGCTCGGCGTTGGCGCATTGATGCACACCACGCCCTGGCTGTTGACGGTGGCCAAGGTCGTGGGCGGCGCCTACATCCTGTACCTCGGCGTCAGCCTGTTGCGCAGCCAACCCAAATCGGTGCTGGAGGGCGAAAAGGACGCAGACGAACCGATGGTCGAGCAAACGCTGCTGAAGGCGTTCACCACCGGGTTCCTGACGAATGCTACCAATCCCAAGGCCACGCTGTTTTTCCTGGCGATCTTCACCACCCTCATCAGCGCTACGACACCGCTCAACATTCAGGCGCTCTATGGCGTCTGGATGTGTTTCGTGAACGCGTTGTGGTTTGTGATCGTCGCGCTGTTCTTCTCCAGCAGTCGTGTGCGCGTGCTGTTCATGCGCATGGGGCACTGGTTTGAACGCACCATGGGGGTGATTTTAATTCTGTTCGCGGGCAGGTTAATTCTGTCGATGTGAATTCGCCTTAAATGCAAAAAAGGTCCGCGCTGTTTAATTGCGGACCTTTTAATGGCGTAAAACTGATGACGTGCTGTAGAGTCTCTGCTACTTCAGTTCTGGGTTTTTGTAACTCGCATTAAACTCAACATCCCGTTGCAGGCGATCAAACAGCTCAGCACGATTGCTCTGGGTGTTATTTCTCCCTAGCTCAATAGCTCCGACTATTTCCTCAGGTGAAAAATCGGTAGAAGACTGATAAAACGCCTCACCATTTCTTCCGCTAACGATAATCTCATCTAAATTAGGCATCAGCCTTTCAAACTTCCTCGCATCGACCAAACTCTTATATGCATCGTCATGATAGGCGGCGGGGGTTCTTCTTGCCCCACCTAGAGTTTCCGCTCCAACATTAATACTTTTCAATGCGGACTCGTATCTTGAGAGTATACCCAGCGTACTGGTAGCCTTATCAACAGCGAGAACTGTCAGAGAAACACGGAAATTATTTTCTTTACAAGCTTCGGCCAATTTATACATTTCCTCATCCCTGCCATTTATAGACTCCTGTATTACCATATTCAGTCGATTTTCAAACCCATGATTTCTTAGCCCATCGACCAGATAACGCGCTGTTTCCTTACATCCAGGGACGGTTCCCGGGTAGCCTTTGGAAGCCTCTTCAGTGTATCCCGGGATAAATTGTTTGAGTTCATCATAGTCAATAACCAGACAGTCGCCGTCGAGCTTGGCCGAAATATTGTTCGTTACCGTTGATTTTCCCGCCCCCATTTGACCTGTAATTATATGTACCACCGGTTCTTGCTGAGGTTTTGCATTCCCTGCAAGCTCCTTTATTACCGAAACCAATAAATTTTTATTTTCTGCATCAGTGAGCGGCTCTAGCTTCCTTGGATCCGAAGTAACTGGTATTTGCCTAAGAGCGTGAAAGCTATTACTCCTGTTCATTACACACGCAACCCTGCTTGGCAAGCCGTTCTCTGGCCCAGATTCTGTAGTAATCGACTTTGCGGCAGCGGCCGTGCTTAACAACCCAATCGAAACACCCATCACTCTCATCTCTTGTGTAGCAGTTAATTTCAGCTATGTTTAACAGCGACAACAAAATCATGTCAAGCCAACTACAGGATGCAAACAATTCCTTAAATGTCGGAAATTTTCCGCATCAAATTCCATTTCGGATTTTGGGTTTTCGATCAAATATTGATTGAAGATCATCAAGTACATTCATCAAATTTCTGTTTCTGAACTTTCCCGCACACTGCCTAAGTACGAACTTGATAACGAGCGGACCTGGTTTGGGTAAGCCTCACCGCAGGACGTCGTAACGAGGCATTAACAAAACGCAAAAAAAGGCCTGCTCAGTCCTGGCGGGCCTTTTTTTGCTGGCTCGGATACAAATCTCGCGCAAACAAAAACGCCGCTCAATGAGCGGCGTTTTTGTGAATTTGGAGCGGGAAACGAGACTCGAACTCGCGACCCCGACCTTGGCAAGGTCGTGCTCTACCAACTGAGCTATTCCCGCAAATGGCGTCCCCTAGGGGACTCGAACCCCTGTTACCGCCGTGAAAGGGCGGTGTCCTAGGCCACTAGACGAAGGGGACACGCTGCCCGGAACACATGGTGTGTGTTTCGGTGCCCAGAGCCGCATCCGAAGACTTGGTTCTGGTTTCACTCAGCCCTGCCCGAAAGCAACGCTGTTTAAAATTGGAGCGGGAAACGAGACTCGAACTCGCGACCCCGACCTTGGCAAGGTCGTGCTCTACCAACTGAGCTATTCCCGCATATTGGCGTCCCCTAGGGGACTCGAACCCCTGTTACCGCCGTGAAAGGGCGGTGTCCTAGGCCACTAGACGAAGGGGACACACGTACAACATTCACTCCCTACCGCGTTTCGCTGTGTGCTTTACGCTGTAAGTGGCGCGCATTCTATGGATGGATTGAGGGGTCGTCAACCCCCAGATATAAATTTATTTAAATCAATGACTTCGCCCTGCTTTGGGCGGTGAATACGGCTTTTTGGTCGTCCGGGGTTTGACGCCTATATTCTGACACCCGCCAAGACGTTATAGTCCACCCCACGCAGCAGATGATGGCAATGTGCACCTCACACGCTATTACTTATATAAGCAGCGTTGCGGTCGATACAGACTGAAGGATGTTCGATCCAACCCGTCGAGCGGCCCTATGCGCTCCCATGCCAAGCCACTACACTCGCACGCGAATCCCATAAAGAGGTCTTACCGGTGACACCACTCATGATCACCCTGCTAGTCGTAGCCGGGATCGCACTATTGATCGCCATTGGGTACATGAACCATGTGGTGGAAAACAATAAACTGGAAAGGGCCCGCACCAAGGTTGAACTCAACGACCGCCTGCGCCGCTGCGGCGAAATCACCGAGACCTTTCCCGGCCAGCTGATGACACCGGCTCTCAAGCTGTTGCTGACCCGCCTGGAACTGAACGTCTGCCAGCGCCTGTTGAACCTCGAAAAGTCCAGTGCCAACCTCAAGGTGCGAATCAGTGAACTGAACACCCTGGTTGCCCAGGGCGAGTCGATCCCGATCAACAACCCGCCAGCACCGATCCAGACCGAAGCCAAAGCCAAGGACGTACGCTTCCTGCTCGAAGCCCTGCACGGCCAGATCACCCGCGCCGCACAGGATGGCTTCCTGCCGACCAACGAAGCCAAACGCTGGATCCGCGAAGTTCGCCACATTCTGGTCCTGCTGCACATCGAGTTCTTCAACAACCTCGGCCAGCACTCCCTGCAACAGAACCAGCCTGGCCAGGCTCGCCTGGCATTCGAACGCGGCGTGCAATACCTGCGTAAACAGCAGGAACCTCAGGTCTACGCCGAACAGCTCGAATACCTGGAAAAACTCCTGGCCCGTGCCAACGCACAAGTCATGGACAACATTGCGCCGGTTGAAGGCGAAGTGAACCAGTTGACCGAAGGCCTCAAAGACGTCGAGGCGGATGCGGACTGGAAGAAGAAAGTGATTTACGACTGATCAGCACCGTTGAGAAGAAACCACCTGAAGAGGTGGTTTTTTTTTGCGCTGAGATTTATCTGCTAGTACATCCTGGGAAGATTGGTCTGCTGCCAGGTCGTCATCGCAGGCAAGCCAGCTCCCACAGGGGTTCCGGGTACATCCAAAAGAACAGGTCGGCTGTCGGGCCGCCATCGCTGGCAGGCCAGCTCCCACAGGGGTTCCGGATACATCCACGAGAACAGGTCGGCTGTCAGGCCGCCATCGCTGGCAGGCCAGCTCCCACAGGGGTTCCGGGTACATCCAAAAGAACGGGTCGGCTGTTGGGCCGCCATCGCTGGCAGGCCAGCTCCCACAGGGATTCCGGGTACATCCAAAAGAACAGGTCGGCTGTCGGGCCGCCATCGCTGGCAGGCCAGCTCCCACAGGGGTTCCGGGGACATCCTAAAGAACAGGTCGGCTGTCGGGCCGCCATCGCTGGCAAGCCAGCTCCCACAGGGGTTCCGGGGACATCCAAAAGAACAGGTCGGCTGTCGGGCCGCCATCGCTGGCAGGCCAGCTCCCACAGGGATTCCGGGTACATCCAAAAGAACAGGTCGGCTGTCGGGCCGCCATCGCTGGCAGGCCAGCTCCCACAGGGGTTCCGGGTACATCCAAAAGAACGGGTCGGCTGTTGGGCCGCCATCGCTGGCAGGCCAGCTCCCACAGGGATTTCGGTACATCCACGAGAACAGGTCGGCTGTCAGGCCGCCTTCGCGAGCAAGCTCGGCTCCTACAAAAGCAGATCGGCGTACACCAACCAAACCACGAGGCCGAGCGTTAGCTCGCCTTGCGCTTTTGATTTTGGTCTGCCCGCCCCTTCGGGAGGCTGAGTGGAGGTTCTGCGCAGTGGGCAACCCGGCATGGATGCCGGGTTAGCCGCCCCCGGCCATGGATGGCCGATGGCGGCGGGCCCACGGAGCAGGACCGGAGCGAGGGAACTCCGAGCCCAGGCGAGGAGCCGGACGCTGGGGCGAAGCCTTTTGCTTACTTTTCGGCGTTTGGAAAAGTGAGTCGCCGTAAGGGCGAAACCGCCAGCAGCCGTTACCGCAGAAATGGATATATACACCGACAACAAGAACCTGGTCGGCTACCAGGCCGCCAAGTTCTCAAACGTCAGAGCCTGAAATGCCCGACCATCCCCTTCAACTCAACCCCCAACTGCGCCAGCTCAATACTCGAAGCCGCATTCCCCTGCATCGCCAACGAAGACTGATCCGCACTGGCCCGAATACTCGTCACACTGCGGTTGATCTCCTCAGCCACCGAACTTTGCTCCTCCGCAGCCGCCGCGATCTGCTGGTTCATCTGCTGAATCAACGACACCGCCGCCGCAATACTGCCCAAGGCACTCTCGGTCTGTAGCGCATCACTGACCGCCAACTTCACCAACTCACCACTGCTCTGAATCTGATGCACCGACGCCTGCGCTGCCGAACGCAAGGCACTGACCAGTCGTTCGATTTCCTCGGTCGATTGCTGTGTCCGTTTCGCCAGGGCCCGCACTTCATCGGCAACCACCGCAAACCCCCTGCCCTGCTCGCCAGCGCGCGCCGCCTCGATAGCCGCGTTCAGCGCCAACAGATTGGTCTGTTCGGCCACGCTCTTGATGACGCTGAGCACCGTGCCGATATTCTGGATTTCCGCACTCAGACTTTCGATGCTCGAACTGGCCGATGACGCCGAGTCCGCCAGTTGCTCGATCCGCGCCATGCTCTGGCGCACCACCGCCTGGCCGCTTTCGACCTTGCCGTCCGCCGTCTGTGCGGCTTGGGCAGCCTCTTCCGCGTTACGCGCAACGTCGTGCACAGTAGCGGTCATCTGATTCATGGCCGTAGCGACCTGCTCGGTTTCTTCCTTCTGACTGCTGACTTCAAGGTTGGTCTGCTCAGTCACTGCCGACAGCGACTGAGCCGAACTGGCCAACTGTTCGATGCCCGCCTGCAAACCGCTGACAATACTGCTGAGCCCCGCGCCCATCTGCTGCATGGCCTGCATCAATTGGCCGATCTCATCACGACGGGTCACTTCAACCTTCGCACTCAAATCGCCCGCGGCAATCTGCTGGGCAACGCGAATCACACTGCGCAGCGGTCCGACGATCAATCGGGTAATCACCCACGCGGCGATCAGCCCGACCAGCAAGGCCAGGGCCGACGAACCGATAATCAGCAACGAGTTCTTTTTCAGCTCGGTCTGCATCGACTGGTCTTCGGCGACGTAGGCCTGGTCCACCCGCTCCACCACCTGCGCGGCGCGCTGATGCAACTGCTCGTAGACGGTTTTTTCCTGAGCCAGCAGGCCAGTGTATTCCGTCAGTTTCTCGCTGAAACCGCCGATATGCCCGACCACTTCATTGAGGACAGTCAGGTAGCCCTCATCCTTCACCGTGGTTTTCAGTTGCTCGGCCTGAGTCAGCGCCTGGTCTGCCTGCTCGATCTTGCCTTGCCCGGCGCTGTCATCCCCCTTGCGACTCTGGTCGAGGCGCACACGTGCTTCGTTCATGGCTTGCAGCATCAGCCGCGATACCTGGCTGACCTGATTGGCCTGTTCGATGAACTGGGAACCGTCCTTGCCTTCGGATTCCTTCAAGGTATAGGCGCCATCATCGGCGAGCCCGGCCTGCAGCACGTCGAGATTATTGGCCACGCTGGAGACCGACCAACTGGCCATTTCCAGCGCCAGATCCTTGGCCTGACTCAGCGAGACGAATTCGTCAAACGCTTTGCGGTAAGCCCCCAACGACTGTTCGACGTCGCTCATCACGGGAACGTTGGCCGGCGATTGCGCCTTCAGTTGATTCGCCAGGACGACCAGGCCATCGACCCCCTCGTGCAAGGCCGTGACAATTTTCGGGTTGCCGTGCAAGGCGTACTCCTGCTCGAGCAGGCGCACCTTGAGCAAGCCACTGTTGAGCGACGACATCTGTTTGAGCCCGTCGAAGCGATGGCTGATGGTTTGCAGGGACCACACGCCGATGGCCGCCACCAGGGCTGTCAACAACAGCACCAGCACAAACCCGACACCCAGTTTTTTTGCCATACCGAGGTTGGCAAAACGTCCTTGCACGGCCGAAATCATTGCACTTAGTCCCCTGACATAGTCTGTTGACGCAGATTCGCAACGGGCCTGTGTCAACACAAGTCTCTGGCGTCGGAATAATGGCAAAAAGCTACGCCAACGTCGTTTTCAGAACGCTTGAGGTCGATCCGGAGCGGTGGCCTGAAAAAACGCCCGGGCTCGCGGATCACAGGCGCAGGCCACATTGATACGCTGCCAGTCACTGGCCTCACCGGCGGGACTGAAAGCCGTCGCGGAAGACAGCAAGACGCCAAAGCGCCGTGCCTGAGTCCGCACGTGAGCGTAGTCGGACTTGCGCGATCGCGCCCAGATGAACAAACCGCCGACGGGTTTACCGAACACCTCCCACTCGGCATCTTCCAGTACCTGCAGTGCGGCCTCTCGGTCATGTCTCAGACGCTGGCGCAGCCGCAGCACCAACTTGCGATAAGCGCCGCTGGCCAGCAGGCAGGCCAGCACCGACTCGCAAAACCCTGAAGCGCTCAAACTGCTGATCCGTTTGACCTCGGCCAGTCGCGAAATAACGTCGGCACCGGCCACTACAAAGCCGACCCGCAATGAACTGCTGAGGGTTTTGGAGAAGCTGCCGACGTAGATGACGTTGTCATCGGCATCCAGCGCGGCGAGGCGCGTACCGGGACCACTGTGAAAATCCGCGTAGACGTCATCCTCAATCACCAGCACGCCATGGTTTTTGGCCAGATGCAGAATCCGCTGCGCCACCACCGGCGTCAGGTTGCTGCCCGTCGGGTTGTGATAGAAGCTGTTGATGAACAGCGCTCGGGGCTTTTTCTCAAGCAGCAGTGCCTCGAGCACCTCGATGTCGGGCCCGCGCGGGGTGCGCGGCACTTCAATCATCGAAACACCGTGCAGCCTGAGCAGCTCGAACAGCAAGGAATAACCGGGGCTTTCGACCACCACGCAATCACCCGGTTTGAGCAAGGTACGCACGATCAGGTCGAGCCCCTGACTGGCCCCTGCTGTCGTCATGATCCGGTTTTCTTCTGCATCGATATCAAGCAGGCTCAAGCGCTTGATGATGTGTTGACGCAACGCAAGCAGACCCAGCGGCGTGCTGTAGTTGAACAGGCCAGCCATGTCGGTACGGCTGACCTCCCGGATCGCGTAAGTCAGGTCATCCGTCTCGCGCCAGCTTTCGGGGAGCCCGCCACACCCCAGTTTCAGCTCGCCCGCGGCGTTGACTGGCCGTAACTCCGCGCCCTCGAACCAAGGTGAATCCGCAGCGGTCAACGTTGGGGCTGCGACTATGAATCCGGCGCCGTGACGCGACGCCAGCACCCCTTGCGCTACCAGCCGATCGCAGGCTTCAACGACGCTGGACTGGCTGAGTAAATTGGTCCGCGCGATTTGCCGTGCAGAAGGCAAACGCGTCCCCGGTACTATGTCGCTCTGATGCAGCCAGCTCGCTAGCGCGTCGACGACTTGCTGTACGACCGGCACCAAGGCCTGTCGATCGATTCTCAATTCCATGAGCAAGCAAACTCCTGTTCGTTTGACGGAATCAGTTAATCACAGGCGCGCTCGATGGGCTGTGCGACAACGCCGCCAAAACTTGCGGTTCTAACCATTTGAAACACATTGCTGAGTCTTCACGAAGCAAAAAAACCTGGCGGCCTGGGGGTCGACCGTAGCTTTTCAGACTCGGTTCTGCGGTAACGGCGATTGGGGCTGGGGGTACATATCCGTTGCTGCGGTAACGGCCGCTAATGGTTCCGCCCTTACGGCGGGTTACTTGGAAGAGCGCCAAGTAACCAAGCGCCTGCGCCCCTGACGTACGGTGCCTCGCTATGGCTCGGCATTCCCTCGCTCCGGTCCTGCTCCGTGGGCCCGCCGCCATCGGCCATCCATGGCCGGGGGCGGCTAACCCGGCATCCTTGCCGGGTTGCCCACTGCGCAGAACCTGCGCTCGGCCTTCCGACGGGGCAGATCAAGATCAACAGCCAAAGCGAGGCGGCCCGAGAGCCGACCTGTTGTCCGCCAAGGCCATCGGTGTTGAACACCCATGTCATGCCCGCCAAAAATCCCCTGTGGGAGCTAGCCTGCTAGCGATGGACGTCCGGGCACCGAAGGATGGAAGAGGAAAGGAACGGACAACCTATATCGAGAGGCTTAGTTCCGGTTCTGCGCAGTGGGCACCGCGGCAAGGATGCCGCGGTAGCCGCCCCCGGCCATGGATGGCCGATGGCGGCGGGCCCACGGAGCAGGACCGGAGCGAGGGCATGGCGAGCCTAGGCGAGCCACCGAACGAAAGGGGCAAAAGCGCTTTGGTTACTTTGGTCTGGGCCGGCATTCCGGATTTTCGAAAGTGACTCGCTGTAAAAGCGAAACCGTCAGCAGCCGTTACCGCAGCAACGGATATGCACACAAACAACTGCGGCGAATCAAAACGCCGTAACCCCCCCATCCACCGCCAGCGAATGACCCGTAGTAAACGCAGCACCATCGCTGCACAGATACAAAACGGCACTGGCAATTTCTTCAACCTTGCCGATACGACCCACCGGGTGCATGGCGTTGGCGAACTCGCCCTTCTTCGGGTCCGCTTCATAGGCGCGTCGGAACATGTCGGTGTCGATGACAGCCGGGCACACCGCATTCACGCGGATTTTTTTCTTGGCGTATTCGATCGCCGCCGATTTTGTCAGGCCGATCACCGCGTGTTTCGACGCCGCATAAATGCTCATCTTCGGCGCAGCACCGAGGCCGGCGACCGAAGCGGTGTTGACGATCGCGCCACCGCCCTGGGCCAGCAACAGCGGCAGCTGGTACTTCATGCACAGCCACACGCCTTTGACGTTAACGCCCATGATCGCGTCGAACTCGTCGACCGTGCCCTCGGCCAGTTTGCCTTTTTCAATCTCGATGCCCGCGTTGTTGAAGGCGTAATCAAGACGGCCGTAGGACTTCACCACCTCGTCCATCAGATTTTTTACATCGCTTTCCACGGTGACGTTGCAGCGCACGAAGGTCGCTTCGCCGCCTGCCGTGCGAATCAGCGCCACGGTGCCCTCGCCACCAGCCGTATCCATGTCGGCCACCACCACTTTCAACCCTTCGGCGGCGAACGCCTGGGCGGTCGCGCGACCGATACCGTTGGCGGCGCCCGTTACGACGGCGACCTGGCCGGAAAACGTCATGCTCATTGTTTTGTCCTCGAAGAGAAGAATGCGGGGGTTCGCTTGCGCCCAGTCTAGCCACAGGCGCTACCGCCACGGCAGCACTATCAAAAGCCCGGTTGAGCGCCCATGAGTTGCGGTGATAGAACGGCCGGGCCGACTATCACTGCACTGGATCAGGCTGCATTCGCCGCATCAGCCAAACTTGCGGCGGCGCCAATGAAGGTCTATCAACAAGGCTTCATTCATCTTGAGTGCCTGTCATGACTACCCAGACCAATCGCCAGTTCCTGCTCGCCAAACGTCCGGTGGGCGCGGCTACCCGCGAGACGTTCACCTATCAGGAAGTACCGGTCGGGGAACCGGCCGCGGGTCAGATCCTGGTCAAAAACGAATATTTGTCCCTCGACCCGGCCATGCGTGGCTGGATGAACGAAGGCAAGTCCTACATCCCGCCCGTTGGTATCGGCGAGGTGATGCGCGCATTGGGCGTAGGCAAAGTCGTGGCGTCGAACAATCCAGGCTTTGTGGTCGGTGACTACGTCAACGGCGCCTTGGGCGTGCAGGATTACTTCCTTGGCGAGCCGCGCGGTTTCTACAAGGTCGATCCGAAACTGGCTCCGTTGCCACGTTATCTGTCCGCGCTGGGCATGACCGGGATGACCGCCTACTTCGCCCTGCTCGATGTCGGTGCACCGAAAGAAGGTGACACTGTGGTGCTGTCCGGTGCGGCCGGGGCGGTGGGCAGCATTGCCGGGCAGATTGCCAGGATCAAAGGCTGCCGTGTGGTCGGCATCGCGGGCGGCGCGGACAAGTGCAAGTTCCTGATCGACGAACTGGGTTTTGACGGCGCCATCGATTACAAGAGCGAAGATGTCGTCGCCGGCCTCAAGCGTGAATGCCCGAAAGGCGTCGACGTTTACTTCGATAACGTCGGCGGCGACATCCTCGATGCGGTGCTGAGCCGCCTGAACATGAAGGCACGGGTGGTGATTTGCGGCGCCATCAGCCAGTACAACAACAAGGAAGCGGTCAAAGGGCCAGCCAACTACCTGTCGCTGTTGGTGAACCGCGCGCGGATGGAAGGCTTCGTGGTGATGGACTACGCCGCGCAGTTCGCCGCTGCCGGGCAGGAAATGGCCGGCTGGATGGCCAAGGGGCAGCTCAAGAGCAAGGAAGACATTGTTGAAGGACTGGAGACATTCCCGGAGACGCTGATGAAGTTGTTCAGCGGGGAGAATTTCGGGAAGTTGGTTCTGAAGGTTTAACGCACTATTTGAAATGCCCACAAAAACCAATGTGGGAGCGAGCCTGCTCGCGATTGCGGTATATCAGGCGACGTAGTTGCCGCCTGACATTCCCTCATCGCGAGCAGGCTCGCTCCCACAATGGGTTCTTCGGTGTGTGATCAGGCCAGCTCAGCCACTACCGAAGCCAACGCCTTGGCCGGATCCGCCGCCTGGCTGATCGGACGGCCAATCACCAGATAATCGGAACCGGCATCCAGCGCCTGACGCGGGGTCAGGATGCGACGCTGATCGTCCTGGGCGCTGCCCGCCGGGCGAATCCCCGGGGTCACCAGTTGCAGCGACGGGTGAGCCGATTTCAAGGCCTGGGCTTCCAGTGCCGAGCACACCAGACCGTCCATCCCGGCTTTTTCCGCGAGTGCCGCCAGGCGCAGCACCTGCTCCTGCGGTTCGATGTCCAGACCGATGCCGGCCAGGTCTTCACGCTCCATGCTGGTCAGCACGGTCACGCCGATCAGCAGCGGTTTCGGGCCGGTGCGCTGGTCGAGCACTTCACGGCAAGCCGCCATCATGCGCAGACCGCCGGAGCAGTGCACGTTAACCATCCACACGCCCATTTCCGCTGCAGCCTTTACCGCCATGGCGGTGGTGTTCGGGATGTCGTGGAACTTGAGGTCCAGGAACACTTCGAAACCCTTGTCGCGCAAGGTGCCGACGATTTCCGCGGCGCAGCTGGTGAACAGTTCCTTGCCGACTTTGACCCGGCACAGTTTCGGGTCCAACTGGTCGGCCAGCTTCAGTGCGGCGTCACGGGTGGGGAAATCCAGGGCGACGATGATAGGAGTCTGGCAGACGGACATGTGCGGGCTCTCAGGCAGGACGAAATCGGCGCGCATTGTAGCGGAACCTGCGCGGCTGCGGGACCCGATGATCGGTAATTCGTCGTCGGCGCTCAGCCAAGACTAGCCCTTTCGCCGATTGTGTCGAGACCGATACACACACGACACGCCTGCAACACCCTTGCCCGCTACTCTCGGCAGCCGCAACACGTCCTTACAGCACTTCCCGCCTCCGGGCCGGACGCCTATGCTGAAGCCACAACCTCGCAGCCTATCTTTGTGGTTGGCAGCCTACCTGGCAGATGAACGCACGCATGCACAGCACCCAAGCCCCCTTGAACGACGATCAAAAAGTGCCCGGCGACGACAAGCGCTGGAGCATTCGCGCGCTCATCGTCGACGATGATGTCCCGATCCGCGAGCTGATGATCGATTACCTGGCCCGGTTCAACATCCACGCCAGCGGCGTCACCGATGGCGCCGCCATGCGTCTGGCGCTGCAAGCCGAGCATTTCGACGTGGTGGTGCTTGACCTGATGCTACCCGGTGAAGACGGTCTGTCGCTATGCCGCTGGCTGCGCGCCGAATCGGACATTCCGATCCTGATGCTCACCGCGCGCTGCGAACCCACCGACCGGATCATCGGCCTGGAACTGGGCGCCGACGACTACATGGCCAAGCCGTTCGAACCGCGAGAACTGGTCGCGCGGATTCAGACCATTCTGCGGCGGGTGCGCGACGACCGCACCGAACAGCGTGCGAACATTCGCTTCGACAGCTGGCGTCTGAACAGCGTGCTGCGCCAATTGATCGCGTCAGATGGCTTGGTGGTTCCGCTGTCCAACGCCGAATTCCGCTTGCTGTGGGTGTTCATCGAACGTCCGCGCCGAGTGCTCAGCCGCGAACAATTGCTGGATGCGGCGCGCGGTCGCTCGATCGAAGCCTTTGATCGCAGCATCGATTTGCTGGTCTCGCGTCTGCGCCAGAAACTCGGTGACGACCCGAAAGCCCCGCAGTTGATCAAGACGGTTCGCGGTGAGGGTTACCTGTTCGACGCCCGAGACATCGGCTGATGCGTGCGCGCTTCGATACGCTGTTCGGCCGCCTGTTTGGCGTGCTGCTGGTGGCGATCATCCTGGCGCATCTGCTCGCGTTTGCCTGGTTTCATCATTACGGTCCACCTCCCCCGCCTCCGCCGCCCGAGTTCTTCCAGGGTCTGGAAGGGCAACGTCCGCCGATGGACCCGCGGTTCGAAAACCGGCCACCACGGCCCTGGTTCGGTGGGCCGTTGGTGCCGCTGACGTTCCAGTTGATCTCACTGATCATCGCAGCCTGGTACGGCGCAAAACTGCTGAGCCGGCCGATCCAGCGCTTGAGTGACGCCGCCGAGCGCCTGAGCGAAAACCTCGACAGCCCACCGCTGGACGAGTCCGGCCCACGGGAAGCCCGGCAAGCGGCCTACACCTTCAACTTGATGCAAAAGCGCATCATCGAACAAATGCAGCAGCGTTCGCGGATGCTCGGCGCGGTCTCCCACGACCTGCGCACGCCGTTGTCCCGGCTCAAGCTGCGGCTGGAGCAGATCGACGACAACAAGCTGCAAGGTCAGATGCGCCAGGATCTGGACGACATGATCAGCATGCTCGACGCCACCCTCACCTACCTGCACGAGCAGCGCACCAGCGAGGCCCCGCAATGGATGGACGTGCAAGCGCTGGTCGAATCCTTGAGTGAAAATGCCCAGGACCAGGGTTCTGATGTCCAGGCCACCGGCCACTGCGCACCGTTGCAGGTTCAGCCGATGGCGCTGCGTTCATGCATCAACAACTTGCTGGATAACGCCCTGCGCTATGCCGGACAGGCGCAGATCGCGCTTGAAGACAATCGCGAACACCTGGTGATTCGGGTGATCGACCACGGACCGGGGATTGCGGCGGATAAACGCGAAGTCGTGTTTGAACCTTTCTTTCGTCTGGAAGGTTCGCGCAATCGCAACTCCGGCGGTGTCGGGTTGGGTATGACCATTGCCCGTGAAGCGGCTGAACGGTTGGGGGGACAATTGAATCTGGAAGAGACGCCCGGTGGTGGTTTGACCGCCGTCATCTGGTTGCCCCGCACCTGAGCCCCACACAAGTCCCCTGTAGGAGCAAAGCTTGCTCGCGAAAGCGGTAAGTCAGCCAGAGTTGATATTGAATGTGACGACCTCTTCGCGGGCAAGTCGGACCGGCGCGCCGCCCGCTCCTACATTAGCGGCATGTGTACCACTCGGTACAAACCCCACATACCCACGACAACTTGCTCCTTGAGGCTGCATAAGCCGGTGCACCCGCCGGCTTTCCATTCCAGGGAGTGAGCCCAATGATCGGTAGCGTCAGCAACTACACGAGCTATAACAGCACCGCCAGCACCACCACCAGCAATGCCCGTAGCCAGCAATTCCAGAAAGAACTGCTCTCCAGACTCGACACCAACAGCGATGGTTCGGTGGATCAGGACGAGCTCAAAAGCGCCCTGTCGCAGAAATCCGATGACGGTTTGCTGGTCAGTCTGAGCAAAGATTTCGCCGACCTGGACAGTGACGACAGCGGCAGCCTGAGCAGCGAAGAAATGGCAGCGATGACGCCTCCTCCACCTCCGCGTGATCAGGCATCGGACACCAAACTGGCCGACGCGCTGATCAGCGCTCTGGACGCCGATGGCGACGGTGCCATCAGCGGCGACGAACTGAGTAACGGTCTGACCAGCGCCGGCAGCAGCGCTGACAGCACGGAAATCTTCTCGGCCCTGGACAAGAACGAAGATGGCGTCGTCAGCAAGGACGAACTCGCCGCCAGTCTCGCCCCGCCACCGCCGCCACCTCAACAGGTGTCCAGCGAAGAGCTGTTCAGCCAGCTCGATGCGGACAGCGATGGCAGTGTCAGTGCCACCGAACTGAGCAGCGCGTTGCAGGCGAGCGACAGCACCT